>JAMNXO010000010.1 GCA_023653115.1 Erythrobacter sp.
CACGCCTTCGCTCCAGCGGATGCTGTTTGCCACCTTTGCAGTGGTGATCGCGCTGGTGATCGAGGGCGCGCTGACCGGCGGCGGCGTGCTGACCGGCACCAGCCCCGGAACGCCTGCGCCGCCCGCAGCCATCGCGATCTGGGCGCTGTTGTTCGCGGCGACGGCAGCGGTGGTGAACGATGCGCGCCAGCGGTTCCGGGTGCTGATCTTCGTCAGCGTGATCGGCCTTGTCATCAGCCTTGCCTTCGTCACCTTCTCCGCGCCCGATCTGGCGCTGACGCAGATCTCGGTCGAGGTGGTGACGGTGCTGCTTCTGCTGCTCGCGCTTAACCTCCTGCCCAAGAGCCCGCCGCTGCTGTCCTCGCCCGCGCGCAAGTGGCGCGATGCGGCGCTGGCGGTGCTCGGCGGCGGGCTGTTTGGCGCGCTGGCCTGGGCGATGCTCACCCGCGAAGCCGGGGCGAGCATTTCGGCCTTCCATCTCGCCAATGCCAAGCCGGGTGGGGGCGGCACCAATGTCGTCAATGTCATCCTCGTTGATTTCCGCGCCTTCGATACGCTGGGCGAGATCATCGTGCTGGGGATTGCCGGCCTCGGCATCTTCGCGCTGCTCGATAGCGCCGCGCGCGGGGCCGCGGGCGCGCGGCTGGCACGCTGGCAGGAGGATATGCCGCATTCGCCCGAGCGCCACCCGATGATGCTGGTGATGGCGAGCCGCATCGCCCTGCCGCTCACGCTCACCGTGGGCCTCTACCTGTTCCTGCGCGGCCACAACCAGCCGGGCGGCGGCTTCATTGCGGCGCTGGTGGTGGGGATCGCCTTTTTGGTGCAATATCTCGCCGCAGGGTTTGACTGGAGCGACCGGCGGCGGCGTTTCGGCGAACACCAGATGATCGCGCTCGGCGTGCTGGTGGCGATGGCGACGGGGCTGGGGGCGATGGTGTTCAGCGCGCCGTTCCTGACCTCGTGGTTCGACTATTTCAGCCTGCCGCTGATCGGCAAGTTCGAGCTGGCGAGCGCGATGCTGTTCGATACCGGCGTGTTTCTCACCGTGCTGGGCGCGGTGATGCTGGCGCTGGCGCAACTGAGCCACATCGCCCAGCGCGCCGCCCGCGCCCATGCGCGCGGCCATGAGGAGGGCGGGGCATGACCTACGAATTCCTCGTGGCGAGCAGCATCGGCGTGCTGGTGGCGGGCGGCATCTACCTCGCGCTGCGGGCCCGCACTTTCCAGGTGGTGCTCGGCCTCACGCTGATCTCCTACGCGGTGAACCTGTTCCTGTTTGCGAGCGGCCGGCTGGTGCTGAACCGCCCGCCGATCTGGGAAAAGGGGTTGAGCGACTACACCGACCCCTTGCCGCAAGCGTTGGTGCTGACTGCGATCGTGATTACCTTCGGCATGACGGCCTTCGTGGTGATCCTCAGCTTGCGGAGCTTCCTCGAGACCGGCAGCGATCATGTCGATGGCGATGCGGTCCCGACCGGTGATGTGGAAGGGAGTGGCGAATGACCTTTGCCGATCACCTCCCGATCCTGCCGATTGCGATTCCGGCGCTGGCCGCACCGCTCACGCTGCTGTTGATGCGGCGTCATCCCGGCTGGGCGGTGGGTGTGGGCTTTGCCTCTGCCATTGCCATGCTGATCTGCGCTGTGACGCTGTTTGGCCAAGCCGATAGCGGGGTCATCCGTGCCTATGCGGTGGGTGATTGGGCCGCGCCCTTCGGCATCGTGCTGGTGGTGGACCGGCTGGCCGCGATCATGCTGATGCTGACTGCCGTGCTTGCGCTGATTGCGCTGCTACACGCGGTTCTGACGGCGAGCGACCGCAAGGGCTGGCATTTCCATCCCCTGTTCCAGTTCCAGCTGCTGGGCCTCAATGGCGCCTTTCTGACCGGCGATCTGTTCAACCTCTTCGTGTTTTTCGAGGTGCTGCTGATCGCCTCCTATGGCCTGATGCTGCACGGGCAAGGCGCGGCGCGGCTGAAGGCGGGCGTGCAATATGTGGTGGTGAACCTAGTCGGCTCGGCGCTGTTCCTGATTGCGCTGGGACTGCTCTATGCGCTCACCGGCACGCTCAACATGGCCGACATGGGCCTGCGCGTTGCCGAAATAGCGCCGGAAGATCAGGGCCTTCTGCGGATTGCTGCATTGCTGCTTGCGAGCGTGTTCGCCCTGAAGGCGGCGGTGGTGCCGCTGCATCTGTGGCTGGTGCGCACCTATGATGCGGCGACCCCGGCGGTGGCGGGGCTGTTCGCGATTATGACCAAGGTCGGCGTTTACTCGCTGATCCGGGTGGTGCCGCAGGTGTTCGGCGAAAATGCAGGCGCCGCCGCATGGGCGCCTGCGCCCTACCTTTGGCCCGCCGCGCTGGTGACAGCGGTGGTGGGTTTTGCCGGGGTGTTCACCGCGCGCACCCTGTCGGAACAGGCGGCCTATGCGATCATCGCATCGACCGGCACCCTGCTGATTGCGGTGGCGGGCTGGCACGAGGCGACATTGGGCGCGGCGCTCTATTACCTCGTCCATTCGACCATCGCCGGCGCAGCGCTGTTTCTGGTCGCCGATGTGGTTTCGCGAGCGCGCGCGGGGGCGGCGGATAACTGCGCCTCCGGCCCCGATTTCGCAGGCCGTCAGGGCGCGGGGCTGATGTTCATGGCCGCTGCCATCGCTGCGACCGGCCTGCCGCCGCTTTCGGGCTTCATTGGCAAGCTGTGGATCCTGCAATCGGCGCTGCTGCTGCCGCAATGGGGCTGGGCGTGGGGGGTGATCCTTGGCACCACACTGATTGGCGTGATCGGCTTTGCCCGCGCAGGCAGCGCGGTGTTCTGGAAGGTGAGCGATAGCGCCGCTGCCCAGCCGCCCACCCTGTCGCCCGCCGCGCGCGCCGATTATGCCGCGCCGGTCATCGCGCTGCTGCTGCTGGCCGCACTCGCTATCGGCGCCGGCCCGGCCACCGCCTATGCCGAGGCGGCCGCCGCGCAGGTGCTCGATCCTGCCGCTTCGGTGAGCGCAGTGCTGGGGGAGGCCGCCGCATGAGCCGCCTGATCCCGCATCCCGGCCTGTCGGCGCTGCTCGTCATGGTGTGGATGGTGATGGTGAATGATCTCACCTTCGGCACCCTGTTTCTGGGGCTGGTGGCAGGCTTGGCGGTGCCGCTGTTTACCGCCGCCTGGTGGCCCGGTCGCCCGCACGTGCGCTTCCTGCCCGGCATCGCCTATTGCGGCCTTGTGATCGGCGACATCATCCTCGCCAATTTTCAGGTCGCCGCGATCATCCTGTTCAAGCCGACCCATGATCTGCGGCCCGCCTGGCTGACAATCCCGCTTGATCTTGCCACGCCCGAGGCGATCACAGTCTTCGCCGGGACGATCAGCCTCACTCCGGGCACGGTCTCCGCCGATGTCTCTGCCTGCGGGCGCTATCTGCTGGTGCACGCGCTCCACGCGCCTGATCCGGCGGGTGAGGTCGCCAAGGTCAAGGCGCGTTACGAGACACGGCTGACGAGGATCTTCGTATGAGCGGCGCTGTGCTGACCTATGCGCTCGGTTTCGGCTTTGCCGCGCTCGGCCTCGCGCTGGCGCTGAACCTGTGGCGGCTCATCAAGGGGCCGGGGCCGGAGGACCGCATCCTCGCGCTCGATACGATGGTGATCAATGCCATCGGCATCATCGTGCTTGGCGGCATCGCTGGCGGTGACGGCAGCAACTTTGAAGCCGCGCTGCTGCTGGCGCTGGTCGGCTTTGTCGGCACAGTGGCCTTTTCCAAGTTCCTGCTGCGCGGAGACATCATCGAATGAGCGGGATGGCGACCTTCGGCGAATGGCTGGCGAGCGGGCTGATCGTGCTCGGCGCCGGTTTTGCGCTGATCGGCAGCTGGGGGCTGGTGCGCCTGCCTTCGCTGATGGAGCGGTTGCACGGGCCGACCAAGGCTTCGACACTGGGGCTGGGGGCGCTGCTGGCGGGATCGATTATCTGGTTCCAGCTGGTGAAGGGCGAATGGACCACGCACGAAGTGCTCGTTTCGCTGTTCCTGTTCGTCACCGCGCCGATTTCCGCCAACATGATCGCCAAGGCACACCTGCACCGGCTGCGGCAGGGCGCGGTGCCCGGCCCTGCTGGCACGCCCGCTGCGCCGAGCGAAAGCAGCGACTGGGCGACTTACGAGGCCCCGCACGCAGGCACGCCGGGCTGCTTCGTCGAGGAAGAGCGGGATGGCTTTGCGGCGCGCCGCGATTCAATGTAGCACTAGGGTATGGACGAGCAACGCGGCGCAATGACAACGGATAGCAGCGAGGCGTCACCGCCGCGCAAGCCGTCGGTTTTCGTGAGCTATTCGCGCACCGATCTCGAGTCCGCCCGCCCGGTTATCGCCCTGCTGGAAGGTGCCGGCTACGAAGTATGGTGGGACGGGCGGCTGGAGGGCGGAGAGAACTATCTCGCCACCACCGAGAACGCGCTCGAAACCAACGATTGCGTAGTCGTGCTGTGGTCGCAGACCTCGGTCGGCTCGCACTGGGTGCGTGACGAGGCACAGCGCGGGCGCGAGCGCGGGTGCCTGGTGCCGCTGTCGCTCGACGGCACGATGGCGCCGCTCGGCTTCCGCCAGTTCCAGCTGCTCGACATTTCGGGATGGAACGGCGCGCCGGGCGATCCGCTGGCGGGCCGCATCCTCGCCGCCGTGCGCCAGCGCGCCGGACAGGGCGGGGCCGAGGCTGCGGCGCCCGCGGCGTTCATGGTCCCGCCGCCGCCTTCGCCCGCCGCGGCGCCGGGCCTCGCGGTATCGCGCCGCACGCTGATGATCGGCGGCGCGGGCCTTGTCGGCGGGGTGGCGCTGATCGGGGTATGGCAGTCCGGCCTGCTGGGATCGCGCGGGTCCGATGCGATCTCGATGGTGGTGCTGCCGTTTGCCAATCTCACCGGCGATGTCAGCAAGGCTTGGTTCTCCAACGGCCTGTCGAACGAGCTGCGTTCGGTCCTGATCCGCAATCCCCGCCTGCGTGTGGCCGCGCCGACCTCGTCGGGCGCGATCGAGGGTGACGACGAATTCGCCATCGGCCGCAAGCTCGGGGTCGATCACATCCTGCGCGGCTCGGTCCAGCGCGATGAAACGCAGCTGCGCGTCTCGGCGGAGCTGGTCGAGATCGAAGGCGGAACGGTGCGCTGGGCCAAAACCTATGACCGCCAGCTCGAAGACGTGTTCGCGCTCCAGACCGAAATTGCCGAAACCGTCGCGCTGTCGCTGGTCGCCGAGACGGTCGGCGAAGGCGAGGCGCGTAGCAGTCTCGACGCGCAGCAGGCCGTGGGCGGGACGCAGAACGTCGCCGCCTACGAAGCCTTCCTGCGCGGTCAGGCTCTGTTTGAGCTGTCGGCCGGGACGGAGAGCGACCGCGCGGCGCTGGCGCAGTTCGATGCCGCCATCGCGGATGATCCGGACTATGCCGCCGCGCACGCGATGCGATCGACGATGCTGGCGGCGATTGCCAATACCGCGAGCGATGCTGCCGAGGCGCGCAGTCTGTTTGGTCAGGCGATCACCGCTGCCGAGCGTGCGATCACTCTGGAGGATCGCCTCGCGCAGGGCCACCTCGCGCTCGGCTTTGCGCTCAACAACGGCCAGCTCAAGCGCGCCGCCGCGATGCCGCATTACCGCGCCGCCGAAAAGCTCGCGCCTGGCGACGCTGATACCTTGCGGCAGGTGGCGACCTTCTATTCCTACGGCGCCGAGCATGACGTCGCGGTGCAGATGATCAAGCGGGTGATCGAGCTTGATCCGCTCAATGCGCGGGCGTTCCGTTCGGCCGGTTTCATCGCCCTGTTCGCGCGCGATTATGCGGGCGCGATCACCCGGATGGAGCGTGCGCTGGAGCTCAATCCGAGCCTCGCCAGCGCCCAGTTCGTGATTGCCATTGCGCGGCTGATGCAGGGCGATGCGGCCGGCGCGCGGGCGGCAGCGAAGGCGGAGCGCGTGCCGCAATTCGCACTGACCATGACGGCCATCGCCGCGCACCGGCTGGGCGATACCGCGCAGGCCGATGCGGACTATGCCAGGCTGCGCGCTGAATTCGGCGATGCGGCGCTCTACCAGCAGGCGCAGGTGCTGGCCCAGCGTGGCAGCACTGCCGAGGCGCTGGCACGGCTGGAAGAGGCCTATGCCAAGGGCGATTCGGGGATGCTGCTGGCACCCAATGATGTGCTGCTCGATCCGCTGCGCAGCGAGCCCAAGCTAGGGGAATTGCTTTCCCGGCTCGCCTCGTGATACCTCCGCATCGCCCATAGGGGGCGTAATAGGGGAAAATGGACATGAAGAAGACTGTGACCTTCGGCGTTCTCGCCACGACTGCGCTGACCCTTGCTGCGTGCAAGGGCGAGACGGCCGAAGCTCCGGCCGCCGAGCCCACCGCTGAAGCCACCGAAGCCGCGCCCGCCGAAGACGCGATGCTCGATGAAGCTGCTGCGGCTGCGGAAGGCACCGACACCAACAGCAACCCGGTTCCCCCGGCTGCTGGCGACGCCTCGGCCGAAGCGGCGCCTGCCGCCGAGTAAGCTCTACTGACAGGGTGTGGCCCGGCGCCTTGTGCCGGGCCCGCCTTGCTACCGCCGCCGCCGCTCCGGAGGGAGCCCGGCGAGCACATCCTCGATCCAGTCGCGCACTTTGGCGACGCGGGTATAGCGGCTCGGGATGCCGGTCGCCCCGCATTCGTCTCCTGCGCTCACCACCCCGATCACAGTCGGCTTGCCGTCCCCATAGGTCACCAGCGGCCCCCCGCTGTCGCCGTTGCACGCCTGCGAGCGATCGGGCGCGCTGGCGCACAGCAGCGCATCCTGCAGCAGCGCACCCCGGAACTTGGTGCGTGCCGTGCAGGCGGCGGGATCTTCCAGCTGCATCTTGGCGCCCTTGAGCACATCGCTCGCCTGTCCGCCGACCTTCTCCAGCCCCCAGCCAAAGGTGTAAACTGGCATCCCGCCCCGGATCGGGCGCTGGCCGAGCGGCAGCGGATCGAGCTGGATGCGGGCAATCTTGCCCGGATAGGCAGACCGGCTGGCGGCGCTGGTATCAATCTGGATCAGCGCGATGTCGTAAGCGCGGCTTGGCTGGTGATAGGTGGGGTGGGGTATCGCCCGCAGGATCGGGTAGCTGATGCCTTCCTCGTCGCCCGGCTTGTGGACGCCGAGCCGGATGCGGTGCCCTTTGCCGATCAGCGGCTTCTTGTCCTTGTCGACCACGCAATGCGCTGCGGTGAGGATCCAGCCTTCGCGGATCAGCGCGCCGCCGCATTCCACCCGCTCCCTTGCCGAAAGGCTGCGTCCGTTCAACACGGCAGGCCGCCACAGCAGCGCCTGCCACGGGGCCTGACCGGGGCGCGCGGTAAAGCCATTGATCATCCGCGCTATCGACGAGCAGATCCTGTCGGTGTAGACCACACCATCGCGTATGACGCGGGTGTTGGTGCAGGCTCGCTCTCTGAGCGCCGCGACTTCGGCCGCCCGTCTTTCGCGCTCCTCCCGTTCGCGCAGTTCGGCCTCGGCATCGGAGATTGGCGGACTGAAGCGGCTGTCGGCGACGAATATCGGGGCGTCCGGATCATCTTGCGAAATCTCGTCGAGGGTGCGGCAGACCTCTTCCTTCCCGGCTTCGCACAGCTGCGCGAGCAGGGCATAGCCGCGATCGCGATCGGATGGGAAGGGATCACCCTTTAGCAGCATCCGGCCGAGTTCCGTGCAGTCGAAGGTCGAACCGCCCGTGCAGCCGGTCTCGTGCCAGCGCACCATCTGCGCGGCATCATCGGGGGTTACCTGTTTATCGGCATCGTAGATCACGTTGACTGCCGCGCTGCAGGCCTCGATCGCGCCCGTCTCACAGGCCGTGCCGAGCAGCATCATGGCCTCGGTGGGCGAGTGCAGCGGTGAGTTGGGATCGAGGCTGTAGATCCGGCCAAGCGCGATGCAATCGGCCTGCACCCCGCGCCCGCAGCTCTTGACCAGCGCGGGGCGGGCGCGGATCTGCTCGGGCAGGGTGCAGAACAGGCTTGCGAGTGCGCAGGCGCGGTCGAACAATGCGAGCGCTGCGGTGCGGCTTTCGGGCGGGCCGCTGGCTTCGGCGAACAGCATGTCGCCATACTCGCGGCACAGGTAGGGCACCTCGGCCCGGCAGCCCAGATCGGCCATTTCGCGGGCGAGTGCGGTGCGCGGCGGGATCGTCTGGCGCAGCGGCGAGAGCGCGAGCGAGCAGGCCTCCCCGTCGCCGCTGCGGCATTGGCGTTCCAGCAGGGCCAGACCTTCCTCGCGCGTCGCAGGATCATCGCTGCGCTCCAGCGATATGCCCAGCGCACGGCAGGCGCTGGCACCGCCCTTGGCGCAGGCGTCGCGGCGCAGTTGGGTAGCGGCGACCTGATCGCCGTCGCGAATGCCCGTTCCGCTTTCTATTGCATCGGCCGCGCGGGCGCAGGCCTCGAGCGAACCCAGCCGGCAACCGCGTTCGAGCGCCGCTATGGCGGCTTCCGCCGGTTCGGGTTTGCCCACCGACCAGAACAGGGCCCCCAGCCACAGACAGCCTTCCGCATCGGCCGCGTCGCAAGCGTGGCGCAGAATCACTTCGGCGGCAGGGCGGTTCTGCGGTTTGCCCTCGCCATGGAAATAGGCCTTGCCGAGCGCCGCGCAGCCCGCGGCATCGCGCGCCGCGCAAGCGTCCTCGGCGGCCTGGGCGGCGGCCTCCTCGCGCGCGCGCAGGTCGGCCGGCTTGTCCGGATCGGCGCGCTCGATCGTGTTGGCATCGGTGTAGTCGAGCGGGATCTGCTGCTGCGCCATGGCAGGCGCTGCCAGTGCCAGGCCGAGCAATAGAATCAGTCTTGTGGCTGCCCGAACCAGCATCGCTCCGCTCCCCCGCCCAGCGTCTATGCTCTGTGTCTGATGCGCATAATGCGCTTTCGTGCCAATCGCGTCAAACCTGCGTCTGGGCACTTGTAAGGGCCTGCGCCAAGGGGTTAGACAGGCTGCGATTGCGGCCCGCGCGGCTAGGAGACCATCTGCCCCATGCCGTCCCAGTCCTCCGATCTTTCCGCGGCACAGACCGGGTGGCATCGCCCCGAACGCTGGCAGCCGCATCTGGCGCTCGGCATCACCGGTCACCGCGCCAGCAACCCTTCGTTTTGCGCCCATGGCCCGGCGATTGGCGCCGCGCTGACCGCTCTGTTCACGCGCATCGAGACGATCGCGGGCAGCCTGCCGGGCGCGCGCGGCACGCCGCGGCTGCACAGCCTGCTGGTGGACGGCACCGATCAGATTGCCGCCGATCTTGCGCTGGCGCGGGGTTGGGAACTGGTGGTGCCGCTGCCGTTCGGGGCCGATCTCAACCTTGCGATCAACGCGCATCCCGAAACCACCGCCGATGCCGCCGCACTGTGCCGGGGCAAGCCCGCTGCCGACCCGGCGGTCGAGGCGCGTGCCGCTGCGATTCGCGACATCACCGCGCGCGCGCACCTGTTCGAACTGGCTGACCGCGACGCCGAAGTCGAAGCGCTGTGGCTCGCCAGTCTCGCCGCGCCCGATGACCGCGTTGCCGCCCGCGCCTATGAAGCGCTCGCCTCGGACAATGTCGCGCTGGCTGGCCGCGTGATGATCGAGCGCACCGATCTGGTGGTCGCGGTGTGGGACGGCAAGATTGCCAATCTGCCCGGCGGCACCGGCCACACCGTCACCGCCGCGCTCGCCATGGGCACGCCGGTGCTGTTGATCGATCCCGCAGTGCCTGAAGGCTGGTCGATCCTCACCCGCCCCGAAGAACTCGCGCAGGTTCGCGATGGCGCGCCCGATCAGGCCCGGCTCGAAGCGATCATCCGCGCCGCCGTGGTGTCCGAAGGCTGGAGCCCGGCGCTGCTCGATCACGAGATATGGCGCAGCCGCAGCAGTCATGCCTTCGGCTTCTATCGCCGGATCGAGCGGGTGTTCGGCGGCGGGCCGCGGGCGTTCGGCTCGCTCAGTGTCACCTACGAAGCGCCTGACGCGATTGCGGCTGGCAGCGGCGCAGGCCTCCTCGCGGCAGCAACCGCCATGCCCGGCGGCGATGCGCAGGTGGCCGAGCGGCTGCGCGGCGAGGTGCTGCCGATGTTCGCCTTTGCCGATGGTGTCGCCAGCCGCCTTGCCGATGCCTATCGCAGCGGAATGTGCGTGAACTTCGTGCTCGCCGCGCTGGCGGTGATGACCGGCATCCTGTTCCTGCCCACCGGGCTTGGCGCGATCAAATGGGTTTTCGCAGCGGCCGAGCTGCTGCTGCTTGTCGGCATCCTCGTGCTCACCGCGGCCGGATCCCGGCGCGGGTGGCACCGGCGCTGGTTCGAACTGCGCCGCGTCGCCGAATATCTGCGCCACGCGCCCGGGCTGCTGCTGCTCGGCGTGTCACGGCCAACGGGGCGGTGGCCGAGGAAGGGCGGCGGCGGTGACAGTGCCGAATGGCCCGAGCACTTCGCCCGCCACGCCCTGCGCGCCGTCGGCCTGCCGCATGCGCGCCTCACCCGCGACTATCTGCGCGCCGGGCTTCAAGGCGTGGCGCTGCCCCATGTCAGCGCCCAGCGGACCTATCACGAAGGCAAGGCCCACCGGCTGGAGGCCGTGCACCACGGGCTCGACCGGGCGGCGGAGACCTGCTTCGCGCTCGCGGTCGCCTCGGTCTCGGCCTATCTGCTGTGCAAGCTGGGCGGGATGGCCGGGATGCTGCCCAAATCCTTGGCCGATGATCTCTCGCCGTTGCTGACCTTCTTCGGCGTCGCCTTCCCGACCCTCGGCGCGAACCTCGCCGGGATCCGCTATTTCGGCGACTTTGAACGCTTCGCCGCGATCTCGCGGGTGGCGGCGGAAAAGCTGGGCGAGATCGAGGCGCGCATCACGCTGCTGCTGTCGGGCAATGAGGCCGCGCTGACCTACGCTGCCGCCGCCGACCTGATGCACGCGCTCGACGAGGCGGTGGTGGACGAGATCGAGAGTTGGCAATCGGTGTTCGGCGCCAAGCACCTCGCGCTACCGGCCTGAGTGATGCGGCGGCTCCCCATTGCGTTGGCGGGGGCTGCAATGCTTGCCTTGGCAAGCGGCGCGGCGGCGGCGGACAAGCCTGCCCCTGGCCACCTGTGCGGCTCGGGCAAGAATGCAGCGATCTGCTTTGCTTCGGTGGACCGGGGCGGCCATCTTTCCGCCGGAGATCGCGCCAAGCTTGCGGCGGCCGCGCCCGTCGCCATCGATATTGTCAGCGCGCCGCAATTCGCCGCCGAACTGGCTGCCTTTCACGCAAGCCTGCCCAGGCGCTGGGTGAAGGAGAACCGCTACTGGCGCGGGTTTGATCCGGCACAGGCCGCAGCGGCCGTCCGCGACGCCTTTGCGGGCCTGCATATCGAGACAAGGGGCGGCGCGAAGGCACGCTGGAGCAGCGAGTTTTCTGGCAACCTCGCTTACGAGGGCAGCACGGACAAGCGCACCGGCGAGCGCTATATCATGCTCAACCGCTACCGGCTGGACCGGCCGCTGGGCGGGCTGGTGGCGACCTATGTGCACGAAGTGGCGCACAAGGGCGGCTATTCCCACCGCCCCGGCCAGACCCGCGACCAGAAATGCGAGCCGCCCTACGTGATGGGCCAAATCGCCCGCAAACTGGCGGAGCCCGACAAGTGGGCAAGCTTTGTCGCGGGCAAGAACGCCTGCCGTTTCTGGCGCGAGGCTGGCTGAACGGGCGTCCGCTAAAAGGCCAAGGTTTGGGGGAATGGAGCGGGTAGCGGGAATCGAACCCGCATAGCCAGCTTGGAAGGCTGGAGCTTTACCACTAAGCTATACCCGCCCGCTCGGCAGCGCCAATGCCACTATGCAGGGGCGCTCGTCAATATTGGCGTTGACTTGAGGTCAGGCGCTCACCGCCATGTTGTCGATCAGCCGGGTGCCGCCGATCCGCGCGGCTATGAGCAGGCGCGCAGGCGTCTCGCCCAGCACGGTGAGCGGAGCGAGGCTCGTGCTATCGGCCAGCTCGGCATAATCGACGCTGGCAAAACCCGCCGCGATCACCTCCGCTTGCAGCGCCGCCAGCGCGCCTGCCACATCCGCGCCGCCTTCGATCGCGGCGATCGCGGTGCGCATTGCGCGCGGCAGGGCGGCGGCAGCAGCGCGCTGCTCGGCCGAGAGGTAACGGTTGCGGCTCGACATCGCCAAGCCATCCGCCTCGCGCACCGTCGGCACGCCGATGATGCTCTCGGCGCAGGGCAGGGCAAGATCGAGATCGCGCGCCATGGCCCGGATAACGGCGAGCTGCTGGTAATCCTTCTCCCCGAACAGCGCGACATCGGGCTGGACCTGGTTGAACAGCTTGCACACCACGGTGGCGACCCCGTCAAAATGGCCGGGCCGGGCGGCGCCGCACAGGCCGTCGCTCACGCCTGCCACGCTGATATTGGTGACGAAGCCCGCCGGATACATCTCGCTGACGGTCGGCGCCCACAGCAGCGCGCAGCCCTCGGCCTCCAGCAGCGCGGCATCCTCAGCCAGCTGGCGAGGATAGGCATCGAGATCCTCGTTCGGGCCGAATTGCTTGGGATTGACGAAGATCGAGGCGACCACGTGATCGGCCTCTTCGCGCGCGCGGCGCACCAGTGTCAGGTGGCCTTCGTGCAGCGCGCCCATGGTCGGCACGAGCGCGATCCGGCCTCTGCCTTGCCCCACACCGTCTTGGCGCAGTGCCGCCACCGCATTTCTCAACACATCGCGGGTCGTTGCAATTTGCACGGGCCTTCCCCTGCCACTAGAACCGGAGGCATCCCTAGCCGTGGCTTTGCGCTTTTTGAAGCGTAGCCGCCGCGCGGCGGGGCAAAAGCGTGAAACAAGAGGTTTTCGATCATCATGGCCAGCACTGCCCCTGCGCGGCGGATCCCCGGCAAGGCCCACCGCATCGTCTTCGCCAACGAGAAGGGCGGCACCGGCAAATCGACCACGGCGGTGCACGTCGCGGTGGCGCTTTCCTATCTCGGGGCACGGGTGGCTTCGCTCGATCTCGATCCGCGCCAGCGCACCATGCACCGCTATATCGAGAACCGCCTCGCCACGCTGGAAAAGCGCCAGCTGACCTTGCCGACGCCTGATTGCGAGGTGTTCCGTGGAGAAACGCCCGAAGAACTGCTCGCCGCAATCAGCCGGTTGGAGGCGACCTGCGATTTCCTGATCATCGACAATCCCGGCCGCGATGATCCCTTCGCCCGCATCGCGGTGGAGAATGCCGATACGCTGGTGACCCCGATGAACGACAGCTTCGTCGATTTCGATCTCATCGGGCAGGTTGATGCCGAGACCTTCAAGGTGCGCAAGCTGAGCTTCTTTGCCGAACTCATCTGGGAGGCACGGCTAAAGCGCAGCCGCATGACGATCGAGGGCCAGCGCCCCGAGATGGACTGGATCGTGGTGCGCAATCGCACCGGCCACGTCGAAGCCCGCAACATGGCGCGCTTGCAAAAGGCGCTGACCGAGATGGCCAAGCGGGTCGGATTCCGGGTGACGCAGGGGCTTTCCGAACGCGTGATCTACCGCGAGCTGTTCCCGTCGGGCCTGACGCTGCTCGACAAGGGTTATCTGGGGGAGCTCGGCACCAGCCACCTCGTCGCGCGGCAGGAATTGCGCAACCTGGTGAAGGCGCTGAACCTGCCTGATTTCACCCGCGCGCAGAACGAGCTGGAACTGGCGTGAAATATCTCCTGCTGATCGCAGCCGTGTGCATCTTCTGCCGCTGGGCGCTCGGCAAGTGGCCGTGGGAGTTTCTGCGCGCGCCCTCCACCCGCAGCCAGGCGGTGTTCCGCGCGCGCAAGCTGCTCGGAGTGGAAGCCGGAGCGAGCCGCGAGGAAATCGTCGCCGCGCACCGCCGCCTGACGGCGTTGGTGCATCCCGATATCGGCGGCACCAATGCCGCGATGCAGGAAGCCAATGCCGCGCGCGATCTGTTGCTCGACGAGCTGCCGTCGCCCGGTGCCAGGAACCTCGACTAGGGGCAGCCACGCAGCATCGCGGGATTGACACAATCGCGCGGCAGGGGTTTGGCCTGAACCTGGCAGGTTGGCGCGAATGTTGTCGCTTTCCCGCCCGTTATCCGCGTAACCGCGCCCTGAGCGGCAAGGAGAGCTCCCTCATGCATCACCACTTCCACCCAACCGTGCTGCGCGAATACGACATTCGCGGGATTATCGGCGAGACGCTGGGGGCGGAGGATGCGCGCGCGATCGGGCGCGCGTTCGGCACGCTGCTGCGCGAGGCTGGTGGGAAGACAGTCGCGGTCGGCTATGATGGGCGGGTCAGCTCGCCGATGCTGGAACACGCGCTGGTCGAAGGGCTCACCGCGAGCGGATGCGACGTGGTGCGGATCGGTCTGAGCGCGACCCCGATGCTCTATTATGCCGAAGCGTCAGCCGAACAGGTGGATGGCGGCATTCAGATAACTGGCAGCCATAATCCCCCCAATTACAATGGCTTCAAGATGGTATTTCTGGGCCGGCCGTTCTTCGGTGCCGACATCCACAAGCTCGGGAAACTGGCAGCAGACGGGGCGTTCGCCAGCGGCACGGGCGAAGTCACCACGCGCGATATCATGGGCGAGTATGTCGAGCGCCTCCTCAAGGGACTGGACGGAATCGATCTCCATGCGCTCGAAGGGCTGCGGGTCGGCTGGGATGCCGGCAACGGCGCGGCTGGCCCCGCGCTCGAGGCGCTGGCGGCCCGGCTGCCGGGGGAACATCATCTGCTGTTTACCGAAGTTGACGGACATTTTCCCAACCACCATCCTGATCCGACTGTGGAGGCCAACCTCGTCGATTTGCGCGCCCTCGTCGCTGAGAAGCAGCTCGATTTCGGAGTGGCTTTTGATGGCGACGGAGACCGGATCGGCGCGATCGATGGAACCGGCCGGGTGATCTGGGGCGATCAGCTTTTGATGATCTATGCCGAAGATCTGCTCAAAACCCGCCCGAATGCGACCATTATCGCCGATGTGAAGGCCAGCCGCGCGCTGTTTGACCGGGTCGCCGAGCTCGGCGGGCAGCCGTTGATGTGGAAGACCGGCCACTCGCTGATCAAATCCAAAATGAAGGAAACCGGCGCGCCGCTGGCGGGCGAGATGAGCGGCCACGTGTTCTTCGCCGATGATTACTACGGCTTCGACGATGCGCTGTATGCCGGCGTCCGGCTGCTGGCGGCTTCGGCGCGGCTGGGCAAATCGGTGACCGAACTGCGCGGCGCGATCCCGCCGATGCTCAACACGCCGGAAATGCGCTTCCAGGTCGACGAGAGCCGCAAGTTTGCGGCGATGGACGAAATCGCCGCAAGGCTCACCACCGCGCCCGGGCCCGAGGTCGAGAGTGTCAACGCGACCGACGGCGTGCGGGTCAACACGGCCGACGGCTGGTGGCTGCTGCGCGCCTCGAACACACAGGATGTGCTGGTCGCCCGCGCCGAAAGCGAAACGCCCGAGGGGCTCGAGCGGCTGCTGGCACAGATCGACGCCCAGCTGGCGGCATCGGGGCTGGAACGCGGGGAAAGCGTCGGGCATTGATGTCGGGCGCGCGGCGCTCCATGTCGCATCGATGACCGCGCCGCCTGCTCAGATCCCGCATGAAATCGCCGCGTGGTTCGCCGGGCGCGGCTGGCGGGTGCGGCGGCATCAGCTCGCAATGCTGGAACAGGCCCGCGCCGGCGCCCATGCGCTGCTGGTGGCCGATACCGGTGCGGGCAAGACGCTGGCGGGCTTTCTGCCGACGCTGTGCGACTTTGCGCCCTCGGTGGTTGTGCCGCCGCCGGATGGCCTGCACACGCTCTACGTCTCGCCGCTGAAGGCGCTGGCGCAGGATGTGAAGCGCAACCTGCTCACCCCGATTGACGAGATCGGGCTGCCCATCAAGGTCGAGACCCGCAGCGGCGATACTCCGTCAGACCGCAAGAAACGCCAGCGCGAGCGCCCGCCGCATATCCTGCTGACGACGCCCGAGAGCCTCTCGCTGCTGCTGTCCTATCCCGAGAGCGCCGAGCTGTTTGCGAGCCTCAAACGCATCGTGATCGACGAGGTGCACGCCTTTGCCACCGACAAGCGCGGCGATCTGCTGGCGCTCAGCCTTGCGCGGCTCCATGCGCTCGCCCCGCAGGCGCAGCGGGTGGCGCTGTCGGCGACGCTCGCCAATCCCCGCGACTTTCAGGAATGGCTCGCGCCCCAAACCGGCGAGGCAGGCGAGATCGCCGCTGCCGCGCTCGTGATCGGAGAAGAGGGCGCTGAACCCGAGGTCGAGATCCTGCTCCCGATCGCAGAGCGCGTGCCGTGGGGCGGCCATGCCGGGCGCTGGGCTGTCCCTCAGCTTTACGCGGCGATCAAGGCCAACCGCACCACGCTGGTCTTCACCAACACGCGCTTTCTGGCCGAGTTCATCTTCCAGTGCCTGTGGGAGGAGAACGCCGATCACCTGCCGATCGGCATCCACCACGGCAGCCTTTCGGTCGAAGCGCGGCGCAAGGTCGAGGAAGCCATGGCGCGCGGGGAATTGCGCGCGCTGGTGTGCACCGCGAGCCTCGATCTGGGGATCGACTGGGGCGATATTGATCTGGTTGTGCAGATGGGCGCGCCCAAGGGTTCCTCGCGCCTGCTCCAGCGGATCGGGCGGGCAGGGCACCGGCTCGATACGCCCAGCCGCGCGGTGCTGGTGCCGGGCAACCGCTTCGAATTCCTTGAAGCGATGGCGGCCAAGGATGCGGTCGACGAAGGCCAGCGCGATGGCGAGGCGTTCCGCCCCGGCGGGCTCGATGTGCTGGCCCAGCACGTGATGGCGGTGGCCTGCGCCGGGCCATTCCACGAAGCCGCGCTGCTGGCCGAGATACGCTCCAGCCTCGTCTATAGCTGGCTCGACGAGGCGACCTTCGCCCGCGTGCTCGGGTTCGTGTCGAACGGCGGCTACGCGCTCAAGGCCTATGACCGGTTCCAGCGCATCGTGCGCGATCGTGACGGCACATGGCGGCTCGCGCACCCCAATCAGGCGCAGCGCCACCGGATGAATGCCGGGATCATCGTCGATTCCGAGATGCTCACCGTGCGCTTCAAGAATGGCCGCAGCCTCGGCAAGGTCGAGGAGCGGTTCGCCGCGCAGCTCTCGCCCGGCGACACCTTCTTCTTTGCCGGGATGAGCCTCGAGGTTGAAGGGGTGAAGGACATGGACGTGGTGGTGCGCGCCGCCAAAAAGTCCGCCACCATCCCCTCCTATGGCGGCCTCAGACTGCCGCTCACCACGCATCTGTCCACCCGCGTGCAGGCGATGCTGGCCGACCGAGCGGGTTGGGGGCGGTTTCCCGATGATGTGCGCGAATGGCTGGAGATGCAGGATTACCGCAGCCGCTTGCCTGCGCCGGGCGAGTTGCTGGTCGAAAGCTTCCCGCATGGCGGCAAGCATTACACCGCCTATTATACCTTCGAGGGCTGGAACGCGAACCAGAGCCTCGGGATGCTGATCACCCGCCGGATGGAGGATCGCGGGCTGCTGCCCGCGGGCTTCGTGGCAAATGATTATTGCCTTGCGGTGTGGGGGCTGAAGCCGGTCGATGATCCTGCGCCGCTGCTCTCGCCCGATATTCTGACGGACGAGTTTGTGGAGTGGGTCACCGAAAGCCACCTGCTGCGCCGCGCCTTTCGCGAAGTGGCGGTGATCAGCGGGCTGGTCGAGCGCCAGCATCCCGGTCAGCGCAAGAGCGGCAAGCAGGTCACCTTCTCGACCGATCTGATTTACGATGTGCTGCGCAAATACGAGCCCGATCACCTGCTGATCGAGGCCGCCTGGGCTGATGCGCGCGCGCGGATGACCGATGTGGGGAGGCTCGCCGACCTGCTGGAGCGATCACAGCGGGAACTGGTCCACGTGACGCTCGAACGGGTCTCGCCGCTGGCTGTGCCGGTGATGACGATGATCGGCCGCGAGGCGGTGCCGCAGGGCGCGGTGGATGATGAGCTGTTGCTCGAAGCCGAGGGGCTGATCGCCGCGGCAATGCGGCCGGATGATCCACGTGATGACCTGCACGGGGGGGATTAGCGTTTCTGTTCCTGAAATGTTTCACGTGAAACATTGCCGCCCGCACCCCCCATTCCCCATGCAAAAGGGGCGCTGCGATTGCTCGCAGCGCCCCGTTTGTAACCTCGGTCAAAGCCCGCATCGGGCCGACATAGGCCTTACTTGGTGAAGGTGCGGTACCGTTCGTTGCCGACAAAGCCGAACTTGGTCACGCCCGACTGCTTGATGATCTGCAGCACCTTGGCAGTGATGTCGTAGCTGGCGAGCGGTTCGGGTTCGAACTGCAGTTCCGGCTCGACCGCCATGCGGGTGGTGTCGCTCAGCAGAGTGACGAGCTGGCCCGCATCGATCACCGAACCGTTCCAGAGGATCTGGTCGGCCTGGGTCAGGATCAGCTTGTTCTTCACCGGATCGACCACAATGTCCTGCGGCGGCGGGTTGCCCTGCGGGAGATCGATGTCGACCGAGTGGGTCGCCACGGGGATCGTAATGATGAACATGATCAGCAGCACGAGCAAGACGTCGATCAACGGCGTCATGTTCATGTCCATCATCGGTTCGCCGTCGAGTTTGCCTCCGGCCATACCCATGTCAGTTACTCCTCTTCCTCAGGCTCAGATGCCGGGCTCGACCGGGTTCGAAATGAACCCGACGGTCGGATAGCCGGCGGCCTGAACGTTATAGATGGTGCCGGCAACACAGCGCCACGGGGCGTTCTGGTCAGCGCGGATGTGCACCTGCGGGATCTTCTCGGGATCGGCCATGATCGCTTCAACGCCGCCCGCCTGCTTCACGATGTTATCGAGGCGGTTGAACGCCTGATCGTAAAGCTCTTCCGAGGACACGGGGGTGATGTTGTTGAAGTAGACCCGGCATTCCCCGGTGCGTGCAGCACCCTCGAAGCCGGGCTCCCCGGCGCTGCGACCAGCAGCGTCGGTGGTGCTGACGGTGAGCTGGAGGTTCTCCACCTTGTTCTTCGATTCAATCGATTCGAACACGGGGATCTTCAGCTTTTCGATCGTCTGGATCGCCACCGGGACCGCGATGAGGAAGATGATCAGGAGCACCAGCATCACGTCCACCAGCGGCGTGGTGTTGATGTCGGACATAGGGGTATCAGCCCCGCCTCCCGTCGAAATCGCCATTGTGAATTCCTACCTTGTCAAAGCAATGACTGCATGTGTTCGCCCTGGGGCGATCCGGTTGTTTCGCTCTGCCGAGGCAGGGCTGGCAATCGGCAAGCGGCGGGAGGACTGTTTCAGCCGTTCCCGCCGCCCTGCGGCAATGGCGATCAGGCCTTGGTGGCCGGGGTGTTGGCCGGCTTGGCAGCGGGCTTGGCAGCCGGAGCAGCCATCACCGCCGGCTTCACCGCGCCGTTCGAGTTGATGTAGGCAAGGATGTCGGTCGAGAAGCCGGCGAGCAGCTGGCTGATCCGACGGTTGCGCGACTGCAGCCAGTTGAAGGCAAGCACCGCAGGCACAGCGACGAGCAGACCGATGGCGGTCATGATCAGCGCTTCACCAACCGGGCCAGCGACCTTGTCGATCGAGGCCGAACCTTCGATGCCGATGTTGATCAGCGCGCGGTAGATCCCGATCACGGTGCCGAGCAGACCAACGAACGGCGAGGTTGCGCCGACGGTGGCGAGGAACGGCAGGCCGCCCGCGAGCACCGAGTTGATCGAATCTTCCGAGCGCTGGAGCGTGCCGTGCATGTAGTCATGCGATTCGAGCGCGTCGGTCATCTTGCCGTGGTCTTCCTGGGCCTTGACCGCATCGTCGGCGATCTGGCGCCATGCGCCGTCCTTCTCGAGCTTGGCAGCGCCTTCCTTGAGGCTGGCTGCGCGCCAGAAGCTGCTCTGCACAGTCTTGTACTGCTTGAGGACCTTGTTCTGTTCGAACAGCTTGGTGAACATGATGTAGAAGGTGCCAACCGACATGATGATCATCACGGCGAGAATCGACCAGGCGACCGGGCCGCCTTCCTTCATGGCTTCAACGAAACCGAACTGGTTCTTGGGCGCTTCGCCGGCAACTGCGGCAAGGGTGTAAAGGTTCATTGCGAGTAGTCCTCTTGAAAGAATTGTCCTGGTGGTCTCGGCCTTCCAACAAGGCCGAGACCGGATTGATCCGTCAGTTCAACTTGTATGTGATGCGCGTCGAATAACTACCGGTGGTCGGGTTACCGGCATTGTCGAGCGCCGGGTCGAATCGCGCGTAACGCTCCATCCCCGCACAGGCTGCCGCATCGAGAATGTCCGAGCCGCTCGAAGCGGTGACCGAACAACCCGTTGCACGGCCATCGGGAGTGACGGAGACGCGAACGCCCACGGTGCCCTCGATTTCCTCGCGCAGAGCGCGGGCCGGGTAGTTTTCCTGAATCCGCGACGCCCAGCTGCGCTCGTTCTTGGTGCGTGCACCACGAGCCTGCGAGGGAGCCGGCGGCGACGGCGGCGGACCAACCGGAGCTGGCGGCGGAATGCGCACAGCCGGGGGGGACGGCGGCGGAATGTTCTGCTGCGTCTGGATCTGCGGCGGAGTCGGCGCAATGCTGATCGGCGGCGGAGGCGCAACCGGCGGCGGCGGGGTCGTCTGTTCCGGCTGCTCTGGCGGCGGCTCATCCGGCTCCTCGGGCGGTGGCGGCTCTTCGATGTCGACGGTAGTGACCCGCTCGATCTCTTTCTTGATGGCGTTGATCGCAAGGCCGATGACCATCACCGCCCCGATCCCACCGACAATCGCAAACGCGATAATCAGTGCGACGAGCTTGGTGCCGGTCAATCCTTGTTGTTGGCTAGCGTAGGACATCCAGCGCTTTCTCTCCATGCTAGCCGGGCGCAATGGCCCGGCACAATTCCTAGCCCCCGGCCAAGCTTGCCGGACGCCAGATCCCGTAAATTTCGGTCCTCCCACGCCGGGAAATGCCACAGTGGATGCGCCGCAACGCCATGTCCCGTCTGTCCATCCCCGACTGGCACGCCTTGCATCTGATTCGCAAAGTCACGAAGCTTCACAAGGCAAAACCATACTGCCCGCGCGGGGTATGTCCCCAATCCCGCTCGGCCAGTCCTCGGGGCTTTAACGGGCAACCCCTAGCCAATCAAACGCTTTATCGGTTCAGGGCGGATTCACTGCGCGCAATGTCCAATCGCTCCTGCTAGAAGGCGCGCAACAAACGGTCAGGTAACGGCACCAATGCAGCAACAGGTTAATCGCAATTTAACACCTTTTTTCAAGCGGCTGGCGGGCTTGTCGCTGGGCCTTGCTGGGCTCGCGATGATGCCTGTTGCAGGCCTTGCACAAACGATTGCGGAACCTGTGCAAACCGCACCTGCCGGGCCGACTTATGCCGATCTGGCGACCCTATCTGACGCTGCGGACCTCGTCATTCTTGCGCAGATTCGCAGGCAAACGCTGCTGACGCCCGAACGTGCACCCGGCCTCGCTGCCGGATTCGCGCGGCTTTATATCGAAGCGGACACGCTGGCGCTGATTGCCGGGCGCAGCACGGTGGGCGCGGGGCTGGCCTATCTGGTCGACGTGCCGCTGGACGCCAAGGGCAAGGTGCCCAAGCTCAAGAAGCGCCAGTTCGTGCTGTTTGCCGATCCCGTAGCAGGGCGGGCAGGCGAGGTGCGGCTGGTCGCCCCGGGCGCGCAGCTGGCCTACACGCCTGCGCTTGAAGCGCGCCTGCGCCCGATCCTGACCGAACTTTACGCCCCCGCCGGCGCGCCGCCGCGGATCACCGGCATCAGCGATGCGCTGGCGGTGCCGGGCACGCTGACGGGCGAATCGGAGACGCAGATCTTCCTCGCCACCGAAGACCGCTCGCCGGTGTCGCTCACGATCCTGCGCCGTCCGGGCCAGCAGGTGCAGTGGGGCGTTTCGTGGGGCGAGATCATCGATTCGGCGGCGCGCCCGCCTGCGCCCGAAACGCTGCGCTGGTATCGCCTCGCCTGCGGCTTGCCCGCGCAGCTGCCGAGCAACGCCAACCTTGCGCGCGATCCTGCGGCGCGGCGGTTGGCGACCAGCGACTATGCCTTTGTCCGGCAGGCGCTCGGCCCGTGCGAGCGGCGGATCACGCAGGCCTCCTAGGCTTGACCGCGCGCTAAGGGCGGGTAAGCGGCTTGTCCGTTGAATCATGGAGAGCCGCTTGACCACCACTGCCCCTGCACCCTTGCGCATTGCCATCGCCGGGCTCGGCACGGTGGGCGCGGGCGTCATCCGGCTGCTCGACACCAATGCCAAGCTGATCGCCGCGCGCGCCGGCCGGCCGATCGAGGTCGTGGCGGTGGCTGCGCGCGATCGCGGCAAGGACCGCGGCGTCGATATCGCCCGCTTCGCGTGGGAAGACGACATGACCGCGCTGGCCCGGCGCGATGATGTGGATGTGGTGGTGGAGCTGGTCGGCGGCTCGGACGGCCCGGCGCTCGCCCTGTCGCGTGCGGCGCTCGGTGCAGGCAAGGGCCTCGTCACCGCCAACAAGGCGATGGTGGCGCATCACGGGCTGGAACTGGCCGAAATCGCCGAGGCCAACAATGCTGCGCTGAAATTCGAAGCGGCAGTCGCGGGCGGCATTCCGGTGATCAAGGGGCTCCGAGAGGGCACCAGCGCCAATGCGCTCACCAAGGTTTACGGCATCCTCAACGGCACCTGCAATTACATCCTCTCGACGATGGAGCGCACCGGCGCCGATTTCGAGGCGGTGTTGGCTGACGCGCAGCGGCTGGGCTTTGCCGAGGCTGATCCGGCGTTCGACATCGAAGGCGTGGACGCGGCGCACAAGCTGGCGATCCTCGCCGCAATCGGCTTTGGCACGCGGGTCGATTTTGCCGGCGTGCGGGTGAGCGGCATCACGCAGGTGCGCGCCGCTGACATTGCGCAGGCCGACGCGCTGGGCTTCGTGATCCGGCTGATCGGCGAGGCGGATGTCGAGGAGACCGAGGCTGGCGCGCGCCTGCTCCAGCGCGTGCGGCCCTGTCTGGTCGCCAAGGGTCACCCGCTGAGCGCGGTCGACGGGCCGACCAACGCGGTGGTGGCCGAGGGCAATTTCTCCGGCCGCCTGCTGTTCCAGGGCGCAGGCGCAGGCGACGGGCCGACCGCGAGCGCGGTGGCGGCTGACTTGATCGACATCGCCCGCGACGAAGTGGGCGCGCCCTTCTCGATCCCCGTGGCCCAGCTTGCCGCGCTGCCGCCCGCCGAACCCGGCCACCGCACCGAGCGCACCTATATCCGCTTCATGGTGAAAGACCGCCCCGGCGTGCTCGCCGAAATCACCGCCGCGATGCGTGACGGCAACGTCTCGATCGAAAGCCTGATCCAGCAGGGCCGCGGGCAGGCCGAAGGCGAAGTGATGGTGGCGATGGTGACGCACGAGGGGCAGGAAGCAAACGTCACCCGCGCGCTCGCCTTGCTCGAAGGCTCGGAAAGCCTGACCGGCGAGCCGCTGGTGCTGCCGATCCTGCCGCTTTAGTTCTTCTTCTTCTTGGAAGAAGGCCGCGGCGGCACGACTGTCTTGATGCCCTCGGCCTCGCGCCGCGCCTTTTCCTCTTCTTCGGACAGGTTGCCGTCCTCGTTCAGCGGGGGGAGCCCGCGCGCGATGCGGTCCGCATCGGAGCCGGCGGGGGCTTTGGGCAGGGCTTCGACGTCGATGAACACCGCTGGCGGCGGCACTCCGCCAAAGCCGATGCCCTTGCCGTTATCGGGGATGCCGAACAGATCGGGCGGGGCCGGCGCGCCCTTGAAGGCTGTTTCCTGCGCATACCGCTTCTGCGCCTCGGCGCGGCTGCTCGAAAGCGCGTTGCTGCCATCGTCGCCAGTCTCGCGGCACACCACGATCTCGCCGCTGATCGCGCCTGCATCGGCGCGGTCGACACATTCCTTGGCCTGCGCCTGATTGACCTCGCCGCGCGGCACGGTGACCATCAGGTTGATGAGCGGGGCAGGCTTTTGCGCTGCGGGTGGCTCGGTAGCGGGCGGGGGCGCGTCGGCGGGTGTCGCGGCGCTGTCATCCTGAGCGGCCACAGGCGCAGCTGTCAGCAGCGCTATGGCCCAGAACGACCCGAGAAAACCCGGCACGATACGCGTGGCATTGCTCGACAAACCCGTCTCCATCCGCTTATGCGCCGGGGCAATCCATGGTCTGGCCCCCCACGTGGCGGGCACCAGAGCGACAAAGGGCTGAATTGCACATGAACTCCTCGACCGATACCGATCACGCCGCCGCCGCACAAGCCGCTGCCGACAACGCGATCCAGCGCGTGCTGGTGCTGGAGATGGTTCGCGTGACCGAGGCTGCCGCGATTGCGGCTGCCCAGCTGATCGGGCGCGGGGACGAAAAGGCGGCGGATGCCGCAGCGGTCGCCGCGATGCGCAAGGCGTTCGACAACCTCTACATTGATGGCACCGTGGTGATCGGCGAGGGCGAGCGTGACGAGGCCCCGATGCTGTTCATCGGCGAGAAGGTCGGCATGGGCAAAGGCCCGAAGATCGACATCGCATTGGATCCGCTCGAAGGCACCACCATCACCGCCAAGGCCGGGCCGAACGCGCTCGCTGTGCTGGCGGCGGCGGAAGAAGGCTGCCTGCTGAATGCGCCCGACGTTTACATGGACAAGCTGGCGGTCGGCCCGGGCTATCCCGAAGGCATCATTGATCTTGCCAAGTCCGCGACCGAAAACGTGATGGCGGTGGCCGCGGCCAAGGGGGTGAAGCCGTCGGACATCAATGTCTGCGTGCTTGATCGTCCGCGTCATGCCGAGCTGATCGCCGAACTGCGCAGCATCGGCTGCGGCGTTGTGCTGATCGGTGACGGCGATGTGGCCGGCGTGATCGCGGTGACCGACGAGGAAACCACGATCGATATGTATATGGGCCAGGGCGGCGCGCCGGAAGGCGTGCTGGCAGCCGCCGCGCTGCGCTGTGTCGGCGGGCAGTTTAACGGTCGCCTGGTGTTCCGCAACGACGATGAAAAGGCCCGCGCCCGCAAGTGGGGCATCGAAGACCTCAATCGCATCTACAAGCTCGAAGACCTCGCCAAGGGTGACTGCATCTTCGCCGCGACCGGGGTGACCGACGGCTCGCTGCTGGGCGGGGTGAAGCGCCGCCGCAAGCCGACCGGCCAGACGATTCTGACCACCGAGAGCGTGGTGATGCGGGCATCGAGCGGCACGGTGCGCTGGATTCGCGGCGAGCACCGCATTCCCTGATCCGGCCATGCAATTCGCCGCGCTGCTTGTTCTGATCGCTGCAGGTGGCTGGCTGGTGACTGTCGGCGTGATGATGGCCTTGCGGCCGCTTCAGGCGCTTCACATCCTCAGCCTCACTGCGTCCTCGCACCGCGTGAACCTGTCCGAGCAGGTGCCCCGCCTGATTGCCGGCGCGGCGCTGATCCTGCGCGCCGAGGCCTCGAAGCTGCCGCTGCTGTTCGAGATCGCGGGTTGGTTCATTGCCGCCTCTTCGCTGGTGCTGCTGGCGATTCCGCTGGCCTGGCACAGCGGCTACGCAAAGTGGTGGGCGCAGCGAATCCCGCCGGTGGCGGTGCGCGCGCTCGCCCCGTTTTCGGTCGTTTTCGGGGCGGGGCTGATCTACGCAGCGTGGTGAAGCGCACCGCGTGGGGCACTGGATGCGGCTCGCAGCGAGGCTGCCCGACGCTACGGCTTGCGCCCTCACACGCAGCGGCGCGTTGCACCGCGTGCAATTGCTGCGCACCGGGCGCATATTTCGCAACAAATTGCCCCTTTTCGCCGTGCTCCGGGCATGACAAGAGGCGTGGCAAAGCACAATCTGTTACCGGAGAGCTAGCCCATGAACCTCGAATTCACCGCCGAAGAGCAGGCCTTCCGCGACGAAGTCCGCGCCTTCATCGCCGAGAACTATCCCAAGCACCTCGCCGACTTCGGGATGCGCGAGGACATGGAGCGCGAGGACTTCCTCGCCTGGCACAAAATTCTCGGCAAGAAGGGCTGGTCCGTCCCCGCATGGCCGACCGAATATGGCGGCACCGGCTGGACCCCGACCCAGCGTTACATCTGGTCGGAAGAAAACGCTCGCGCCAGCACCGTCATGCCGCTGCCCTTCGGCGTCTCGATGGTCGGGCCGGTGATCTACACCTTCGGCAATGCCGAACAGAAGGCCAAGCACCTGCCCGGCATCGTCAGCGGCGATGTGTGGTGGTGTCAGGGCTATTCGGAACCGGGCGCAGGTTCCGACCTTGCCAGCCTCAAGACCACCGCGGTGCGTGACGGCGATCACTACATCATCAACGGCCAGAAGACCTGGACCACGCTCGCCCAGCACGCCGATTGGGGCTTCTTCCTGTGCCGCACCGATCCCACTGCCAAGCAGCAGGAAGGCATCAGCTTCATCCTCGTCGACATGAAGACGCCGGGCGTTGAAGTGAAGCCGATCAAGCTGCTCGACGGCGGCTACGAGGTCAACGAGACCTGGCTGACCGATGTGCGCGTGCCGGTCGAGAACCTCGTCGGGCAGGAGAACAAGGGCTGGACCTACGCCAAGTTCCTGCTCGCCCACGAACGTTCGGGCATCGCCGGGGTGGCCCGTTCCAAGCGCGGCATCGAAAAGCTGCGCGAAATCGCCGCCAACGAAAGCCTTGATGGCGCGCCGCTGATCAAGGATTTCGATTTCGCCAAGAAGGTGAGCCAGCTCGAGATCGATCTGGCCGCGCTTGAAATCACCGAACTGCGCACGCTCGCGGGCGAGCAGGCGGGCAAGGGGCCGGGGCCGGAAAGCTCGATCCTCAAGATCAAGGGCACCGAGATCCAGCAGCGCCTCACCGAACTGACGCTGGAAGCGGTCGGCACCTATGGCGCGCCCTACATGGGCGGCGTGTCGAACGACAACGGCTCGAACGAATTCCCGGTCGGCCCCGACTACGCCACCCACGCCGCTGCGACCTATTTCAACATGCGCAAGACTTCGATCTATGGCGGATCGAATGAAATTCAGCGCAACATCATCACCAAAATGATCCTCGGCCTGTAAGAGCCTCAGAGGACGGGAGAGAACACGTGGACTTCAACTTCACCGAAGAACAGGACATGGTCCGCGCCGGCCTGTCGCGGCTGGTGCGCGAGCAATATGACTGGGAAACCCGTCGCAAGGCGATTGCCAGCAGTGCCGGTTGGCGGCCCGAAGTGTGGGCGCAACTGGCCGAGCTCGGCATCCTCGGGATGCCCTTCTCCGAAGCCGATGGCGGCTTTGGCGGCGGCGCGGTCGATGCGATGGTGATCATGCAGGAATTCGGCAAGGGCCTGGTGGTCGAGCCGTTCATTCCCACCGTGGTCTGCGCCGGCGGCTTCCTCAAGCACGGCGGCACCGCGGCGCAGAAGGAAGAGCATATCGGCGGGATCGTGGCGGGCAGCGCCGTGTTCGCCTTCGCCTATGCCGAGCCGCGCGGCCGGTTTGACTATGCCGATCTCGAAACCACTGCCGCCAAGGATGGCGCAGGCTATGTGCTGAACGGGCACAAGGCGGTCGTTATCGGCGCGCCCTGGGCGAGCCACCTGATCGTTACTGCCCGCACCGGCGGCGCACGGCGCGACCGGGACGGCGTGTCGGTGTTCGTGGTCGCCAAGGATGCCGCCGGGATCACCACCCGCGACTATGTGACGGTTGATGGCCGCCGCGCTTCGGAAGTCTATTTCGAAAACGTCGCGCTGCCGGCTGACGCGCTGATCGGCGAAGAAGGCGCTGGCCTCGCGCTGATCGAACTCGTCACCGACGAAGCCATCGCCGCGCTGTGCGCCGAGGCCTGCGGGGCGATGAAGGTCGCCCACGCGATGACGGTGGAGTATTCGCGCCAGCGCAAGCAGTTCGGCGTGCCCATCGGCAGCTTCCAGGTGCTCCAGCACCGCATGGTCGATATGTACACGGCCTACGAACAGGCGCTCTCGCTGACCTATCTCGCCACCCTGCGGCTGGGTTCGGACGAACGGGCACGCAAGCAGGCGGTCTCGGCGGCGAAGGTTGGCGTCGGCCAGGCGGCGCGGCTGATCGGGCAAGAAGCGGTGCAGATCCACGGCGGCAACGGCGTGACCGACGAATATGCCATCGGCCATTTCTTCAAGCGCCTGACGATCTTCGATTCCGAATTCGGCAACGTCGATCACCACCTCAAGCGCCACGTTTCGCTGGGCTGAGGCGGGCGCGGGCACGAGGGGCGGACAGCGTGTCGTTTGAACATGCAGCGCGCAGCCTGCTGGTGGTGCTGGTGGCCAGCGCCCTAGGCTTGGCATTCGCATGGGGCGCCAGCGGTGGCAGCGCTATGCTGGCAGGCTGGCCGGCGGTGTTCGTCTGCGCGGGCCTTGCCTTTGCGGTGAACTGGCTCGCCTTCCTTCCCGCAGCTGCGTTCCAGAGTGACCGCTTCTACGACACCACCGGCGCGCTCACCTATCTCACGGTGATCGCGGCGGCGTGTGCTGCCAGCTGGCCGCTCGATGCGCGCAGCGCGATTGTGGCGGGGATGGTGGCGATCTGGACGGTGCGGCTCGGCAGCTTCCTGTTTACCCGCATCCATGCCGCAGGCGGCACCGATGTGCGGTTCGCCAAGATCAAGGTGAACCCGCCGCGCTTTCTGGTGGCGTGGACGCTGCAGGCCTGTTGGGTGATCTTCACCGCGTCCGCAGCACTCGTCATCATCACCGCGCCGGAGAGCCGCCCGCTCGATGCCTTTTTCTGGGCGGGTGCGGGGCTGTGGGGCATCGGCTTCGCCTTCGAAGTGATCGCCGATGATCAGAAGCGCCGCTTCCGCGCCGATCCGGCCAATCACGGCAAGTTCATCACCTCGGGCCTGTGGGCATGGTCGCAGCACCCCAACTATTTCGGCGAGATCACGCTGTGGGCGGGCATTTTGGTGATCGCTTTGCCGCAGCTTTCCGGTTGGAACTGGCTGGTGGTGTTCTCGCCCGTCTTCGTCGCGCTGCTGCTGACACGGGTGAGCGGGATCAACCTGCTCGATGCCATCGCGAAGAAGCGCTGGGGCGATGATCCGGCGTGGCAGGCCTATGTGGCGCGCACCCCGGTGCTGCTGCCGCGCCCGCCGCGCCAGGGCTGATGCACGGTTACCGGCTGCGAGACAGGTGTCCCGCAGCCGGCTTCCGTCACCATCCGTGATCGGGCAAGTGGCCTAGGGGGCCATGTACCACTGGCCAGTGCCCTTGGATTTCGCGTCCGTGTACCAGTACATGGTCAGCGCGCCGCTCTGGCCGTCAGCAGGCCCGCCCTTGCCTTGCATCCCGCCCATGCATCCCAGCGGCGTTTCGGGGCCGGGCTTGCCGATATAGTTGCAGCCATAAGCTATGTTGTAGGAGCCCTGATCGTCCTTGGCCGTGCAGGACAGGTGGATCGTGAAGATCCCGCCTGTCGGCTGGCCGAGGCCGACACAGCGAATCGTTCCCTTGGTCATGCTGCCATCGTTCATGGTGGTGACATAGGTGCCCTTGACCGAGCCACCGGCGTAGCGCGTGCCTTCCGGCCCGCTAAGGCCGCCAACCGATTCAACCGGTTCCCATGTGGTTTCATGCGTAAAGCTCTGCGCCGCAGCCGGTGTGGCCATTGCAGCGGCAAGAACGTCGAAGACAATAAGGTAATGATTCTTCATAGAATTGACTCCCCAAACAGAAAGAATTCAAAACCATGAAATATCCGGGTTTTGAATTCGATTCGCTCCCCTGAAAAACAACTATCATTGCTGGCAAAAATATTCAAATCCAACGAGAACTGACGGAACTATTCAATATCCAAGTAACCATTTACATGGAAACTTGAGTCGGGCTTTCCGTTGTCAAGCGGCATCCTCGGCCGCAAAGTGTTGTTCGTTTCCGTGGGCTTAACGCTCTGTCAAAGGTGCTGCGTTACAGTGCGGGGGAGGCATTTCTCCTCCCAACCCCTGTCCGAGTACCGCCCATGATCGTCACGAAGAGGAATCCCCGCCGCGCCCCCGCATTCCTGAAGGCGGTGTTGCAGGGGGAGGATTCGACGCAGGAAGTCTGCGTGCGCGATGTCTCGGTGAACGGGGCGCTGCTCGAAGTGCTCCAGCCACTGCGGGTGTTCGAGATGGTCACGCTCACCTGCGGCAATTCGCGGGTCAACGGGATCGTCGCGTGGTCTGACGATGGCCGGCTCGGGATGGAGTTTTCCGAACTGCTGACCGGCGACACGCTGGTCGATTCGCTCGAACAGCGCATGAAGATTTCGGCGCCGCGGACCTATCAGAGCGGGCAGCTCGATCGCTGATCGCCGGATCGGCTGGCGGGACGGGTATCTGCCAAGCCGTGGGCAACCCGCCCTCCCAAGTTGCAATTCCATGACGCGCCGCTAGGCGGGGAGCGAAACGCGCCAACCGGGGATTCGCAGCGATGAAGATCATGTCCGGCAATTCGAACTTGCCGCTTGCCCGGGCCATTGCGGCCTATCTCGAAATCCCGCTTACCGATGCAAGCGTGCGGCGCTTTGCCGACGAGGAAGTCTTCGTCGAGATCCACGAAAACGTGCGCGGCGAGGATGTGTTCGTGGTCCAGCCGACCAGCTTTCCGGCCAATGACAACCTGATGGAGCTGCTGATCTGCATCGATGCGCTGCGCCGCGCCTCGGCCAAGCGGATCACTGCGGTGGTGCCCTATTTCGGCTATGCCCGGCAGGATCGCAAACCCGGCCCGCGCACCCCGATCTCGGCCAAGCTGGTGGCGAACCTGATCACCCAGGCGGGCGCTGACCGGATGCTGGCGGTGGACCTCCACGCCGGGCAGATCCAGGGCTTCTTCGATATCCCGACCGACAATCTCTACGCCGCGCCCGTGATGGCCGCCGATATTCAGGCGCGTTACGGCGATCAGGCGCTGATGGTCGTCAGCCCCGATGTCGGCGGCGTGGTGCGCGCCCGTGCGCTGGCCAAGCGGCTTGATAACGCCCCGCTCGCGATCGTCGACAAGCGCCGCGATCGTCCGGGCGAGAGCGAGGTGATGAACATCATCGGAGACGTTTCGGGCCGTCACTGCATTCTTATCGACGATATCATCGATTCGGGGGGCACCCTGTGCAACGCTGCCGAGGCGCTGCTGGCGAACGGCGCAAAGTCGGTCGCGGCCTATATCACCCACGGCGTGCTGTCGGGCGGGGCCGTGGCGCGGATCAACGGATCGGCCCTGAAGGAGCTGGTGATCACCGATTCGATCCGGCCCACGGAAGCCGCCGAACAGTCCGACCGCATCCGCGTCCTCACCATCGCGCCGCTTGTTGGCGAGGCGATCCGCCGGATTGCCGATGAAAGCTCGGTGTCGAGCCTGTTCGACTGAGGCCCGAGGGCTAACGCCGCCAGGGCGGGGGCTGATCGGGTAGCGCCCGGCCCAGCACTTCGAGCCGGCGCGATTGCCGCGCTTCGAGCGTCAGGGTCATGAACGGCTGCGGTGTGCGCGCGAATTCGCGCGGGGTCATGCCGAAAAACGCCCGGAATTCGCGGTTCATGTGGCTCTGGTCAAAGAACCGCAGGGCGGCTTCCTCGGCTTCGCTGTCGTCGGCCACGCCGCGCAGGTGGGCGGCAATATCCAGCGCCCGCGCCCGGCGCAGCACCTTGGTTGCGGTCTGGCCATAGGCGCTCTTGATCTTGCGCTCGAGCGAGCGCCGCTCGACTCCGTGCTCTTCAGCGAATTCGCCGATGTTCAGATTGGGATCGGCAAACACCGCCTTGTCGAACTGTTCGGTGATCGGATCGGGTTTGCGCCCGCCGGTCAGCTCGACCAATTGCAGCACCAGTTTCTCGGCCACTCTCAGCCAGCGATCGGGCGGGCTTTCGGGATCGAACCACTTGATGATCCTTGCGCTCGTCCCCCATCGCTGGTTGCCGTAAATGTGATCGTAGAGGATGATGCGATCCAGCGTATCTTCGACCTTCGGCCCGAGCAGCGCTGTCATGGCCCCCGGCTTGAGCGCGACACCGATCGTTGCAAAGCTGCCCTTGACGCTCACCGCCATGCGCTTTGTCTGCGCGCCGAACAGCATTGCGCAAGGGCCATATCGCCCCGCCCCGTCGCGGGTATGCGCGGTCCATTCGCCGGCCAGCAGCGTTCGCATGACCGGCGTGTCGGAAATCAGTCCGCAATTCATCACGTGATCGGGCGCGGTTTCGACCTTGGTGGCGTAGATCCGCGCAACCCAGGGCGAGAGCGCTTCACAGGGTGCGCGATTGTTTGAAAGCGGCTCGCCATTGCGCGTGTGGCCGAGGGCAGAGCGCATCACCGCCCCCTGCGTTGCTGCCGGATTGTCGATGCTCATTACTTCGCCGTATCCCCCATCGCGGCTCCCCTAACCGATTTTTGCCGCTTGCACAGCACCGCGCATGATTGGGGTTGCAAAACGCCCCTGCGGCGTTGCACGGGCAGGGCCATGACCGATAAAGACCTCGCCCTTGCCCTGCGCCTTGCCGATCTGGCCGGGGCTGCCATTCGCCCGCTCTTCCGCGGCACCTGGGATTCCGAGCGCAAGGCAGATCGCTCCTTCGTCACCGAAGCCGACCGCGCTGCCGAGGCCGCGATGCGCAAGCTGATCGAAGCGGAGTTCCCGCGCGACGGGATCATCGGCGAGGAATACGGCACCCGCAACGAAGGCGCGGGCCGCCAGTGGGTGATCGATCCGATCGACGGCACCACCAGCTTCATCGCCGGTCGCCCGATCTTCGGCACGCTGATCGCGCTGCTGCAGGATGGCTGGCCCGTGCTCGGCATCATCGATCAGCCCATCGCAGGCGAACGCTGGGTCGGGCGCATCGGCCAGCCGACACTGTTCAACGGGAAGCCCGCGACCGCGCGCCCGCTCAAGGAATTGGGCGATGCGGTGCTCGCCACCACCAGCCCGCACCTGTTCACCAATGAAGAGGCCGATGCCTTTATGTCGGTCGCCAAGACGGTGGCGGAGAAGAAGATCATCTACGGCGGGGACTGCTACAATTACGGCCTCGTGGCATCCGGCCATATCGACGTGGTGATCGAGGCGGGGCTGAAGCTGTATGACTATGCCGCGCTTGTCCCCGTGGTCGAAGGCGCAGGCGGAATGATGGCGGACTGGCAGGGCCACCCGCTCGATGCCGGATCTGATGGCACCGTGATTGCGCTGGGCGATCCTGCGCGGCTCGAAGATGTGCTCGAGGCGATGGCGTAGGGTAAAGCCGCCGCCGCCGCTGCTCCGAAAAGGCCATTGCCCCGCGCCGCTCCCCTGCTATCCCGGGCATGGGAGAGGACAGAATGAGCGGATTTCCGGGGCATCCGGACGATATCACCGATGACTGGTGGGGCGCTGTGCTGGGCCGTGTGCCGGAGCGTTGGCGCTGGGAGCCGATCGGCACCGGGCAGGTGGGCGATTCGGTGCGCTTCACACTCGATTTCGGCGATGGTGCCGGGCCGCAGACGCTGGCGGGCAAGTTCGCCGCGGCCGATCCCACCAGCCGCGGCACGGCGGCGATGCTGGGCCTTTATGCCAAGGAAGTGCGCTTCTACCGCGATCTCGCCCCGCAATTGCCGGTGCGCACGCCCGCAGCCCTGTTCGCCGAAATTGCCGATGACGGGGCGAGCTTCTGCCTGCTGTTTGAAGATTGCGCTCCGGCGCGGGGCGGCAACCAGATTGCCGGCTGCACGCTGGCCGATGCCCGGGCCGCGATTGTGCAGGCCGCCGCGCTTCATGCGCCGAGCTGGCACAACCGGGCGATGCTCGATCTGGACTGGCTCCAGTCCGATCCTGCCGCCGCGGCCCAGATCAAGGCGCTCTACCCGCAGGCACAGGGGATATTCCGCGAACGTTATGCGGGCGTGCTCAAGCCTGAATACATGGCGCTGTGCGAGGCGCTGGCCGAACACACCGCCGCAACCGACCGGGCGAGTGAGGCCATAAACCTCGTCCACGGCGACTTCCGGCTCGACAATCTGCTGTTCGACATCAAGGGCGGCGCAGAGCCGATTGCGGTGCTCGACTGGCAGACCCTCACCATCGGCAACGGGCTCACCGATATCGGCTATTTCCTCGGCTGCGGCATCGGTGACGGGTTGCGCCGTGCGCACGAGGCCGAATTGCTCGATCTCTATTGTGCCGAGATGACCGCGCGCGGCGTGCCGATGAACCGCGATATGATCTGGCGCGATTATGTCGTGGGCGCGCTGCACGGGGTCTCCACCGCCGTGTTCAGCGCCGCCTTCGTCGTGCGCACCGAGCGGGGCGATGCCAATTTCCTGTCCATGGCGCGCGGCGCCTGCGCGCTGTGCCTTGAGCATGGCAGCCTAGACCTGATGCAGAAAGGATGACGCGATGGTTCTGAGCCGGGGGGATGATTACCCGATCCACCAGACGCCCGATCCGGTGGCCTTTGCGGGCACCGACCGCAATTTCTACGATCGCTATTTCTTCAACGGCTATGCGCTCGATGGCAGCAGCTTCTTTGCCGCCGCCTTCGGCATCTACCCCCATCTCGATGTAGCTGACGCGCATTTCTGCATCGTCAGAAACGGCGTGCAGCACTGCCTCCACGCCAGCCGCAAACTCGGGATGGAGCGCATGGAGCTCGCCTGCGGGCCGATCCGGATCGAGGTGGTGGAGCCGCTGCAATCGCTGCGCGTGATCGTCGAGGGCGAGGGGATCGCCGCTGACATCACCTTCTCGGGGCGCGCTTTTCCGATTGCCGAGCCGCGCTTCACATGGCGCGTCGGCCCGCGCACGGTGATGGATTATACCCGCCTCACCCAGAACGGGCATTACACCGGCTGGATCGAAGTCGATGGCGTGCGCGAGGCACTGGCGGCGGGCAGCATGGGCACGCGCGATCGCAGCTGGGGCGTGCGCCCGATCGGGGCGGCCGATCCGCAGTTTGCGGGGCGAGCGGTGCCGCAGTTTTTCTGGCAATGGACGCCGATCAACCTGGCCGGGCGCAGCCTGTTCTTCCACCTCAACGCCCACGCCGACGGCACCCCTTGGAACACCCGCGCGGTTATCGCCCCCGATGGCGCGGGCGCTGACGGCTTCATCGAGAGCCACACGCCGCAGATGGAAACGCAGCTCGCCCCCGGCACCCGCTGGCCGGCCCCGAGCACGCTGGCGGTGGGCGAGGAGAGCTTCCGTCTGACCCCTGTAGCCCGCTTCCAGATGCGCGGCCTCGGCTACACCTCGCCGCGCTGGGGCCACGGGCTCGATCACGGGCTGCTCGAGATCGAGCGCGAGGACATTGTCCTTGGCGAGATCGATCCGGCCCGCCCCGACAACCTCCACGTCCAGATGCTCTGCCGGGTCGAAGGGCCAGGGGGCGAGGCTGGCATGGGCGTGTTTGAGCAGCTGGCAATCGGCGACTATGCGCCGCTGGGCTTGCAGGGTTTGGCCGGACGCGACTGAGGCGGAGCCGCTACGATCACCCCAAACCGCTTGCCTTTCGCGCCCCTCGCGCCTATCCGCGCGCACTTCACTGACACGAATCAATCAGCCAGCCTGGCGACAAGGGCTGCCATGGCCGGTTCCGACGTGTCTCGACAAGGAGATGAAAATGCCCAAGCTGAAGACCAAGAGCGGTGTGAAGAAGCGCTTCAAAATCACCGCCACCGGCAAGGTCAAGCACGGCGTCGCTGGCAAGCGTCACCGCCTGATCAGCCACAATGCGAAGTATATCCGCACCAACCGCGGCACCTCGGTCCTGTCGGCGAATGATACGCCGACGATCAAGAAGTGGGCGCCCTACGGGCTGGATTGATGCGACGGGCCTCGCGCCCCGCCATCTCAAAATAAGGATATACTGATATGTCACGCGTCAAAAGGGGTGTTACCACCCGCGCCAAGCACAAGCGGATTCTGGACCAGGCCAAGGGCTATCGCGGTCGCCGCAAGAACACCATCCGCATCGCCCGTCAGGCGGTCGAAAAGGCAGGCCAATACGCCTACCGCGACCGCAAGGTGAAGAAGCGGACCTTCCGCGCCCTGTGGATCCAGCGCATCAACGCGGCTGTCCGCGTGGAAGGCCTGACCTATTCGCAGTTCATGCACGGCATCAAGCTGGCCGGCATCGAGCTCGATCGCAAGGCGATGGCCGATCTCGCCATGAACGAAGGCGGCGCCTTCAAGGCCGTGATCGCTCAGGCCAAGGCGGCTCTGCCGGCGTAAGCACGTAGCGGGGGCGACCCCACACGGATCGAGGGCGGGCTCCCCCACGGGAGGCTCGCCCTTTTTCGTGGCATCGGCGGCCGCCTTGTATGTAGCCGTCACCGATCTTGTAGAATTCTGCCATTTGCGCCATGGAGCCGCGCATGGGGGAAGAACGTCACATCATTGTGCCGGGGTCTGGTGCTGCGCCAGTGCCATACCGGCTGGCGTCCGAATTCCGCGAACCGCCCGCGCAGTTTGAAGGCTGCTTCACCACCTTCTACCACGTCTCGCTCGAGATCGGCGGGGTCGGGCCGGGGCAAGGTGATGCGCCGGATGCGCGACTGACCGATTACCTCCAGCCGGAATGGGGCAATATCCGTTTCTTCTGCGGCGGGACGCCCGATGCCGCGATCGGCACCACCCGGGTGACCGATGCGCGCTATGTCGGCACGGGGCCAAGCTCACTGCCGTGCCGCTTCAGCCTCGGCCCGGTGCGGATGTGGGGGGTGGGCTTCATGCCGCTGGGCTGGGCGCGGTTCTTCGATGCCGACGCGAGCACCTGCACCAACATGATCTGCGATGGTGCGGCCCATCCGGTGTTCGCCCGCTTTGCCGGCCTCACTGACGTGCTGTGCAATCCGCAAGCCACCCTCGACGAACAATATGATGCGATCGTCGCCGCCATGACCAAGGCCATGCGCCCGTCCCGCGACGATGCGCGTATCAGCCGGATCAATGCCGAGCTGGTGGGCGGTGAACATGCCTCGGTGCATGATCTTGCCGACGCCTGCGCGATGAGCATTCGCACGCTTGAGCGCACTTGCATGCGCTATTTCGGCTTCTCGCCCAAGCTGCTGATGCGGCGTCAGCGCTTCATGCGCAGCCTTACCAGCTTCATGCTCCAACGCGGCAGCCGCTGGACCGAGGCGATGGACGGGGAATATCACGATCAGGCGCAATTCACGCGTGAGTTCCGCGCGTTCATGACCATGAACCCGAGCGAATATGCCGCGCTCGATCACCCGATCCTGACATCGTTCATGGAAGCGCGCGCACGGATATGGGGCAGTGCGGCCCAGACGCTTGATTTGCCGCATGAGCCGTCCTGAGCGCGATCGCAGTTTATCCTTGTCGCGCTAAATATGAACGGATTGATCGAAAAAGCCGCTTCCGGCGCGATTTTCATCAACTAACCCCCCTGTTTCGGCCTTCTGGGGGATTGCGTGCCAGTTGCCTCGCGTCGCATGACGGGCGCAGGTTGGGCAAAGGGGGAAGCACAGCAGAACATGCACGCGGCTTCGGGCAGTTCGGTGACCTTGCGCTTTACCCTGCCGTCAGCGGCGCTGCGGCCCTATGTCACCACCTATTATTCCTCCGACGCCGTCTGTTCCCCGCGTGAGCCGTGGCTGGAGGACTATCTTCACCCCGAATGGGCCAACCTGCGCTTTGTGGGGGCGACCAGAGCGCAGTCGGTGATCGGCCCTGGCGAGCCCCAGCCTTGCCCTGGGTTTGCTGTTACTGGCCCGACCAGCCGCGCGGCGCGGTTCCGCCTTGAATCGGGGCGGTCCTGGGGAATCGGCTTGCTGCCGGCGGGCTGGGCGGCGCTGTTCCCTGCGCAGGCGGGAGACTATGCTGATCGCATCGTTGACGGGCTGGCCGATCCTGCCTTTGCTGCCTTTGTTCCGCTGGCCCACGCGCTGGCGGCAAGCGACGGCGATCACGCCGCCGAGCTGGCGCTGATCGAGACGCACGTGGAGGGGGTGTTCGCCGGTGCGGCTCCGCCCTATCCGGCGATTGCCACGCTGACCGAGGCGCTGCTGGATCCCGAACTGGTGTCAGTGGCGCAGCTGGCCGGGCTGATGGGCATGAATGTGCGCGCGCTCGAGCGCTTGTCATGCCGCGCTTTCGGCTTTCCGCCCAAGCTGCTGCTGCGCCGCCAGCGGTTCCTGCGCAGCCTCGCACGGTTCATGCTCGATCCCTCGCTCGGCTGGCTCGGATCGCTCGATTGCCACTATCACGACCAGTCGCATTTCGTGCGCGATTTCCGGCGCTTCATGGGGATGAGCCCGTCGGCCTATGCCAAGATGGACAAGCCGATCCTGATGGCTGCCGCGCGCGGACGGATGGCGATTGCGGGCGAGGCGGTGCAAGGCCTTCACCGTGCCTGCGCCGACAAGGCAGCCGTCTAGGCCGGGCCTGCCACAGGTGCTTTGCAAATCCCGCGATTTGCCGCTAGCGGACGCGCGCGCCCCATCCGCTCTTCCATGCGACAGGTCATGACCGAACTCGATACCCAGACACAGGCCGCGCTCGCCGCGATTGCCGATGCCGCCAGCCTCGAAGCGCTGGAGGAGCAACGCCTTGCCGCGCTTGGCAAGAAGGGCTGGGTGAGCCTTGCCCTCAAGACGCTCGGCGGGATGAGCCCGGACGAACGCACGGCGGCGGCGCCCGCGATCCAGTCGGCCCGCGCCGCGATTGCCGATGCGCTGGATGCCAAGAAGGCCGCGCTCGAGGCCGCCGAGCTCGAAGCCCAGCTGGCGCGCGAGACAATCGACCTGACGCTGCCTGCTGCTGCCGCGCCCAAGGGTTCGGTGCATCCTGTCTCGCAGGTGATGGACGAACTCGCCGAGATCTTCGCCGATCTGGGCTTCGCTGTGGCGACAGGGCCGGAGATCGAGGACGACTGGCACAATTTCACCGCGCTCAACATGGATGAAACGCACCCAGCGCGCGCGATGCATGACACGTTTTATTTCCCCGACAAGACCGGGGAAGGGCGCGAAATCCTGCTGCGCACCCACACTTCGCCCGTCCAGATCCGCTCGATGCTCGATCAGGGCGCCCCGATCCGCATTATCGCGCCTGGCCGGGTGTACCGCTCTGATAGCGACGCCACCCACACGCCGATGTTCCATCAGGTCGAAGGGCTGGTGATCGACAAGGACATCCACCTCGGCCACCTCAAGTGGACGCTGGAGACTTTCTTCAAGGCGTTCTTCGAGCGTGAGGACATCGTGCTGCGTCTGCGCCCGAGCTACTTCCCCTTCACCGAACCGAGCGTTGAAGTCGATGTCGGCTATTCCACCGAAGGCGGCCGCAGGGTCGTTGGCGGGCACGGCGATGCACCGGGCCATGCGTGGATGGAAATCGGCGGCAGCGGGATGGTCAACGACCGCGTGCTTGAATTCGCCGGGCTTGATCCCGCCGCATCGCAGGGCTTTGCCTTCGGCCTCGGGATCGATCGCATCGCGATGCTGAAATACGGGATGAACGATTTGCGCGCCTTCTTCGACGGCGATCCGCGCTGGCTCAAGCATTACGGCTTCTCGCCGTTCGATCAGCCGACGCTGTCTGCTGGTGTGGGAGCCAAGGCATGAAGTTCGCGCTGACCTGGCTCAAGGACTACCTTGAAACCGACGCGACCGTCGCGGAGATCTGCGATGGGCTGAATGCTATCGGGATTGAGGTCGAGGGCGTTGAAGACCCGGCTGACAAGCTGGCCGGCTTCCGCATCGCCCACGTGCTCACCGCCGCACGCCACCCTGATGCTGACAAGCTGCAGGTGCTCACCGTCGATACGGGCGATGGCAATCCGCTGCAGGTCGTGTGCGGCGCGCCCAATGCCCGTGCGGGGATGAAGGGCGTGCTGGGCCTACCCGGCGCGGTCGTGCCTGCCAACGGCATGGTGCTGCGCAAGAGCGCGATCCGCGGCGTCGAGTCGAACGGCATGATGTGCTCGACCCGCGAGCTTGAGCTTGGCGAGGATCACGACGGGATCATCGAATTGCCCGACGATGCGCCGGTCGGCACCAGCTTTGCCGATTACCACGGCGCCGATCCGGTGATCGAAGTCGCCGTTACTCCCAACCGCCCCGATTGCATGGGCGTTTACGGTATTGCTCGCGATCTGGCGGCCAAGGGGCTGGGGACGCTGAAGCCGATCGCCGTTCCCGCGTTTGAGGCATTCGATCCGTGCCCGGTCGAAATCCGCACCGACGACACCGAGGGCTGCCCGGCCTTCTATGGCCGTGTCATCAAGGGCGTGACCAACGGCCCCTCGCCCGATTGGCTTCAGGCGCGGCTCAAGAGCGCGGGCCAGCGCCCGATCTCGCTGCTGGTCGACCTCACCAACTACCTGATGCTCGGCTTCGGCCGTCCGGCGCACGTCTATGACCTCGCCAAGCTTTCGGGCGCGGTGGTCGCGCGGCGCGCGAAGGACGGCGAAGAGGTGCTGGCGCTCAACGAGAAGACCTACACGCTTGATGCCGAGATGACAGTGATCGCGGACGAGGTGCAGGTGCACGACATCGCCGGGATCATGGGCGGCGAGCATTCGGGTGTGAGCGAGAGCACCACCGATGTGCTGCTCGAAATCGCCTATTTCGATCCCGCGCGGATCGGCGCGACGGGGCGCAGGCTGGGCCTATCCTCCGATGCGCGCACCCGGTTCGAGCGCGGGGTGGACCCCGAGTTTCTGGACGATGGCCTCGATCTGCTCACCGGCCTTATCGTCGAATTGGCAGGCGGCCAGCCCAGCGAAGTGGTGAGAGCCGGTTCGCCGCCGCCCGGAGGAACCAAGATCCTCGATGTCAACCTGAGCGAAATCACGCGTCGTCTGGCTGGTCTCGACATCGACGACGTCGAGCAGGTGCGTATCCTCGAAAGCCTCGGCTTCATGGCTCGCACCGGCAATGACCGAAACGTCTGGGAAGTGCATGTTCCCGCCCGCCGCCACGATATCGAAGGCCCGGCCGATCTGGTGGAGGAGGTGGTGCGCATCCACGGGCTCGACAAGGTGGCGAGCGTTGCTCTGCCGCGCGCCGAGGGCGTCGCCCGCCCGACCGCCACGCCGCAGCAGAAGCTCGAGCGCGGATTGCGCCGTGCCGCAGCCGCAAGCGGGCTCAACGAGGCGGTGACGTGGTCCTTCCTGCCCGAATGGGCGGCGGAGCATTTCGCCGATGAAGGCCAGGCGCTGTGGGTGCTCGCCAATCCGATCAGCGAGGATCTCAAGGCGATGCGGCCCTCGCTGCTGCCCGGGCTGCTGATGGCGGCCAAGCGCAATGCCAATCGCGGCGCTGCCAGTTCGCGCCTGTTCGAGATCGGGCGGCGCTATTTCCGCAGCAACGACGGCCTCAGCGATGAAAAACCCACGCTGGGCATCGTGCTGGCGGGCGAAAAGACCCAGCGCGGCTGGCAGGCGGGCAAGGCCAAGCCCTTCGATGCCTATGATGCCAAGGCACTGGCGCTCGAACTGCTCGAAGCCGCCGGCGCACCGGTCCAAAATCTGATGGTGATGAGGGAGGCGGGCGCGCAGTTCCACCCCGGTCAGTCGGCCACGCTCAGGCTCGGGCCCAAGGTGGTGCTGGCACGCTTCGGGATGGTGCATCCCGCGACATTGAAGGCCTTCGATGTCGATGGTCCGATTGCGGCGGTCGAGCTGTTCCTTGACGCGATCCCGGCCAAGAAGGGCGCGGCTTTTGCGCGCTCGGGCTTCACCCCGCCTGCGCTGCAAGCGGTGACGCGCGACTTTGCGTTCCTCGTGCCCGCCACGTTGGCCGCAGGCGATCTCGTCCGCGCGGTGCAGGGCGCGGACAAGGCAGTGATCACCGGCGTGCGGGTGTTCGACGTGTTCGCAGGCGCAGGCGTGCCGGAGGGCCACAAGTCGATTGCCGTAGAAGTCACGCTTCAGCCGGGCGAGGCCAGCTTCAAGGATGCCGAATTGAAGGCGCTGGCCGAGAAGATCGTCGCCGCTGCTGCCAAGCTCGGAGCGGAACTGCGCGGCTGACGGGGCAGGAGGCCTTACTCTTCCTCGCCTTCGCCCTCGTTTGCCGCCTTTGCCTCGTCCTCGGTGAGTTGTTGTACGAGTGCTGCAACCCGGCTGCGCATTTGCTCCAACTCCCGCTGCCGCGCCACATTGCGCCGCGTTTCGGTCTCAAGCTTGCGCTGGTTTGCGGCGAGGCGCTTTTCGTCGCGGGCGAGTTTCTGGCGCGCCTTGTCGACATCCTTCTGCTCGCTTGCAACCTGGCGACGCAGCTTGTCGAGTGCTCGTTCGTTCTTGTCGAAGGTGCGTTCAAGGCCATCCATTTGTCGTTCCAGCCGCTCGCGCTCGCGCTCGGGTGCGCGCGCATCCTGAGCCCCGGCGGGCACACAGACGCCCAGCGCCAGCGCAGCGAGGGCCAAGTTGATCAGAATTTTGCGCATCGAAGCTCTCCCTTTGCCTCTAACGGTCCTGTTCGACGGTGGACGGCGCGACTTTAGCAGCTTATCGGCCCGCCGATGACCTCAAATCGCCGCACCTTCGCGATCATCTCGCACCCTGACGCTGGTAAGACCACGCTCACCGAAAAGCTGCTGCTGCAGGGCGGCGCCATCCACTTGGCGGGCGAGGTCAAGGCGCGGGGGGCTGCGCGGCGAGCGCGGTCTGACTGGATGAAGATCGAACAGCAGCGCGGGATTTCGGTCACCTCCTCGGTGATGACCTTCCAGAAGGACGGCATCGTCTTCAATCTGCTCGACACCCCGGGGCACGAGGATTTCAGCGAAGACACCTATCGCACGCTGACGGCGGTGGACTCCGCTGTGATGGTGATCGACGCGGCCAAGGGCATCGAGCCGCAGACGCGCAAGCTGTTCGAAGTCTGCCGCTTGCGCAGCGTGCCGATCATCACCTTCGTCAACAAGGTTGACCGCGAGGGCCGCGATCCATTCGAGACGCTCGATGAAGTGGCCGATATGCTCGCGCTCGACGTCAGCCCGCAGATGTGGCCGATCGGCATGGGCGGCGAATTCGAGGGGGCTCTCGATTTCGCCACCGGCACGGTCAGCCGCCCCGAAGGCGGCTCGAAGGAGTTTCTCGGCAAGCGCGACGCTGGCGCTGACATTCCCCAGCGCTTCGCCGACGAGATCGAGCTGGCGCGCGGCGGCTATCCCGAGTTTGATCTCGAAGCCTTCCGCCACGGCGATCTCACCCCGGTCTATTTCGGATCGGCGCTCAAGAACTTCGGCGTCACCGAATTGATCGACGCGATCGCCCGCTTTGCCCCGCCGCCGCGCCCGCAGCCCGCGGGCGAGGAGCAGATCAGCCCGGACCGCGACGAGGTCACCGGCTTCATCTTCAAGGTGCAGGCCAACATGGACCCTAACCACCGCGACCGGATCGCGTTCATGCGGCAGGTTTCGGGCACGTTCAAACGCGGCATGAAGCTGACCCCATCGGGCCTTGGCAAGCCGATTGCGGTGCATTCGCCGATCCTGTTCTTCGCGCAGGACCGCGAGCTGGCCGATACGGCGGAGGCGGGCGACATCATCGGCATCCCCAACCACGGCACCTTGCGGGTGGGCGACACGCTGAGCGAGCGAAATCAGGTGCGCTTCACCGGCCTGCCCAACTTCGCGCCCGAAATCCTGCGCCGCGTGCAGCTGCGCGATCCGACCAAGACCAAGCAGCTGAGGAAGGCGCTCGACGATCTTTCCGAAGAAGGCGTGATCCAGGTGTTCTACCCGGAGATCGGTTCGGCGCATATCGTCGGCGTGGTTGGGCAGTTGCAGCTGGAAGTGCTGATCAGCCGCCTGGAGGCCGAATACAAGGTCGAGGCCGTGCTTGAGCCTTCGCCATTCGCCACGGCCCGCTGGATCAAGGGCGATGCCAAGGCGCTTGATGAATTCGCCGGTTTCAACCGCGCCAATGTGGCGCGCGATCGTGACGGCGACATGGTGTTCATGGCCAAGAGCCCGTGGGATGTCAGCTATCAGGTCGAGAAGAACCCGCAGCTGACCTTTTCCGCCACGAAGGAACGGTAGGCTTGCGAGCGGGCGGGCTTCGCGGCATGGCAAGGCCCATGCACGATACTGGCCCCACCTCGCAGACCTTCATCTCGCAGCGCCTTCGGCTCCACTATCTCGATTGGGGTGGCAGGGGTAAGCCACCGCTGGTGCTGGTGCATGGTGGACGCGATCATGCGCGTTCATGGGACTGGACCGCGCAGGCGCTGAGCGCCGATTATCACGTCATCGCCATGGACCACCGCGGCCACGGCGATAGCGACTGGGTGTCGGACGGGGTCTATTCCGCCGGCGACATGGTCTATGATCTGGCGCAGCTGATCCACCAGCTTGGCGTCGGCCCGGTACGGATGGTGGCGCATTCGATGGGCGGCAATGTCGCGCTGCGCTATGCGGGCGCGTTTCCCGAGATGGTGACCAAGCTGGTGGCGATCGAAGGCCTTGGCCCCTCGCCCGAATGGCGCGAGAAGCAGCGCAGCGTTCCCTATCCCGAACGGCTCGCCGAATGGATCGAGAAGAAGCGCAAGGCGGCCGGTCGTAGCCCGCGCAAATACGAGAGCATCGAGGCGGCCTTTGCCCGCATGATCGAGGAAAACGCCTACCTCACCGAGGAGCAAGCACGGCACCTGACCGTCCACGGGGTCAACCGCAACGAGGATGGCACCTATAGCTGGAAGTTCGATCCGCACCTCAACGTCTGGCCGGTCGAGCATGTGGGCGACGAGTTCATCGAGGCCTTGTGGGGCGCGATCACGTCTCCGACGCTGCTGCTCTACGGCGCGGACAGCTGGGCCTCCAACCCGGCCAAGGACGGGCGCATCGCCCACTTCAAGACAGCGCAAGTGATCGAGTTCGAGAAAGCGGGCCACTGGCTGCACCACGACCAGTTCGATCGCTTCATCGCCACCTTGCGCGATTTCCTCTGACCCTGAGGAGGGGGTGCCATGGCCGAGTTCACTGACACCCTGAGCGACAAGCACATCGCGATGATCACCGCGCAGCCGGTGTTCTTCGTCGGTTCGGCGGCGGCGGAAGGGCGGATCAATCTGAGCCCCAAGGGGTATGACGCCTTCCGCGTGCTGTCGCCGACGCGGGTCGCCTATCTTGATCTGGGCGGCTCTGGCAACGAGACCCACGCCCATCTTGCCGCAGAGCAGACCGATGCGGGACGGATCACGCTGATGTTCTGCAATTTCCAGCAGCCGGCGCTGATCCTGCGGATCTACGGCCGCGGGCGCGCGGTGCTGCCGCAGGATGCCGGGTGGGATGATCTTGCCGCGCACTTCACCTTGCTGCCCGGCACGCGTCAGATCTTCGATATCGCGGTGGAAAGCGTGCAGACGAGCTGCGGCTGGGGCGTGCCGTTCATGTCGCTCGAGGGTGAGCGTGACACGCTCAAGAAGGCGCACCGTCAGGCCGATCCTGCCGAATGGGAGGCCAAGATGGCCAAGCGCACCCGCAGCATCGATGGCCTGCCGACCCGCCCGACCGATCGCTACATTGCCGGTGGCGACGCCTGAACCGGCACCAGGTAAGCCAAAACCTGCCTAAAATATGACCAGATGATTAAAATCTAGCCAGAGATTCTTCCGCAGGTGCGAAGAAACTGCGCGTTTTCCCTTGCGGCAACCGCGTTACACAAATGTGGCACGCTTGTTGCAGAGTGTCCCCTGCCGGACTGATCCGGTGCAACAGGGGGCTTCGATGAAGTTCATCATCGCCATCATCAAACCGTTCAAACTCGATGAGGTTCGTCAGGCGCTCAGCAATATGGGCATTGCCGGGATGACCGTCACCGAGGTCAAGGGGTTTGGCCGCCAGAAGGGCCAGACCGAAATCTACCGCGGGGCCGAATATTCCACCAATATGCTCCCCAAGGTGAAGCTCGAGATCGCCGCGAGCGACGATATCGCCGCGCAGGTCGTCGAAACCATCCAGCAGACCGCCAACACGGGCGCCATCGGCGACGGCAAGATCTTCGTGCTCGATCTTGCGTCTGCCACCCGCATCCGCACCGGCGAGTCCGGCGAAACCGCGCTGTAAGGGGACGAAATCAATGAAGCGTATTCTCTGCACCACTGCGGCGCTGGCGACGGGAGCGGTCATGCTGGCTTTCCCCGCGCTCGCCGCGCCAGTGGCCGAAGCGGCCGCTGACGTCGCGGCGCCCGCGGCCGAAGCCGTGCCTGCCGTGTTCACCCCCACCGCCGATATGGTCAACAAGGGCGATGTCGCCTGGATGATGGTCTCGACCGCCTTCGTGCTGATGATGAGCGTGCCCGCGCTGGCCCTGTTCTACGGCGGCCTGGTGCGCGCCAAGAACATGCTGAGCGTGCTGATGCAGGTGCTCACCATTGTCTGTGTCGCTGCGCTGGTGTGGTTCGGCTGGGGCTATTCGATGGCCTTCACCTCGACCGGCACGCCGTTCCCGACCATCGTCGGCGGGCTCGATAAGGCGTTTCTCGCCAACGTGAATGTCACCACGCTCGCCGCGACCTTCTCGAACGGGGTCTACCTGCCCGAGCTGGTCTTCGTGATGTTCCAGATGACCTTTGCCTGCATCACGCCGGCGCTGATCGTCGGGGCCTTTGCCGAGCGTATCAAGTTCACCTCGCTGATCATCTTCGTGGTTGCCTGGCTGACACTCGCCTATTTCCCGATCGCGCACATGGTGTGGTACTGGGCCGGCCCGGACTTCCTGCACACTGCGCCCACTGACATGGGCCTGCTGTGGGGCTGGGGTGCGCTTGACTTCGCTGGTGGCACCGTGGTGCACATCAATGCCGGCATCGCCGGTCTCGTCGGCTGCCTCATCGTCGGCCCGCGCATCGGCTACAAGACGGAACCGATGCCCCCGCACAGCCTGGTGATGACCATGATCGGCGCCAGCCTGCTGTGGATCGGCTGGTTCGGGTTCAACGCCGGCTCGGCGCTCGAATCCAACGCCTTTGCCGCCCTCGCCTTCGTCAACACCTTCGTGGCAACCGCAGCAGCGGGCGCGGCCTGGGCGATGATCGAGCAGGTCACCCACAAGAAGCCCTCGCTCCTCGGCGCGGCTTCGGGCGTGGTGGCTGGCCTTGTGGCAATCACCCCGGCAGCGGGCTTTGCCCACCCGGGCACCGCTATCATCCTCGGCGCCGTTGCCTCGGTGGTCTGCTACTTCTTCGTCACCACGGTGAAGAACAAGATCGGCTACGACGACAGTCTCGACGTGTTCGGCATCCATGCCGTGGGCGGGATTGTCGGCGCGATTGCCACCGGCGTGGTCGCTGACCCGGCGCTCGGCGGCCAGGGCTGGATCGACTACACCGCACCGGTAGCGGTTGCTGGCGAGTTCGACATGGTCGGGCAGATCATCACCCAGTGCTGGGCGGTGGGCGTGACGGCTGTCTGGACCAGCGTTGTCTCGGCCGTGCTGTTCCTGATCCTCAAGTACACCCTGGGCCTCCGCCCCGACGCCGAAGCCGAAACCAACGGCCTCGACATCTCCGAACACGGGGAGCGCGCCTACAACTGAGCGCACACCCACCAAGCTTGGCGGGGGGAGAACCCTCTCTCTCCCTCTCCTCTCCCCCCGCCTCACCTTGTTCCTCCTGCGAACGAACAAACTGATAAAGGCCGGAGTAGCGCAAGCTCTCCGGCCCTTTTTTTGCGCTCGCCCCTCCGGGCGCGCGGTCGCCCTTGCGGCCCCTTGGGCCGTTTGGGGCCTTGAGGGGATGTGCTGATTCGGGCGCGCAGCGACCGCAAGGCCGACTGGCCGCCGCGCCTTATGGCGCGTAAGCCAAGCAGCGCGGACGCGCTGCGCCCGGCGCTAGAGGGCGCAACTATTCAGCCGCCATCACGAAGTCCGCGCATCTTTCGCCGATCATGATGCTCGGCGCGTTGGTGTTGCCGCTGACGATCTTGGGCATCACGCTTGCATCGGCCACCCACAGGCCCTCGAGCCCGTTGAGCTTGAGTGTGGTGTCGACCACCGCGTCAGCGTCCGCGCCCATGCGGCAGGTGCCGACCGGGTGGTAAACCGTGTCGGCGCGGTCGCGGATCAGCGCGTCAAGCGCGGCGTCATCGTTCAGATCAACCGGGTGGCGGTCGGTCGGGCCGAAGGCCTGCAAGGGCGGGGCCTCGGCGATGCGGTGGGACAGGCGCACGCCTGCGCGCAGCACCGCGATGTCGCGTTCGTCATCAAGGAAGTTGGGATCGATCACCGGCGCGGCGGCCGCATCGGCGCTGCCCAGCCGGACAGTCCCGCGGCTCTCTGGCCGCAGCACGCAGGCGTGGAGCGAGAAGCCGTGCCCCTTCACCTTCTCGCGCCCGTGATCTTCGAGCACGGCGGGGACAAAGTGCCACTGCACGTCCGGCGCAGGCGTGCCCGGCATCACGCTCCAGAAGCCGCCCGCTTCGGCATAGGGGGTGGTCATCACCCCCGTGCGCTTGCGGCGGTGCTCGACAATCGCGGCGGCCATCCGCAGCGTGCCCTTCAGGGTGCTTCCGATCGGCACGTCGCTCGTCGTCGCCCAGCCGGAGACATAGTCGATGTGATCCTGCAGATTGCTGCCAACCGCGGGACGATCCAGCACCACCTCGATCCCGTGCGCCTGCAGATGATCGGCCGGGCCGATGCCCGAAAGCATCAGGATCTGCGGGGAATTGAACGCGCCGGCGCTGAGCACCACGCCGCGGCGGGCGAGCAGAGTTTCGCTCTTGCCGCCGCGCCGGATCTGCACGCCGGTGACACGGCCGCCCTCGATGACCAGCTTTTCGACCAGCGTGTCGGTGCGGATGGCAAAGTTGCCTGAACCCCGGATCGGTTCGACATAGGCGCGCGCCGAAGTCCAGCGCTCGCCCTTGCGTTGGGTCACCTGATAGAGGCCGAAGCCGTCCTGCCGGTCGCCGTTGAAGTCGCTGCTGGTGCGCAGCTGCAACGCGGCCGCCGCCTCGACAAAGGCGTGGCTGGCAGGATTGGCGGAATGCTGGTCGGAAACGAACAGCGGGCCGCCTGCGCCGTGGAAGTCATCTCCGCCGCGCTCGTTGGCTTCGGCGCGCTTGAAGTAGGGCAGCACGTCGTCATAGGCCCAGCCGGTGCAGCCTTCGGCCGCCCAGTTGTCGTAATCCCAGCGGTTACCACGGATATAGACCATCGCATTGATCGCCGAGGAGCCGCCGAGGCCCTTGCCGCGCGGCTGGTAACCGGTGCGCCCGTTCAGCCCCTTCTGCGGCACCGTTTCATAACGGTAGTTCGACTTTTCCGGGATGAAGGGCATGAAGCCCGGCGTCTTGATCCGGATATCATCATTGCGCCCGCCCGCCTCGAGCAGACACACCCGGCGCGTGCCATCCACGGCAAGACGGCCTGCAACTGCGCTACCCGCGCTGCCACCGCCGATGACGATGTAGTCGAAACTTTCCATGATCTCTCCCTTTATAGGGAGAGATTAAGCAGCTTCGCCGCTGGCTGCAATCGGGTTTCGAGTAGCAACTGAAGTTGCGGCTGGTGCAACGTCCCCGGCCATGCGGGCCTCCCATTTGGCGCGGATCATGTCAGACGTCTCGCGGCAGCCATCATGGCTCCAGCCGGGCTCGCGCAGCAGGTAGCTGAGCTTGTGCTTCCAGGGCGCGCGCCAGATGTCGGTGAGCATCCCGATCCATTCGTGGAACACCGACCATAAGAGGTTGAAGCTGCCCAATTGCTTGACGATGCCATAGCGGATCGGCTCGTCATCCACCTCTGCCTCGAAGGTGCCGAACATCCGGTCCCAGATGATGAACAAGCCGGCGTAATTGCGGTCGAGATAGCGCGGATTGGTGGCGTGGTGGACGCGGTGGTGGCTGGGGGTGTTCATCACCGCCTCGAACCATGCGGGCATCCGCTTGATCGCCTCGGTGTGAATCCAGAACTGGTAGATGAGATTGAACCCGCCGCAGATCGCAATCATCGCCGGGTGGAAGCCGAGCAGCACCACTGGCAGCGTGAACAGGATGCCGATGGTGAGATTGCCGGTCCACGTCTGCCGCAGCGCCGTCGAGAGGTTGTAGTGCTGGCTGGAGTGGTGGTTCACGTGCGCCGCCCACATCCAGCGGATCCGGTGACCGGCGCGGTGCGACCAGTAATAAGCCAGATCATCGAGCACGAAGCACAGGGGCCAGGCCCACCACACCGCCCACCATTCCGCCCCGAAATCGACGAGGCGATAGTCATAGGCGAGGAACATCAGCCACAGCGCAAAGCCGCCGAGCAGCGCGCCCGCGATTGTCGAACCAAGGCCAAACGACAGGCTGACCAGCGTGTCCTTGGGTTCGTAGGCTTCAGGCGCGCGGAATTTGGCCCAGATCATCTCGGCCAGCACCGCCACCACGAACAGCGGCACAGCATATTGGGTGGGGTTGAAATCAGGCATGGCGCGGATCGTTTAGCGCATTGATGGCATCGGCCCAAGCGTCAGGATCGGGGATCGACAGGAAGACCGTGCCGAAGCGTGCCTCGCCCGGAACGACCTCGATCTGCCCACTTGCAACCCACGCTGCTGCGCCGGGGCCGAGCACGCGTCCGGCAAAGCGGTTGCCGTGGCGCTTGATCACCATGATTCGCCCCGCAGCATCGCGGGCAAGTGCGCTCGTGCCATCCGGGTCGCAGGCGGTGGCAACCGGCGTGAAGCCATCCTCGACCTCGCCGGCAGCGCGCCTTACGGCGTCGTCACTATCCAGCAGCGCCGCGCCGCCCAGCCGCAGCCACCACGCCAGCCCCGCCAGCGCGAGAATCGCGATCAGCGATCCGGCGGTCTGGAGCAGCAGCGGGGGGAGCGCCACAGGGAGCGCCTCAGCGCGCGGCGAGCATATCGACCATCGCCCGGATCGGGCTGATGTCGTAGCCCGCCTGCATCGCCGCACGGGCGATCACATCGGGGTTTTCGCCCTGCTTGGCCTGCGCCAGCGCCCAAAGCAGAGTCGAGCGGGTGCCCGAGCGGCAATAGGCGAGAATCGGCCCTTCGGCCTGCTCCAGCGCGGCGATCATCGCGTCGACCTGCGGCTCGCTGAAGCCGGCATGGCCGACGGGGATTTCGGTGTAGTTGAGGCCGGCAGCCGCAGCGGCGGCGGCAATGTCGGCGCTTTGCGGGGCATCCGGCTCCTCGCCATCGGGCCGGTTGTTGATGATCATCACCACGCCCTCGGCTGCGGCGGTCGCCACATCTTCAAGCGCAAGTTGCGGGCTGACCAACATATTTTCGGTAAGCTTGCGAAATTCGCTCATTTCAAAATCCTGCCGCATGAGAGCCTGAACAGTGCTGTCATGCCCAAGACCGGCCTATCGCACAAGCATCGCCGCTGCCGCAGCACCCGTGCTTTGCCGGGCCAAGCCCCGCTCGCGGTAAAATCATTCGCAAAGCAACTCTTTGTGCGCTATGAGTGGAAGGGTAAGTGCGCACCGTTCCACAAGTTCGGCGCGTCTGTGTCCGGTGCGACTCACTGTCCTCGCCACCGGTACATTGGAGGACGGGCAGTGTGGCAAGGTACGTTCTGATATATGGGTTACGATAGGGGACGCCGGCGCGGCCGCGACAAGCGCGACGGTTTCGGCGAAGAAGGCTTCGATCCGTTTGGTGGCGGGAATGACGGCTTTTCGCCTCCGCGCGACTTTGGCGGTGGCGGCGATCGTTTCGGCGGTGGCGGTGATCGATTTGGCGGCGGCGGCGGTGATCGCTTCGGCGGCGGTGGCGGTGGTGCCCCGCGCGGCGGCGGCGGCTTCAGCGGCGGCCCGCGCGGTCCCGGTGGCCCGGGCGGTGGCGGCGCTGGCGGCGGCGGCTTCAGCCGCATGCCTGCTCAGGTTGTCGGCACCGGCAAGGGCATGGTGAAGTTCTTCAACGCCCAGAAAGGCTTCGGCTTCATCCAGCAGGAAGGTGGCGGCGAAGACGTCTTTGTTCACATCAGTGCTGTCGAACGGGCCGGTCTTGAAGGTCTCGCCGAAGGGCAGGAACTCCAGTACAATCTGGTGGATCGCGGCGGCAAGGTGTCGGCGCAGGATCTCCAGATCGTCGGTGATGTGATTGCTGCCCCGCAGAAGGCCGCAGCCCCGCAGCGCGAGCTGACCGGCGAGCGGACCAAGGGCACGGTCAAGTTCTTCAACGCGATGAAGGGCTTCGGCTTCCTCGTGCGTGATGATGGCCAGCCGGATGCCTTCGTGCACATCAGTGCGGTGGAGCGTTCGGGCCTGTCGAGCATCAACGAAGGCGAACGCTTCGAGTTCGATCTCGAGGTTGACCGACGCGGCAAGCATTCCGCCGTCAACCTCACTCCGGCGTCGGACTGATAGCGCTCTCGCGGCCTCTCGCGATTTGACGCGGGAAGTCGGCAAGATTAATGGATTGCAGGTGGCGGCTCTGTAGCGGGGCCGCCATTTGCGTTTCGCCAAACCTTTTCACGAATCAGGATTATGCCGATGTCTACACCTGCGCTCATGCCCGTCTATCCGCGCTGCGGCGTGCGGCCGGTGCGCGGCGAGCATTGCCACCTGATTGACGAGGACGGCACCCGCTATCTCGATTTCGCCAGCGGCATCGCGGTCAATCTGCTCGGCCATTCGCATGAAGGCCTGATCGGTGCGATCCAGCGGCAGGCCGCGACGCTGATGCACGTCTCGAACCTCTACGGCAGCCCGCAGGGGGAGAAGCTGGCGCAGATGCTGGTGGACACTACCTTTGGCGATACCGTGTTCTTCACCAATTCGGGCGCCGAAGCGGTGGAGTGCGCGATCAAGGCTGCGCGTGCCTATCACCAGAACGCAGGCGACGAGGGCGATGCCAGCCGCTTCGAGATCATCACCTTCCACAACGCCTTCCACGGCCGCACGATGGCGACCATCAGCGCCTCGAACCAGGCGAAGATGCACCACGGCTTTGCGCCGCTGCTCGAAGGCTTCAAGTATGCGCCCTTCGACGATCTCGAAGCCGCCAAGGCGCTGATCGGGCCGCATACCGCGGGCATTTTGGTCGAGCCGATCCAGGGCGAAGGCGGGATCCGCCCGGCTTCTCAGGAATTCATGGAAGGCCTGCGCGCCTTGTGTGACGAACACGATCTGATGCTGATCCTCGACGAGGTGCAGTGCGGCGTGGCGCGCACCGGCAAGCTCTATGCCTACGAGCATTACGGGATCGAGCCCGATATCATGGCGACAGCCAAGGGCATCGGCGGCGGCTTCCCGCTCGGAGCCTGCATCGCCACCGAAAAGGGCGCACGCGGCATGACCTTCGGCACCCACGGTTCGACCTATGGCGGCAACCCGCTGGCCATGGCGGCGGGCACTGCGGTGATGGAAGCGGTCGCCAATGATGCGTTTCTTGCCAACGTGCAGGAAAAGGGCGAGCGCCTGCGCAAGGGGCTCGAGCAGTTCATCGGCAATTATCCCGAGCTGTTCGAACTGGTGCGCGGCAAGGGGCTGATGCTGGGGCTCAAGATGAAGATGGAGAGCCGCCCGTTCTTCGTCCACCTGCGCGATCATCATCAGCTGCTGACGGTGGCGGCGGGTGATAACACGATTCGCATCATCCCGCCGCTGGTGATCGGCGATGCCGAAATCGACGAGTTCTTCGACAAGCTTTCGGCTGGTGCGGCGAGCTTCAAGGTGCCTGAACCGGCATGACCGCGTTCGGGCAGCCACCGCGCCATTTCCTCGATCTCGGGGATGCAGGCGGCGATGCTCTCGCCGCGATGATCAATGACGCGATCGATCGCAAAGCGGCGCGTGCAGGATTGCCGAAGGGCGCGGCCGACGCCGATGCACCGCTTGCCGGCCGGGTGCTGGCGCTGGTGTTCGAGAAGAACTCGACCCGCACGCGCGTCAGCTTCGACATCGCGATGCGCCAGCTCGGCGGGAGCGTGTTGCTGCTCGATTCGGCCTCAAGCCAGCTGGGGCGGGGAGAGACCATCGCCGACACCGCACGGGTGCTGAGCCGGATGGTCGACGGCATCATGCTGCGCACCGATGATCACGCCAAGATCGCGGAAATGGCGCGCCACGCGACCGTGCCGGTGATCAACGGACTGACCGACAGTTCGCACCCGTGCCAGATCGTCGCTGATCTGCTCACTGTAATCGAACACGGCAAGGCCCTGCCCGGGCTCGAGGTCGCGTGGTTCGGGGATGGGAACAACGTGCTGCACTCGATTCTCGAGGCGGCAGGATTGTTCAAGTTCAACGTTCGGGTGGCGACGCCTGCCGGGTATGAACCCGAACCGGCGTTCGTGGAGCTCGCACGCGCGGGCGGAGCCGAGGTCACTCTGACGCAGGACGCCCACGCGGCGGCGCGCGGCGCCGATGTGATCGTCACCGATACGTGGATTTCGATGGGGCAGGCCGATGCCGCCGAAAAGAAGGCCGCGATGGCGCTCTATCAGGTCAATGCCGCGCTGATGGCCGAGGCGAAGCCGGACGCCGTGTTTCTGCACTGCCTGCCCGCCCATGTCGGCGACGAGGTCAGCGAGGATGTGTTCGAAGGCCCGCAAGCGGTGGTGTTTGACGAGGCGGAAAATCGCATCCACGCGCAGAAATCGGTGCTGCTTTGGAGCTTCGGCCTGCTCGGCACCTGAGCCAATCCTGGCCCGCACGCCGCAGGGGGCTTTCGCCCGGGGCGAACAATCCCCATATGGCCGCCCATGGCTGATATGACCGAAACCTTCTCCGACCAGATCATGGGCTTCACTCTGCCCGGCCGCAGTGCGCGCGGGCGTGTTGTGCGGCTCGAAGGCGTGCTCGACAAGGTGCTGTCGGCGCATGATTATCCCGCGCCGATTACGCATCTTTTGGGCGAAGCGCTGGTGCTGGGCTCGCTGATGGGCGGATTGCTCAAGGGCGAGCACGCGCAGATGACCCTGCAGGCGCAGACCAATGGCGGGATCGTCAGCCTGCTGGTGTGCGATTACCGCGCCGGCGCGGTGCGCGGCTATTGCGATTTCGATGACGAGCGGCTGGCACGGCTGGGCGCCAATCCGTCACTCTCGGCGCTGTTCGGGAAGGGCTACCTCACGATCACCTTCGAGACCGAAGGGCGCCAGCGCTATCAGGGTATCGTGCCGCTGGAAGGCGACAGTCTGGCCGAGGCTTGCGAGGCCTATTTCAGCCAGTCCGAGCAGATTCCGACGTTGATCCGCGTCGCCAGCCGCGCGGGCGCGGGCGGGCGAATGGCGGCAGGCCTGTTGGTGCAGCATCTCGCCGATGGCGAGGAGGGGCGCGAGCGGCTCCATGTCCGTCTCGACCATCCCGATTGGGAGCATGTCGCGGTGCTGGCGGGCACCATCAGCCACGAGGAACTGCTCGATCCCGAGCTGTCGCTTGAAGGGATTGTCTGGCGCTTGTTCCACGAGGAGGACGAGGTGCGGGTGATGGCCGGTGCGGAATTATCGCGCGGCTGCCGTTGCAGCAGCGAGCACTACGCCACCATCATCGCCCGTTTCCCGCCCGAAGAGCAGCAGGCAATGCGCAACGAGGACGGGATCGTGGTGGTTGATTGCGCCTTCTGCTCGCGCCTGTTCGAGTTGGCGATCTGACCTTTCGTCGACAGCTGTCAGCAAATGGCCGATTTCTGACCAGAATATGCAAGCCAGCCCCGCCAAAAGCAGGCATGGAGGTTGCCATGAACAGGATTTCTGCCAGCAATTTCCGCCTGATCAGGAGCGGGGGCATCATCGCTGCCGGGCTATTTGGCCTCGCTTGGCCGGTGTTGGCGCAGGGCAATGGCCTGGCGATGCTCGGCACGCTCACCAAGGGCGAGTGGACGATCAAGTTCCGGGACGGGAGCGCTGACCGGAAGATCTGCGTGCGTAGCGGGCAGGAACTGATCCAGCTGCGGCACCGCGAATCCGGGTGCAACCAGTTCGTGGTCGAGGACGGGGCGGCGAAGGTGACGGTGCAGTACACCTGCCCCGCCAATGGCTATGCCCGCACCAGCATCCGCCGCGAGACCCCGGCGTTGGTGCAGTTGGAAAGCCAAGGCATCCACGGCGGCCTGCCGTTCCAGTTCCTTGCCGAGGCCCGTCGCACCGGCTCGTGCTGAGGCCCGCAGATTGCCTTTGCCGTCAGGCGTGATAGGGGCCGCGCCATGAACGCTCCGGAGCGCACCGTGTCTCAGCCGATCGCTGTCGTCCTGCTGTCCGGTGGGTTGGATTCGATGGTCACCGCCGCCCTCGCCAAAGAGCAGGGCTTTGCGGTGCATGCGCTCAGCGTTGATTACGGCCAGCGCCACCGGCGCGAACTGGAATCTGCGCGGCGGATTGCCGAGCGGCTTGGCCTTGCTCGGCATACGGAAATTGCGCTCGATCTGCGCGCGTTTGGCGGCTCGGCTCTGACCGATACGATTGATGTCCCCAAGGGGGGCGTGGGCGATGATATTCCCGTCACCTATGTCCCGGCGCGCAATTTGGTATTTCTCGCGCTCACCACCGCCTGCGCTGAAGCGGCGGGCGCGCGCGATGTGTTCATCGGGGTGAATGCGCTCGACTACTCGGGCTATCCTGACTGCCGGCCGGAATTCATCGCGAGCTTTGCTGAAACCGCGCGGCTCGGAACCAAGGCCGGGGCGGAAGGCGCGCCCTTTACGATCCATGCTCCGCTGCAGCACATGACCAAGGCCGATATTGCCCGCGAATGCCATAGGCTTGGGTTGGACCCGGCGTGGAGCTGGTCATGCTATGATCCTGCACCGGACGGCATGGCGTGCGGGCTGTGCGATTCCTGCAGGCTGAGGAAAAAGGGTTTTGCTGAAGCCGGAATTGTCGATAGCACCCCCTACAAGGCCTGAAGGCAGCCGCACGGCTGAACGATAGGCCAAATATCCAGAGAGGGGATCTTTCTTGAGCGAGGAAGCGATCGCGCCGCAGAGCCGCGAGAATGCGCCAGTGCCTGCCTATAGCTGGTACGCGCTGAGTGTGCTGGTGCTGGTCTACGTGCTGAATTTCATCGACCGGCAAATCCTGTCGATCCTCGCCAACGACATCAAGGCAGATTTGGGCGTCGACGACGCCTATCTTGGCTTCCTCTATGGCACCGCCTTCGCGGTGTTTTACGCGCTGTTCGGGATTCCGCTGGGAAAGCTGGCGGATAGCTGGAAGCGCACTCGATTGCTGGCGATCGGGCTGACCTTGTGGTCGACGATGACCGCGCTGTCGGGCTTTGCCAAGAATGCGACGGTGTTGACCGTGGCGCGGATCGGGGTCGGTGTTGGCGAGGCGACGGCCAGCCCATCGGCCTATTCGCTGATTTCCGACTGGTTCCCGTCACGCCTGAGGGCAACCGCGCTCGCGATCTATTCGTCGGGCCTTTATATTGGCGGAGGTGTGTCGATCTGGATTGGCGCACTGATCGTCGAGAACTGGAATGCGGCGTATCCCGGCGGGGGACCGCTCGGCCTTGCCGGGTGGCAGGCGGCGTTTCTCGCTGTCGGCATACCCGGCTTGATTCTGGCCTTGTGGGTGACGACCCTGCGCGAGCCGGTGCGGGGTGCGATTGACGGTCTTCCTACGCCAGAGAACCCTGCGCCGTTCACCGGTTTCATGCGTGAGCTGGTCGAGGTGATCCCGCCGCTGACAATCATCGGGGCAGCTATTCGTGGTCCTTCGGCGCTGGCGCTTAATCTCATCGGGCTGGTTTTCTTCGGCGTGCTTGCGCTTGGATTAACTCACCTGGTGCCGGCCTCGGCCAACCTCGTTCCCGGATTTGAGGATGGCAGCTTCAAAGTGTCCGATCAGTGGCTGTTTCTGGGTATCGGCTACTACGCCGTGTTCAGCTGGGCGATGGGCCTGAAGGCGCGTGACCTGCCAACGTTCCGGTTGACCTGGGGATCTCCGGCGTTCCTGTGCGTGATCTTGGGTTATGGCACTGTGGCGTTCATGGCCTACGCCAATTCCTACTGGGGTGCGCCCTATGCCGAACGTGTTCTGGGCGCGTCCAAGTACGAGCTTGGGTTCTTTCTTGGCATGCCGGGTGCTTTGGCGGGCTTTCTCGGCGTAGTGTTGGGCGGACGAATGGCGGATTTCCTGCTCGGTTGGAGACCCAATGGCCGGATCTTCGTGATGCTGTTCGGACTGCTGACCCCGGTTCCGGTGGTCTACTTTGCCGTCACAACCAGCAGCCTGCCGGTTTTCTACGTGCTGAGCTTCTTTGCCAACATGTTGACCGCCTCGGCTTTGGGCGCGGCGGCGGCGTCGAGCCAGGCGCTGGTGCTCCCGCGAATGCGCGGAGTAGCGACAGCGACATTCTTTCTCGCCACGACGCTGGTGGGACTGGGTCTCGGGCCGTTCATGGCTGGCTATGTCTCGGCCATCAACGGCGATGACCTTTCGGCCGGAGTCCTTTCGACGCTGATTATTACGCCGTTCGGCTTGGTGCTGCTGATTGGAGCGCTGGTGCTGTTTCCTGCTGCCATGGCTCAGATGCGACAGAGGGCTGAGGCTGCGGGCGAGGTGTTCGAGCCCGGCCAGTAACCGCAGTCGAACGGTACCCTTCAGCGGCAGCGCAGCGCAAAGCATAGCGCGCAATAGTCCGTTCCCATCAGGAATGAGCTTAGGACCTGCCAGCGCGCAGCGACAAGACTTGTAGCTATCGGACCCGGGCTTGGCGCGACGTGGCCGCTTGTCTTGAGACAACCCAGAAGGGGCATGTGTACGATGTCCGCTAGTCGCATTTCTCCGACGGTCTAGGCACAAAAAAGGGGCCGGATTTCTCCGGCCCCTCCTTATTCCCAATCGGGAGTGACTTACATGCCCGAACCCGGGCCGTAGGTCACTTCGACGCGGCGGTTCTGTGCTTCGCGCACGCCATCCGCAGTCGGAACGCGCGGCTGCGATTCGCCGAAGGCTTCGCCACTGATGCGGCCATCGGGGATGCCGCGACCAGTCAGGTAGCTGCGGACCGATGCGTTACGACGTTCGGCGAGGCCGACGTTGTACTTCACGGTACCGGCACGGTCGGTGTGACCGGCAAGCATCACGCTGGCAGCACCGCAGTTGGCGTAAGCAGTAACCGCGTTGTTGAGGATCGTCGCAGCTTCCGCCGTGATGTCCGACTTATCGAAGTCGAAGAACACGATGTACGGACCGGTGTTACACGGCGCCTTGGGAGGCGGCGGCGGGGGCGGCGGCGGCGGCGGCGGCGGGGGAGGCGGCGGCGGCGGCGGCGGCGGCGGCGGCGGCGGCGGAGCTTCTTCTCCACCGAAGTTGTAGGTGATCGAACCCAGCAGCGAATGCGTGCTCAGTTTTGATTCTAACGGCCGACCAATTGTGTCAACAATCCCGATGTCAGGCATGTTGAAGTAACGATACTTCAGGCCGATGTCCCAAGAATCACTGAGCGGTGCGCGCAGGCCAGCAAGCAGCTGCCATGCGAGACCGGTGTCGGAATCATCATATGCACCGGGGCCGCGCTGATCGAGCTGAGCGTTCATATCGATGCGGGCAACTCCGATCCCGCCACCGGCGAAAGCCTGTAAGCCATCGTCTGAGCCGAAATCAAACATGCCATTCAGCATGAAACTCAGCGCATTGATCTCCCAAAGTGCAGGGGCGGTCTGGTTAGTAAGGCGACCGTTGCGACCACCAGGGCTACCCACCGGGTCAATCTGCAGTCCTTGGCTTCCGGCCGAAACCTCATCAACATTAGCGGCACGGTAACTTACCTCAGTTTCAAGGCGGAAAGACCCGAAATCATAACCCACGGCTGCGCCGAAATCGAATCCGGTATCGTATTCGGCTCCGGCGTCCCCGCCGACACCGTTTACGTCGATGCTCTGGTCTTCGACGATCATCACACCGCCATCGCCCTGAATGTACCACTGGCCTTCACGGGCCAGGGCGGGCGAGGTCAGCGCGGTCGAAGCCATGGCCATGCCAATGACGAGTTTGCGCATACTAAAATTCCCCTTTTGTTATCGAACTGAGGCACCGAAAGGTATCTATCTTTTCCTCATGCAAGAGGCAAGCTGTCAATAGCCCCATGTGTTGCTAGAATGCCGCTATTGCAGGTTTGTGTAAGAAAATCAAAAGCTATGACTTTCGGTAGTTCGAGGATGGCTCAAACTTGAGGTTGAACGCTCAGGCCGGAGGGGAGACCAAGAGCCTGACGGATCGCAATGTTTGGATCAATTTGGCAGGCATCGCCAGATGCGCCAGTCGCCCTGGGGTGCGCATTGTTCGCGGCGCCCGAGCAGCTGCCAATGGAACTGGAATTCGGCCTTCTCCTTCTGGTCGAGGGCATTGGCGATGAGCCGGCCGGCTTCCGTCTCGCCTTCTTCCAGCCATTCGAGATCGGCGCTCAACGCGCGCCGTCCGTGCGGGCTCGCTCGTTCTTGAGCCGCAGCCGGATTTCCTCGACCTTGCGATCGATCGAGGCGCGCACTTCGGCGGCGCTGACATTGCGCTGCTGGGCCATCGCCTGCGAGGCGGTGTCGCGGTGCGCGGCGAGCAGGCGCACGGCATTGGCGAAGTCATATTTTCCCTTGTCGGGCGTGGCCATGTCGCCCTGCCGCAGTCGGCGGACGACCTCCATCTCCAGGTGGGTGTAGCCTTCCCACAGGGCATCCAGCCAAAGGCGGGCAAATTCGGGCTCTTCGCGGCGCACCTTGTACGCGCGGCCGGCGCTGATTCCTGCTTTCGCTGCGGATTCGGTGACATTGGATGTTTCGGCGAGGTGATCGAGGAAGAGCCGCCGCCAGTTGTTGTTGATCCGGCCGTCCTCGCCTTCCTTGAGGCTGGGTCGGATGGTGATGCGCTTTCCTGGCAATTTGGCCATGGCGTCTCTCCTGCTGCGCAAACCAAAAAGGCGGCATCCCGGTGGGACGCCGCCTTCTGGCGAATCGGTAATTTTCGACTATGCCCTCTTCTAACCAGAGAGCGCCACGATATCAAGAAAAATAACCAATATGGTTCGCGAACAGGAATTAGATGATCCCGATCGCCTTGCCGGCGCGTTCGAACATGCCGAGGATCGTCGTGACCTGCTCCGCCGTGTGTTCTGCGCACAGCGAGCAGCGCAGCAGGGTCATCCCCGCAGGCGTTGCCGGCGGGCGGGCCAGATTGACGTAGAGGCCTTCCTTGAGCAGCGCCTCCCACATCATCGCGCCGCGTTCGAGATCGGGCATGATCACCGCGATGATCGCGCTCTGCGGGGTTTCGGTGCCAAGCTTGAAACCGAGATCGCGCAGGCCCTTGTGCAGGGTGCGGCTGTTCTCCCACAGATGCGCGCGCTTGTTGCTGCCCTGCATCAGCTTGCGGATCGAGACGGCCGAGCTGGCCATCACAGACGGCGGGAGGGCGGCGGTGAACACATAGGGGCGGCACACCAGCCGCAGCACTTCGAACTTCGGGTGGTTGGAAACGCAGAAACCGCCCACCGTCCCGACGCTCTTGGAGAAGGTGCCGATGATGAAATCGACATCATCCAGCACGCCCTGTTCCTCGGCGACGCCGCGGCCATGTTCGCCGATGAAGCCCATCGAGTGCGCTTCGTCGACCAGCACCATCGCGCCGTTTTCCTTGGCGATGCGCACCATTTCCTTGAGCGGGGCGACATCGCCCATCATCGAATAGACGCCTTCGAGCACCACCAGCTTGCCCGCGCCTTCGGGAATGCGCTTGAGGCGCTTTTCGAGCGCTTCGACGTCATTATGCTTGAAGGGCACAACCTCGGCCTTGCCCATCGCGCAGCCATCATAGATCGACGCGTGGCTGTCGATATCGAGGATGATGTAATCGCCCTTGCCGGCCAGCGTCGAGATGATCCCGAGATTGGCTTGGTATCCGGTCGAGAACACCATGGCATGGTCCATGTCGTAGAATTCGCGAAGAGCGGTCTCGACATCACGGTGATCGCGGAAGGTGCCGTTGAGCACGCGGCTGCCGGTGGTGCCGGCGCCAAACTCCTGCATCGCCTTCTGGCCTGCCTCGATCACGTCAGGATCGAAGGTCATGCCCATGTAGTTGTAAGTGCCCAGCAGGATGGTGTCGCGACCGTTGCAGATCGCGCGGGTGGGCGAGAGCACCTGCTCCATCACCAGGTTGAACGGATCTTCCACCCCCGCAGCGAGCAGCGTCTCGCGGGTCTGGATGATGGGATCGAACTTCGACAGCAGGTCGACAGGTTCTGCAGCGGTGAAGGTTTCAGTCATGGAAGTCGCCATTATCAGCTATCCTGCAGCTTGTGGACCGCCGCGACGAGCTGGCCCCAGTTTTCGATCTCGGCCTGCTGGTTCATGCTGATGATCACATCGAATTCGTCTTCGATCTCGGCGACGAAATCCATGACCGTCAGACTGTCGAACTCGAGATCGCCGGCAAAGGTGGTCGAATCCTCGATGTCGACACCCTTCTTGTTGAAGGGTTCGATCAGGGTGCGGATGCGCTCGTCGACTTCCGAAGCGGTCATGAGATGCGTGCCTTCGTTGCTTTGGTTGTAGGGCGGGGCCGCCCAAGGTAATACGGTTGCAAAGCGGCGGATGATGCAGCTTGTCAAGTTTTCGCCGCGCTGCGGGGGTGCTGCACGGCTTATCCGGGGGGATATGATGGCTGAAAATCAAACGCAGGCGGAACCACCCAAGGCGGCGCCATCACTGCCTTCGCCCTCGGGCTATTCCAACCACGCCATCCACCTCGTGCGAACGAGCCAGCAGATCAATCTGGCGCTCAGTCAGATGGCCGATACCAAAGCATCGATCCTGATGGGGGCCACGTTCCTGGTCTTCACCATCTCGGTCGGGCAGGCCACCAACGGAACCTTGCCATTGTCGCTTGGCGTGCTGGCCCTGTTTGCCTTCATCTCCGCCATGTGCGCGGTCTTTGCTGTTCTGCCATCGGTCAGCAGTCCGACATCAGCCAAGCTCACCGACGGCAAGCCCAACAAGCTGTTCTTCGGTTATTTCACCCACATGGACGAAGGCGAGTGGGTCGACAGCATTCTGTCCGAGCTGCATGCCGACGAGACCGTGTTCCGCACCATGCTGCACGACGTTTACCAGAACGGACAGGTGCTGCAGCGCAAGAAGTACAAGTTCCTCGCCTACGCCTACAAAAGCTTCATGACCGGCCTGTGCCTGACCGCGATCACTTTTGCGGCCGAGTATCTGATCAGGCACTCATAGGATCAGGCCCGGCGAAGTGCCTGCTCGCCCGTCAAAGCAGCGCCTTGACCGCATTCATGAAGGGGCTGATCGAGACCGGCTTGGACAGATAGCCCGCCGCACCTGCTGCCCGGATACGTTCCTCGTCGCCCTTGGCGGCAAAGGCCGTCACCGCCAGCACCGGAATACCGGCAAGGCTGCGGTCGCGTTTGGCGGCCTCGATCAGATCGACACCCGAGACGCCGCCGAGCTGGATGTCCATGATGATGAGATCGGGCACCATTGCGCGCGCGGTCGAGAGCACCAGATTACCGTCGGCTACCGGCTCGACCTCGAAACCGTTGGCGCGCAGGACATCGCAGAACAATTTCCGGTTGAGGTCATTGTCCTCGACAACCATTATCCGTTTTGTCACTGCTCGCCCCGCATTCGCCCAAAGCCCCGATTACCCCTCTCAAGAGGACAGGACAATCCCGCTTCCCGAAGATCCCGCGACCAATGGCCAGCCCGCCAGCCCGCAAACGCTGGCGCTGGCCGCGCTTGGCTGGGTTCTGGAGAGCGAGGAGCGCGCCGCGCGCTTTCTCGATCTGACCGGGCTTGATCCCGAAACTCTGCGCGCCGGACTGGGTGATCCGATGATCCTGGCCGCGCCGCTCGAATTCCTCACCAATTACGAACCCGACCTGATCCGCGCGGCCGAGGCGCTCGCCGTCACGCCCGAGGAACTGGTTGCCGCCAAGGATCTTTTGCAATCATGACCCGCCCCCTGATCATCTCCGATTGCGACGAAGTACTGCTGCACATGGTCGCCCCGTTCAAGGACTGGCTGGAGGCGAGCCAAGGCGTGAGCTTCCACCTCGAAGGCCACAATTTTGCCGAGGCGCTGCGCTGGCAGGAAAGCGGAGAGCTGCTCGCTCCTGCCGATATCTGGAAGATGCTGGGCAAGTTCTTCGACAACGAAATGGACTCGCAGATGCCGATCGCGGGCGCGGTTGAAGGGATCAACACCCTTGCCGAGAAGGCCGATATCGTGATCCTCACCAACCTTGTCGACGGCCACCGCGATGCCCGCGCCGAGCAGCTCGCCAAGGTTGGCATCAACGCCCGCGTCTTCACCAACCAAGGCCCCAAAGGCCCGGCGCTGAAGGCGATCATGGATGAATATGCGCCCACCCGCGCACTGTTCATCGACGATCTCGCCCAGCACCACGCCTCGGTGGCCGAGATCACCCCGCACGTCACACGGCTGCACCTGTGCGGCGAACCGATGATCGCCCACGCCATTGATTGCGCGCACAAGGCTGGCCATGCCGAAGCGCGGATCGATCGGTGGGACGAGGCTCTGCCGTGGCTGCTTGAACGACTGGAGAATTGACATGACCATCGCTGCCAAACTCGCCGAACTCGGTATTACGCTGCCCAAGGCCGCAGCCCCCGTTGCCAGCTATGTGCCGGTGGTGGTGCATGGCGGCTTTGCCCACGTCTCGGGCCAGCTGCCGTTTGTCGATGGCGTGGTGGTGAAGGGCCGGCTGGGCGATGACTTTTCGGTCGCCGAGGGCCAGGCCGCCGCGCGCGCCTGCGCTTTGATGATCGTCGCGCAGCTTGAAGCAGCAGGCCTGCTCGAAAAGGTGGAACGGATCGTCAAGCTCGGCGCCTTCATCAATTGCACCGCTGATTTCACCGATCAGCCCGAAGTCGCCAATGGCGCGTCCGATCTCATGGAACTGGTGTTCGGTGACGCCGGTAAGCACGCCCGCGCCGCCGTCGGCGTGCCCGCGCTGCCGCGCGGCGCGGCGGTGGAAGTGGATGCGATTGTCGCTCTGACCGCATGAGCGAGCGGCGCGCTCCGGAATGGCTGACGCGGTGGGAATATGCCCATCGCGGACTGCACCGTGAGGGCGTGCCGGAAAACTCGCGCGCTTCAGCCGAGGGCGCGATCGCGGCCGGCATGGGGATCGAATGCGATATCCAGATGAGCCGCGACCTTGTGCCGCTGGTGTTTCACGACTGGGAGCTTGACCGGCTGAGCGATGCGCGCGGCAAGGTTGCGGCGCGTCCCGCCGACGAGCTGTGCCGTATCCGCTTGATGGATACCGAGCAGACCATCTGGCGCCTTACCGATTTGCTTGATCTGGTCGCGGGCCGGGTGCCGATCCTGGTTGAGATCAAGGCGCAGCCGCACCTCTCGCTTGCCGAGCCCTGCATCGCCATCGCCAAGGTGCTTGCAGGCTATGCAGGACCATTCGCGGTGATGAGCTTTGACCTGCGGATGGGGGAATGGTTCGCCAAACATGCGCCCGAGACGGCCCGCGGTCTGGTGATAACCGATACGCTCGATCACGGCTATCAAAGCGCGTGGCGCAGGCCGCACGCGCTCGAGCGCGCCGCGCCCGACTTCCTTGCCAGCGATGTGCGTGATTTGCCCAATGCGCTCACCGGCCTGTGGCGCGACACCGGCCGGCCGCTGCTGACATGGACAGTGCGTTCCCCTGAGACTCGCGCGCGCGGGCTTGCCCATGCCGATGCGCTGATCGCCGAAGGGGCGGGGTTGGCGTGAGCGCGCCCGAACTGACTGTTCGCATCGCCTCTTCGGTCGGCAGTTTTGACCGGGATGAATGGAATGCGCTCGGCGGGAACGACAATCCCTTCGTCTCCCACGAATTCCTCACCGCGATGGAGGATTCTGGCTCAGTCGGCCCCGGAACCGGCTGGGAGCCTGCACCCATCGTGATCACCGATGAGGCGGGCAAGTTGCTTGCCGCCATGCCGTCCTACGCCAAGGGGCACAGCCAAGGCGAATATGTTTTCGATCACAGCTGGGCCGATGCATGGCACAGGGCGGGCGGGCGCTATTACCCCAAGCTCCAGATCGCCGCGCCGTTTACGCCTGCCACTGGCCCGCGGCTGCTGCTGTCTGACCCGAGCCTTGCCCCGGATCTGCTGAGAGGCGCGGAGGCGGTATGTCTTCAGAACAAGTTTTCGAGCGCCCACGCGACCTTCATCGCGCCCGAACAATTGCCGCTATTCGAGGCCGGCGGCTGGATGCCGCGCTCGGATATCCAGTTCCACTGGTTCAATCGCGGCTATGCCAGCTTCGAGGATTTCCTCGGCGCGCTCTCGTCACGCAAGCGCAAAGACCTGCGCAAGGAACGCGCTGCGGCCTGCGAGGGGCTGACGGTCCGTCACCTTACCGGCAGCGAGATTACCGAGGCGCATTGGGATGCGTTCTGGGTGTTCTATCAGGACACCGGCGCGCGCAAATGGGGGAGCCCCTATCTGACGCGCGAGGCCTTCAGCCTTCTGGGACAGCGGATGGGGGATCGGATCATCCTGATCCTCGCCTATGACGGGGACGAGCCGATTGCAGGGGCGCTGAACTTTGCCGGGCGCGATGCGCTCTACGGCCGCTATTGGGGCTGCACCCGCGAGGTGCGCTTCCTGCATTTCGAGTTGTGCTATTATCAGGCAATCGACATTGCGATCGCGCGCGGGCTCGCGCGGGTCGAGGCAGGCGCGCAGGGCGGACACAAGCTCGCCCGGGGATATGAACCGGTGCAGACGTCGTCAGCGCACTGGATCGCCGATCCGGGCTTCCGCGCAGCGGTCGCCGATTTCCTCGAGCGCGAACGCGCAGGCGTCGCCAGCGACCAGATGTATCTCGGCAGTCGCACCCCGTTCAGGAAGGGCGACTGACGGCTGGCTCAGGCAGCGCGCAGCCGTTCCTCGGCGAGCCACTGGCGCGCGCGGCGCTGGGCTTCGGCGATTTCGCGGGCGGTCATCTCGTCCGAAATGTCGGCGCGGCAATGGGCGGCTTCCTCGTGTCCGCGCGCGGCAGCGAGATTGAACCACTTGTGCGCTTCGATCAGATCGCATTCGGCACCGTTGCCACCCGTCGAATAAGCCACGCCGAGATCGAAGCAGGCGTTTTCATCGCCATCAGCCGCCGCGGCGAGCCAGCGCGCCAGACCAAGATCGGTCACCGTGTCACGTGCAGCACGCGTCTCCCGACCGGCGTTTGTGATGAGTTGCATGAAGTAGTCCCCGTTAATCACCAGATCGCCCCCTGCGACCCTCCGATGCCTGAGAAGTCGGCTAACATGGTCAATAATTGGTTAACGCGTGGAAGGCTTTGTGCGCCGGGGGCCGTTTCCCTCCGGCGATTGCCAAACCCGCTTGTGTGCTGTGAGGGCCTTGCCTATAGCGCGCCCACAGCTTCACCTTGCGGGACCAAGTGAGCCAATGGAAAAATCCGGGCGTCAGGACGATAAAGCCCCGCAAGCCGCTCTTTGGGATTAGAGGGCTTCATGGCATCTGCGGCGTCTGACGAAATCGATATTCTTGAAAAGGCCAAGCGGCTCATCGCCGAGGACTATGTCCCGAGCGAGGACGAGGAATACATGAATGACCGGCAGCAGGCCTATTTCCGGATGCTGCTGATCGAATGGAAGCGCTCGATCCATTCCGCCGCCGGACAGACCCTGCAATCGCTGGCCGATGGCCCGATCCGCGAAGCCGATCTGACTGATCGCGCATCGAGTGAAACCGACTGGGGCATCGAACTGCGCACCCGTGACCGGCAACGCAAACTGGTCGCCAAGATAGATTCCGCGCTGCGCCGCCTTGATGAAGGCGAATACGGCTATTGCGAGAAGACGGGCGATCCGATCGGCCTGCGCCGCCTGATCGCGCGTCCGGTGGCGACCATGACGGTCGAGGCGCAGGAAGCCCACGAGCGCCGCGAAAAGATCTCACGCGACGATTGATCGTCCGCAGCATCCCGGAATCCTGTCCCGGCTTGGGACGCGTGATGCGATAGCGGCTTTGGCGGAGCCCCAATTTACGCTGCGTTAACCGCATTTGCCTAGCGGGTGATGGTGCCGGAGCATGTGGTGCGATAGTCTGCGCCGCGCGCCAGTTCCGGCAGGCGTGACAACGGAGGCGGTCCTGAGATGACTGGGGTTGAAACACGCGGCGGAGCGCGCGACAGCCTGTTCCTGCTTGCTGACATCCGCGTCGAGCAGAGCCTGGATGTGCATCGGGTGCGCGTGCGCAATCTTTCCGATGGCGGGATGATGGCCGAAGGCAACCTGAGGGTGCAGCGCGGCCACCGTGTCGAAGTCAGCCTGCGCAACGTCGGCAACGTGCCCGGCAGCGTCGCGTGGGTGCAGGATGACCGTTTTGGCATCGCCTTTGACGAGGCGGTCGATTCGCAGAAGGCCCGCCTGCCCCTGCAGGGCGGTGAACTCCTCGACGCGGCGGTGATAACGCCCTCGTGGAGCCAAAGCTCCCCCCAACCGCTCCAGCCGTCCACGGCACGCAAGATCTGATTTGCCCTCGCCCGGTCTTGTCCGGGCAATACGCAAGCTCGCAAGCTGACCGCCGCGCTGCAAGCTGCTAGTCAGCATGCGATGCGATTCTGGCGCGCCCTTCTGTGCCTTGTGATGCTCGGCTCCTGCGGCCCCTCCAACGGCGGCGGCCCGATCAATGTCGCTGTGATCGGAGCGCCTGACAGCCTGTTCCAGCAAGGGGTGCGCCTGTCTCCCGCCGCGCAGCACCTGCGTGCGGCGACGTTTGAGGGTCTGGTGACGCTCGATCCGGCGGGGCAGGTGGTGCCCGCACTGGCCGAACGCTGGATCGTGACTGACGACGGCCTCAGCTACATCTTCCGCCTCCGAGACGGCACATGGCCCGGCGGCGAGGACATCACCGCCACCGATGTCCGCCGCCTGCTGCGGGATTCGATTGCGCGGCTGCGTGGCACCTCGCTCGGGCTTGATCTTGCCAAGATTTCGGAGATCCGCGCCATGACCGGGCGTGTGGTCGAAGTGCGGTTGACCGGGCCGATGCCCGATTTCCTGCGGTTGCTGGCTCAGCCCGAACTCGGCTTCGTCAAAAGCGGGAGCGGGGCCGGGCCGATGGTAATGTCGCGCGAAGACGGAGTGATGGCCGCCCGCCTCTCGGCGCTGCCGCCCGAAGCCCGCGGGCTGCCTGCGCGCGAGGACTGGGAAGAGCTGGCGCGTCCGGTGCGGATCGAGGCTCTGCCGGCACGAAAGGCGGTCGAGGCATTCTCGCGCGGGGACGTTGATCTGGTGCTCGGGGGTAGCATTGTCGATTTTCCGCTGGCCGAGGCTGGCCCCTTGTCGCGCGGGACGATCCAGGTTGATCCCGCGCTCGGCCTCCTGGGGCTGGTGATCCGCGAAGAGCGCGGGCTGCTAGCCGATCCGGCGCGGCGCGAAGCCCTGTCGATGGCGATCGACCGTGCGGCGCTGATCCAGCCCTTCGGCATCGGCGGCTGGCAGGCCAGCAGTTGGATCGTGCCGCCGGACCAGTTCACGCAGCCGCCTTTCCCGCCCGAGCGCTGGCAGGATCTATCGCTCGAACAGCGCCGCGCGACGGCGGCGGCCCGCATCCGCGCCTGGACCACCGGCTCGGGGCAGGAGGCCAAGGTGCGACTTGGCCTGCCACGCGGGCCGGGTAGCGATTTGCTCTACCAGCAGCTCGCCCGCGCCTGGGGGACAATCGGCGTGAGCGTCGAACGCGTCGCGCCGGGCAAGGGTGCTGACATCGAGCTACGCGACAATGTCGCACGCTATTTTTCGCCGCGCTGGTATCTCAACCAGTTCCACTGTTCGCTCGCTGCCGGCCTGTGCTCGCCGCAGGCCGATGCGCTGGTGCGGCGCTCGCTGGTCGAACGCGATCCGGCGGCGCGCGAGAAGTTGTTGATCGAAGCGCATGCGGCCTTGGTCGCACGCGAGGTCTATATCCCCCTCGGAGCGCCGGTGCGCTGGTCGCTGGTGCGCGGTTCGATCAGCAATTACCTCGCCAACCAGTGGGGCCTGCACCCCTTGTTCGCGCTCTCGCAGCCCACCACATAGAGGGCATGGATATGCCCATGAACAATCGTCGCCCTGCTCCGCCGCGTATCATCGCCATGCAATTGCCCACCGGCAAGGACGCTGCCTCGGTGCGCACCCGGGTGACGGCGATGGAAATGCTGCTCGAGCGCAGTCTTGTCATTCCCGGCATCAATGTGCCGATCGGCCTTGATGTGCTGATCGGTCTGTTGCCGGTGCTGGGCGAGATCGTGACCACGGCGATGGGCGCCTATATCATCTGGGAGGCGCGCAATCTCGGTATGTCGCGCTGGCAGCAGGCGCGGATGGGCGCCAACATTCTGTTTGATACCGCAATCGGCGCGATCCCTGTTTTGG
>JAMNXO010000052.1 GCA_023653115.1 Erythrobacter sp.
ACGTTATCGGTAGGGGTTTCGGTCATTGGATACTCTGCGCGGCGACAAGGCCGATGATGACAGCGGCCATGCCGGCGATCAGCGAGGCGGCGGCATAGCCGAGCGCCAGCCCCATCTGCCCGCGGTGGAGCATGGTGACCAGTTCGGAACTGAAGGCGCTGAAGGTGGTGAAGCCGCCCAGCAGGCCGACCCCGATCAGCAGCCGCAGCGGCTCGGCGGATTGCGGGTTCATGGTGCCGCGCGCCAGCCAGCCCACCAGCGCGCCCATCGCCAGGCTGCCAAGGATATTGATGCTCAGCGTGCCCCACGGAAAGGTATTGCCGGGGCCGGCGAGATTGGTCACCAAGCGGCCCAGCTGGTAGCGCAGCACCGAGCCTGCCGCCCCGCCAGCGGCGACGGACAGACTTGCAAAGAGGGGGGAGGGTTCACCGGCCATTTCCCGCCTTTAGCGAGGGCAGGGCGCTCTGCCTAGCGGGGGCGGCACCGGGACTTTGCGTCGCCGCATCAGCTGATGGCTTGCCTTTGCAGTGCTGTTGGACTATCGGGGCGCCGTATTGAGGGCGGCTCCCCTATGGGATTCGCCCGCGCTCTAATGGAAATTCACCGCGCATCCCCGCATCGAATCGCAGCGGGGCTCTGGGCGTTTGGACAAATTGAGGTAGTCGTCGTTTATGCAAATCATGGTTCGCGATAACAATGTCGATCAGGCCCTGCGCGCGCTCAAGAAGAAGCTGCAGCGCGAAGGCGTTTATCGCGAGATGAAGCTGCGTCGCCACTACGAAAAGCCGAGCGAAAAGCGCGCCCGTGAAAAGGCTGCCGCCGTGCGCCGCGCCCGCAAGATGGAGCGCAAGCGGATGGAGCGCGACGGGAGTAAGTAATCCCGGCGCCAGGCACTCCTGCACTCGCAGAAGCGCTTGAAACCCCCTTTGCGATAAGCCATCAGGGCGCGGCTCATACCCGCGCCCTTTTGTCGTTTCACGCGGCATCAGACCCGCGCCCAAGCAGGACATTATCATGACCGAGATCACCCGCGTTCCGATCCAGCCCGTCGCCAAGGGTTCGCTGACCAAGCTGTGGCTTGGCGTGGCGCTCGCCATTGCCGTGGGGGCCGGGCTTGCCTGGGCTGCCGTGCCGCGCGGGGTCGACGTTGACACCATCGCCGCCGGCACCGGCCCGATGCCCAAGGACGGCGACGTGCTGTTTATCGAATACAAGGGCAAGCTTGCCGCCGATGGCACGGTGTTCGACGAATCGCGCGACATTCCGCTGCCTGTCGAAGGCATCTTCCCCAAGGGCACGCCTTTCCCGATCGAGGAAGGCGCGACCATCCCGGGCTTCTTTGAAGGCCTGAAGCAGATGCAGAAGGGCGGCAAGTACACGCTCTTCATTCCGGCCGACAAGGCTTACGGCGCCGAACCGCCGCAGGGTGCGCCGATCCCGCCCAACGCCGATCTCGAATTCGAGATCGAGGTGGTCGAGATCATGAGCCAGAAGACTTTCGAGCGGAACCTCGCGATCCTGCAGCAGGCGATGCAGAGCCAGATGGGCGCACCAGGCGGCGCGCCTGCTCCCGCTCCGGCCCCCGCTCCGGCACAGTAAGGACAGCCCTCCATGTCGGTCGACAAGGCAACCGTTGCCAAGATCGCGTCGCTCGCGCGCATCCAAATGGACGAGGCTGCGCTCGAGCGCATGGTGCCCGAACTGAACGGCATCCTGCAATGGGTCGAACAGCTGGGCGAAGTGGATGTGACGGGGATCGAGCCGATGGCGGCGGTGATCCCCAACACGCTGCGCCTGCGCGATGATGTGGTCGATGCCGATCCGCTCACCGGCGGCGGGCGGCAGAACGATGTGCTCGCCAATGCGCCTGCCGCCGAGCATGGCTTCTTCGGCGTTCCGAAAGTGATCGAATAGCATGACTGACCTGACCTCTCTCGGCGTCAAGGACATCCGCGATGGTGTCCGCGCCGGTGACTTTACCGCCCGCGAAGTGGCGGAGAGTTTCAACACTGCCGTGGCGGATGCCGCCGCGCTCAACGCCTTCATCGTCACCACCCCCGATCACGCGCTGGCCGCCGCTGACGCGGTGGACGCCGCGCGCGCTGCTGGCGAAACGCTGGGCGCCATGGCGGGCGTGCCGATTGGCATGAAGGATCTGTTCGCCACCAACGGCGTGCAGACCACAGCGGCGAGCCACATCCTCGAAGGCTTCACCCCCCGCTACGAATCCACGGTTTCGCAGAAGCTGTGGGACGCGGGCGCGGGGATGCTGGGCAAGCTCAACCTCGATCAGTTCGCGATGGGTTCGTCGAACGAGACCAGCTATTTCGGCAATGTTTCCTCGCCGTGGCGCAAGTCCGGCAGCAATGCCGCGATGAGCCCCGGCGGCTCTTCGGGCGGTTCGTCCTCGGCGGTGGCTGCGCGCATCGCGCCTGCCGCGACCGGCACCGACACCGGCGGCTCGATCCGCCAGCCTGCCGCCTTTACCGGCATCTGCGGGATCAAGCCGACCTATGGCCGCTGCTCGCGCTGGGGCGTTGTCGCCTTCGCGTCCAGCCTCGATCAGGCCGGGCCGATGGCGCGCTCGGTCGAGGACTGCGCGATCATGCTCGGCGCGATGGCGGGCTTCGATCCCAAGGATGCCACCAGCCTCAAGATGGACGTGCCTGACTGGGAAGCGGCGCTGAACGCCGACCTGCGCGGCAAGACAGTCGGCATCCCGCGCGAATACCGGATGGAGGGCACCGATCAGGCGATCCTCGATAGCTGGGAGCAGGGCAAGGCGTGGCTCAAGGACGCAGGCGCCGAGATCGTCGATGTCTCGCTGCCGCACACCAAATATGCGCTGCCCGCCTATTACATCGTCGCCCCCGCTGAGGCTTCGTCCAACCTCGCCCGCTATGACGGCGTGCGTTACGGGTTGCGCGATCTGCCCGATGGCTCGGGCCTGCAGGATATGTATGCCGCCACCCGCGCCGCTGGCTTCGGCGACGAGGTCAAGCGCCGCATCCTGATCGGCACCTATGTGCTCTCGGCCGGCTTCTATGACGCCTATTACACGCAGGCGCAGAAGGTCCGCGCACTGGTCGCCCGCGATTTCGAGCGCGCGTTCCAGCAATGCGACGTGATCCTCGCGCCGACGACGCCGACGGCATCGTTCCCGCTGGGTTCGATGAACGAAGA
>JAMNXO010000053.1 GCA_023653115.1 Erythrobacter sp.
TATCTCGAAGTCGCCACCACCCGTCCCGAAACGATGCTGGCGGACATGGCGGTGGCGGTGAACCCGGCGGACGAACGCTATGCCAGCGTGATCGGCAAGCACGTGATCCTGCCGATCACCGGTCGCCGCATTCCGGTGATCGCGGACGAACACGCCGATCCGGAGCTGGGCTCGGGCTGCGTAAAGATCACCCCGGGGCATGATTTCAACGACTTCGAGGTCGGCAAGCGCGCCGGGTTTGCGCCTGCGGCTATGCTCAACATGCTCGATGCCGAAGCCAACGTCTGCCAGACCGCCGACGGGCTGGTGCCCGCCGAATTCATCGGCCTCCACCGCTTCAAGCGCGATGGCGTCGACGGCGCGCGCGAGCTGGTCGTGGCGCGGATGAAGGAACTCGGCCTCCTCATCCCCCACATCACCAAGACCAAGGATGGCGAGGACGTGGCGCACGACGCCGAGCCGCGCCAGATCGCCACCCCCTTCGGGGATCGCGGCGGCGTGGTGATCGAGCCGTGGCTGACCGACCAGTGGTATGTGAACGCCGCGGAACTCGCCAAGAAGCCGATCGAAGCGGTGCGCTCGGGCGATATCCAGATCGTCCCCAAGACCTGGGAGAAGACCTTCTTCAACTGGATGGAGAACATCCAGCCGTGGTGCGTCAGCCGCCAGTTGTGGTGGGGGCACCGGATTCCGGCATGGTTTGGGCCAATGAAAGCCGCTGATGGCACCTTCGCATGGAAGGGGACTGCAAAAGATGGCCCCAACGGCATTGAACTAGGGGTCGAAGGTGAGCAACCATTTGTCGCGGAAACAAAGCAAGAGGTGATCAACCTCGCAAAAGCTTACTACGGAGAGGAGTTTGAAATCATCCTCGAAGAGAAGCAGCCTGGTTTTCACAACGCCATCCACCGCGAAAACCAAGTCCGTCTGTATCAAGATAATGATGTCCTCGACACGTGGTTCTCATCCGCGCTGTGGCCCTTCGCCACGCTCGGCTGGCCGGACAGCGACGCACCGCTGCTGAACAAGCACTACCCCAACAGCCTCCTCATCTCCGGCTTCGACATCCTGTTCTTCTGGGACGCGCGGATGATGATGATGGGCTATTACAACATGGGCCAGAAGCCCTGGGATACGCTCTATCTCCACGGCCTCGTGCGCGCCGCCGACGGCGCGAAAATGTCGAAGTCCAAGGGCAATGTGGTCGATCCGCTCGGCCTGATCGACCAGTATGGTGCGGACGCGTTGCGGTTCTTCATGGCGGCGATGGAAAGCCAGGGCCGCGACATCAAGATGGATGAAAAGCGGGTCGAGGGATACCGCAACTTCGCCACCAAGCTGTGGAACGCGGCGCGCTTCTGCCAGTCGAACGGAATTGGTGCCTCGGCCAGCGTGAAGGCCCCCCAAGCCCGCCTCGCCGCCAACCAGTGGATCATCGGCGAGGTCGCAGCCTGTGTGACCGAGATCGAGCGCGCCATGGCCGACCTGCGCTTCGATGCGGCGGCCAACGCAATCTACCAGTTCACCTGGAGCAAGTTCTGCGACTGGTATCTGGAGCTGATCAAGCCGGTGTTTGCAGGCGACGCCGACAGCCCGCCTGCGGTGGAAACCCGCGAAGTGGCCGGTTGGGCGCTCGATCAGATCCTCGTCATGCTCCACCCCTTCATGCCCTTCATCACCGAAGAACTGTGGCACAAGCTGGGTGAGCGGCCCTACGAGCTGATCCTTGCCCAATGGCCCGCGCCCGAAGCGGAAGTCAGCAAGGACGCGACCGACGCGATCGACTGGGTGATCGACCTCACCACCAACACCCGCAGCGCGAAGAACGAACTCGGCATCGCGCCCGGCGCCAAGCTGGCCGCCTATCTTGCGGCCCCGTCCGACGTGGCAACCCGCACCATCGAGCGCAGCAGCGCTGCCATCGAACGCCTCGCGCGCCTCGTGCCCGTGACCATCGGCGAGGCCCCCGCTGGCCCGGCGATGCAGGTGATCGCAGGCGGCGATGTGTTCGTGATCCCGCTCGAAGGGATCATCGATATCGCGGCCGAAAAGGCCCGGCTCGAAAAGGCGCTGGCGGCTTCGGATAAGGAAGCGAAATCGCTGGGCGGTCGCCTCGGCAACCCCGCCTTCGCCGAAAAGGCCAAGCCTGAAGCGGTTGAAAAGGCACGCGCCGATCTCGCTCACCATCAGGGCGAGGTGGAGCGGTTGACAGCGGCACTGGCGCGGCTGGGGTAGCCTAGCGCCTGTTGGGATAGGGGGGACGAAATGAAGGCAAGGTTTCTAGCTACCGCTGTGGCGGCGCTCTCGCTGTCGACTTCGGCTTTCGCTCGCGAGGCTGAAGGCGACGATCATTACCTCTATGTCTGGGCAGGCGACCGCGCGGAGGCTGACAAGAACTTCCTCGCTGTCATCGATGCCGATCCGCAGTCGCCCACCTACGGCCAGCTTGTGACCAGTGCCGCGACAGACCAGACCTCCAATAATCCGCATCACACCGAATATGTGATGCCTGCCAGCGGCAAGCTGTTCGCCAACGATCACAATGCCAGCCGCACCGTGATCATGGACCTGACCGATCCCGTCAGTCCTCGCCAGATCGCCAGCTTCGGCAATCTGGCGGGCTATGCCATGCCCCACAGCTTCCTGCGGCTGCCCAACGGCAACGTGCTGGCAAGCTTCCAGTACGAGGATCAGGGGGGCCATGCCGACCACGCGGCAATGAGCGGCAAAAGCGGCGGGATTGTCGAGATCGACGACGCCGGCGTCGCCGTGCGTTCTGCCAGCAATGCCGATCCGGCTTTTGGCGCCGAGGGCCTGTTGCCCTACAGCCTTGCCGTGCTGCCCGAAATCGACCGGGTGCTGGTCACCAATTCGCCGATGGGTGATGATTATCTGCTGACCAGCAACACCTATCAGATGTTCCGGCTGTCCGACCTCACGCTGCTCGGCACATACCGGCTCGATCCGGGGCCTTCTCTCAGCGGCCATGTTTCGCCCGAGGAGCCGCGCGTCGGCCCCGAAGGCGCAGTCTATATCCAGACCCTGTCCTGCGGCGTTCAGCGGGTGACCGGTCTTGATACGGCGCAGCCTGTGGCCAAACTGGTGCACCAGTTCCCGGGCAGTTGGTGCGGTGTTCCAACGATTGTCGGGAACTACTTCATCCA
>JAMNXO010000054.1 GCA_023653115.1 Erythrobacter sp.
ATCGCGTAATCCGCCATATCGCGCAGGGGCAGGCTGGCAGGGTCGATTTTCTCGCCCTGATTGCGCCATTCGGCCGCCAGCGCCTCGCCGAGCGCGCGGGTGGGGGCGATCTGCGCCGCGCCGCCCACGGTTTTCACCCCGCGCCCGTCGAGCAGCACCTGATAACCGCCGTGAGCTTCCCCCAGCGTAACGTCCTTGTAAAATCTGCGGATCATCGGCGCGTATCGTTTCCGGCGTTCCAGCGGCGCGCGATGAAGCGCGGCAGGAAGAAGAATTCGAGCATCCCGACCACCGCCAGCACCGCGCCAACCGCCCACGGCAGGTCGATCACCTTGCGGACAATCGCGAAGCCCAGCATCACCAGCGCAATCCCGCTGAACCGCAGCGCGCTGAGAACAATCAGTCGTTGCCGTGCCAGCGCATCGGCTGCCTCGTGTTCCGAAGGGCTCATGCGAGCGCCTCCTCCATCGCCTGCGACAATTGGGCGACCGTCTCGGCAATGGTGAGTGCGCCGCTCGCCAACAGTTCGGCGGGTGCGTGGTAGCCCCAGGCGACCCCGACTGCCGCGACGCGCGCGCTGCGGGCCATCAGCATATCGAAGCTGGTGTCGCCGATCATCACCGCCTGATGCGGCGCTGCGCCGGCCTCGAACAGCGCGGCTTCGAGCATTGCGGGGTGCGGCTTGGAGGGGTGGCGGTCGGCGGTCTGAAGCGAGACGAACAGATCGGCGATGCCGTGGGTGGCCAAACAGGCAGCGAGCCCGCGATCGGACTTGCCGGTGGCGACCGCCAAACGCCAGCCGTCAGCGTGCAAGGCGGCCAGCAGTTCGGCGATGCCATCATAGAGCGGCTCGTCGAGCAGGCCTTCCTCGCGCCGCGCGCGGAAGCTGGAGCGGTAGAATTCGGTGACAGCGCGGTTCTGGTCGTCAGTCAGGTCGGGCGCGAGCGCGCGCACCGCCTGTGGCAGGCTGAGGCCCACCGCGCGGCGCACCGCCGATACTTCGGGGGCGGGCAGCGCCGCGCGGGCAAAGGCGCGCTCCATCGCCCAGCAGACATCCGCCTGCCCGTCGACCAGCGTGCCGTCACAATCGAAGACCGCAAGCCTCATGCGGCCTGATCCCGGACCCATCCGGCCAGTGCGGGCGATCCGGCGGCGGCCAGACCTTCGGCAATCCGGGCGCAGGTTTCGGGCGATTTGTTCTGCGACAGCTTGAAGGTGGGCCGCCACGCCAGCACTTCGAGTTCGAAGCCGACGATCCCGCGGAACAGGCCCGACCACACCTTTTCGGATGATTCCTCGGCCCGCCACGGCTCTTCGCCAAGGCGCGTTTCGTGCTTGGCGATGGCGGCATGGAGAAAAGCCTCCAGTCCGGCATCATCCATCCGCCGCACGCGGCCTTCCAGTTCCAGCGCGACATAGTCCCACGTCGGCACCGTATCGCGGTTGTCGTACCAGCGCGGCGAGACATAGGCGTCCGGGCCATTGACCACGATCAGCGCGGTGGCGCCGTCGAGGTGGCGGGCCAGCGCGTTGTTTCGCGCAAGGTGGAATTGCACCGCACCCTCGCCGTTGGAGAGCAGCGGCGTGTGCGCGACGCGCGGGCCATCGGGGGTGGCGGCGAACACCATGCCGAAGCCGATGGCCTCGATCAGGTCTTCACACAGCGCGCGGTCATCCGTGCGGTAGAGCGGATTGGGGTGCATCAGCGGCGCGGGCCTTTGGGGGCGGGCCTTGCTCTGTTGGCGGGCGGCTTGCCGGCTTTGGGCGCGGGCTTGGCGGGCTTACTGGCCGCTTTGCCTTTCGGCTTGGGCTTGGGCTTGGGCTTGGCTGCCTCCGCACCGCGCGCACGCCGCGGGCTGCGGGATTCCTTCCGCGCCTGCTTGAAGTGGCGGCGGGCGGCCTGCTTCTTTTCCTCGGCAGACCGCTCGGGTGCCTCGTCGCCCATCGGGGAGGCGTCGGAAAGGCCCTGATCGAAGCCCAGCACCTCCATGCTCATGGCAAAGTGTGGCGGCAGTTCGGCGGTGACATCCAGCTTGCCGCCAGTCCCTTCGCCCACCTTGGGCTCGGAGATGATTAGGCGGCGGGCGTGCAGGTGCATCTTGCGGCTGACCGCGCCGGTGAGGAAGGAATCCGGCCCGCCATATTTGCCGTCACCCACAATCGGGTGGCCGATCGCCGCCATGTGCACACGCAGCTGGTGGGTGCGACCGGTAAGCGGCTCCAGCTCCACCCAAGCAGCGCGCTGGCCCGCCCGCTCGACCACGCGGTAGCGCGTCTTGGCGGCCGCGCCGTTTTCCTCGTCGATATGCATCTTCTCGCCGCCGGTGCCGGGCTGCTTGGCCAGCGGCGCGTCGATCACGCCCTCGGACAGCTTCGGCACGCCGACCACCAGCGCCCAATAGACCTTGCGCGCTGAACGGCTGGCGAACCGCTTGGAGAAACTCGCGGCAGCCCCCGGCGTGCGGGCGATCAGCAGCACGCCCGAGGTGTCCTTGTCGAGCCGGTGGACGAGACGCGGGCGCGGGGTCTTTTCGTCGGTGACGAAAGCATCGAGCAACCCGTCGACGTGCTTGGTGGTCTTGCTCCCGCCCTGCGTGGCGAGGCCCGGCGGCTTGTTGAGCACGATGGCGCTGGGCGTTTTGCGGATCACCATATCGCGCGCTTCGGCGATCTGTTCGGGACTGAGGGTGCGGACGCGGGGCGCGGCCTTCTTCGCGGCGGGGGCATCCTCGCCGCCCGGCGGGACGCGCAGCACCTGGCCTTGTTCCAGCCGATCCTCGGGCTTCACCCGCTTGCCATCCACCCGGATCTGCCCGGTGCGCGCCCAGCGCGACACCGTGGCAAAGCCGATCTGCGGCAGATTGCGCTTGAACCAGCGATCAAGCCGGATGCCGTCGTCATCCTCGCCAACGGTGAACTGGCGAACGTTATCGGTAGGGGTTTCGGTCATTGGATACTCTGCGCGGCGACAAGGCCGATGATGACAGCGGCCATGCCGGCGATCAGCGAGGCGGCGGCATAGCCGAGCGCCAGCCCCATCTGCCCGCGGTGGAGCATGGTGACCAGTTCGGAA
>JAMNXO010000055.1 GCA_023653115.1 Erythrobacter sp.
CCGCCTGCACCACCCGCCGCCGCGCAATCGGCACCCCGCGCACAATATCATCCTGCGTCAGTGCGGTTTGATCGGGCAGCGGGGCAGCGCAGACATCATCGCTGTCAAACGCGGTGGGATAGACGAAGCCGCGCGCGATCTCCCAGCTTTCACGGCCCCAGTCATCAGGCTTGCCGCCGCCAAGTTCAGTCCGCTCGGCCGGCGAGTAGCGCCGCGCCACCGGATCGGCCGGATCGCTGATGGCGCGCTCGGCCAGCGGCCCGTCCCAGATGCCGTGGAGGTTCAGTCCCGGCTTGATCCCGTAATCAGCCTTGCGATCATTGCCGCCGCTGTCCTCGTGATCGCCCGAATGGAGCGGCATGTGCACATCACCTGCGAAGTGCACCATGAAGGCCAGCGCTTCGAGCCGGATGGCATCGGGCAGGCTTTCGTCCGCCAGCACCCGGTGCGCGCGGGTGATCTGCGCGGTGACGCAGGCCCCGCCGGAACAGGCCGCGCGCGGATTGAACGCCTGACAGATCGGCGCCGAGCGGTAATGCCACGCCGCGGTATAGCCCCAGCGCCAGCTCTCGCCGCGCACGCAATCGGCCCACACGGCCGCATCCTCGAGCGTCTTGAGGGGGCAGCGCGGCGTGCCCAGCGCCTTTTCCGAGCGCAGCAGACGGAGGATCTTGGCGCGCACTTCGGGCGAGACATTGGCCTCGGCAATCTGCGCGGTCTTGCGGTGGGCGTAGGAGCCCCAGGCCTGCGCCGGCGCGGATACAAGCAGCAGCGCCAGCAGCGCCGCCGCCATCACCGACGCGTTCAGCCAACCATTTCGTATTGTTCGATCACCCATTGCTCGTCCTCGGCCGCACTGTTCCATTCGCGCATCCATTCATGTTCGGTGATCGCCTGCATATAGGCCTGCGCAAAGCCCGGCATGCCCACCCCGTAGGTGACAAAGCGCGTCACGATCGGAGCGTAGAAGATGTCAGCCGCGCCAAAGGTTCCGAACAGATAGGGCCCGGTGCTGCCATGGCGCGCGCGGGCCTCGGCCCACAGGCCGAGGATGCGGACGATATCGTGGCGGGTGGTTTCCGAGACGCCGTCCAGTTGCATCCGGCGGCGGATGTTCATCGGCAGCTCCTTGCGCAGGGACTGGTAGGACGAATGCATCTCCGCCACCATGGCGCGGGCCATGGCGCGCGCTGCATCGTCCTTGGGCCAGAACCGTTCGCGCCCCACCTTGTCGGCCAGGTATTCCATGATCGCGAGGCTGTCCCACACCACCGCCTCGCCGTCCCACAGGATCGGCACCTTGCCGCTGGAAGGCTGGACCTCGCCCATGTCCTGCTTCAGCCGGTCCCACTCCTCGCCCATGATAGGTACGGTGAGTTCGTCGAAATGCAGGCCCGATTGCTTGACCGCAAGCCAGCCGCGCAAGCTCCAGCTCGAATAGTTCTTGTTGCCGATGATGAGTTTCATTGCGCCGCGTGCTCCACCTTGCCGGGACTGCTTGCGGCCCGCCCTAGATATTCATACTGGTGCTGTCGAGGCTGAACGGGACAGAACGCAGCCGATCAAGGAGCCGCGTGATGAGCCTTCCCCCATTCCACCTCGCCTTCCCGGTCGATGACCTCGCCGCCGCGCGCGCTTTCTATGGCGAGGCGATGGGCTGTGCGGAGGGGAGATCGTCGGACGAATGGATCGATTTCGACTTCCACGGCCACCAGATCGTCGCGCACCTGGCGCCGGGGCAGGCGGGGGACCGCGCCAGCAACCATGTTGACGGCCATGGCGTGCCGGTGCCGCATTTCGGGCTGGTGCTGCCGATGGCAGACTGGGAGGCCCTGGCCGAGCGGCTGCGCGCAAGCGGATGCGAATTCGTGATCGCGCCGACGATCCGCTTCAAAGGCCAGCCGGGCGAGCAGGCGACGATGTTCCTGCGCGATCCATCCGGCAATGCGCTCGAATTCAAGGCCTTTGCCGATATCGGCAAGCTGTTCGCGAAGTGACTCAGCCCGCCTCCGCCTCGGCAATCGCCTGCGCTGTCTTGTAATCAGGCTTGCCGTTGTTCAGCCTGAGCGAGCCATCGGTGAACACATAGAGCCGCGGAATCTTGTAGCCCGCCAGCCCTCCGCGCGCGCAAGCATCGAGCACGGCCTCCAGACCCTCGCTGACTTGCTCGGGCTGCACCACGGCCACGACCTTGCGGCCAAACCGCGCATCCGGCAGGCTGACAACGCGCACATCCTTTACCGCCGGGTGCCCTTGCAGCACCGCCTCGACCTCCTCGGGGAAGACCTTCTCGCCGCCGGTGTTGATGCACATGTTGTCGCGGCCGATGAATTCGAGCCCGCCATCCGCCGCCCAGCGCGCGCGGTCGCCTGTCATCAGCCAGCGCTTGCCGCCGATGGTGGGGAAGGTCTGGGCGTTCTTTTCGTCCTCGCCAAGGTAACCCAGGGGTAGCGGACCGGTGCGCGCAACGATGCCGACTCCGTCGCTGCCCGGCGGGATTTCATGCAGGCTCTCGTCGAACAGCTTGGTCTCGCGCCCCGGTAGCGGCTGGAACCTGCCCCCGCCCGATGATCCTGCGGCCGTGGTGATGATGATCCCGGTGCCCGAGCTTTCCGACGAGCCGAGCGCATCGATGATCATCAGCGCCGGGTGATGCGCGATCAGGCGTTGCTTGAGCGCTAGCGAGAACACCGCGCCCGACGACGTGATCGCGCGCAAGGACGCGAGCACTTGCGCGCCGTCGCCCCCCTTCTCTTTTTCACGCGCATCCAGCCGGTCAGCCAGCGGCAGGGCGAAGGCGTCCCCGACAATGAAGATGCCGCGCGCGCCGATGCGCTGGACTTCATCAAGGGCCAGATCGGCATCGAACTTGGGCGCGGGCAGCAGCGCCAGCGTCCCGCCTTTCAGCAGGTGGATCACCGCGGTGAACTGCCCCGCGCCGTGCATCAGCGGGCTCAGCAGCAGCATCGGCGAATTGCTCGCCGGATGGTCAGGGCCGATCCGCGCGGCCTCGCCGGCCTGTTCATCGAGCGAACCGGTGACCAGCGGCGGCACGCCCGGCCCGCG
>JAMNXO010000056.1 GCA_023653115.1 Erythrobacter sp.
GCGGCGACCATCACCGCGACATCGGCGGGCAGCGCGGTCTTGACCGCCTTGGACATATCCTCGGCGCTTTCGACATCGATCCGCTTCACGCCCGCCGGGGTCTTGAGCGACACCGGCCCCGATACCAGCGTCACCTTCGCGCCCAGCGCCGCAGCGGCGGCGGCGATGGCAAAGCCCTGCTTCCCGCTCGAACGATTGGCGATGTAACGCACCGGATCGATTGCTTCCCAGGTCGGCCCGGCGGTGACCAGCACGTGACGACCCAAGAGCGGGCGGTGCCCCTCGGCAATCCCGAAATCGGCGCCTTCGGGCACCTCGCCAAGCAGCGTCTCGACTTCTTCCGGCACTTCGGGCGCGAGCACTTCGGGCGCGGATTTGCGCGGATCGAATTCGTGATTGATCGCGCCGGCATCGATCGGCGGAGCAGAATTGGCAGCGCCCTTGCGGGCCAGCAAAGGCCCTTCCAAATCGGGTGCAAATTCGGGGGCCGGCTCTTCCTCGGGCGGCAGATCGAGGTCTTCCGCCTCAGGCAGCGCCTGATACTCGGCCTCGATCTCTTCATGGGTGCGCTTGGCGGTGGAACGCGGGATGATCCGCGACAGCAATCCACCGAGACGACCGGTGGCAAAGGCGTTGCCCTCCGCTTCGCCAACCTCGTCCTCGGGCTCGAGCGCTTCGACCGGGATCGCGGCGGGCCGGGCTTCGGGCACGGCGATGCCGAAATGTGCGGCAATCGCGCGCCAGATCACTTCCGGCTCGGGCAGGCGGCCGTAGCCGAACTCGCCGCAGGCCATCGGCCCTTCATCGGGGTGAAGCACCGTCACCCCTGCCGAGGTGAGCAATTCGATATTGCGCTGGGTCGCCGCGTGCTCCCACATCCGCACATTCATCGCGGGCACGGCCATGACCGGCTTGTCGGTGGCGAGAATCAGCGTGGTGGCCAGATCATCGGCAATCCCGCTCGCCATCTTGGCGAGGAGATCCGCAGTCGCCGGGCACACCACCACCAGATCGGCCTCGCGGCTCAGCTGGATATGGCCCATCTCGGCCTCGTTCTTGAGGTCGAACAGGCTGGTGTAGACCTGATTTTCGCTCAAGGCGGCGAGCGCCATCGGGGTGACGAATTGCTGGCCGCCCTTGGTGACAACGCAGGTGACATCACCGCCACCCTTGCGGATCAGGCGCACCAGCTCGCAGGCCTTGTAGGCCGCGATGCCGCCGCCCACGACCAGCAGGACGCGCGGGACCATGCCCGTCATCGCCCGTATCCGCCGTGTGTGCCGATCAATGCCATCGGTCCCGCCAACTCCCCAACCACTCCTGAGCTGCCGCCTGCAATTGCAAGCGGCACGCCATGTTAAACCCGACCTGCGCCCGCGCCAAGCGACCGGAATACAGTCTTGGCACGCAGATTGGGCGCGCCGTGGTTAAAATTGCGCTACCATCGGCGCAATCGCTTTTGGTCTCAGCCGATCCAGCCAAGCGTAAGCGCACCCCAGATCGCGCCCGCCCCGGCCAGGCCCGCGACCAGATAGCCCAGCCAGCCGCGGCCTTCGCGCTTGTCGGTGATCAGCGGGATGACAGGTAGCGGCGGCGATTCGGGCGCTCCGCCCTTGGGGGGGAACATCTCCTCCACCCGCCGAATCAATCCGGGCAGACGCAGCAGCGTTTCGGTATCCTGCTTCAACCGGTCGGCGAGCGCAGCTTCCGGCCCCAGTTCGTCGCGGATCCACTCGCGGACATAAGGCGCGGCGGTGTCCCACATGTTGATATCGGGATTGAGCTGCGTGGCGATGCCTTCGACCATCACCATCGTCTTTTGCAGCAGCAGCAGGTGCGGCTGGGTCTGCATGTCGAAATCGCGGGTGATCGCGAACAGCCCGTCGAGCATCTGGCCGACGCTGAGTTCCTTCACAGGCTTGCCGCGCATCGGCTCGCCCACCGCCCGCAGCGCGGTCGCGAATTCGCCGACCGAGTGGTAACTCGGCACATATTGCGCTTCGAAATGGATTTCAGCGACGCGCTGGTAATTGCCGGTGGTCAGCCCGTAGAGAACCTCCGCGAGCCATTGCCGCGCGCGCCGGTCAATCCGGCCCATGATCCCGAAATCGATCGCGACGATGGTGCCGTCGTCCTCAACAAACAGGTTGCCCTGGTGCATATCGGCATGGAAGAAACCGGCGCTGATCGCCTGAGTGAGGAAGCTGATCACCAGCTTCTCGGAAATCGCCGCAAGGTCATGACCGCGCGCGCGCAGTTCATCGACGCGGCTTATCTTGATACCGTCGATCCATTCGATGGTCATCACCCGGCCATTGGTGCGATCCCAGTCGACCGCCGGAATGCGGTAACCGGGCACGCCCGCCATCTGCTCGGCCAGTTCGCTCGCCGAGGCGGCCTCGCGGCGCAGATCGAGCTCCGAATTGGTCCAGCGCTTGAAATTGGCGATGGTGAGGCGCGGGCGCAGGCGGCTGGCCTCGCCGCCCATCGCCTCGACATGGGCCGCGGCCCATTCATAGGTGGTGATGTCGCGCGCGAATTTCTCGCGGATGCCGGGGCGCAGCACCTTGATCGCGACCTTGCGCCCATCGGTGGTGATGCCCTTGTGCACCTGCGCAATCGAGGCTGCACCGACCGGATCGGGATCAATCTCGGTGAACAGCGCGCTGATCGGCTGGCCGAAGCTCGATTCGATCGCTGCCTTGATCTGCGCAAACGGAACCGGTGGCAGGCTGTCCTGCAGGCTGAGCAGATTGCCCGCCGCTTCCTCGCCCACCAGATCGGGGCGGGTGGCAAGGCTCTGGCCAAGCTTGATCGCGGCCGGGCCGATCGCGCGGAAGGCACCGGCATAATCGCGCCGGCCGCCTTTCCCTGTCAGCGTCACAAGCCGCGCGAGGCGAACCAGCTGGCGCAGTGATGCGGGCGCATTGGGATCATTCTCGATCCCCACCAGCGCGCGGCGGCGCGCCAGCGTCACGCCCCAGCGGGCGAGGCGGGAGAGGTGAACAGCAGACGAGGTCACGTGATCAGATCTTCCACCCCGAGTGGATCGCCA
>JAMNXO010000011.1 GCA_023653115.1 Erythrobacter sp.
CGCGCTTCCTGCTGGTCGGCACGCCGTCGGGGATCACGCTGGCAGGCGAAGGCGGCGCGCACCAGTCGATCAACACGCCGCTGATCGGGATGGGGCAGCCGGGGCTCGAAAGCTTCGAGCCGGCCTTTGCCGACGAGGTGGCGCTGCTGATGGCCTGGGCCTTCGCGCATATGCAGGCGGACGAGGGGAGCTCGGTCTACCTCAGGCTCACCACCCGCCAGATCGAGCAACAAGCGCGCGGCGATGCGGCATGGGAAGCAGGCGCGCTCGCCGGGGCTTACTGGCTGCGCGAGCCTGCGCCCGGCGCCAAGGCCGCCATAGCCTATTGCGGCGCGGTCGCACCCGAGGCGATCGCCGCGCGGGAGGCCTTGCAGGACGATCTCCCCGGCCTCGGCCTGCTCGCGGTCACGTCGCCCGACCGGCTGCACCGCGAATGGTCTGCGGCGCGCGCCGCAAGGTGGAACGGGGCCAAGCGCACGCCCTCTCATATCGAGATGCTGCTCGGCCAACTTGACCTCGACGCGGGCCTTGTCACCGTGCTCGACGGTTCGCCCGCTGCGCTGTCGTGGCTGGGCGGGGTGCGCGGTCAGCGGGTCAGCCCGCTCGGCACCGACCGCTTCGGCCAGACCGGCGATCTCATCGACCTATACCGCACCTATCGCCTCGATAGCGACGCGATCATCGACGCCATGGCAGAGCTGTTCCTTTAGGCCTTCGCCACTGCGCCTAGTGGAAGCGCCAGTGTCGCTTGTCCGTCGCCGTCTTAGGGTTGGCGTGACAGGGAGGCACACGGATGGGTATTCTCGACAGGTTCCGGCTCGATGGCGAGGTCGCGGTGGTGACTGGTGCGGGCAAGGGCATCGGGCGGGCGATCGCGATCGCGCTAGCCGAGGCGGGCGCGGATGTGGCGCTGGCCGCACGCACGCAGGCCGATCTCGACAGCGTGGCGGGCGAGATTGAAGCGCTAGGCCGCCGCGCCCTGCCGCTGGCCACCGATGCCACCGATCCCGAGGCGCTTGAACGGCTGGCCGAGACAACTGTGGCGCAGCTCGGCAAGCTGAGCATCTGGGTGAACAATGCGGGCGGCATTCCCGATGCAACCCCGCGCTATCTGACCCGCACGCCCGAGGCCAATTTCGATGCGCAGATCGCGCTCAATCTGAAGGCGGTGTGGATGGGCGCGAGTGTCGCGGCGCGGCACATGGGGGCGGATGGCGGGGCGATCGTCAACATCTCCTCGCGCTCGGCCTTTGGCCCGCAGGTCAAGAACGGGCCTTACGGGGCGGCAAAAGCGGCGGTGAACAGCCTGACGAGCACGCTCTCGGTGGAGCTCGCCCCGAAAATCCGGGTCAACGCGGTCGCGCCCGGGCCAGTGCCGACCGAGAATTTCGATGAGTGCATGGGCACCGACACCGACGAAAAGCGCGAAAAGCTGCTGGCCATGATCGGCATCCCGATGGGCCGCTACGGCACGCCCGAGGATATTGCGGCCGCCGTGGTGTTCATGGCCTCGCCTGCGGCCAGCTGGGTGACGGGGCAATGTCTCTACGTCACCGGCGGCAGGTAAGGCGGCGGGATGGATCTGGGCATCAGAGGCCGCCGCGCGCTGGTCAATGGCGGCAGCGCCGGGATGGGGAGCGGCGCGGCGCTGGCCCTGGCGCGCGAGGGAGTGGAAGTGTTCATCTCCGCGCGCGGAGCCGAGCGGCTGGAGCAGACCTGCCGCGCCATCGCGGCCGAGACCGGCGCCAAGGTCCACGCGCTTGTCGCCGATCATGCCAGCGAGGAAGGGCGCACAGCGATCCTCGCCGCGATCCCCGATCCCGACATTCTGGTGGCCACTTGCGCCCCGCCGCCCTTCACCGGCGATTTCCGCGAGGTTTCGCGCGAGGCGTTCGAGGCATCCGTGGCGACCGCGCTCCTGAGCCCGATCGACTACATCAAGGCCGTTACCGGCCCGATGGTGGCGCGGCGCTGGGGGCGGATCGTCAATATCAGCACCGGTGCGGCCAAGTATCCCGCGGCGATGCGCGTGCTCTCCGGGCCTCCGAGAGCGGCGCTGGCGAATTACTGCCACGCCATCTCCAAGGAGCTGGCGCGGCACAATGTCACGATCAATTCGGTGCTGCCGGGGATGCATCACACCCCGGGCATCGAAGACATCCTCGGCCCGCGCGCCGAAGCCAACGGGCGTTCTTATGACGAAGAGGTCGCCGCCTTTGTCGAGGCGGTGCGCCTGCCCGCCGGGCGCTTTGGCGATGCCGAGGACCTGGGCGTGCTGGTCGCGATGTTTTGCGCCGATCAGGCGAGCTATGTCACCGGCCAATCGCTGGTGGTCGATGGCGGGATCGGGACGTCGGCCTTCTAGGCTGCCGCCTTATACCCCGCGCCGCGCACCAGCTTTCCGGGACGCGCGCCGGTTGACTGGTCAAAGCGGCGGATGATCTCGCCTGCCACGATGGTCGCCTCGTAGCCGGTGGCGCGCTGGTGCAGGCGCCGGCCGCCTGCGGGCAGATCGCGCACCACTTCGGGCACGTGCAAGGTAAGACCGTCAAGGTCGATTACATTGAGGTCGGCCCGCCCGCCCACAGCAAGTGTGCCGCGATCATGCAGCCCCACCGCGCCTGCGGCCTTGGCGCCAAGCATATGCACCGCTTCGGCCAGCCCGAGTCGCAACGGGCCCTGTTTCTGCACGAACTGGGTCAGCAGATAGGTCGAATAGCTGGCATCGCAGATCGCCCCGTAATGCGCTCCGCCATCGCCAAGTCCCGGGACGCAATGCGGGTGGCGCAGCATCTCATGGGCGCTGTCCAAGGTGGCGTTCTCGTAATTGCCCAGCGCGGCGAGGAACAGCCCGCGGCCCTCGGTTTCCAGCAGGCGGTCGTAAGCCACTTCCTGCGGGGTGCAGCCGCGCGCGGCGGCCTGTCCTGCCATGCTCATGTGGGCGGGCGGGGCGTAGTCGGGCGGGTTGTCGAGCGGGAACAGCCAGCGCCAGTTGCGCGCCAGCTCGTTGAAGGGATGGCCCGGGCCGAAATCCTCGCTCAGCAGCGCCGCACGCAGAGCCGGATCGCGCATCGCGGCGACTTGCTCCGGGATGCTGAGATGCGCGATCTTGGCCCAGCTCGGGCACAGCACAAAGGGATGCACCGTCAGTTCCAGCCCGGCGATCAGCCCGATCGGGCGCGGCATGACTTGCGCATTGGCAACGCCGCCCGCCGCATTGGTGGCCTCGAGCATCTCCAGCACCCGCCGCCAGCGCGGCGGCGCGTCATTGCCTGAGGCTAGCGTGAAGGTCGCCGGACGACCGCTGGCGGCGATCACACGCTCGATCACGCGGTATTCCTTGTCCCACCCGACAAAGGCATCGAGCACCACCTGGAATGTCCCGGCGCCCGCATCCTTCATGCCGCTGGTAATCGCTTCCAGTTCGGCAATGTCGGTGTCGAAGGTGGGGATCGCCTCGCCGTCAGCAGTCTTGTGGATCGAGAGCCGCGAGGTCGCAAAGCCGATTGCGCCGGCGCGCATGGCGTCGGCGGTCAGTTGTCGCATCATCGCCAAGTCATCCGTTGTGGCGACTTCGCGTGCAGCCCCGCGCTCGCCCATTGCATAGACCCGCAAGGGCGAGTGCGGCAGATAGGCGGCGACATCTATATCGCGCTTTCCGGTAGCGACCTTGTCGAGATATTCGGGGAAGGTCTCCCAGTCCCAGTCCAGCCCCTCGGTCATCACCACGCCGGGGATGTCCTCGACCCCTTCCATGACATTGATCAGCATATCGTGATCGCTCTTGCGGCAGGGCGCAAAGCCGACCCCGCAATTGCCCATCACCGCCGTTGTCACTCCGTGCGAGGAGGAGGGGGAGAGCTCCTCGGCCCAGATGCATTGTCCGTCATAATGGGTGTGCACGTCGATAAAGCCGGGTGTGACAACGCGGCCCTTGGCGTCGATCTCCTCGGCCCCGCGTCCGCCCACCTGCCCGATGGCAGCGATCCGGCCGGCGCTGATGGCGATGTCGCCATCGATCAGGTCGCCGCCTGTGCCGTCGGCAATCGTGCCGCCGCGGATCACCAAATCATACTCGGCCATGCCTCAGGCTCCTCCCACCAGCTTCACGATCCCGCCGATCAGCGAGCCGAGCACGAAGATATAGATGACCGGCATCGAGAGATAGAGCGGCAAACGCCGCTTATCGGCCGCCTTGTGATAGCCCAGTGCATAGAGCACCCGCATCACCGGCCAGATCGCCCCGATCCCCGCCGCCCAGAGCGGGCTCACGACATAGGCGAACAGCCACATCCCGGGCAGGAACAGCACCAGATGTTCGAGCGTGTTGAGGTGCGCACGGACATAGCGTTCATACTCCTCCGGCCCGCTATGCGAGGGCGGTTCGATCTTGAAACGCACCCGCGCCAGCCCCGCCATCAGCAGCGTGAAGTAATAGGCCAGCAGCCCCAGCGCGCTGACGATCACGACGTAGACGTAAGGATCCATGACTTTGCCGCGCCTCTCCCGTTGAGTATCGGGGGTGCCGCAGGTGGCAGGCAGGCGGCAACTGCCACTTTTGCGCCAAGCGGCTTTACCCGCGCGCCATTTGCCTCAATGATGCACTCCGAGAAGAGAGAGGCCGCGCGGTAATGCGGCTGCGGGAAGGGATCTGATGACGCAATCGAATGCGGCTGCGGCGGACACGTCGGCGGCCGAGGGCTATGGTTCGGCGGGCTATCGCGGCTATGTGCTGGGCGCGCTGCTGCTGGTCTATGTGTTCAACTTCATTGACCGCACCATCGTCAACATCCTGACCGAGCCGATCAAGACCAGCTTCGGGCTGGAGGACTGGCAGATGGGCCTGCTCGGCGGCCCGGCCTTTGCGGTGCTCTACACCTTCCTCGGCATGCCGATCGCGCGGCTGGCAGAGCGGCATAACCGGGTGGTCATCATCGCGGCTGCCGTGGCGATCTGGAGCCTGTTCACCGCGTTATGCGGCTTCGCCGCTTCGTTCCTCGCTCTGTTCCTGTTTCGCATCGGGGTGAGCATTGGCGAGGCGGGCTGCACCCCGCCGGCGCAATCGCTGATCGCCGACTATTTCAAGCCTTCGAGCCGCGCCACGGCAGTTTCGATTTATGCGCTGGGCGTGCCGCTGGGCGGGATGCTGGCCTCGCTGTTCGGCGGGCAATTGGCCGGGCTCGATGGCGCGGCGTTTGGCGCGTGGATCAATGGCATGGGGCTGGGCTGGATGTTCGGCAGCCTCGACTGGAGCCAAGTCGAGGGCTGGCGCGTCGCCTTCGTGGTGGTCGGCCTGCCCGGCCTGCTGCTGTCGCTCGTCGTATGGCGCACCGTGGCCGAGCCGCCGCGCGGCTATACCGATCCGGCCGCGCTGCAAGGGCTGGAGCGCGCGAGCTTCGGCGAGGCGCTGGGCGTGCTGCTGAAGAAGCCCGCCTATCGCCAAGTAGTGATGGGGGCGACTGTAGCCTCGTTTGTCGGTTACGGCGTCGGCCAGTTCACCACCTCGTTCCTGATGCGCACCCACCAGCTTTCGATCGGCGATGCCTCGCTGTTGTTCGGGATCATTCTGGGGGTGATGGCGGGGATCGGCGTGTTCGCTTCGGGCTGGCTCGCCGACCGGTTGTCCAAACGCTACCCCAAGGCGCTGTCATGGCTGCCGGCGGCGGGCATGGGTGCCTCGGTGCCGCTTTATGCCTTCGGTTTTCTGGCAGACAGCCTGTGGCTCGCCATGCCCGCGCTGATGGTGGCGGCGATGATCCACTATTTCTATCTCGGCCCGATGTATGCGGTTTCGGGCGGGGTGGTCGACAGCCGGATGCGGGCGACCGCGGTGGCGATCACGCTCTTTGTGGTCAATCTGCTGGGCTACGGCCTCGGCCCGCTGGTGATCGGCATCCTGTCGACCGTGCTCAAGAGCGTGTTTCTGGATGGCGGCGCGGCAGCGGGGCTGACGCTGGAGGCATGCAAGCCGCTGATGGCACTCGCACCCGAGGCCAAGGCGGCGCTGGTCGGGGTCGATCTGGCGCGGATCGAGGCCTGCGCCAGTGCCGAGGCGCGCGGGCTTCAGTGGTCGATCGTGATCTTCGCCTGCGGTTACGGCTGGGCGGCGCTGCATTACCTGCTGGCCGGGCGCACCTTGCAGGCCGACATGATCGCCTATGCCGACCCTGCCAAGGGGTGAGCTAGGCGACGTCGAAGCTGACCACGCCGGTGATCAAATGGCCATCGGTGGCGGTTGTCTGCCAGCGCACTTCATAGGTGCCGGCGGACAAGGGCTTCTTGAGGCTCAGGGTCATCGTCTGGCGATCCGGCGACCAGCCCGTGGTGAAGTTGCGGATCACCATTTCGCCATGGTTCGCCATGCCCGGCATCGCCGTCATCACGATGCTGGCAGCCGCGCTCGCCTGATCGACCGGCTTGTCGAAGGCAAGGGTGATGGCCTTGGGCGCCTTGGCGGTGCTTCCCGCAGCCGGGGTGGCAGCCGTTACAGAGACATGGGCCGAAACCGCAGCAGGCACAGCAAGCCCGATGGCAAAGGCAGCAAGCAGGGCAGGGACACGCATAGGGGTACTCCGTTTAAGAACCAGAAAAGTCAGAACCAGAAACGTACACCGGCAACGAAGCTGATGACGGAAGGATCCTCGCCGCGCGCGCGGGCGAAGTCGGCTCCGTTGCCGGTGCGCCATGATTGCTCGATGCCGATGTAAGGCGCAAACTCGCGCTTGATCTCGTAACGCAGCCGCGCGCCGATCTCGATCTGGTCAAGCCCTGCACCCACTCCGAGCAGCGCGATGTCCTGCGCTGACAGATTGGCCTCGATACGCGGCTGGAGGATCAGACGCTGGGTGATGCGCTGATCGATCTCGGCCTCGATGCGGGCGGTGATGTCGCCGCGGTGCGAGACGAACAGTGCAGCGTCCACCTCGAACAGATAGGGCGCAAGGCCCTGCACGCCGATCACGGCATGGGTGGTGTCCGGCCCGCCAATATCATGGCGCACCCCGGCCTGCAGATCCCAGAACGGCGCGAAAGCGCGGGCGTAGAGCGCTTGCACTTCGGCATCATCGGGGCTTTCCCCGAATTCACCTTCGCCTTCGCTCTTGAACCACAACCGTTCGGTCGGGCCGCCGTAATAGCCCTGGATGTCCCACAGATAAGCATCAGCCCCATCGCGTACCTGGGCTTCAAGCCGGTCACCCTGGAACCAGAACACGGGGAAATCACCGTGGGTCTTGCGCAGATCCTCGCGCGAGGCGGCCATGGCATCGGCGCCCCAGATCGCATCCGCTGCCCGGGGAGGCCCGCTGCCGGCGGCGGCAGGCGGCGGGGTTTCCATCGTCGGGCCAGGCGAGGCGGGCGGTGTCATCGCACTCATATCATGCCCTGCGTGCGGATCGGCTGCGGGCGCGGGCATGGCATGGCCTGCGTGAGGATCGGTTTCCTGCGCCGCCATGTCATGCCCGGCGTGGGGGTCGGGCGCGGGAGCGGGCGTTGGAGCAGGCGCAGGCGCAGGCGCAGGCGTATGCTCGTGATGCTGGTGTTGCGCAGCAAGCGGTGATGCCGCCAGCAAGGCTGCCAGGCAAAGGGCGGTTTTCACTTCGCGCTCTCCGGGCCCATCACCGTCACGGTCTGCATCATCCCGCCGTGCATATGATAGAGCAGGTGGCAGTGAAACGCCCAGTCGCCCGGCTCGTTGGCGGTCAGATCGAATTGCGCGCTCGCGCCGGGCTGGACGATGACGATGTTCTTGCGCGGCTGGTGGGCGGCCTCCGCGCCATTGACCAACTCGAAGAACATCCCGTGCAGGTGGATCGGGTGCGCCATCATGGTGTTGTTGACGAGCTTCACCCGTACGCGCTCGTTCCAGGCGAAGCGGATCGGCACATCGCTGACGGCGGAATACATCTCGCCGTCGAACGACCACATATAGCGTTCCATGTTGCCGGTAAGATGCAGCTCCAGCAGGCGCGAGGGTGTGCGGGTGTCTGCGTTCGGCTCCAGCGCGGCGAGCATCCGGTAATTGAGCACGCGGTGGTCCACATCGCGCAGGCCGAGGCCCGGATCGCCGAGCTTGTCGACCGGCGCCATGGAAACCATGTCGATGCCGGGGCCAAGCTTCACATCGGGCGGCAACAGCGCGGTATCGCGCATGCTCATGCCGTCCATCGAATGGCCGCCACCGCCTCCCATGTCGCCGTGGTTCATGCCCATGTCGCCCATGTTCAGCAGCGGCGGGTCACGCAGCGCGGGCACAGCAGCGCGCGCACCGGGCCTGCTCGCCAGCATCGCCAGCGCCATGCCTGAACGGTCCATGCTTTCCGCGACGATAGCGTAGGCTTCCTCGGCGCGGGGTTCGACGATCACATCGTAGGTTTCTGCCGTGCCGATCTGGAACTCGTCGACCTCGACCGGGCGCACGTTCTGGCCGTCAGCCGCGATCAACGTCATCGGCAGGCCGGGAATGCGCAGGTTGAAGAAGGTCATCGCCGAACCGTTGATGATCCGCAAGCGGATGCGCTCACCCGCGCGGAAGAGGTATTCCAGCCCTTCTTCCGGCCCGCGTCCGTTGGCGAGATAGGTGTAGGTCGAGCCGGTCACATCGGCGATGTCGGTGGCGGGCATCCGCATCTGGCCCCACATCCGCCGGTCTTCGGCGGAGAGCGGATAATCATCGCTCCAGCTGGTCTGCTGGTAATTGAAGTATCCCTCGCCCTTGCGCAGCCGGTCCATGATCGCGTGGGGGTGCAGCGGGGTGTAATCGCTCAGCAGCAGGATGTAGTCGCGGTCATATGCCACCGGCTCACTTCCCGCCGGATCGATGATCAGCGGGCCGTAATGCCCTTGCTGCTCCTGCAGGCCGGAATGGCTGTGATACCAGTAGGTGCCCGCCTGCCGGATCGGGAATTGATAGGCGAAGGTCTGGCCCGGGTGGATGCCCGGAAAGCTGATCCCCGGCACGCCGTCCATGTGGAACGGCACAAGCAGCCCGTGCCAATGGATCGAGGTGTCCTCGGGCAGATTATTGGTGACGTTGAAGCGGACGTCCTGGCCTTCGCGCAAGCGGATCAGCGGCCCCGGCACCGAGCCATTGACCGCGATGCCATGGCTCTTGCGCCCCTGCACCACACGCGGGCCATGGCCCACGGCAAGGTCGATCACATTGCCCGAGACCTCGTCAAAGCCCGCCCGGATCGGCGCGCCGCCCTTCATGCGGTGCATGGAGTGGCCCTGCGCCCAAGCGGGCATCGCGGCAATGGCCGAAGCGGCGCCTGCGGCACGGACGAAGCCGCGGCGTGAAATTGTGGAGAAGGTCATGGTCTCTTATACGTGGCGGTTGCGGGTCTGGTTGCTACCCGGGTTGGAACTGGGCGGAATACTGAAGGCCTTGAGGATCGGGCATGGCCCTTCCTCGCCCTTCGCGCAGTCCGCGGCGAGATTCTTGAGAGCCGCGCGCATTGTCTTGAGTGTGGCGATCTTCTCGTCGATAGCAGCGATCCGCGCTTCGGCGAGCGCGCGGGCGGCGGGGCGGTCGTTCTGGTCGAGTGCGAGCAGGGTGGCGATCTCCTCGAGCGTGAAGCCCGCAGTCTGTCCTGCGCGAATCGAGCGCAGCCGTTCGAGATCGTCCTGCGAATAGCGCCGCGCCCCTGTCCCGCGCGGCGGTTCGGAAAGCAGCCCGCGACGCTGATAGAAACGGATTGTCTCGACCGAAACACCACCCGAACGCGCCAGATCACCGATTTTCATGATTACCTCTTGAAACCGTACCATAGTACAGGACTTATATACGGGTCATCAGGCAAATTTCAAGGGAACAAATGCCATGACCACTGCAAAGAAAACCGCCGTCCTTCATCGCATGGTGATGCCCGGCCATACCTGCCCTTATGGCCTTAAGGCGCGGCATCTGCTGAAATCCAAAGGCTATACGGTCGAGGATCACCACCTCACCACGCGCGAGGAGACCGACCGCTTCAAGGTCGAGCACGGCGTTACCACAACGCCGCAGACCTTCATCGGCGGCGAGCGGATCGGTGGCTATGACGATCTGCGCCGCTACTTCGGCCTCAAGGTCGCGGACCCTTCCGCCACCACCTATCGCCCGGTGATCGCGCTATTCGCGATGACTGCGCTGATGGCGGCAGCGGCGGGCTATGCGGTAGACGGCAGCGTGCTGACCTTGCGCGTCGCCGAGTGGTTCGTCGCCTTCTCGATGGTCGTGCTGGCGCTGCTCAAGCTCCAGAATGTCGAGAAGTTCGCGACGATGTTCCTCAACTACGATCTTCTGGCAAAGCGGTGGGTGCCCTATGGCCGGATCTATCCCTTTGCCGAGGGAGCCGCCGGCGTGTTGATGGCGGCGGGCGCACTCGACTGGCTGTCGATCCCGCTCGCGCTGTTCATCGGCACGGTGGGCGCAGCGAGCGTCTTCAAGGCCGTCTACCTGGACCGTCGCGAGCTCAAGTGCGCCTGCGTCGGCGGCGATAGCAACGTGCCCCTCGGCTTCATCTCGTTGACCGAGAACCTTATGATGATCGCGATGGCGCTGTGGATGGCAGCGCGGCCGATGGCGATGGGCTAAGCTCGAACCCGAAAAGGCCCACCCAAGCGCGGGCGCGCTGCAAAAGCCGCAGCGGCGCCAGCGCCCATCATCAGGCGGCGTCGTGATGCACACGCACGCGCTGCCCGGATTGTTTACACCCAGGCTATGCGGGACCGAACAAATCCGGGCAGTTTGCGCCTCAGATGATCATTGCATTGTGCTGCTGACTGGCTTGCCATCGATCACCACGCCGACGGCATGCGACGAATATTCCAGTGGATCGCCGTCAAACAGCGCGACATCGCCGTCCTTGCCGACTTCGAGCGAGCCAATCCGCGCGTCCAGCCCGATCACCCGCGCGGCATCGATGGTGATGCTGGCGAGCGCGTCGTTCCACGCCAGCCCGTTGCCGGCTGCAACCCCGGCCTCGAACAGCACCACACGGGTTTTGGGCACATAGCCTTCAAAGCCCGACTGATAGGCAAACGGAATCCCCGCCGCGCGCAGCACCGCGCCGGTGGTGAAGCTGGCGTTTTCGAACTCGCCATATTGCCGCGCCATCGGCGGGTGGAGGATCACCTTCACTCCGGCGGCCTTGATCTGGTCGGTCAGCAGATAGGCCTCGGCTGCGCTGTCGAGCACCAGATCGATGCCGAATTCCTGCTTCAGCCGCAGCGCGCTCATGATGTCCTGCGCGTGATTGGCAGTGACCAGCAGCGGCACCTTGCGCGCCAGCACGTCGCGCATGGTCTGCACTTCGAGGCTGGCGGGCTTTTCGGCTCCGGGCTTTTCCTCGCCCTTCTTGGCAGGCTTGGGTGCCTCGCCCTCCTTCGCAGCGAGCAGGGCTGCGCGCAGCATCGCGATCTGCTTGGCGCGGGTGCCCGGCGCCTTGCCGCCGTTTGCCAACGCCGCAGGGCCGAGATTGGCCGCAACCATGGCGCGCGGCACGATCACCGCTTCATCGGCGGTGTTGCCGATGGTCTTGGCGACCAGCGTCTGGCCGGACACCAGCGCGCCCGGGCCGTGGCCGGTGTGAACTGTCGTCACCCCGAAGCCGCGCAGCCAGGCCACCAGCATTTCATTGGGGTTATAGGCGTCGATTGCGCGCAGTTGCGGCTGCACCGGCGCGCTTTCATCCAGCTGATCCTGATCGTGCGGCTGGTTCATGTAGCCCGCAAGGCCGACAACGCTGCGCGCATCGACCAGACCGGGGGTGACCACCTTGGCAGCGATAACGGTAAAGCCTTCGGGGATCGGCGTGCTGGCCGCCGGGCCGACCGCGACGATCGTGCCGTCGTCGATCACCACCACCCCGTCGGCAATCGCCGGGCCGGCCATGGTGTGAACCGTCTCGCCCCTGATCGCCACGTCTTGTGCGTAAGCGGCAGGAGCAAACGCAAGCGCGCTGGCAGCAGCGAGGAAACATCCGGTAATGCGCATCATTCCGCTCCTTCCGCTTCGGCGATTTCCCAGTGGTGGTGGGCTGCCTCCATCGGGCTGCCCGCGCCAAAACCGCCGGTTGCCATCAGCAGGTCTTCCGGCTTGCTGCGGTCGAACAGCTTGTCGCCTTCGACCCAGGTTTCGAGAACGTGGCTGTAGGCTGACAGCGGATCGCCATCGAGCACAAGGAAATCGGCGTCCTTGCCCACTTCCAGCGAGCCGACGCGGGCATCGAGCTTCATCTGCTTGGCCCCGTTGATGGTGAGGGCGCGCAGCGCCCCTTCGCGGCTCATTCCGCCGCGGACGGCGAGCGCCGCTTCGCGCAGCATCATGCGCGAATCCACGATCGCGTCATCGGAATGGATCGACACCAGCACACCGGCGCGTTCGAGGATCCCGGCGTTGTCCATCCGCAGACCCATCGTTTCCAGCTTGCCGCCCGGCGCATCGAGCGTGATGTTCGATACCGGCACCCCGGCCTTGGCCAGCTCGCCCGCGATCTTCCACGTCTCGGTGCCGTGCTGGATCAGCAGGTTGAAGCCGAACTCCTGCTTCAGCCGCAACGCCGTCATGATGTCGTCGGCGCGGTGCGAGTGGAAATGCACCAGCCGCTCGCCCGAAAGCACTTCGCACAGCGCCTCCTTGCCGAGATCGCGCTTCTCGCGGTCGCCTGCGCAATAGGCCTTGGCCTCAGTCAGCACTTCGCGCACCAGCGAAGCCGATTTGGCGCGGGTGCCGGGAAAGCCGCTGCGGCCCATCGGGTTGGTGCCGTTGGCCATCTTCATGCCGCCAATCGCCGCGCCATCCTTCATCTGGAAGGCGATGTCCTCGATCGTGCGGCCCTTGCGCAGCTTCATGTAGAAGGTTTGCCCGCTCATCAAGTGGCCCGAGCCGGGCATGATGTTGGCGGTGGTGACCCCGCCCGCGCGGGCCTTGTCGATGGTGGTGGACATGGGATCGATCGAATCCATCGCCCGCACGTCGGGCTGGATCGGGCCGGAGCCATCCGCGCCCGCAACCTGTCCGATATGCGAGTGGGTATCGACGATACCGGGCATGATCACGCGGCCCGCCGCGTCGCGGCGCTCGGCATCAGCGGGGATCGCGACATTGGCGCCAACGGCGATGATTGTGCCGTCCTTGATTACCAGCGTCCCGTTCTCGATCGGCTCACCCGCCATGGTGAGGATACGCGCGCCGGTGAAGGCAATTGCGCGGTCTTGCGCGGCGGCGGGACTAACTCCCGCTGCAACGGCGGCAAGCGCCGCCCCGGCAAGCCATGCCCGCCTCGACTTCGTCTGGATCACGCAGCGTCTCTCCTAAGTTGCTGTGCAAGCCTCTCTCCTAAAGGCCGCAGCGCGCGGCACACAAGCGAAAATGGCGCGGTTTCAGGCAATCAGGCAGAGTGGCGGATCACCAGCTGCGGGGGCAGGACGAGGCTTTCGGTTTCGTCACCGCCAAGCCTGCGCAACAGCAGCTGCACCAGCCCGCGCGCGCCGGCCGCGATATCCTGCCGCACAGTGGTGAGCGGCGGCACCGTTTGGCGCGCAATCGGCAGATCATCGAAGCCCACCAGCTTGACGCCATCGGGCACCACCAGCCCGCGCGCACGCAGCTCAGTGAGGCACAGCGCGGCGAGCGTATCTGTAGCGGCGAAAATACCGTCGACCTGCCCGTCGATCGCGCTGATGTGGCGTGCGATCTCGGCGCTGGCACGGTCGGGCGAAAGATGGGTGGGCAGCGCCATGATTGGCACGCCAAGGCGTTCGGCGACATCACGCGCGCCGGCAAAGCGCGCGGCAAACTCCATCGGCCCGGTATCGCCGAGGAAGGCGAGGCGGGTGGCGCCTGCCGCGATCAGGCGTTCGGCTGCCAGCTTGCCGCCCAGCCGGTTGTCGGTGCCTACCACACAGTGGCGCTGGCCCTGGGTGTGATTGCCCCACACCACCATCGGCAGATAGCCATCGGCGACATCCTCGATCCGCTCGAACTGGTCCGACTGGCCGATCACGATCACCCCGTCGATCATGCCCGAACCGATGAAGCGGTCGAGCCAGTCGGCATCGTCCTCCGGCACCACCCGGCGCAGCATCAGGTCATAGCCTTCGCGGGTCAGCTCGTCGGCCAAATGGCCGAGCAGGGTCATGAAGAAGCTGTCGGAAATCTGCTGGCGGGTATCGTGGCCCAAGGGAATGACGACGCCGATCACCCCGGTCTTCTGGCGGCGCAACCCGCTTGCCATCTGGTTGGGGCGGAAGCCGTGCTCGCGCGCGAGGCTTTCAATCTTTTCGCGGGTCTTGGCGTTGACGAGACTCTTGCCCGCCAGCGCACGCGATACCGTGCCGGGCGAGACCCCGGCCAGCCGCGCCAGATCGGTGATGGTGCGCACCGATCCGCGTGCTGCCTTGTCCTCGCTCATGTCTAACCTGCCACCAGACCTTGCTTGCGCGGGGCGCGGTGCCCGGCATCGACCAGCAGCGTAGCCAGCGCACCCGCCAGCATCAAGACGCCGCCCAGCATCAGCACATGGCGCGGATCGCCGCCCAGCAGCGGGCGATAGATCAGCGGCATGGTAAGCGTCTGGATCAGCATCGGGATAACGATGAACAGGTTGAAGATTCCCATGTAGATGCCGTTGCGCTGCGGCGGGATGCAATCGGCGAGCATCACATAGGTGTTGCCCATCATGCCGGCCCAGCCGATCCCGACGCCGAGCATCAGCACGAACAGCGCGAGCGGGGTGGATACGCCCGGGATCAGCAACATCGCCGTGCCCGAAGCGGCGAGGCACACCGCATGGGTGCGCCGCGCGCCGAACCGCGCCACCACCGGGATCAGTGCAAGCGCGCCAAGGAAGGCGACGAAGTTATACAGCGCGCCCGCCTGCTGGGTGGTCAGCGTCGCATCGCGGAACGCCGCGCTCGCGGGATCGCTGGTGTTGTAGAGGCTGCGTCCGACCGCGAAGGTGATGTACTGCCAGTACGCGAACATCGCATACCACTGGCACAGCATCGCGCCTGCCAATTGCTTCATCGGGCGCGGCATTTCACGGATCGCATCGCGGATTTCGGCAAGGGTGCCGCTGGCGGTGAGCGGCTTTTCGGCAAGCTCGGCCTGCTCTTCCGGCGAGAGCGGCAATTCCGGCACCCGCCACACCGACCACACGATCGTGGAGATCGACAGGATCGCACCGATGATGAAGGCCATGCGCACAATCACTGGAATGCCGTTGGCATCGAGCACATCGCGCGCGACAACAGCGGTGAGCAGGCTTGGTGCAAGGTATGACAGGGTTTGTGCAAGCCCTGTAAAGGCGCTTTGGGTGAGGAACCCGGTTGATCGCTGGTCCGGAGCGAGCCGGTCTGCCACGTAGGCGCGGTAGGGCTCCATCGTGATATTATTGCCCGCATCGAGGATCCACAGCAGGCTCGCGGCCATCCACAAGGTGCTGGAATAGGGCATGGCGAACAGCGAAAGCGTGCAGATCACCGCGCCGATCAGGAAATAGGGCGTGCGGCGGCCTAGGCGCGATCCGGTCCGGTCGCTCATCGCGCCGACGATCGGCTGGATCAGGAGCCCCGTCATCGGCCCCGCGAGCCACAACAGCGGCATGGTCGCCTCGTCTGCGCCAAGGAAGCCGTAGATCGGTCCCATATTGGCCTGCTGCAGCCCGAAACTGAACTGCAGGCCGAAGAAGCCGATGTTCATTTCGATGATTCTCAGCAGCGAAAGCCGCGGCTTTTCCGACATTTGATGCCTCTCCACGATCCTGTCCCAACGCATGGTCTATGCCATGCTGTGGCACAGAAGTGACATGTTTGAGCGCTATTTGCAAACGTTTGCAAAATTCCTGTTGCAATCGTTTGCAAGAAAGTTAGGTCTTGCGTGTTCGACGCCGCAGAAGCGCGAAATTCGAGAGGAGATTACCCATGAAGATTCGTCACGCGCTTTGCGCAAGCGCAGCCCTGTGCAGCCTGATGAGCCCGGCTCTGGCACAGGATAATGCCGCCGCCGAAACCGCCGAGGCGGAAGGCACTGAAATCATCGTTACCGCTGTGGCCCGCGGGCAGAACCGGATCGAAAGCTCGGTCTCGGTCAGCACCATCGGCTCGCAGGCGATCACCAATCTTGCCGCGCCGTCTTCGGCCGACCTCATTCGCCAGATCCCCGGCATCCGCTCGGAAGCCTCGGGTGGCGAAGGCAACGCCAACATCGCGGTGCGCGGTATCCCCGTGTCGACCGGCGGCGCGCGCTACATCCAGCTGCAGGAAGATGGCCTGCCGATCCTCGAATTTGGCGACATCATCTTCGGAAATGCCGACAACTTCCTGCGTGCTGACCGCTCGGTCGCCCGGGTCGAAGCGGTGCGCGGCGGTTCGGCCTCGACCTTCGCCTCGAACGCACCCGGCGCGGTCATCAACTTCATCTCCAAGACCGGGGAGCAGGAAGGCGGCGCGATCCAGGGTAGTGTGGGCCTCGACTTTGAAACCTATCGCCTCGATTTCGATTACGGCGCAGCGCTCGGCAATGATCTGACCTTCCATGTCGGCGGCTTCTACCGCACCGGCGAAGGCCCGCGCGACATCGGCTACAACGGCTATGATGGCGGCCAGATCAAGGCGAACATCACCAAGCGCTTCGACGGCGGCTATGTGCGCTTCCACGCCAAGTATCTCGACGACAAGACCCCGACCATTCTGCCGCAGCCGGTGTTTGTCGGCGGTTCGAACAGCAACCCTGATTACAATGCGATCCCCGGCTTCAACCCGCGCACGGACTCGCTCTACAGCCCGTTCCTGACCCCCGCGGTGAGCCTCGATGGCGACAACAACCCGGCGCGTTATGACTTCCGCGATGGTCTGTCGGTCAAGAGCCTCGCCTTCGGGATCGAGAGCGAAATCGACGTTGGCAGCGGCTGGACGCTGACCAACCGCTTCCGCTTCGCCGACAATTCGGGCAGCTTCCAGTCGCCCTTCCCGGCGAGCGCCGGCACCGCACAATCGATTGCCAACGGCATCGGCGGCGCAGGGTCGAGCATCGTGTTTGCCACCGGCCCCAACGCCGGACAGACGGCCAACGCGGCCAATATCGGCGGCAACGGCCTGCTCACCAACGTGGTGGTGTTCAACACCCGCCTGAACAGCCTCGACAACGTCACCAATGATTTCCGCGTCAACAAGACCTTCGACATCGGCGGCGGCGCGGCCAATTTCACCACCGGCTTCTACCTCTCGCGCCAGACAGTCGATACCGACTGGCTGTGGACCAGCCACGTCCAGACGGTCGAGGGTGATGGCAATGCCGTGCTGGTCGATATCCGCAATGCGGCCGGCAACCTTGTCACGCAGAACGGGACGGTCGGCTTCGGCGCGACGTTCTTCGGCAATTGCTGCCGCCGCAACTACGATGTCGATTACAGCACCTATGCACCCTTCGCCTCGCTCTCGCTCGAACTCGATCGCCTGACGATCGACGCCAGCATTCGCTATGATTACGGCGATGCCAGCGGCACCATCACCGGTTCGGACACGGGCTTCGGCGTCGGGGTCGGCAGCTTCGACTTCAATAACAACGGCGCGATCAGCACTGCCGAAGGTCAGACCAGCGTGCTGCCGCTCGGCAATGCGCGGCCGGTGAATTACGAGTTCAGCTATCTCAGCTTCTCGCTGGGTGCGAACTACCTGCTCACCGACGATCTCGGCCTGTTTGCGCGTTACAGCCAGGGCGGCCGCCATACGGCTGACCGCAGCCTGTTCTCGCCGGCTGTCAGCACCACCGACGGCAGCCTGCCGGGCGGCGATGCGGGCGTGATCGCGCGCGTCGATCAGCTGGAAGCGGGTCTGAAGTATCAGGGCGACGGCCTGTCGCTGTTCGCCACCGGCTTCTTCGCCAAGACCGCCGAGACCAACGTCGAACTGGCTCCTCTCGAACTGTTCGACACCGAATACGAAGCCTTCGGGTTCGAACTGGAAGGCGCCTATCGCACTGGCGCGTTCACGCTTTCGGCCGGTGCGACCTGGACCGATGCGGAAATCAAGGACGCGCTCGATCTGAGCACGATCGGCAACAAGCCGCGTCGTCAGGCCGATCTCGTCTATCAGGCGACCGCGCAATATGATGCCGACATGTTCACCGTGGGTGCCAATGTCGTCGGCACCACCGACAGCTTCACGCAGGATAGCAACCAGCTGAAACTGCCGGCCTTCGCGCAGGTCAACGCCTTCCTCGCCTTCCGCCCGATCGAGCGGATCGAGGTGGGTCTCAATGCCCAGAACCTCTTCAACGCCACCGGCTTCACCGAGGCGGAGGAAGGTTCGATCCCGGCCAATGGCATCGTGCGCGCGCGCTCGATCGCGGGCCGGACAGTACTGGCTTCGGTGCGCTTCGACTTCTAGTACGCCGCATCGAACATTACGGCTGGCCGCCACCCCCCCCGGCGGCCAGCCACTTTTCTGCCTGATGAATTGGGATAGACTGCTGCCATGACGAGCGCCTGGAGAGCCGAGCATGTGCGCCGGATTGCGCCGGGAGCCGCGGCGGTAATCCCGCCAGTGACCGCGCCAGACTGTTCGCGGCTCGATGCAGGACGGCTCTACTGGGATATGTGGCCGGTGCAGGATGCCCACGGCGCGCGGACCGTAATCGGCGGGCGCGAGTTGTGGATGGCACTCACTGCACCTGACCGCGGCGATCCGGCGCTGCGGCATTTCGAAGCCAAGATCCACTTACTCGAATGGCGCGGCGGCGCGTGGATCGATCTCGGCCCCGCGCTGCCTGATTTTCCCGTGCCTTACGAGCGCGAATGGGCCGGTTCGGCGCTCTATCACGATGGCGTGCTTACGCTGTTCTTCACCGCTGCCGGCAGCGCCCTGCGTGCGGGCGGTTACCAGCAGGAATTGTGGGCCGCGAGCGCTCCTGTCGGCGCAGACGGGTTGCCGGGCGAATGGTCGGTGCCAGCCCCGCTCGTGCATGATTACGGCCCGTTCTACATGCCCGCCGATGCGCACGAGGGCGAAGCCGGCAAGATCAAGGCTTTTCGCGATCCGGCCTATTTCCGCGATCCGGCCGATGGCAGCGAGTATCTTGCCTTCACCGCCTCGCTTGCCGGGTCAGATAGCGCCTTTAACGGAGCCTTCGGGCTGGCGCGCAAGGTTGGCGCTGAGTGGACCTTGATCCCGCCGTGCCTTCATGCCGAGGGCGTCAACAACGAGCTTGAACGTGCGCATCTGGTGTTCCACGGCCAACGCTACTACGCCTTCTGGTCAACCCAGACGGCGACCTTTGCGCCCGATCTGGGTGGGGCGCCGGGAGGGCTTTACGGCATGGTGGCGAATAGCATGGCAGGGCCGTGGCAGCCGCTCAACGGCAGCGGTCTGGTGCTCGCCAATCCGGCTGATCGCCCATTGCAGACCTATAGCTGGTTCGTCGATGCTGCGCTCACGGTATGCAGCTTTGTCGATATGCTGCCCGATGGCACCTTTGGCGGGGTGCCTGCTCCGCTGCTCCAGCTGGAGCTTGATGGCGAGCGGGCCAGCATCCGCGCACCTGCGCCCGAGACCGCCGCCTGATGCTCGGCGCAATCGAGGCGGGCGGCACCAAGTTCGTGCTGGCAGTCGGACCCGCGCCCGGGACAATCACCGCACGCCATGTGATCCCCACCCGCGATCCGGACATCACGCTGGCCGAGGCAGCCGATTGGTTCCTCGATCAGGGCCAGATCAGCGCGCTGGGCATTGCCAGCTTCGGACCGGTTGAGCTTGATCCGGCTGCGCCATGCTGGGGCCATATCACCAACACGCCAAAGCCCGGCTGGGCCGATTGCGACATCGCGGGGTTCTTTGCCAAGGTGCTTGGCGTAGCAGTCGGCTTCGACACCGATGTCAACGCCGCCGCGCTGGCGGAATATGCGGCGGCCGAAGGCGAGGGCTGCCGCAGCCTCGCCTATCTCACCATCGGCACCGGCATTGGCGGCGGTCTGGTGCTGGACGGCGCGCCAGTGCACGGCATCGCTCACCCAGAGATGGGCCATATTTACCCGCGCCGTCACCCCGCAGACCAGAACTTTGCCGGGGTCTGCCCGCACCACGGCGATTGCCTTGAAGGTCTCGCCAGCGGGCCGGCAATCATCGCGCGTTGGGGCGCCTCGCTCTCGGAGCTCGGGCCTGGACACGAAGCCCACGCAATCATCGCCGATTATGTCGCACAAGCGTGCCACATGCTGTTCGCCAGCGTTGCGGCCGAGCGGGTGGTGATCGGCGGCGGAGTAGCCAAGACCGAAGGACTGGTGGAGCGTATCGCCGCGCGGACGGCCGAGCTCTCGGCAGGCTATTTGCCCGGCGGCCCGCGCCACAAGGTGCTCGCACCGCAGCTTGGCGAGAATGCCGGGATCACCGGTGCCATGATGCTGGCCGAGGCGGCGATCCGCACACGCTGAGGGCATCAACGGCTGATCCGCATCGACCAACGGCGGGCCGTTCGATCAATCGCCTGCCCGCGCCGCCGAAGGTGGCTTTCCCTTTCGCGACAATGCACTAGTCTTCCCCGGTCTAAACAGGGGATCACCATGCTCGAACTTGCCGGCGTAAGCCACGTCTATCCCAATGGCACCCACGCGCTCGATGATGTGACGCTGTCGATCCCCAAGGGCATGTTCGGGCTGCTCGGCCCCAACGGCGCGGGCAAGTCGACGCTGATGCGCACCATCGCCACGCTGCAGGCGCCGACGGCGGGGAGCATCCGGTTCGGCGATATCGACGTGCTGGCCGAGCCTGACCGGCTGCGCCGCACGCTGGGCTATCTGCCGCAGGATTTCGGCGTCTACCCGCGCGTCTCGGCCTATCAGATGCTCGATCACATGGCGGTGCTGAAAGGCGTGAACAACGCGGGCGAGCGCCGCGCGGTGGTCGAACACCTGCTCAACCAGACCAACCTGTGGGCGGTGCGCGGCAAGGCGATCGCTGGCTTTTCGGGCGGGATGCGCCAGCGTTTCGGCATCGCTCAGGCGCTTATCGGCGAACCCGAACTGATCATCGTGGATGAACCCACCGCCGGGCTTGATCCGGAAGAACGCAACCGCTTCCTCAATCTGCTCGCGGGTATCGGTGAGAACGTGGTGGTGATCCTCTCCACCCATATCGTCGATGATGTCGCCGATTTGTGCCCCCGCATGGCAGTGCTGGCGGGCGGCAAGCTGCGTCTGGAAGGCGCGCCGCACGATCTGATCCGTTCAACGCAAGGCCGCGTGTGGCAACGAACTGTGCCGCACACCGCGCTTTCAGAGATGCAGGCGGCCCACGAAGTGATCTCGCATCGCTTCTTTGCCGGCGCAATCGTTGTCCACGTGCTCGCCGACAGCCAGCCCGACGGCTTCACGCCGGTATCCGGCGGGCTCGAGGATGTCTACTTCGCGACCCTTGCCGAAACCCGCCGCGCCCCCGCCGCCGCGCAAGCCGCGTAAGGGAGCGCGCATCATGCTTGCAGCCTCGCTCGCCGCGTTCGAGATCCGCTATCAGCTGAAGAACCCGGTATTCTGGGTCTCGGTCGCGATCTTCTTCCTGCTCGGTTTCGGCCTTGCGGCCAGTTCCAATGTCAGCATCGGCGCGGCCAGCGGGGTGCATGAAAACTCGCCCTTCCTCGTCACCTTCGCGCTCGGGCTGATGGGGCTGTTCTATCTGTTCGTGATCACCTCCTTCGTCGCCAACGCAGTGGTGCGCGATGATGTGACCGGGTTCGGCCCGATGATCCGCGCGACCCCGGTCGGGCGTAGCCAGTTTCTGGCCGGACGCTTCCTTGGTGGGCTGGTAATCGCGATCCTCGGTTATGCAGCCGTGCCGCTCGGGATCGCGTTGGGTGCGGCGATGCCGTGGGTTGATCCGGAAACGGTCGGCCCCGGAGGCTTTGCGACCTATGCCTGGCCGTTCCTGATCATCGCCATTCCCAACCTGATCCTGTCCTCCGCCCTGTTGTTCAGCCTTGCCACCGTCACCCGTTCGATGCTGGCTAGCTATATCGGCGTGCTGGTGCTGGTGATGGCCTATCTCGCAACCACCGCGGTGCTCGGCAGCGAGCCTGACTATCAGGACACCCTTGCCCGGTTCGAGCCGATGGGGATCGGTGCGATCGGCGAGGCGACACGGTACTGGACCGCGGCAGAGATGAACGCCCGCGCGCTTCCGCTCGAAGGCAACCTGCTGTTCAACCGTGCCTTTGCCCTCGGATTGGCGGCGCTATTCCTCGGCATTGCCTGGCTGCGCTTCAGCATGACCGAGCGCGCGCCTTCGCGCTGGCGGCAAAAACGGTTGGCGAAACAGGCCAGCCGCCTCGCCAAGGCCGAGGCTGTGGCCCCGCGCGCGCTGACCGCCCCGGTCCAGCGCAGCTTTGGCACAGGCCATGCGCTTGCAAGCTTCATGGTGCGCCTCAAGGCCGAGGTGCTTCAGGTGCTCAAAAGCCCCGGCCTGATTGTGCTGCTGCTGATTTCGCTCGCGTTCACCGCGCTCAATCTCGCCTTTTCGGAAACCCTGTATGGCACCGCGTCCTATCCGCTGACCGCCAATGTCGTGACCACCGTGATCGGCAGCATGGGGCTGTTCACGATGATCGTGGCGGTGTTTTACGGCGGCGAGCTGGTGTGGCGCGAACGCGATGTGAAGATCGGCGAGATCATCGATGCCACCCCGGTGCCGGCGTGGACCATGTTCGTGCCCAAGATGCTTGCGATTTTTTCGGTCCTGCTGGCGATGTCGCTCACGGGTATGCTGACCGGCGTGGTCTATCAGCTGATCCTGGGGGCCAAGAGCATCGATTTCGGGCTCTACCTTGTCTCCTTTGTGATGCCGCAGACGATCGACCTGCTGCTGCTGGCAGTGCTGGCGGTGTTCTTCCAGGTGCTCAGCCCGAACAAATATCTCGGCTGGGGGCTAATGCTGGTGTGGTTTGTCAGCCGCATCTTCCTGTCGAACCTTGGCTATTCCAACATGCTCTACCTGTTCGGCGGCGGACCGGGTGAGCCCTTGAGCGATATGAACGGCACCGGCGGTTTCTGGATCGGCGGGCTGATCGCCCGGGCTTACTGGGGCTGCTTCGGGGTGCTGTTGCTGGTGCTGGCGCATTGGGCCTGGCCGCGCGGCACGGTGGTGGCGGTGCTCCCGCGCTTGAAAGGCATGGGTAAGCGGATGAGCCTGGCTTCGGGCGGGATCGCACTGGCGGCAATCGGCGGGATGATCGGCACCGGTTTCATCATCAATAACAATATCAAGGTGCTCAACACCTACGAGACCTCTGACGAGCGCGAGGAGCGGCTGGCCGCCTACGAGCGCCAGTTTCTCAAATACGAAACCCTGCCGCGTCCGGTGGTCACCGATGTCGCCTTCGACGTGGCGATCTATCCCGACGCGCGGCGGATGGAGGTTACCGGCCACTATCTGATGCGCAACGACAACGCCGTGCCGATCCGCGAGCTGCACGTGCGGCAGGGGGATTCGGCGCTCGAATTCACCACGCTGGCCATAAACGGGGCCACGCTGGCCAAGCATGACGATAAGTTCGGCCACCGCATCTACCGCTTCGATACGCCGCTTGCGCCGGGCGCGACCACTCGGCTCGATTTCACCTCACGGCTGTGGCGGCGCGGCTTTGCCAATACCGGCGCTGCGACCGATATCGTCGACAACGGCACCTTCGTGAACAACTTCACCTTCGCGCCAATTATCGGGATGGACCGTCAGGGCCTGCTGGTGGACCGCACCGAACGCCGCCGCCAGGGCCTGCCCGACGAGCTGCGCGTCGCGAAGCTCGAGGACACCAAGGCGCAGGGCAAGAGCTACATCGGTGCCGACTGGGTGAATTCGCGCATCACCATCAGCACCGCAGCCGATCAGGTGCCGATCGCGCCGGGCAACAAGCTGTCGGACGAGGTCAAGGATGGCCGCCGCGTTGCGGTGTTCGCCAGCCCCGCGCCGATCCTCAATTTCTTCTCGGTGCAATCAGCCCGCTATGCCGAGGCCAAGGATCGGTTCGGCGATGTGCAGCTGAGCGTCTATTACGATCCGCGCCACGACTGGAACGTGCCGGCGATGCTCAAGGCGATGAAGACCTCGCTCGGCTATTACACCGAGAATTTCGGGCCATACCAGTTCGGCTATGCGCGGATCATCGAGTTTCCGGGCTATGAAAGCTTCGCGCAGGCCTTTGCCGGGACGATGCCCTATTCGGAAAGCATCGGCTTTGCCGCGGATGTGCGCGATCCGGAAACCATCGACTACGTGGCCTATGTCACCGCGCATGAATTGGCGCACCAGTATTGGGCGCACCAGGTCGTGGGTGCCGACATGCAGGGTTCGACCTTGCTGTCGGAAACGCTTGCGCAATATTCGGCGCTGATGGTGATGGAAGAGCTCTATGGCGAGGACAAGATCCGCCGCTTCCTCAAATACGAGCTGGATCAGTATCTCGGCGGACGCAAGACCGATGTGCTGGGCGAACAGGCGCTGATCCGGGTCGAGAACCAAGGGTATATCCACTACCGCAAGGGCGCGCTGGCGATGTATCTGCTCCAGCACCGGCTGGGCGAGGATGCGGTGAACCGCGCGTTGGCGCGGCTGCTCGAACGCTATCGCTTCAAGAGCGCGCCTTATCCGCGTAGCCTCGATCTCATCGCCGAACTGCGCAAGGAAGCGACCACGCCCGAAAGCCAGGCGCTGATCACAGATCTGTTCGAAACGATCACGATCTATGATCTGAAAGCCAAGGAGGCCAAGACGCGCCAGCTCGCCGATGGGCGCTGGAGCACCCGCATCACCATCGCCGCGGGCAAGTTCACCGCCGATCCCAAGGGCAAGGAAACCCCCGCCAAGCTGGCCGAGAGCATCGAGATCGGCCTGTTCACCGCGCGGCCCGGGCAGGGTGCGTTTGAACGCGCCGATGTGCTGTCGATGCAGCGCGCGCCGATCCGTGCGGGAAGTCAGGTGATCGAGGTGGTGACGGCCAAAAAGCCGCTCTTCGCCGGGATCGATCCCTACAACTTCTATATCGACCGCAATTCGGACGATAATGTCGTGGCGGTCGACTAGCCCGGACTAGCGGTAACGCGACGGCTTGAGATCATACTTGGCCAGCTTGTCGTAGATGGTCTTGCGCGGGGTCTGCAGCATTGCCTGCAGCCGCGCGACATCGCCGCCGCACTGGCGCAGCGCGTCTTCGAGCACCGTGCGCTCGAATTCGGCGACGATCTGCTGGAGCGGGCGCTGGCCGGCCATGGCGTGGGGCTGCACGCCGGCCGGATCGAGGCCGAGCACGAAGGCGCGGGCATAGCCGCTCAACTCGTGCAGGTTGCCGGGCCAATCGTGCGAGAGGACATGGCTCCACTGCGCCTCGCCGATGGCAGGCGCGGGCAGATCGAGCGCGCGCGCATGGCGGCTGACGAACAGGCGGAAGATCTCCGGCACATCCTCGCGCCGTTCACTGAGCGCGGGAAAGGCGATCTGCACCGCGCCGAGCCGGTGCCACAAGGGATCGCGCTGGCCCGCATCGTCCCCAAGCCGGGCGATGATGATCCGCAAATTGAGCCGCCGCGCATGGCTCGCGCCGATCGGCAGCACCTGCCGCGTCTCTACCAATGCGAGTAGCCGCGCAGTCAGCACCGGGCTAGCCGCAGCGATCGCATCGAGGAACAGCGTGCCGCCATTGGCACGTTCTACAAGGCCGGTGCGCGACAGGCCGCCGCCCGCAGCGCCCGCCGCTGGATCGCGGCCGAACAACAGCAATTCGGCATCCTCATGCGCCAGCACGCCGGCATCGACCGCAATGAAGGGCCGCGCGCGGCGCGGGCTGAGATCATGGATCGCCTGCGCGGCGTGGCTCTTGCCGGTGCCATGCGGGCCGGTCAGCACCACGTCGATTTCCGAGCGTGCGACGCCTTCGATCACTGCGCGCAGCCGCTCGGCCGCGGGCGAGGTGCCGGGAATGGCGCTGCCCGCGCTGCGGCCCGCCTCGGCCCGCAAGCGACGGTTTTCGAGCGCCAGCGCCCGCCGCTCGCTCGCCCCGCGCACCGCACGGATCAGATCGGCGGAGGCATAGGGCTTGGTCAGGAAATCGGCCGCGCCGTTTTTCATCGCGTCCACCGCCATCGCGATATCGCCGTGCCCGGTGGTAAGGATCACCGGCAAATCGGCGTCGATTTCGCGCAGGGCCGCGAAGAAGGCGATCCCGTCCATCCCCGGCATCCGCACATCGCTGACCACGACGCCCGGATAATCGGCATCGAGCCAACCGAGCGCGGCGCGGGCATCGGGAAAGGCGATCACCTCGACGCCTTCAAGCCGGAGAGCCTGCAATGTCGCATAGCGCAGCGGCGGATCATCCTCGACCAGCGCGACCTGAAGGGGGAGGGCGGTGTTCATGCGGCGGGCATCACCATGGTGAACCGCGCGCCGTGGGCGGTATCATCATGCACCAGATCGCCGCCCAATTGCCGCATGATGTCGCGCGCAATGGCGAGGCCCAGGCCGATGCCTTCGCGTTTCGAGGTGACAAAGGGCTGGAACAGCGTGTCACGCAAGGCCGGCGGCACGCCCGCCCCATTATCGGCAACGCTGAGGTGCAGCTTGTCGCCCGACGTGGTGATCGCCAGCATGATCTCCCCCTCGCCGTCACAGGCCTGCACCGCGTTCTGGAGCAGGTTGACGAGCACCTGTTCCAGCTGGACATGGCGCGCGCGCACCATCGCTGCGCTGGCTTCGGCAGCGGGCAGGGTGAGGGCGATCCCGCGCTGGCGGATCTGGTCGCGCAGTAGCAGCAATGAACCGTCGATCACGTCGCCAAGGCGGATGTCGCGCGGCTCTTCTGCCGAGCGGCGGCTGAAGTGGAGCTGTTCCTCGGTGATCTCGCCGATGCGGCCGGCGAGGCCTGCGATCTTGCCGAAATTCTCTGCCGCTTCATCCGTGCGATCGTTGGCGAGCAGGCGTTCGCCGTTTTCGGCATAGACCCGCATCGCGGCAAGCGGCTGGCGGATTTCATGTCCCAGCCCGGCGGTGATCTGGCCCAAGGTCGCCAACCGGTTGGCCTGCTGCAATTGTTCGCGCAAGGTTGCGGTCTGCGCGGCGACATCGGCGGCGGCGCGCGCTTGTCGCTGGCGCCGCCAGAGGAAGGCTGCAGCCGCCGCAAGCCCCAGCATCCCGAGCACGCTCACCCCAGCAAGACGCCCGTTGGCGACCGCGACCGAGAGGCGCGCGGTGGGATCGGACAGCAGGTGCAGCTCCCATCCGACAGGAGCAATCGGCTGGATCTTCTCGATCATCCGCACCGTGCGGCTGGCCTCGCCGGTCGCGGGCAGTTCGAACCGCTTGATCCGCGCGACCCCGAACCGCATGGCATCGCGCGCCGGATCGCGCTGTCCTGCCGCCTCGCTTCCGGTTGGCGCGGCGCGGAACCGCCAGTCGGGATTGCTGGCGAGCAGCACAATCCCGTCTGCATCGGTAACAAACACCCCGTCCTCGGCATCGCGCCATTTGCGCTCGAGACTGTCGAACTCGACCTTGACGGCGACCACCCCGAGCGGGCGCGCAGCCGGGCCCACGCGCTCGGCAAGGTAGAGTCCCGGGCGGCGGCTGACTGTGCCGAGCGCGAATTCGGTCTGCGTGCCATTGCGCAGCGCGCCGGCGAAATAGTTGCGGAAGCCGTAGTTCGAGCCGATGAAGCTGTCGGGCCGGTCCCAGTTGCTCGACGCCAGCGTCAGCCCGCGCGCATCCATCAGATAGATCGCGGCTGCATTGGTCTGCCGGGCGAGCGCGGCCAGGCGGCGATTGATCGGCGCACGTTGGGCGCTATCCCCGCCGAGTAGCGCGGCGACTTCGGGATCGACGGCCAGAACGCGCGGCACGAGCGTGAACTTGTTGAGCTCGCTCTCGAGGCCAGCAGCGAGGATGGCGGCCTGCCCTTCGGCTGCGCTGCGGGTCTCGCTCAGCGCTTGCACCCGCATCGCACGGTCAAGCACCAGCATGGCAAGCGCGGATAGCAGCAGCGCGGCGACCAGCGCCACGCTTGCCAGATACCAGCGCCCCAGCCTGCCTTGCACCATGCCCCCCGCTTGCTTGCTTGCCAGCAGCCTTGTGCGCTTTTCCGCACTGGGTGCAAGAATATTGTGCGGATTTCCGCACTATAATTCGCTGTCGTTGGCTTAAACCCCTGAAGATACGTGCAATGCCTTGCCGCCTCTGCAAGGCTTGCAGTGGAGCGGCATTGGCCCGATCCTCTTCCGCGGAGAGTTACATACCGGGGGAACAAGCGACCCATGGGTTCGCCAGCAGCCATCACACCGGGGGCGATTGCCCCGCCGGCCAAGAAGCCGTTCTATCGCCAGCTTTATGTGCAGGTGCTGACTGCGATCGCTCTGGGCGCGCTGGTTGGCCACCTGTTTCCCGAAACCGGCGCGGCGCTGAAGCCGCTGGGCGATGCTTTCATCAAGCTGGTGAAGATGATCATCGCGCCGGTGATCTTCCTCACGGTTGCCACCGGAATTGCCGGGATGCGCGACATGAAGGCGGTGGGTTCGGTCGCGGGTAAGGCGTTTGCCTATTTCCTGACCTTCTCCACGCTCGCGCTGGTCATCGGCCTGATGGTGGGCAATGTCGTGCGCCCGGGTGAAGGGCTGGGGATTGATCCGGCCACGCTCGATACCGGTGCGGTGGCCGAGTATTCCGACAAGGCCGAAGCGCAGACGATCACCGGCTTCCTCATCAACATCATTCCCGACACCCTGTTCAGCGCGATGACCGACGGGCAGATATTGCAGGTGTTGCTGGTGGCGATTCTCGCCGGGGTGGCGATTGCGATGACCCGTCCGGCGAGCGACCTGGTGATGGACGTCATGACGTCCTTCAGCGCGGTGGTGTTCCGGTTGGTGCATATGCTGATGAAGCTTGCTCCGATTGGCGCCTTCGGGGCGATGGCCTTCACCATCGGCGAGTTCGGGATCGGCAGCCTCGCCAACCTCGCAGCGCTGGTGGCGACCTTCTATCTCACCTCGCTGCTGTTCGTGATCGTCGTTCTGGGGCTGGTCGGCTGGTATAACGGCTTCTCGATATTCGCGCTGATCCGCTACTTGCGCGAAGAACTGCTGCTGGTGCTGGGCACGTCATCGTCCGAGGCCGCTTTGCCGAGCCTAATGGAAAAGATGGAACAGGCCGGATGCCGCAAGGCGGTGGTCGGCCTGGTGGTGCCGACCGGCTATTCCTTCAATCTCGATGGCACCAATATCTACATGACGCTGGCGACCTTGTTTATCGCGCAGGCGGTCGGGGTGGATCTGAGCCTTGGCGAGCAGCTGACGCTGGTGCTGGTGGCGATGATCAGTTCGAAGGGCGCGGCAGGCGTGACGGGATCGGGCTTCGTGATCCTTGCCGCGACGCTCTCGGTCGTGCCGGGCGTGCCGGTGGCGGGCATGGCGCTGATCCTCGGGATTGACCGCTTCATGAGCGAATGCCGCGCGCTCACCAATTTTATCGGTAATGCCGTGGCGACCATCGTGGTCGCGCGCTGGGAAGGCGCGCTTGACCGCGACCGGCTGACCGCCGCGCTGGCGGGCAACCCGCTGCCGCTGCCCGAGGAGGACATCGAGCGCCACGAACGCAGCGGTCCGGTGAGCGAAAAGCTTGCCGAGGTGCTGGAGGAACGCGCATGATCGCGCGCCGTCACCTGCTGGAAGCTGTCGCCGGACTGGCGCTGCTGGCGGGCGCGGGCCCACTGGTGCCGCTTGCTGCTGCGGCCGAGGGCGCTCCGGAAGAGATTTTGCTGTGGCCGGGCACACCGCCGGTCAATGGCAGCGTGACAGGGCCGGAAAAGATCGGCGGCGAGGGTGCGGGCTTCGGCGCGGTTTCGAACATCGCCACGCCGCGGATGCGGGTCTACCGTCCGGCCAAGCCCAATGGCGCGGCGGTGCTGGTGGCAGGCGGGGGCGGCTATTTCCGCATTCAGTTGTGGAAGGAAAGCACGCCCGCGGCGCAGTGGCTGCAGGCCCACGGCTTCACCGTGTTCGAACTGATCTATCGCCTCCCCAATGATGGCTGGGACTCCGCTGCCCCCTTCATGGATGCGCAGCGGGCGATGAAGATCATCCGCACCCGCGCGGGCGAATTCGGCGTTGATCCGGCCAAGATCGGGATCATGGGCTTCTCGGCTGGCGGGCATCTGGCAGGCTTCACCGCCTATCAGCCCGCCCGTGCGCTCTATGCCGGGGTCGATGCCTACGAACAGGTCTCGGCGCGGCCTGATTTTGCGGTGCTGCTGTTCCCGGTGGTGACCCTGCGCAAGCCTTACGACACCACCCGCACCCGGCGCGAGATTATCGGCGACAAGGCGAGCGCGGCGGCCGAGGCGGCATGGTCGCTCGATACCTATGCCAGCAAGGACGCACCGCCCACCATCATCTTTGCTGCCGCCGATGATCCGACCACGCCGCCGGGCCACGGTATCCTGCTGTTTGAAAAGCTGGTGGCGGCAGGGGCAAGTGCCGAGTTACATATGTTCCGCGACGGCGGACATGGCTGGGGTTTGGGCAAGCCCGGTCAAGTGATCAGCCAATGGCCCGCGCTGTTTTCAACATGGGCGCGGTCACTACAGATTATTGAAAAACAGGGAGAATGACTATGTCGATGAAGCTTCTGGGCAAGCTGGCCCTGATGTGCGGGGCCAGCGTGATTGCCGCTACCGCCGCGCACGCGCAGGATGCCGCCGCCACCGATCCGGTGGATGTGACCACCGCCAACGCCCCCGGCACCGAGCGCGAGATCATCGTCACCGGCACCCAGATCCAGGGCGCCAAGATCAACGATGTGCTACCCGTGACCGTGGTCGACGAAATCGACATCCAGAACGTCGCGGCGACGTCGGGCGATGAACTGTTCCGCGCTATCCCGCAGGCGGGCGGGGTGGCGTTCAACGAACAGAACGATGTCACTTCGAACAACGCACGCGGCGATGCGGCCTCGATCAACCTGCGCGATCTGGGCACCGGCAACACACTGCTGCTGATCAACGGTCGGCGCATGGTGCTTAACCCGGGCTTCCAGACCGAACTGCTGGTGCCGGTGGTCAGCCCCGACACCAACGAGATCGCGCCGGGCTCGGTGCGCCGGATTGAAGTGCTGCGCGACGGCGCTTCGGCGATCTACGGTGCGGACGCGGTGGCGGGCGTGGTCAACACCGTGCTGCGCGGCAACCGCACTGGCGGGTTCCTCGAAGGGGAACTGCGCCTGTCGGACGGCACCAGCGCCTATGCGACGCAGATCAACGGCGGGTTTGGCTTCGACTTCGCCGACGGCCGCGCGAACCTGACCATCTATGGCGGCTATTTCCACGAGAACGAGACGCCCGCCTCGGCGCGGCGCTATTCCGCCGATGACGACAAGCGCCCGCTGCTGGTCGGCACTGATTTCGAAGGCGATACGCAGTTCAACAACCGCAACACCTTCGGCCCGTTCGGCCAGTTCGACATCCAGATCACCAACAACAACCAGACGCCGATCCGCGATGATGACTTCTACATCCAGCCCTCGACCATCGCGGGCTGCCGCTTCGATCTCGGCAACGGGCTGTGCGCCCGCAACGGCGAAACCCCGGCGGTCGATGTGCGTTACAACCGCGCATTCGGCACCACGCTGATCAGCGAGAAGACCCGCTACAACGCCGCCTTGCTGTTCAACTACGAGTTCAGCGATAATGTCGAAGGCTATTTCGAAGGCACGTTCTACCGCTCGGAAAGCAGCCGCAACATCACCCCGGCGGCAATCCTCAGCGCCGTGCCGGTGGGCATTTCGCGCAATGCCTACTGGAACCCGTTCGGGCCGGTGACCTTCCCCGGCGGCGCGGCCAACCCCAACCGCCGGCCGGGCACCACGGTTCCCGTCGGCGGCGCCGACCTCATCATGGAGCGTTACCGCTTCGTCGACGCCGGCAACCGCACGGTCGATGTCGACAAGGACTCCTATCGCCTCGTCGCGGGCCTGAAGGGCAATTTCGGGGCGTGGGATTTCGACACCGGCTTCGTCTATTCCGAGGCCAAGTCGACCGACCTTGAAGGCAACCGCGTCTCGCTGACCCTGCTGCAGCAGGCCATCAACCGCTCGACGCCCGATGCCTACAACCCCTTCAACGGCGGCTGTCTGGACGATCCGGCCAATGGCGATTGCACGCCCAACCCGCAAAGCTCGATCGATCCGTTCCTGATCGACGTGTTCCGCAAGGGCACCACCACCCTGGCGCTCGCCGACTTCAAGGTCAGCAACAGCGAGCTGTTCAGCTTGCCGGGCGGCGATGTCGGGATTGCGGCGGGGGTCGAATGGCGGCGCGAGACCTTCATCGACGATCGCGATCCGCGCATCGACGGCACCATCACCTGGCGAGACAGCGTCACCGGCGTGTTCGACGGCAGTGACGTGGTCGGCACCAGCGCCTCGCCCGACACCAGAGGCACGCGCGAGGCCTATTCGGCCTTCATCGAAACCTTCGTCCCGCTGGTGAGCGAGGACATGGACATTCCGCTGATTGAATCGCTCAACCTCCAGCTCGCTGGCCGGATGGAGCACTTCAAGGACATCGACGAGACTGCGATCGTCCCGCGTGCCGCAGCGTCGTGGACCGTGTTCCCCGGCCTGATGCTGCGCGGCGCATGGTCGCAGGGCTTCCGCGCGCCGAACCTCGTGCAGGTCAATGACGAAGGCACCACCCGGTCCAACACCCGCGACGATTTTGTGCGCTGTCAGGCGCAGGTTGAACGCGGGCAGCTTGCCAACCTCGGCCTGTGTCCCGGCGAGGGCGTAATCAGCTTCCGTTCAGGCACCGACCAGCTTCGGCCCGAGGACAGCGAGAGCATCAACCTGGGGCTGGTGCTCGAACCGCAGTTCATCCCCGGCCTGACGTTCACCGCCGATTACTGGCGCGTGAAGCAGACCGACCTCGTCGGCACCTTCGGCGATGACAACGCGATCGCGCTGGACCTGCTGCTTCGCCGCAATGGCAGCAGCAACCCCAATGTGATCCGCGCTGCCCCGACGCAGGAGCAGATCGATCTTTACACCGGCACCAGCCTTGCTCCGGCGGGCGACATCATCCGGGTGCTCGATCCCTATCTCAACCTCGACAGCCGCACATCGAAGGGCTGGGATTTCGGGCTTTCCTACAATGTCCCCGAATTCGGCTTCGGCAAGTTCCGGCTGCGCGTCAACGCCGCACGGCTCGATGGCTTTGTCCAGTCGGCCGGGACCGACGGGCAGATCCTGCTCGATGCGGTGGCCGCCGGTGCGCTGCCGCCGGAAGTCCGGATCGAGGGGCTGGGCGAGCTGCTCGAACTCGACGGGCGGCCCAAGTGGCGCTTCAGCGGCTCGGTCAACTGGGGCAATGGTCCGGTCGATCTGTCGGTGTTCGCCAACTATGTCGGCGAGGTGTGGAACACCAGCGTGAGCCGCGACGTGCCGATTGTGTCGGATGATCCCAACGCGAACTTCTACCGCGTGAACGACATGCTGACGATCAACACCGCCTTTACTTTCACCATCGACACCGATGGCCCGCTTGATGGCACCCGTCTGCGGGTGGGGGTGAACAACCTGTTCGACAAGGATCCGCCGCTGGCGGACGAAACCTACGGCTTCCTCAGCCAGCTGCATTCGCCGCGCGGACGGGTGGTCCGGTTCGAAATTCGCAAGAATTTCTGATGCGGGCGGGGCTGCGCATTTGGGCGGCCCTGCCGGTTCTGGCCGCGGGAGGCTGCGCCCATGCGCCGCTTCCCGCGCCGGATGCTCCTGCGATTGCGGCGGCGGCCGAGTGTCGCTCCGCTGGGGCGAGCCTGTATTTCGATTTCGAAGGTGCTTCAGCCTCGGCCTGTGCCGTCACCGGCGAGCGTGACTTCGCGCTGTTGGTGGCACCCGAACACGCAGCGCCGATCAATCCGAGCCCCTGGTATGCCTTCCGTTACGAAGCGGCGGGTGATGCTCCGGTCACGGTCACGCTGCGCTATCTCGGCGGATGGCACCGTTATGCGCCCAAGTGGCGCAGCGGGGACGAAAGCCGCGATCTGATGGCTGAGGTCAGCGATAATGGCGCAAAGGCCGTGATCGCCCTGCCGCCGGGGAGCGGTGTCGTGTCGGCGCAGGAAGTGATCGCACCGGCTGATGCCCGCGCCGATCTCGCCCGCTGGAGTGCGGCAAGCGGCGCAGCCGTTTTCACGCTCGGCACCTCGCACGACGGACGCCCGATCGAGGCGATCCGCCTGGGTCGCGCCGATGCGCCGCGGCTGGTCGTGCTGCTCGGCCGCCAGCATCCGCCCGAGGTGACCGGCGCGATCGCGATGCGCGCCTTCGTCGATGCGCTTGCGACGCGTGCGGACAAGCTGGGCGATGTGCAGGTGCTGGTGGTGCCGATGCTCAATCCCGATGGCACGGCGCGCGGCCACTGGCGCGCGAACCGCGGCGCTGTCGATCTCAACCGCGATTGGGGCACGTTCACCCAGCCCGAAACGCGCGCCGTCAAGGCATGGCTTGACCGCTTGCCTCAGGGCGTGCGCCCGGCGCTGATGGTGGATTTCCATTCCACTGCCCGCAACCTGTTCTACGTGCAGGGCAAGGACGAGGCGAGCCCGGCGCAGCAGCGCTTCCTTGCCGCGTGGCTCGAAGGGCGCGAGAATGCGTTCGCGGGCTATCCCTTCACGCTTGAACCGCGCAATGCCAATCCCGGCAGCGGGACGGCGAAAAACTGGTTCCACGCCACCTATGCGATCCCGTCCTACACCTATGAGGTGGGCGATGATGCCGATCGCGCTGCCACCCGTGCCGCGGCGCGCGCGCTGGCGGAAAGCCTGCTTCCGGCGCTGGATACGGCTGCGCCTTAACGTTCAACTTCGTATCCATAAAACAGAACAGTTTTGAAGATATATTGAATTTTTCAGAGACTAAATGCTGCTTTAGAGACCTGCTCGCAAGCACAGGCACCGCGGTGCCGCGCGAAAGGCCTCGATCATGGACATTGCCAATCAGAGAGATGATGCCCCGCCGCAGGGGGTGACACCGCGCCGCGCTGCGCATGGCCTGCGCCTCGTTAGCACCGGTCTGCGGTTGGCTGTGCCGCTTGCGCCGCCTCAGGGCGCGTGGGAGGCGGGCTTTGCGCGGCTGCAGGGCTGGCTCGACATCGCGATTGATCCGGTCACTGCGCCGCGCACACCCGGCCTGCGCAAGATGGCAGGTTGGGCGCGAGGCCTGAGTGCCGCACCTGCGCCGCACTTCGCGCCGTGGCAGGCGATCTCGCCGGTCGCCTTGCAGCACGGCGGCAGCCCCGATCTGCCGCGTGCGGACTGGGCGGTAAGCTATCTGTTCGATCACGGCCCGGGCAGCGCCGTGCGCGCCGGGACGCTCGATCTGTCGCTGCTCTCGCCGCATCCGGCGGTTTGCGCTGCCGAGGCGGAAGGCGCCGCGCCGCTGCCGCGTCTCGCGGTGCTGGAAGCCATGCTCCACGCCGCCCGCGCCGAAGGGCGCACGCGGATCGCAATCATTGTCGCAGCCTCGCAGCGCAACGCCATGGCGCGCCTGCTGCTGCTGGCCGACCGCGCGCTGACCCGCGAAGGGATTGAACTTGAGGTGCTGCCGGTCGAGGCCGCGCTGGCCGGTCTGAACTGCGCTCGCCCGCGCTGGGACGCGCTGATCGTCATGCCGGAGTGGCGCAGCATCATTGTCGCGCTGCTCGCCGAATCGACGGGGCGCAAGGGGCCGTGGCCGATGCTGTGGCACAGCGCGCAAGGCCCGGTGCTGGCCGCCAGCGAGGCGCTGTGCGAAGCGGGCGCACGGCTTGCCTTCGATGCGCCGGTGCTGATCCAGACCCTTGCACTGACCTTGCACCATGCGGGGATGGCGACAGCGGCAAGGCGGCTTCACGAGGCCGCCGCGCGGCTACGCGACAGCGGCGTGGTAACCGCCTCGCGCGGATCGCCTGCGCCCTATGTCAAAACCCTCGCCGACGGCGAATTCATCGAACTGGTCTGCGCCCCCAATTCCGGCGGCCACCGCGCTGCGCCGCATTGGCACGCGCTCGAAGCCAGCCTTGCCGCAGGCACAGCCACTTCGCCCCGGCGGCTTGAGCTCGTTGCCCCCGACGCCCTCTCCCCTCTCCTCTGAAAGGCCCCCTGCCATGCCAAGCCGCAAGATCGTCGCCCACGAACTCGCCAACGTGCTGCGCCAGATTTCCCACCCTGACCGCATCCGCCTGCTGCTCAAGCTGCAAGCCGGCGCGCTGACGGTGAACGAGCTGGCCGATGCGCTGGAAATCCCGCCCACCCGCGTCTCGCAGCATCTCGGCGTGCTGCGCGCAGTGGCGCTGGTCGAGACAGAAGCACAGGCGCAGAAGCGGGTTTACCGCCTGAACCAGCCCGAGCTGGCCGACTGGCTGATCGGGGGGATCGACTTCATCGCCCACCGCCTCGGCCGCGCCAGTGCCGCCGATATCGAGCTCGCCAAGGAGTTGTGGCAGGGCGAGGCGATGGAGCCGGTCAACTAGGCAGCGGGGCGCTGCATCAGGGCCGGGATTTCGGTCTTGCCCGGATCGGCCGAGCGCCGTCCGTAGCGCTGCACCAGCTCGTTCCACTCGACAATCAGGCTTCCGCCGGTGCTGTGGTGCAGCTTCTCCCACGAAGCCAGCATCTCCAGACACGCATGATCGATGTAATCGAGCTTCTCGACATGGATATGCACTTCGGCCCCGCGCGGTGCGTTTTCCAGCGCGGCGGACAGCTGCGGGATCGAGAAGAAGGTGGCAGAACCCGTCATCCACACATCCGAGCGGTTGGTCTCGGCATCGTGGGTTACCTCGATCGAGAGGTGCGAGAAGGTGTAGACCAGCTTCAGGGTTGCCAGCACGAAGCCGAGGATCACGCCGGTCAGCAGATCGATCGCCACCACCCCGATCAGCGTGACGAAATAGATCGCCAGCTCCTGCTTGCCGAATTCGGCGATCTTGCGGATCTGCGCGATGTTGACGAGCTTGTAGCCGGTATAGACGAGGATCGCGGCCAGCACCGCGGTGGGGATCTCGTTGAGCACGAAGGGGAAGGCGATCACGGCCAGCAGCAGCCAGCCGCCGTGCAGGATGGCCGAGATGCGGGTGGTCGCGCCAGCTTCGACATTCGCGGCCGAACGCACGATCACCCCGGTCATCGGCAGCGCGCCAAACGCCCCGCAAATGAGGTTGCCGATCCCCTGCGCGCGCAGTTCCTTGTCGTATTGGGTGCGCACCCCGATGTGCATCTTGTCGACTGCGGTGGCGCACAGCAGCGTCTCGGCGCTGGCGACAAAGGCGAAGACGATGCCCAGCGTCAGGATGTCGGGATCAAGCGCGCCCTTCAATGCGTCGATCGTGGGCATATTGAGCGCGTCGGTGAGGTTGGCCGGCACCGCCACCAGCGTGATCGGCAGCGCAAAGATCACCGCGAAGGTCGTCCCCACGATCACCCCGAGCAGCGGCCCGGGCAGCAGCGCCAGGCGCTTGGGCTTGAACTTGTTCCACAGGATGATCGTGGCGATGGTGATGATCCCCGCCATCGCGGCCAGATGATGCACCGAACCGTCGGCGGGGAACACCTTGATGATCGCTTCGGGGATCGCTGCCAGATTGGCGAGGCCGCCCGCGCGCGGGGCATCGTCTAGCATAACGTGGAACTGCGAGGCGAAGATCAGCACGCCGATCCCCGCCAGCATCCCGTGGATCACCGAGGGCGAGATCGCGCGGAACCATTGCCCCAGCTTCAGCACCCCGGCGAGCAGCTGCAAGGCGCCTGCAATCAGCCCGACCACGCCGAGCATCATCAGCCCGTGTTCGTTGACCAGCTGATAGACCAGCACCGCCATCCCTGCTGCCGGACCGCTCACCTGCAAGGGTGATCCGGCGAGGCTGCCCACCACCAGTCCGCCGACAATCCCGGTGATCAGGCCGAGTGCGGGCGGGGCTCCCGATGCGATCGCGATGCCCATGCACAGCGGCAGGGCCACCAGAAACACCACGATCGAGGCAAGGAAATCCCGGCCCGCTACGGCCGAAGTGAGCTTGGAGGAAGTCAGGGACGTCATATCAGGCAGGCTCCGGGGAGGGGGCGGAGAGAGGTTCGGCGCGCGAAGGGGGCGCGCGCGGCCTTAATGGGCGTGGTTGGCGACCGCGGCTGCGGCGAGTTCGGCCGCATAGCGTTCCTCGACCGGCAGCCACGCACCGGTGACTTCGTCGAAGGCCGAAACCTCGCCGGTCTTGATGTCATAGACCCAGCCGTGCAGCTTCACCGCCTTCTGCGCCAGCGCGACCGCGACCGTGGGGTGGGTTTTCAGGTGCTGCAATTGCAGGATGACGTTCTGTTCGAGCAGCATCCGCATCTTGCCTTCGTCATCAAGCCCCGCGCCGAGGGTTTCGACGATATCGACCGCGCCCTGCGAATAGCCGAGCCATTCGCGCACGTGCGGCAGATTGGTGAGACCTGCGCGGTTCATCGCGCCCTTCATCGCGCCGCATTCGGTATGCCCGCAGACCACGATGTGCGGGATCTGCAGCGCGCCGATGGCGAATTCGATCGAGGCGGTCATGCCGCCGGTCTGGTTGGTGTGCGGCGGCACGATGTTGCCGGCATTGCGGCAGATGAACAGTTCGCCCGGATCGGTCTGGGTGATCATCGCGGTTTCGATGCGGCTGTCCGAGCAGGTGATGAACAGCGCCTCGGGGCTCTGGCCGGTGCTGAGGCGTTCGAACAGCGCCTGCTTTTCGGGGAACACCTCGCGCTGGAACTTGATGACGCCAAGGGCAAATCTCGACATGGGGGTAGTCCTTCTAGCTGGAAGTCGCAGGGGCGTCGGTGGTCCACAGCTCGCGCACTTCGTTGATTTGCAAGCTTTCACCAAGGCGGTGACGGACTTCGACGAATTCGAGCGCCTCGACGATCCAGGCAGCGATGCCGGGATGGGTGAGGCGGTAGTAATGGTTGCGCCCTTCGCGCCGGTCTTCGACGATCCGATGGGTGCGCAATTGGGCGAGATGCTGGGAGATGCGGGTGGCCGGCAGATCGAGCGCGGCGGCAATCCCACTGACATCCTGTTCGCCAAGCCGCAGTTCCTCGATCAGCCGCAGCCGATCGGGGTGGGCCAGCAGCTTCAGCAACTCGGCCAGTTCGCGGGATACGATGATCCGGCTTGGCAAGGCATCCTCCCTCATCTGCATATGTCTGCAGATTTTCAGATGTGAAGTTATGCAGAATTGCGCGAGTCGGTCAAGCGGTCTGCCTTGCAATCCGGCCGCTTCGGTTCGACATTGACGGTGTGCGGCCCCCTTTTGCGACCGCCCGAAAAGGAACGCTGCAATGGCACGGACAAGCGCGCACCCCGATGATCCGCACTATGTCCACCGCACCGGCTGGCTGCGCGCCGCAGTGCTCGGGGCCAATGACGGGATCGTCTCGGTTGCCTCGCTGATCCTCGGGGTGGCAGCTGCAACGCCTGAGCCGGGCGCGATTCTGGTTGCCGGGGTCGCCGGGCTGGTGGCGGGCGCGATGTCGATGGCGGCGGGCGAGTTCATCTCGGTCTCCTCGCAGGCGGACAGCGAACAGGCCGATATCAAGCGCGAAAAGCAGGCGTTGGTCGATACGCCCGAGCACGAGATGGAAGAGCTGGCGGCGATCTATCAGGCGCGCGGCCTCACCCCTGAAACCGCGCTGACCGTGGCGCGCGAGCTTTCCGCCAAGGATCCGCTCGGGGCGCACGTGCGCGACGAGTTGGGCCTGTCGGACCAGCTGGCGGCCAAGCCCTTGCAGGCCGCGCTGGCTTCGGGTGTCACCTTCAGCGCCGCGGCGGCGATCCCCTTGCTGGCGGCATGGCTTGCACCCGCTGGCGGGGTGGTGATTGCGGTGCTGGTGGTGTCGGTGGTGACGCTGGCGATTCTCGGCGCGCTGGGAGCCAAGGCAGGCGGCGCGCCGCTGGTTCCGGCAACCTTGCGGGTGGTCGGCTGGGGCATCTTCGCCATGGCGGTCACCGCCGCGATCGGCTGGCTGTTCGGCGTGAGCGTCTAGCGCCTGTTTCCCCTTGGCCCACAGGCTGCGACCCTGCTAGGCTTGCGCCCAAGGGCAATCGCAAGAAGGATGCAGGGGCGTGGCAATCGGCTTTTCGGTCAATGGCAAGGATGTGAGCGTTGCGGCTGAGCCCGATACGCCGCTGCTGTGGGTGCTGCGCGAGGATCTCGCGCTGACGGGAACCAAGTTCGGCTGCGGCATCGCTGCCTGCGGGGCTTGCTCGGTGCATGTCGATGGCGAGCTCACCCGCTCGTGCAGCGTGCCGGTCAGCGAGGTCGCGGGCAAGGCGGTGACCACCATCGAAGGGCTGAAGGGTGCGGACGGCACGCTCCATGCGGTGCAGAGGGCGTGGATTGCCGCGCAGGTGCCGCAATGCGGCTATTGCCAGTCGGGCCAGATCATGGCCGCTGTCGCGCTGATCGAGCGCACCGGCACACCGTCCAACGCGCAGATCGACGAGGCGATGACCAACATCTGCCGCTGCGGCACCTATCCGCGCATCCGCTCTGCAATCCTCGCGGCCACCGGCTCGGCCGCCGCCGCTGTGACGGGAGAGGCATGATGGCCGATAATCCCAACCCCAATATCGAAGAATTCGCAGCCACTCCCGCTGAAGCGCCCGCCAAGAAGAAGGGCGTCAAGCGCCGCATCTTCCTCGCCGGTTCCGCCCTGCTGGTGGGCGGCGGCGTGTTCGGCCTCTATTGGTCGGACAATTCGGCGCGCAGCCGCGCCAAGTCGCTCACTACGGGAGAGGGCGAACATAATTTCCTCAGCTGGATGAAGATCGCCGAGGACGACACCGTCACGCTGTTCTCGCCGCACATCGATTTCGGGCAGGGCACCCACACGGCGCTGGGCCAGATGCTGGCGGACGAGCTTGATGCCGATTGGAGCAAGCTGAAGGTCGTGCAGGCGCCGTCCGATATTGCCTTTGCCAATACCGCGCTGGTGCAGAGCTTCCTTGGCGAGATGTCGGGTTATCCCGGGGTCATCGGCGCTTTGCCCGCGGCCATTGTCGGTATGTTGAGCCGTTCGATGAACATCCAGATCACCGGCGGCTCGTCGGCGGTGCGGTTTACCGGGCAGGGCGGGATGCGCGTGATCGGCGCGGCGGTGCGCCTCGCGTTGATCGAGGAAGCGGCCAACCGGCTCGACGTGTCCGCGAGCGAACTCACCACCGCGGACAGCAAGGTGACCCACGCCGCATCGGGCCGCAGCTTGCGCTATGGCGAACTGGCCGCTGGCGCCGCGGGACGCTCGCTCAGTAGCGCCCCGACGCTCAAAAGCCGCAAGGATTACAAGCTGATCGGCAAGCCCGTTGTCCGGCTGGATATCCCCTCCAAGGTCGATGGTAGCGCGGTTTACGGGATCGATTTCACCCTGCCCGATATGCGCGTGGCGACCATCGCGGCAGCGCCGGTGCGTGGCGGCAAGCTCCAATCGGTCGACGAGGCACCGGCCATGGCGGTGCCGGGCGTCGAGAAGGTGGTGAAGCTCGATGATGCCGTCGTTGTCGTGGCCAAGGGCTACTGGCAGGCGCTGAAGGGTCTCAATGCCCTCGCGCCGACGTTCACCAACGGCGGCCATAGCGCCATGTCCACCCCCGCAATCTACACCGCACAGGACAAGCTGCGCGAGGCCGGCAAACCCGATAACACCGCCGGCGAAGGCGACGTCGATGCGGGGTTCAAGGCCGCGGGCGCCAAGCGTGTCAGCGCCGATTTCCGCGTGCCGTTCCTCCACCACGCGATGATGGAGCCCTTCGCGCTCACCGCCCATTTCAAGGACGGCAAGCTCGAGATGTGGGGCGGGTTGCAGGATCCGATCAGCACCCGCGCCCGCGCGGCCAAGGCGGCCGGGCTGGACATGGGCGATGTCATCTTCAACCCCATGATCATGGGTGGCGGGTTCGGCCGGCGTTTCCCCGATGTGGTCGAAATCATCGATCAGGTCGCGCTCGTGGCCAAGCAGGTGCCCTATCCGGTCAAGCTGGTGTGGAGCCGCGAAGAGGAAGTGCGCCACGGCACCTATCGCCCGCAATCCTCGGCCCGGCTCGAAGCGACGCTCGATGCCGAGGGCCGCATCACCGCCTGGCGCAATGACTATGTGCAGCGCGACAATGCCGAGGGTGAGGTGGGCTTCATCTACGCCATTCCCGCGACCTCGCGGCGGCATTTTGCCTATACATCGAACCAGATCGACGGCCCGTGGCGCTCGGTCAATTCGACCCAGCACGGCTTCTACAACGAAAGCTTCATCGACGAGCTGGCCCATGCCGCGGGCGAGGACCCTTACAGGTTCCGCCGCAAGCATCTGCCCGATGGCTCGCGCCACCAGAAGGTGCTTGATGAAGTCGCCCAGCGTTCGGGCTGGGGCACGCCGCTGCCGGAAGCCACGGGGCGCGGCATCGCGATTGTCGAAAGCTTCGGCACCATCGTTGCCGAAGTGATCGAGGCGACAGTCAACGCAGACGGCAGCCCCAAGGTGCTCAAGGCCTGGGCGGTGGTCGATTGCGGCACAACGGTGAACCCGCTCAACGCCGAGGCACAGATCGCGGGCGGGATCATCATGGGGCTTTCGGCGACCATCGGCGAGGCGATCACGCTCGACAAGGGCGCGGTGACCCAAAGCAATTTCGGCGACTATCCCGTGCTGAAACTGGCCGACGCGCCGCCGGTGATCGACGTCCACTTCATCGAGAGCGATGCAGCGATGGGCGGGATCGGTGAACCCGGCGTACCGCCTGCCTCGGCCGCGCTCGCCAATGCGCTGTTCGCGGCGACCGGCAAGCGCATCCGCACCCTGCCGTTATTGACCCAGGCCAAGGCGTGATGTGCAGGGCTGGTCGGCGCTGATCCTCGCCGCCGGCGCCGGTCGGCGTTTCGGCGGGGGCAAGCTGCTGGCACCGCTCGCCGGAGCGCCGGTGATCCGGCGCACGGTGGAGGCGGTTGTCTCGGCGGGCTTGGACGAGGTGGTGGTCGCCACCGGCGCGCAGCACGAGGCGATTGCCGCCGCGCTCGAAGGTCTCGCCTGCCGTCTGGTTCCGACGCCCGGCTGGGAGGAGGGCATGGCCGCCTCGCTGCGCAGCGGGCTTGCGGCGCTCGCACCCGATGCCAGAGGCGTATTCGTGTTTCTTGGCGATATGCCGCTGGTGCCGGTGGCGCTGTGCGGTGCCCTTGCTGAGCAGGCCGAAGCGGCGGGCTATGCCGGGCGGCCCCGGGTCGGCGGCATTCCCGGCCACCCGGCAGCCTTTTCCCGCGCAGCCTTCCCCGACCTGCTGCGCCTGACCGGCGATGCCGGCGCGGCGGCGCTGCTCAAGGGTCGCAGCGAGGGGGTCGCCTATTGCGATACCGATGCGATGGGCGCGGTGCTCGATATCGATTCTCCGGCAGACCTTGAAGCAGCGGAGCGCGCGTGGAACGCCTGCGCGACTTCCGCCACCAGCGACAGCGCAATCTCGCGCGGCGCCTTGCCGAAGCCCTGAAGCCCGATCGGGGCGTGCAGCCGCGCAAGCTGCGCCGCGCTCACGCCGTGGCCGCGCAGCTTCGCCACCCGCGCCTCAAGCCGCGCCCGCGCACCGATCGCGCCGACATAGAACGCCTCTGACTGGAGCGCTGCCGCCAGTCCGCGCTCGTCATCCTCGCGGTCATGCGAGAGCACTGCCACCGCCGTCCAGCGATCAATCCCGATCGCGGCGAGCGCCTCTGCCGGCGCACTGCGGTGATAGGCGAGGCCTGCGAACGGCGGCACGTCCGGCCCGCCCGGCGTGACCAGCACCGCCTCCATCCCCGCTTGCATCGCGATCGCGGCCGCTGCGAGTGCCGCGCCGTCCTCCCCGATCAGCACTAGCCGTGCGGCAGGCTCGAACAGCTTGGTATAGCGCGCTCCGTTCCACGCAAAGGCAGGTGCATCGTCGCACGGCGCGGCGTTGCGGGCGTGCCCATCGCTTGACCACAGCGCCGGTTCGCGGGCGGCATGGTGGGCGAGCAGCGCGGCCAGCGCCGGATCATCCGCAGCCACCGGCTCGACCAGCACGGTGATGCCGCTTCCGCAGGCCAGCTTGATGTCGATCCACGGGCTGCCCTCGCCATAGCGCAGCACCCGCGGCGCGCCCTCGGCGATGGCCTCGCGGCCGTGGCGCGCAACGTCGGCCTCGATGCAGCCGCCCGACAGAAAGCCCCAATATTCGCCCTGCGTGATCAGCATCTGCGCGCCCGGATCGCGCGGGGCTGACCCTGCGATCTCCACCAGCGTGGCAATCGCGCTGGGCGCGCCTGCCTGCACCACAGCGGCAAGCAGCACTCTGATATCATCGATTTGGGCGGTCATTCGCCAAAAGGTCATGCGCGGCCTGCTTGCGGGGAGATGGGCTTCGGCTCTAATCCCCGGTGACCAGCGGCGCAATTGCCTTGGCCGGTGGCCAAACAACGCAGGGCTGGTATTTCTCGGGCCAAGGCGAGGTTTGAAAGGGGGGAGCACGATGCGGTGGATGGTGATGCTGATGGCGGTTCTGGCGCTGATAGCGACCCCGCTCGCAGCGCAGGATGCCGGCGGGAACGGGGGACGCCTGATCGAATACGAACGCGTTCCCGCCGCAGGGCTGCCCGACCAGCGCCTGACGATCTGGCTGCCGCCCGGCTATGCCGCGGGCGAGGGGCGCTTTCCGGTGCTCTACATGCATGACGGGCACAACCTGTTCGATGTGACCAAGTCGAACTTCAACAAGATCTGGGCAGCGGACACAGCGATGCTGGCCGCCGTGCAGACGGGCCAAGTCGAACCGCATATCATCATCGGCATCTGGGCGCCGGGGCCGGACCGGCACCGCCAATACCTCCCCCGCAGCCTTTACGAGATGACCTCGGGCAACCTGCGCCAGCAGATGGATGGCATGACCGCAGGCGGGGTGATTTCCGACCGCTATCTCGAATGGATCGCCGGACCGCTCAAGACCTGGGTCGACGCGTCGTTCCGCACCCGCACCGGGCGCGATGACACCGCGATTGTGGGGTCGAGCATGGGCGGGCTGATGAGCTGCTATGCCTTCCTCGAGCGGCCTGACGTGTTCGGCCGCGCAGGCTGCGTCAGCTCGCATTGGCCGGCGGTCGATCCGCGCGCCATCGACGAGGCGGAGCTCAAGGCGCTGTGGGACGGCTGGTTTGCTGCGCGGCTGGGCCAGCCTGACGGGCGGCGGGTGTGGATGGACCACGGCACCGCCACGCTCGATGCCTTCTACGCGCCCTATCAGCAGGTCGTCGACGCGCGGTTCGCGGCGGCGGGCTGGCAGAAGGGTCGCGACTGGGAGAGCAAGGTCTATGAAGGCGCCGAGCACGAGGAGAACGCCTGGGCGACACGCCTGCCCGAGATCTTCGGCTGGTTGCTGGCGAAGCAGCGCTGACCGCCGCGCGGAGTCGCGTTCAGCTTTCGACCTGTTGGAGACACATGAGACACTGTCCTGAAGCAGAAAACTGGCCGCCCTTGGGGCTCCTGTGAAAGAGCAGGGGAGGGCGCCGCGGCAAGCCATTCCGGCAATCTGCCAGTGTCTCGCCCGGTAGGAAAGCGCTCTAGCGCAGCGCGCAGGCCTCGCGCGCCAGTGCCTCGATCTTCGGCTTGTTGGGCGCGCCCTTGGGCGAGACCCAGCTGCCGCCGACGCACAGCACCGGATCGAACGCGAGCCATTCGGCGGCATTGTCGACGCTGATCCCGCCAGTGGGGCAGAAGCGCACGTTTCCGAAGGGTGCGGCGAGTGCCTTCAGCGCAGGAAGTCCGCCCGCCGCCATCGCCGGGAAGAACTTGAAGCGGTTGAGGCCCAGATCCAGCCCGCGCATGATGTCGCCCGCATTGGCGATGCCCGGAAGGAACGGCACGCCACTGGTTGTCGCTGCCTTGCCGAGCGGTTCGGTGAGGCCGGGCGAGACGATGAATTCGCTCCCCGCTGCCAGCGCCGCGTCAAGCTCAGCGGGGTTGGTGACGGTGCCCGCGCCGACAATCGCTCCGGGCACCTGCTTCATCGCGGTGATCGCAGGCAGCGCCGCCGGGGTGCGCAAGGTGACCTCGAGCACGCGCAGGCCGCCTGCCACCAGCGCCTCGGCCAGCGGGACGGCGTGGGCCACATCGTCGATCACGATCACCGGGATCACCGGCGCGATACGCATCAGGTCGTCAATCGTGGCCACGCTTTACATCCCTCCTGAAGCAAGCATCGCGCTCGCGCCTTGTTCGGCTCCGTCAGCCAGATGGCGCATCATGCCGAACAATTCGCGGCCCGTGCCGCTAGCGGCGATCGGGTCGAGCGCCGGCTCGCGGTTCGCCAGATCGGCATCGGTATTGAGATCGCCCGTCACCGCGCAGACCCGCACCACATCGCCATCACGCAGGCGGGCGAGCGGGCCGCCGCCGAGCGCTTCGGGCGTGCAGTGGATTGCGGCCGGCACCTTGCCGCTTGCGCCCGACATGCGCCCGTCTGTCACCAGCGCGACCTTGAAGCCGCGATCCTGCAACACGCCGAGCGGCGGGGTGAGCTTGTGGAGTTCGGGCATCCCGTTGGCGCGCGGCCCCTGGAAGCGAACGACCACCACGACATCGCGGTCAAGCTCGCCGGCCTTGAAGGCCTCGGCGACGCTGGCCTGATCTTCGAACACGCGGCACGGGGCTTCGACCGTCCAGCGGCTCTGATCTACCGCCGAGGTCTTGAAGCAGGCGCGGCCGAGATTGCCGGTGAGCAGGCGCATGCCCCCATCGGGCTTGAACGGATTGGCGACGGTGCGCAGCATGGTGTCGTCCATGCTCGGGCCCACCTCGCGCCACACCAACGCGTCACCATCGAGACCGGGTTCGCGGGCGTAGTCGCTGAAATCGCCGCGTCCAACGGTGAGGATGTCACCATGGGCCAGCCCCGCCTCAAGCAGTTCGCCGATCACATAGCCCATGCCGCCCGCGTTGTGGAAGTTGTTCACATCGCCCGAGCCATTGGGATAGACCTGCGCAATCAGCGGCACCGCGTGGGACAATTCCGAAAGGTCGTCCCAATCGAAGATCACCCCCGCGGCGCGCGCCATGGCGGGCAGGTGGATCGCGTGGTTGGTCGAACCGCCGGTCGCCAGCAGGCCGACGGCGGCGTTGATGATCGCCTTTTCGTCGACGCAGAGCCCCAACGGGCGGTAGTCGTCACCCTTGCGTCCGAGCGCCGCGACACGGTGTACCGCCTCGCGGTCCAATGCCTGACGCAGCTGCGTGCCGGGCTGGATGAAGGCGCTGCCGGGAATGTGCAGCCCCATCATCTCCATCATCATCTGATTGGAGTTCGCCGTGCCGAAGAAGGTGCAGGTGCCGGGCGAATGGTAGCTCGCCATCTCGCTCGCCAGCAGCTCGGCGCGGGTGGCCTTGCCTTCGGCATAAAGCTGGCGGACGCGCTGCTTTTCCTTGTTGGGGATGCCCGTCGGCATCGGGCCGGAGGGCACGAAGATGGTCGGCAGGTGGCCGAAGCGCAGCGCCCCCATCAACAGGCCGGGCACGATCTTGTCGCAGATGCCGAGCATCAGCGCGCCGTCATACATCGCGTGGCTGAGTGCGACTGCGGCGGAGAGCGCGATCACGTCGCGGCTGAACAGCGACAGCTCCATGCCGGTCTCGCCCTGCGTCACCCCGTCACACATCGCCGGGGTGCCGCCCGCGACCTGCGCAGTGGCGCCGATCTCGCGCGCGTAGATCTTCAGACGGTCAGGATAACGCCCATAGGGCTGGTGGGCCGAAAGCATGTCATTGTAGCTGGTGACGATGCCGATATTGGCGCCGCGGCCGCTGACCAGCGCTGCCTGATCCTCCACCGCGCCGGCATAGGCGTGGGCGAGGTTCGAACACGAGACCGCGCTGCGCTCGCCCATGTTGTCGCCCTCGCGGGTGATGAGGTCGAGATAGGCCGCGCGGCTGGCGCGCGAGTTGGCGATGACCCGCTGCGTGACCTTGTGGAGGGTGTCGTTCATGCCCAATCACTCATGCCAAGTCACTCCGTCGCGTTCGGCCAGCGCGATCGCTGCGCTCGGGCCCCAGCTGCCGGCGGTGTAGGTCTTGGGGGTGAGGCCTTCCGCCTCCCAGCCGGCGCGGATCGCATCGACCCATTCCCACTGCGCTTCCACCTCGTCGCGGCGCACGAACAGCGTCTGATCGCCCTCGACCAGATCGAGCAGCAGGCGCTCATAGGCGATCCGCCGCACCGCGCCGCTGAAGGCGTCCTGCATCGCGATGTTGAGCGGCACCTGCCGCAGGCGAATGCCTTCGCGGTCAAGCCCGGGCACCTTGGCCATCAGCGACAGGGTGATGTTTTCTTCGGGCTGGATGCCGATCACCAGCCGGTTGGGCTGCATCGTCGCGCCCTTTCCGGCAAAGATGCTGTGCGGCACGCAGCGGAACTGGATGATGATCTCGGTCACGCGCTTGGGCAGGCGCTTGCCGGTGCGCAGGTAGAAGGGAACGCCCTTCCAGCGCCAGTTATCGACATGGGCCTTGATCGCGACGAAGGTTTCGGTGTCGGACGGCTTGCTCAGCTCCTCGTCGTAGCCCGGAACGGCCTGCCCGCCGATCGCGCCCGCGCGGTATTGGCCGGTGACGGTTTCGCTGGCGGCGACCTTGCGCAGCGCGCGCAGCACTTTCACCTTTTCATCGCGCACCGCGGTCGCATCGAAGTGGGCAGGCGGCTCCATCGCGACCAGCGCGAGCAGCTGCAGCATATGGTTCTGCACCATGTCGCGGATCGCGCCCGCATCATCGTAGAACGCCACGCGCCCTTCGAGGCCGACGGTCTCGGCCACGGTGATCTGCACGTGATCGATATGCGCGGCGTTCCAGAGCGGCTCGAACATCAGGTTGGCGAACCGCAGGGCGAGCAGGTTCTGCACCGTCTCCTTGCCGAGATAGTGATCGATCCGGAAAATCCGGCTTTCGGGGAAGGCGCCGGCGACCGCATCGTTGATCTCGCGGCTGGTGGCCAGATCGGTGCCGAGCGGCTTTTCGAGGCACATCCGCACCGTCTCGCCAGTCAGCCCCGCCGATTGCAGGCCCTTGATGGTGGGGCCGAACAGGCTCGGCGCGGTCGAGAGGAAGATCGCAAGGCCGCGCGCAGGCTCACCGACCTTGGCGGCGAGATCGGCATAGCCTTCCAAGGTGGTGGCATCGAGCGTCTGGTAGCTGAGCCGGTTGAGGAATTCCGCCATCCGTCCGCGCCGGTCTGCGGGGAGATACTTCTCCAGCGCGGCGCGCGCGAAGTTGCGGTATTCGCTGTCGGACATATCGCTGCGCGCGGTGCCGATGATCTTGAGATCGGGTGCGAGCAGCCCGTCGGCATCGAGGGCGAACAGGCTCGGCAGCAGCATACGCTGGGCAAGGTCGCCGGTGGCTCCGAACAGCAGCAGGCGGTCAGCGGTGAAGCTCATGCAGATGGCCCTCTTCCTCGTCCGCCCTACCTAGGCGCACGCGGAATTATCCGCCAGTGGGCGCATACTTATTCAACTGCGGTTCGCGCGTCACGCAGGCTTTCTGGCGAAGATCCCGAACCCGGCGATGATCGCATAGCACGCCGCGGGCAGCACCAGCGCAAAGGCGAGGCTGGTGGCATCGGCCAGCGCCGCATACATCGGCGGGATGATCGCCCCGCCGCAGATCGCGACGTTGATGATCCCCGAGCCGTCAGCCGCACGCGGGCCGAGCTTTTCGCAGGCGAGGCTGAAGATCGTCGGGAACATGATCGCGTTCATCAATCCGACGGCGAGCAGCGAATAGCCAGCGACAGTGCCCGTGGTATTGGCCGAGATGGCGATCAGCGTGATCGCACCTGCCGCCACGGTCGCCAGCGTCAGGCCCGGGCTGACCATGCGCAGCACGGCAGAGCCGATGAAGCGGCCAACCAGCGCGCCGCCCCAGTAGAGCGAAATCAGCTTGCCCGCGTCCTGTTCGGCGAGGCCCAACACCTCGGCCTGCATCAGGTAATTTACGATGAAGCTGCCGATCGCGACTTCCGCGCCGACATAAAGGAATATGCAGGCCGCACCGTAGCCGAAGCGCGGGCGGGCGAGCAGGGCGAGGCCTTCGACAAGGCTGGTCTGTTCGTGCTTTTCACCCTTCAAGCGGTCACGGAACATCCAGACGACCCCCGCGACCACTGCCAGAGCAGCGGCAAGGCCAAGGTAGCCGTTCACGATCGCCTGACTTTCGGCGGTGCGATAGGCGGCCAGTTCAGCGCCCGAGAGCTCTGCAGCTGTCACCCCGGCAAGGCCACCAAGGATCAGGATCGCGCCGAAATAGGGGAAAATCGTTGTGCCGAGCGAGTTGAACGCTTGGGCAAAGGTCAACCGGCTGTGGGTGGTTTTTGCCGGCCCCAGCACGCTGATCAGCGGGTTGGCGACGATCTGCACCAGCACCACGCCGGTGGCGAGAATGAAATACGCCAGCAGGAACATCGGGAAGGCCGCCGTCTGGCTCGCCGGAATGAACAGCAGGCAGCCCGCCATCATCGCCAGCAATCCGGCCACCGCGCCGCGCATATAGCCCAGCTTCTTGACCAGCCGCGCGCCAGGAATACCAACCACCGCATAGGCGATGAAGAACCAGAACTGCACCAGGCTCGCTTCAAAAAAGCTGAGCGTGAACAGCTCCTTGAGCTTGGGGATGATCACATCGTTGAGGCTGGTGATCCCGCCGAAGATGAAGAACAGCGCGAAGACGAAGTAGTTGAGCCCCGGCGCATCGACCTGCGGTGCGTCACCCGCGCCGCTGCCCATGCCCTCTGCCGCACTCGTGCCCGGTGCCATCGCCATTGCTGTTCTCTCCCCGTGTCGTTCTCTTATGCGAACGTTCACAATTCCCGTCTCGTGCCAGATTTGCAAGACCCGCGCGCACAAATCCAGTGCGAATAGCAATGCAGCTGCTCCTTGCGCCCCTATGCCCTTGCGCCCTAGAAGCTGCGGTCATGAACGGGGGACCCAAGAGACGACCGACATCATTCGATGTGGCGGAGCGGGCCGGCGTCAGCCAGCCGACCGTCAGCCGTGCGCTGTCGGGATCCCCCGCCATTGCCGAGGCGACGCGCCGCAAGGTGATCGAGGCGGCCGAGGCGCTCGGATATTTCGTCGACGAACGCGCAGCGCGGCTGCGGCGTGGTTCCACTGGCACGCTGGCGGTGGTGGTGATCTGCCGCGAGGGCGACAGCGCCTCCAGCATCAATCCCTTCGCCTACGCGCTGCTCGGCTCTGTCTGCGTGGCGGCGTCCGAGCGCGGGTTTGAAACGCTGGTCAGCTTTCAGGCCAGCCCCGAGGCGTTCTTCGGCCACTACCAGGAACAGGGCCGCGCCGATGGCCTCGTCGTGATCGGCACCACCACCAATGCGCCCGCATGGGAGCATTTCCGCGCGCTCGATAGCGAGGGACGGCGCGTGGCCTACTGGGGCTCGCCCTTCGACGAGCTTGACTGGGTGCGTTCGGACAATCGTGCCGCCGGTCGCCTCGCGGTCGAACATCTGCTGGAGGCGGGATACCGCCGCCCGTGCTTCCTCGGCGCGCTGAACACGCCGCAGGTGCAGTTCACCGAACGCTACGAAGGCTATGCCGAAGCGATGCGCGAACGCGGGCTGGAGCCCTGCCTCGCCCCCACCGTCAACGCCGCCACCCGCGAGGAGGAAGGCCGCCGCGCCGCGCGCCGCCTGATCGAGCGCGGTGAGGATGTCGACGCGGTGTTCGCCGCCTGCGACGCGATGGCGCTGGGCGCGCTCGAAGCCTTTGCCGCCGCCGATCTCGCGGTGCCACAAGCCGTGGGCGTGATGGGCTTCGACGATCTGGTCGCGGGCCGCTTCAGCCGCCCGCCGCTCACCACCATCGCCCCTGATCCTGCCGAGGCAGGCGCGGCACTGGTCGAGGCGGTGCTGGACGAAGGCGAGGCCGCCCGCCGCCGTGTGCCGGTGAAGCTGATCCGGCGCGGAAGCACAGCGCGTTCTTGAGAGCGGTCGCGAAGGCGCGCGACGCAGGCCGCCCGCCCCGCCTCCCCACCCGGCCACCAATAGTACCACTATGTTATGGTGGCCGGGTGGGGAGGCGGGGCGGGTGGTCTGCAGGCCCCGTCAGGGGCCTCGCCCATCACCCATGCGCGCCAAACTCGTTGGCGACAGCGGTCGAGATGCGCAGCGATAAATCCTGTGCCCGTGCAATCGGGGTAAGGTAATCGCGCTCGATCGCGCCGTAGCCTTCCTCGCCGCCGTCCGGGTAATCCGAAGGCTCGTCGAGCGGGAAGTCGCGCGGGCCGGGAATGCGCACCGGGAAGGCGCGGCGCAGCTGGGTGAGCGCCTCGTCCACCCGCAAGGTCAGCACCATCTCGATCACGTCGCGGCGGCTGATGTCATTGGCGCGGCTGAAAGCGGGCACTGCGACAATCTTGAGGAACATATGCTGGAGCAGCGCCAGCCGCAGCGCCTGCAACACCCCGATGCGGCGGCGCACGTGTTCGCGCGTCGGATCGGGGGCCTCGTCAGGGATCAGGTCGGTCAGCCGGTGCAGCTTCAGCGCGTCGATCCGCAGGCGCGAGGCGAGGCGGCGGAACACGCCCGTCCGGTCATCGCCGACGAGATATTCCGCGAGGCTCGCGCAGGCACCTGCCAGATGATCCTCGGTGCCGCGATAGGTGCGGCTGGCCCAATAGGCGGAATTGAACAGCTCGCCAAAGGCCGCGACGGTCTTGATGCTGGCGAGCGCGTTCGAGGCCAGCACCAGCCGCAGGATCTGGCTGCCACGCGGGCTTTCGGCCAGCAAGGCGGCGATTTCCTCGCGGCTCGCATTGGCCGCGCTGCCGATCCCTGCGATGACGTTGATGGGGTAGCCGAGCTGTTGGAGGATCGCGTTATGCGGGATCGCGCGGATCTGGCGCAGGCTCATCTCGCGGTCGGCATTGATGTCGCTTTGGCGGCGCGAGACGCGGCTGCCGGTGGGGTTGAGCAGGCCCAGCCCGAAGGCCGTCACGGCGCGGGCATAGGTGCGGCTGGCGAGGTGTTCGCCCTGATGCTCCTTGATCGCGCGGTAGAAATCGAGGCTGAGATCGGTGCGGTGGTAGAACGGGTCCGCCGGAGCCGCGAGATCGGTTTCAGCCGGGCGCAGTTCGGCGATGCGGGTGAGGGTGGCCAGCGCCAGCTCGGGCGTGGCGAAGAACAAATAGCCGTCGCCGCCCTGAAAGCTGACTTCGGGTTCCAAGCGGATGCCCGCCCGCGCAAACCGCCGCCGCGCCCAGGGAGAGAGCGGCCATTCGATCCGGTCGCGGAAAGACGCCGGATGCGCGCCGCGGCCCATGCTCTCGCCGTGGGTGTTGAACACCAGCGCCGCCACATCGCCAAGACCGTTGGCGGCCATCGCTTCGGCAAGGCGGCCCTGGAGGCGCTCGATCGCGAGGCTGGCGGGGACTTGCCCGACGAAGCGCCCGGCATCGGAAAACCCGGTCTGCACCGCCACGCGCCCGCGGGCCCGTGCATATTCGCGGTAGGCCGGTTCAGCCAGCAGCGCATCGAGGAAACGCCCGCCGTGCTCCAGCGCCGTCTCGGTTTCGAACAAGGGCGAGACATCGACCTTGTCTTCGACCCCGAACAGGCGCGCGAAATAGAGCGCCGAGAGCACGGTGGCGGGCTGTTCGCATTCGGCCACCAGCATCCGCACGGGCGCATCGGCGTCGATATGCTTCAGGATCTGCGCCATCGCGATGAACTGGCGGATCGCGGTCGAGCTTTCGGTGGCCAGCGCGGCGAAATTGGTCCGCAGCGGTTTGGCCTCGGCGACCATGCGGCGCAGGGTGGCCAGCGCGCCCTTGCTGGCAAGGTCGATCACCTCGCTATCGGGCAGGCGGCGGCGGATCGCGTTGTGGAGCTGTTTGGCGTTCACGCGGAAATGGATCCAGCCCATGCCCAGCCCGTCGGCGCGCATTGCGGCGGCGAGCGTGAGCAGGCGGACGGCGCGCGCCGGATCGCACGTCTCGGCCTCGCCCTCGAGCGCCGCGATCAGCGGCGCGAGCGACAGCAGGTTATCGGCGCTGTGGGTGGTGAGCCGGTTGGCGGCTTCGGCCAGCGCGGGGCCGGCAGTCAGATCGCCCGCAAAGTCTGCGGCGCGCGCGGCGGCGAAGGCGGCGGCGGGACGCAAGGTGGCCAGCAAGGGGTGGGCAGGATCGAGGCTTTCGAGGCTGGCGGTGTAGCGCGCCAGACGCTCGGCCTTCTCGGTCAGACGAAAGCCGATCGAGGTGTGCCAGCCGATATCGGTGCGCCCGTCCATGTCGTAGCCGACCCAGCTGGCAAAGCGGAACGGCAGCGGGCGCAAGGTGCGCCATGCTTCCGGCCAGCGAGCCTGCGCCTCGCCGAGCAGCCGCGCGACAATCACATCGCGCGCATCCTGCGCCTGCGCCATCGCGTCCATCGCCGCGCGGTGCTCGGCCACCAGCGTAACGGGGGTGCGCTGGGGCGGCGCGGCGCAAAGTTCATCGGCGTTGCCCTCGGGTGCCGAAGCCGCGGCCGCCACGGCTTCGGCCTGCGCAGGTGTGAGCAGGAACGTCGGATGCGCGGTGAACACGGCGTGGAGTTGCGGGCGTTCCCAGCGCGCGCGGAAAGCATCGAAATCGTCGTCCTCGCTCGCCAGCGGCGCGGCGTCAGCGGCAGGGGCCAGCAGCCGGCGCAGCTTGCCCGCGCGGGCCTTCAGCCCTTCGCATTCCAGCTCGGCGACCAGCGCGCCCATGTCATCAAGGCTGATCTCGCCGCCTTCGAGCGCGCGCGACAGATCGAGCGAAAGCTGGAACACCGGATTGAACAGCGGGGTTTCGCGCGTGCGCTGATGCAGTTCGCCGAGCCGTGCCTCGAGCGCCGCGACGGTCTTCATGCGGTGGCCTCATGTTCGGCAGCAAAGGCCGCCGCCGCGCCGAACAGGCCGGGCTGCGGGTGGACGATCAGCTTGACCGGAATGTTCGCCATCAGGGTCTCGAACCGCCCCTTCGCCTTGAACCTTGCGGCAAAGCCCGAGGTCAGCAGCGTGTCGCGGATGCGGTAACCGAGGCCGCCTGCGATCACCACGCCCGCAAAGCCGCCCTGCGCCAGCGCCAGATCGCCAGCGATCGAGCCCAAGGAAAGGCAGAACCGGTCAACCGCCGCGGCGGCAAGGCTGTCTTCGCCGCTGGTGCCGAGGTTCCAGATCTCGATTGCATCACGCTCGGGCTCGGTGCGGTGTTCGAGCGCGGCGAGCGCCTGATAGATGTCGACAATGCCCGGCCCGGCTACCACGCGCTCCACCGAAACGCGGTTGTGGCGGCGGCGCAGGCGGGCGAGGATCGCGTCCTCGATGGTATCGAGCGGCGCAAAGTCGATATGCCCGCCCTCGGTCGCCTGCACGCGGTAGCTGCCGCCCTGCCGCCACAGATGCGCGACCCCGAGACCGGTGCCGGGGCCGATCACGCTGATCGTGCCGTCGCGCCCCAGCGGCGCATCGGGGCCGGCAAGGTGGAGGAACTGGCTGTCATCCGCACGCGCCACGGCATGGGCGACAGCGGCGAAATCATTGACGAGGGTGAAGCGTGTGACGCCCAGCTTCTCGGGGATCAGGGCGGGGCGGATGATCCACGGGTTGTTGGTAAAGCGGATCACCGGGGCCAGATTGCCCGGAGCGCCCACCGGCCCGGCGATCGCCATGCTGACGGCTGCGGGCAGAGTGCCACCCTTGCGGTCGCGGAAGGCTTCCCATGCGGTCTGGAAGCTGGCGTGATCGGCGGTGTGGAGCGTTTCGGGCTCGTCGAGGCTGATTGCCCCGTCTGCGCCAATGCTTGCGATGGCAAAGCGCGCATGGGTTCCGCCGATATCGACCGCTACCAGATCGCGCATGATATTCTCCCCGTCCATCGCGTCAGCGGGGCATTCGTAGCAGGCGGCGCGTGGGTTGCCCACGCGCCGCATACTTATTCAGATCCTACTCTGCAGCAACGCCCATTTCCTTGAGCAGACGCTGCGCGCCGTCGACCTTTTCCATGGTCCACAGCATGAAGCGGCTGTCGACGTGGATGGTGCGGTTGATCGCGGGATCATACATCCAGTCCGACACCACGCCTTCGATCGTGCCGTCGAAGGCAAGGCCGACGAATTCGCCGCGCGCATTGAGCGTCGAGGAACCCGAATTGCCGTTGGTGATGTCCACGGTCGAGAGGAAGTCGACCGGCAGCGTGCCGAGTTCAGGCGCGACATAGCGGCCGTAATCCTTGGCCTTGATCAGTTCGATCATCTTGTCGGGCGCATCGAATTCGCCGCGACCGGTGTGCTTGGCGACGATCCCTTCGGCGGTGGTGAACGGGGTCCATACCTGCCCGTCAACCGACTTCCCGGTCACCTTGCCATAGGTGAAGCGCAGCGAGCCGTTGGCATCGGGATACATCGTCTTGCCCTGTGAGGCAGCATAGGCGAGGCGGGCCGCCATCACGGTCGAGCGGGCCTTCTGCACGCGTCCGGAACGCTCCTTGTCGGCCGCTTCGCCCGCCATAGCCTCGTCATAGGTGGCAACTGCCAGCTGGATGAAGGGATCGCTGGAAGCCTTGAAGTCGGCCGGCGTCTTGCCCATCCATTCCATCCGTTTGGCGGTGTTGCCGAGTTCGGTGGTGGCATAGAACGATGCCAGATCGCGGCCTTCCATGAAGGCATCGAAGCTTGTGTTGCGGTTTTCGGCGGGCAGGGTGCGGTATTCGGCGATGCCGTCTTCCCACAAAGCCTTGTCGATCTCGGGCACATAGCGGCGCTCGATGCGCTGCATCCCTTGCGTCATGAAGGCGCGGTCACGCTCCTGGAAGCCGGGTTCGCGGTCCTTGTCAGGTTTGGCCTGCTCGTTGGCCCAGCGATAGAGCGAGCGGGCTGCGCCATAAAGCTGGCCGCGGCCGAGCAGCCCCTTCTTGGCATCGGCGAGCGCGACGGCGTTGCCTTCCGCGATCAGGCGATCAAGCTCGGCCAGCGCTGCGCCATACTGCGCCTCGCGCGCGGGATCGGCCTTGATCCAGGCGCGGAAACCCGCTTCCTCGGCCTGCTTCTTTTCGACCAGCGAAATCGCCTCGGCGCCTGCCATCTGGCCGGCGATCTTCTTTTCGTAGTTCTCGATGCCCTGCAGGGTCGCGGCATAGGCGATGGTGGCGGCCTGATTGCCAGCGGTCAGCGCGTCGATCAGGTTGCCATAATCGGTCAGACCCTTTTGCTGATAGGGATAGAGCTCCTCGTAGGAGAAGCGCGCTTCGTCAGCCGTGCGCAGGCGCTCGGTGGTGCCGGGGAAGCCGGCGACCATGATGAAATCGCCTTCCTTCACGCCGTCCTTGGCAATCGGCAGCCAGGCCTTGGGCTTGAACGGCACGTTGTCCTTGCTGAACGCAGCCGAGGAGCCATCGGGCGCGACATAGGCACGGTAGAACGAGAAATCGCCGGTGTGGCGCGGCCACATCCAGTTATCCTTCTCGCCGCCGAAATTGCCCACGCCGCCGGCGGGCGCATAGACGAGCCGCACGTCCTTGATTTCAAGCTGCTGCTGGAGCCAGTATTGCTGGCCGCCGAAATAGGCGCGCACATCGCAGCGGCGGTTGGCCTGCTTTTCGCAGGCTTCGATCAGCGCGGTGCGGTTGGCCTGCAGCCGGTCAAACCGGGCACGGCCTTCCAGCTTGTCCGCGCCCTTGAGCATGGCGGCCGACACATCGCGCAGATCCTCGATCACATAGACGCGGCTGCCGGGCGCGGCGGGCAGTTCGTCGGCCAGTGTGGCGGCGAGGAAGCCGTTGGTGAGGTAATCGTTCTCAGGCGAGGAATTATACTGCAGCGATCCGGCGACGCAGTGGTGGTTGGTCGCCACCAGGCCTTCAGGCGAGAGGAACGCCGCCGAGCAGCCGCCCAGCGAGGCGATGGCGGTCAGCGGCGGGCGCTGCAGATCACCCAGCGTCTTGGCGTCGAGCTCAAGCCCGGCGGCCTTCATCTGATCGGCAATCGCGCCGGTCTGGCTCGGCAACCACATGCCCTCGTCGGCGAGCACTGTGGCAGGCGCAGACAGCAACAGGGCACTGGCCCCGGCTAGCAGATAGTTTTTCATGATGTGCTTCCCCTGATCATGGCGCCGCTGGCCCGTGCGTGGATGCGTCGGTGCGGCGGGAATGTGGTCGCCCGTTGCGAGCGAATAGCGGCTGTTAGGCCAGATGGTCGGCCCATGAAAAGGGCGAAATTGCAGGATCGACCAACAGCATGGCCGCAATCGCCAATGCGCGGGCAAGGGAATGGCAATTGGTCTCTTGCGAATGATTATCATTTCGGCCATGAGGGCGCCCGAACCACCCCATTCACGCAAAGGACGCATCCCCCATGAACAGCACGCTCAAGCTCTGGACCCAGCTCGGCCTCGGCACGGCGCTTGCCGGCGGGATGCTGGCCGCGTGCGGCGGAGAAGCGGGCGGCGAAGCGGGCGGCGAGGCCGGCGGCGAAGCGGCTGCGGTTGCCGGCGCTGCAGGCGGCGAGGGCGAAGGCGGCGCAGGCGGCGAAGGCGAGGCCGGCACGGCCCCTGCACCTGCGGGCGGCGAGGGTGAAGGCGGCGTTGCGGTTGCCGATGCGGCCACCGATCCGGTCGCCTACGGCATCGCGCTGGCGGTGACCGAAGCCCATGTCGTTGCCGCACGCGACGCGTTTGCGGCAGGCAAGACCGACGCTTCGGCGGAAATGTTCGCGCATCCCGCGTCCGAAGTGCTGGTGGAGATGGACCCGGTGTTCGCCAAACTTGGGGTCAAGGATTTCAAGCCGCTACTCACCGATGCCTCGGTCGCCGTGATCGACGGCAAGCCCGCTGCCGAAGTGAACAAGCACTACGATGCGATCATTTCTGCGCTGCGCGCTGCGGCCACCAAGGCACCCGAGGGCAGCGCCAGCGACGCCAAGATCGCCGCCGCGATCATCGCCGACCAGATCGAGCGGGCGAGCGCGATGTATCGCCTGATCGCCAAGGATACGTCCTACGAGCCCTATCTCGATGGCTATGGCTTTGCCCGGGTCGCCGCGAGTGCTTTTGCCCGCAACGCCAAGGCGATTAAGGCCGAGAACCCCGATCTCCATGCCCGCATCAGCGAGGCGCTGGCGGTGCTGGGCAAGGCCTATCCCGCTGCTGCCCGCCCGGCCAAGCTGGCGCTGGAACAGGGCGCGGTTTCAGCGGCTTCGTCGAAGGTGATGCTGGCCGCTGGAAGCTGAGCCAGCCAACCGGTTTCGCCGCCCCGATTTCTTGCGGTTTGTGCAAAGACGACAAAGTGTGTCGCTGCGGACTTGGTGTCCGCTTGCATGCTTGTGTTTGCTGCCCGTCCCTGTAGTTTCGCAAATATCGAAAAGGGGTCATTCGGGCCCGGGCTACACCTCGCGGGACAGCGAGGGTTGTCCTTGTCCGAATAATATCAAAATGTTGCTGCGGAGGGGCATGGGGTGCCATGTCCGCAGTCAAGCGGTCTGGGGGGAACATTGTCAGGTACGCAAGCCAACCCGCAAGGTGAAGTCTATCCGGAGTCGTCCGGATCGCCTGCCTCGGTTTCTGTCCGTTTTACCCGTGCCACTGTTGCGGTTTGCGCGATGGCGCTGGGCCTTGGCGGGGCATTTGTGCCTGTCAGCACGGTCTCGGCGCAGGCGCTGGTCACGCCGCCCAACCGCAGCGATCTGATCCCGCCCGAATTGCGGCGCGAGGAACCCGCACCGACACTGACCATCGACGGGGATTTCGAACGTCCGCCCTGCGCGCTCGACCGGCCCGAGTTTGCCGGTATCCGCTTCACTGTTGCCGGCGCGCAGTTTAACGGGCTTGACCGCGTCCCCGGCCTCTCGCTCGAAGAAGCCGTGGCCGATTACAAGGGCCGCGAGGTGCCGGTTTCGGTGCTGTGCGATATCCGCGCCGAGGCCAATGCGATCCTGCGCCGGCAGGGCTATCTCGCCACAGTCGAGATTCCCGAACAGACCCTTGCTGACAGCACCCCCGACTTCACCGTGATCTTCGGACGGCTGACTTCGGTGCGTGTCCGCGGCGATGCCGGGCCATCGGAAAAGGTGGTGGCGGGCTATCTTGAAAAGCTCACCGCGCAAGACGTGTTCAATAGCTACCAGGCGGAGCATTATCTGCTGCTGGCCGATGATCTGCCCGGCATGGATGTGCGCCTGTCGCTGCGTCCGGCTGCGGGCGGCGCGCCGGGCGATCTGGTGGGCGAGATCGCGGTGGTGCGCCAGCGCGGGATGATCGATCTCAACCTGCAAAACCTCGGATCGCGGGCGATCGGCCGGTTCGGCGGAGTGCTGCGCGGCGAGCTTTACGATCTCACCGGCCTCGGGGATCGTACCTCGGTGGCCTTGTTCAGCACGCTCGATTTTGCCGAGCAGCAGACGGTGCAGGTCGCGCATGATTTCCGTGTCGGCTCCGAAGGCCTGCGGCTGGGCGGCCAATTCACCTGGAGCACCGTCAACCCCTCGGTCGGCATTGCCGGGTTCGAGGTCGATTCAGAGACCTATTTCGCCAGCGTGTTTGCCAGCTATCCGCTGATCCGCACGCGCCGCTCCAGCCTGTTTGCCGATGCCGGGTTTGACTATGTCGATCAGGATGTTGCGCTCAATGGCATCGGGCTGACGCGCGACCGGGTGCGGATGGCCTATGCGCGGCTTTCGGGCGATATGACAGATCAGCAATCGGTGCTGCGCGCCGGGGGCTATTCGCCTTACGAGCCGAAGTTCCGGCTGCGTTACGGCGTGGAACTGCGCCAAGGGCTGGATGTGTTCTCGGCGAGCCCCGATTGCCGCGCCAATCTGCTCGGCTGCCTGTTTGGCGGGCTGACCCCGCCGAGCCGGGTCGAGGCTGATCCGACCCCGCTGCTGGCGCGCGCCACAGCCGGAATCGAATATCGTCCGGATCCCAAGCTGACCTTCTCGCTCGAAACCCAGGGGCAGTTCTCCAAGGATCCGCTGCCCGCCTTCGAGGAGCTTGCCGCGGGCAGTTTCTCGATCGGGCGCGGCTATGATCCGGGCGCGGTGCTGGGGGATAGCGGCTTCTTGTCCTCGTTCGAGATGCGCTACGGCTCGCTCGCTCCTGCAGAAATCAACGGCTGGGCCTTGCAGCCCTATGTGTTCAGCGATGTCGCCTTTGTGTGGAACGAGGATCCGAGCCGCCAGCCCACCAATCCCGACAAGCTGTGGTCGGCTGGCGGCGGCCTCAGGGTCGCATGGGGCACGGGCCTGCAGAGCGACTTCGTGGTCGCGGTGCCGCTCGAACGCCCTGATCTGGCGCTTACCAAGGGCGATGTGCGCTTCCTGTTTTCGCTGACGGCCCGCCTGTTCCCGTGGAGGTATTGAGATGACTCACCTGAACCGGAGCCGTTCGCGTCTCATGCTGGGCTGCGGCAGTGCGGCGCTGGCGCTGGGCCTGGTGCTTGCCCCGCATCGGGCCGAGGCGCAGGCGATCAATGGCAGCGGCACTGTGGTGCAGGGCAGCGCGGTCATCATTGACACGGTGCCGAGCGAGACCACCATCGACGTTGCCTCTCCCACCGCCGTGATCGACTGGACGCCGACCGAAGACGCCGGCGGCAATGCGCTGGACTTCCTGCCGACCGCCACCACCGCGCGGTTCCAGTCGGGACAATTGGCCGATTTTGCGGTGCTCAACCGCATCCTGCCATCAACCAACGGCAATATCGTGGTGATCAACGGCTCGGTGCTGTCGCGCGTCACCGATGCCGCGACCGGAGCCAGTGTCCCCGGCGGGTTCGTCGCTTTCTATTCGCCCACTGGAATCCTGATCGGCAGCACGGCAACCTTTGATGTCGGACGCCTGCTGCTCACGACGCTCGATCCCGATCTCCAGGGCTTCCAGAACTTCGCCAGCTTCGGCGGCAATCTCACCCTGACAGGGGCTGCCGGTTCGACCGCGCGGATCCAGATTGATCCGGGCGCGCAGATTCTGGCGACCCCCGAAAACGCGTTCTTCGCCGTGGTCGCCGCCGATGTGCAGATGCTCGGCAGTGCGCGGATCAACGGCAGCCATGCGTATGTTGCGGGCGAGGTGGTGAACCTCAGCTTCTCGAACGGGCTGTTCAACATCTCGGTCCCGGTGGGCACAGCGGCCAGCGGCAACGTGATGCAACTGGACGGCGACATCGGCGGCCCGTCGAGCAATGGCGTCGGCGACAACCACATGATCTACGCCGTGGCCGCAGCGCAGGCCGATCCGATCAGCATGATCTTCCGCGGCAATCTCGGCTTCGATCCGGCGCAGAGTGCCGGGATCGTCAACGGCGAGATCATTCTTTCGGCCAATCACGATGTGTTCGGCCGCACGGTTGATGGCGGCTTTATCGGCGACGGGATCAACGCGACATTCGGCGCCAATTCGGCGACCAGCACGGTGCAAGCGGATATCTTCCTCGAAGATTTTGCCGCGTCCAGCAGCTTGCTGGCAATCAGCACCCACCGCACGCAGGCGACAGCATTCAATGGCGCAAGTTCGGTCGCGGGCAATCTGCTGATGGTCGGGCGCGAGAATGCCGCGCTGACCGCCAGCAACGGCAATACGTTCACCATCTCTGGCGACGTGCTGGTGTCCGCGCAGGATTATGGCGTCTCGAGTTCGACCCTCCAGGCGCTGGACCAGATTGATGCAATCGGCGGCGTGGCTTTTATCGATGTTGTCTTGGACGGCACGGTCAACATCGGCGGCAACGCGCTGGTGGCGGCGGACGCCTTTGCCGGCGCCGATACGCTCAGCTTGCTCGCCGGCAGCGCGCAAGGCGGGCAGGCGCTGATTGGCGCGACCAACGGCACGCTCAACATTACCGGCAACGCGACAGCCAATTACGCCGATGGGTGCGCCGTGGGAGGCAGACCTTGTGCGCACGATCGAACAGGTCGGCCAAATGAACAAGATCGACGTCACCGCGCGCCTCGCCAAGGCGCAGGAAGGCCGCACGCCTGCGCTGATAGCGCCGGGATCGGGCAGTGTCGCAGGTGAGGCTGCCTCGCCCAATGTGCGCGGGCCGAGCGCGGCGGATGTCGCCGCGGCGAGCGCGATGAAGCCGTCCGAACAGCGCACCATGGCCGAAGGCATGGTCGCGCAGCTGGAGGCGCGGCTGGCGAAGGAGCCCAAGAACCTCGACGGCTGGGTGATGCTGATGCGCAGCCGAATGACGCTGGGCGAACCCGCCAAGGCCAAGGCCGCGCTGGACGCCGCAGTGAAGGCGAACCCCGCGCAGGCCGCCGAACTGCGCGCGCAGGCGGCGGGGCTGGGGATCAGCTAGGGCGAGCGACCGCTTTCGGACGAGGCGCTGTCAGCATGGGACGGCCGGGATTGGGTCGCACGCTGCCGCCGGACTGCCCCTAATATAGCCGCGAACGCTCGCCGCCCTGAACAGGTATCGCTGCGCCGCTGACGAAGCTGGACTTGTCCGAGAGCAGCCATTCGATGGTATCGGCAACGACATGGGACTCGCCGAGTTGACCTGTTGCGGTGTGCCGATCGAGCAGCCTTTCGAACAAGGCGGGCTCGGCCTCGGCATAGGGATCGACCATTTCGGAATGGCAAAATCCAGGGCAAACGGCATTCACGCGGATGCCCTTCCGCGCATAGTCGATCGCCGCAGTTTTGGTCAGTCCGATCACGCCCCACTTGCTGGTGACATAGGCGCAGTTGCCGATGTCGCCGCCGATCAGACCATACATCGAAGAGATATTGACGATCGACCCGCCGCCGCCCGCCAGCATCGCCGGGATCTGGAATTTCATGCTCATGAAAACGGCATTGAGGTTGGTATTGATCGTCGCAAACCAATCGTCTTCCGCGAAATCGGCGGTTGGGGTGAAGATACCGGGCGTGATGCCCGCATTGTTGACCGCACCGTCGAGCCGGCCGAAGCGGTCAACTGTGCGCGCCACCATCGCCTCGACATCGGCGCGAATGTTCACATCTGCCTTGATGAACAGACCTTCGCCGCCAGCCTTCTGGATCTGCCCCAGCACAGCCTGACCTTGTTCCTCGCGGCGCCCCGTGATGGCAACCTTTGCGCCCTGCCCAGCAAGTGAAACCGCCGCCGTCGCGCCAAATCCAGATGTCGCGCCGGTAATCAGGATCACCTTGTTTTCGAATCCGCCCATAATATTTCCCCCTCCGCGGCGCAGTGTAACACTGATGGTCGGCTTAGTAATCAATCAAGGTCCGGCTCGTCTTTTCTGTGCTGCGTGAGATGAAATTTTTTGCGACCGCTCAGAGGCAGCCAGCCGAACGGCAGATTTACCTCCTGACACCTCAATTTCGCCGTCCCCAAAAACGCAAAAAGCCCCCGCGCTCATCCAAGCGCGGAGGCCTTTCTGTGCCGCTAGAGCAGTGCCTTACACCACGCCAAAGGCCAGCATCGCATCGGCGACCTTCTTGAAGCCCGCGATATTCGCGCCCTTCACGTAGTCGATATAGCCGCCGCCCTGATTGCCGTACTGAATGCAGGAATTGTGGATGCCGGCCATGATGTCCTTGAGCATCTGCTGGAGCTCTTCTTCCTTCCACGAACGGCGTTCGGAGTTCTGGCTCATTTCGAGGCCAGACACCGCCACACCGCCTGCGTTCGAGGCCTTGCCCGGCGCGTAGAGCAGCTTGGCGTGCTTGAAGATGTGCACCCCGTCGAGGTCAGTCGGCATGTTCGCGCCTTCCGAGACTGCGCGGCAGCCGTTGGCGACGAGCAGCTTGGCGTCTTCGCCCAGCAGTTCGTTCTGCGTGGCGCAGGGAAGCGCCACATCGCAGGGCACGCCCCACGGGGTCTTGCCGGCGTGGAAGGTCGCCTTGGGGAAGGCCTCGACATATTCCTCGATCCGCCCGCG
>JAMNXO010000057.1 GCA_023653115.1 Erythrobacter sp.
CCGAAATGCCGAGCGGCAATTGCGCCAGCGGCTCGGCACGCAGGGCCGCCATCAGCGGATCGATCAACCCGCCTGCAAAGCGCAAGGCCGCAGCGTGATCGGCAAGCAGGCGTGCAAGCGCTTCGCCAGCGGCCAGGCTTGCGCCTGCAGCATAGGCAGCCAGCGCCTCCAGCACCGCCGCCACCTCCGGCTGCGCGCGCCACGCGGCCAGCGCCGCATCGACGTGCGGCTGCGGCGCACCTTCGCGCCGCAGCCGCATAATCGCGGGATCGACCAGCATCGCCTGCCCGTTCCCTATTGGCCGCTCAGAGCAGGGTCTCGGGCGGCATGGCTTCGTAAAGGAAGACCATGATGTCGACGATCCGGTCGTCGATCGGCCCGTCTCCGGCCTGCAGCACAGAACCGAACAGCGCAGCAGCGCCTTCAAGCCCCGGGATCTGGTCGAGATTGATCTGCGGAAAATTCATTCTGCTCTCCTTGCCTGGCTGACCGCCCCGGCCCCCTGCCGACGCGCCGCCACGCAAGGTGAGCGAGCCAGCAGCGCTAGCGAAATTAAATGATTGTAACCGGCCCGCGCCCGCTCCTATGCAGCCGGCATGAGCACGCCCCCTGCCCGGTTTGATGCCCGCGAGGCCTCGAAATGGTTCTTCCGCCACGGCCACACCGCCTGGCTCGGCCTGCGCTTCACCGATCAGGGCGAGAACTGGGTCGAACTGGAACTGCCATGGCGCGAGGATCTGCTGGGCGACCGCGATCGCCCGGTGCTGGCCTCGGGCCCGATCATCAGCCTGATGGACATGGCAAGCGGAATGGCGATCTGGCAGGCGAGCCGCACCTTCAATCCGGTCGCGACGCTCGATCTCAGGGTCGATTACCAGCGCCCCGCGCGTGAACGGGCGAGCGTGCGCGGGCGGGTGGAATGCTATCGCCGCACGCGATCGGCCGCGTTTGTGCGCGGCATTGCGCATGATGGCGATCCGGATGATCCGGTGGCGCATATCGCGGGCGTGTTCATGACCATCGGCGCCGATCCGCGGAAGGACAATCCGGCGCTGCAAGGGGATGCGGGCGATGCCTGACACGATTGAACTGCCCGCTTATGCCCGCTCGCTCGGGATCACGGTCTGCAGCGAGGATGCCGGGATGCCGGTGCTGACAGTCGCGTTCGGCCCCAATGTCGAAGGGCGCCCGGCGCATTTCCACGGCGGGGCAACCGCGGGCCTGCTGGAGACGGCAGGCTATGCCGCGCTGCACGCCGCATTGCAGGCGGCAGGGCGCGATCCGCAGCTGAAGCCGATCAACATCACCGTCCAATATCTCGCTGCAGGCAAATCGCAGGCGAGCTTTGCCGTGGGCCGGATCACGCGGCTGGGGCGGCGCAATGCCAATGTCGCGGTGGAAGCGTGGCAGGATGATCGCAGCCGGCCGATTGCCACGGCGGTGATGAATATTCTGATGGTTTAAGGCGGCGTGGCGCTGGGTGACGGCGCGGGCTGCACCGCTACGCCGCCCTCGCCGACGCGGACCTCGACCGGCACCCCTTCCTTCGAGAGCGTCAGGCCGTCGGCATCGATCTTGATCGTTGCACCATCCTGCCCGAGCGGGATTTCCCCGCCTTCAATCATGTCGAGTGGCTGGATCGGCCCTTCGGGATCGGGCGAGGCATCGGACTGCGGCCGGGGCGCAGCTTCAAGCTTCAGCGCGCCGCGCATGAAATCGCGCCAGATCCGCGCCGGCGTGCTGCCGCCAGTGACCCCGTTCAGGGGCGAGTTGTCGTCATTGCCGATCCACACGCCCACCACCAAATCGCCAGCATAGCCCACGAACAGCGCATCGCGATAATCCTGCGTGGTGCCGGTCTTGCCGAAATTGGCGATCGGCAGCACCGCATTGCGGCCTGTCCCGCGGTTGATGGCGGCGCGCAGCATTTCTTCAAGGTCTTCGTGCGTGCCGCGCGACACGCTGTCCTTGCGGGTGGTGAGCCATTCCCACCAGCCCCGCTCGCCGCGCGCAAAGGCGTGGGGTTCGACAGGGTAATCATTGGCGGCAATCCCGGCATAGGCCGCGGTCAGCTCCATCAGTGTCATCGCCGAGGTGCCGAGCGCGAGGCTGGGATCACCCTCGGCCATCGGCGCTGTGATGCCGAGCGAGCGCGCGGTGCGGATCACCTTGTCGCTGCCAACCGCCTGCAGCAGGCGCACCGCGGCGACATTGCTCGACTGGGCAAAGGCGTCCTTGAGCGTGATCTGTTCGGAATATTGCTCGCGCGCGTTCTTGGGGCGGTAACTGCCCTGCAGGATCGGCGTGTTGGGGATCGTGTCATCGGGCTCCCACCCGGCTTCCAGCGCGGTGAGATAGACGAAGGTCTTGAAGGTCGAGCCGGGCTGGCGGCGCGCCTGCGTCACGCGGTTGAACGGGGATTTGGCGTAATCGCGTCCGCCGACCATCGCCACCACCTCGCCATTGCGGCGCATCGCGACAAGCGCGACCTGCGCGCCTCCCAGCGGCGCGCGCGCTACTACCCTGCTCGCCAAGGCCTGAAGCCGCGAATCCAGTGTGGTGGTCAGCACGCTACGCGAATAGCTCGCTTCCATCCCTTCGCGCGCCAGCGGCAGGGCCCAGTCGGCAAAATAGGTGCCGGTCGGCAGATTGTCGTCGCGGGTGCGCACATCGATGCGCGGATCGGGCAGCGCCCTGGCCTCTGCGGCGGTGAGATAGCCCTCGGCGACCATCGACTTGATCACCAGCTCCATCCGCTTCTTGGCCTTGTCGTAGTGCTTGGTCGGCGCAAAACGGGAGGGTGCCTGCAGCAGGCCCGCCAGCATCGCCGCCTGTTCGGGCCGCAGCTTTTCGGGCTGGCGATAGAAGTAATGAAGGCTCGCAGCGCGCAGCCCGTATTGGTTGTCGCCGAAATAGGCGTTGGACAGGTAGCGTTCGAGGATCTCGTCCTTGGTCAGCCAGCTTTCCAGCCAGAAGGCGATCAGCGCCTCGCGCGCCTTGCGGCTGAGGCTTTGTTCGGGCGTGAGAAAGGTGAACTTGGC
>JAMNXO010000058.1 GCA_023653115.1 Erythrobacter sp.
CGGCGATTGCGAGAGAGAATGCGGCGGAAGGCTTGTTGATGCGGTTCATGCTCTGCTAACTGGTCGCTTGCGAATGGGGTTCGGGCTTGCCCCACCCCCGATCACAGGCCGGATATCTATCCGGATGATGTGTGACAGGGAATGCGAAAGGATCAAACCGTGGCTGTCGATGTTTTGCGCAAGTTAGGGGCTCGCTGGCGGATTGCCAGTGCGGTGTTGCCTGTGCTCGCGCTCGGATTGGCGGTTCCGGTCGCCGCGCAGTTCCAGTCGGAGGGCTACAAGTTCCTCGAAGCGGTGAAGGAGCGCGAGGGCGACAAGGCCACCGAAATGCTCAACAAGCCGGGCACGCAGGTCGTCAACACCCGCGATATCACCAGCGGCGATACGGGCCTGCACCTCGTTGTGCAGCGCCGCGATGTGCTGTGGATCCGCTTCCTGCTGCAACGCGGAGCCGATCCGAACATCCGCAACAAGAAGGGCGTCACCCCGCTCCAGCTCGCCACGTCGATGAGCTTCACCGACGGGGTCGAGGCGCTGATCAAGGGCGGGGCCAACGTCAATGTCGGCGATCAGACCGGCGAGTCGCCGCTGATCGCCGCCGTCCACCAGCGCAACCATGAACTGGCCCGCGTGCTGCTGGCCAAGGGCGCGGATCCGGAGCACACCGACAATTCGGGCCGTTCGGCGCGCCAGTACATGGAACTAATGAACGGCAACACGCTTATGAAGCAGGTCTTCGAAGATGCCGATGCCAAGCGGGCCGGCACGGAAACCAAGCGCAAATACGGGCCAGCCCTCTGACATGAACACTGCTTCTGCCACCGATTTCTCCGACCTCACGCTCGAAGAGCTGCAGGTCGCGCTTGCCCCCGACATTGCGGCCTCCGCGATCTTCGATGGCTGGAACGAGACTGCGCTGCTCGCTGCGGCCGAAATGGCCGGCTGTGATCCCGATGTCGCGCGGCTGGCCTTTGCCGATCGCAGCGCTGGCAGCCTGCCGATGGCGATGATCGAGGCATGGATCACCAGCGTGGATCAGGCAATGGCGGCCGAGTGGCCCGCAGAACGCCTTGCCACCCTGAAAATCCGCGAGCGTATCCGCACGCTGGTCGCCTTCCGCCTGGATGCGGTGGCCGATATCGACGAGGCGGTGCGCCGCGCGCTGGCCGTGATGGCGCAGCCGCAGAACGCGCGCCGCGCTCTGAAGCTCGGCTGGCGCTCGGCCGACATCATGTGGCGGCTCGCGGGTGATACGGCCACCGATTACAACCACTACACCAAGCGTGTCATCCTCGCCGGCATCTACAGTGCCACGCTCGCGGTGTTCGTCAATGACGAGAGCGAGGGCAAGGCCGACACCCACGCCTTCCTCGAACGCCGCATCGACGGGGTGATGAAGTTTGAAAAGGCCAAGGCGCAGTTCGTGGGCAAGGACCGCGAATTGCCGAGCCTGACGCGCTTTTTGGGCCGGCTGCGCTACCCGGCGCGGTAAGCGGGGGATTAGCTTTCGGGGCTTGTCGTCTCGCCCGCTTTGATGTCCTATGAACCTCGCCAGAGTCGCGCGATGACGCGCGCAAATATCTGATGGGAAGGACGTTTCGATGGCGGGTTCGCTCAACAAGGTCATGCTGATCGGCAATCTCGGGGCTGATCCCGAAATCCGCAGCTTCCAGAACGGCGGCAAGGTCGCCAATCTGCGGATTGCCACGTCCGAAACCTGGAAGGACCGCCAGACCGGCGAGCGCAAGGAAAAGACCGAGTGGCACACGGTCGCGATCTTCACCGAAGGGCTGGTGGGCGTGGTCGAACGCTACCTCAAGAAGGGCAGCAAGGTCTTTGTCGAAGGCAAGCTGCAGACCCGCAAGTGGCAGGACCAGAACGGGCAGGACCGTTACAGCACCGAAATCGTGATCCAGGGCCTCGGCGGCACGCTGACCATGCTTGATGGCGCAGCGGGCGGCGGCGCTGGCGGCGGGATGGGTGGCGGCGGCGGTGCGCGCGCGGGCGGCGGCAGCTACGGCGGCGGTGCTGGAGGCGGCGGCTGGGATCAGGGCGGCGGTTCGTCAGGCGGCTCGGGCGGCATGGGCGGCGGCGCGCCGGCCGGCGGCTACGACGATCTCGACGACGATATTCCGTTTTGACAGAGCGGCTTAGCTCCGGCTAAGTGATCTGCGCGGGCGTTTCGCTCCCGCGGGAGATTCTGTCATGCCGGCCAGCATTCTGACTTTGTCACTCCTGCTTGCGGCCGCGCCGCAAGACATTCCGCCTCCCATGCAGGTCATCCCCGCAGAGTCGGTCGAACGGCAAATTCTGCAGTGGCAGCCGGGGGCGGTGCGGTGCGCCGATTCCGGCGATCTGGGCGCAGAGATTGCTGCCACGACCATGGTTGCGCCCTATCCGCTGACTCTCGCAACCGCAGTGCCGCCTGCGGCCATTACCCTCAGCTTCGACGTTGCTGCCGACGGGCGCGCGGTTAACATCCGTCCGGCCGGGACACAGCGCCTGCGCTTCGATGCCCGCGACGTCATGCCTTCGCTGCGGGCCAGCCGCTTTGCCGCCGGCGTGGTGCAGCGTGATTGCCGCATCACCTATACCCCGGCGCTCCAACCGCTTGCCAAGGCCGATCTGTCATCCCTTGCGCGGCTCGGAGCGAGCCCCGGGCAGCGGCTTGATCCTGCCGCATGGCAGCAGATGGCGCAGGGCAATTGCCGCGATAGACCGCGTGTTACGCCGTTGCTGCGGGCCTATCCCGATCGCCGCAAGCTCGCCATGGTCGAAGGGCAGAGGTCGTGGAGCTTTGTGCGCTATGACATCGATGCCGAAGGGCAGCCGGTCAACCCTGCCACCGTGATCAGCTCGGGCGATCCGGCGCTTGATGCCGAAGTGCGCTCTGCCGTTTCGCAGGGGCGCTATGCGGGCGGGCCGCGCACCGGCTGCGGCCTGATGTGGTGGACGCCGCCCGCGACGATTGCCGCCCCGCCGATCCCGGCAGGAGGCGAAAGCGATGGCAACAAGGCCTGC
>JAMNXO010000024.1 GCA_023653115.1 Erythrobacter sp.
TGACCGTTTCCGACACCAGCCGGACGATCTGATCGCCATAGCGCGTCGATACGCCAACCATCGTGCGGCGCGCGAAGCGGTTGATCTGGTGTTGCAGCCGCTCGTCCTGCTGCAAGGCGCCGCCCAGCTCGGCCAGCATGTTGCGCATATCCTCGCCCATCCCGCTTTCCGGATCGCGCGCACGGCGGATCAGCGACTGGCGCATCCGTTCCCACACGCCCGTCCACCACACCGCAACGGCGGGATTGGCGATGAGGTCGCGCTTCATCTCCTCCACCTTGGCGCGAGTTTCGGGATCGTGCTGCAAGTCCTGTCCGAGCTTCGCTAGTCCCTCTTCGATCTTGCCGCGCAGGGGGTGATCAGGGTTGACCAGCACTTCGGCGAGCAGCTTGTAGAGCCCGTCGAGCACGCTGGAGGAAATGGTCTTGTCGATCCCCGCCCAGCGCAGCACGCCGGCCACGCGCTGGTGGATGATGTCGCGGATGGTCTCCTCGTTGTCCTCGAGCGTGAGCCCCGCCCAGCGCACGAAACCATCGATAAGGGGCTGGTGGCGCTTGTCCGCCATGGTGGTCTCGAGCATCCGCCCGGCGAGCGGCGCGATCTCGAGCTTGCCAAGTTGCCCGGCCAGCCCGGCACGCACCTGATTGCCGAGCCGGTCAGGGTCGAGCGATTCGAGCACCTCGGCCAGCAATTCCGCTGCGCCCGAGGTTATGCGCGAGCGTTCGTCCTCGCCGCTACCTTGCTCGCCGCGCTCGGGCGCAGCCGCCAGAAACTCGCCGGCTGCCTTGGCGATGTTCATCCCCGCCATGCGCCGCGCGACGACCGCGGGGGTGAGGAAGTTCTCGCGCAGGAATTGCGCCATGGTGTCGGCGATGCGGTCCTTGTTTTCCGGAATGATCGCGGTGTGCGGGATCGGCAGGCCCAGCGGATGGCGGAACAGGGCGGTGACCGCGAACCAGTCGGCCAGCCCGCCCACCATCGCGGCTTCGGCAAAGGCGTTGACATAGCCCCAGGCGGGGTGCGCGCCGACGAGCCCGAGCGTGGTGACAAACACCACCGCCATCGCGGCGAGCATTCCGGTCGCAGTCCAGCGCATCCGGCGGGCGCGGTCGACCGTCAGCGGCTGGCCGCGGAAGGTGAGAGGCAGGGTGTGACGCGTCGCCATCCGGCGCTTCTAGCCCGCCCGCAGGGTCCGCGTCACGCTTTTGTCGCTCACTCGGCCGGCTCGCCGCTCGGCGGCAGGCGCCGCGCCGGGACCGGCTTGGCGTTGCCGGGCAGGCCGGGGAAGGGCAGATCGGGCGCTTCGTCACCGTGCCGGCGTGTGTCATCACCCGGCTTGTAGGTCAGCATCCGTTCGCGCAGCCACGGGCCGACGCGCTTCTCGAAGCCATCGGCAAGGCTGAAGCCGGCCGGCACAATCAGCAGCGTGAGCAGGGTCGAAAGCACCAGGCCGCCGATCACCACCCAGCCCATCGGTTCGCGCCAGGCGCCGTCCCCGCCGCCGAAATAGCCGTTGAGCACCACCGGCACCATGCCCGCGGTCATCGCGATGGTGGTCATCACGATCGGCTGCGCACGCTTGTGGCCCGCATCCAAGATCGCCTCGCGCTGGGGCACGTCCTTGGCCATTTCCTCGATCGCGAAGTCGATCAGCAGGATCGAGTTCTTCGACACGATGCCCAGAAGCAGCAGGATGCCGATATAGACCGGCATCGATTGCGGCTGGCCGATCAGCCAGATCAGCAGCACCCCGCCCAGCGGCGCGAGCGCCAGCGAGGTCATGTTGACCAGCGGGCTCATCAACCGCTTGTAGAGCAGCACCAGCACCGCAAACACCAGCAGCACGCCCGCGATGATGGCGATGATGAGGTTGGTGATCAGTTCGGCCTGCCACTGTTCCTCTCCCACCACGTCGCGGATCACGCCAACAGGCAGCGTCTGCAACACCGGCAGCGCATCAATCTGCGCCTGCGCTTCGCCCTTGAGCACGCCGGCAGCCAGATCGGCGCCGACCAGCACACGGCGGTTCTGGTTGTAACGCTGGATCGCAGTCGGGCCGGAGCCGAAGCTGATCTCCGCCACCCGGCTGAGCGGCACCGATCCGCCATTGGCGGTGGGCACCGGCAGGTTCTCGATCGTGCGGAAATCGGTGCGCGACTTTTCCGACAGGCGCACCACGATCGGGATCTGGCGATCCGAGAGCGAGAAGCGCGCGGCGTTCTGTTCGATCTCGCCTAGCGTCGCGATGCGGATCGTCTGCGACAGCGCCGCAGTGGTCACACCCAGCTCGGCGGCGATCTGGGTGCGCGGGGTGATGATGATTTCGGGCCGGTTGAGATCGGCGCTGATGCGCGGGGCGACCAGCGTCTTCAACCCCTTCATCTCCTCGACCAGCTGGGTCGCGGTGCGATCGAGCAGCACCGGATCCGAGCCCGCCAACATCACCGTCATGTCGCGGCCCGAGCCGAACCCGGCGCTCTGCGACTGGAAGCGCACGCGCGCATCGGGCATCTGGGCCAGCACCGGACCAAGCTCGCGCTCGAATTCGATCGAGGTGCGCGCGCGGTCTTCGCGCAGCTTGACGAAGATCGAGGAGGTCTCGCCCAGCCGGGTGCGTTCGAGCAGGCGCTCGACTTCGGGCTCCTGGTTTATGCGCGCGGCGACCGAATTGACGATGCGCTTGGTCTCGGCGAGCGTCGTGCCGGGCACGGTCTCGATTTCGACGCGGCTGTTTTCGTCATCGATGGTGGGCTGGAACTGCGCCGGGATCTGGCCGAACAGCATGATCGTCATCAGGAACGAGAACCAGCCGATCCCCAGCATCCAGATGCGGTGGTCATAGAACCGCGCAGTCATCCAGCGCACGCCTTCGGCAAAGCGTCCGCTACCGCCTGCAGGCATTTCGATGAGGCGGAAGGTGAACCAGCCGGCCATGAACGACAGGCCCGAGACCAGCAGCACCTGCACGATCTCGAAGATCTTGGCGACGAGCTTGTAGAGGAAGCCATTACTGTCGCTCGAAACAGCGGCAGCGACCTGCTTGGGGATTTCGAGCCCGGCAATGCCCTTCCACATCGGAGCGACGCCCAGCTTGTCGGTGATCAGGGTCGAAACCGAGCCAGTGAAGGTCTCGAACAGCGTGATTGCGGTCACCAGCAGCAGCACGATCAGCGTCAGCAGCAGGCCCGGAACGTAGAACGCGCGGCTGCGCGGAGCGGTGAGCCCGGCGCGGCGGGCGGCCATCTTGCCGGTGTCCAGCGTCCATGCCAGCACACCCATATAGGCATCGATCATCGGGCCTTCGCCGTGCTCGGCAATGCCTTTGGCCTTGAGGAAATAGGCCGCCATCAGCGGTGTGACCATGCGCGCCACGGCCAGCGACATGAGCACCGCGATCACCACCGTGATCCCGAAGTTCTGGAAGAACTGGCCCGACACGCCCGGCATCAGGCCGACGGGCAAGAACACCGCAACAATGCAGAAACTGGTCGCCACCACCGGCAGGCCGATTTCGTCGGCAGCGTCGATCGAGGCCTGATAGGCCGATTTGCCCATCCGCATGTGCCTGACGATGTTCTCGATTTCCACAATCGCATCGTCAACCAGCACGCCCGCCACCAGCGCCAGCGCCAGCAGCGAGAGGAAGTTCAGATTGAACCCGAGCAAATCCATGAACCAGAAGGTCGGGATGGCGGACAGCGGGATCGCCACGGCCGAAATAAAGGTCGCGCGCCAGTCGCGCAGGAACAGGAACACCACGACCACGGCGAGCACAGCGCCTTCGACCAGCGCCCAGATCGAGCTTTCGTACTGGCTCCGGGTATAGGTGGTGGTGGTCGAAAGCTGGATGAACTTCACACCCTCGGTCTCGGCCTCGATCTTGGCCATTTCCTCGAGCGCGCCGTCATAGACGGCGAGGTCCGACGCCCCGCGCGCGCGGCTCATTGCGAAGTTGACGACTTCCTGGCCGTTGACTTCGCTGATCGAGGTCCGCTCGGAAAAACCGTCTCGCACGGTGGCGACATCAGCGAGCCGCACAGTGCGCCCGCCACCAAGCTGGATCTGGCTCTGCGACAGCGCATAGGCATCGTCCGAATTGCCCAGCACGCGCAGCGACTGGCGGGTGCCACCGATCTCGGCAAGGCCGCCTGCGGCGTCGAGATTGGTCTGGCGCAGCACCGCGTTGATCTGCGAGGCGGTGACCCCGAAGGACTGCATCTTGGCCGGGTCGAGGATCACTTCGATCTCGCGGTCCACCCCGCCGAAGCGGTTGACCTCCGCCATGCCGGGCACCCTCAGCAAGCGCTTGGCGACGGTATCGTCGATGAACCAGCTGAGCTGTTCGATCGTCATGTCGTTTGCTTCGACCGCGACATAGCCGATCGGTTCGCCCACCGCGTTGACCTTGCCGACCTGCGGTTCGAGGATGCCATCGGGCAGCGAACCCCGCACGCCGTCAATCGCGGTCTCGACCTCGTTGACGGCCTCGATCAGATCGGTGCCGATCTCGAATTCGACGAGCGTCAGCGAAGAACCTTCGCGCGCGGTCGACTGGATCGAATTGACCCCGGCGATCGAACTCAAGGCGCTTTCGATCCGCTGGGTGATCTGGTTCTCGATCTCGGTCGGCGAGGCGCCGGGCTGAGCGATGGAGACACGCACCAGCGGGAATTCGACGTCCGGATTGTTCGTCACATCCATCCGCAAGAAGCTGACGATCCCGGCGATCAGCAAGCCGGTGAAAATCACCAGCGGGATCACCGGGTTGCGGATCGACCAGGCCGAGATGTCGCGGAGAGCCATAATGTTCCTGCCTTGCGTCTCGTCGTTCTTGTGCGCTCGTGGCGCGGTGTCCTGTCAGTTACGCGCGCGGGGCGCGTCTGGACGGGATGGTTACTTCTTCAGCGGCTGGGGATTGATGCTCTCGCCCGGGTTGAGGAAGCCCCCTGCCCGCAGCACCACCTGCTCGGAGCCCGAAAGCCCTTCGGTGATGGCGATCCCCTGCTTGGTCACCGCGCCGGTGGTGACCGCGCGGCGCATCGCCTTGTTATCCTTGCTCACGACATAGACGAAGCTGCCCTTGGCGTCAGCCAGCACCGCACTTTCGGGCAGCACAGTCGCGGTGAAGCTGCCGTTGCTCAGCCGCGCGGTGGCAAAACCGCCGGGACGCAGCTCGGCGGCGAAGGGCAGCGCGATGCGCGCCGTGCCCTGCCGCGTGGTCTGGTCGATCACCGGCGAGAGCTGCCACACCTGCCCCGAAAACTCGGACTTGGAACCGGTCGGGACGATGGTCGCCATGGTGCCGATCGACAGGCCGGCAAGCTGTTCTTCGGAGATCTGGGCGAGCATTTCCATCTCGCCGCCGCTGGCGATGGTGAACAGCGCAGCCGTGCCGGCACCAACCGTCTGGCCCGGCTCGACATTGCGCTGGAGCACATAGCCCGAGGCCGGCGCGTAGACATTGAGGCGTTCGTTGCGCGCACGCTGTTCGCGCAGCTGTGCTTGGGCGACCTTGACCCGCGCCGCAGCCGAATCGCGCACTGCAGTGAGGCGGTCGACATCGGCCTTGGAAACAAACCCGCGAGCCACCAGCTGGAGCGCGCGGTCGAGATTGGCCTGGGCGAGATTGGCATCGGCCTTGGCAACTTCTATCTGCGCGGCCTGCGCCTCGGCCTGCTGGACCTGCACCGAACGGTCGATCACCGCCAGCACCTGACCCTGCTGCACCCAGTCACCCGCATCGACCGTGACGCGCAGCACCTGGCCGCCTTCGCCCACCACGCCCACCGGCATCGGACGGCGCGCCGCGAGCGTGCCGGGCGCTTCGATGATGCCGGCCACCGTGGTCTTGCCTGGCGTAATGACTGTAACTGAAGGCGCCTGCGAATTGTCGTCACCCACCGCCACAGGCTCGCCGCCAGCCAGCGCGAAATAGGCGCCGATCGCGAGCAGCAACCCGAACAGGCCGAGCCCGCCGACGATCAGCCAGCGCGGCACGCTGGGCCCGGCGAGCGTGCGCGCACCGGCATATTCCGTGGTCACCCCGTCTGCGGCCTCGGCCCGGATGGTGGTCTCGTAATTCATTGTCATTCCTTCGTCGGAGCCGTCCGCAGGCGCGGATCGTCCGCCTTCGACAGTGTATTATCTCGATAAGTCACCGAGCGCAACGCCTGATAGGCCGCAGCCGCGATGCGGGCAATGCCTGCATCGACGGGTGACTTTGAGGCCAGACGAAGCGCGCCCCCGCCGGTTCCCGGCAGGGGCCACACGCAAGGGTTCAGCGCAGACGGCCGCGCTTGATCAGGTTGACGATGCCGAGCAGCACGCTCGCACCGAGCACTGCGACCACGAGGCCGGTGATCGAGAATTCCTGAACGCTGCCGCTGACTCCCAGCAATGGGCCGGAAATCGCGTTACCGACCACCGAGCCGACACAGCCGATCACGATGTTCCAGAAAATGCCCATCGAGGCATCGCGCTTCATCAGCAGACTGGCAAGCCAGCCCGCAACGCCGCCGACGATCAGTGCGATAATCCATCCCGACATGGCATTCCTCCTGCGTCGCGCGGCCATCACTTGCGCGCGCTTCCGGGAGGGATGCTAACGGGTTTCGGGCGGCAATGCCACCGCCACCGCCACCGCCAACGCCAACGCCACAGGCGCGGCGCGCAGGCCCGGCTCGCTCAGTATTTCAGCTGGCGCTGGTAGAGATCGCGGTAATGCTGGATCTTGGTGACGCGCAGGCCATGCATGCCCGAACGGTCAACCGCGCGCTGCCACGAAGCGAACTCTTCGAGCGTAAGGCCATAGCGGGCCAGCGCTTCGTCGAGTGTCAGCAGGCCGCCACTGACGGCAGCCACCACTTCGGCCTTGCGCCTGACCACCCACCGCTTGGTTTCGGGGGGCGGAAGATCGGCAATAGTCAGCGGCTCGCCAAGCGGGCCGATAACCTGTGTCGGGCGGATGTTCTGGTTTTCAATCATTGTGTGTCTCTTGCATCGCCTCCGTGCCCACTCGTTACACCCCCGGCATCGCGCCCCGATACCGCGTCGTGCTGGACGAATGCGCCAACGTATTCCTTGCCATCCGAGCCTTTAGAACAGTCTAAAGCATCATGGTTAATGGCTGGTTCGTGTTCATCGATCATCGCGAAATAGCTTGCGGCGGCATCGCCGAAGCTGGCGGCGACCATTTCGATATGCCCTTTCGACTCGCTGCGCATCAGGAGCCGCAGATCGCGCGCGGCATTGAGCCTTGCGGTAATTTCGCTCCATTCGACCGCTCTGAGTGCCTCCCCCGCGCGCCGGCCGGCCGGCAACTCGCAACGTTCGCCCGCCTGTACAGAAGCGCTCCGGCGCAAACGCACACCATCGTCGGTCTGCCGGTGGAGCGGCGGCCTCAAAGCGGCTGACAAAGATTCGGCTTTTTCGAACATGGAGGCCGGTCATAAGGCGATTGCGTCAAGATCAGGTAAAACTGCCATTTACCCCAACTTAGGAATAGTGCGGGCGGCGCGGAAACCTTGGTAAATACGCCGAGGCCCGAAAAGCAGGAATTGCGGGCACTGGCGAAACGCGGGCTGCAACGCTATATCGCGCCCCGTTCCCATGGATACGCCGACTCTCCTGAAGGCCGGCCCGCTCGCCGGGCCCGATGCCGCCGCGCTGTTCGATCTGCCGCGCGCTGCCGCCGATTGCCGCATTGTCGTGGCGATGAGCGGCGGGGTGGATTCCTCGGTGGTCGCCGCGCTGGCCCATGCCAGCGGCGCCGAAGTGATCGGCATCACGCTGCAACTTTATGATTACGGCGCGGCCACCGGGCGCAAGGGGGCCTGCTGCGCGGGCGACGACATCCGCGACGCGCGCGCCGTGGCTGACCGCCTCGGTATCGCGCATTATGTGTTCGACCATGAAACCGCCTTCCGCGAGGAAGTGGTCGAGCAGTTCGCCGACGAATATCTCGCCGGACGCACGCCAGTGCCCTGCATCCGCTGCAATATGGGGCCCAAGTTCACCGATCTGTTCCGCATGGCGCGTGAATTGGGCGCGGATTGCCTTGCGACGGGGCATTATGTCCGCCGCGTGATGACAGCGGAAGGCGTGCAACTGCACCGCGCCTTCGATCCCGCGCGCGATCAGTCCTACTTCCTCTATGGCACCACCGAAGCGCAGCTCGATTACCTGCGCTTTCCGCTGGGCGGGATGCCCAAGCCGCAGGTGCGCGAACTTGCCGAAGCGGCTGGTCTGCGCAACGCGGCCAAGCCTGACAGTCAGGACATCTGCTTCGTGCCCGATGGCGACTATGCCAAAATCGTCACCAAGGTGCGGCCCGAGGGCGCAGCGCCCGGCAGCATCGTCCACGCCGCGACGGGCGAGGCCCTGGGCAGCCACAAGGGCATCGTCCACTTCACCGTCGGCCAGCGCAAGGGTCTGGAAATCGGCGGGCAGCCCGAACCGCTTTATGTGATCGGCCTCGATGCGGCCTCGCGCGAAGTGCGAGTCGGGCCGAAGCGGATGCTGGCGGTGCACGCGGCGCGCCTGATCGAGACCAACCGCATCGGGCCGCTGGGCGATGAACCGCTGACCGCCAAGGTGCGTAGCCTTGCCAAGCCGGTGCCGGTAACGCTCGAAGGCACCATCGGTGAGGGCGCAGCGGTGACGATCCGCTTTGCCGCCCCCGAATTCGGCGTCGCGCCGGGGCAGGCGGCGGTGATCTATGCCGGTGAACGCGTGATCGGCGGCGGCTGGATCGACGCGACCGAAAAGGTGGAAGCCTAGCTCTCGTAAGGCTCCAGCACGCAGCCATAGCCTTCGCGGTAAGTCGCGGTGGCTTCGGCCACCAGCGGGAAGCGGGCGGTGACGCTCTTGGCCTGCACGTCATCGACCAGCGTGACCGCTTCCATTCCCGCCAGCTTGTCCTTGGCGCAATCCTCCAGACTGCGGCCCGCAACAAAGCGGCACGAACAGGCGACCCGCGCCGAATAGGCTGACGCGATGCTGCCATAGCCGCCAATCGGCTCGCGGAAGGCCCAGGCCGCCCCGCCTGCGACAAAGGCAATCAGCGCCAGCAGCCACAAGCCATAGCGCGGGCGGCGAACGGAAGCAGGATTGGGTGTTTTCGCCATTGCCAAGCTCTTTTGCATCGGGAATTGAGGGCGCGATGATCGCCCCTGCCCGCCTCCATAACCGCGCCTCCCTGCTCGCGCCAGCCCTGCTCATACTTGCCGGATGCGGCGCGGCGGCGCCGGCCGAAACCCCGCTGTCAGACGCAGCCTTGGCCGCTGTCACCGAGGACGCGGGCGCGCCCAAGGATCAGCTTGCCCGCGCGGTCGACGAGATCTTCACCGCTGGCGGCGTGGGCGAAACCCGCGCGGTGGTGGTGATGGCAAATGGCAAAATTGCCGCCGAACGTTACGCGGCAGGCTATGATGCTGACACGCGGTTCGTCAGCTGGTCGATGGCCAAAACCGTCACTGGCGTGCTGATCGGGATGCTGGTGTCCGATGGCCTCCTCGCGCTCGACGCGCCCGCGCCGGTGCCCTTGTGGCGGCGTCCCGGGGATCCGCGCGCCGAAATTACCCTGCGCCACCTGCTCCAGATGCGCAGCGGTCTCCGGCATACTGAAGCCGGCGATCCGCCCTACGAATCGAGCGAGGTGCGGATGCTGTTCCTCGACGGGCGCGACAACATGGCGCGTTGGGCCGAAGAACAGCCGCTCGAGGCCGAACCGGGCAAGCAGTTCGAATATTCCTCCAACACCAGCGTGATCCTGGCCGACATTGCCGCGCGCGCGCTGACGCCGAGCGACAAGCCCGAAGCGCGGCGCAAGGCGGTGGCGGATTATCTGCAACAGCGCCTGTTCGCGCCGCTCGGCATGACCAGCATGGTGCCGGAATTCGACGCGAGCGGCACGCTGGTCGGCGGCAGCCTCATGCATGCCAGCGCGCGCGACTGGGCGAAGCTGGGCGAGATGCTGCGCCTCAAGGGCCGCGCACCGGGCGGCGAGCAACTGGTGCCGCAGCGCTGGGTCGAGGCGATGGTGACGCCCAGCCCCGCCAGCCCGCA
>JAMNXO010000059.1 GCA_023653115.1 Erythrobacter sp.
AAGTCCGGGCTCTATGCCGGATCAACCCTGCTCGATGATGGCCAGCCGGTGCTGCTGCTCGATGTGACCAACATCGCCGCGCGCCATGATCTGGTGTCCGATGGCCGCGCCCGCGTGCTTCAGCCGATCGAGGACGAGGGCGCCGGGCTCGCGCAGAACGCGGCCCGCGCAATGCTGTTCACCGATTTCGCCGGACGCCGCTCGGCCGTGCGGCTCGAACTGGTGCAGCGCATCGAAACCGCGCCGATGGCGGCCATCGACCATTCCTCGGCGCGCCCGCGGGTGGTGATCGACGGGTTGATCCTGCCGCTGGTCGGCCTGCCCGATGCGCCCATGAAGGGCGACAAGCTGCGGCTGCTGCGCCTCAGCGACGGGGCCTGCGAACTGCTCCATGCCGTGCGCGAAGTCGAGGACGCAATCGAACTGACAAACGCGCTGGTGCCGGTGCCCGAAGACCCGCTGGTGGAAGCGATGACGCTGGTCGATGGCAAGCCGGTCGCACTGCTCGACGCGCACGAACTCTTCGCCCGCTTCGGTGAACCGCCACAGGCTGCCCCCGGCGCGCGGCCGCGCTGCACCTTGCCCGACAGCGATTGGGCGCGCACCATTCTGGCTCCGCTGGTGACTGCGGCAGGCTACGACATTGTCCCCGATGACGGGGGTGATGCAGGGGTTGTCGCCATCCTGTTCGAGGATGTTTTCGAAGTCGCCGAGGCGCTGGGGCGGGTGCCGCAAGGGCCGGTGATCCGGCTGCGCGATCATCCCGAAGAGCCGCAGGCGCGCGGCACCATCTATCGTTATGACCGCGATGGCCTGCTGGCAGCGCTCGCCGCGGCCCGCCATGCGCGGATTGCCGGAGGGCTCTCGTCATGAGCGAGCTTCTCGTCATCATTCAAATTGCGGGGCGGCGCTGCGCACTCAGCGCGCATGATGTCAAATCGGTGATCGAGATCGGCGCCATCACGCCGGTGCCGCGCACCCCCGATTTCATCGCCGGCATCACCGCGCTGCGCAGCCAGTCGCTGACCGTGATCGACTGCCGCCGCGCGCTGGGCTTCGAAGCTGGCGCCGGCCAGACCGATCACCGCGCCGTCGTCGTCGCCAGCGGCGGCCATGCCTATGCGCTGATGGTCGATGCGATCGAGGATATCACCACCGCCACCGCCGCACCCGGACAGGTGCCGGGCGGGTTCGGCGCGGAATGGTCGCGCGTGGCCACCGGCATGATCGAAACCATGACCGGCCCTGCGCTGCTGATCGATCTGGCCGCGCTGATCGCCGGGCCAGAGCACGCCCGCAGCGAAATCGAGGCCGCAGTTTAATCCTATGCTTACCACATGGTTCTAGGTTGAGCCCGGATCCAACGCAGGAATTGCCATGAAAACGTGCCTCATCGTCGATGATTCCCGGGTGATCCGGAAGGTTTCGCGGCATATCCTCGAAACCCTTGGTTTTGCCGTGGACGAGGCCGAGCATGGCCGCGCCGCGCTCGATATGTGCCAATCGGCGATGCCCGATGTGGTGCTGCTCGACTGGAATATGCCGGTGATGACCGGGATCGAATTCCTCGCGCATCTGCGCAAATGCCCCGGCGGCGAGAAGCCCAAGGTGGTGTTCTGCACCACCGAGAACGACGTCGCCCATATCCGCGAGGCGATCGAAGCCGGCGCGGACGAATATGTGATGAAACCGTTCGATCACGAAACCCTCCAGATCAAGCTGCAGCTCGTCGGCTTCGCGTGAACCTGCCGGCCCGCCCTTCCTTGCTCGCCGGCCGCACAGGCGCGGCGGGGCAGCACACGCCTGTGCGCCGCGCGGGCGCGATCCGGGTGATGATCGTCGATGATTCGCTCACCGTGCGCACGATCTTCAAGCGCATGGTTGAAAGCGATCCGGCGCTGGCGCTCGCCGGCACCGCCAGCAGCGCGGAACGCGCCATCGCCCAGCTCGCCGCCGAACCGGCAGACGTGGTGCTGCTCGATCTCGAAATGCCCGGCATGGGCGGGCTCGACGCGCTGCCTGCAATCCTTGCCACGCCGGCCAGCCCGCAAGTGCTGGTGGTCTCCTCGCTCACCGTCGACGGTGCCGAGCACACGCTTGCCGCGCTGTCGATGGGGGCGGCTGACACACTCTTGAAGCCCCGTCCCGGCGGCTTCACCGAGGAATACCGCGCACAGCTGCTCGGCAAGATCCGCGCGCTGGGCGCCCGCAATGTCGAAAGCGGCGCGGCTGACGAACCCGCAGCGCCCCTGCCGCTGCCCGAACGCTCGTTCGCACGCCCCGGCGCGATTTTGCGCAGCCGCCAGATCGAGGTGATCGCAATCGGCGCATCGACCGGCGGGATCCACGCGCTCGGGCTGATGCTCGGCACGCTGGGCCCGGCCTGCGATCTGCCGATCCTGATCACCCAGCATCTGCCTGCCTCGTTCATCCCGGTGTTTGCGCGTCAGGTCGAGGCGGCCTGTGGCCGCCCGGCCGATATCGCCGCCGATGGCATGGTGATCCGCCCCGGCCGGGTGATGATCGCGCCCGGCAACGGCCATATGCTGGTGCGCCGCAGCGGCGACCGGCTGGTCACCCGCATCTGCACCGATCCCGCATCAAGCGGCTGCCTGCCCTCGGTCGATCCGATGCTCGCCAGCCTGGCCGACGCCTGCGAGGGCCGCGTGCTCGGCGTGATCCTGTCGGGCATGGGTCGCGACGGAGTGATCGGCGCGCAGCAACTGGTCGCCGCCGGCGGCACGATCTTCGCGCAGGATGCCGAAAGCAGCGCGGTGTGGGGGATGCCCGGCGCTGTCGCCAAGGCCGGGCTTGCCAGCCTGATCGCCACGCCCGCCCGGATCGGCGAGGCCATCATGGCCCATGCCGGAACCCAGCCGCTGTTGCGGCAGGGCGGAGGCGGCGGCTGATGGAAGCCAGCGAAGCCTCGCACCAGATCATTGCCGATCTGCTCTCTGCGCGCACCG
>JAMNXO010000060.1 GCA_023653115.1 Erythrobacter sp.
ACAGCCTCATCAGAAGGCGCGGAACCGGGTCATGGACAGCGAACAGGATATCAGTGCCGAAGCGGCGCACAGCGTGGCCTATGCCGGGGTTGGTGCAAGGCTGCGGGCCGCGCGCGAGGCGCGGCGGCTTGAACTGACGCAAATCGCAAGCGAGACCCGCATTCCGCTGCGCCATCTCGAAGTGATCGAGGCGGGCGATTTCGCCGCGCTGCCGTCCCGCGCCTATGCGATCGGCTTTACGCGCACCTTTGCCAAGGCTGTCGGGCTTGATGATGTCGCCATTACCGATGCTGTCCGCCTTGAACTGGCGGATGGCAACGCCCGGCGGTCGGCGGTGGGATCGGGGATGGAGCCGGGCGATCCGGCCAAGCTGCCCTCGGCCGGTCTTGCCTGGTTCGGTGCCTTTGCCGCGTTGATCCTTGCTGTCGGGCTGATTGCCTTCTTCAGCACGCGCTTTGGCGCCGGTGTGGGGCCTGCCCCGCTCGCCGCGCCGTCCAAGCCTGCGCCAAGCGTTGCGGCGGCCCCCGCAGCGGCCAACGTGCCTGCAACCGGCGGTCCGGTGGTCTTCACCGCAATCGAGGATGTGTGGATGCGCATCTATGAGGAAGGCGGCGAGCGGCTGATCGAAAAGCAGCTGGTCAAGGGCGAGAGTTTCACGCTGCCTGCCGATGCTGCCGATCCGCGCATAAATATTGGTCGCCCCGATCTCATCGCGATCACGATTGGCGGCAAGCCCGTTCCCGCGCTGTCGGACAATCCTGCGACCCTTTCCGGCGTGCCGGTCTCGGCAGCGGCCCTGCTCGCGCGTGCGCAAGTGCCTCCGGCTGCTGTGGCCAGCGGCGCGGCGACGCCCAGCGCCGCCCGGCCCGCGCAGCGCCGCACCTCGCGCCCCGCAACCGTGCCGCTGGTCGCCGAACAGACCCCCCCGGCCGCCGAAGCACCCGCTCCGGCAAACGAGGCCCCGGCAACGGCCGGCGACACACGCGCCAACGCGCCAACCCACTGACGGGCTCTTCGGCGCGCGCCTGCACCGGCACGCCACGAATTCCCGTTGATTAGGGCCTTCTCGCTCTCGACTTGACCAGCCCGAGCAGGCAGGGATTCGGCCCGTGTTCATATGCCCCGCGCCATACCGGGGCGGCCAACGCAAGGGAGCCCGCCCAACATGACCACCGCCTTTCCGATCCCCCGTTTCTCGCGCGTGATGCTGGCAGCTGCCGCCATCGCCGCCGTGCCTGCTCCGGCGTTCGCGCAGGACACGGGCGCAGAGGCGCGGCTGCGCAAGATCGAGGCCGAAGTCCGCGCGCTGCAGCGCAAGGTCTTCCCCGGGGGTGACGGGCGCTTGTTCGAGCCGCAGATTGCTGCGGGTAGCCCGCAGGCCAGCACCGCCGCGCCGGTGATCGGCGTGATCCCTCCGGCCAGCACCCCGGTAACCGATATTCTGGTGCGGCTCGATGCGCTCGAAGCGCAGCTTCAGACCTTGACCGCCCGCTCGGAAGAGCAGGCCAATACGCTCGCCCAGCTCGAACTGCGGCTCGCTGCGCTGGAAGCCGGGGCGACCCAGATGGCTGCCGCGCCGGTCGGCCCGCCCGCTGCCGCGGTGTCGACACCGCCGTCCTCGGTCGCGGCTGCAACGCCGGCCGCCACAACCCCGCGTGCCGCCGCGCCAGCGCTCCGTCCTGCGACCCCCACGCCGACACCGACACCGACACCGACGCCCGCGCCTGCTGCGACCCGGCCCGCCGCTGTCACCGCGCCGAGCGCCGAGCGGCTTGCCGCGGTGCAGGCCATCGCCAAGCCGCAGACCGCCGACGCCGGGGATGACGAATACTCCTACGGCTTCCGCCTGTGGAGCGCGCAGCTCTTCCCCGAGGCGCGCCAGCAGCTGACCAAGTTCGTCGAGCAATATCCGGCCCACCCGCGCATCAGCTTTGGCCGCAACCTGCTGGGCCGCGCCTTCCTCGACGATAAGCTGCCCGAAGAGGCTGCGCGCTGGTTCCTCAAGAATTACCAGGCCGACAGGAACGGCGACCGTGCGCCAGACAGCCTGCTCTATCTTGGCGCTTCGATGATCGCGATGAAGGACACCAAGCGTGCCTGCATCGCGCTCGCCGAATTTGCCGAGACCTATCCGCTGATCGCCTCGGGCCGTTTGGCGAACGAGTATCAGGCACAGCGCGCCAAGGTGACGTGCAGCTAGACCGCACGCGCTTTGCTGCCGATCTGGCGGCGCTGTGGCCGGAGGATGACCGCACCGGGCCGCTGGGCCTTGCCGTTTCGGGCGGTCCGGATTCGCTGGCCTTGATGCTGCTCGCCCATGCCGCGCTGCCGGGACGGATTGCGGTGTGCAGCATTGATCACGGCCTGCGGCCCGAGGCGGCAGGCGAGGTTGCGCTGGTCGAACGGCTGGCGGGCGAGCGCGGGATTACTTTCACGGCGATCACGCTCACTCCGCAGCCCGGCAACCTGCAAGCGCAGGCGCGCGCGGGGCGCTATGCGGCTCTGGCGGGCTGGGCCAAGGCGCGCGGTCTGGGCGCGGTCGCTACCGCCCACCACGCTGATGATCAGGCCGAAACGCTGCTGATGCGGCTTAACCGGGGCAGCGGGCTGGCGGGGCTGGCGGGCGTGCGCGCCGCCTCACGGATCGACGGCAGCGAGGTGCCGCTGCTGCGTCCGCTGCTCGGCTGGCGCAAGGTGGAACTTGAAGCAGTGGTCGCCGCAGCCCGGATCACACCGGTGCTCGATCCCTCGAACGCCAATCCCGATTTTGATCGCGCCGCGATGCGCGCGCGGCTGGCAGGAGCAGCGGACTGGCTCGATCCGGCGCAGCTCGCCGCCAGCGCCGCGCATATCGCCGAAGGCTGGCAGGCGCTGCAATGGTATGCCGAGCTCGACTGGGACGAGATGGTGCTGCGTGACGAGGACGCGCCGGGCGG
>JAMNXO010000061.1 GCA_023653115.1 Erythrobacter sp.
AACAACACCGCGACCGTGCGGACGAAGAGGCAGCATGAGCGCGCTCAAGGATATCGCCGTGGATCTCGCCGCTGAACTCGCAGTCGAGGAGGCCGCCCCACCCGTCGGCACGATCGACCGCCTGCGCACCTGGTTCTCAGGCCTGTCGATCGGCGGGCGGATCACCTTCTTCTTCACGCTCAACCTGTGCTTCGTGCTGTTTGCCGGCGTGTTCGCGATTGGCGGGTTCCTCGAACTGGGCGATCGGGCGGAGCGGATCAACGTCACCCACGATCACGCGCTCGAAGCCGAACGGCTGGTCGCCTATCTCAGCGAAAGCCAGCGCCATGCCGAACTGATGGTGATCAGCGGCGATGTGAAGCGCGCGCGGATCGCGCTTGATGAACTCGCCGACGCTGACCGGACCGTCACAGGTCTCACCGAAATGGTGCGCGACACCAATGTCGAAGCCTATGACCGGCTCGCGCTGATCCGCGAAGGCATTGCCGATTTCCGCCGCCAGATCGCGTCCTTCGAAGCGCGCGCGGGTGACCGGCAATTGCGCGAAGCCCAGAGCAGCGAAGTCGCCGCAACCGGCGGCGCCGTGTTGCAAGCGGGCCGCGAGATGGCCCAATTGCTAGGCAAGGATGCCGATGCGCGCACCGATGCCGGAGCCGATCTGATCGCCACCCTGCTGTTCATCTGGGTCGGGATTGCGGCCACCCTGATCCTGATCACCTTGGCCGCGCAGCGCTATGTCAAACACACAGTCAGCGGCTCGCTGCGGTCGATGGCCGGGCAGATGACCCGGCTTGCCTCGGGCGAGAAGGATGTGTCGATCACCGGCACCGCACGCCACGACGAAATCGGCGAGATGGCCCGCGCACTTGAAGTGTTCCACCGCGCTGGCATGCGGCTCGAACGGCTGAGCCGCGAACGCGCCGAACGCGCCCATGCCGAGCTTGACCAGCAGACCCGCTTGCAGACCCAGCAGGAAGAGGCGCGGCTCGAACGCGAGGCGATGCTGCGCGATGTCGCTGACCAGTTCGAACGCACGGTGGGCGAAGTCGTCACCGGCGTGGTCGCGGCCTCGAGCCAGCTCCAGAGCACCTCGAAACTGATGGCGACCACCGCCGAAGACACCAGCCGCCGCACCGGCGAAGTGGCCGACGCGATGGAGGAAGCCAACCTCGGCGCCACCGCCGCCGCTTCGGCCAGCGACGAGTTTGCAATGTCGATCGGCGAGATCAGCCGCCAGGCCGCCTCCTCGGCCGAACTGGCGCGCGAGGCGACATTAACTGCGCGCAATGCCGACAGCACCATCAGCGCGTTGACCGCTTCGGCGCAGCAGGTTGGCGAAGTCGTCGAACTGATCCAGACCATCGCGCGGCGCACCAATCTGCTCGCATTGAACGCCTCGATCGAAGCTGCGCGCGGGGGCGAGGCGGGCCGCGGCTTTGCGGTCGTCGCCAGCGAGGTCAAGGAACTCGCCAACCAGACCAGCCGCGCGACCGAGAAGATCGCCGAACAGATCCGCGATATGCAGGACACCACCGGCGCCAGCGTTTCGGCCCTTCGGTCGATCGCCGGCCAGATCCAGCAGCTTGAAACCACCGCTGTCTCGATTGCTACCGCGGTGGATCAGCAGTCGGTCGCCGGGCAGGATCTGGCGCGCAGCATCGATCTGGCCGCGCGCGGCACAGAACGGGTCTCGGGCCATATCGAAGAGGTGCGGCAAATGGCGCTCTCGACCGGATCGGCCGCCAGTCAGGTGCTGACCAGCGCCACCAGCCTCGAAGCCCAGGCCGCCACCTTGCGCAGCCAGGTGCAGGGTTTCCTTACCCGGGTGCGCGCCGGATAATCCGCACATTCCCTAGGGTCACGCCTCCGAATCAAGCTTTTGGAAAGGATTTTCCTTCACAATTGCTTGCACAAGAGCCCCGGGGGATTGCGGCATGAACATGATGACCCTGCAGGAGCGCCGCGAGGAACAGGCCGTTCCCGAATTCGTGCGCGACCTCAGAGACGAGTTCGAATTCCAGGACGACAGCCTCGGCAGTGCCGCGCCCGCTGCACCGGTGCAGACCAGCCTGCTGGAGCGCCTCGCATGGTTCCGCAATCTTTCGCTGGCGAACAAGATCAACGCGATTTTCGGTTCCTTCTTTGCCGTGGGCATCCTCATGTCCCTGGTGCTCGGGCTCGGGCTCGGCCAATTGTGGAACCGCTACAATGCCACAGCGCGTGTGCAGGAGGCCCTCGTGGCCGCAGGCGAGCTGCAATCCGAAGCGGGCGAACTGCGCTATCACACCGTCCGCACACTCTACGACAATTCCTCGCGCCTGCGCGAAAGCCAGCGCAGCAGCGAAGCCGAAGTGTTGGCCCAGATCGCCGCCATCGATGCGGTGGTCGGCGAACATGCCCCCGAACTCGAACCGCGCGTGGCGGAACTTCAGAACGGTGTGAGCGCCTTCCAGCGTGAGGCCGATCGTGCGGCTGACGCTGTGCGCGGCGGCGGTAGCGTCAATGCCGGCGCGGCTGCCGTGGCGCTCGAAGGAGACCGTCTGGTCGATGCCGCGGCCCGCGTTGTCAGCGACCTTGCCGATCGCGCCGAGAGGCAGGAAACCACCGGCATCGGCTACTTCTTCAGCATGGTGCTGATCCTTGCCGTGCTGGCGGTGATCGGCGGCGTGGTGTTGCTGCTGGGCATTGCCTACCTGTCGCGCGATTTCGCGCGCAAGATCGTCGAGATCACCGCCGGCATGACCCGCCTTGCAGAAGGTGACCGCAATTTCGCGATCGAAGGCCAGGAGCGTCAGGACGAGATCGGCGCAATGATCCGCGCGCTCGAACTGTTCAAGCTCGCCAGCCGCCGGCTCGAAACCTGGGCGCGTGAGCGTTCGGACAAGGCCGAGCAGGAATTGCTGCTCCAGCAGGAGCGCGAGCGCGAGCGG
>JAMNXO010000062.1 GCA_023653115.1 Erythrobacter sp.
GCGATGTAGCTTTTCGCTCGAAAATCGAGGGCGAGCCCCTATATCGGCGGTTCCTGAAATTACGGGGACTGACCGATGAGCCTGCTGACCCGCAACCCCACCGGCGCCGATCTGCTCGCCGAGATTGATCGCCTGCGCAAAGAGCGCAATGCGGTGATCCTCGCGCATTATTACCAGACGCCCGACATTCAGGACATTGCCGACTTCGTGGGCGACAGCCTCGAACTCAGCCGCAAGGCCGCGGCGACGGACGCCGATGTGATCGCCTTCTGCGGCGTGAAATTCATGGCCGACACCGCCAAGATTTTGAGCCCTCAGAAGACCGTGATCCTGCCCGATATGGACGCCGGCTGCAGCCTTGAGGACTCCTGCCCGCCCGAGAAATTCCGCGCCTTCCGCGAAGCCCACCCCGATCACATAGCGCTGACCTACATCAACTGCTCCACAGAAGTGAAGGCGCTCTCCGACGTGATCGTCACCTCGTCGAGCGCCGAGACGATCCTCGCCCAGATCCCACCCGAACAGAAGATCATCTTCGGCCCTGACCGGCACTTGGGCGGCTACCTCAGCCGCAAGTTCAACCGCGAAATGCTACTGTGGCCCGGCGTGTGCATCGTGCACGAGGCGTTTTCGGAAACCGAGCTGCTCAAGCTCAAGGAACAGCACCCTGGCGCGCCCGTCGCCGCGCACCCGGAATGCCCGCCGACTATCATCGACCACGCTGATTACGTCGGCTCGACCAGCGGCATCCTCAAGTTCGCGCAGGAGTTCGAAGGCGACACCCTGATCGTCGCGACCGAGCCGCACATCATCCACCAGATGGAAAAGGCGCTGCCTAACAAGACCTTCATCGGCGCACCGGGCGCGGACGGGAACTGCTCGTGCAACATCTGCCCCTACATGGCATTGAACACGATGGAGAAGCTCTACGTCGCGCTGCGCGACCTGACCCCGCAGATCGAGATCGAGGAAGGGATGCGGTTGCGGGCCAAGCGCAGCCTCGACCGGATGCTGGAGATGGCGGGCGGAACCGTGGGCATGGGGGATTTGGGGAAGGTGCCCTTCAGTGGGGACTAGGGCTTTCGGCGCTACGGCTCTGATTGCACCTCTGTTTTTCGCTGCTCCTGCATGGGCGCAGGACAGCGCGGTGCCCGAATGCCGCACGGCCTTGGCAGCGCAGTGGCCCGATCTGGTGCGCAGCGATCGTCCGGGCAATCCGCCTGTGATCACCCTTGGCCCCAAGCCCAGCACTTTGGTCGACGAGCCTGCCGACACCCCGCAGACCGATCCCTTGCGTCCTGCTCTTGCCAGGCTGGCTGAGGCTTGCGCTGCCGACCGGACGGCGCTGGCCGACATCCTGATCCTCGATGCCCAGCGCGCACGCTTTAACGCCGAGCCGCAGCGCGCGCTCGAAGTGCTCGCCCGCGCAGATCTGAGGCCGGGTGATCGCAGCTACGGGTTATATCAGGCCGAAAGGCTGATGGCCCTGACCATGACCGGCGGGATCAACGCCGCATGGCCCGCTGTACTCGTTTCCCATGAACAGGCGTTGGCCACATCTGGCTTCGCGCTTGAACGCCGCTTCACCGTGCAGGGCATTGCCTTTCGCGCCTATGCGCACACGGACCGCGCCAAGGGCTGGCTGCTCGTCGGCCTGCGCCCCAATGGCGAGATCGAGACCATCCGCGCCGGCATCCCCGATTGGGCCGAGCGTTATGCGTTCGAAGGCGACACCCCGCCTTTCGATGTCTCGAACACCCGTTGCAGCGTCAGCGGCCAGTATTTCGAGGACGGCGGCGCGGCATTCGACGAGCGCATGAACCTCGATGCGATCATCGCCATTCTCGAGGCGAACTATGCCAACCCCGAGCGGCAAGGGAACGCGAACGAGCGCCCCGGCATCCCCGACTTCTGCCCCAATCTGAAGGACATGTTCCCCGGCTTCGGGCCGGTGCTCGAATTCCTCGGCACGGAATATCGCGCAAAGAGCGCCGGCTATTCCGAGCTCAATCTTGCGCTGGCCTTGCAAAGCGAGGACGAGACCGAGCGCGCGGCGGCGGCCGATTACTTGTTCGATCACCCCGATGCGGCTGATCCGATGAACCTCATCTACGCGATCACAAGTCTGATCGCACGCGGCGACATGGAGCGGGCGACCTTCTGGTATTTCATCTGGCAGACCCGCACCCGTCCGTGGATGGCGGCCGACAGCAACATCGCCCAGCTGCGCGGAGCGCTGGCCTCGGGCGTGGGGCCGGTCGTGCTCGAATGGTCTGGCAGCGATTATGACGCGATGCTCGCCCTGTGGCGGCGTGCAATCAGGTACGAGCTGCAATTCCCGCTCTACAAGGGCCGCCCCCGAGGCGTGAGCGACGAGGAATGGCAGCGCATGATCGCCGAGGCGCGCGACCAAAATAGCGAGGCGAACATGCTGGCCGACTTCCCGGCCAAGGCCGATTACGAAGCCGGCAGGCAGGCCAATGGCCTAAATGTCGGCCCGTGGGTCAATCCCGGTCGCTCGCTGAAGGACGAGTGGCGGTAGGTCAGGCCCTCGCCCGCGACACCGCCAAAGCCGCGCCCACCAGCACCATCCCCACAATATCCAGCGGCGAGAGCACCTCGCCGAACGCCAGCCAGCCGTAGATCGAGGCGACCACCGGCTGGGTGAGCAGCGCCAATCCCACCACCAGCGGCGGGAAGTATTTGAGCGCGAAGACCATCAGCCCCTGCCCCACCAGCTGGCTGAGCACGAACAGGCCGACCACCGGCCCCCACGCCTGCGGCCACACCGGCTCGCCCAGCGCCAGCGCGATCACCAGCAGCACCGGCGCACC
>JAMNXO010000012.1 GCA_023653115.1 Erythrobacter sp.
GCCCAGTTTCGCCAGATAGAGCCCGGATGATTGGGGCATGCCAGACAGCACCCGGCCCTGTCGGACCGCCTGCGCGCTTGTCTGGTCGAGTGCGAGGGCCGGGATGTCGTCCAGCCCCGCCTCCAGCGGCAGGAGGAGGTGTTCAAGGCTCCGGCCCTTAGCGATTTCCTCCAGACTGTCCAGCGAAATCGCCTGTTGCTGGGTGAACGGCCCGGCCTTGGTGCGCCTCAGATAGGTCACGTGACCACAGGTCCCGAGTGCATAGGCAATGTCCCGCGCAAGGCTGCGGATATAGGTGCCTTTGGAGACACGGGCGACAAGGGTTGCCTCGCCCTCCTGTGCCGTGCCGGGGCGGAGCACCAGCGAATGGATCGTGACGCTGCGCGCCTTCAGTTCCACCTGCTCCCCTGCCCGCGCCAAGTCGTAAGCGCGCTGGCCATCGACCTTGAGCGCGGAATAGGCCGGCGGCACCTGCTCGATTTCACCTGTGAAGCGCGGCAACACAGCCACGACCTCGGCCAGCGAGGGGCGCACCTCGCTGGTGGCGATCACCTCGCCCTCGGTATCGAGCGTCGTGGTTTCCTCGCCGAAGCGGATCGTGAATTCGTAGATCTTGGAGGCGTCCAGCATCCGCCCGGCCAGCTTGGTCGCCTCGCCCAACGCAATTGGCAGCACGCCCTCCGCGAGCGGATCGAGCGTACCGCCGTGGCCGACCTTGGTTTTCGCATAGCCGTTCTGGCGCAGCACCCGTTTGACCGCGCTGACGCCTTGCGTCGAGCCCAGCCCGCGCGGCTTGTCGAGGATCAGCCAGCCCGAAAGCGGCGCAGGCTTGCCGGAAATATCCACGTGCGTCCTTCGCAATCAGGCGATCAGCGCCGCGACCGCGTCAGCCAGCGCCAAAAACAGCCCCATCGCCCACATCACCGGCCCTACCACCAGATCGCCCAGGAAGCTGGTGCCGAACACCCAGCTGATGGCCACCAGCCCGAGGATCAGCGCCATGCCGATGCCTTGCAGCTTCTCCCACGGGCCGCGCAGCTGCTCGGGCAGCAAGCCGCCGACGATATGCGAGCCGTCGAAGGGCGGGATCGGCAAGAGGTTGAACAGGCCGAGGAACAGGTTGACGAGGATGAAGTAGAACAGTCCTGTCGCCAGCCATTGGGGCTCGCCCATGCCATCGACGAGCAGTGTCGCGCCCGCTTCGACATCGCCGCCCAGTGCCACCCCGGCCGGCATCACCAGCCCGAGCAACACCGCGCCCACCGCCGCCAGCACGAAATTGCTGGCCGGCCCGGCCGCCGCCACCGCCATCATCCCGAAACGCGGGTTGTTGAGCCGCCACTTGTTGACCGGCACCGGCTTGGCCCAGCCGAACACCGGCCCGCCCAGCAGAGCCAGCGCGCCCGGCACCAGCAACGTGCCGACAGGATCGACATGGGCAATCGGATTGAGCGTCAGCCGTCCGCGATCGCTCGCGGTCGGATCGCCCAGCAGCCGCGCGGCATAGCCATGCGCGACTTCGTGGAACACAATCGCGATCACCAATGCGGGGATCAGCACGAGGGCGAAAAGGACAGTTTGGCTCATCCGCTTGCAGATAGGATCGCGATCCCGCGAAAGCCAGAGCGCGCCGGTGCGATTATGCCGAAAGCGCCCGCGCGAAATGCCGGCGGCATAGCGCGACATAGCGATCATTCCCGCCGATCTCTGTCTGCTGGCCCTGCTTCACCGCCGCGCCGCTTTCATCCACGCGCAGGTTCATCGTCGCCTTGCGGCCGCAGTGGCACACGGCTTTGAGCTCGACGAGCGCATCTGCAATCCCCAGCAGGACGGCCGAGCCCGGGAACAGCTCACCCTGAAAATCGGTGCGCAAGCCATAGCACAGCACGGGTATCCCCGCTTCGTCCGCCAGCCGCGCCAATTGCCATACCTGTTCAGGTGTCAGAAACTGCGCCTCGTCTACCAACACGCAATCGAGCGGCGTTCCGGCATGGACGGCGCTGACATCGGCCCACAGATCAGTGTCGGGATGGAACCGGTGCGCATCGCTTTCCAGCCCGATCCGGCTCTTGACCAGCCCTTCCGACCGGCTGTCGAGCGCGGCGGTCCACAGCATCGTGCGCATACCGCGTTCGCGATAATTGAAATCGGCCTGCAACAGGTGCGAGGATTTGCCGGCGTTCATGCTGGCATAGTAGAAATAGAGCTTGGCCATCGCCTCTGCCTAACGCCTCGCCCCGCGCGGGGCGAGGCGGGGGTTGAACCTTTTGCCCGGTTGAAGCGTATAAGGACCCATGATGACCAGCCCGATGACACGCCTGCGCCTGATCCTGCTGCCTGTGCTGGCAGTGTTCGCGCTTGCCAATATCGGCGCGCCGCAACGCTATGTGCTCGATGCCTCGGCCAGCAATGTCTCGGCCAAGGTGCCGTTCTTCGGCCTGGCCAGCAAGACGGCACGCTTCCCGCGGATGCAGGGCGCCGTGACAATCGTGCCCGGCGCGCCCGAACGCGCCGTGATCGATGTGACCTTCGATGCCACCGCGATCGAGGCGCCGGACAGCGTCACCCTTGGCCGGCTGCGTGGTGACAAGTTCTTCTGGGTGGAGAAGTATCCGACCGTGCGTTTCGTCGGGCGCTCGCTGAAACTCACCAGCGCAACGCGCGGCACCGTCAGCGGAGAACTTACCGCGCGAGGCGTAACCAAGCCACAAACGCTGGCTGTGACCTTCGACGCCGATCCGCTGGCGCAGGTGGGCAAGCCGGTCAGCTTCACCGGCACCACCACCATCGACCGGCGACAATACGGCATGAAAAGCTATCAGCTTGTGGTCGGCAACAAGGTCGACATTATTCTGAAGGCGCGGATGCTGCCGCGCTGAGGAAGGTTATTCTTCCTCGTCGTCATCCAGATCGCGGACGACCTTGGGATCGCGCAACAACGCCTCGATCCGGTCAGCCTCGGCAAAGCTTTCGTCCTTGCGGAAGCGCAGCTTGGGCGCGAATTTCAGCCCCAACCGCTGGGCCACCTCGCGTTGGAGGAACGCCGTGTTCTGGCGCAATGCGTGAACCACATCGTCCTCGCCCGCGCCGAGCAGCGGCTTGATATAGGCCGTCGCATTACGCAGATCCGGGGTCATGCGCACCTCGGTCACTGATATGGCGGTTGCGCTGACGATATCGTCATGCACCTCGCCGCGCGCGAGCAGTTCCGACAGGATATGCCGCACCCGCTCGCCGACCTTGAGGACGCGCACTGATTGCTGTTCGGGCGTGTGAGGCGCCTTGGCCATGGTTCAGCCCATCCCTGTTGTGGTGGGCGTCGGACGCGGTGTCGGGATCGCGGTGGACGTCGCGCGGGCGTGGAGCGTGCCGTCCTCGGCCAGCAATTCGCCTTCGAGGAAGATTACTCGCTTGCCCGCCTTCACCACCCGGCCCTTGCCGATCAGCGGGCCTTCCGGGATCAAACGGATCAGGCTCATGGTCAGATCGAGATTGAGCGGTGCCATCTCGCCGCCCGTCGACGCGACATAGGCATAGCCCATCACATCATCGAGATAGCCCGCGACCAACCCCCCCTGCACGCCGCCGCGCCAGGTGGTCATCTCGCGCTTCACAGTGAAACGCATGGTGACGGTCTGGGCGGCTTCGTCCCAGCTCACGAATTCCGAGCCGAGCAGCGCCGTGTGCGGCGACTGCCCGGCATCGTCTGGATAGTGCGTGTCGTTCAGGCTCACAGTGTCCGCTCACGCTCCTCGACCGAGAAGACTTCGAGCATATCGCCCGGCTTGATGTCGTTGGTATCCTCGAGCACCACGCCGCATTCGAGGCCGGTGCGCACTTCGTCGACATCGTCCTTGAAGCGCCGCAGCGACTGGATCTTGGTCGCCGAAACGATGACATCCTGACGGGTGAGACGAGCAAACAGCCCCTTGCGGATCGCGCCTTCCAGAACCAGCAGACCAGCCGCCTTGTCCTTCTTGCCCGCCGGGAACACCTGCTTGACTTCGGCACGGCCGACCACGGTTTCGATCCGCTCCGGCCCCAGCTCGCCCGCCATCTCCTTGGCGATGGCATCGGTGAGGTGGTAGATGACATCGTAATACATCATCCGCACGTTATCACGCTTGAGCAGGTCGCGTGCCTTGGCGTTAGGACGCACGTTGAAGCCGATGATCGGCGCCTTCGAAGCCCCGGCCAGCGTCACATCGCTTTCCGTAATCGCGCCCACGCCCGCACTCAGCACCCGCACCTTGATCTCGTCGTTCGAGAGATTGTGGAGCGCATTGACGATCGCTTCGACGCTGCCCTGCACGTCCGCACGCACCACCACCGGAAATTCGATGACGCTGGAGGCGAGGTTGTTGAACATCGTATCGAAATTGGTCGGGGCCAGCGCGGTGCGCTTTTCCGTTGCGATTTCCTGACGATACTTGGCAACTTCGCGGGCGCGCTGTTCGTTCTCGACCACGGTGAGGTTGTCACCGGCTGACGGCACGCCGCCAAGCCCGAGCACTTCAACCGGCATCGAGGGGCCAGCTTCCTTGAGCTGCTGGCCCTTGTCGTCGACGATCGCACGCACCTTGCCGCTCTGCGTGCCGACCACGAAGGTGTCGCCGCGCTTCAGCGTGCCGCGGGTGACGAGCACTGTCGCCACCGGGCCGCGGCCCTTGTCGAGCTGGGCTTCGATCACGGTTGCCTCGGCATCGCGGTCGGGCCGCGCCTTCAGCTCGAGCAGTTCGGCCTGCAGCCCGATTGCCTCGATCAGCTTGTCCAGCCCCGCGCCGGTCTTGGCCGAAACCTCGACATCCTGCACATCGCCGCTCATCGCCTCGACCACGATTTCGTGTTCGAGCAGACGTTCGCGGATCTTCTTTGGGTTGAACTCGGGCTTGTCCGACTTGGTGATTGCCACAATCATCGGCACGCCGGCCGCCTTGGTGTGGTTGATCGCCTCAATCGTCTGCGGCATCAGCCCGTCGTCGCCCGCAACCACCAGAATGACGATGTCGGTCACATTCGCGCCGCGCATCCGCATTTCGGTGAAGGCCGCGTGGCCCGGGGTGTCGAGGAAGGTGATCTTGTCGCCGCCCTTGGTGGTGATCTGGTAGGCGCCGATGTGCTGGGTAATCCCGCCAGCTTCGCCCTTTACCACGTCAGTTCCGCGCAAGGCGTCGAGCAGGCTGGTCTTGCCGTGATCGACATGGCCCATGATCGTCACCACCGGCGGACGCGGCAGCAGGGTTTCTTCCGGATCGGCATCCTCGCTGGTGTCGATATCGACATCGCTCGCGGAAACGCGGGTGATGTTGTGGCCAAACTCTTCGACCAGCAGCTCTGCCGTGTCCTGGTCGATGGTCTGGTTGACGGTGACCATCATACCCATGTTGAACAGCGCCTTCACCAGATCCGCGCCCTTTTCGGCCATGCGGTTGGCAAGTTCGCTCACGGTAATCGCCTCGGGCACGACCACGTCGCGCACCTGCTTTTCACGCGGCTTGGACGGGCCGCCCTGGCCGCGGCGTTCCTTTTCACGGGCGCGCTTCAAGGCGGCGAGGCTGCGCGCACGGCGGCCTTCGTCCTCGTTCAAGGCGCGGGTGACGGTCAGCTTGCCCGAACGGCGGTTGTCCTTGCCTTCATCGATCGGCGCGGCGCGCTTTTCGTCCTTCTTCTTGGACTTGAGCTCGGGCCGCTTGGGCTCGGGGCGTTCCACGGGCGTAAAGCGGCGCGCGGCCGGAGCGGCATCGGCCTTGGCTGCCGGAGCAGCGGCTTCGGTTTCGGCGTTAGCCGGCGTATCCGCAGCGGTAGGCGCGGCGGTGTCTTCAGCCGGCGCAGGCGCAGCGGTATCGGCAGCGCGCTGCTTTTCAGCTTCTTCCTCGGCGCGGCGGTTATCCTCGGCGCGGCGGCGTTCGGCTTCCTCGCGCTCGCGGGCTTCGGCCTCGTCACGCTTGCGCGCTTCCTCGTTCATCCGCAGCCGCTCTTCCTCGGCCTCGAGCTGGAGCCGCTTGACCCGCTCCTGCGGGGTCTCGCCAGCCGGAGCCGGGCGTGCAGGACGCGGCGCGGGGGCCGGCGCTGCCACCACAGGCGCGGCCGGAGCCGGAGCCGGAGCTGGCGGTGGGGGCGGCGGCGGGGCTGCGACCGGTTCGCTACCGGGCTTGCCGAGCACGCGGCGGCGCTTCACCTCGACCACCACCTTGTTGGTGCGGCCATGGCTGAAGGTCTGCTTGACCTCGCCCGCATCGACCGAGCGCTTGAGGCCCAGAGGTTTGCGGGTGCGCTGGTTGTCGTTGTCGTCGCTCATTATCGCTATTTAGTCCTTCACGTATTCATCATTTGCCGAACGGCCAGCCGTGGGCCGATCGCTGTGGCCGGGCGTATCCCGGCCAGAATTGTCCACCATGCCTGCCGCGCTGCCGGGCGAGAGATCGCCTGACACATCGCTTGCGACAAAGCGCATAAGCCGGGAGGCCGCCTGCAGCACCCGCTTTGCGGCGCGCATGTCGCCAGCATGGCCGGCAACGCCCAGGTGGACGACATTGTCGCGGCCCAATGCCACAGACAGTGCAGTGCGGTCTAGAGGCAAGACTTCGCCGCGCTCTCCAGAGCCTTCGACTTCGCGCCCAACGCGCCAGGCCTGATCGAGCTTGCGCCGGCCATCCTCGCTGCTGTCGGAAGCGTGCATCAGCGCGGCCAGCCGCCCGCTGCGCGCCTGTTCCTCGATCCGGGCAGAGCCCAGCACGATATTGCCAGAGCGCAGTTCCAGCCCCAGCCGGTCGCCAAAATGCCGCGCCAGCCCTGCTTCGACCCGCTCGGCAAGATCCGCCGGAATAGTCAGCACGGCGCCCTTGAAAGCGCGCAGCAAAGCCCGCTTGAGCTGGCCGTCGGTGATCGCTGTTTCCAGCTGCGTGCGGCTCACACCAATCCAGGCGCCGCGGCCGGGGGCCTTGGCCGCCGGATCGGGCAGCACAAGGCCGTCAGGCGAGATCGCCAGCCGCACGAGCACATCGCGCGCGTCATGCTCCCCGGAGAGGATACAGCGCCGCTCGCTCCCGGCGGGTGCCGGAAGGTCAGGCCCGTCGATGTCGGACGTCAGGCGCTCATTGGGTGGAGTCCGCATGGGCGGCCTCCTCGGTCGGCCCGGACGTTACTTCGTCTTCGAACCAGTGCGCACGCGCGGCCATGATGATCTCGTTGCCCTGCTCTTCGCTGAGGCCGTATTCGCCCAGCACGCCGCCCTTGTCGGTTTCGCGCTGCGGACGACGCTGCGGCGGGCCGTCAGCGTTATTGCGGCGACGCGGTGCTTCGCGCTTCTTGGCGATCAGTTCGTCGGTCGCGAGATCAGCGAGATCATCGAGGGTCTTGATCCCGGCCTTACCGAGCGTGACCAGCATCGCTTCGTTAAGGTGCGGAATTTCGGCCAGCGCATCTTCGACGCCCAGTTCGCGGCGAACGAGGCGGTGCGCCTCTTCCTGCCGTTCGAGCGCTTCAAGCGCGCGGCTCTGGAGTTCCTCGGCCAGTTCGTCGTCGAAGCCTTCGATGCTGGCGAGTTCGGCCAGATCGACATAGGCGACTTCCTCGAGCTCGGCGAAGCCTTCGGCGACCAGCAGCTGCGAGAGCGTTTCATCGACGTCGAGTTCTTCCTCGAACATCTTGGAGCGCTCGGCGAATTCCTTCGAGCGCTTCTCCGAGGCTTCTTCCTCGGTCATGATGTCGATCTGGTGACCGGTCAGCTGGCTTGCCAGACGCACGTTCTGGCCGCGGCGGCCGATCGCGAGGCTGAGCTGCTCGTCCGGCACCACCACCTCGATGCGCCCGTCATCCTCGTCGAGCACGACGCGGCTGACCGTGGCAGGCTGGAGCGCGTTGACCACGAAGGTCGCGGTATCTTCGCTCCAGGGGATGATGTCGATCTTTTCACCCTGCAATTCCTGCACCACCGCCTGCACGCGGCTACCCTTCATGCCGACGCAGGCGCCGACCGGATCGATGCTGGAATCATGGCTGATCACGCCAATCTTGGCGCGGCTACCCGGATCGCGGGCGGCGGCCTTGATTTCGATGATGCTGTCGTAGATCTCGGGCACTTCCTGCGCGAACAGCTTCTTCATGAAATCGGGATGCGCGCGGCTGAGGAAGATCTGCGGGCCGCGGTTGTTGCGCTCCACCTTGGTGATGAGCGCGCGCACGCGCTCGCCGGTGCGGGCAGCTTCGCGCGGGATCTGCTGATCGCGGCGGATCACGCCCTCGGCGCGGCCGAGATTGACGATCACGTGGCCGAATTCGACCGACTTGATCACGCCGGTGATGATCTCACCGGCGCGGTCCTTGAATTCCTCGAACTGGCGTTCACGCTCGGCATCGCGGACCTTCTGGAAGATCACCTGCTTGGCCGACTGCGCGTCGATGCGGCCGAGATCGACCGGCGGCAGCGGATCAACGATGAAATCGCCGACCTTGGCCCCCGGCTGGAGCTTTTCGCCCTGCTTGAGATCGACCTGCTTGAAGTAGTCTTCAACTTCCTCGACCACTTCGACCACACGCCACAGCGTCAGATCGCCGGTCAGCGGATCGAGCTTGGCGCGGATATCGTTTTCGGCGCCGTAACGGTTGCGTGCCGATTTCTGGATCGCTTCTTCCATCGCCTCGATGACGATCGACTTGTCGATCATCTTTTCCGAGGCGACCGCGTTGGCGATCGCGAGGAGTTCGGCCTTGTTGGCGGAAATGGCACTCATCAGTCGTCTGCCTTCTCTTCTGCGTCTTCTTCTTCGACGAGTTCGTCCGCCCCACTGGTATCCAGCGGACGGGTGGCGGCGATCAGCGCGTCTGTAAGAACGAGCTTGGCCGTATGAATTTCTGCAAGCGGCAGGCGAACATCGCCGGCCTTGGCTTCGGCAACCAGCACCATGCCATCCTCAAGCCCGCCGAGCAGGCCCTTGTTGACGCGCTGGCCCTCATAGCCCTTGTCCATGACAATCCGCACTTCATGGCCCGCCCAATTGGCGAAATCCTTGTCGCGGGTCAGCGGACGATCAATACCGGGCGAGGAGACCTCAAGGTGATAGGCGCCTTCGATCAGTTCTTCGCCGGCTTCCTCGGCCGCGTCGATCACATCGGAAACGCGGCGCGAAAGCGCGGCGCACTGATCGATCACCAACTGGCCGGTGGCCGGATCCTCGGCCATGATCTGCAGCGCCATGCCGCCATCACCGGCTTCCGACGGCAGCATCGCCAGACGCACGAGTTCGAAGCCGAGCGCCGTAGCCTCGGGTTCGATCAGTGCAGTCAGGCGCGCGATGTCGGCCATCGGTTCTCCGGTTAGATCGCTTTATCGCAACGTGGTCTGCGCCGGCCCCCGAAGGCGCCAGCAGCCAAACCTTGTCTCGACAATGTCGGGATGGGCGAGCACTTAGGCGCAGATCGGCGCTTTGGCAAGAGCCAAGCGTGCCGCCAGCCGTCCCTCATCCAATCAAATCTTGCGGCTTATACGCGGTCCTGCCCGCTCACCCAGCGGCGCACCTTGTCGCGCAGGGCATCGCGCTCGCGCTGCTCGAGCGTCTCGGCAAACTGCCGCACCATCAGCACCACGTCGTCCGCCAGAGGCTCGTCGAACACAAGACCGTTGATTCCTCCGCCCTCGCCCAGATCACGGCGCACGACTTCGGCGAACAGCTCGAGCTGGGCGACCTTGAGATAGAGACAGGCGCCCGGTGCCAGCGGGTGCTCGAGCCCGACCCGCGCACCGCTTCGCGACAGGTCGAGCAATACGGCGGGCTCCGTTGCGCGGGTCGAGACCAGCTTGGCCGGGATCGCCAACCGCAACCGCGCCGCACCGCGACGGCCAACAGGCCGGGGCTGTTCCGGTTCTCCAGCCTTCGCCGGGTGTCGCAGATAGACAGGCTGCACCATAGTGCGACAGCCTGCAACAAACGTGGTGAAGCAGAGGCGAAGGGTGCCCTAGGGGGAATTACGGTGTCCTCGCGAAAACGCGCAGGACAAAGCGATCAGTTGGTGGCCCAGCCGTCATCGCCGGAGGCAGTCTCGCCATCCTCGGGCGAACCCTGCCCCGCCGTGGCGCTTGCTGCGCCATAGCCCCAGCCGTCCTGCGCCATATCCTGGGCGACGCGCTGGCGCTGTTCGGCCGCAATCGCCTTATCTCCAATGGATTCAGCTCGCTCGGCCACCTTCTCTGCCGCCTGCGGTGCAACATAAGCGAAGCTCGCCGAAAGCATCAGGCCAATCAGGAAGATGACCACCAGCAACCCGCCGACAATGAAGCGGATGCTGCTGGTGACGTTCTGGACGATATCGACAAGCGCGCGCATGATGGGCCTCGGCTGCTGAAAAAATCTGCGATACCTGCAACCTAAACGGCAATCCTTAGCAATCGGTTAGCCCGCATTGCCATCCTGCCCTTCCATCAACCCGTGCTTGCGGATCGCATGGCGCAATTGATCGTAGGTCAGCCCGAGCGCGCGCGCTGTCTGGCGCTGGTTCCAGCGATGCTTCCCGAGCGCGTGTTCGAGGATCGCGCGTTCGTGCATATCCACTGCGGCGCGCAGATCCTCGACCGCATCGAGATCGGGCATGGCCGGAGCCGGAGCCGCGGGGCGGCCCGCGCTCGCTGCGGCCGGAGCAGACGCGCGGCGATGCTCGGGCTGACGCGGGCGCCACGGGCTTTCGAAGGGATCGAACTGGACATGGGCAATCGGTGATTCCTGATCCCCCCAGCGATAGACCGCGCGCTCGATGACATTGCGCAATTCACGAACATTGCCGGGCCAGGCATAATCTTCGAGCGCCGACATCACATGCGGCGCAAAACCGGGCCAGCGGTCCCAATCGATCTCGGCCGCCATACGCCGCCCGAAATGTTCGGCCAGCACGCCAATATCGCCTTCGCGCACACGCAACGGGGGAAGCGTGATGACCTCGAAACTCAGCCGGTCGAGCAGATCGGCGCGAAATTCGCCGCTCGCCGCGAGTGCGGGCAGATCGTCGTTGGTGGCCGCGACAATTCGCACATCGACGCGGATCGGGCGCGAGGCGCCGATGCGGGTGACTTCGCCATATTCGACCGCGCGCAGCAGCCGCTCCTGCGCGCCCATGCTGAGCGTGCCGAGTTCATCGAGGAACAGCGTGCCGCGGTCGGCCTCCTCGAACCGTCCGGTGCGGGCCTTGGTAGCGCCGGTGAAGGAACCGGCCTCGTGCCCGAACAATTCGGCCTCGATCAAGGTTTCAGGCAGCGCCGCGCAGTTCATGGTGACCAGCGGCTCGTCCCAGCGGGTCGAAAGGCGGTGAAGGCGTTCGGCGATCAGTTCCTTGCCGGTGCCGCGCTCGCCGATCACCAGCACCGGACGGTTGGTGGACGCTGCGCGACTGGCGCGCTCGACAGCGTCGAGAAAGGCGCCCGATTGGCCGATGAACTGGCTCTCACGCTTCATGGCCAATCTATAGCGAAATTCACCAATGCTTGGCAATAGTGACCAATGCCTCGCCAGCTGGAGCGACCAAAACCCCAGCATTTCCGCCATTCCTGCAGTTTGGCACGGCGGTTGCAAAATACTCGGCAACACCAACGAATACCACTTGGGGAGGCCCATATGAGCAACCGCACCACCGCCGAAGCCAGCTTCTGGAACACCAAGCTCGGGCAGGCTGCCATCGCCAGCATCGCCGCGATGGTCATGATGATCGCGCTGTCCTCGCAGATCCAGCCGGGCGCGGCTCATGCTGCCCCGATCAACCACCCCGCGTCGGAAACCGGCGCCATTGCCGAGATCGCCTGAGATGGGCGATCCCCACAACCCCCTCGGGCCGGAGCGCAGTGTCCCCCCCGCCGATGCTGCCGGTGACGCAAGCCCCACACGCGATCACCTGAGCAGCGATGCTCCGGCCCACCCTTCCCGCCTGCTTTCGGCAGGTCGGCTGTCGCGGCTCGACGAAGAAATCGAAGCCTTGCGCCGCAGCCCCACTCCGACGCAATCTCGGCGGGACACCCAGAGCCAGGACAGCGCGCGAGTCGGCGCGCAGGACCGGGTCAATTCGTTTCTCGATGGAGTAGCCTTCATGGGCATTTTCAGCCGCACCCGCGACATCATTGCCGCCAATTTCAACGATATGCTCGACAAGGCTGATGATCCGACGAAGATGATCCGCATGATCATCCTCGAAATGGAGGAAACCCTGGTCGAAGTCCGCGCGAGCGCCGCGCGCACCATTGCCGACCAGAAGGAAATGCACCGCCACTGCGTCAAGCTGGACCGGCTGCAGACCGACTGGGCCGAAAAGGCACAGCTCGCGCTCAGCAAGGACCGCGAAGACCTCGCCCGTGCGGCGCTGGTCGAGAAGAAGAAGGCCGGCGACATGGCCGATCAGCTCAAGGCGGAAATCGCCGTGCTCGACGATGCGCTGCGCGCTTACGAGGACGATATCCAGAAGCTGCAGCATCGCCTGCGCGAAGCCCGCAGCCGCCAGACCGCGATCGCCGCGCGCCTCGAAAGCGCCGAGAACCGCGTCAAGCTGCGCACGCTGATGAGCACCGAGCGCACCGACGAGGCACTCGCCCGCTTCGACCAGCTCGAGCGCCGGGTCGATTACGCCGAAGGCCGCGCCGACGCTCTGCAGATCGCGGAAAACAAAACCCCGTCGCTCGCCGATGAAATTGCGGCGCTCGCCGGTTCGGACGCGATTGATGACGAACTTGAGGCCATGAAGAAAGCGCTCGGCAAAGCCGACGACAGCAAGGAAAGCTAAGCCATGGAAGACGTTTTTCTCGCCTTGATCATCATCCCGATGATCTTCATCGGCATGCCGTGGGTCATCCTCCACTACGTTACCAAGTGGAAGACCGCACCGACCATCACGGCGGACGACGAAGTGCTGCTCGAGGAACTCTACAACCTCGCCAAGCGGCTCGATGAGCGGATGGATACGGTCGAACGGCTGGTTGCCAGCGACGATCCCGAATTCACCCCTGCCCGCCGCCTGATCGCCGATCACGAAAAGGACAACCAGCAGCTGCGCGAACTTGAACAGCTGATCGCCGAAAAGAAGGGAACCCGCGCATGAACAGCCCCCGCACCACGCTTTACCGCGACAAGCACAATGGCAAGCTGATGGGCGTCTGCGCCGGGATTGCCGACTACACCGGGGTCAATGTCTTCTGGATCCGGCTGGCCGCCTTCCTGTCAATGTGGCCCACCGGAGGCGCATCGCTGCTGGCCTATTTCATCGCCGGCTTCCTGCTCAACAAGAAGCCGCCCTATCTCTACCGTGACGAGAGCGAGCAGAAGTACTGGCAGGGCATCCGGCAGAATCCGAAGCGCACCGCCCGCGAAATCCGCTCGAGCTTCCGCGACATCGACCGCCGCCTGGCCGCCGTGGAAACCCACTATGTCAGCAGCAACCCGCGCCTGACCGCCGAAATCGAGCGGCTGCGCTAAGCGTCAACGAGAATAGGGGGCAAGTTATGGGACCCGATACAATCTGGGTTTTGATCCCGATCATGGGGATGATGATACCGATCGTGGCGATCTGGACCAAGCACCAGCAGAAGATTGCCGAAATGCAGGTCGGCGTCACTGCCGAGAACACCGCAGAAAAGGCCGCGCAATACGCGACCCATATCCAGCGGCTGGAAGACCGGGTGCAGGTGCTCGAACGCATCGTCACCGATCGTGGCTACGACATCGCCACCCAAATCGAAGCGCTGCGTGACCAGCGCCGCGTCGATGAGGCCGGTTCAGGCGTGCCGCTCGGCCTCGCGAAGAAGGAGCGCGTGTAATGGAACCCGCCGACCTTCTCCCCTACCTCGGCTGGATCATCGCCGGCGCCTTCACACTCGGCGCGGCAGGCATTCTCACCTCGTTCCAGACGACCCGCATGAAGATCAAGAACGGCTATCCGCTCGAAGGCATGTGGGGCCAGTCGCTGAAGCCCGGCTCGGACAAGGAAACCGCGCACCGCGTTACTTTGCTGACCCAGGAAAACGCCGAGCTGCGCGCCGAACTCGGATCGATGAAAGACCGGCTCGTTAATGTCGAACGCATCGTCACCGATGGCGGCTATCACCTGGGCGCGGAAATCGACGCGCTGCGCGACCGCGCGCTGACGAATCTCAAGGACAAGGGCGAGGCGTAATGGGCGAACAGATCATCATCGCGATGACTATCGTCGCGATTGCCCTGATTGCAGGGATGACCCTCAACGGCCTCGTCGAGAAGGTGATGATGGGCAGGCGCTTGCGCCATGAGGCGCGGACCGAACCGCAGAGCCAGGACGTCCGCATTATCGCCGAACGCCAGCAGATGATCGAGGATCGCCTGCGCGTGCTCGAACGGATCACTACCGACCGTGGCAGCGTGCTGGCCGACGAGATCGAGGCGCTCCGCCGCGACCTGCCCGCGCTTGCCCCCGCGCAGCGCCAGACCGAGGATGCCGCGCAATGAGCAGTTGGGCCATCGTGGCGCTCGTCGCGATTGTGATCTGGGGTGTCGTCGAGACTGTCCGGGCGCGCGCCGGGATCATCACCGACGAGGACGGCAACCAAAAGATTGCCCCCCGCGACGAACCGGGCAGCCTTGCCGAAATCGAAGCGGCACGGCGCGAAGTCATCGAACTCAAGGAACGCGTGAAGGTGCTCGAACGCATCGTCACCGACGGCAATTCCAGCGATGCGCGCGAACAGGCGCGGATCGCGGCCGAAATCGAAGCGCTGCGGGCACTTCCCGCGATGAAGGAGGACAAGAGCGAATGATCACGCCTTTTCTCGACCCTACGCTGGTCACAGCCACATCCGGCCTGATCGCCATCATCGTCATCGCTGCGGCCCTGCTGCGCGGCTGGCAGGGCTGGCTCGATCTCAAGCGGCAGGAGCTGGGCCAGAGCGCGGCCCGTCCCGCCGCTGACGAGGGCTCCCCGATCGGCACTGCGCGGATCGAATTGGCCGATCTCAAGGAACGCATCCGCAAGCTGGAAGCCATCGCCAGCGGCGTCGAGCTGTGAGCGGCCCGGCCAACACGGCCGCGCAGGCAGGCATCGGCCTCGGCAGCGCGATTGCGGTGGCGATCAGCTGGAGCCTGCACAAGTCGATCCTGTGGGCGATCTTCCACGGCTTTCTCGGCTGGCTCTATGTGATCTGGCACGCCTTTACCCGCCCGGGCGGGCTGATGGGCTGAGCCAAGCCCTTTGCGTTTCGCGCGCGCTCTGATTAATGGCGCGCCATGCGCACTCTCACCGACATTCTCGAAGAATACGAGTTCCTCGAAGGCGATGAACGCTACGGACTGCTGATCGAGCTGGGCCGGGCGCTGGAACCGATGCCCGACGCGCTCAAGACCGACGCGACACTGGTGCGCGGCTGTTCGGCGGCGGTGTGGGTCTATCCCGCGGGCAACGCAGGCGACCGGCTGCATTTCCTCGCCGACAGCAATGCCGCGATCACCAAGGGGATCGTCGCGCTGGTGATTGCCGCAGTGCAGGATCGGCCCGCGGCTGAGGTCGCTGCGATGGACGTGGCAGACGCGCTCGCCCCTTTCGATCTCAAGAGCCAGCTTTCGTCCAACCGCACGCAGGGCGTTCCCAACATGATCGCGCTGGTGCAACAACACGCTGCGCGGCTGGCTGCTGCCCAAGAGGATTGATCGATGGCTGACACCCCTGCCCTGCCCAGAATGCGTTCCTGGCTGTTTGCGCCGGGCGACAGCGAGAAGAAGATGGGCAAGGCTGAGGCCAGCGCCGCTGATATCGCGCTGTTTGACCTCGAAGATTCGGTCTCGCCTGAGAACAAGCCCGCCGCCCGCCTTATGGTATCCGAGCAGATCGCCGCCTCGAAGAGCCGCGCACGGCTGTGGGTGCGGATCAACCCGATCACCACCGCGGATTGCATCGCCGATCTTGCCGCGATCATTCCGGCGCGGCCCGGCGGGGTGTTCCTGCCCAAGGCCGAAGGCGCGGCCGATATCACCCAGCTGCACCACTATCTCACCGCGCTGGAGGCGGCGAACGGCATTCCGCTCGGCCGCACGCTCGTCGCCGCGCTGGTGACCGAGACGGCTGCCGCGATGTTCCGGACCGGCGAATATGCGGGCGACTATCTCGGGCGTGAGCGCTTGGTGGCGATGAGTTGGGGTGCGGAGGATTTGTCGGCTTCGCTGGGAGCTAGCCAGCAGCGCGGGGCCGACGGCGTATATGCGCACACTTACGAAATGGCGCGCAGCCTGTGCCTGATCGGTGCTTCGGCGGCGGGCGTAGCGGCGATCGAGACCGTGCAGCCCGAGTTCCGCGATCTCGAAGCGCTGGAAAAGCGTGCGCGCGGCGTTCGGGCGGCGGGCTTCCGCGGGATGCTGGCGATCCACCCGGCGCAGGTCGATCCGATCAATGCGGCCTTTACGCCGAACGCCGAGGAACTGGCCCATGCCCGCGCGGTGGTGCAGGCCTTTGCCGATCACCCCGGCGCGGGCGTGGTTGCGCTCGACGGCGCGATGCTCGACCGCCCGCATCTGGTGCTGGCGCAGCGGCTGCTTGCCGAGGCGGGCGAGAAATAGGTTAAATCATTTTCCTACTTTAACCGATTTGGACATTTTTGCGCGACTCGCAGCCAAGGAGCGCACCATATGGCCATTCTCGACGTCCTCATCGGCCCCATCGCCTCGATCATCGACAAGATCATCCCTGACAAGGAAGCGCAGGCGAAAGCCAAGCTCGAACTGCTGACGCTTCAGGGCTCGCAGGAAATGCAGATGCTCGAGACCCAGCTTCAGGCGATCGTCGCCGAGGCCAACTCCGCAGACCCCTGGACCAGCCGCGCGCGCCCAAGCTTCCTCTATGTGATGTACATCCTGCTGCTGACCGCGCTGCCGATGGGGGTTCTGAGCGCCTTCCACCCGCTGGCCGCCCGCGACATCGCGGCGGGGATGAACGCCTATCTGAATGGCCTGCCCGAGCCGCTCTATGCGTTGTTTGGCACCGGCTATCTCGGCTACACTGCGGCGCGCCAGTGGGGGAAGGTCAAGGGCGTGGATCGGTAGGGACGGCTGCGGTCCAAGGCAGTCTTGTCTGGCGACTGGTGATACAGTAACTTGTACCAGTGAAAACAAGGGCATTGGCGAGATTTGAAGAGGCGATCCGCCAGACGGATGACGTTTTCGTCAGCAGGCACCTGAACCGAGAAGAATACTTAGTCAGGCTGGAGTCCAGCCTGCGTGACTCGCTGTGTGATCCGTTCGAACTCAGCGCGATGGTCACAGAGCCGGGTTTCGAAGGCCTCGAAGAAGGATCGTTAGTTTCAGGCACGTGTATTGCCGAGACGAACGGGTATTGGCTCGTTTACAGCCAAAAACGCGATACATTTCTGATCTTCTGGGGGATGCAAAAAGGAAACCTTGGGGCACCGGGTATCGAGGGCTCTCCGCTCGCCTGCTGGTCTGCCTGATCGCCACTTTTGGCGCTTCTGGCACTTACCCTTCCCCGCCACTCGCCTTCGCGCTATCCCCATCCCCATGACCAACCTCGTCTACGTTCTCAACGGCCCCAACCTCAATCTCCTCGGCACGCGCGAGCCGGAGATTTATGGCACCACCACGCTCGATGATATTGCCGGTATGCTCGAAGACCGCGCGCGGGAACTCGGGCTCGAAATCGAGATGCGCCAGACCAATCATGAAGGCATGCTGGTCGACTGGCTGCACGAGGCGCAGGCCGAAGGCGCGCGGGCGGTGCTGCTCAACGCGGCGGCCTATACCCACACCTCGATCGCGCTGCTCGATGCGATCAAGGCGATCCGCACGCCGGTGATCGAAGTCCACCTCTCCGATCCCAAAACCCGCGAGACTTTCCGTCATCTCTCCTATGTCGGCATGGCCGCGTCGATGACCGTCGAGGGCCACGGCGCGGATTCCTATCGCATCGCGCTCGAAGCCGTAGCGTCGGGCGCGGTATAATCCGTCACCAGACTTTCACAATTTGCATCCTTTGCCACTTGCCAGCCGCAATTCGCGGCAATAGTCCCCCGCGTCTACAGGGCGTTTCACAAAACAAGGGACTTTCATGTCGAACGACGAGGGACAGGGCAAGGATAGCGGTAAGCGCAAATCGGGGGGCATGAACATCGACACCGCGCTGGTGCGCGAGCTGGCCGAACTGCTCAACGAAACCGGCCTCACCGAAATCGAGGTCGAGGATGATGATCGCAAGATCCGCGTCTCGCGCGGGGCCGTGGCCTCCGCTGCGCCGGTCTATGCCGCAGCGCCTGCGCCGGCCGCCGCTGCGCCCGCGCCTGTGGCCGCAGCTCCTGCCGCACCCGAGCCTGCCGCCGGGCCGGACATGACCAATGCAGTCAAATCGCCCATGGTCGGCACCTGCTATCTCACCCCGGAGCCGGGCGCTGCGCCATTCATCGCGGTCGGCAAGCCGGTCAAGGAAGGTGACACGCTGCTGATCGTCGAGGCGATGAAGGTGATGAACCCGATCACCGCGCCGCGCTCCGGCACGGTCAGCGCGATTCTGGTCGACAATGCCCAGCCGGTCGAATTCGACCAGCCGCTGGTGGTGATCTCCTAAGACCATGGGAATCAAACGCATCCTGATCGCCAATCGCGGCGAGATCGCCTTGCGCATCCACCGCGCGGCGCACGAGATAGGGATCGAAACGGTGGCGGTGCATTCCACCGCCGATGCCGATGCGATGCATGTCCGCCTCGCCGATCACGCGGTGTGCATCGGCCCGCCGCCTGCTGGCGAGAGTTATCTCAACATCGCCAACATCATCTCGGCTGCCGAAGTCGCGCAGTGCGATGCGATCCACCCGGGCTATGGCTTCCTGTCGGAGAACGCCAAGTTCGCCGATATCGTCGAAGCGCATGACATCATCTGGATCGGCCCCAAGCCAGAACACATCCGCACCATGGGCGACAAGGTCGAGGCCAAGCGAACGGCTGGCGCCTTGGGTCTGCCGCTGGTGCCGGGTTCGGACGGCGCGGTTTCCGATTTCGACGAGGCGCGCAAGATCGCCAAGGACATCGGCTATCCGGTGATCATCAAGGCCGCCAGCGGCGGCGGCGGGCGCGGGATGAAGGTGTGCGAGAGCGAGGACAAGCTCGAAACCCTGATGCAGCAGGCCGGCAGCGAGGCGAAAGCCGCGTTTGGCGATGCGACCGTCTATATCGAGAAATATCTCGGCAACCCGCGCCACATCGAATTCCAGGTGTTCGGCGACGGGCAAGGCAACGCGATCCATCTGGGCGAGCGTGACTGCTCCTTGCAGCGCCGCCACCAGAAGGTGCTCGAAGAAGCGCCCTCGCCCGTTATCTCGACCGAGGAACGGATGCGCATGGGCGAGGTCTGCGCGCAGGCGATGCGCGACATGGCCTATCGCGGCGCGGGCACGATCGAATTCCTGTGGGAAGGCGGCGAGTTCTACTTCATCGAGATGAACACCCGCCTGCAGGTCGAGCACCCTGTCACCGAAGCGATCACAGGGGTTGATCTGGTGCGCGAGCAGATCCGCATTGCCGAGGGCAAGCCGCTTTCGGTCAAGCAGGAGGAGCTCGAGTTCAAGGGCCACGCGATCGAGTGCCGGATCAACGCCGAAGATCCCTTCACTTTCGCGCCCTCGCCCGGCCTTGTGACCTATTATCACGCCGCAGGCGGGATGCATGTGCGCGTGGATTCAGGGCTTTACGCCGGCTACAAGATCCCGCCCTATTACGACAGCATGATTGCCAAGCTGATCGTCTATGGCCGCACCCGCGAAGGCTGCATCATGCGCCTGCGCCGTGCGCTGGAGGAAATGGTGGTCGAAGGGGTGAAGACCAACATCCCGCTGCACCAGGAACTGCTGCGGCAGGATGACGTGCTGAACGGCGACTATTCGATCAAGTGGCTGGAAAACTGGCTGGAGGAGCGGGCGGTCTGACACCCGCCCCGCGTCCCGCCTGTTGCTGCACTGCAACAAAGCCTCGCCATAGTGATAGTCCGGGCCTCGCTTTGGGGTAGCCGGGCTGTTAACCTGCGGCTTGTGATCGGGCGGAGAATAATCTTCCGCTCTCGCCCGTTATCGGATCAGGCGCAGGGCCTGCTGTGTGGAGGTTGAATGAACCGCAAGACCCAGATCGTTGTCGTCGGCGGGGGCGCAGGCGGGCTGGAACTGGTCCGCCGGCTGGGCGCGAAGTTCGGGCGCAAGCAGCACGATATCATTCTGGTCGACAAGAACCTCAGCCACATCTGGAAGCCGCTGCTGCACGAAGTTGCCGCCGGATCATTGGACGCGAACCTCGATGAAGTCGGCTATCGCGGGCATTGCTACCGCTGGGGCTATCGCTTCTTCCAGGGCAGTCTCGACGGGATCGATCGCGCGGCCAAGACAATCAGCCTCGCTCCCGTGAAGGACGAGGATGGCAGCGCGCTGATCGAGGCGCACACCATCCGCTATGATATCCTCGCGATCGCGCTGGGATCAGTTTCGAACGATTTCGGCGTGCCGGGGGTGGCCGAGCATTGCCTCTATCTCGACAGCCGCGTGCAGGCTGACAGGTTCCGCACGCGTCTGCTCAACCACTGCCTGCGCGTCAGCCGGGCGATGATGAACGACCCGACGGCCAACGAACAGGTGCGCATCGCGATCGTCGGCGGGGGTGCGACCGGCGTTGAACTGGCCGCGGAACTCTACAATGCGGCTGGCGCCCTGCGGCACTACGGGCTCGAAGTGTTCGACGAGAGCCGCATGCACGTCACCCTGCTCGAAGCCGGCCCGCGCATCCTGCCTGCCCTGCCCGACAAGCTGGCCGAAGCGGCCACCTACGAACTTGGCCAATTGGGCGTGCAGGTCCGCCCCGATGTGCAGGTGGTCGAAGCCCGCCCGCGCCAGCTCATCACCAAGACCGGCGAAGTAATCGAGGCAGACCTCATCGTCTGGGCGGCCGGGGTCAAGGGCGCAGACTTTCTCGGAGGCCTTGGGCTCGAGACCAATGCGCGCAACCAGATCCTCGTTACCGACACGCTCCAGACAACGGTTGATCCGTGCATCTATGCCCTGGGCGACTGCGCCAGCTACACGCCCCCGGGAGAGACCCGCCCCGTTCCCCCGCGCGCGCAGGCCGCGCATCAGATGGCGGAGGTGGTGTTCGCCAATATCTGCCGGATGCAGCAGAACAAGCCGCTGAAGCACTTCACCTATCACGACAAGGGCTCGCTGGTGTCACTCAGCCGCTTCTCGACCGTAGGAAGCCTGATGGGCAACCTGATCGGCGGCAGCATGGCCATTGAAGGCCGGCTGGCGCGGTTCATCTACACCTCGCTCTACCGCCTGCACCTGATCGGCATCCACGGCTGGGTGAAGGCGACCTTCCTGATGCTGATCGGCCGGGTGAACCGCATCGTGCGGCCAAGGCTCAAGCTGCACTAATCTCGCTTGTCCGTCGGATGCCTCAGGCCTCTGATCGGGGGTTTGCCGGTGCGGATCCAGCGCCGGACAAAGAAGACGCCGCGCCCGTAATACACACAGGCCAGCGCAAGACCGCATCCGTTCGAGAGCAGTGTCTTGCCGAGAGCGAAGGGGCGCTGCTGCAGGTCGAACCAGATCGCCAAGCCGACAAGCATGGCCGACATCAGAAGGGTGAACTGGAACCCGTCATAAAGCGCCGCGCGCCTTGGCGCAGCACGGCGGACACCATAGACACTGAGTGTCGGCAGCCTGCGCCAGCGCTTCGGCAAAGTGCGATCAAGGTGCGACACATACCAGCGCTGCAAAACCAGCACCGGCAGCACCATCGACAGAGTGACAAGTATGGTCACGGACGGACTGGGAGCCGAGCCGCCGACGTCAGACTTATAGCGGAACGCCGGGTTCCTGCTTGGCAGTGCGGATCGTCAGCGAGGTTTTAACGCTTTCCACATTGGGCGCGGGCGTCAGCTTGCCGGTCAGGAATTCCTGGAAGCTTTGCAGATCGCGGCTGACGATCTTGAGAATGAAGTCGATCTCGCCATTGAGCATGTGGCATTCGCGCACTTCGGGCAGCGCGCGCATATGCTCTTCGAACTCGCGCAAGCTGGCTTCGGCCTGGCTCTTCAGGCTCACCATCGCGAACACCGTAATCGCAAAGCCGAGCTTGGACGGATCGAGATCGGCGTGATAGCCGCGGATCACGCCGTCTTCCTCCAGCCCGCGCACGCGGCGCAGGCACGGCGGCGCGGTGAGGCCAACACGCTGGGCAAGCTCGACATTGGTCACGCGGCCTTCCGCCTGCAGTTCCGCGAGCAGACGGCGATCAATATCATCCAGATTGGCCACTCGGCTGAAACTCCCCACCAGGCCGCACGTTCACCCCAAGGCAACGCCGCGCATCCTATCATCATCAAAGTAAGAAGAGGCGCGCCGGATGGCGCTCTTCGCTAATATTATTAGGTCTGCCAGCAATTGTCCCGCTTTGCAACGCACCTTGCGCGTCAGACTGTGACAATTGCTCTATCCTGATAGAAGATTGCATGGCGCTGGCGTTACGGGCTGGCCCGGCGCAGTGATAAGCGCCGCCGATTCGCTTTGGCTGAGCCAGATTTTGGGAGTGCTCCTCGCGTGTTCTTCGATGACCGCCTTGCCACCGTGCTGCGCCAGCGCGCCACCGGCGAAGCGGGCTTGCGCACGCAATACCGGCAGCTGCTCGATCTGCTCGGCAAGGATCGTGTCCATTCCAGCAGCCGCCAGCAGCAGAGCCTTGTCGCCTCGGCCTGGCTGAGGATGGACGCGCTGGCCGAGGCGATCCCCGCACCCGAACGCGCAGCCATCATCCGCGAGGCCGGCTGGCGCTTCCGCAGCCCCGATCTCGCCGCGCATCTGGCCGATCAGGAACCCGATATCGCTATTGCCGCGCTCGGCCGCGCCGATCTATCGGTCGAGGACTGGACCGCGCTGATCCCGCGCCTGCCGGTGCGCGCGCGCGGTTTTCTGCGTCTGCGCCGCGATCTGCCGATTGATGTCGAAGCGTTGCTGGCACGGCTAGGTGTTCACGACCGCGGCCTCCCGCGCCCCGAGGGTGCGAGCATCGCGCCTTTCGCGGCGTCTGAAACTGCGCCTGCCACCGTGCCCGATCGCGAGCTGGCGCCGCTCCCCCAGCGTCGCCGTGAACGCGCACCCGTCGCCGATCGGGACGAGACCGGCCGCAGCGAAATCTCGGCGCTGGTCGAACGCATCGCCCAGTTCAGGCGCGAGCGCAGCGAAAGCGGCACCGACGCGGACATCGCCCCGCGCCTGCCGCTGGGCGAATTGCCCGATCTGCCCGACCGCCCGATTGCCGGCTTCGGCTTTGCCACGGACGCCGCCGGACGGATCGAATGGGCCGCGCCCGAAGTTGCTCCGATGGTGATTGGCACGCGGCTGGTCGCCCTGCGTGCGCTCGCCAGTGACGACACAGAAGGCGACGCCATCGCGCGGGCCTTTGCCCGGCGCCAGCCGATCGCGGGGCAGGCCTTTGCACTGTCCGGCGCGCTCGCCATTGCCGGAGAATGGACGCTGGATGCCCAGCCCGCCTTCAGCGTGGAAGGCCACTTCACCGGCTATGTCGGACGTTGCCGCCGCGCGCTGGACGAGCCGGGCGAACCGACCGCCCCCGAAGCGCGCGAAGCCGATCGCATCCGCCAGCTGCTGCACGAATTGCGCACGCCGGTTACTGCGGTGCAGGGCTATGCCGAGGTAATCCAGCAGCAATTGTTCGGCCCCGCACCCCACGAATACCGCGCACTTGCTGCAGCGATTGCAGCCGATGCCGCACGCATCCTCGCCGGTTTCGACGAGCTTGACCGGCTCGCACGGTTCGAGACCGGAGCGCTCGGGATCGAGCCGGGTGAGGCGGATCTGGCGATGCTGGTGCGGCGTATTGTCGACCAGCTGACCCCGGTTCTCGCCGCGCGTGAGGCCGGTATTGCCCTTGCCCTTGCGCCTGATGCGAGCCTGCTGGCGGCCTGCGATTCCGAAGATGCCGAGGCGCTGCTGTGGCGCGTGCTGGCGAGCCTTGGTGCGGCCTGCGGGCCGAAGGAGCAGCTTGCGGCACGGTTGGCGCCGGTGATCGTGCAGGGCCGTGCGCAAGCGCGGCTTGAATGCGCTTTGCCCGGCGATCTCGCGCGCGAGGAAAACCTGTTTGCCGCCACCGCACGGCCGGCTGAAAGCGCAATCAATGCAGGGCTGTTCGGCGCCGGCTTTGCCTTCCGCCTCGCCCGGGCCGAAGCGCGTGCGGCGGGCGGATCGCTGCTGCGCGACGGCGACAAGCTGGTGCTCACCCTGCCGCTCTTGACCATGGCCGGAGACCTGCCTAGCCACCGTGCCTTCAGCGCGGGCTAGCACGCGCCGGGAGAACAGGCGCATGGCGACAGGTTCTATGCTGGTGCCCCCGCCAGCGGCCGCCGCTGCGCGGTTTGCGCCCGGTTTCGGCCAGCGCGTACTGCTGACGGTCGATACCGAAGAGGAATTCGACTGGAACGCCCCCTTCCGGCGCGAAGGCCACGGCCTAAGCCATGTCGCCGCAATCCCGCGCTTCCAGAGCTTCTGCGAGAAAATCGGCGCGCATCCGGTCTATCTGGTCGACTGGCCGATCGTGCAAGATGCTCGCGCGGTCGAGATCATCGGCGATGCCGTGCGGCGCGGCACGGCCGAGGTTGGCGTGCAGTTGCACCCCTGGGTCAATCCCCCGTTCGAGGAAGAGGTGAGCGCGCGCAACTCCTTCACCGGCAATCTGTCGCCTGCGCTGGAAGCGGCCAAGTTCACAATACTGCGAGATGCGGTCGAAGCCGCCTTCGGTGCCGCCCCGCTGATCTATCGTGCCGGCCGCTATGGCCTTGGTCCGGACACGGCCAGTTTGCTCAAGTCAGCGGGGATCCGGATCGACACCTCGGTGCGCTCGCTGTTCGATTACCGGCCCAAGGGCGGGCCAGACTATTCGCACCACCCGATCACTCCCTATTGGGCCGATGCGGAACGTACGCTGCTGGAACTGCCGGTCACCACGGTTCACGCCGGGCTGCTGCGTCCGGTCGGGGTGGAGGTGCAGCGGCTCGCAGCCAAGGTCCCCCGGGCACTTGGTGCCTTGTCGCGGCTTGGCCTGCTCGAACGCATCGCATTGACGCCAGAAGGGGTCTCGGCCGAAGAGGCCCTGCGCGGGATCGGTCTTGCAGTCAGCAGCGGATTGCCGGTGCTGGTGCTGTCGCTCCATAGCCCCTCGCTTGCCCCCGGCCATACGCCCTATGCAGCCGACGAAGCAGCGGTCGAGCGGCTCTATGCGTGGTTTGAGGCGGTTTATGCCGAGCTTGTCCGGCGCGGGGTGCGCAGCACCACGGTGGCCGAGATCATCGCCGCCACGGAATTGTAAACACTGCATCACGGCTTGTCTCCGCACCGCCGGCAGAGTAGGGGCTGGCGCTCGCCTGGTCTCCGGTCCTTGTCTTGGGGCCTGTAGCTCAGCGGTTAGAGCTGGCCGCTCATAACGGCTAGGTCGCGGGTTCGAATCCTGCCGGGCCCACCGGGGGCGGTGCGGGCGAGAGCAAAAATGTCGGGGAGTGGCGCAGTCTGGTAGCGCGCTTGCTTTGGGAGCAAGATGTCGCAGGTTCGAATCCTGTCTCCCCGACCATTATCCGCCCAGCGCCATCAACGCCGCCCCAATCCTGCGCTTGCAGTCGGCGGGGGGCGCAGTAGATGTCGGTCGGGATGGATCAACACACGCCCCCTGCTTCGCTGCGCGCGCTGGTGCTGGAAGATGGCCAAGTCCGCGAGATCGCGCCCGAAGCGGTAACCGCCTATAGCGGCGGGGGTTTCGTCTGGCTGCATATCGAGGGCACCGGCACCAATGGCCGCCCCGATCTGCCGCCTTATGTTCCGCAAATGGCGGCCAGCGCCCTGCTCGCCAGAGAGACCCGCCCCCGCTGTGACGAGATCGATTCTGCCGCGCTGATCAACCTGCGCGGCACGGGTCTGATGAGCGTGGGTGACAGCGATCCGCTCGTCTCGATCCGCGTCTGGGTCGAGGGACGGCGCGTCACATCGGTCTCGCGCAAGCCGCTTGCCGCGCTCGGCAAGGTCGAAACAGCGATGCAGGCCGGACGCCTGACCGATGGCGGGGATTTCGTCTCGGCACTGGCGCAGGCGATCAGCATCGAGCTTGATCCCAAGATCGTCGAACTCGGCGAGGAGCTCGATAATTGCGAGGAAGCCATCGAAAGCGGCGATGTCTACAGCCTGCGCCGCCGCATTGCGGTGCTGCGTTCGCGCGCGATTGCGCTGCGCCGCTTCATCGCGCCCGATCGCAATGCGCTGGCTACCATGGCGCAGCTCGAATTCGCATGGATCAGCCATGAAGACCGCCTGCACCTGCGCGACGCGGCAGACCGGTTTGCACGCATGGCAGAAGAGCTAGAGGCCGTGCGCGAACGCGCCGCACTGCTGCACGAACAACTCACCGATCTTCGCACCGAACAGATCGACCGCCGCAGTCTGGCAATCGCGGTGGTGGCATTCATCTTCCTGCCGCTGACCTTTGTCACCGGGCTGCTCGGAATGAATGTCGCCGGGATCCCATTTGCTGATCATGAATGGGCGTTCTGGGGCGTTGTGGCCTTCTGCCTCGTTATCAGTGCAGCGGTCATCGGCTGGTTCGCGGTGCGACAATGGCTGGCGGACTGAGGCGACTGCGCCGCTAGCCGCCTGCGTTGGTCTGTTCGAGAATCCAGTCGGGGATCGCTTCCTGGCGCAGGTCGGCCAGATCAAGGCCGAGCGCGCGCACGCCGTCATAGCGGTCGCGGGGGGCGTAGTCGGCGGGGCGCTGAACGAACACCTTGCCGCCTGCTTCGGCAAGGATACTCAGCCCGCGCACGCCATCATTGCCGCTCCCGGTCAACAACCCGCCTAGCGCCGGCAGCCCGCTCCGGGCCAGCGCACCGAACAGCAAATCGGCCGAGGGGCGGCAGCCGTTGACAGGATCGCGTTCAACCAGCCGGAGACGCGGCGGCGATCCTGCCTCGACAATCACGTGGCGGGTGTTGTCATGCGCCAGCCACACCTTGCCGGGCTCAAGCGAGACGCCGTCGACCGCATCGCCCAGCTGGCAGGGCAATGAGGCGCGCATCGCTCGCACAGCATTCTCGACCACACCGCTTTCAGCATCGAACAGCACGATGGTGGGCGGACAGCCGGCATCATAGGCCGCCAGCACCTGCCGGGCACTTTCAATCCCGGCCGCCCCGCAGGCCAGCGCAACAATTCGCCCGTCGCTGCGATAGCCGCCGGCATTGCTGCCCTCTGCCTGGGTCTCCCCGCCCGGCTGCAACTCGCCCTTGGCCGCGCGGATGACGATATCGCCCAACTGGCGCACCGTGGCATCGAATTCTTCGCGCGAGGTGTGGAGCGGCTTGGGAAAGCAATGCACCGCGCCCAGTTCCAGCGCGCGCCGCGCCGTGCCGGTGCCGGCCTGGGTGATGCTGGACAGCATGATCACCGGCAGCGGGCGGCTCTCCATTACCTCTTCGAGGAATTCCATCCCGCTCTTGCCCGGCATCTCGACGTCGAGCGTGAGCACATCGGGCCGCAGTTTTTCCAGCTGGTCGCGCGCGTCATCGGCATTCTTGGCGGTGCCGCAAACGGTCACGCCTTTGGCATTGTCGAGGATGTCGCAGAACAACGCGCGCATTGCCGCGGAATCGTCCACCACCAGCACTCTTACATCGGCCATGAAATCTATCGCCCTCGCCTGTGGATGCGCTGTCTCGCCGCCAGCGGAACGCTGCGACGACGCGCCATGGTTTGCATGCCGCAGGGATAGGGCGCTCGCAGCCAACAAAGCTTTCGACCCTGCCTAGGGGCTTGCGCATAGCCCTGCGGAAAAGCGCCCTTCAGGGTCTGCTTGCTAGCAACCGTCGAAAGGGTCCGAGAAGGAACGGGAAGAGATGTTCACCTGGTTTGAAAAAAATGCGCCCATCCGTGAGAAGTTCAATGCGTTGCTGATAGCCTTCGCGTTGCTTGGCATTGTCAACGTCGTAGCCTGCGCGCTGGTCTGGCAGAATGCCGCGAGCGATACTGTCGCACTGATTACCGCGCTGGCCACGCTGCTCGTGTCGGTCGGAACGATGCTCACCGCCAAAGCGATGATCTGCCGCCCCTATGTCGACACCGTTTTGCGGATGGAAGCGCTGGCTGACGGCAACCTCGCAGCGCCGATCAACTATACCGATCACAAGGACTGCGTCGGCCGCATGACCCGCGCCATGGCGACCTTCCGCGCCAACGCGATTGCCTTGGAGGAAGCCTCGGCCGATCAGTCGAGCAACGTGATCGGGGCTCTTTCAGGTGCGCTCAACCGCTTGGCGGAAGGCGATCTGACCTGCCGGATCGAGAACATGAACGACGGCGAGTTTGTCACCCTGCGCGACACCTTCAACATCACCGTCGCCAAGATCGAGCAGCTGATCGGCGCCGTGAGCGCCACAGCGGGCGGCGTGCGGACCGGATCGGACGAGATCCGTGCAGCCTCGGAAGATCTCGCACTGCGCAACGAACAACAGGCCGCGAGCCTCGAGGAGACCGCTGCCTCGGTCGGCGCAGTGACCAGCCTCACCCGCCAGTCAGCGGAAAATGCCACCAACGCCAAACTGGCAATCGAGCAGACCCACATCCGCGCGACCCAAGGCGGCGACGTGGTGCGCAAGGCGGTCGATGCGATGAGCGCGATCGAGCAGTCGGCGCGCGAGATCACCCAGATCATCGACGTCATCGACGGGATCGCCTTCCAGACCAACCTGCTTGCGCTCAACGCCGGAGTCGAAGCCGCGCGTGCGGGCGAGGCAGGCAAGGGCTTCGCGGTGGTCGCCAACGAAGTTCGCGCGCTCGCCCAGCGCAGCGCGGAGGCCGCGCGCGACATCAAGTCGTTGATCGACAAGTCCACCAACCATGTCGGCGACGGGGTCAGCCTTGTCGGCGAGACCGGCAGCCTGCTGGCCGAGATCGTCTCGCAGATCGGTGCGGTGACATCGCAAATCAACGATATCGCTGAATCGACCACCTCGCAGGCGAGCAACCTCGAACAGGTCAATGTCGCGGTCGGCACGATCGACCGCATGACCCAGCAGAACGCGGCGATGGTGGAACAATCGACCGCGGCCACTCGCAGTCTGCTGAGCGAAGCGCAGCGCCTTGGCGATCTGGTTGCCCAGTTCCGCGTGGGTAATGCCGTCAGCAGCCTTGCAGCGCCCGCGCGCGCCATCCCGGCTGAACCGGCGGCGCGGATTGCTCCTGCCCGCAAGGCTCCTGCCCCGCGCACACCGCGCAAGGCATCGCCGCCGCCGCTGCCGGTCGAAGGCAACCTTGCGCGCAAGCCGGCTCCCGCCAGCCTGCCCAGCGAGGATGACTGGAGCGAGTTCTGAAACACCAGTGCGGCCGCATTTGCCGGCTGGAGAGGTTGCCAACATGATCACCCTACCCCCCGTCTGCGACCGTAGCGCTGCTTCGGCGCTCTACCCCGAATTCACCGAAGCTTTGGGCGTTGTGCCGCTCGCGATTGATGCGAGCCGGGTTGAACGGATCGGCCAGGCGATGCTGCAGATCCTGGTCTCGGCCGCGCGCAGCGAGGGGGGCATTGCGGTGCACGAGGCCAGCCCGGCGTTGACCGCTGCGCTGCGGCTGACCGGGCTTGAACACGTGGTGATGGAGGGCGTCGCACCATGACCGAAGACGATATCCGGGAGATTTTCTTCGTCGAATGCGACGAATCGCTCGAAGCGGCCGAAAACGGGCTCGATGCCTGTCGTAGCGGCACACATGATGCCGAGACGATCAACGCGATTTTCCGCGCGGTGCATTCGATCAAGGGCGGCGCGGGCGCCTTCGGCCACACGGCGCTGGCGGCCTACACCCATGGCTTTGAAAACCTGCTAGGCGAAATCCGCGAAGGCCGGGTGCCGCTTGAGCCGGGGTTGGTCGACCTGTTGCTGCTGGCGCTCGATTGCCTGCGCGATCATGTCGAAGCCGCACGCGGGGAAGGCACGCCGCCTGATGACGCAGCTCTGCTTGCCCAGCTGGAAGCCGCCCAGCAGCCCGGAGAGCACTCACCGATGGCTGCCCCTGCACCTTCGCCTGTTGCGGCGTTGGACGACCTTGATGCCTTGCTTGACGAATTGGCAGCGCCCCCTCCTGTCGCCTCCGCCCCCGCGAGCGATACCGGCGACGGCTGGCTGGTGCATATCCGCCCCCATGCAGGTGCCATGACCAAGGGCAGCGAACCGCTGTTGTGGCTGCGCGAACTGGCAGAACTCGGCGGCATTTGTGAGGCCTGCGATATCGCGATGATCCCCCCGCTCGAGCAATTGCTGGTCGAGGAAGGCTATCTTGGCTGGACGTTCCGGATGCCCGACCACGTGGCCCGCGAGGCGGTGACCGATATCTTCGATTTCGTCGGTGACGAGGTGAGCCTCGCATTCGGTCCCGAGGCCGCGCTGCCGGTGCCGCGGATGGCCCCGCCCGTAACAGCGCCGCTGGTGCCGGATGCCCAGCCCGTTCGCCTTGTCCCCGAGCACGGCCCTGCGGTGGCGGTGGCGGCGGCGTCGCCCGCCACAGGCGCAACCCCCGCGCCCGCGAACCAGTCGGTTCGGATCGACCTCAGAAAGCTCGATATCCTGATCGATGGCGTGGGGGAGCTGGTGATCGCACAGGCGATGCTGGCCCAGCGGCTCGCGAACGAGAACCTCGCCCATATCGAGGAACTGGCGTTGATCGAGACGCTGGTGCGCGACATTCAGGAACACGCCATGGCCTTCCGCGCCCAGCCGATCAGCTCGGTCTTCGGGCGCGTGCCGCGGCTGCTGCGCGAGCTTGGCTCAAGCACCGGCAAACACGTTAAGCTCGCCGTGGCGGGCGACACCACAGAGCTCGACAAGACCGTGATCGAGCGCCTCAGCGAGCCAATGACGCACCTGATCCGCAACGCAATCGACCACGGCATCGAGCCGCCCGAAGAACGGCAGAAGGTCGGTAAAGACCCCGAGGGCACCCTGACCCTTTCGGCCGAACAGAAGGCCGGGCGCATCATCATCCGCATCAGCGACGACGGCCGCGGGATCGACCGTGAGCGCGTGCTCGCCAAGGCGATCGCCAACGGGCTTGTCAGCCCCGAAACGCAGCTCAGCGACGAGGAAATCCATCAGCTGATTTTTGCCCCGGGCTTCTCGACGGCCGCTCAGGTCTCGAACATCTCCGGGCGCGGCGTTGGCATGGATGTGGTCAAGCAGAACGTGAAGGAACTGGGCGGGCGCATCACCATCGAAAGCACGCCCGGCAAGGGCACCACCTTCGCGCTGGCGCTGCCTTTGACGCTCGCGATTTCCGACGGGATGATCGTGCAGGTCGGCGATCAGTCGCTGGTGATCCCGCTGACCCATGTGATCGAGAGCCTGCGGCCCACCCCCGCCGACGTGAAACCGATGGGCACCGCCGGACAGGTGCTGAACGCGCGCGGCAGCTTTGTGCCGATCGTGCCGCTCGGCCTGCTGACCGGCGCGAATGCCCCTGTCACTGATCCGTGTGCCGGCGTGCTGGTGCTGGTCGAAACCGAAGGTCATGGCCGCGCCGCGCTGCTGGTGGATGCCATCACCGATCAGCGCCAGTTCGTGATCAAGGCGCTCGATGCGCACTACCGCCAGGTCGATAGCGTCGCAGGTGCGACCATCCTCGGCAATGGCAAGGTGGCCCTGATCGTCGATGTCGATTTCGTCGCCAGCACAGCGGTGCGCGAGGGCGGCAGCGCGGCGCTGGCAGCAGCAGCCTGATCATGGCCTCCGCTGTCACCGGCGCTGCGCCGGACGCGCTTGTGCCCGGCATCAGCCCGTCGGTTTACGGCGAGGCCGATTTCCGCCGGATTGCCGCCTTGATCCACGCGGAAACCGGAATCGTGCTGAGCGACCGCAAGCGGATGCTGGCCTATTCCCGGCTGGCTCCGCTGGTGCGGCGCAGCGGGTTGGCGAACTTCGGCGCCTATCTCGACCGGCTGGAGGACGATAGCGAGGCGCTGACCGAAGTCATCGCGGCGCTCACCACCAATCACACCTACTTCCACCGCGAACCGCATCATTTCGAGCATTTCGAAGCCCAGGTTCGGCCCGGTCTGGTTGCGCGCGCGCAGGCGGGCGAGCCGGTGCGGATCTGGTCAGCAGGCTGTTCGACCGGCGAGGAAATATGGACGCTTCTGATGGTACTGCTCGGCCCGGAACGCGAGACCGGGCTGCGGCTGACACGCACCGATCTGGTGATGCTGGCGAGCGACATTTCGGCCAATGCCTTGGCCGGCGCGCGCGAGGCGGCCTATCCGCGCAGCGCGCTCGATGCGTTGCCTGAGGCACTGCGACGGATCTGGTGCACTCCGCTGGGCGGCGGCAGCGAACCGCGGCTGGCGATCGATCCGGCGCTCAAGGCGATGGTCCGGCTGCGGATGCTGAACCTGCTCGGCGATTGGCCGATGCGCGGCCAGTTCGACGTGATCTTCTGCCGCAATGTGATGATCTATTTCGACAGCCCCACCAAGGACCGGCTGGTCGAGCGCTTCGCCCGCCAGCTGCAACCCGGCGGCTATCTCTACATCGGCCATTCCGAACGCGTCAGCGGCCCGGCTACGGAGTTGCTCGATCCGGTCGGCCCGACGATCTATCGCAGGAGATCGGCATGACCATTTCGGTTCTGGTGGTCGATGATTCCCCGCTGATGCGCGCGCTGCTCCAGCACCGGCTGGAACAGCAGCCCGATATTGCCGTGATCGGCACGGCCCCGGATGCCGCAGAGGCGCGCCAGCTGATCAAGACGCTCGATCCCGATGTCGTCACGCTCGATATCGAGATGCCGGGAATGGACGGGCTGTCCTTCCTCGAGAAGATCATGCAGCTGCGCCCCACTCCCGTGATCCTCGTTTCGGGCGCGACCGAGGCCGGCGCGAGCGCGACGGCGCGTGGATTGCAGCTCGGAGCGATCGGCTGCATGCCCAAATCGCAGCTGCGCATGACAGCGCAGACAGGCGCCGACTGCGAGCTGGCCGGGCTCGTGCGAGAGGCAGCCAAGGCGCGGTTCCACAAGCGCGCGCCGCGCCCTGCATCGGCACCATCCTTCGCTGCCAGCGCCCGCTCGCGGCCCGAGGTCATCGTGATCGGCGCTTCGACCGGCGGAGTGGAGGCGCTGCACACGGTGCTCGCCAGCCTGCCCGCCGATTGTCCGCCGACTTTGATCGTCCAGCACATCAACGGCTGCTTTGCCCGCGCCATCGCCGAATCGCTCGACCGGGTGATGCAACCGCGCGTGATGCTGGCGGAAACCGATATGCCGCTGACACCGGGGACCGTGCTGCTTGCGCCCGGCAATGAACGGCATCTGCAAGTTGCCACGGCCGGCTCGCGCGGTCTGCGCTGCGTGCTGCGCGAGGGTGATCCGGTTGCCGGTCATCGCCCGAGCGTTGATCGCCTGTTCGCCTCGCTCGCTGGAACGCTGGGCGCCGAGCGCGGGCATGAGGCATTAGCAATCCTGCTCACCGGCATGGGGCAGGACGGCGCGCAGGGTATGGTCCAGCTTGCGAGCATCGGCGCACGCACGATCGCGCAGGATCAGGCCAGCTGCGTCGTCTTCGGCATGCCGCGCGCCGCGATCGAGCTCGGCGCGGCGGGCGAGGTGCTGCCTCTCGATCGCATCGGGCCTGCGATCTTCACCCCCGGCAAGGTGCTCTATCCATGATCGAACAGCCGCTACCCGCTCTCGCCGACACCGCTGGGCTCGTGCGGATCACCATCCTGCAAGGCGAAGCCAAGGCCAGCGCCGATCCGCGGGTGGAGATGAGCACCATCCTTGGCAGCTGCGTGGCCACCTGCCTGTTCGATCCGGTCGCGCGGGTCGGCGGCATGAACCACTTCCTGCTTGCCGAACCGCCCAGGCACGTGCGCAATCAGGCGTTCGACAGCGATTATGGCCTGTTCCTGATGGAGCTGCTGGTCAACGAGATGCTCGGCCTTGGCGCACACAAGAGCCGGATGCGCGCACGGGTTTATGGCGGTGCCAATCTGAATCCCGATCTCAGCCCGATCGGCACGGCCAACGCCGTTTTCGCTCGCCAGTTTCTCGAGCGGGAAGGCATTCCCAAAGTGTTCGAGGATCTCGAAGGCGTGCAGGCGCGCCGCATCCAGTTTCGTCCCGCAGGCGGGCAGGTCCGTGCGCGGCTGGTCCCGGCCGACAGCGCTCCTACGCAGAAACCACTGGGGCGTCCGCAATCGGCACTTGGGACAGTCGAGCTATTCTGACGCAGAAGGAGGCACCGAATGCAAACCAGCAATGCAGCACCCATCCGGGTGCTTACTGTCGACGACAGCGCCAGCATGCGCGCGCTCCTGCTTGGCGCGCTCAGTTCGCGCGGGTTCGCGGTCGAACAGGCCGAGGACGGCCAGCAGGCGCTCGAGTGGCTCGCCGCCAACGAGGTCGACGTGATTATCACCGATATCAACATGCCCCGGCTCGACGGCTTCGGTCTGATCGAAAAGCTGCGCACCAGCGCACTTCACGCTGACCGCCCGATCCTGGTGCTGACCACCGAAAGCTCCGACGAGAAAAAGCAACGGGCGCGCAATGCCGGAGCAACCGGCTGGATCGTGAAGCCCTTCGATGCCGACAAACTCACCGCCGCGCTGCGCCGCGTGATCCACTGAACCTGCCTGCCCGACCGAGGATCTGACCCATGCGCCACGAACTTATAACCTTCGGCATCGCCAGCCAGCGTTTCGGCATCGACATCATGACCGTGCGCGAGATCCGCGCCTGGTCTCCCGTCACCCGCTTGCCGCGCGTGCCCGACTATGTCGCGGGCGTGGTCAATCTGCGCGGCGCGGTGCTGCCCGTGGTCGATCTGGCCGCGCGGCTCGGCTGGACGCCAACCGAGGCGACGCCGCGTAACCCGATCATCGTAATCGAACACGAAGGCCAGCTGCGCGGGCTGATCGTGCATGATGTCGCCGACATCGTCTCGATCGAGGCCGGCAGCCTCCAGAACCCCGACGCGATCGGACAGGAGGCCATTACCCACTTCCTCGAAGGCATTGCCCCGCTCGGCGAGGACATGGTGATGGTGCTCAATCTGGCCCGTCTGATGGCGGACGAGCCGTTCGAGCTGGCGGCATGATGGCAGACGCCTCACCGCCCGAAACGCTGCCTCCCGGCACCCTGCCAAGGGGCGCGCCGCACGCGACCGCATTGCTCGAAGGCGTTGCCGCGCAGCTCTCCGATCTGGCGCACGAGGCCGAGGACTTCGGGATCGTGCTGTGCAGCGATGCCGCCGTGGCCGGACGCTATCTGGTGCAATTGCAGCAGATCGACCGCCTGTCGCAATCGCTGCGCGAATTGGCGCGGGTGCTTGTCGCCAGTGACCCCGAAGCAGCCGTCGCGGCGATCTGCCTCGGCAATCTGCGGGCTGAGCTGGAGCTGACGCTTGCCGGCTGAACGCGCCTTGTTCGCTCTCCACGGGTGCGCGCTGGTGCTGGCTTTGGCAGCGGCGCTGGTCTGGCCGCGCGCCGGGCAGGCGGCGCTGATGGTGCCGCTGGGCCGCAACGATATCGGGGCAGCGCTGCGCTGGGCCGATGCCGAACAGGCGCAGCTGCTCGCGCTTGATACCGTCAACGGGCGCGTGATCGCGCAGATTTCCTCAAACGACAGCGTGCTGCGCGCGCTCGCCTTCGGCCTCATGCCGGTCGCAGCGCGCACCCCGGGTTGCAAGCTACAAGACAAGAGGTAACGCCATGATCGTCGACGAAATGCGCGTCCTGCGCGAAAATGCCGTGCGCCTCATTGCCGCCCTTGCCTGTTTTGTGGCCGCGATCCTCGTGGTCTGGGGGCTGGCGGCCGATGCCCCCATGATCGCGATCAGCGCGGCCCTGCTGGTCGCGGCCCCGGCCTGGTTCGCCTTCAAGCGCCGGTCCGACCCTGTGACGCGTATCGCGATTGCGGTGACCTATCCGCTGCTTGCCGGTCTGCTGCTGGCGATGGCCACCACCACCGGCTGGCTTGTCGATATGCACATGGTGTTTTTCGCCTTTCTGGCCGTGCTGGCGGCCATGGCCGACTGGCGCGTGATTATCGTCGGCACGGCCGTGACCGCCGTTCACCATCTGCTGCTCAACTTCGTCGCCCCGGCCTTTGTCTTTCCCGACGGCGCGGATCTGGCACGGGTGGTGTTCCACGCTGTGGTGGTGCTGATCGAGGCGGGCGTCCTGGTTTTCCTGTGCCGCCAGTTCGAAGATCTGATCCGCCAATCAATGGAAGCGCGCGCCGCACAGGCCGCACTTGACGCCGAACGCCATGCCGAACGCGAGGCCGTCGCCAACGAGCAGCGGCTGGTGCTGACAGGCCTGAGCGCCCGGCTCAGCGCGCTCTCGGTCGGCGATCTGACTGCCCGGCTGGAGACCCCCTTCCCCGGCGAATATGACGCGGCGCGCACCTTGCTCAACAGCTCCTGCGCCGAACTCGAACAGTTGGTCGGCGCCGTGGCGCTCACGGCCAGCCGGGTGGCCAGCGGCGCACACGAACTACGCGAGGCATCCAGCGATCTTGCCGGAAAAACCGAACAACAGACCGCCGCGATCGAGACTGTTGCGCGCACGGCAGGCGAACTTTTGAGCGATGTCGAAGGGCAGGCGCAGCTGTGGTCGCAAACCCGCACCACCGCGCTCGACGCCAAGGCCGATGCCGATCGCGGCACCGAGGCGATTGCCGGCGCGGCCGAGGCGATGACCCGGATCGAGACATCCTCGGCGCAGATCGGCGAGATGATCGCCTTCATCGACACCATCGCTTTCCAAACCAACCTGCTGGCGCTCAACGCCGGGGTCGAGGCAGCGCGCGCGGGCGAAGCGGGCAAGGGGTTCGCCGTGGTCGCGGGCGAAGTGCGCGAACTGGCCCAGCGCTCGGCCCATTCGGCCAGCGCCATCAAGCAACTGATCGCGACCTCGAAAGACGAAGTCGCGCTGGGCGTTGAACGGGTGCAACAACTGTTCACCTTGCTCGCCTCGCTGGTCGCACGGTTCTCGGAAATTGCCGGTCAGGTGGATCGCATTGCCAGCGGTTCGGATACCGCAGTGGATGCAATTCGCCGGATCACCGGGGCGATGGCGGTGCTTGACCAGGCGATGCAGCAGAATGCGGCACTGGCCGAACAGACCAGCGCTGCCGCAGTCGAACTGCTCGGCAATGCCGACGATCTCAACCACGGCGTTGCGCGCTTCAGCCGGAGCGAAAGTCCGGTGCCGCCAAAGCTTGCCTACGCCGCCTAACCCCATTCCGCGCGGCGGAAATGGGACCGACAACGAAGACAAGTCCAGGAGTTAAGTGATGTCTTCCGAGAAACTGAAAGAACGTCTCGACTACTATGGTTTGGCCCAGGTTCCGGCCGGCACCCTGAGCGGGATTGGCCGTGCGCTGCGTCGGCAGCTCGATCAGGCGCTCGACGGCTTTTACACCACGATCTCGCAACGGCGCGAGCTGTCCGCCTTTTTCGACAGCCCGCAGCAAATGGCCCGCGCCAAGAGCTTGCAGGCCGAACACTGGCAAGCCGTCTTCCGCGACGGTGTCGATGACCGGTTCTATCAGCGTGCCACGAGGATTGGCGATGTTCATGCCCGGATCGGGCTGGAGCCCAAATGGTATGTCGGCGCATATGGCATGGTGCTGGAGGAGCTGATCACCGCCATTATTGCACCGGGTTGGCAGCGCTTTCTGCCCTGGCAGCGCGCACAGGCACGGCAGGTGACGGCGCTGGTCAAGGTCTCGCTGCTGGATATCGACCTCGCGCTTTCGGGCTACTTCCGCAATTCCGAGGAGCGGGTGCGAGCGATCGTGAGCGACAAGCTCGGCCTCGCGCTGGAACAGGTATCGGCCGGCGATCTGACAGCGCGGCTCACGGGCTTTCCCGAAGAGTATCGCAAGGTCGAGGCCGACTTCAACACCGCCATCGGGACGCTTCGCGACACCTTCGGCAGTGTCGTGATCGGAGTTGAGGCGATGACAGGGGGCGCAACCGAGATTCGCTCGGCCGCTGATGATCTGGCCCGCCGCACCGAAGAACAGGCCGCCAATCTCGAGGAAACCGCCACCGCCATCGCCGCGATCAACACCAGCGTGCAGGAAAGCGCCGCGACCAGCGCCAAAGCCCGCTCGACCATCGCCGAGACGACCTCGCGAGCAAATGACGGGGCGCAGATCGTCACTGAAGCAGTGGGCGCAATGCAACAGATTGAAACATCGTCGCAGGAAATCACATCGATCATCGCAGTGATCGAATCGATTTCGTTCCAGACCAACCTGCTCGCCCTCAACGCCGGTGTCGAAGCGGCGCGCGCCGGCGAATCCGGCCGGGGCTTTGCCGTGGTCGCCAACGAAGTGCGCGCGCTTGCCCAGCGCTGCACCGAAGCGGCGGACGAAGTGAAGGCCCTGATCTCGGTCAGCTCCACACAGGTCAGCCGCGGTGTCGATCTCGTCAATCGCAGCGGCGACGCCTTTGCGGCGATCAACCGCGACGTCACCGAACTTTCCGGCGCGATTCAGGCGATTGCCAACTCTGCTGCATCGCAGGCCGAAAACCTGTCGCAGATCAATCTTTCCGTCAGCGATCTGGACCGCTCGACCCAGCAGAACGCTGCCATGGCAGAGCAATGCACCGCAGCCGCCACCTCGCTTTCGCAAGAGGCAAACACGCTCAATGGCGCACTGAGCCAGTTCGACGTTGGCATGAACAGTCAGGCGAGAGCCTCATCGCCGCTGCTCGCCCGCGCGGCGTAACCGCGCCCAGCTACTTCTGCATGATGGCCGGAGCTGCCGGAACAGGCGTGCCGGTGAGGATTGCGGTCGGCTCGTTCGCGAGGATGCCGACGACCTGCGTCCACACCGCCACGTTCTGGCGCAGCTGCACTTTGTCGATCTTGTCGAGCGTGTCGTCCGGCGTGTGGTGCAGATCGAAATAGCGGGTGCCGTCCTGCTGCAGATCAACCAGCGCGCCCTGCTGGTCGTTCACGATGTTGAGATCCGCGCCACCAGTGGCGACATCGTTGCCGCTCGACACGCCAAAGCGTGCGACAGCAGCCGCAATGCGCTTGTGCAGGTCGGGGTTGCTCTGGCGGAAGTTGCTGTCGAAGCGCCAGATTCGGTCCGCGCCAAAATCGCTTTCGAGGCCGACCGCGATCGGCTCGCCGGGATGGCCTTCGCTATAGGCCTTGCTGCCCCACAACCCGGTTTCCTCCGCGCCTGCCAGCAGCACGCGGATCGTGCGCAGCGGGCGCCCCGCATCGGCCGCGTGCCGCGCGGCTGCAATGATGATGCCGCAGCCCGCGCCGTCGTCAAACGCGCCCGGCGCGTTCCACCAGCTATCGATATGGCAGGCGAGCAGCACTGGCGGCAGCGACGGATTGCTTCCCACAATCTCGCCCACCACGTTGCCGCTCTGTGTCTGGCCGATCTGGCGCGGGTTCATTTCAAGCTTGAGCGAAACCGCCTTCCCGCCCGCGCGCGCGAACATACGCTCAAGGTTCTCGGCATCGGGCAGGCTCAATGCGCCTGCCGGGATCGGTGTCACGCCCTCAGGGAAGCTGGTGCCGCCGGTGTGCGGATTGCGGTGGTGATCGGTGCCGACCGACTTGATCACGGTCGCCACCGCGCCCTTGCTTGCAGCGATCCCTGCGCCGACCCAACGTGCAGGCCCGGCAAAACCATAGTGCGAGCCGTCCTGTGCGGGGCGCATCTGGTGGCTGATATAGGCGATCTTGCCCTTGAGGCTCCCCGCAGGCGCGGCACGCAGATCATCAACCGTGCGGAAGAACACCACCTCGGCCTCGATCCCACCCACAGGTGTCGCGGCGGAGTTACCCAGCGGCAACACCGCCAGATCCTGCGCGAACGGCGCGGTAACGCGGGCGCGGGCAATATCGCCGGGCACCCAAGTGTCCATCATGAACGGCTCGTCGGCTACATTGGCAAAGCCAGACTGCTTGAGCCATGCCACCGCCCAAGCGCGTGCACGAGCCTCAGCCTCGGTGCCTGCCTGACGCGGGCCGACTTCGGTGGTGATCCCCTCGACGAAATCCCACGCCAGCATATCACCCTCCATCGCGGCGTTCGCCTGTGCCTCCAGCGCAGGGGTCTCGCCAGCGGCGGGAGCGGATAGGAGGGCGAGCGACAGCGCGGCAAGCGCAGGAGTGGTGCGGTTCATGGCGCCGGTTGCTATCGGGCAGCGGCGCCCAAGTCTAGCCGCTTGCCCTTGCCTCTCCCCTTCCCTATCTGCGCAGCCAAACTTCCCAACCTGATTTTTCGATCCTTGAAGGACTGATCCGATGGCCGCGCAATACGCCTATGTCATGAAGGGCATGACCAAAAGCTTCCCCGGTGCCCAGAAGCCCGTGCTCTCCAACATCTCGCTGCAATTCTATCAGGGCGCGAAGATCGGCATCGTCGGCCCCAATGGCGCGGGCAAATCGACCCTGATCAAGATCATGGCCGGGATCGACACCGATTTCACCGGCGAAGCCTGGCCGGGCGAGAACATCACTGTCGGCTATCTCGAACAGGAGCCGGAGCTCGATCCCACCAAGACAGTGCTTGAAAACGTCAAGGACGGCGCGCGCGGGACGGCCGACATGGTTGATCGCTTCAACGAGATCAGCGCGCTGATGTGCGAGCCCGATGCCGATTTCGACACGCTCGGCGCCGAAATGGGCGAGCTTCAGGACAAGATCGACGCGGTCGACGGCTGGACGCTCGACAACCAGCTCGAAGTCGCAATGGAAGCACTGCGCTGCCCGCCGGGCGACTGGCCGGTGAAGGATCTTTCGGGCGGTGAAAAGCGCCGCGTCGCGCTCACCCGCCTGCTGATCCAGAAGCCTTCAATCCTGCTGCTGGACGAACCGACCAACCACTTGGATGCCGAAAGCGTCCAGTGGCTCGAAAACCATCTCAAGGAATATGCCGGCGCGGTGCTGATGATCACCCACGACCGCTACTTCCTCGATAACGTAGTGGAATGGATCCTCGAGCTCGATCGCGGTTCCTACTATCCCTACGAAGGCAACTATTCGACCTACCTCGAAAAGAAGGCCAAGCGTCTGGAACAGGAAAGCCGCGAGGAAAGCGGCAAGACCAAGGCGCTGCAGCGCGAACTCGAATGGATCCGGCAGACGCCGGCCGCGCGCCAGACCAAGTCCAAGGCGCGTATCCGCAAGTTTGAAGAGCTGCAGAACAGCCAGGACAGCCGCATGGTCGGCAAGGCGCAGATCGTCATTCAGGTGCCCGAGCGCCTTGGCGGCAAGGTGATCGAAGCCAAGAACATCACCAAGGCCTACGGCGACAAGCTTTTGTTCGAAAACCTCAGCTTCATCCTGCCGCCGGGCGGGATTGTCGGCGTGATCGGGCCGAACGGCGCGGGCAAGTCGACGCTCTTCAAGATCCTAACCGGCAAGGAAACGCCCGACAGCGGGACAATCGAGATCGGTTCGACCGTGCGGCTCGGCTTTGTCGATCAGAGCCGTGACCATCTCGACCCGACCAAGAACGTGTGGGAGGAAATCTCCGACGGGCTCGATTACATGAAGGTCAACGGCCAGGATATGAGCACGCGTGCCTATGTCGGCGCGTTCAACTTCAAGGGCGCGGACCAGCAGAAGAACGTTGGCAAGCTTTCGGGCGGTGAGCGCAACCGCGTGCACATGGCCAAGATGCTGAAGCTGGGCGGCAACGTGCTGCTGCTCGACGAACCGACCAACGATCTCGACGTCGAAACCCTCGCCGCGCTCGAAGACGCGATCGAGAACTTCGCCGGCTGCGCGGTGGTCATCAGCCACGACCGCTTCTTCCTCGACCGTTTGGCGACCCACATCCTCGCCTTCGAAGGCAACAGCCATGTCGAATGGTTCGAAGGCAACTTCGAAGCCTACGAGGAAGACAAGCGCCGCCGCCTGGGTGATGCAGCCGATCGTCCGACGCGCTTGGCCTACAAGAAGCTGACCCGCTAAGGTGCTGTATTGGCGGGCGTTCACAAGAGCGCCCGCCGCTACTTAACGGTCTCTTAAGCAGGATTACGTCATTCTCCGATGCCTCACACGGGGCACGAAGGGTAGCAGGGGCGTGATCACAGGGTTCGAAGTGCCGCTCGAAGCGGCAACCGCAGCGTCGATGGCGACCTTCGCGCTCGGCCTGCTGGCCGCACGCTTGCGTGACCGCCGCAAGCCGTCGCCCGCCGCCAATCCGCTGGCCGATCTGTTTACCTCCGGCGTGCTGGAAAGCGCCGCCGATGAAGCCAATCGCAGGCTTGCCAGCCGCATGGTCGGCCACGCCGTGCTGCGCGGACGGATCGATCAGGTCGCTATGCTGCGTGCCGGATGGGATGCCGATGCACGCGATGAGGTGCTCGGCCACATCGCCAGCGTCATGAAGGCCGGGATCCGCCGTGACGACCGCTTCTCGCATATCGAGGGCGAGGGCTTCACCATCGTCATGCCTGGCGCCGATGAACCTGCCGCCAAGGGCGTGGCCGATCGCCTCCGCCGCGCATTGGCGCAGATGACACTGCCGCAATCAGGCGCACAGATGCCCTTCACTGCCAGCTTCGGGGTCGCGGCCGGGCGCAACGGCGATTGCGGCGAAACGCTCGTGGCGCGGGCCCGCGCAGCGCTGGATGCAGCACAAAAAGTCGGCAGCGACCATGTCGTCGCCGCCAGCGAGATCGAGGAAGTGATGTACCTGCCTGCGCCCAATTCCTCGGCGGCGGCAGCGGCCTGACACGCTACGCTCAGGGCGCGACCCAGCGTCCCGTCCACACCTCGCCCGCGCGGGAAAACTGCGCGCGCTGATGCCCGGTATGGGCAAGATAGAGCCAGTCCACTTCGGCAATGTCGATCAGCAACACCGCGAAATTGTCGCGTGCAGGGATGATCTGCGTGTCGTCCGGCTCGGTGCCTTCGAATTCGGGCGGCAGACCTGAGGTCGGCCCATCCGACACGGCCCCCGGTCCGTCCCCAAGATAGCAGCGCCGTGCGAAATTGGTGCTCGCCGCCCAGGCTGCATCAGCGATCGGGCCATGCGCCTCGATCCGGCCGGTGCCACGCAGGCGCATCTGGATCTTTGCGCCCTTGTCGTAAAGCAACACCGCCATGCGCGGATCGGCGGCAATCGCCTGCGCCTTGGGCGCGCGGGTATCGGTGTGGAGCCGCAGCATCCAGCGCGCCGCATCGAAGGCGCGCAGCACCATCACCCGGGCATCGACATCGGCGGTGACAATCACCGGCGTGTGCATCGGGCTTTTGCGATCATGCGCGGCGCGGATCAGGCGGTTGGCGCAATCGGTGCGGATGTCATCAAGGCTTTCAAACATGGCTGGGATGCGCCTTCGGAGCCAATCACCCGCGCGTCAAGCCGGTAGCGGCGGGCAACCGCGCTCTCGTTCATCTAATGCGATATTTTTCTGAATATCGGCGAAGCGGTTCATCCCTGCGACAGTTGGCGGGGCCTAAAGCGACTCATCAACTAACCGCTTGTGGTGGGCGGGCGACACTGGAGGCCCTTATGACCAAGACCATGTTTGCAAAGGGCGGCGCGCTTTCGGCTCTCGCCCTGGTGCTTGCCCTCGCCGTCACTCCCGCCGCTGCCGAAGCCCAGAATCGCGAAGGCGCGCGCGCCGAACGCCAGCAGCAGCGTGCCGAGCGTCAGCAGGTGCGCAGCGAGGCCCGTGCCGTGCGCCAGCAAGCCCAGCCCGCCCCTCAGGCGGAACAGCAGCGCAGCGCCCCGCCCCCGCGGGCCGAACGCGCCGAACGTAGCCAGCCCCGGCCTGACCGCGGCGGTTTCGGCGCCGATGTGATGCGCCGCGCCGAGCGTGCCGGCGAACCCGATGCCCGCCCGGTGAGCGAACTGCGCGGCAATCGTCCTGCTCCCACAGCGACCCGCCGCGCCGAAACCGTCGACCGGCGCAGCGAACGCCGTGCCGACGTGATCGACCGCCGGACCGATCGCCGTGCCGAAACCGTGGAACGCCGCGGAGACCGAGTGTCGGACCGGCTCGACTGGCAAGGCCGTGACGGCGCTGCCGACCGGGTCGACCGTCGCACCGATCGCCGTGCCGACGTGATCGAGGATCGCGGTGATCGCCGCGCGGACGTGGTCGAACGGCGCGGTGACCGCCGTGCCGACCGGATCGAGCGCGATGGCCGCCGCGATGGCAACTGGCGTGATGATCGCGGCGATTACCGCCGGGATCGCAGCCACTGGCGGCGCGATGACTGGCGCTGGAGCTACGGCGGCTGGAACGGCTGGGACCGCGACGATTTCCGCCGGTGGGATAACCGCTGGCGTGGGAACCGCAATTACAACTGGTCCGATTTCCGCCGTGGCAACCACTTCCACTTCCGCCCCGGCCCCTATTTCGCGCCGTACCGTTCACACCGCTACAGCCGGCTTCAGACAGGCTTCTACCTCGACAGCCTGTTCTTCCAGCCGCGTTTCTTCCTCAACGACCCATGGTCGTATCGCCTGCCCCCGGTCTACGGGCCGTATCAGTGGGTGCGTTATTACGATGATGTCGTTCTGGTCGATATCTACACCGGCGAAGTGGTGGACGTGATCTACGACTTCTTCTGGTAAGCAGGTGCGGGCGCGCGGTGCGGGATTGCACCGCGCGCCCGGCTTGCTAACAGGCAGGTGATGACTGCCGCCAATCTCGTGCCAGACCAGCAATCCCTCGTCGAAGTCGGCGCCGCCGTGCGCGCGCGGCTGGCGGCTGATCCGGGCGTTTACCGCATCGAAAACGATCACTGCGAGCTGTTTGCGATCGGGGATTTCCTCAGCCTCGCCGAGTGCGAAAGGCTTTGCACCATGATCGACGAGGTTGCCCGCCCCTCGGCGCTTCACGAACTCGATTATGCCAGCGGCTTTCGCACCTCCTATTCCGGCGATCTCGAGCAGGAGGATAGCTTCGTCAAAGGCATTTCGCGCCGGATCGATGATCTGCTCGGGATCGAAACCGCCTTCGGAGAGGCGCTGCAGGGACAGCGCTATCTGCCGGGCCAGCAGTTCCAGCCGCATAATGACTGGTTCTACACCTCCGAGAAATACTGGCAGCTGGAAAAGGCGCGCGGCGGGCAGCGTAGCTGGACGGCGATGGCCTATCTCAACAATGTCGAGGAAGGCGGAGCGACGATGTTCACAGAGATCGGCATCCAGATCGAGCCCAAGCCCGGCGTCCTGCTGCTGTGGAACAACGCCTTGCCCGACGGCCGCCCCAATGAAGGCACGATGCACGCCGGTATGCCGGTGGTGAAGGGCGTGAAATACGTCATCACCAAATGGTATCGCACCCGCCCATGGCGCTAGGCGTCAGGCTTTCGCCAGCGCCTCGGCAATCAGCTGGCGGGTCGGCGCGATGCCGTAGAGCGCGATGAAGCTGCCCATGCGCGGCCCCTGCTCGGAGCCCAGCAGCGTCTCGTAGAGCGCCTTGAACCAGTCGCGCAGGCTCTCGAAGCCGAACTCCTCCTGCTTGCCGATTTCGTAGACGATGGTCTGCAAATCCTCGGCGCTCATGTCCGCCGGCACATCCGCCAATGCTGCATCGAGCGCCTGCAACGCCGCCACTTCGCCGCCCGCCGGAGCGCGCTTTACCAGCGTCGCCGCCACGAACTCGCGGTTATAGGCGAGCGCCTTCATCACCAGCGTATCGAGCGCCGGATGCGCCGCCGGATCGGCATTTGCGACGTAATTGCCGAGGTACGACCACACCGCCTCGCGGGTCGCGCCTGCACCCAGCACGCCCACCAGATTGAGCAACAGGCTGAACGGCACCGGCAGCGTATCACCCGCGCCCGGCGCCTCGGCGCCATCATGGTGATGGCCCGTGCGCAGCAGATGCCACACCGGATTGCCCAGCTGCTTGTCGATATCTTGCCCCGGCAGTGCGCTGCGGAACTGCCAGTAATCGTCAATCGCCTTGGGGATCACGCCTGCGTGCAGCTGCTTGGCGCTCTTGGGATTGGCGAAGATGTAATAGCCCAGGCTCTCCTCGCTGCCATATTGCAGCCATTGCTCGATGGAGAGGCCATTGCCCTTGGACTTGGAGATCTTCTCGCCCTTGGCATCAAGGAACAGCTCGTAGATCAGGCCTTCGGGCTTGTGGCCGCCGAGTACGCGGGCGATCTTGCCCGACTGGATGCCGGAATCGGTCAAGTCCTTGCCATACATCTCGTAATCGACACCGAGCGCGACCCAGCGCATCGCCCAATCGACCTTCCACTGGCACTTGGCCATGCCGCCGAGCGCTGACTGTTCGACGGTCGCGCCGTCCTCATCGGTGAAGCGGATGATCCCGGCAGCAGCATCCACCACTTCGATCGGCACCTGCAACACCGCGCCGGTGGTCGGCGAAATCGGCATGACCGGCGAATAGGTGCGGCGGCGTTCCTCGCCCAGCGTCGGCAGCATGATGTCGAGGATCGCGCCGAAATTGGCGAGCACGCCCTTCAGCGCCTCGTCAAACCTTCCCGAATTGTAGCAGTCCGACGAACTGACGAATTCATACTCGAACCCGAACTGATCGAGGAAATCGCGCAGCATCGCATTGTTGTGCGCCGCGAAGCTTTCGAACTTCTCGAACGGATCGGGGATGCGCGACAGCGGCTTGCCGAGATGCTCGGTCAGCATCGCCTGATTGGGGACGTTGTCGGGCACCTTGCGCAGGCCATCAAGATCGTCCGAAAAGGCCACCAGCCGCGTCGCCGCGCCGCCGGTCAGCGCTTCATAGGCGCGCCGCACCAGCGTGGTGCGCAACACTTCCTGGAAGGTGCCGATATGCGGCAGGCCCGAGGGGCCATAGCCGGTCTCGAACAGCACACCGCCGGGCTTGCCTTCGGGCATCCGCTTGGCGAGGCGCTGGGCCTCCTGAAACGGCCATGCCTTGGAGTTCTGGGCTGCGGTGATGAGGGCTTGCGGCGTGATGGTCATAATGCGGCGGCTATTAGGCATGGCGCACCGGCTTGCAAGCACAATGGGACAGGCAAAGCGGACAAAGCGGACACCGTGTCCGCTTTGCAAAAGGCCATATTATTATTTGTAATCATGCCCTTGCATTCCATTCCCGAGTGCGGACGGACAGGGGGCGCAGCACAAAACGCGGCTTTCCCGGTCAGTCAGCCACTGTTTTAGCCCGCACCAGCCGTGTAGGACAGCCAGCGGGGCAAAGCGCGGCCGGACTGCGTTTACAATCCCGCGCCGCTCCCCCATCCTGCCTTGCGTGACCTCTCCCGCTACCCTGCCCGATCCTGTCGCCCTGCCCGCGCTCCATGCCAGCCATGGCGGCCACTGGCTCCGCGCAGGAAGCGGGACGACGAGCGCCGTGTCCAAGGGCGATGCGATCATGGCCGCCGCCGATACGCCGGTGCTGCTGATCAACGCCCCGCTGGTGGCAAGCCGGCTGGGCTATCCCGATCTTTCAGGCCTCGATCTGCTCGAAGCTTTTGCCTTCATCCACCCGGCGCGGTTCTGCGTGCCGACCCCGCGCGGCCTTGCCGAAGCACTGGGCCTGCCCGAACCGGCGGGCGACGCGGATGTGCCCGAATTGCTCCAGCGGGCGGCGGGCGCACTGGTTGCGGCGGTGCGCGATCCCGCATGGCCCGAGCGCGAGGGCGCGTGGAGCGCGCTCCAGAGCCTCGAACGGATGCGTTGGCCATGGGCGCAGGTCTTGAAGCCGCATATCGCCAAGCCGGAAAAGGCCGAGCGTTGGCTGTTTGCGCGCCTGCCCGAATGGGAGGAGACAGGCGAGCGTGCGGCAGCCCGCCCGGTCGAGCTGCTGCCTGAGGCCGTGCAAACGCAGCTGGCGCGGCTTACCGGCGAAGGGGCCGAGAGCCGCGAGGGCCAGCGTGCCTATGCGCAGGATGCCGCACGCATCTTCGCGCCCCGCTCTGCCCCCGGTCGCCCGCATCTCGCGCTGGCGCAGGCCGGCACGGGGATCGGCAAGACGCTTGGCTATCTCGCTCCGGCTTCGCTCTGGGCCGAGCAATCGGGCGGCACAGTGTGGGTGTCGACCTTCACCAAAAACCTGCAACGCCAGTTGCGCGCCGAAAGCCGCCGGGCCTGGCCGGCCAAGCGCGCCGACGGCTCACCGCCGGTGGTGGTGCGGAAGGGCCGGGAGAATTACCTCTGCCTGCTCAATCTCGAAGACGCGCTGCAAGGCGGCTTTGCCGGACGCGCGGCGATATTGGCGCAGCTGGTGGCGCGCTGGGGCGCCTATAGCCGCGACGGCGACATGATCGGCGGCGATCTGCCCGGCTGGCTCGGCACGCTGTTCAGGAAGCGCGGGATCGCGGCGCTTACCGACCAGCGCGGCGAGTGCATCTATGCCGGCTGCCCGCATTACCGGAAGTGCTTCATCGAGCGTGCCGCGCGCGATTCCGCGCAGGCCGATCTGGTTATCGCCAATCATGCGCTGGTGATGGTCAATGCAGCGCGCGCGCGTGATCCGAACCAGCGGCCGACGCGGCTGATCTTCGACGAAGGCCACCACGTGTTCGATGCGGCGGATTCGACCTTTGCCGCGACGCTGTCCGGACAGGAAACCATCGAACTGCGCCGCTGGATCATCGGCCCCGAGCGCGAGGCGCGCGGGCGGCGGCGCGGGTTGGCAGCGCGGCTCGCCGATCTGGCCAGCTACGACGAGGCCGGGGCCGAAGCCATCGCGGCTGCCTGCAAGGCCGGACAGGCGCTGACATCCGAAGGCTGGCTGCAACGCCTCGCCGAAAACGCCCCGCTCGGCCCAATGGAAGCGCTGCTCGGTGCGGTGCGCACCGCGACCTATGCCCGCGACGAAAGCGGCGGGATTGACGCAGGCTACGGGATCGAAACCGAGGCGGCGGGCCTGCCGGGTGAAGTAATCGAGGCCGCCAGCAATGCCGCCGAAGCGCTCGCCGGCATCCGCGTGCCGCTGATCCGCCTCGGCGGGCGGCTCGAAGCCATTCTCGCCGATCCGCCCGACTGGCTTGATGGTCAGGGCCGCGCGCGGATCGAGGGCGCGCGGTTTGCGCTCGCGTGGCGGATCGATCTGATCGCGGCGTGGGAGGCTTTGCTGGACCGGCTGGGCGGCCCGGCCGACCCCGAATTTGTCGACTGGCTGGCGGTTGACCGTTCGGACGCGCGCGAGTTCGATGTGGCGATCCACCGCCGCTGGCTTGATCCAATGAAGCCATTCGCGCGGGTGGTGCTTGAACCCGCCCACGGGGTGCTGCTCACCAGCGCGACCCTGACCGACAAGGGCGCGCCTGACGATCCGTGGGCGAGCGCGATTGCCCGCTCGGGCGCGGCCCATGTCGAGGCCCCGCCGCTGCTGTCTGCGGCGGATAGTCCGTTCGATTACGCCGCCCGCGCCGAAGTGCTGATCGTCACCGACATCGCCAAGGGCGATCTGCCTGCACTCGCCGGGGCCTATGCGCGGATTATCGAGGCTTCGGGCGGCGGCGTGCTCGGGCTGTTTACGGCGATCCGCCGGCTGCGCTCCGTGCATGGCCGCATCGCCGACCGGCTCGCCCGGGCGGGCCTGCCGGTCTACGCCCAGCACGTCGATCCGATCGACACCGGCACGCTGGTCGATATCTTTCGCGATGATCCGCACGCCAGCCTGATCGGCACCGATGCGCTGCGCGACGGGGTCGATGTGCCGGGCCATAGCTTGCGCTGCGTGGTGATGGAGCAGGTGCCCTGGCCGCGCCCCGATATCCTGCACAAGGCGCGCAGGCTGGCGGGCGGCGGCTCGGCCTATGACGACCGGATCATCCGCGCGCGGCTGGCACAGGCGTTCGGGCGGCTGATCCGCAGCAAGGATGATGCGGGCCACTTCGTCATGCTCTCGCCCGCTTTCCCCAGCCGGCTGCTCAGCGCCTTCCCGCCCGGCACGCCGGTGTTGCGGGTCACGCTCGATCAGGCTTTACAACGCATCGCCTCTGGTGTTGGGGGCAAGAACCCCGTCCCCTCGCAAGGTGCCCTGCTGCCATGAAGATCCTCGGTCTCCTGCGCCACGCCAAGTCCGACTGGGACGACATGAACCAGCGCGATTTTGACCGGGGGCTGAATGCACGCGGGCGCAAGGGCGCAGGCATAATCGGCGCGCATATCCGCGACCACGGCATCAAGTGGGACAAGGTCATCGCCAGCCCGGCGGTTCGCGTGAAGCTGACGCTGGACGGCGCATTGCCCGGCATCACACCGGAGTTCGACCAGAAGCTCTATCTCGCCAGCTACGACACCATTGTCGAGACGATCGAAGCCCATGCCGGCAGCGGCGCGGACGAGGCTGACGCAATTCTGGTGGTCGGCCACAATCCCGGCTTGCAGGACACGCTGCTGGAACTGGTTTCGCCCTCGAAAGAGAATGATCTGTTCCGCGAAGCCGTGGTCAAGTTCCCGACCGCGGCCTTTGCCGTGCTCGAATGCGATATCGAGCACTGGTCACAGCTGAAGCGTTACTGCGCCGAGCTGGTGCATTTCGCCCGCCCGCGCGATCTCGATCCCGAACTGGGGCCGGAGAACTAGTCCCCGGCCCCGCACAGTCCGGTGTTACTCGCCGCCGGCCAGCCCGCGCGCTTCGAGCATCGGCTGAACATCAGGCTGACGACCGGCGAAATTCTCGAACATCACGAAGTAATCCATCGTCCCGCCGCGGCTGAGCACGGTCTCCCGATAGTGATCCCCGTTGGCGCGCGTCAGCCCGCCATTGTCGCGGAACCACTTGCGGCTGTCGCGGTCGAGCATTTCGGTCCACAAGTAGCTGTAATAGCCTGCCGAATAGCCCGCCGGATCGCTGAAGATGTGGTTGAAATAGGTCGAGCGGTAGCGCGGCGGCACCAGCCCGACTTCAAGACCGAGTTCCTCCAGCGACTTGCGCTCGAAGGCGTCAACTTCCTCCGGCGTATCGATCGCGGCAGCATCCGCAGGGCTGAGCGCGGCCCACTTCATGTCGAGCAGGGCAGCGGCGACCACCTCGCCGAAATCATAGCCCTGGTTGAATTTCGAGGCGGCCTCGATCTTCTGCACCAGTTCCAGCGGGATCGTCTCGCCGGTCTTGTAGTGCTTGGCGTAGTTCTGCAGAACTTCGGGATCGGTCGCCCACATCTCGTTGACCTGGCTGGGATATTCCACGAAATCGCGCGCCGTCGCGGTGCCGGAAAGGCTTTCGAACTGCTGGTTGGCAAACAGCCCGTGCAGCGCGTGGCCGAATTCGTGGAAGGTGGTGCTGACATCATCGAAGCTGACGAGTTGCACTTCGCCCTCGGCCGCCTTGGGAATGTTGAGCACGTTGTAGATCACCGGCTTGGTGCCCCACTGGAAGCTCTGATCGACAAAGTTGCTCATCCACGCTCCGCCGCGCTTGGACGGGCGCTGGAACGGGTCGAAATAGAACACGCCAAGCTCCGAACCATCGGCGTCAAACACGGTATAGACCCACACATCGGGGTGATAGACCGGCAGATCGGTGCGCCGCTTGAAGCTGAGGCCGTAAAGCTTGTTCGCAGCGTAGAACACGCCGTCCTCCAGCACCTTGTCGAGCTGGAAATACTGCGCGACCGCATCCTCATCGAGATCATAGCGTTCGGCCTTGATGCGGTTGGCATAGCGATACCAGTCCCACGGCTGCACCGCGTAATCGCCGCCATCCTTGGCAATCGCATCGGTCAGCATCGCCGCCTCGCGCCGCTGGGTGGCGGCCAGTGCGGGGACCATCTGCTCCATGAAGCCAAGCGCGGTGGCGGGCTTCTTCGCCATGCGATCGAACATGGTGTAGCTCGCCCAGTCCGGCTCGCCGAACAGCGCCGCCTTCTGCGCGCGCAGGGTCGCGATCCTGGCGAGCAGCACGCGGGTGTCGTGCTCGGCGCTGGCACCATCGGCACGGTTATAGCTCAGCTTGAACAGCGCCTCGCGGGTGGCGCGGTTGGCGAGGTTCGGGAGCAGCGGCTGCTGCGTGGTGTTCTGGAGCGCGATGGCATATTTGCCCGGCATTCCCTTGGCCGCGGCGAGATCGGCTGCGGCCTTGATGTCGGCTTCGGAAAGACCCGCCAGCTGCTGCGCCGTGTCCACGATCAGCGGCTGGGCATTGGTCGCCGCGCGCACCTTCTGGCCGAATTCGGTGGCGAGCGTCGAAAGCTGGCCGTTGATCGCCTTCACCTGTTCGCGCTCGGCCTCAGTCAGCAGCGCGCCGGCGTGGACCATATCCTTGTAGGTTTCTTCCAGCAGCCGCCCTTCCTCGAGCGTCAGACCGAGGGTTTCGCGCGCATCGTAGACCGCCTTCACGCGGGCAAACAGCGCCGGGTTGAGCGTGATCGAATCGCTATGCGCCGAAAGCTTGGGGCTGATTTCGGTGTCGATCGCATCGAGCCGGGCGGTGGTGTTGGCGCCGGTCAGCGCATAGAACACTCGCCCAACACGGCCCAGCATCCGCCCCGAGGTTTCGAGCGCGACGATGGTGTTGGTAAAGGTCGGCTTGTCCGGATTGGCGATGATCGCGGCGACTTCGGCCTTCTGGATCGCCATGCCCTGTTCGAAGGCGGGGATGTAGTCATCCTCGGAAATCTTGGTGAAATCGGGTGCGAGGAAGGGCAGCGTGCTGTCGGCGGCGAAATAGCCGGTGCCTTGCGGGATCCCCGCGCCATGATGCCCTGCGTGGCTGTCGGCAGAGGCGTGGCCGTCCTCGGCGAGAGCGGCATGCGGCGCCGCGGCAAGGCCGGCAAGCAGCGCGGCGGCAGAGACGCGGGTCAGGATCGGGGCGGAATTGCGGGGCTTCATGGCGGGGTTCTCTCTCGGTTCACGGCAGCGGCTGGCCAGAGGTGGCAGCAACGCGGCAGGCTCATGCAGGGCGGCTCTTGAACAGATTATGACCGCGAATTGCAAGCTGGCTTGGCTGGGCGCGCTTCAGGCGATCAGCTTGCGCGGGCCGGGGCCTTGCGCGGCGAGCTGGTCCTGCGGATTCCAGATCGCGCAATTCTCGAGGCTGAGGCACCCGCAGCCAATGCAACCGTCCAGCCGGTCGCGGGTGCGGGTGAGTTCTTCGATGCGGGAATCGAGCGTGGCGCGGATCGCGCGGCTGATCGCCTCCCAGTCGCGCGCATTGGGGGTGCGGCCCTGCGGCAGGGTGGCCAGTTGCGCCTTTATCTCGCCCAGCGCCAGGCCGAGCTTCTGGGCGATGAGAATGAAGCTCAAGCGCCGGATGTCCGAACGCAGGAAGCGGCGCTGGTTGCCGCCCGATCGCACCGGCTCGATCAGCCCCTGCTCCTCGTAGAACCGGATCGCGGAAACGCTGAGCCCGGTGCGGCGCGCGATCTCGCCGATCGAGAGCAGGTCGGAAGGTTTGAGGCGGATCATTGGCGGCGGTTCCAAAATAGCTTGACCTCAAGTTAGGTTGAGATTGCACAAGGAGCAAGTCGATTGATTCGTCCCCTCGTCAGCGGGGCGGTTCAGCACCTCTCACCGAAGGACTTGCCCGATGCGCACCGCCTATCTCGAACACGTCAACATCACTGTCAGCGACATTGAACGCAGCGCCGCCCTGCTCCAGCAATTGCTCGGCTGGCGCATCCGCTGGCGCGGGCCGTCGCAGCTCGGGGGCGAAACGATCCATGTCGGCAGCGACGAGGATTACATTGCGGTCTATACCAAGGGCGCTCCGGTGCCGCGCTTCGCCAAGGGCGTGCCGTTGAACCATGTCGGCATCGTGGTGCCCGATCTGGACGCTGCCGAAGCGGTGGTGCGCGCCGCCGGGCTCGAACCCTTCAACCACGGCGATTACGAACCCGGGCGGCGGTTCTATTTCTTCGACTGGGACGGGATCGAATTCGAGCTGGTCAGTTACACCTAGAGCAGCCCCGGCTGGTGCGCCGCGCCCTTGGCCCAAGGCTGATCGGTGCGATCAATCACAAGGTCGCCCGGCCATGCCCGGCACAGCGCCAGCGCGTCTTGCGGTGAACCACCGAGCCATTGCGATTGATCCTCAGGGGCGAGCAGCACCGGCATCCGCTCATGCACCTGAGCGGCGTCGGTGCCGGCGCTGCCTGTCATCACCATCGAATAGCACGCGCCCCATTCCTCGCTCTGCCGCCACACGCCCGCTGCCGCGAAGAGCGGGGCGTCAGAGAGCGATAGCCACGTCCGCGTCATGCGCCCCTTGGTTCCCTGCGCCTCGGCCCAGCCGGTCAGCGGGATCAGGCAGCGGCGCTCCTCGAAGGAATGGCGCCAGAAGAAAGTCTCCAGCTTGTCGGTGCGCGCATTGTTGACCGGCTTGGGCTTGAGCGGCTGGCCCTGCTTGCCTTTCAGCACCAGCGGGAAGCCCCAAGTCATCGCCCGCACCGCGCCGTCTGCCACAACGAGGCCGGTGTAGCCGGGATAGACCTCGGCGGCGAAGTTCGCGCCCCCTGCCCCTTCCACCGCAGCAAACCACGCGGCAACTTCGCTCACGTTTTTGGTCATGCGATACAGGTTGCACATGGCCCTAGACCCCGGCGTTGCCGACCACGTAGCACGCCGCCGCCATCAGCGCGCCGGCCCAGCGGTTCGAGCGAAACCGCGCGAGCGGGTTATCGGGGTCAGCGGCATCGAGCGTTGCCACCTGCCACACCAGATGCCCCGCCACCGGGAGCAGCGCCAGCAGCGCCAGCAGATCGGGCCGGTAGAGCCACACGCCCATGGCCCACAGCGCAATCGCGGCGGCATAGAACCCCGCGATCCCCGCCTGCACCCGCGCCCCCATTGCCAAGGCCGAGGAGCGGATGCCGACCATCGCGTCATCCTCGCGGTCTTGCAGGGCATAGATCGTGTCGTAACCGATCACCCAGCAGATGCACCCGGCATAGATGGCGGCAAGCGCATCCCAATTGTCGAGCCTGAGCTCGCTCCAGCCAACCAGCAGGCCCCAGTTGAACACCATGCCGAGCCAAGCCTGCGGCCACCAGGTGATGCGCTTCATGAAAGGATAGGCCGCCACCAGCGCGAGGCTGCCGAGCGCCACCACCTGTGCCTGCCAGGTGAGTTGCAGCAGCACCACAAGGCCGATCAGACACAACGCCAGCAGCCAGCCCCACGCCAGCTTCTTCGACACCCGCCCGCTCGCCAGCGGGCGCAGGGCCGTGCGGGCCACCTGCCGGTCGAGATCGGCATCGACGATGTCATTATACACGCACCCTGCCCCGCGCATCGCGATGCTGCCGAGCAGCAGCCAGCCGAGCAGCGCGAGTTGCGGCCCCGCTCCTGCGAGCCATACGCCGAAGACGCAGGGCCAGAACAACAGCCACCACCCGATCGGCCGGTCAAACCGTGCCAGCAAGGCCAGGTCACGCGGCAACTGCGGCAGGCGCGCCACCAGCCCGCGGTGTTCGCTGTCGGGGACGATCTGCTCGGTCATGCAGGCGCTTCCGCGGCGCGCGCGGCCCGCCAGCCAAGGATCGCCAACACCAGCATGGTGACGTTCCCTGCGAAGTCGAGCATCCCGATGCTGGTCAGCACCGGCACCTCGTAGTGGAACCAGTAGTTGAAGCCGAAGAACGGCAGCAGCAGTGCGGCAAAGACAGCAAAGCTGCGCGCGCTCCAGCGGGTAACGAGCGTCATGATCCCGAACAATACCGCCTGCGCGCCGAAACAGGCGATGGTGAAGCGGTTGATGAAGCTGCTGTCACGGTAGGCTTCGGTGAAGGCGAGGTCGATCACGTTCGACGGCGCGAACAGGCACCAGCCGCCCAGGATCAGGAACACGGCGGCGATCAGGAATTGTGCGGTTCGCTCGGACATGGCTTGCTCCCTAGCGCCCGCAGCGCCTAGTGCAAAGCAATGCCTGCCACCCCCGCCTGGCCCCCGAAGAGCGCCCCGCGCCTGTTTGTGCCCGACACTCTGGCGGCCAGCGCAACGGTTCGCCTTGAGGGCAATCCGGCGCATTACCTCGCCCGGGTGATGCGCGCAGGCCCCGGCGACATCGTGATCCTGTGTGATGACGCGACCGGCGAATGGGCCGCAAGGGTCAGCGATGTCGGCAAGCGTGACGTCGTGCTCGAAGTGACCGAGCAGCTCCGCCCGCGCGAAGCGGTGCCCGATCTGTGGCTGGCGCCTGCGCTGCTCAAGAAGGACCGCTTCGATCTGGTGCTGGAGAAGGCGACCGAACTCGGCATCGCCCGCATCCAGCCGCTCGTCACCCGCCGCTGCGTGGCCGACAAGCTCAACCTCGAGCGCGCCCGCGCCATCACCACCGAAGCCGCCGAGCAATGCGCGCGCACCGCGCTGCCGCAGCTTGCCGAGCCGGTGAAGCTCGACGCGCTGCTCGCCGCCTGGCCGCAAGAGCGCGCGCTGTTCTTCGCGGACGAGAATGGCGGCGAACCTGCTGCCGCCGCCTTTGCGGCGCATTCCGGCGCATCCGCGATCCTCACTGGCCCCGAAGGCGGGTTCGACGAGGCCGAGCGCGCCGCGATCCGCGCGCATCCTGCCGCCCGCCCGATCAGCCTCGGCCCGCGAATCCTGCGCGGCGAGACGGCGGCCATCGCTGCGCTTTCGGTCTGGATGGCCAGCGCGGGCGACTGGTAGCCCCACTTCGCGCCGGCAAACGTGTTTTCGCTTCCCACCGGCAATTCGGTTTTCTAGAGCAACCGGCCAGAGAGGGCCTCCTTGCGATGAGCACACGCGAAGCAACCACCGCCGACGATCCGGTGATCGAAAGCCTCGACCAACTGGTCACCCCCATGATCGGCGGCGAAAAGCCGCCGGCGGACTGGCGTATCGGCACCGAGCACGAAAAGCTCGTCTACAAGAACGCCGATCACCGCGCGCCGTCCTATGACGAGCCCTGCGGTATCCGCGATCTGCTGGGCGGCCTTGAGCAATTCGGCTGGACCCCGGTCGAGGAAGGCGGCAACGTCATCGCCTTGAAGGGCGCCGATGGGGCGGTCAGCCTTGAACCGGCAGGGCAGCTTGAACTGTCGGGCGCGCCGCTCGAAAACCTGCACCAGACCTGCGCCGAAACCGGCCGTCACCTCGCGCAGGTCAAGGAAGTCGGCGAGAAATGCGGAGTGAGCTATCTCGGCCTCGGCATGTGGCCGGACAAGACCCGCGAAGAACTGCCGATCATGCCCAAGGGCCGCTACGACATCATGCTGCGGCATATGCCGCGCGTGGGCACGATGGGCCTCGACATGATGCTGCGCACCTGCACCATTCAGGTCAATCTCGACTACCAGTCCGAAGCCGACATGGTGAAGAAGTTCCGCGTCGGCCTCGC
>JAMNXO010000013.1 GCA_023653115.1 Erythrobacter sp.
ATGGTGGTGTAAGCCTCGGTCCCCGCCAGCACCGGCCACAGCCGTGCGAGCAGGAACACGCCGGCCTTCACCATCGTCGCCGAATGGAGATAGGCGCTCACCGGCGTGGGCGCGGCCATCGCGTGGGGGAGCCAGAAATGGAACGGGAACTGCGCCGACTTGGTGAAGCAGCCCACAAGGATCAGCGTGAGGATCACCGGATAAAGCGGCGCGGCGTGCACCATGTCGCCCCGCGCAAGGATTGTCGCCAGATCATACGAGCCGGCCACCTGCCCCAGCAGCAGCATCCCGCCGATCAGCGCAAGGCCGCCCCCGCCCGTCACTGCCAGCGCCATGCGCGCGCCCTGCCGTCCTTCGGCCTTGTGCTGCAAGAAGCCGATGAGGAGGAATGACGAAAGGCTGGTCAGCTCCCAGAAGATCAGCAGCAGCAACACATTGCCCGCCAGCACAACCCCCAGCATCGCGCCCTGAAACAGCATCAGGCTGGCAAAGAACCGCGCGGTCGCCTCGCCTTGGTAAAGGTAGAAATGGGCGAAGATCACCACGGCGAGCCCGATACCGAGGATCAGCCCTGCAAACAGCAGCCCGAGACCGTCGACCATCAAGGTCAGATCAAGCCCGAGCGCCGGAACCCAGCTCACCGTGACGTTCGGCACCGCGCCGCCGATCACCGGCCCGGCAAGATGAGCCAGCAGCGCCAACCCGCCCGCGCTCGCCGCCGCCGCCACACCTCCATGAACCGCGCGCGAAGCGCCCGCCGCCAACGCGATCACCAGCGCGGCGACAAAGGGCAGCGCCACCAGTGTGTAGAGCGTCACAGCCAGGCCCATTGGCGTTTCCGGTGGCTCCCCTGCCCAAATTGGCGTTGCGATAGCGCGGCTTGCGCGCAGGCGGAGCTTAGACGAGGGGGCAAGGTAAGGACAACCGAAACCGGTCGGCCATACCAGCCGCTCAGTCGCCCTCGAACTCCATCAGCGAAGCCACTTCGATCCCGGCCGCGCGCAGGCGGGTCGCCCCGCCGAGATCGGGCAGGTCGATCACAAACAGCGCCTGTTGGATCACCGCTCCAGCGCTGCGGAGCAATTCGGCCGAGGCCAGCGCGGTGCCACCGGTGGCGATCAGATCATCGACGATCACGACCTTCTGCCCCGGCTCGATCGCTCCGGGGTCCATCTCCAGCCGGTCGGTGCCGTATTCGAGCGCATAGTCGATGCCGATGGTCGCGATCGGGAGCTTGCCGGGCTTCCGCACCGGCACAAAGCCGACCCCGAGCTGCACCGCCACCGCCGCACCGAAAATGAAGCCGCGCGCTTCCATGCCGGCGATCTTGTGCGCACCCGCCGCGTCGGCCAGCGCGGCGAGGTGGTGGACGCTCGCCGCCATGCCCTGATGGTGGCCGATCAGCGTGGTGATGTCGCGGAACTGGATGCCGGGATGCGGGAAGTCCGGCACCGTGCGCACCAGCGCTTTCAATTCGTCGCGGGAGAGATGCGGCGGTGTCATAGCGAAAAAGGCCCCTGTTTCAGCCCGTAAAAGCACAAGCGCCCCGCCATCTGCAAGCGATGACGGGGCGCCGGTATCGAAAGTCAGGAGCGGGAGAGGAGACTTAGCTCTTCTTCGGCTTCAGCCCTGCCCAGATCTGCTTGTAGCTCAGGAACGCCAGCGCGGTCGCGAACAGCAGGAAGCCGAGCACGAACCAGCCGGTCTGCTTGCGCTCCACCAGCGACGGCTCGGCAGTCCAGGTCAGGAAGGCGGCGACATCTTCGGCCATCTGCGGGATGGTCGAATTGGTGCCGTCGGCATAGGTCACCTGCCCGTCGATCGCGAGCGGCGGAGCCATCGCAATGTTCACGTTGGGGAAGTGCTTGTTGAAATAGAGGCCCGCGGGCGTCTCGAAGCCGACCTTGGCCGCCTTGGCCGGATCGGGTTCGCCATAGCCGGTCAGGAGCGAATAGACGTAGTTCGAGCCGTCATGGCGCGCCTTGGTCATCAGCGAAAGATCGGGCGGGATCGCGTTGTTGTTGGCTGCGGCGGCGGCGATGGCGTTGGGGAACGGCATCGGGAAGTAATCGGTCGGCTCGCCCGGACGGGTGTTCACCTCGCCGGTGTTCTGATCGATGCCCGGCACCGTCCAGCTGGCCGCCTCGGCGTCAACCTCGGCTTCGGTGTAGCCGAGCTGCTGGAGGTTGCGGAAGGCAACGAACTTCAGGCTGTGGCAGGCCGAGCAGACTTCCTTGTAGACCTGGTAGCCGCGCTGCAGCTGGGCCACGTCCCACGTGCCCATCGGGCCGTCGAACGAGAAGCCGCCAGCGGGCCCTTCGCCATGCTCGTAGAACGCGTAAGACGCAGGCTTCTCCGCCGGCGGGCCGAACACGAAGTTGTAAACGCCGGGCACCAGCGACCAAAGCACCAGCACCAGTGTGATGGCGAGGCCTGCAATGATGCCTCCGAGACGAATAGACATGACCGAACTCTTTCTCGTTATCGGGTCAGAATGCGTGAGCGCTACCCCCGCCGATTACTCGGCGGGTTGCAGCGAACCATCGGGCAGAGTGCCGGCATCGCCAGTTGCGGCGGTTCCGGTACGCGGCGCTTCGGCCGGGGTGTCCTTGCCGAGCACCGCTTCGGTGATCGAGAAGGGCAGCGGCTTGGGCACTTCGATCTGGCTGATGATCGGCAGGATCACCAGGAAGTGCATGAAGTAATACGCCGTGAAGATCTGGCTGAGCATGATGTAGGGTTCTTCAGCATGCGCACCGCCGAGGTAGAACAAGGCCGCCATGGTCGGGATCAGGCCGAACCAGAAGAACTTGTTGAACAGCGGACGGTAGTGGCCCGAACGCACCGGGCTCTTGTCCAGCCAGGGCAGGATGAACCACACCAGGATCGATCCGAACATCCCGATCACACCCAGAAGCTTCGCCGGGATCAGCACGATGCCGGTGAAGGGGATGGTGAGATCGCCGGTGAAGGCACGCAGGATCGCGTAGAACGGATAGAAATACCATTCCGGAACGATCAGCGCCGGGGTCGAGAGCGGGTTCGCCTCGATGTAGTTGTCCGGGTGGCCAAGCGCGTTCGGCAGGAAGAACACCATCGCCGTGAACGCAATCAGGAATACGCCGAGGCCGAAGCCGTCCTTCGAGGTGTAATAGGGGTGGAACGGAACCGTGTCGGATTCCTGCTTCACTTCCACGCCCGCCGGGTTCGACGAGCCCGGGATGTGCAGCGCCCAAATGTGCAGGATCACAACGCCGGCGATCACGAAGGGCATCAGGAAGTGCAGCGAGAAGAAGCGGTTCAGCGCGGCGTTATCGGGCGCGAAACCGCCCAGCAGCCACACCTGCAGCGGCTCGCCCACCACCGGGATCGCGCTGAACAGGCCGGTGATGACCTGCGCGCCCCAGAAGCTCATCTGGCCCCACGGCAGCACGTAGCCCATGAAGGCGGTCGCCATCATGAGGAGGAAGATGACAACGCCCAGCAGCCAGATCATCTCGCGCGGGGCCTTGTAGGACGAATAGAACAACCCGCGGAAGATGTGCAGGTAGATCACAATGAAGAAGAAGCTCGCCCCGTTGGCGTGGGCGTAACGCAGCGCCCAGCCCCAGTTGACGTTGCGCATGATGTGCTCGACCGTGCCGAAAGCGACCTGCGCGTTGGCAGCATAGTGCATCGCCAGAATGACGCCGGTGACGATCTGGAGCATCAGGCAGAAACCGGCGAGCACGCCGAAGTTCCACATGTAGTTGAGGTTGCGCGGCACCGGATAGCCGGCCCCGACCGCATTATAGACAAGCCGCGGCAGCGGCAATTTCTCGTCGAGCCACTTGGTGAAGGTGGATTGCGGCTCGTACTGCTTGGCCCAGGCGAAACTCATGGCGTTCTCTCGGCTTTTCGAAGTTATTGGGGTCGGGTGATTATCGTTGTGATGCAGCTACGAAAGCTCAGCCCACACGGACGACGGTGTCGGACGTAAAGCTGTATTCGGGCACCATCAGGTTCAGCGGCGCGGGGCCTTTGCGGATCCGGCCGGCGACATCGTAGTGCGAACCGTGGCACGGGCAGAAGTAACCGCCGAACTCGCCCTTGTTCTCGCCTTCGGCCGCGCCCAGCGGCACGCAGCCGAGGTGGGTGCAGACGCCCATGGTGATGAGGATGTCCTCGTGGCCTTCCTTGGTGCGCTCGGCCAAGGTCTGGGGATCGCGCATCGAGGTGCCATCGTCCTTCTTGGCAGCAGCAATCTCTTCGGGCGTCAGGCGCTTTACGAACAGGGGCTGCTTGCGGAAGGTGGTCTTGATGCTCTGGCCCGCAGCAATCGCGCCGATATCGACTTCGGTCGAGCTGGCGGCGAGCACGTCGGCCGAGGGTGCCATCTGGCTGATCAGCGGGAACAGCAGCGATGCGCCGCCAACGCCGGCCGTGCTGAGCGCGGCAATGTGAATCCAGTCGCGGCGGCGGACGCCCTCTTCAGAGCCCGTTTCGCTGATTACGGCCGTGTCAGAAGCCATGTCGTCTTACCCTGCTCGTCTTGCCGCGCCGGATAAACGGCCTGCGCGGCGTGGTGTTCCAAATGCGGGGCGTGCGCCCCATGACTAGTCCGTCGATTGATCCCCGCTTCGGCCCGGGATGCGGACTTGCCGCAAACTCCGCCCGAAACTCGCGGGGGCAATTAACGGCAATCCTGCGAGAATCCAACCGTGTTTTAAGCAAGTCCCGTTCGCGTGTGTGCAAGGCGGCCTCAGGGCAGAGCGATCATACTGATCTGCCTGCCATAATTTGCCTCGCACGCCTGCGTGGACCTGCGATGGGAATGGTAACGCGCGACATGTGAGAATGTATCCCGCCCGAGATCAGCAATTTTGCTAAGCCCCGCCTGCGCCAGCCGCGCCATGATGTAGCCCGGCAGATCGAAGTGCCAGCGCGCGGTTCCCTCGCGCGCCGGAGCGGGGGCGAAAAAGCGTTCGTCCTCAGCGGCAAAACGCGCGCGGAACGGGGCGTCAACTTCGTAACTGGCTTGCGCGATGGTCGGCCCGAGCACCGCGGCAATGTTCGCCCGCCGCGCGCCCAGCGCTTCCATGGCGGCAATGGTGTTCTCCAGCACGCCCTCCACCGCGCCGCGCCACCCGGCGTGGGCCGCACCCACAACGCCCGCCTCGCGGTCGGCAAACAGGATGGGGCCGCAATCAGCGGTGACGATGCCGAGCACGATGCCCGGCACAGCCGTCACCACCGCATCGGCGACCGGGCGGCCCTCGGCGGCATCGTCCCACACCTGCGTGACGGTGACGACATCGGGCGAATGCACCTGATGCGGCGCGGCCAGCTGCCCGCCACCCAGGATCGCCTCCGCCGCCGCCGCGCGCAGCACGCGCACGTCAGCCGGATCGCCCGGGCCGCCAAAGCCGAACTGCTGCGCGCCGCCCGCGCTGCCGAAGAAGCCGTGCGGCACGCCGCCCAGCAGCGCGTGGCTCTCGATCGCGAAATCCGCCAATTCAGCCATCCAGACTGCGGCTGACCTGCTCGAACGTATCGCGCGACAGGTTGCCGGCCGCCATGATCCGCTCAAGCTCGCCCTTCATCAGCGCCGCCCGGCCCGGCTCGATCCGCCGCCAGCGACCCAGCGCCGGAACGAAGCGCGCCGCCGTCTGCGGGTTGATCGGATCGAGCGCGAGGATCACGTCGGCCACCATGCGGTAGCCCTCGCCGCTGGCCGCATGAAAGCCCTTGGGATTGCCCGCAAAGGCCATGTGCAGCGAACGCACGCGGTTGGGGTTCTTCATGGTGAAGTCCGGATGCCCGGCCAGTTCGCGGACATGGGCGATCACCTGCGGGTGCAGCGAGAGCGCCTGCAGGGTGAACCACTTGTCGACCACCAGCGCGTTGTCCTTGTAGCGTGTGTAGAACGCCGCCAGCCGCTCGGCCCGCTCGGGGCAATCGAGCCCGCACAGCACCATCAGCGCACCCTGCCGGTCGGTCATGTTGTCGGCTGCGTCATATTGCTGCGCGGCGAGCTGGGCGGCGCGGGCGGGATCGGCGGCGGCGAGGAACACCAGCGCCTGCGTCTTGACCTTGCGTGCCCCGCGTCCGGCCGGATCGTCCAGCGCGACCGCCGAAGCCCGGGCGTGGAGCGCCTGCAATTCGCTCGCCAGCGCGGCGCCGATCGCGGCCTTCAGTCCTTCGCGCGCGGCGTGGATCGCGCCGGGATCAGCCAGCCGCCCGCCGCTGGCCATCACCTCGAACAGGTAGGTTTCGGACGGCAGCATCAGCAATTCGCCGCACATCGCATCGTCGAGCGCCGTGTCGGCCATGCTGGAGGCAAACGCGCCGATGATCGCCGCCTCGCCTGCGGCCCTGTCGTCTGCGGGCAGCGTGCCGGACGCCGCGCCCACCAGATGGCTGACGGCGAGTTCCTGCAAGGCTTCCGAGCGGGCGAAGGGATCATCGTCATGCGCGGCGAGGAACACCAGATCATCGCGATCAAGCGCGCGCTCGATCACCACCGGCGCGGTGAAGCCGCGGTTGATCGAGACCACCGGATCAGGCCCGGCGAGCGGCAGAATGAAGGTCTGCTCGGCTTGCGCCAGCACCACCAGATGCTCTGCACCCAAGGCGCCGCTGCGCGAATGCACCGCGATCCGCAGCGGGATCGGCATCGGCTGCTTGTCCGGCTGGCCGGGGGTGGCAGGGACCGTCTGGCGCAAGGTGAGGATGATATTGTCACCCTGCACGGCCTGCGACACGCTCACCCGCGGGGTGCCGGCCTGTGAATACCACAAGCGGAACTGGGCGAGATCGATCTGCGCCCCGTCCTCGATCGCGGTGACGAAATCCTCGCAGGTCGCCGCCTCGCCGTCATGGCGATCGAAGTAGAGATCGGTGCCCGCGCGGAACCGCGCCTCGCCCACCATGGAACGCATCATGCGGATGACTTCCGCGCCCTTGTTGTAGATCGTCGCGGTGTAGAAGTTGCTGATCTCGCGGTAGCTGTCGGGCCGGATCGGGTGGGCGAGCGGCCCGCCATCCTCGGGGAACTGCGCCGCGCGCAGGATCCGCACATCCTCGATCCGCTTGACCGCTGCCCCGCGCATATCCTGCGAGAACATCTGGTCGCGCAGCACGGTGAAGCCTTCCTTGAGGCTCAGCTGGAACCAGTCACGGCAGGTGATGCGATTGCCCGACCAGTTGTGGAAATATTCGTGCGCGATCACGCCTTCGACCGCGTCGAAATCCGCGTCGGTCGCGGTGTCAGGGTCGGCCAGCACATATTTGGTGTTGAAGACGTTGAGCCCCTTGTTCTCCATCGCCCCCATGTTGAAATCGGACACGGCGACGATGTTGTAGAGATCAAGGTCATATTCGCGGCCGAACACCTGTTCATCCCACGCCATGGAACGGTGCAGCGATTCGAGCGCGTGATCGGTGCGATCAATGTCTTCGGCGCGAACCCAGATGTTGCATTCGACCGCGCGGCCCGACGCGCAAGTGAAGGGCTTGGAATTGGCCACCAGATCGCCCGCGACCAGCGCAAACAGGTAGGACGGCTTGGGCCAGGGATCGTGCCATTCGGCCCAGTGCGTGCCGTCGGCATTGTCGCCCGAAGCCGTGCGGTTGCCGTTGCACAGCAGGATCGGGAAGGCGGCCTTCTCGCCCGTCATCCGCACGGTGTAGACCGACAGCACATCGGGCCGATCGGGGAAGAAGGTGATGCGGCGGAAGCCTTCGGCCTCGCACTGGGTGCAGAGCATCCCCGACGACGCATAGAGCCCCATCAGCTGGGTATTGGCGGCAGGGTCGATCTGCGTAACGATTGCGATCAGGTGGCTGTCGCCCCGCAGCGGCACGATCAGATCGCTTCCGTCCATGTGCCAATCGCTGCATTGCTCCCCATCGACCATGACCGAGACCGGCGTCAGATCATCGCCATTGAGGCGGATCGTCTCGGCGCGGTCAGCCCGGGCGTTGCTCTGCACTGTCAGCCGCGCCGTCACGCGGGTCAGATCAAGGCCGAGTTCGAAGTCGAGCGCGACCTCGGGCACCAGCCAGCCGAACGGGCGGTAATCCTCGCGCAGGATCACCGGCGGCTGGTGCGGGCTCATCGCGGCATCCGCGATTTCGGGGTTGCCTTCGGGGTTCGTGGGGGTGGTGGCGATATCCATGGCCGCCGATTTAGGTTGATTCGCGCGGGCGTCCAATCTTTAGGTTCAGGCCATGGCGCATTTGTTGATCTTCGGGCTGGGCTACACGGCGGCGCGTATCGCGGCCGCGGTGCAGGCGCGCGGCTGGCAGGTGACCGCCACCGGCAGCGCGGGCGATATCGCCTTTGCCGACCGCGCGGGCGTGCTGGCGGCGCTGGACAAGGCCACGCATATCCTCTCCTCCGTCCCGCCTGACCGGGCCAGTGGCGGTGATCCGGTGCTCGATGCCTATGGCGCAGGGCCAGAAGGTTTCGGGGCAGACAAGGCGCTGTTCTACCTCTCCTCAACCGGGGTTTACGGCGACAGGCAGGGCGCGTGGGTGGACGAGGCGACACCCACCATCGCTCAGAGCGGTGAAGGCCGCCGCAATGCGCGGGCCGAGGCTGATCTGGCATGGCTGCGCCTTGACGCGCGGGTGTTCCGCCTGCCGGGCATCTACGGGCCGGGTCGCTCGGCGCTCGATCGGGTGCGCGAAGGCAAAGCGCGGCGGATCGACTTGCCCGATCAGGTGTTCAGCCGCGTCCATGTCGATGATATCGCCAGCGGGGTGGTTGCCGCGCTGGAAAGGCACGCGCCGGCGGGGGCTTACAATCTTGGCGACGACCTGCCGTGCAGCGGCAATGAAGTCACCGAACACGCCTGCCGCCTGCTGGGCCTGCCGCTCCCGAAGCTCGAAAGCCTCGAGGAAGCCAACCTCTCCGAAATGGCACGCGGTTTTTATGCGGAGAACCGCCGCGTCGCCAATGGCAAGGCCAAGCGGGTGCTGGGGTGGGAGCCGGCCTATCCGACCTATGTGGAGGGGTTATCGGAACTGGTCTAGCTCGTAATTGCCAGGAGCCGCAGGCGACGCGGCAATCCATGAACCAGCGGCGCACACATCGGCAAGGTCAGGCCATGGATTGCTTCGCCTGCGGCTCGCGATGACGACGCTTACTTCTTCTGCTTGGACTTAAGCGCCAGCCCCATCCCCAGCAGCGCCAACGCCATGCCGCCGGCCGAGAGCGCGTCCCACTTGAACCCTTCGAACAAGGTCGACAGCAGCATGGCGACGCACACTGTCACGATGCCATTATAGGCCGTGCGTCCCGCGCCGATCTCGCGCACCAGATTGTAATGCAGCGGGAAGGTCACCACCGAGCCGATGATAGCAAGATAAGCAGTCCCCGCCCAGAACTGCCACGCGGTCGGCACCTGCGGCGCACCTTCGGTGAGCATCGCATAGCCGAGATCGAAACCCGTGCCGTAGAGCATCGCCCACGCGAGCAGGCTCACCATCGGCACCCCGCGCCCGGTGGGGTTTGCCTGCACCACATTGGCAATCGAAGCCGCCAGCATTCCGCCGATCGCCAGCATGATGCCGAGGCCCACATTTCCTCCGAGCGGCGCAGCGTTCCATTCGTGCACCAGCAGCATCGCCACCCCCGCGATGGCCACAAGGCTGCCGCCAATGAACCCGCCCGCCACCTTCTCGCCGATGAACACCTTGGCGAACACCGCATTGGGCACCATCAGCAGCGCGAACATCACCGCGACGATGCCGGAGGTGATGTGGCTTTCGGCATGATAGACGAACAGGAAATTGCCCGAGAACTGCGCAATGCCGACGCCCAGCGCGAGCAGGTGCTCGGGGCGATTGAGCCGCAGGCGGTTGCCCATCACCACCGCCAGCGCGAACAGGGCAGGCGTCGCCAGCATGAAGCGGTAGAACACGCCCCAGGCCGCGGGCACATCGGCAATCTGCCCGGTGATCACGAACCAGGTCGAACCCCAGATCGTGCCGGTCAGCATGAAGGGGATCAGCACCTTGGGGCTGAGCATCGACGGCACGGGCGCGGAACTCATAGCGCGGCAATCGCCTTGCCGAGTGCGGCGGCATCTTCGCTGCGGGTGTTCCACGCGGTGACGAAACGCGCAGATTCCGGCCCCCAGTCATAGAAGGCGAAATCCTGCGCGCGCAGGGCGGCACGCTCGGCCTCGGTGAGATGCACGAACAGCTCGTTCGCCTCGACCGGGTGGAGCAGGCGATCAGCGCAGCCGGCGGCCACTTCGCGCGCGGCGGCATTGGCGTGGGCGGCATTGGCGAGCCACAGCCCGCCTTCCAGCATCGCGAGGATCTGGGCGGCGAGATAGCGGCCCTTGCATTGCAGGTGACCGGCGCGCTTGCGGCGATAGCGCACCTGGGAAGCAGCCTCGGGATCGAACAGGATCACGGCTTCCGCCCCCATCCCGCCATTCTTGATGAAGCCGAAGGCGAGGCTATCGACCGGGCCGCTGGCCCTGCGCGCGGCCTCCTCGGGCGATCCGCCCAGATGAGCCGCCGCATTGGCAAAGCGCGCCCCGTCCATGTGCAGGCCGAGGCGGCGCTGCTTGGCAAACGCGCCCAGCGCCGCAAGTTCGGCCGGCGTATAGGCGCGGCCATATTCGCTCGCCTGGGTGATAGCGATCGCGTGCGGCTGCACCTGATGCACATAATTGCGGATCGGGTCGATCAACGCGGCGATATCCTCGGGCGTCAGCTTGGCGCCCTCGCCTTCGGCCAGCATCAGCTTGGCGCCATGGAGGAAGAAGCCCGGCGCGCCGCCTTCGTCGACCTCGATATGCGCCTCGCGGTGGCAGACGACCCCGCCGTGGGGCGCACACATGGTGGCCAGCGCGAGACAATTTGCCGCCGTCCCCGTCGCCACCCACAGCGCGGCGCACTCCCGCCCGAACAGCGCGGTAAAGCGCGCATCGAGCTCGGCCGACAGCGCATCGCCGTCATAGGGATTGTCGGGCTGGTCCGCGGCACGCATCGCCTCCCACAGCTTGGGGTGGACGGCGGCGGCGTTGTCGGAGAGAAAGGGCTTGGGCAAGGTCATCGCCAATCGCCTCTAGCTGCCAGCGCGCAGTTGGCAAGCATCAGGCGCAAGCGGGAGTAGGAAGCATGGACGGCACGCGCGCCGAGGTCACCATTACCCACCATGTGCAAGGGCAGGGCGGGTGTTACCTCGCCGTGGTCGCCGGGTCAGCGCAGGAGGCCTATCTCCAGTGGGAGCCGGGCGGGATGCAAGGCGGCAAGGAGGTGCGGATCGCCGCGCATACCGTGGTGCCGCGCGCGCTCGGCGGGCGCGGAGTGGCGGGGCAACTGACCCGCCGGCTGGTCGAAGATGCCGCGCGGCTCGGCTTTCTGATCCGGCCGGATTGCTCCTATGTCGCCGCCAAGTTTGCCGAAAACCCTGACTGGGCCGCGCTCAAGGCCTGAGCGGGAGGCGCATCGAGCCGCGAATAATCGGTGCCGGCGATGGTTTCGAGCACGCTCGCCCGCAGCGCCCGCGCATCGGCCAACGGCACGCCGGGGATCGCGAAGGTGCCGCCCGCCAGCCCGAGATGCACCGTCGCATAGCCGCGCCAACGCGCCAACGGGCCTTGTGCGATCTCGACCGAATGGAGTTTCAGCCGGGTCGCGATCCGGCTGGTGGGGGACAGCAGCCCGGTGGTGGAATAGATCTGCGTCTCGCCCAGCGCAAAGCGGCGGAATTCCCACGCATAGAGATTGGCGCCCACCGCCACCACCGCCATCCCGAGCGGGATCAGCACCAGCCCCGGCTGCGCGAAGATGGCCACAGGTATGGCCGCCAGCACGAACCCCAGCGCATCGCCGATTGCCTTGTCGGTGCGCTGCCGCTTGCTGGCCCGCTGCCAGCGGGTCGCTGCGTCCGGCAGGCGGAAACCGGCCGCCGCGACAATCGGGGCGATCTCGTCCATCCGGGCAAAGGGCGCGACCACATGACTTTCGCTCCCGGCATCCTGCGCAAGGCTGACAAAGCTCAACCCGTGCCAGCCGAAACGGTAGCGCAGCAGGCCGGTGCCAATCACCAGCCCCTGCACCCTGTGCACAGGCATCACCACATCGGTGCGGGTGAACAATCCGCGCTGCCGCCGGAACCCCCTCGCCGAGCGGGTGAGCGTAAAGCCCCAGTCCCGCAGGAACGTCCGCACTATGCCGCTCGCCATGCCGACCACGACCAGCACGATCACCCCTGCAATCGCGCCGGCGGCCTGCACATAGGGGCCGAGCGTGGCGACGGTGCTGCCCTGCTGCTTGAGCCAGATATACCACTTGTCGACGTTCCAGATGTCGACGACATTATCGACATATTGCAAGGCGCCGAACAGCACCGCGAACACCGCGAGCGAGAATTCGAACAGGCCGAAGCGCACCAGCCGCCACGCGCCCATCGCGAACAGCACTTCGCCCTCGGACGCCCGGGCAGGCGTGGGCGCGGCGGGATCGGCGCTGGCTGATGTCACCGCCTGCGCCGCCTGCTCCTCCTCGCGCCGCTCGCGCACCAGTTGGCGCAGGCGCTCGCCTTCGCCATTGGTGAGGTATTGGAGGCTCATGTCCTCGCCCCCGCCTGCGCCGGTCTCGAACTTGACCGCGACCAGCCCGAACAGGCGCGGCAAAGGATTGGCTTCGAGACTGACGTCCTGGATACGCTCGTAAGGCACCGAGCGGGCCGAGCGGCTCAGCAGGCCGCTCTCGACGCGGATGTCCTGTTCGCCAATGGTGTAGGTCTTGCGCCGCCAGCCGAGATAGCTGACGCCGGTGCCGATCAGGATCGAGGCCAGCCCCACGCCAATCGCTATGGCGAACCGTCCGCCGCCGCCGATCCCGGAAAAGGCAATCGCGATCGCCGGGAAAATCCCGCTGCGGATGCTGGCGATCGCGCCGATGGCGACGCTCAGCGGGGCAGTGCGTTGTTGCTGGCTCACAGGCTCTCGCGGCGGATATGGGCGCGGATCTCCTCGCGCATATCACGTGCCAGCTCCTCGCCGAGGCCGGGCAGCGCCACGCTGGCATTGTGATTGCCTGCGGTGTGGAGCGTCAGCGTGGCGATCCCGAAGAACCGGTCGAGCGGGCCCTGATCAACGTCGATATGCTGCACCCGCCCGAACGGCACCACCGTGTCCGAACGGAACAGCAAACCGCGCACCACCCGCAGCCGGTCAGCACTGATCTGATAGCCGCGCGCGTTGTAGCGGCTTTGCGGAATGCGGATCACCAGCGCCAGCGCGACCACCAGAACTGTGCCGGCAATCAGGCCCGGCGGCAGCACCGCCGCTTTGCGGATCACCGCCTCGAGCGCCAGCGCGCCGACCAGAAAGGGGATCGCCAGCCCCACCGTGCGCAGCCGCAGGGCATGGGCGTAATTGGGGTGAAGCCGGGTCAGTTCGCCATCATCATCGACAGGTAGGCCGGCAGGGCTGAGCGCGGGAGCAGTGTCCATGGTGCCTTACTGGCGCAACACACTATCCCCGCGCAAGCATTATCGCCGCTGGTCAAACCGCCGTCCGATCAGGGCGGCCGCGATGTTGGTCTTCTGCACGTCGATGCTGCCGCCCGCGATGCCCCAGGCATAGGCATCGCGCAGGCGCTGCTCCATGCCGTAATCCTTGTGATAGCCGTATCCGCCCATCACCTGCATCCCCATCGCGGTCACCTCGCGCACGATCTCATTGGCAAAGCACTTGGCAACCGAGCTTTCGAACACGGTCGGCAGGCCATCGGGCTGGTTCGCGGCATTGGCGGCGGCGCGGTGGATCAGCAGGCGCGCGGCTTCCACCTTCATCGCCATTTCGGCGATCTTGAGCTGCACCGCCTGGAACTCGATGATCGGCTTGCCGAAGGCCTCGCGCTCCTGAACATACTGGGTCGCCGCTTCCAGCGCGGCAGCGGCCACGCCGAGGCTTTGCGTCGCATTGCCGCAGCGTTCCAATCCGAAGGCGCTCATCAGCTTGCCGAACCCGCCTGCGCCGATGATGACATTGTCGGTGGGCACCCGCACATCCTCGATTGCGTAGTCGGCGGTGGCGATGCCGCGGAAGCCCATCAGCTCCTCGCGCTTGCCGAACTGCATTCCGGGCGCGTCCTTCTCCAGCAGGATCGCCCCGATCCCCTTGGCGCCCTCATCATCGTTGAAGCGGCAATAGGTCACGTAGTAATCCGAATGGCCCCCGCCGCTGGTCCAGCGCTTGTAGCCGTTGACGACATAGTGGTTGCCATCAAGCACCGCGCGGGTTTTCAGATCGGTGAGCGCGGTGCCGGCGTCAGGCTCGGACATCGAGACCGCCACCACCTTCTCGCCCTTGATGACTTCGGGCAGGATGCGCGCCTTCATCTCGGGGCTGCCGAAACGTTCGATAGTGCGCACCGGCCCGGCCAGCGCCTCGAACACCGGGAAGGCAACCGCGTTGGAGATCTTGGCGAATTCCTCGAGCACGATCAGCGCCTCAAGATGCCCGAGGCCGAGGCCGCCATATTCGGCCGGCAGATTGACGCCGAGAAAGCCCATCTCGCCATAGATGCGCAGCATATCGTGCGGGACGGGATAGTCCTTCGCCTCCATGTCGCGCGCCAGCGCGGGCAGCTCGGCACGGGCAAATTTGCGCGCGGTGTCCTGCAGCTCGCGCTGCTCGTCGGTGAGTTGAAAGTCCATGGCAGCCTCAATCCCTTGTCGTCACGTCTGCGTCCCCTAGCGCATTTATGAGGGCGACGGACAAGCCCGTGGGGCCTAGAGTTTGCGCAAAATCGATCAGGGAGAAACACAAATGACCACGCTTCATTCCAGCCTCGGCCCCAATCCGCGCCTTGTGCGGATGTTCATGATCGAAAAGGGGCTGGAGGAAGGTCGCGATTTCACCCGCGTGCATTATGACATCATCATCGGCGCGAACCGGCAGGATGCGAGCTATGTCGCCAAGAACCCGCTCGGCACCACCCCGACGCTGGAGCTGGATGACGGCACCTGCCTCACCGAAAGCTGGCCGATCTGCGAATATATCGAGGAACTGCACCCCGCGCCCAACCTGTTCGGGGAAACCCCGGTGGAGCGCGCCACGGTGCGCAAATGGGCGCGCCTGTTTGATCAGGAAGTGGTCGTGCCGATGACAATGGGCTTCCGCGCCGGCGCGGGCCGCCCGATGTTCGAACCGCGCATGGCGGTGGTCTCGCCCGAGGCCGGGGCCGAGCTTTCCGCCATGGCAGATGACAAGTGGCGGATGTTCGACGGCTTTCTGGGGGGCAGCAACCACATCGCACTGGGCCGCTTCACCTTTGCCGATCTCCCGATGTTCGCCTTTGCCAATTTCGGCTTCACCGTGGGCTGGAAACTGCCCGAGGGGACCGACAACCTTGCGCGCTTCATCGACACGCATAACCAGCGCGCCTGCGCGAGCGTGTGGCAGCAGGCCGAATAGTGCCTGACCTTAGCGGCAAGGCTGCCATCGTCACCGGCTGCGCCAGCGGGATTGGCGCGGCGACGGTGCGGCGGTTGGCGGCGGACGGGGCGCAGGTGCTCGGCACCGATCTTGATGCAGAGCGCGGCGCGGCTTTGTGCGCGGAAGTGGGCGCGGTGTTCGCGGTGCAGGATGTGTCCGACCGTGCCGCGTGGCCCGCGATCGTGGGCCAAGCAGTCGCGGCCTTCGGGCGGCTCGATATCCTCGTCAACAATGCCGGGATGGTCTCGGGCGCAGGCATTGGCGACCTTGATGATGACGCGATGTTCGCCGCGTGGGATCAGGTGCTCGCCGTCAATCTCACCGGCACAATGGCAGGCTGCCGGGCGGCGATTGCGGCGATGCGGGAGAACCCGGGCGTGCCCAAAGGCGCGATCGTCAACATCGCCTCGACCACCGCGATTGCGCCGCTGCCCACCGATGTCGGCTATTCGGCGAGCAAGGGCGCGGTGCGGGTGCTGTCGAAATCGGTGGCATCATGGTGCGCCCAGCACCAGCTCAACATCCGCTGCAACACGGTGATCCCCGGCGCGACAATGACGGGCATCCTTGAAGCGGCCGAACAGCACACCCCCGGTCTGATTGCAGCCGTGGCCAAAACCTCACCGCTCAATCGCCTCGCCGATCCTTCGGAAACCGCCGCCGCGATTGCCTTCCTCGCCAGCGACGAATGCCCGTTCATGACAGGCGCGGAGATGCTGGTGGACGGCGGGGCGCTGTCGATCCATCCAGGGTTTTGAGCGGCGCTTCTAGCCGTCCCGCATCTTCTCCAGATAGCCGGTCGGCCCCATCTGCGCCGCGGTCCACACGAAGATCGCAAGGCTGGCGAGGCCCGAGATGAGGCAGACGCCGAACACCGCGACCGCCAGCGAGCTATCCCCTTGGGTCGGCACCAGCGCATCGCTGACCGCACCGATCACCGCAAGGCCCAGCGCCTGCCCGACAAGGTTGTTGAAGAACAGCGCAATCGCCACGGCAAAGCCGCGACTGGCCGGCTCGACCGCCGCCTGAATGCCCGACATGATCCCCGCCTGACTGGCGACATAGATGCCATAGGCCACCCCGAACCACCCGAGAAACACGTAGAAACTGTCCGATGACAGGCTCAGGGCCAGCGGCACCACGCAGCCCAGGCTTACCAGCCCCGGCAACCACGCGCGCCAGCGTTCGTCGCGCAAGGTCAGCCAATGGGTGAGGTATCCGCCCAGAATCGGCCCCGGAATGCCGCCGAGGAAGAAGGTGAGGCCGAGATACAGCCCGACATCGCCGGTCGAAATCGGGAATTGTCGCAGCATCACCGCGGCCATCCAGAAGGCCAGCGCATAGCCGATCATGATCTGCACCGCCCAGCCCAGCGCCAGCCCCATGAACACGCGGTTGGTGACGAGGCTCTTGATCGTGCGCCCCAAGGGCAGCTGCGTCATGTCGGTCCCCGCCGGGGCATAACGCCCGCGCTGCGGCTCGCGCACGGTGAGGTAAATGACGAGGCCCAGCAACAGTCCCGGCAGGCCCATCAGGATAAAGGCCCAGCGCCAGTTGAACATCTCGGCCAGCTGCCCGCCGAACACCAGCCCCGCCGCCGTGCCGACGGTGGATCCCAGCGTGAGATAGCCCATCGCCTTGGCCAGTTCATGACGGGCGAAGAAATCGGCGACGAGGCTTTGCGAAGACGGCCCCGAACAGCCCTCCCCCACGCCCACGCCGGTGCGCGCGGCAAACAGGGTCCAGAAGCCCGTGGCGGTGCCGCAGGCGGCGGTCATCAGGCTCCAGAAGCTGATGGCGCTGGCCACGATATTCTTGCGGGTGGAACGGTCAGCCAGCCGCGCTGCCGGAAAGCCCGCCAGCACATAGACCAGCGAAAACGCCGCTCCGCCCAGCAGGCCAAGCTCGAAGTCCGACAGTGAAAACTCGGCCTTGATGTCCTCGACCAGAATGCCGAACACCAGCCGGTCGGCCACGCTGAAGGCGCTCGTGAGCGTCAGCAGGCCGAGCACATACCAGCGGTACGTGCCGCTGCGTTCCTCAGTGGTGAGGGCGGGCGTAGAGGCCATTGTCCACCGGGATCGTCAGGCCATTGAGGAACCGCGCTTCGTCCGAGGCGAGGAACAGCACGCAGCCTGCCACATCGCGCGGATGGCCGAGCGCATCGGCAGCGAGCGGGCCTTCGGGGATATCCATCGGCGTCGTCCCGCCGCGGCCCGAAATGCCCATCACCATCGGGGTTTCAATCCCGCCAGGCGCGAGCGCGTTTACGCGGATGCCGTAGCCCTTGTCCTGGAAATCCACCGCGAGGCTGCGGGTCATCCCCGCAATCCCGGCCTTGCACGCGGCGTAGGCGGGAATGTTGCCATAGCCCATCAGCGCAGCGGTGGAGGCCATGTTGATGATCGACGAGCCGCCGCCGCCCACCTTGAGGTGGCGATGCTTCATCAGCGGCACGGCATATTTGCAGCCCAAAAAGGTGCCGACCACGTGAATATCGAGATGCAGCTTGAAGTGCGCGAGGCTGCATTCCTCGATGCTCTCGAAGATCACATTGCCCGCGTTGTTGACGAGGATGTCGAGCCCGCCGTGGCGTTCCTCGACCGCGCGCATCACCTCGATCCACTGGTCTTCGCTGGTGACATCCAAGGCCATCGCATCGCCGCCGATCTCGGCGGCAACCTTGTGGGCGAGTTCCACCTCGCGGTCAGTGACGATCACGATCGCCCCTTCGCGTGCCAGCGCCTCGCAATCGGCCTTGCCCAGACCCATCGCCCCGCCTGTCACGAGCGCAACCTTGCCCGCTACCCGTCCCGCCATGCTGCTCTCTCCCAAAAGCTTGTGTTTATGCCGCCCAGCCTAAGGAGCGGGCGGGCCGGTGCCACTGTCGAAAGCGCGAGGGTTCAGGCAGGCCCCTGTCGATGTATTCTCCTGCCCGAGGGAGAGACGGGCATGATGGATGCAGCCGAAATCGCGCGATTGAAGGCGCTGATGGAATGGGAAGGCACGCGCACCGCGCCGCCCCAAGGCTTCCCGGTGCTGCCCGATATGCCCGCCGGGCGCTATACCAGCGCAGAATACTTCGCGCTCGAACAGCAGCACGTGTTCCGCAAAAGCTGGCTGTTCGCCGGCCACCTCGACGAGATCCCGGAACCCGGCTGCTATATGCGCTGGCATAACGCGGGCGATCCGATCGTGATCGTGCACGGCATGGACGGCAAGGTGCGCGCCTTCCACAACACCTGCCGCCACCGCGGCGCGCCGGTGGTGACCGAGGACCGCGGCAAATCCAGCCGGTTGATGTGCGGCTATCACAACTGGACTTACAAGACCGATGGCAGCCTGGTGGGCGTGCCCGAACGGCGCGACTTCCCGACCGATTTCGACATGAGCTGCCGCGGCTTACTGCCGGTGCGCTGCGAGCTGTTCGGCAAGGTGATCTACGTCAACTTCGATATGGACGCGATGCCGCTGCTTGATTGGCTCGGGCCGCTAGCACGCGAGTGGGAGGAGTTCGCGTTTGACCGGATCAAACTCGCCGCGCGGCACAGCTTCGATCTCCAATGCAACTGGAAGGTCGCGATGGAGGCCAACATGGAGGTTTACCATGTGCCCTTCATCCACCCCAATACGGTCGCCCCGCTGGTCGATCCGGCGCGCAACCTCAACACCATGTATCCCAACGGCCATGCGCGGATGCTCGCCCCGCCGCCGCGCACCACCGACCGCGAGCACGTGCGCGCGATCGAGAGCCCGGCGGGCTGGCAGCAGATCGAAAGCGTGGGCGAATTGGGCCGCACCTGCACGCAGAGTTACACGCTGTTTCCCAACTGGGTCTCGCCGCTCAGCAACTACTTCGTGCCGCCGCTGGTGTTCTGGCCGACCTCGCTGACGACCACACGGCTGGAACTGGTGACGATGGCCTTGGATTGGGGGGATGCCCCCGCGCCCGATCTGTGGACCGTGCCGGATGCGAGCCAGCCGAACGGCCGCCAGATGAGCCCGATCATCCTTGAAGACACCCAGTTCGGCGAAGCGATCCAGCAATCAATGCAGGGATCGGCGTTCCGATCGGTGCCGCTGTCCTATCAGGAAGCGCGGATCTATTCCTTCCACCAGAGCCTCGACCGGATGATCGGCAGCGACAATGTTCCGGCGCATCTCAGGGTCGAACCGGTGATCGGCGCGGACTGGGTTTGGCCCAACGAGCCGCGCCTCGCGCAGATGAACCAAGAGCGCGCAACAGCCGCCGAAGCGGCGGAATGACGTTACGGAATAGTGCTTTCGCAGGTCGTTGTGACGTTTTTGTCGCACATTGCTGCTTTTACTATCGCTTTTGCTGATAGCGCGTTTGTGAGCGTGCCATACACCTGCAACCCACACCGATAGGCGCGGCAAAACGTGTCACGGGATTGGGGAACCAGGGCGCGCAGACAATGCGGCCCGCAGGGGAGAGAGAGCCATGAACACACTTCGTGCCCGAATTGCATCCGACGCCCGCGCTCGCGGCTTGCGCACCGCACTGCTGTGCACTGCTGCCGTTGGCGGTATCGCCGCCATGCCAAGCGCAGCCTTTGCCCAGGAGGCAGAGGAAATGGCGGACGCACCCGAGGAACGGGTGATCATCGTTCAGGCCCGCCGCCAGAACGAAACCCTGCAGGAAGTGCCTGTTACCGTCACCGCGATCGGCGGCGACACGCTGGCGCGCTACAATATCGACCAGGTCGCCGATGTGACCAGCCGCGTGCCGACCCTCAATGTGCAGGTCGGCGGTTCGGGTTCGGGCGGCCAGCTCTCGCTTCGCGGCGTCGGTTCGTCGAACATCTCGGCAGCCTTCGATTCCGCGGTGGCGTTCGAATATGACGGCGTCGTGGTTTCGACCATGCGTCTGGTGCAGGCCGGCTTCTTCGACGTCGAGCAGATCGACGTGCTGCGCGGCCCGCAATCGCTGTTCTTCGGCAAGTCGGCCACCGCCGGCGTGCTCTCGCTGCGCTCTGCCAACCCGACCTCCGATTGGGAAGTCGGGATGCGCGGCAGCTACGAGTTCGAGGAAAAGGGCTACCTGCTCTCGGGCTACATCTCGGGCCCGATCAGCGACACGCTGGGCGTCCGTCTGGCAGCCCAGTTCAACGATATCGACGAGTTCCAGATTCTCCAGGCGGGCACGCCTGCCGTCAATCAGGAACGCGGGCTGACCGATCTGATCGTGCGCGGCACGCTCGACTGGCAGCCTTCGGATATGTTCCGCGCCAACCTCAAGGTGCAATACACCAAGAACGAGAACGACGGCGCGGTCGGCACGGCGGAAATCGGTTGCGGCGCGAACGGGATTGCCGATCCGGTGTTCCTGCTTGGCGGCGGGCTCCAGATCCCGGCCGGTTACGATTGCAACATCAACGACCAGCGTTACTTCCTGCCCGATGCCGCGCCGCAGCTCGCGCCCGGTGTCCCCGGCAACTCGCCGGCCGCTGGCCGCAACGGCGTGCCTTTCGGCGAGACCGAAGTGTGGTTCGGCCGTCTCCAGTTCGAGCTCGATCTGTCTGACACGCTGACTCTGACCTCGGTCACCGGCCTGCTCAACATGGATGCGATCGATTTCGACTGCTATTCCTACGCCGGTGTGTTCCCGGGCGGGGTGCCGGGCGGCGCGGGCTGTTCGGACCCGATCAACAAGCTGGAACAATACAGCCAGGAACTGCGCCTTGCCTCGGACTTCGACGGCGCGTTCAACTTCATGCTCGGCGCGTTCTACGAAGACCGCACCTTCATCTTCGACACCGCCCAGCAGGGGGTGAACATCTCGTTCGTTGGTGCCGATCCGATCACCGGGTTCACCTATGACTGGGACAAGACCCACACCACCAAGACCGAGGCGCTCTCGTTCTTCGGTAGCACGATGATCGACATTACCGACAAGCTCGAACTGTCGGGCGGGGTGCGTTGGACCGATGAAAGCAAGGTGCAAACCATCTCGGTGCCTTATGTCCACCTGTTCCTGCAGGGGCCGGCCTTCGTGCAACCGGGCTTCTTCTCGGGCCCGATCAACTTCAAGGACGACAATATCTCGCCTGAAGTGACCCTGAAGTATCAGGCGAACGACGATCTGAACTTCTTCGCCTCGTACAAGACCGGCTTCAAGTCGGGCGGGATCGACAACTCGGCGCTGCCGTCGAACAGCCTCAGCCAGGCGGCCACATCGGGCGATTTCAGCGCGCTGATCTTCCAGTCGGAAAAGGCGAGCGGCGGTGAAGTCGGCGTCAAGTCGCAGTGGGCTGATCGCAGCTTCACCCTCAACGCGACCGCTTACTACTACGTGTTCGAGGATCTGCAGGTGCAGAACTTCAACGCCCAGACGATCCAGTTCATCACCAGCAACGCTGGCGAGCTGACCACCAAGGGCGTCGATCTGGAAGCACGCTGGAACACGCCGGTGACCGGGCTGAACCTCTCGAGCAACCTGTCGTGGCTCGATACCGAATACACCGCCGACTTCTTCCAGCCGGGCGGTCAGGGCGGGGTGATCAACCTCAAGGGCCGTCGCGGCAGCCAGGCACCCAAGTGGTCGGGCAACTTCGCGGCCGACTGGGCGATCCCGCTCAGCGACACCCTCGAGCTGTTCCTGTCGGGCAACGCCACCTACAATGATGGCTACATCACCGACGAAACCTCGTTCAACGACTTCGTCCAGCCCAGCTTCTGGACCTTCGACAGCAACGTGTCGATCGGCCATCCGGACGGCAACTGGAAGCTGTCGCTGGTCGCGCAGAACCTGACCGACGAGATCTTCGTGATCACCTCGGGCGGGCGTCCGTTCCTCTCGCCGACCGGTGACGATCTGGTGCTGACCCAGAACCGTGGCCGCCAGGTGTTTGCGGAAATCAGCTTCAAGTTCTGATCACGCGCCAACAGGGGTAAGCAGGGGGCGGGCCGGCAACGGCTCGCCCCTTTGCTTTGGATCAAGGGCACAGGCCGCCGCTCTGCCAAAAGTGAGCATTGCCGCGGCGGCCGGGAAGGCGGAAGGTCACCTGCAAACTCGCGGCTTCTGGGAGGACACCATGTCACGCGAAGAACTGATCGCCATGACCCGCAATCTGGTCGCGCACGGCGCGGCCGATACGATGGAATATGCCGACGACGTGGTGCGCGTTCCGGCCAGCGCCTATACCGACGAGGCCTTGTTCGAGCTTGAGAAGAAGCAGATTTTCCGCCGCCTGCCGCTGATGGTCGCGCCTTCGTGCGAGCTGCCCAACGTGGGTGATTTCAAGGCGATGGACATCTGCGGCGTGCCGCTGCTTTTGAGCCGTCAGAAGGATGGCTCCATGGGCGCCTTCCTCAACATGTGCACCCACCGCGGCAATCCGCTTGCCGCGGGCTGCGGCAATGCCAGCCGCTTTACCTGCGGCTATCACGGCTGGACCTTCAAAGCGGATGGCGACCTGATCGGTGTCGCCAGCCCCAAGGACTTCGGCGCGATCGACAAGAGCCAGCATTGCCTCACCAAATTCCCGGTGCATGAAGCCGCCGGGCTGATCTGGGTGACGCTCGATCCGGATTCCAAGCTGTCGATCCCCGATTACCTGTGCGGCTTCGATGATCTGCTCAAGGCATTCGAATTCGAAGGCTGGACGCTGTTCTCGCAGCGCACGCTGGAGGGGCCGAACTGGAAGACGGCCTATGACGGCTATCTCGATTTCTACCACCTGCCGGTCCTGCACAAGGACACCTTCGGGGCGGATTTCTACAACCGCGCCAACTACTTCGCCTACGGCCCGCACCAGCGCCTATCGACCCCGTCGAAATTCGCGATCAAGGTGCAGGGCGATGATGACCAGGCGATCGATCTGGAAGCGATGAGCGACGATGATCTGCCGCAGGAAGTGCTGGTGCAGGGCGTGTGGACGATCTTCCCGCACATCTCGATCGCCAGCTTCTACGGCGGCGGGCAGCGCGGGGCGATGATCAGCCAGCTGTTCCCCGGCGCCACCGTGGGGACAAGCTTCACCACCCAGTATTACGTCATGGAAAACCAGCCCGAGACCCCCGAACAGGTGCAGGCGGCGCATGACCAGTTCAACTTCCTCGAAATCGTGGTGCGCGATGAAGACTACGCCACCGGCAAGCGCCAGCAGCAGGCGCTCGCCTCGGGGCTGATGAAAGAGGTGTTGTTCGGCCGCAATGAAAAGGGCGGACAGGTGTTCCACGGCTGGGTCAAGCGGCTGGTCGCAGCCAGCGATGACGAGCTGGTGGAGATTTTCGCTCAGGAGCAACGGCAGGCGGCTGAATAGGTCTCATTCCCACCCCTAACCCCTCCCGCAAGCGGGAGGGGGACTGGGTTGCGCTGACACTCCCCTCCCGCCTGCGGGAGGGGCTGGGGGTGGGCCTACGGGCCGGTCGGATTCAAAACGCAAAGGGCCGCAGCGGAACCCTCGGCCCTTTTTGCGTCGGGTTATCGTTGAGCGCCAGTTCGACCAGCGCGGTGTCGAAGAACTCGTGCAGTTCCGCGATCAACCCGTCGCGGATGGTGAGGATCTGGCAGTAGGTCTGCAGGTATTTGTGGCCGTTGGTGCCCATCCCGCCGCCGCGCATCAGGCCGACCACCCGATCATCATCGGCGCACATGATCCGCCACTGGCGTGAAAAGCGGATGGTGTCCGCCACCAGCTTGCCGATCACGCCGTCTGCCACCACCGGGCCAAAGCACTCCGCCTTGCCAACCCAGCGGCCCGAAACCGGCGTGGTGCCGACCAGATTGAACACCACATCATCACAATGCAAAGCGGCGAGCACATCGAAGTCGCCCGCCGCCAGTGCCTCGTAATAGCGGGTGGCGAGCGCAATATTGGCCGCGCGCCGATCGCTCATTGCCTCACCCGAAGGCCGGGCGATAATTGCTCTCGCCCCAGTCCTGCTTCTTGGTCCATTCGCCCATGGTATCCAGTTTGCCTTCCAGTTCGGGGAAGCGTTCGTAAACGTGGTCCATGTCGACCGCGAAGGGCTTGGTCGGGGCGGTGTTGTTGTATTCGTAGAACGCCTGAATCCCCTTGGCGAATTCGTCGCGCATTTCGGGCGCCATGGTGTCGCCGGCGGCCTCGACCAGATAGCGGCCGAACTCTTCGGGGGTGCAGGGATCATACTTGATCTCCTTGCCCAGCGCTTCGCTGAGGCACTGCGTCACCTGCTTGCCGACCAGCCGCTCCGGCCCGCCGATATTGAGCCAGGAGCCTTCCATGTCGGGCCGCTCGAGGCTGGCGAGCATGAAGCGCGCGACGTCATCAAGGCTGATCCAGTTGGCCTCAAGGTTCGGGTTGTGCGGATAGACGTAGCGGCCCTCGTTCATGATGAACGGCCGCGCCCAGTTGGTCAGCAGGTTGTCCATGAACAGCACCGAGCCGAACACCGTCCCTGGCGCGCCCGAGCGCCACAGCGCATTGATGCCGGCGGTGTTGCCGGCATACGTGAAGGCGTCGCCGGGCTTGTCCGGAATCCAGCTCGAGGTGTTCCACACCGTTCGCTTGACGCCGAGATGGGCAGCGACCTTGCCGACTTCGCCGATCAGATAGGCGCGGTCCGCACGGGCCTGCAGGGGGTGGGTGTAGAAGATGTAATCCGTGCCTTCGAGCGCGTCCTTGAAGGTGGAGGTGTCATAGAGGTCCATCGGCCGCACTTCGACCCGCTCGATCCCCTCGACCGGCGCGCCTTCCAGCGCATCCGGACGGCGCGAGATCGCGCGCACATCATACCCTGCGGCGAGCGCTTGACGCACCTGCGCCAGCCCCTGCCGACCGCTCGCGCCGATCACTGTGATGAGTGCCATGAATGTCTCTCCCCTCTTGTGGTATTGGCACAAGACTAGGAAGGCGCCCGCGCCCACGCACCGCGCCAAAGTGATAGCCACGCCGCTGAGGCGCCTAGCGAAAAGGCGGGCCTAGCGAAAAGGCGGGGTTGTCGTGGCGGCGTAGCGCACGAAGAGTGCGGGCATGACGAACCGCACCTGGCGCATTGCCCGCCGCCCCGAAGGCATCGATTTCGCCAGCGCGCTGGAGCTGACGGATAGCCCGCTCGCCCCCTTGGCGGCAGGCGAAATCCGCATCCGCAATTCGCACCTGTCGATGGACGCCGGCACGCGGATGTGGCTGAGCGCACGCGAGGATGGCTATCAGCCCCCGCTTCCGGTCGGCGGGCCGATGACAGGGCTGGTGCTGGGCGAAGTGATCGAGAGCCGCGCGGAGGGTTTTGCCCCCGGCGATCTGGTGCGCGCTTTCGGGCAGTGGAGCGACATCTCGACGGTTGATGCCGTCATGTCGGGCGCAATCGTGCTCGATCCCACGGTGGCAGACCGCCGCGCATGGTTCGGCCCGCTCGGCATGAACGGGTGGACGGCGCTGTGGGGCGTGGAGCAGACCGGCGCGGCCAAGGCCGGCGAGCGGGTGCTGGTGTCCGCCGCCGCCGGGGCAACCGGTATCCTCGCGGTGCAGATCGCCAAGCTGCTCGGCTGCGAGGCCTGGGGTATCGCGGGCGGCGCGGCCAAGTGCGCTTACCTCACGGATGAACTCGGCATCGCGGGCGCGGTGGATTACAAGGCGGCAGATGTGGCGGCGCAGCTGGATGCAGCAGGCGGGTTCGATGTCTATTTCGACAATGTCGGCGGCGGCCTGCTGGATCAGGTGCTCACCCGCATGAACCACTATGGCCGGATCGCGGTGTGCGGGCTGCTCGCCGATTACACCGCCGGCACCCGCACCGCGCCTGCGGAATTCGATCAGGTGCTGATGCGGCGGCTGCGGATCGAGGGGTTCTTCTCGCCCGATTTCATGCATGAAGGCCCGGCGCTCACCCGGAGGCTGCGCGACTGGACCGAGGCGGGCGATCTGGTGATGCCCTATGATGTCACCACTGGCCTAGAGAACACCCTCACCGCCTATGCCAAGCTGTTCACCGGCGGCAATGTCGGCAAGGTGATCGTGGAGTTGCCGCAATGACCGGAACCCTCGAGGACCGCGAAGCCATCCGCGACATTCTCGCCGCCTATGCCCACGCGATTGACCGGCGGCGCTGGCCGATGATGGAGCGCCTGTTCCACGCGGACGCGATGTTCCGCTTCGGCACGATCGAGGGCGACTGGCGCGGATTTGTGGAACAGGCCCGCGCGGTGATCGACCCCTGCCTCGCCACCCAGCACCAGTTGGGGCAGGTGGTGTTCGGGTTCGAGGGAGACAGCGTCTGCCACACCGAAACCTATATGACCGCGATGCACACCATCCCGCCGGGCTATCCGCTGGCAGCGGTGTTCCCGGACAAGGGCGTGACCTACTCCGCCATTGTTGCCGGGCGCTATGTCGACCGGTTCGAGAAGCGCGCCGGCGAATGGCGCATCGCCCAGCGCACCGGCCTGTATGACTGGCGCGAGTTCCGGGTGGTGGAAGGCGTTGATCTGTCCGACACGCCCGAAGGCGCGGCAGGCTATCACGACAAACGCGACCCTTCGACCGCGGCTGTCAGGCAGTGGCTCGGCTAGGGTCGCTTGAACGCAAACACCCCGCTCATCGTCGCCAGCTGCTCATCCCCGCGCCAGATACCGCCTGAGGTATAGGCGGTACGCCCGCCCAGCCGGTCAATCCGCACCCGCGCTTCGAGCCAATCGCCGAGCCTTGCGCCGCTAAGGTAGTTCACCGTCAGCGTTACAGTGGAAGGCGCAAGGCGGGGCCGTTCGGCATCATAGACCGCATGGCTCAGCGCGACATCGGCGAAGGTCGAGATCACGCCGCCGTGCGCTGCTTGCCTGTAATTGATGTGGTGAGGGCAAACCGCCAAGCCCACCACGCGCACGCCGTCCACCGGCGCGCCGAGATAGTAAGGCCCGCCGTGATCGAGAAAGCCGGGCGTGAAACCGGCCGGTTCAAAGCCTGAGGGAATATCCATACCGCCAGCCTAGCGCGCTCGCCCGCCAGCGCCGCTATGAATTGTGCCAATGACAGCGCCGCGCCGCGCGGGCTATCCCCGCACACATGGCAGACATAGCAGAACTCGCGGCGACATCTTTCTGCGACATCGTGCGCGAACACGCGCAGACACAGGGCGACGTGATCGCCTTCACCTTTGGCGACGAGGAGCTGAGCTTCGCAGCGCTCGATGAAGGCGCGAACAGGGCGGCCAACGGCCTCATCGCGCTGGGGGTGAAGCCGGGCGACCGCGTGGCCTTTCTCGGCAAGAACCACCCGCTCTATTTCGAGGCCTTCGTGGGCGCGGCCCGCATCGGCGCGGTGATGACCCCCGTCAACTGGCGCCTCGCCCCGCCCGAAGTCGCCTATATCCTCGACAATTGCGGGGCACAGGTGGTGTTCGTGGGCGAAGGGTTCGCCGCGATGATCCAAGGCGTGCGCGCCGATGTGCCGCACATCACCCACATCATCGGCATCGACGCGCCCGAGCATGACGGCCCCGATTACCGCACGTGGCGCGACAGCTTCCCCGCGACGCCGCCTGCCCATGTGGTGCACGCCGAGGACGACGCGCTGCAGCTCTACACCTCGGGCACCACCGGCAAGCCCAAGGGCGCGGTGATGACCCATGGCTCGATCCTCTCCAGCCGCGATGCGCTGGCGGCGGCCGAGGAAATGCGGGCCTGGCAGGAGCCGATCCCGGGCGATGTCACCCTGCTCGCCATGCCGTGCTTCCACATCTCGGGCACCGGCACCGGCATCGGCACGATGGTGGCCGGCACCAATGCGATCGTGCTGCCCGAATATGATCCGACCAAGGCGCTCGATCTGATCGACAATTTCAACATCTCCAAGATCTTCCTGGTGCCCGCCGCGATCCAGATCCTGCTCAATCATCCGCGGGTGAACGAGGTCGATTTCTCGCGCCTCAAATACGTCACCTATGGCGCCTCCCCCATCCCGCTCGAACTGATGCGCGAGGCGATGCGGGTGCTGGGCTGCGGCTTTGTGCAGATGTACGGGATGACCGAGACCAGCGGCACCATCGTCGCATTGGATCCCGAAGATCACGTGCCCGAAGGCTCGCCCCGGATGCGCAGTGTCGGCAAGCCGCTGGCCGGCGTGGAGCTCAAGATCATCGACGAGGCGGGCCATCCTGTCCCCACCGGCGCCGTGGGCGAAATCGCCACCCGCTCGAACAAGAATATGCGCGGCTACTGGAACAACCCCGATGCCACCGCCGCCACCATCGATGCCGAAGGCTGGCTGCGCACCGGGGACGCAGGCTATCTCGACGAGGACGGCTATCTCTACATCCACGACCGGGTGAAGGACATGATCATCTCGGGCGGCGAGAACGTCTATCCCGCCGAAGTCGAAAACGCGCTCTATTCGCACCCCAAGGTGGCCGATGTCGCGGTCATCGGCGTGCCCGATGCCAAGTGGGGCGAGGCGGTGAAGGCCTGCGTGGTGGTGAAGCCGGGCGAGGAACTGACCGAGGCCGAGCTGATCGCCCACGCGCGCACGCTGATCGCGGGCTACAAATGCCCCAAGACGGTCGATTTCATCCCCGCCCTGCCGCGCAACCCTTCGGGCAAGATCCTGCGCCGCGAGTTGCGCGCGCCCTATTGGGTGGGCAAGGACCGCGCGGTGAACTGACGTGCTGCCGGTTCGCCAGCTTGCCTACAAGGTCAATGATCTGGCGGCGGCAGCGGCGGCGCATCACCGGCAGTTTGGCTCAGGCCCGTTCTTTGTGCTGCGCCATGTCGCGCTTGCATCCTCGCAGCATCGCGGGGTGGAGCGGGCGTTTGATCACTCCTCCGCCTATGGCCAATGGGGCAGCGTGATGGTGGAGCTGGTGGTGCAGCACAATCCTGATCCATCCGCGCTGCATGATATGTTTCCGCATGGCTCCGGCGCTGAAGGCCTGCATCACGCGGCGCTGTTTGTGGATGATCTCGACGCCGAGATTGCGCGCTTTGCAGCCGAGGGGGCGCCGCTGGCGCAGCTGTCGGTAACGCAATCCGGCACCGCTTTCGCCTTCGTCGATACCCGCGCCAGCCTCGGGCATATGCTCGAGCTGTATGAGCCGACTGCGCAGCTGACCGGGTTCTACGACTTTGTGGCGGGTGCAGCTAAAGGCTGGGACGGGCAGGATTTGCTGCGGGAATTGGGATAGGTCGCTCCTTCGTCATTGCGAGGAGCCGCAGGCGACGCGGCAATCCATGACCCGCCCGTCCGGCTAAGAGCGTCAGTCCATGGATTGCTTCGCTGCGCTCGCAATGACGATTGAGAGCTAAGCCCCCGCCAACCCCGGCAAGTCGACCATCGCTGCCCGGCACTCCGCATCTGCCAGCGCCGTCACCACCGAGAAGGCGACAAACCGCGCTTCGCCCAGATGCGCGACCACAGCGGCCGCCTCGGCATCGCTGATCGCGGTATGCTCGAACGGCATCCGCCGCGCATAGGCGATGCAGACGCGGGTGCCGTGATCGAGCGTGGTGTCATCGATTGCGGCGGCCTCCAAGCCGTGGACCTGCGCCACCGCCTGCCGAATCATCGCCACCAGCCCCGGCGCGAGCGCGCCTTCGGCCTTAGCGCGGAAATCGGCATAGTGCTGCGCCAGCACCGGATCGCCTGACAGCGCGGCGAACACCGGCCCGCTCATTCTGCGGCCTCCAGCACGGCGGGCGTGGGCAGCACGGTGCGGCCCATCACTTCCGGCTCCAGCCCCATGGTGATCAGCGCCTTGGCCAGCGCGAGGAACAGCGTCACGCCCAGCCCCAGCTCGGCAATCTGTGCGGGCGTCAGGTGGCGCTGCAACGCGGCCTTCGCATCGCCGGTCAGCAATTCGGGATCATGGATCAGCGCGTCGGTGAACTTGAGCACCGCCTTTTCCGCATCACTCAGCTTGGCGCTGGTCTCGTAGCCATCGGTGATGTCGTCCACCACCTCCTCGCCCAGCCCCTGCGCAACCGCCTTGTCAAAGCGGACATTGCGGCAGAACCCGCATTCGGTGACCCGCGCATTGCGCATCCGGGCGATTTCCTTGGTGCGCGCACTCAGCACGTCCGATCCCCAGAAGCGGCCATAAAGCGCAAAGAAGCTCGCCGCGATCTCGGGCTGATGCGCGAGCACCGAACCGAAATGCGCAGGCTCGCTGGCAATGGCCGAAGATACGCGGGGCGTGGTCGACATGAGGCCTCTCCTTTGCAGTGCAGGATAACAGCCCCTGCCTGCCCCTCGCCCTCGCGATTTTCACAGGGGGGCGCACAGCGGCGTCGTGGCAGATTGCGGCCAGCATAGGGAGGCTCAGCAATGGCAGGCGAAGCACAGCGCGTGATCGAGGAATTCTGGCGCATCCAGGATGGCGGCGACTACACCAAACTGGTCGATCTGTTCGCCGAGGATGCCTTTCTCGAAGACCCGATCTGGGGCCAGTATCGCGGGCGCGCGGCGATCCTCGGCTTCATGACGAAAATGGTCGAGGAAATGGGGGATCGCATAGTCCACTTCACCGTCGATGAAATCTGCGGCGATGATCACGCCGTCTGGGCGCGCTTGACGATGCACATGGAAGGCGCCCCCTCACGCGGCGGGGTGGGCATCTACAAGGTCGAAGGCGGAAAGATGACCTATTACCGCGATTACATGGACCCGCCGGCGGGGGAGTAGCCTACATCACCCGGTAATCCGGGTGCCCGCTTTCGCGCAGATCGAGCATCGGCAGCGGGAAGGCGGCGTTGGGGCTGGCATCGGGCTGGTCAGGCATCGCCATGGTCCAGTCCATGATGTAGCGGCGGCTCGAAATCCGCCATTCTCCGGCACGCTTCTCGTAGGTGTCGAGATAGCGCCCGCCATACATATTGCCCTTGTAAGGCTCGCTTTCCTCCTCGCGCCGGAAGCCCAGCGCCACGCCGTAGCACTCCCCTTCGGCCGTGGTGGCAGAGGTCAGCTTGACCGATAGCGGGGCGAGCAGGTGCCAGCGCCGCCCGGTCGAGCGTTCCACTGCCATCACCACCGGCACAAACTCCGCCGCTGTGCCCTTGAAGAAGCCATAGTCGATCGCGGCATCAGGCCAGTAGCAGCCCGCCTGCCCCGCATCATCGAGCCAGTCGAGCGTGCGCGAATAACGCGCGATGAGATCCTGGATCGCCTGCCGGTCGAGCAGTTCCTGAAGCTGCGCCTGCATGGCCGCCATATCGATGCTCATGCGCGCGCACTCCACCATGCCGGGATCGACAGCGGGAAGCGTTCCTGCGCGGTCTTCATGTTGTCACTGGCATCATCAGGCAGCGCCGGGTCGGAGGTATGCGGCAGGCCCCCGCCCGCACCCTCCACCGGATCAATATATTCGAGCGTGATCCCCGCCAGCACGTCGGCAAAGTCATGGCCTTCGTGATGGTCGGACATCTGGTGGTGATAGAACGCCCATTTGTCCTTGAAGCTGAGCAGGCAGTAATAGCTCAGCGGCTCCTGCCCCTTCCAGTATTCGTAGCGCAGCACGCCTTCCTCTGTGCCGAAGGTGTGGTGGACCATGTCATGCATGATCGCCTCCCACTTGGTCTCCTTGCCGGGCTGGATTTTGATGTGGGCGAGCAATGTGGCCATGTGCAGGCTCCCTTCAGGCGGGTGTGAGGTTCAGGAACAGGCGGTGGATGCCGAGCATGATCCCGCCCTGATGGCGGAAGTCGTTGCCGGGCGCATAGGCGAGGTCGGCAAAGGCATCGGCGAGGCGATCCCACGCGATCATCTGTTCGAGCCGCGAGATGTTGGAACCCGGACACGAGCGCGGCCCCTGGCTGAAGGCAAGGTGGCGGGTCGCGGCCTTGCGATCCAGCTTCAGGTCCATCGGGTCGTCGAATTCCTCCGCATCGATATTGGCCGCCGCCCAGCGCAGGTGGAGCATCGATCCGGCCGGGACGGGGACGCCCTGGAACACCTCGTCATTCGCACAGATGCGGGTCGAAAGCCCCTGCGTGGGCGAGCGCAGCCGCATCCCTTCCTCGATAAAGGTGCGGATCGCGGTGCGGTCACCGCGCAGTTGTGCGAACATCCCGGGGCGGTCGCACAGCAGTTGCGCCTGTTCGGCGAGCGCATATTGCGTCGTCTCCAGCCCGCCGATCACCATGGCGTAGACCACGCCATTGATCTCGTCGTCGGTGAGCTTGCGGCCCAGGGCCTGATATTCGACCTGCGTCAGGAAGCTGACCATATCGTCCTGCGGATTGGCGCGCTTCTCCCGCGTCGCTTGCGCCACATAGTCCTTCATCCCCGCCAGCAGCCGGAATTTCTCGGCGCTCTGCTCGGGGGTGAGGATGTTCTTGTGGGTCGTCCCGATCACATAGGACATGACCTGCGCATTGCCCCATTGCTCCAGCCGGGGGATGTCCTCCATCGGAAAGCCGAGCACGCTCGCCATCACGCGTTGCGGCAGGGGGCGGGCGAAATCGGCGACAAAATCCACCACATCTCCGCGCTGCGCCTTGGCCAGCATCCCGGCGATCAGATCATCGATATGGCCGGTGATCATAGCAGCATGGCGCGTGCAGCCCGGCCCCACCCACGGATCGGTCAATTCCTTGCGATGCGCGCGCCACAGTTCGGGATCGGGCCGCAAGGTCACGATCGAAGCGATCATCGCGTCGATATCGGGCAGGTGCGTGGGCATCTCGCCCGATTGCTGGATATGCGCGACCAGCAGCGAGAGTGTGGGCGGGAAGCGATCCCAGTCCATCACCACGCGGCGCACGTCTTCGTATTTGGTGAGCACGAAGGCGTCGCTGTCCGGGGTCAGCCCCTCGCCGGGCAAGCGCTGCACCGGAGCCTCGGCGTGCAGGATCGCATAGGCATCATACCAGTGCTCCTGCGCACCGGGGGCGAACAGATCGACCTCGCTCAAAGTGCGCGGTGCCTCGGATTGCAAAAGCCGCCTCTCCCTTGCGGGGCGTTTCGCTTAGCGAATCCGCCAATTGCCGTTGCAGGGGTTGTCCCCCAGCCTCGCCCCAACGGAAACGGGCTAATTTGCCAGTGCCGTGTGTCGGGAGAGAGAGCTGTGAGCCGCATCACCAAATTGCCGCCGGAACAATGGGATGAGCGGCTGGTTGCGGCAATCCGCCCCGACAATCTGACCGATCTTGAGCAAGGCCTCACCCGCTATTTCGCGCATTGCCCGGAACAGGCGCTGGGTCTGATGGTGTTTGGCGGGGCGCTGAAGATGAACCGCTCGCTGCCCAACCGGCTGGTGGAGCTGGTGCGGCTGCGGGTCGCCTTCTTCAACCAGTGCCGTTCCTGCATGGCGATCCGCTATTCCGATGCGGTGGCAGACGGCGTGACCGAGGGGCTGGTGTGCTCGCTCGAACGCCCACAGGAGGCCGGAAACCTCACCGCCGCCGAGAAGGCGGCGATCCGTTACGGCGAGCTGATGGCGACCGATCACCTCGCCATCGATGATGCGATCTATGCCGATCTGCGCGCGCATTTCAGCGAGGCGCAGATCGTGGAACTGGGCATGACGGTGGCGTTCTTCGTCGGCTTCGGGCGGCTCGCGGCGACCTGGCACATGGTCGAGGAACTGCCCGAAGCGTTCCAGAAGGCTGAGAGCATCGCGCCTTGGGGTGCCGAAAAGATCGAGGTGCGCTGATGTCCGCTCCCCAGATCAATCTGTTCGATCCCGCGCTCCAGCAGTGCCCCTACGATGCCTACAAGCAGCTGCGCGACGAGGCGCCGGTCTACAACATCCCCGGCACGCAGATTTACGTCGTCAGCCGCTATGATCACGTGCGCGAGGTGCTGATGGATCCGGCGCGCTTCCCCTCCACCGCCAGCAATGAATTGCTGCGCGCCAGCCCCACCGATGCCGAACGCGGGCGCAAGGTGGCCGAACGCTTCCGCGAGAAAGGCTGGCTCCCCGCCCCCACTCTCGCAGGCCGCGACGATCCGAACCACAAGCAGATGCGCGCGATGTTCAACGAGGCGTTCAAGCCCAGCCGCATCAAGGACATCGACCCGCGGGTGGAAACCCTCGCCTACGAGCTGATCGACAGCTTCGTCGATGATGGCCGCTGCGACTGGGTGCGCCAGTTCTGCGTGCCGCTGCCGCTGTTCATCATCGGCGAGCAGATGGGCGCCGCGCGCGAGGATATGTGGCGCATCAAGGGCTGGACCGACGCCTTCTTCCACCGCATCAGCTTGATGCTGCCCGAAGACAAGCACCTCGAAATGGTCGACCGCGAGATCGAGGCGCAGCATTATTTCCAGCCGATCTTCGAGCGCCTGCGCGAACATCCCGATGGCAGCCTCATCTCCGTGCTGGTGAACACCGTGATCGACGGCTGGGGCCGCCCGCTGAACGACGAGGAGCTCCACGCCGAGATGATGGCCGACACCTTCGTCGGCGGCTCGGAAACCACCACCAATGCGCTCGCGGCCGGGATGAAGCTGCTGATCGAAAACAAGGATGTGTGGGCCAAGCTCAAGGCCGATCCCGACAAGTATATGCGCAACTTCGTCGAGGAGGTGCTCAGGCTCGAAAGCCCGGTGCAGAGCCTCATGCGCTTCACCCACAAGGATGTGGAGCTTGACGGGGTGACGATCCCCGCCGGATCGGTCGTCAACGTCCGCTACGGCGCGGCCAACCGCGACGAGCGTTTCTTCGATTGTCCCGAGAAACTCGACTTGGAGCGGCCCAAGGCGGGCGCGCATATGGCGTTTGGTTCGGGCACGCACCACTGCCTCGGCGCGCCGCTCGCCCGGCGCGAACTCACCTGGGGCTTCCAGGCGGTGGTCGACCGGTTCGAGGACATGGACTTTGCCGAAGGCGAGAACGACTTCAGCTACCATCCGCACTTCCTGCTGCGGAGCCTGAAGCAGCTGAACATCACCTTTGAAGCCAAGAGGCGCTAGACATGGCCACACTCCTCAAGCCCGAACCGCAACGCATCGACGTCACCCCGCAGCCGATGCCGCAGCTGTCCGAGCGCCCGATCGACGGCAGCCGTTACTGGAGCCATGACTTCATGGCGCGCGAGTGGGACGGCATCTGGACCAAGGCGTGGCTGATCGGCGGCCTTGCTGCCCAAGTCGCCAAACCGGGCGATTTCTTCACTTACGAGATCGGCCGCGAAAGCATCCTCGTCACCCATGGCGAGGACGGGCGCATCCGGGCATTCTACAATGTCTGCCCGCACCGCGGGAAACGCCTCGTCATGGAGGAGCAGGGCCACTCCAAGCGGATCGCCTGCTCCTATCACGGCTGGCGCTTCACCCCCGAAGGCGAGCTCAACTTCGTCCCCTGCCCGGAGGATTTTGCGGGCGGCTCGCCTTGCGGCAAGGTGCGATTGGAGGAAGTGAAGTGCGAGGTGTTCGCCAGCTTCGTCTGGGTCAATCTCGATCCCCAGGCGACCTCGCTCGCCGATCACCTCGGCCCCGTCGCGCACCAGATCGCGGGCTACCGGATGGAGCAGATGCACCGCACCCACTGGGTCACGCTGGAGGGCGACTGGAACTGGAAGTGCGTGCAGGACAATTTCAACGAGAGCTATCACCTGCCTTTCGTCCACCCGCAAACCCGCTTTGTGATGGAGCAGAGCTACAAGGACTGCCAGTTCGATCTCTATGCGCCTGAGGGCCATGCGCGGATGTTCATGCCCGGATCACGCCCGGCGCGGTCCTTGCGCGGGCACACCGACACCGTGCTCGAGATGATGGCCAAGGAACTGACCTATTGGGGCCTCGACCCGGAGGACTTCCGCGATGATCCCCTGCGCACGCGCGAGGCGCTGCAAGCGGCCAAGCGCGCACTCGGGGCCGAGAAGGGCTATGATTTCAGCCATTTCCACGATGCGCAGCTGACCGATCATTTCCACTACACGATCTTCCCCAACATCAGCTTCAGCCTCAAGCCCGATGGCTGCATCTGGCTGCGCGCCGATCCGCACCCGACCGATCCCGAGCGGTGCTATTTCGATATGTGGTACTTCACCTGGTTCCCCGAAGGCGTGGACCGCTACTACGCCTATTCGATGGGGCAGGAGGTCGATCGCACCGTCCCCGTCCCGCACCAGCGCGGGGTGGTGGGCGAACTCAGCTGCGGCCCCGGCATCGATCAGGATGTGAGCATCTGGAGCGAGCAGCAGAAGGGCCTGCGCTCACGCGGCTACAAGGGCGGGCATCTGGCGGGGCAAGAGGCGCGGGTGCGGTTCTTCCACGATACGATTGATCGGTGGGTGGGGGAGTAGTTCCGACACATCCGTCACCCTGAACTTGTTTCAGGGTCCATCCCTCCGCCCGCACCTTCCGCGCTATGACGCGCAATGGATGCTGAAACGAGTTCAGCATGACGAGATAGGGGGAAGGGCTAAGCGTTCGCCAAAGCCGCCGTGCGCCCGGCGATATAGCCAAACGTCAGCGCCGGGCCGAGCGTCCCGCCCGCGCCTGCGTAAATGCCGCCGGTGGGGCAAGCGATGGCGTTGCCTGCGCCCAGCAAGCCGGGGATCGGCGCACCGTCATGCCCCAGAATGCGCGCCTGACCATCGGTGCGCGGGCCGCCATTGGTGCCGAGCAGGCCCGATGCGATCTCCACCGCGTAGAACGGCGCCTCGCGGATCGCGCCCAGCGTCACTGCGGTGCCTTCCCGGCTGCGATCACCATAGAAGTGATCATAGGCGCTGGTCCCCCGCCCGAAATCGGGATCATGGCCTTCGTCGGCATGGACGTTGAAGCGCGCCACGGTTTCGGTGAGCGCCGCGCCGTCGATGCCGATCTGCTCCGCCAGACCCTCCAGCGTGTCGGCGCGCATCACCCAGTCGGGGATCGGCTGGCCCGGCTGGCGCGTGCCGAGCGGATAGCGTGCGGCATATTGCGCATCGAAGATCAGGTAGGCGGGCAGGTTGAGGTAGTCGTAATTGGCCGGATCGAACTGGTGGAACACGCCCCCCAAGGCCGAGTAATTGGCCGCCTCGTTGCAGAAGCGCTGTGCTTGCCGGTTGACCATGATCCCGTGCGGCACGGTGCGTTCGATCAGGATGATCTGCGCGCGCTGCTCACCACTGGCCCACGGCGCGTCGGGGGTGACCAATGTGGGTGCCCACCAGGCGCTGGTCATGTTGCCGAGCTTCGCGCCCGCCGCCATCGCCAGCTTCAGCCCCTCGCCTGTGCCGGTTGGCGGGCTGGCAGGCGCGGTAACGGGGCCGCGCAGGAAGGTCTGGCGCAGTTCCTCGTCCCATTCAAAGCCGCCGGTGGTCATGATCACCCCGCGCCTTGCGGTCATCGCGAAGGGCGCACCGTCGCGGGTGCCTTCGATCCCGGTGATGCGGTCGCCCTCGCGCACCAAGCGCCGCGTTTCGACCCCCAGAATCGGCTCGATCCCGCGCGCCAGACAGGCCTTGAGCAGCCGCGCCACCATCGCCTGCCCGAACCCGCATTGCCGCGCCGCCATGCGTGTCCCCAGCACGTCCATCGGCGGCATCGCAGTCGCCCCGCCCAGCGGGGTTTCGCGCAGCATCAGCGGCTTGGGTTCCTCAATGGCGTAGATCCTCGCGGCCCAATCGCCGAGTTCCCCCAGCGCAAACAGATCATGGTCGAGCGCTCGGCTGCCCTCGGGCTTGGCACCGGGGCGATCGAGGTAATAGTCGGGATAGCCCGGCAGCACTGCCACCTTGAGCGCGTCGATGCTTTCCAGAAACGCCAGCGCCTCCGGCCCCTTGTCGACAAAGGCTTCGAGCGTCTCGTTCACCAGATCGCCGTGATCCAGGCTGCGGAAATAGGCGAGCGCATCCGCGCGGCTGTCGGCCATCCCAGCGTCGCGCATCCGGGGGTTGTCGGCCACCCAGATCACCCCGCCCGAGATCGCCGAGGTGCCGCCGATACGGTCCCACCGTTCGACCAGCGCGACGGTCGCCCCCGCTTCGTGTGCCGCCAGCGCCGCAGCCATACCGGCCGCGCCCGTTCCCAGAATGATGACATCGACTTCGCTCATGGCCGCCATAGACGCCCGTCTCGGAGCAGGCGGCAACCCGTCATTTTGGCAAGGTGCGTTCCTTCCGGCACTCCCCTACTCGTCATTGCGAGCCACAGGCGAAGCAATCCATGGATCGAGGTTGCGTCGGAGTGTGACGGCGGGCCTTGGATTGCCGCGTCGCCTCCGGCTCCTCGCAATGACGAGACAGAGAGGACAAGGCATGAAACTGGAAGGCAAAGTCGCCGCGATCACCGGCGGCACGGCGGGCATGGGGCGCGGGATCGCCGAGGCGTTTCTGGCCGAGGGCGGCAAGGTCGCGCTGTTCGCGCGCAATCCTGACAAGGGCGCGAAGGTGCTGGAGGAACTGGGGGCATGCGCAAACGCGATTTTCATCGCCGGCGACGTGATGAGCCAATCCGATCTGGAAGGCTTCATCGATCAGACCATCGCGCATTTCGGCACGCTCGACATTCTGGTGAACAACGCGGGCGGCGCGGGCGATCTGCAGCCGCTGGTGAACCTGTCCGATCACGCCTTTGACGAGGCGATGAAGTGGAATGTCTATTCCACCTTCTGGGCCAGCCGCCGCGCGCTCCCCACCATGCTGGCAAAAGGCGATGGCCGGATCATCAACATCTCCTCGATGGAGGGCAAGCACGGCAAGCCGGTGCTGACCGCCTATAGCGCCGCCAAGCACGCGGTGAACGGCATGACCAAGAGCCTCGCGCGCGAAGTCGGCCCGCAAGGCGTGACCGTGAACGCGATCTGCCCCGGCATTGTGATCACCGACATCATCAAGAACAACGGCCCCGCCACCGCCAAGGCGATGGGGATGGAGCTGGAAGAAATGATCGCGCTGTTCGCGGAAGAATCCGCAATCAAGCGGCCCAACACGGTCGAGGAAATCGCCGCTGTCGCGGTGCTGCTGGCAAGCAAGGCGGGCGCAGGCATCACCGGCGCGCAGATCAGCGTCGACGGCGGAACCGCGCAATATTGAGGCACGCCCGTCATCCCGGCGAACACCGGGATGACGGGCCTGCTGACGCTTACTGCTGCAACTTCGCCATCGCCGCGCCCACCGCTGCGGCAACATCGCCCGCCTGCGGATTGCCGCGCATGATCAGGCCCCCGTTGGGCTGGATGTTCGCGCCCGTGACATAGGCTTGATCGGTGCTGAGCCACAGGCAGGCGTGCGCGACGTCGTCCACCGTGTTGAGCCGCCCCAGCGGGTAACGCGGCAGGAAGGCATCGGTGAGGCCCGGCACCTGGAAGCTGTCATGCGTCATCGGGCTATCGGTGAAGGCGGGCGAGACGGTGTTCGCCTTGATCCCCAGATGGCCGTAATCATTGGCGACACACTCGATCAGCGCCTCGCTGCCGCGCTTGGTGCCGATATAGGCCGCGTGGTTGGTGATGATCGCCTTGGTGGTGGCCGATGACAGGCTGATCAGCGACCCGCCGGTCGGCTGCTGCGCGCTCATCACCCGCACGAAGGCCTGCAGGAAGTGGTGCACGCCCTTGAATTGCAGGTCGACGATCTGGTCGAGCTGTTCCTCGGTGATCTCCTCCATGCTGGCGAGCAGGCCCCAGCCGGTGGTGTTGATCGCGATATCGACCCGCCCGAAGGTTGCCGCGGCCTTATCGGCCATGGCGTTCACCTGTGCGCGGTTGGCAATGTCGCACAGCGCGTATTCGCCGCCGATCTCCTTGGCCAGCGCGGCAAGCGGGGCTTCCTTGCGGCCCGCCACCATCACCTTCGCGCCCTCTTTGGCGAACAGGCGGGCGATGGTCTGGCCCATGTTGCCTTCGGATGCCGCTCCCAGCACCACTGCGGTCTTGCCTTGCAATTGTCCCATCATGTCTCTCCTCTGGGTGCAGGGCCTACCACGCATCCCGGCGCGCTCACCCTTCCCAAAAGTGGGCATTGTTTGCTTGCGCCCCCCGCTCGATAGCAGCGCCATAACCGAGGGAGAGCGCGCATGTTTACCGGACCGCTGGAAGATCGCGTGGCGATCGTTGAATTGAACGGCACCTATGCCGACGGGGTGGTGCGGTTCGATGCCGACACCTGGGGCAGCGTCTGGGCCGATGACGCCGACTGGGATCTGATGGGCCACAAGACCAAGGGCAAGGATGCGATCGTGGCGTTCTGGAACGGCGCGATGGGCGGGCTTGAAGCCGTGAGCTTTCAATGCGTCCCGTGCATGATCGAAGTCGCCGGAAACACAGCGAAATCGCGGGTGCAGACGCAGGAAATCCTGAAGCCCAAGGACGCCAAGGCGCGCCATGTCGGCGGGCTTTATGAAGACACGCTGGCGAAGGTGGACGGACGCTGGGTGTTCACTTCGCGGGTATTCAAAATCATCGCCGAATTCGGCATTTAGTTTTCGGGTTCGCTGACGCGAACCGCAGACCTCCCGCCCCGCCTCTCCACCCGGCCACCAACGATACCATCACGCTTTGGTGGCCGGGTGGGGAGGCGGGCGGGAGGTCTGAACCACAGGAGAAAAAAGTGGCCAAGATTCTGATTTCCGCCCAGATCGACCTCGATCCCGCCCAGCGCGAAGAGGCGCTGCGCACGGCCCGCCCGCATATCGAGGCTGCGCTCGCCGAAAAGGGCTGCATCCATTACGACTGGAGCGCCTGTTCGATGAACCCCGCGCGCGTCAACGTGTTCGAGGAATGGGAGAGCGAAGAGGCGCTCGCCGCCCATTTCAAGGATCCCGCCTATACCGGGATGCGCGATCATATCGGCCAGTTCGGCATCACGGGCGCGGTCAGCGCCAAGTATCGCGTCGATGCCGAAGGGCCGGTCTACAACGCCGAAGGGCAGGCAACCGAAGCATTTGACTAAAATCCTCGGAGCAATCCTTGCTGGCGGACAGGCACGGCGGTTCGGCAGCGACAAGGCCCACGCGCTCTACGAAGGCGCACGCCTGATCGACCGCGTGGCCGCCGCGCTCGCTGCGCAATGCGAAAGCGTGGTGGTATGCGGACGCGAGGAGCCGGGTTTCGCCTGCATTCCTGACTGGCCGGAACCCGGGCTCGGCCCCTTGGGCGGGCTGGCGGCGGCTTTGCGCCATGCCGAGGCCAGCGGCCTTGCCCACGTGCTCTCCGCCGGAGTCGATGCGCCCGATCTGCCGCATGATCTGGCCGCCACGCTGGCAGGCGAGGGCGCCGCGATTGTCGAAAGCCAGCCGGTGGTCGGGCTGTGGCCTGCCGCAGCCCTCCCCGCGCTCGAAGCCTTCCTGCACAGCGGAGGCCGCTCGCTCTACCGCTTCGCCGATGCGATCACCGCACGCCGGATCGACCTTCCGGCGGCACTGATGAACGTCAACCGGCCGGAGGATTTAGCGCGCTGACCCCTTCAATCGTCATTGCGAGCCGAAGGCGAAGCAATCCATGGCCTGACGCTGCCGCAAGGAACGCGGTTCGTTCATGGATTGCCGCGTCGCCTTCGGCTCCTCGCAATGACGAAAGCTACAGCTTCAACAACTGCTTCCCGCGGTTCTGCCCGCTGAACAACCGCTGCAAGGTGGTCGGCGCGTTCTCGAAGCCGTGCTGGATGTCTTCCTGATACTTAAGGCTGCCATCCTTGACGAAGCCTTCGAGCCGCTTGCGGATGCCGGGGAATTCGCTCGCCCAGTCGAGCACGATGAAGCCCGCCATGGTGCCGCGCCGGAACACGAGGTTGAAGTAATTCTCGGGGCCGGCGGGGAGCGAGCCGGTCTCGTAACGGCTGATCCCGCCGCAGATTACCACGCGGGCATTGGTGGCGATGCAGGCGAGCATATCGTTCAGGATCTTGCCGCCGACATTGTCGTAGATCACGTCCACGCCGCGCGGAGCGAGTTCCTTGATCTGGGCCTTCACATTGTCGGCCTTGTAATCGATCGCGGCGTCATAGCCCGCCTCGCGCACCAGCCAGTCGCACTTGTCCTGTCCGCCCGCGATGCCGATCACGCGGCAGCCGGCGATCTTGGCGAGCTGGCCGACGATGCTGCCCGTCGCGCCCGCCGCACCCGAAACCAGCACGGTATCGCCCGCCACCGGCTTGCCGACCTTGAACAGCCCGCAATAGGCCGTCAGTCCGGTCGTCCCCAGCACCGACAGCACGGCGGTGGGCGACAGATCGGTTTCGACCTTGGTCAGTTCCTTGCCGTCGCTGACGAGATATTCGGTCCACCCCGTGGTGCCGAACAGCATATCGCCCACGGCATAACGCCCGCCATTGGAGGCGATGACCTCGCAGATGCCGCTGCCGCGCATCACATCGCCGATCGCCATCGGAGCGACATAGTCGGCGATATTCTCCATCCAGCCCTTCTGCGCCGGATCGAAGCCGAGGAAATGCGTCTTAAGCAGCATTTCGTCCGGCGCGGGATCGGGCAATTCGGTGGTCGCCAGCTTGAAGTCATTGTCGATTTCGATGCCGCGACCGCGCGGGTGTCCGTTCAAGAGCCATTGGCGGGTGGTGGTGGGCATGGGAGTATCTCCTGTGTTCGCCTGCCCTATTGCGGGCGCGGCGCGCGGCTCTCCACGGACAAAAGTGTCAGTCGAGTGGTTCGCCCCCTGTGGTAGTCTCCTATCCAAAGGGAGAGCACCATGGGCATCCAGACTCACAAGACCTTCTGCCGTTTCTGCCACGCCAACTGCGCAATGGAAGTCGATGTCGAGAACGGGAAGGTTGTCGAAGTCCGCGGCGATCCCGATGATCCGGCCTATGGCGGCTACACCTGCATGAAGGGCCGCGAGCTGCCGGATTCGCACAATTCCGAAAACCGCCTGCACCACAGTCTGGTGCGTAATGACGCGGGCGATTTCGTGCCGACCCCGATGCCGCAGACGCTCGCCCATGTCGCCAGCGAGCTGCGCCGCATCATCGACACCTATGGCCCGCACTCGGTAGCGGTGTTCATGGGTTCGGGCGGGTTCCAGAACAGCGCGGCAATGGCCGCATCGCTGAGCTTTGCCAACGCCGTCGGCAGCCGCAATTTCTACACCTCGGTGACGCTCGATCAGCCCGCCAAGGTGTTCACCACCGCGCGGTACGGCAAGTGGCTGGCGGGGCCGAACACCTTCAGCGAAAGCGATGTCGCGCTGTTCATCGGCAACAACCCGATCGTCTCGCACTATTCGCCCGTTGGCGGCGTGCCGCCGTTCAGCCCCTCGCGCCGCATCCGTGATCGCAAGGCCGAAGGGCTCAAGCTGATCGTTGCCGACCCGCGCGAAAGCGATGTGGCGCGGCTCGCCGATATCTATCTGCCGGTGAAGCCGGGCGAGGATCCGGCGATGTTGGCAGGCATGCTCAACGTGATCATTTCCGAAGGGCTGTATGATCGCAATTTCGTTGCCGCCCATGTCGATGGCTTCGATGAACTCGCCGAGGCTGTGAAGGCCTTCCCGCCCGAAGTTGCAGCGGAACGCGCGGGCCTCGACAAGGATCAATTGGTCGCGGCGGCGCGGATGTTTGCAGGCGGGACCAAGGGCTGCGCCACCACCGGCACCGGCCCCGAAATGGCGGGCAACGGCACGCTCACCGAATATCTCGTCACCTGCCTCAACACGATTTGCGCGCGCTTCAAGCAGGAAGGCGAGAAAGCCGCGATTCCCGGCGTGTTCAGCCCCTACCAGACCGCGCGCCGCGCGCAGGTCGCCCCGCCCGTGCCGATGTTCGGCGCCGAAGGGATGCCCAAGTCGCGCTTCCGCGGGCTGGGCCATCTCGGCTGGGAAATGCCCTGCAACGTGCTGGCGGATGAAATCCTCACCCCCGGCGACGGCCAGGTTCGCGCGCTGATCTCGGTCGGCGGCAATCCGGTGGTCGGCTTCCCCGATCAGGCCAAGATGGTTCGCGCGCTCGATGACCTCGAACTGTTCGTGCAGATCGATCCGTGGATGAGCGCCAGCGCCAAGCGCGCCGACGTGGTGCTCGCACCCTCGCAATGCCTCGAGCGCGAGGACATCACCAACCTCAGCGAATGGTGGCACGAGGAACCCTATGCCCGCTATGTCGAGGCGGTGGCGACCCCGCCGGGCGATGTGATCGACGAATACGAGATGTTCTGGACGCTCGCCCACCACCTCGGGATCACGATGGTGCTGAACGGCGGCCCGCTGCCGATGGATCGCAAGCCGACCAAGCAGGAATTCCTCGATCTGATGGTCGCAGGCAGCCTGATGAAGCCGTCGGATGTGCGCAAGGATTGCCAGGCCAATGGCGGGGCAGCGATGCTCTATCCCGAAAAGCACCCGCTGGTCGAACCGCTGGATGAAGGCGAGTTCCACCGCTTCGATCTGGCGGTGGGGGCCATGCCGGCAGAAATCGGGAAATACGCCGCGAACCCGGCCAGCCGCGAAGGCTTTGATTTCCGCCTGATCAGCCGCCGTTCGAAGACGCGCTTCAATTCGATCGGCCACCCGCTCAAGAAACTGCAGGAAAAGACCACCACCAACCCGGCCTTCATCCACCCGGATGATATTGCGGCGTTAGGCCTGGAAGAAGGCGGGCTCGTCGCGATCACCAGCCCCCACGCCACCATTCACGGCGTAGTGAAGGCGAGCGACAAGGTGCGGCGCGGGATCGTGTCGATGGCCCACGCTTACGGCGATGCCGATGCGACCAAGGCCGATGTTCGCGAGCGCGGCTCGTCCACCAACCGGCTGGTGAGCGAGGTGGTCGATTACGATCCAATCACCGGACAGAGCCTGCAAAGCGCCATTCCAGTGAAGCTGGAACCGGCCTGATTTCTCGAACCTTTAAGGACAAATATGCCCACCAACCGCCGCTTCCTCCTCCAGCGTCGCCCCGATGGCACGCCGGTGCCCGATGATTTCGCGCTCGTCACCGAGCCCACCCCCGCGCTGGAAGAGGGGCAGTTCCTGATCCGCAACCACTACGCTTCGCTCGATCCGGCGATGCGCGGGTGGATGGATGCGGAAGGCAATTATATGCCGCCGATCCCGCTGGGCGATCCGGTTCGTGCCAGCACCATCGGCGTGGTCGAGGAAAGCCGCGCCGAGGGCTTTGCGCCCGGGCAGTGGGTAATGGGGCTGAATGCGCTGGAGGATTATTCGGTCAGCGCCGTCGGCGGTTTCACCCAGCCGATCGACCCGAGCCTTGTGCCCAACGTCACCAACTACCTCTCGATCTTCGGCGCAGTGGGGATGACGGCCTATTTCGGCTTCCTCGAAGTGTGCCAGCCCAAATCGGGCGAGACCGTGCTCGTCAGCGGCGCAGCAGGCGCGGTTGGCTCGTTGGTCGGCCAGCTCGCCAAAATCCACGGCTGCCGCGCAGTCGGGATCGCGGGCGGGCCTGCCAAATGCGCGCGCCTGATCGAGAAATACGGGTTTGACGCCGCCATCGACTATCGCGGCAAGGATGAAGCGGCGCTCACCGCCGCCATTGCCGAGGCCTGCCCGGACGGGGTCGACGTGATCTTCGAGAATGTCGGCGGGATCATCCTTGATGCCGGCCTCATGAACCTCAACCTGCATTCGCGCGTCGGGCTGTGCGGCCTCATCAGCGAATACAACACCGAGCCGCGCGGCATCCGCAACCTGTGGCAGCTGATCGTCAAGCGCGCGCATATCCGCGGGCTGCTGGTGGCCGATTACGTCCCCCGCTTCGGCGAGGGCGCGGCGCAGATGGGCGTGTGGGCGGCGCAGGGCAAGCTGACCATCGACGAGCATATCGACGAAGGGCTGGAGCACGCCTTCGACAGCTTCATGCGGCTGTTTGCGGGCACCAATGACGGCAAGATGATCCTCAAGATCGCCTGATGAACCGCTCGCTGCTCGTGTTGTCGGGGGGCCATCCTTACGAGGAAGGCCCCTTCGCCGAACTGCTGGCGGCGCTTGGCGATTGGAAGGTAACGCACCTCGTCCACCCCGAAGGCGGGGAGGCCGATGCCGCAGAGGCAATTGCGGCGGCGGACGGCCTGCTGTTCTACGACATGGCAGGCTACACCTTCGCCGATGGCACGGTGACAATGCGCCCGCCGTCCGAAGGCTACCGCAAGGCGATCACCGCGCGCTTTGCCGCCGGCAAGGGCGCGGTGGCGCTGCACCATGCGCTGGCGGGGTGGGCCCAGTGGCCCGAATGGCACCAATGGCTCGGCGGCGGGTTTCTCTATCAGCCGGGAGACTGGCAGGGCGATGCGTGGCCGGACTCCGGCTATCGCCACGATGTCGCCTATGACGCGCAGATCATCGCCGATCATCCGGTGACGCGCGGGGTTCCGCCCCGCTTCCCCGTCACCGACGAGCTTTACCTCTGCCCGATTGACGAGAGCGCCGTCATCCCCCTTGCCCGGGCCGAGGGCTTCGCCTTCACGGCCGACAATTTCTACTCCGCCGCCAATGCGGTGGCGGGCGCTATGTTCAGCCGCGAAGGCTGGTCGCATCCTCAGGGGAGCAATTGCATCGCCTGGGAAAGCCGCACCTGCGCCGCGCCGCTGGTCTATCTGCAATGCGGCGACGGGCCTGCCACCTACGCCAACCCCCATGTGCGCCGGATGCTCGCCAACGCGCTCGATTACACCTCAGGAGAACCCGCATGACCCCCCAGCAAACCGTCGAGGCCTTCATCCGCCACTGGAATGCCTGCGATATCGACGCGATGTTGGCGCTGTGCGCGGAAGGGATCGTCTACCACAACATCCCGATGGAACCGGTCCATGGCACCGCGGCAATGCGCGGCATGGTCGAAGGCTTCCTCGCCAATATTGCCTCGTGCGACTGGCAGACCCACGCCATCGCCGCCAATGGCAACACCGTGCTGACCGAGCGCACCGATGCCTTCAATTTCAAGGACGGCCGCCGCGCCGCGGTCCGTGTGATGGGCACCTTCGAACTGGACGAAAACGGCCTGATCGCCGCGTGGCGCGACTATTTCGACATGGCCGAATTCCAGCGTGAATTCGCAGGCGGATGACGCACGCAGCGCAACCCTAACACAAACGTGCATCGCATCGGGGTGGCTGTCATGGCTAGGCTCCCCCTCGTAAATCCAAGGGTTGGAGCCCGCCTGTCATGAACAAGCCCGAAGGCAATGTGTTTGCCCCCGAAACGCTGATCGATCCGTTCGATTACTACCGCGCCGTGCATGATGCCGGGGTGGAGATCGAGCTGCTGGAAGGGATGAACACCTACGTCGTCTACAGCTACGACCTGTGCAGCGAGGCGACCACCAAGCCGGAGATTTTCTCCAACGACTTCACCGCGCTGATGGGGCGCGAAGCGGACGAGGAAATCCAGGCGATCCTGGCTGAAGGCTGGCCTGACCTGCCCACTCTGCTGACCGCCGATCACCCCGTCCACACCCGCAACCGCAAGCTGGTGAACCTCGCCTTCTCGGCCCCGCGTGTGAACGCGATCGAGGCCGATATGCGGGAAAAGTCGATCGAGCTGATCGAGGCCTTTGCCGACCGGGGCTCCTGCGAATTCGTCGAGGAATTCGGCGTGCCGCTGCCGGTCGCCATGATCGCCGGGCAGATCGGGCTGGATGACGATCCCAAGCGGGTGAAGCGCTGGTCGGACGCGGCGGTCGACCGCTTCAGCCAGATGGTCGATTTCGAGCGCAAGAAGGAATGCGCCCGCAGCCTCGTCGAATTCCAGCACTATATGAAGGGCCTGATCGATGATCGCCGCGCGAATGGCGGCAATGATCTGCTGACCGATCTGGTGGAAGCGCGGATCGAGGGCGAAACCCCGCTGATCGATCCGGAAATCATGTCGCTGATGCAGCAGTTCATGGTGGCGGGCAACGAGACGACCACCTCGACGCTGGCCGGCGGCTTGCTCCAGCTGATCCGCAACCCTGATCAGATGGCCAAGGCCAAGGCGGCGGCCGGCGGGCGCGATCCCAAGGTGATCGGCAATCTCGTCGAAGAAGCGCTGCGCTACGAAACGCCCACCGCGGGGATGTGGCGTATCGTCAAGCAGGATACCGAGCTTGGCGGCATGGCGATCCCGGCGGGCAGCGTGGTGCAGCTGCGCTATGCCGCGGCCAACCGCGATCCCAAGCGCTTCCCCGATCCCGACAAGTTCGACATTGATCGCACCAACGCCCGCACCCACCTCGCCTTCGGCAAGGGGCCGCATATGTGCGTGGGCAATATGCTCAGCCGCAAGGAAATGCTGGTCGCCTTCGACGAGCTGCTCGAACGGCTCGATAACTTCGCGGTCGCCGACGAGAGCGAGATCCGCATCCTGCCCAACATCCTGCTGCGCGGCGTAACCCATCTGCCGATCACCTTTACCCGGAAAGCCTGAGGCCCATGAATTTCGACCTGTCTGAAGAACAGGAAATGTTCGTATCGTCGGTCGAGCGGTTCGCTGCTCCCGTCGATGTCGAGGCGCGGCGGCGGCTGCGGCTCTCGCCTACCGGGTATGACCGGGCGCGCTGGCAGCAACTGGCGGAGATGGGCCTGATTGCCCTTGCAGCGGGCGAGGATGCGGGCGGCATGGGCGGCTCTGCGGTGGATCTGGCGCTGGTGGCCGACGCGATCGGCAAGGCCAATGCCCCCGATCCGTGGCTGGAACACGGCGTGCTTCCCGTGCTGCTGCTCGAACGCGGACAGGCCGGCGAGACGCTCGATAGCGTGCTGGCGGGCGAGACCATCGCCACCCTCGCCTGGACCGAACGCGGCCAGCGCTACAGCCTCAAGCCCAAGGCCATGAAGGCGGAGAGCACGGCTGAAGGCTTCGTCCTGACCGGCGAGAAGACCATGGTGATGGGCGCGCTCATCGCCGATCTGTTTATCGTCACTGCCGATCTGGGCGGGGAGACCGCCTGTTTCCTCGTGCCCAAGGACGCGCCGGGGCTGGAAGTGCGGGCCTATCGCCTCGCTGATGGCAGCATCGCAGGCGAGGTGAAGCTGACCCGCACGCCCGCTTCCGCCAAGCTCGCGCTGGATGCAGCGGCGCTGGATGCCATTGCTGCCGAAATCCGCCTGCTCGCAGCGGCCGAAATGGTTGGCCTCGGCCAGCGCCTGCTCGACGAGACGCTCGCTTACGTGAAGGAACGCGAACAGTTCGGCGTGGCGATCGGCAGTTTCCAGGCGCTCCAGCACCGCCTTGTCGATTGCTACGCGCGCGAGGAACAGGCGCGCTCGATGTTGTATCGCGCCGCGCTGACCGATCGGGATGATGCTGCCAAGTGGCAGCGCGCCGCCGCCGGGGCCAAGGCCTTCATCGGCGAGAATGTCGACGCGATCGCACGCGAGGCGGTGCAGATGCACGGCGGCATGGGGATCACCGATGAACTCGCGGTCGGCCACGCTTTGAAGCGCGTGCTGCTGCTCGCCCGCCTGTTCGGCGATGTTGATACCGTGCTGGCGGAATATGCGCTTGCAGCCTGAGGGGGCTTGGACATGGGACTGAAAATCGATCCGGACCTGTGGATCGACGGGGCGCAGCCGCAGCTGATGGGCGGCAAGCTGCCCTCGGGCGAGATCGTGTTCCCGATGCCGGTGGGCGATGCGGCCGAGGGCGTGGAACCTTACAAACTGTCGCGCCGCGGCAAGCTGTGGTCGTGGACCTCGCAGGGCTTCCTGCCCAAGGAGCCCTATGAAGGCCCCGGCTCTGGCCCCGGCGAAGGCCCGCCCGATTTCCAGCCCTTCCTGCTCGGCTATGTCGAACTGCCGGGCGAGGTGATCGTCGAAAGCCGCATCGTCGATGCCCGGCTGGAAGACCTGCACCTCGGCATGGATCTGGAGTTCTGCATCGTGCCGTTCAACGCGACGCACGATACCTTCGCCTTCCGTCCGGTCGCGCAACAAGAAAGTCAGGCCGCATGAGCGAGAATGTCTATATCATCGGCGCAGGCATCCACCCCTTCGGGCGCACAGACGGCCGGTCAGGCCGCGAGCAGGGGGTTTATGCGGTGCGCGAGGCGCTGGGCGATGCCGGGCTCGACTGGCCCGATATCGAATGTGCCTATGGCGGCTCAGCCGCGGCGGGCAATGCCGATATCATGGTCAACGAGCTGGGGCTGACCAGCCTGCCCTTCACCAATGTCGCCAATGGCTGCGCCACCGGCGGCAGCGCGCTGGCCGCCTCGCAGCAGGCGATCGCCAGCGGGATGTATGACCTCGCGCTCGCGGTCGGCTTCGACAAGCACCCACGCGGCGCGTTCAATGCCAAGCCGTCCGATTACGGCCTGCCTGAATGGTATGGGCAGACGGGCATGATGCTGACGACGCAGTTCTTCGCGCTAAAGATCCAGCGCTATATGCAGCTCCACGGCATCAGCCGAACCACGCTGGGCCGGGTGGCGGAAAAGGCGTTCCGCAACGGCACCATCACGCCCCATGCGTGGCGGCGCAGCCCGGTTGATCTGGAAACGATCATGAACGCGCCGATGATCAATGATCCGCTGACCAAATATATGTTCTGCTCGCCGGCCGAGGGCGCGGTGGCGCTGATCCTCGCGTCTGAAAAGAAGATGAAGGAACTCGGCGCGGACGGCGTGAAAATCCGCAGCGTCGCGGTGAAAACCCGCCCGCCCAACTCCTTCGAGGTGTTCCAGGCCGGCGTCAGCATCGAGGAAGGCGGCAAGCCGACCGTGCTCGCCAGCAAGGCCGCGTTCGAGAAGGCCGGGGTCGGCCCCGAAGACATCGGCGTGGCGCAGTTGCAGGACACCGAAAGCGGCGCGGAAATCATGCACATGGCCGAAAACGGCTTCTGCAAGGATGGCGATCAGGAAGAATGGCTCGCCAATGGCTGGACCGAGATCGGCGGCGGCAAGCTGCCGGTCAACACCGATGGCGGGTGCCTTGCTTGCGGGGAACCGGTGGGCGCGTCGGGCCTCAGGCAGGTTTACGAGAACGTCCAGCAATTGCGCCAGCGCGGCGGCGAGCGGCAGGTAACCGGCCAGAACGGCAAGGGCCCGCGCTTCGGCTATAGCCACGTCTACGGCGCGCCGGGGCTTTCGGCGGTGGCCATTCTGGAACGCGAATGAGCCTGCCAGAAACCACCAGACGCATGCAGGGCAAGGTCGCGCTGATTTCGGGCGGCGCGGAAGGAATCGGCGCGGCGGTCGCGCGGCTGATCGTGGCCGAGGGCGGCAGCGTGATACTGGGCGATGTGCAGTTGGAGAAGGCGCAGGAACTCGCCGCAGAGCTGGGCGAGCGCGCCGCTGCAACCCCGCTCGACGTGCGCGAGCTTGCGCAGTGGGAAGCCGCCGTCTCCGCCACGCGCGGCCGCTTTGGCAAGCTCACCGTCTTGTGCAACATCGCGGGCATCTCCGAACCCGGCAACGTGCCTGACGGATCGCTCGACGTGTGGCAGCGCACCATCGACATCAACCTGCACGGCCCGTTCTACGGGATGCGCGCGGCAATCCCGGCGATGGAGGCCAGCGGCGAGGCCTGCGCCATCGTCAATATCGGCTCGATGATCGCGCTGCGCCCGGCATCCTTCGTGGCGGCTTACTCGGCTTCGAAAACCGGCCTGCGCGGCCTCACCCAGTCTGTGGCGCTCGATCTGGCCGAGCGCGGCCTGCCGATCCGCGCCAATATGGTGCACCCCGGCGCGATCCGCACGCCGATGTATAACCGCTACAAGTTCTCAGGGGCCGACACGCCGGAGAATATCGAGACCAATTTCGCCGCGACCCACCCGATGAACCGCATCGGCGAGCCCGAGGAAGTCGCCCGCGCGGTGGTGTTCCTTGCCAGCGACGAGGCGAGCTTTACCACTGGCTGCGATTTCACCGTCGATGGCGGCGGGTCCATTAGGAGCTGATATGTCAGAACAACCCGCCACCCGCATCGACGCGCATTTCGTCGCCGCCGGCAAATATCACGATATCGACTATCCGCGGCTCGAGATCCTCAAGCTGCTGGCCGAACATCCGCAGATCCGCACCACCGTGGCCGCCGATTATTCGGGGCTGGAGCGGCTCGATAAGTGCCGTTTCCTCATCACCTATACCTGCGATCTGATGCCGACCGAGGAACAGGCGGCGCAAATCAAGGCGTGGATGGCCAAGGGCGGCAAGTGGATGGCGCTGCACGGCACCAACTCGATCCTCGTCTTCACCGCCGAAGGTCTGGTGGATGCGCCGGACGAGCGCGCGGACGTGTTCGATATGCTCGGCACCCAGTTCAAGGCGCACCCGCCGATCGGCAAGTTCCCGGTCGAGGTGGTCAACCACAAGCACGAACTCACGCAGGGCATCGCGGATTTCGAGGTGGTGGACGAGCTCTACCTCTCCAAAACCACCGCGCCGATCGACATTCTGATGCAGACCACCTTCGAAGGCGAGGCGACCGGCTTCACCCAGAGCCAGTGGGACACAACCACCGTGCCTATCCTTTATACGAGGGATATCGGCGAAGGGCAGATCGTTTACAACGCACTAGGCCATTGCCGCGGTCACTATGATCTGCCGGGAATGGCCGATTTCTACCCGCACAAGGAAATGTGCGCGTGGAATTACGATGTCTATTATGATCTCCTGCGGCGCACCATCCGCTGGGCCATGAGAGACGGCGCTTAATACGGGGCTTGATGCCGGGCCAGAAACAGGCCTGACAGGATTACGACGAGTGGGATTCGACTGACATGGACATGGATTTCTCGCCCGAGGACATCGCCTTCCGCGAAGAAGTGCGCGCCTTCCTCAAGGACAATCTGCCCGATCGGCTGCGCGATGGCGCGCGCCGCACGCCCGGCGTGTTCGTTGAACCCGATATCGGCATGGAATGGCACCGCATCCTCTACCGCCAGGGCTGGGTCGCCCCGCACTGGCCCAAGGAAGACGGCGGCACCGGCTGGAGCCCGACGCAGAAGTTCATCTTCGAAAAGGAATGCGCGCTGGCCGGCGCGCCGTCACTGGCGATCCTCGGCCTGCGCCTTGTCGGCCCGGTGATCTGCGCCTTCGGCACGCCCGAACAAAAGGCGCGCTTCCTGCCCGGCATCCTGTCGGGCGATGATTACTGGTGTCAGGGCTATTCCGAGCCGGGCAGCGGCTCCGATCTGGCCAGCCTCAAGACCGCCGCGCGGCTCGATGGCGATGAGTATGTCATCAACGGCTCGAAGATCTGGACCACCCACGCCCACCACGCCAACTGGATCTTCGCGCTGGTGCGCACCGATGCCACGGTGAAGAAACAGGCCGGGATCAGCTTCCTGCTGGTGCCGATGGACCAGCCCGGCGTGGCGGTGACCCCGATCTATTCGATGTCGGGCGATCACGAGGTCAATGCGGTGTTCTTCACCGATGCCCGCACGGGGCAGGAAAACCGCATCGGCGATGAAGGCCAGGGCTGGAGCGTTGCCAAGTTCCTGCTGGAAAACGAGCGCGGCGGATCGTGCTATGCGCCGCGCCTGCTGCAATCGATCGACCGGCTCGAAGCGCTGGCGCAAACCCAGCCTTCGGGCGTCAACGGCGCGCTGGCGCATGATCCGCGCTTCCGCGACCGGCTCGCCCGCGTACGGCTGGAGGCCGAGGCGCTCGAAGTCACTGAACTGCGCATTCTCGCCGAACTCGCCAAGGGCCGCGCGCCCGGGCCGCAGACCTCGCTGGTGAAGCTGCTGGGCTCAAATATCGGCCAGAAGGTCGATGTGCTGCGGCTGGAACTGCTCGGCCCCGATGCCCTGCAATTGCCGCTCGAACGCCCGCTCTACGGCAACGAAGCGCCCGAACCGGTCGGCAGCGAATATGCCCAGACCGCCATGGGCCGCTACCTCAACAACCGCGCCGCGACGATCTTCGGCGGCTCGGACGAAGTGCAGAAGAACATCATCGCCAAGACCGTGCTGGGGCTTTGACTTGCGCTCGTCATTGCGAGCGCAGCGGAAGCGAAGCTGGTCGGAGACCAACCAATCCATGAACTCACCGCGAGACCGGGAGGGCGGGCCATGGATTGCCGCGTCGCTTCGCTCCTCGCAATGACGAAGTAAAGAAGGACACGACCCATGGACGTTTCAAAGCTGATGTTCCGCGAAGGCCTGATGGCGGGCGAGCGCATTCTCGTCACCGGCGGCGGCACGGGCCTCGGCCGCGAGATGACCGAAGGCTTTCTCAAGCTGGGCGCCACCGTCTACATTTGCGGGCGGCGCCAGAACAAGCTGGATGAAACCGCGCAGGAGCTGATGGCGCTGCATGGCGGCAAGGTCGTCGCCAATGCCTGCGACATCCGCGATGCAGCGGCGATCCACGCGATGGTGGATGCGATCTGGGCCGATGGCGGGGCTTTGACCGGCGTGGTCAACAACGCCGCGGGCAACTTCATCAGCCGCACCGAGGATCTTTCGGTCAACGGCTTCAACGCGATTGCCGACATCGTGATGCGCGGCACCTTCTATGTCACGCTCGACATCGGCAAGCGGCTGATCGCGGAGAAAAAGAAGGCGAGCTTCCTCTCGATCCTCACCACCTGGGTATGGTCGGGCAGCGCCTTCGTGGTGCCGAGCGCCATGAGCAAGACCGCGATCAACGCCATGACCCAGAGCCTGGCGACCGAATGGGGCCGCTATGGGTTGCGCTTTAACGCCATCGCCCCCGGCCTCTTCCCGACCAAGGGCATGAGCGCGCGGCTCCACCCTGGCGGTTCGGGCGGCAATTCGGGCAATGCAATGAACCCGATGGGCCGCGCGGGCGAGATGCATGAACTCGCCAACCTCGCGGTGTTCCTGATGGGGCCGGGCGCAGAATATGTGAACGGCCAGACCATCGCGATCGATGGCGCGGGCTTCCAGGCCAATGGCGGCACCTTCTACCCGATGCTCCACGCGCTGGGCGATGCCGAATGGGATCAGATGCGCAACATGATCAAGGGCACCAACGAGAAGGACAAGGCGGAGCGCGCAGTCGGGTGAGGTGAGGTTAGCTGATCCGGGAACTACAGCAGAAGCTCACTAGCGATTTCCTTGATGACTATCCAACATGTGCCTTTAGCGCAGCACAAAATGCGTGCAAAAGCGAGAGTTGAGCCCATCTTATAGAGGCTCCGGCGATAACCTGCGGTTCACATGGCTATACGTTTTGGGTCCACCCGGGCAAACAAGCTTGGGGGTATCCGGGCGACACAGCTTCAGGTCATTCGGCCTTTGGGTGACAGCTCCTATGATTCTAGAGCTGTAGGTTGCCGGGTGCGCGAATAGGAGAATCGGTATGCAAGACAACAATCAAACCGATAACCTCGCTAAGGAACGCCTGGTGCTCTGGGCTGCACTGATTAACTTCGGTACTGCTATCATCAAGCTACTTAGCGGGGTTATCACCTATGGCCGTCCGATTCGCGACTTTTGATTTCAAGTATCAAAAGAACGGGAAATTTTTTTCGTACCAAGCGATAAAGGGCGAGAAATTGGCGAAGACTTGAAGAGTCAAATTGAAGCACCCTATAGCTTTGATGCGACCTACGCTCACCTACAAGAAGGTGGACATGTTGCGGCGCTGCACGAGCAGCGTACCCATCACTTCTTTTGTCGTGTAGACATCGAGAACTTTTTCTATCGCGTTGCAAGGAACAGAGTCGCGCGCGCGCTTTGTAGCATCAGCATCTCCCGTGACGTGCTCCCCTGATTGTTACCAGTCAGAGGTAGAGTCCGGCTCCTTCATGATGGTTGTTTGATGGGATGGCAACGTGTCTGGGGGCGTATCCATCCGGCGGGGGCCGCCTTGCCAGGATAGGTAGCGAGCGCTCTTAAGCGTGCTCTTAAGAGCGTGCTTAGGAGTGATCGATGGGTCAGGTGACGGTGTTTTCGGGTCCGGAGCGGCGCCGGCGGTGGAGCGATGAGGAACGG
>JAMNXO010000063.1 GCA_023653115.1 Erythrobacter sp.
CAGCCGCCGGGGTAGGCGCTGGCGTTGAGGCCGGTGATCTTGAGGACGATCTCCTCCCCCGCGCTCGCGGCAACGCGGAAGTGGAACCACTGGAAGAACTCGGATTCGGAATCGCGCCGGATCGCAAGGCGCGCCGTGCGCCCCTCGATTCCCAGCACGTCGATATTGCCGCTGTCGAACCCGGCGTCGATGGAAAGAGAGGTCATTTGTTCGCCTGTAGCTTCTTGACGCTGATCGTCACGGTCTCGCCATTGCCACCCGGGAAGTCCCTGAACAAGCCTGCCGCCAGCGTGCGCGCGCTGGTATCGACATTGGAGTAGGGCGACTTCACCCCGGTCGCGATCTGGGCGCGGCCTTCCCACAGGCTCGCCGCGTCGGCGCCGGTGATGCGCACCGACAATTCGGTTATCACCGCGGGGCCTTCGCTGCCGCCGCCAAGGTTGATGCCGACCCCCAAGCCAAGGCCCGAGCCGTAGCTGCCGGTCGACCCGCCCACCCCTACGCTGACCGGACCACGGCGGTCTTCGGCGGCCGCAATCGGCGTCCGGCTGGAGCGCACGGCGGCGACCTGAATGCCGGGGCCTTCCTGCGCAACGACGGTGTATCCCAGCTCTTGCAACTCCCGTTCGACCGCAGCTTTGATCGCCGTTCTGGCGCTCGAATTGGATACCTCATCGGGGAAATAGACCACGATCGGCCCCTGTCCGAGGCCGCTTGGGGCCGGAGCGACAAAGCGGGTGACTTCGACCGGGCCGGTATAGGGCGTGGTCGCGCAGGCCGAGAGCGCGAGCGCGGCGGCGCTCAGGGCAGTGGCAAGCAGGCAGGTGGAGCGCATGGCGGCAGATTCCTTTTCGTAGCCCGCTGCTTATACGGCGTGGGCGGGTCGGTGCACAGCGTTGCTTTGCCGCGCCCTAGGTTGACGTTTTCTAAGCGTTCTCTTGTTAGGGCCGCCGCCTATGACGGCTAACATCAAACCTTGCGTGCTCGTGACGGGCGGGGCGGGCTATATCGGCAGCCATGCGGTGCTGGCCCTTCGCGATGCGGGCTGGCCGGTGGCGGTGATCGACAACCTTGTGACCGGATTCCGCTTTGCCATTCCGGACGGCGTGCCGTTTTACGAAGGCGACATCGCCGACGCTGCCTTGCTGGCGCGGATCTTCGCAAAGCAGGGCATGGGCGGTGGGCGCGGGGCGATCATGCATTTTGCAGGCTCGGTGGTGGTGCCCGAAAGCGTCGCCGATCCGCTCAAATATTACGACAACAACACCGCCAAAAGCCGCGCGCTGATCGCATCGGCGGTGGCAGCAGGCGTGCCGCATTTCATCTTCTCCTCGACCGCGGCGACTTACGGGATGCCGTGCGTCGCTGAAGTCACCGAGGATACGCCGCAGCAGCCGATCAACCCCTATGGCTGGTCCAAGCTGATGACCGAGCGGATGCTTGCCGATGTCGCCGCCGCGCATCCGATGAATTTCGGTGTGCTGCGCTATTTCAATGTTGCAGGCGCCGATCCGCAGGCGCGCAGCGGGCAATCGACGGCGGGGGCAACGCACCTGATCAAGGTCGCCATCGAGGCCGCGCTGGGCCTGCGCGATTCGGTGAGCGTGTTCGGCACCGATTACGCCACGCCCGATGGCACCGGGGTGCGCGACTACATCCATGTCAGTGATCTGGCCGCCGCACATGTGCTTACGCTGGAGGCTTTGATGGCCGCGCCCGCCCGCTCGCTGACAATGAACTGCGGCTATGGCCGGGGCTTCTCGGTGCTGGAGGTGCTCGACGCCGTCGACCGCGCGACGTATCGCCAGCTTATGCGCCGGATCCAAGGGCGCCGCGCAGGCGACCCCGATTCGTTGATCGCCGATTCGCGCGCCCTGCGCACGGCCCTCGGCTGGCAGCCTGCGCACGCCGATCTCGACACCATTATCGCCCATGCGCTGGCGTGGGAGCGCAAACTGGCCGATTTGCGCGAGCATTGAACGCAAGCAGGGCGCAGACTCGCATTGACGCAAAGGGCCACTGTCGCTAACGGCTCCCTTCGATTTCCGCGCGTCGGGCTGCTTCCGGCGCGCTTGTCATTTGAAAGACCTGTCATGAAGATCGTCAACAGCCTGAAGTCGCTGAAGGGCCGCCACCGCGATAACCGCGTGATCCGTCGTCGCGGCCGGACCTATGTCATCAACAAGACCAACCGTCGCTTCAAGGCCCGCCAGGGCTGATTGAAACGCGGGCCGGCTGCCTCAGATGGTAGCGGTCAGGCAAATTTGCGGCCCGCCTCCTCACCGGAGCGCGGGCCGAAATCATTTGAGGAGCAGGCGGGATGAGCCAGGCGGTGGTATTCGATGTCGGGCGGGTGCTGTTCCAGTGGCAGCTGGGCGCGCTGTTCGAAAAGCTGATCGCGGACCGCGACGAGCTTGACTGGTTCCTCGCCAATGTCGTGACCGAGGAATGGCATTTCGAACATGATCGCGGGCGCGCGCTGGCGGACATGGTGCCCGAGCGGATCGCGCTGTTCCCGCAATACGAAGACCACATTCGCGCCTATGCGACGCGCTTCAACGAGACAGTGCCGGGACCGGTCGAAGGCTCGCACGAGTTGGTGGAGCGGCTGGCGGGCAGGGGCGTGCCCTTGTTCTGCCTGACCAATTTCGGCGACGAGTTCTGGCACATGTTCCGCCCGACCCAGCCGGTGTTCGATCACTTCGCGGACATCATCGTCTCGGGCGTGGAGAAGGTCGCCAAACCC
>JAMNXO010000064.1 GCA_023653115.1 Erythrobacter sp.
CGAAATTTTTTTGCAGTGCCGCTGTGCGTCGGGGGATCAGCGCCAGCGGCTGGCGGACTATCTTGGGGAAGCAAAGATGCCTGAAACCGGTGCTGGCGCTGGCGGGAGTGTCGTGCAGGTCAATCGCGTGCGCACGCGCGCCGATTGGGACGCCATGCGCGCAGCGGTGCTGGCGGATCCGGGCGCGTTCCATGGCGAGATTGCCGGGCGCAACATGCATTGGTTCGTTGCCGATTGCGGCGCGTCGGGCGCTTGGCTTGCACGCGGGCCTGATTGCGGTTGGCATGGCTGGGACGCGGCCAGCGCAGCGCCACTCAGCCCCGATCTGCCCAGCGATTTCACCCCGTGGCACACCGGGTTCGATGGCTCCAACCCGCCGCATTGGCGCTGGTTCGTAGGCGGGCGCACCAATGCCGCCTTCTCCGAATTGGATCGCCACGTGCTGGCCGGCCACGGAGACGAAGCCGCGCTGGTGTTCGAAGGCGACCGCTGGGACATGTCGGCCGATGGCGGCAAGGGCGCGCCGCTCGATTGCTTCACCGTCAGCCGCAAGCGCCTGCTGCTTGAAGTGGCCAAGTGCGCGGTCGCGCTCGAGGCCCTGGGGCTGAAGCCGGGCGACCGCATGGCATTGAACATGCCGAGCATCGTGCCGCAGATCTACTGGACCGAAGCTGCCAAGCGGATGGGCGTGGTCTATACGGCGGTGTTCGGGGGCTTTTCCGACAAGACCCTGTCGGACCGGATCGCCGATACCGGCGCGCGGGTGATCGTGACGTCTGACGGTTCCTATCGCAACGCTCAGGTCGCCGGGTTCAAAAACGCCTATACCGATCCTGCGCTCGACAATTTCGTGCCGGTGACTACCGCGCTCGCGATCCTCTCCGCGCTCGACATGGGGCTGCCGGCAGCCGATGACGCGACGATCGTCGAGACGGTGCGCGAGGCGCTCTCAGGCGAGATCACCGTTGACCGTTCGGATGTGATGCGCGGCGTGGGCCGGGCGTTGATCAATTTGGGCGCGGAAGGACGAATCAGCACCGCCGACGCCGCGCGGGTGCGGATCGCGATTGCCTCCAGCCTCGTCACCCTGCCGCCGCGCGTCGAAGCCGTGATCGTGGTGCGCCACACCGCGCAGCCCGACGTGATCTGGCGCGAGGAACGCGACCGCTGGAGCCACGAGTTGACCGATGCGGCGCTTGTCACAGTGCTGGAAAAGGCGCGCGCCGCCGGCTTCGAAGTCACATGCGAAGCCGATCTGCTGGCGCTGTCCGACAGTGATTTCGTCCGCGCGATCTGGGCGTCGTCGAAGCCGATGCCGGTCGATGCCGATTACCCGATGTTCTTCATCTACACCTCGGGCAGCACCGGCAAGCCCAAGGGGATCGTCCACTGCCACGGCTATGCTGCAGTCGTGGCCGAGACGATGGCGGCAAGCTTTGACGCGCGCCCGGGTGATACGCTGTTCGTGGTCGCCGATCCGGGCTGGATCACCGGGCAGAGCTACCTGATCTGCGCGCCGCTGATGACGCGGGTGACCACGCTGGTGTCCGAGGGCTCACCGGTGTTCCCGCACGCGGGCCGGTTCGCCTCGATGATCGAGCGGCACAATGTCCGCATTTTCAAGGCGGGGGTGACCTTCCTGAAGGCGATCATGTCCGATCCGGCCAACCTTGCCGAGTTGGAACGCTATAACATGAGCGGCCTCAGGGTCGCGACCTTCTGCGCCGAGCCCGTTAGCCCCAGCGTGCAGGCCTTCGGGATGGAGCACGTGACCCCGCGCTACATCAATTCCTACTGGGCGACCGAGCATGGCGGCATCGCCTGGACGCATATGTTCGGCAATGACGACTTCCCGCTGAGGCCCGATGCCCACGTCTATCCGCTGCCGTGGATCGTGGGCGATGTGTGGGTCGAGGACGAGGACGGCGCGCCTGCTGATGCGCCCTTCACCCGCGCCGATGCTGGCGGCGTGCCGTGGCGGCGCGCGGATATGGGCGAGAAGGGCGAAATCGTCATCGCCGCCCCCTATCCCTATCTCGCGCGGACCATCTGGGGCGACATCGAAGGCTTCAAGGTCGCAGATGGAAGCGTTGATCCCGCATGGCGCGGCGATGCGGCGCGCTGGGAGGACGGCTACTGGCGCCGCTGGAAGGGTGCCTGGGCCTACACGCAGGGCGACTTCGCGATTGCGCATGAGGATGGCTCGTTCTCGCTCCACGGGCGTTCGGACGATGTCATCAACGTTTCGGGCCACCGCATGGGGACCGAGGAGATCGAAGGCGCGGTGCTGCGCGACAAGGCACTCGCACCGGACTCGCCGGTCGGCAATGTGCTGGTGGTCGGCGCGCCGCACCGCGAGAAGGGTCTGACCCCGCTCGCCTTCGTGGTGCCCGTCGCAGGGCGCAAACTGACGATCGAGGACAAGCGCCGCCTGTTCGATCTCGTCCGCACCGAGAAGGGCGCGGTCGCGGTGCCGGCCGACTTCATCGAAGTCTCGCAATTCCCCGAAACCCGCAGCGGCAAATATATGCGCCGCATGGTGCGCGCGCTGGTGGTGGGCGAGGATGTCGGCGACGTCACGACGCTGCGCAATCCCGAGGCATTGGACGAGCTGCGCACGGTCATCACCGACTGGCAGCGCAAGCAGCG
>JAMNXO010000065.1 GCA_023653115.1 Erythrobacter sp.
AGTCCGACCATGCGCCCACGGGTGATGATCACCGTGTCCCCGCGCTTGGCCGCCGCAAACAGCTTGGCGGCGAATGCATCCGGCACGCCCACGCAGCCGTGGCTGGCATAGCCGTTCAGGACGGGCGAGCCGTGGATCGCGATCCCATCCCAGGTCAGCCGCAGCGTCCAGGGCATCGGCGCGCTGTTGTATTTCTCCGACACGTTATCGCGTTCCTTCGTCAGGATCGGGAAGGTGCCGGTGGGTGTCGGGTGCGCGCGCGTGCCCAGCAGGGCGACCGCCGTGCCGATCTCGTGCCCGTCGCGGAAGGCGCTGATGACGCGCGCTTCGAGATCAACGGTGATGACCAGCTTGCCGGTTTCCGGCGCGGCGCTTTCGTCCCAGAACCAGTCGCCATAGCGGATGCTACCTTCGATCGGCAGGATCGACTTGATGACGAAGGGATCATTGCGGGCGATCATTCGTACCGCCGGGCCGCGCGGGGCCTCCTCCTGCACGGCAGGATCGGCGTAGGTCACCTCGTCCTCGCCTGCGAGCGGCAGCAGGCTGGCAAAAGCCAGAGCCGGTGCCGCCGGAATCGTTGCCGCGTCGGCGGAGGCCATTTCGCTGTCGGGATCAATCCGCTCGAAGGTCGCGTCCTGCGCCAGAAGCGGCGCACACCAGCAGGCAGCGGCGAGGAAGGCGGCGGTAAGGACGCGTGACCGGATCATGCCAGCGGTTATGCCGCCTGCGATCGATGGTTTCCAGCCGTTAACCCATCTGCGTCCCTCACGGGGACGGTGGCGGGCTACGGGTTAACGCGCAATCACCCCGAACAGATCATGCGCGTCGGCATCCTCGACCGTCACATTGACGATGTCGCCGGCCTTGAGGCTGGCAGGCACGTTACGCAGATACACCGCACCGTCGATTTCGGGCGCATCAGCCTGACTCCGGCCGGTGGCACCGATATCGCCGTCCTCGTCCGGCTCGCCCACTTCGTCGATGATGACAGGCAGCGTGCGGCCGACCTTGGCGGCGAGCTTGGCAGCAGAGATGCGCTCGGTCACTTCCATGATCCGGGCGTAGCGTTCTTCCTTCACCGCTTCCGGCACGTGATCAGGCAGGGCATTGGCCGCCGCGCCTTCGACCGGCTCGAACCGGAACGCGCCGACGCGGTCAAGCTGGGCTTCCTCGAGCCACTCGAGCAGGTACCGGAAGTCCTCCTCGGTCTCGCCCGGGAAGCCGACCACGAAGGAACTGCGGATCGCGATATCGGGGCAGATTTCCCGCCAGCTCTTGAGCCGCTCGAGCACCTTGGCTTCGTTGGCGGGGCGCCGCATCAGCTTCAGCACCTTCGGGCTGGCGTGCTGGAACGGGATGTCGAGATAGGGCGTCAGCAGCCCTTCGGCCATCAGCGGGATGACCTGATCGACGTGCGGATAGGGGTAAACGTAATGCAGCCGCACCCACGGCGCATGGCCTTCGGGCGTGCGCAGCTGGCCCAGTTCGCGCGCCAGATCGGTCATGTGAGCGCACACATCGCGCCCCTTCCACGCCCGCGTCTCATGCCGGATGTCGACCCCGTAGGCCGAGGTATCCTGGCTGATAATCAGCAGTTCCTTGGTGCCGGCCGCGACCAGCTTTTCCGCCTCGCGCAGGCACGCATCAATCCGGCGGCTGGCGAGTTTCCCGCGCAGATCGGGGATGATGCAGAAGGCGCAGGAGTGATTGCAGCCTTCGGAAATCTTGAGGTAGCTGTAATGGCGCGGGGTCAGCTTGATATCCGGTTGCGGGATCAGGTCGATGAACGGGCCTTGGCTCGGCGGCGCGTGGATGTGCACCGCCTCGACCACCTGCTCATACTGGTGCGCGCCGGTGATCGCGAGCACCTGCGGATGCGCGGCGCGGATCGCGTCGGCTTCCTCGCCCATGCACCCGGTCACGATCACGCGGCCGTTTTCGGCAATCGCCTCACCGATCGCGGCAAGGCTTTCTTCCTTGGCGGAATCGAGGAAGCCGCAGGTGTTGACCAGCACCACGTCGGCGCCCGCATAATCCTCGGCAAAGGCATAGCCATCGGCGCGCAGGCGCGTGAGGATGCGTTCGGAATCGACTAGCGCCTTGGGACAGCCGAGGCTGACCATGCCGATGGTTTTCTGGTCTGGCAGAGTGGTGGGGGCGATGGACATAGCGGCGCGCCCCTACACTGTGTGCGCCTTGCGCGCTAGGCTTGACGGTGATTACCCGGGGCGGGCATGGACGTCACCATGATCGCCAAGTTCTTTACAGACCATCCGCGCGCCATCGGAGAAACCTATGGCCAGCACGCCCGCACCGCCTTCAGCTTCGGTTGGCGCATGGTGGTGGGCGGGCTTGCCTGCATGGTCCACGCTCTGGTCCCCGGCCTGTTCGTCAAGACCGCGAGCCGTACTGTGGTGCAGCTCGACGCCGAAATGCGCGGCCGCAAGCCTTTGCCCGAGGCGGAGGAATTCGCTTACGTGATCTAGCGCGCCCCTACTCTTGGCCGCCGCTTTGCCCTATCATGGCCGGGGGCGTGAGGAGAGTAAGCTGATGAACGACTTCGCCCTGTGGCCGGTGCTGG
>JAMNXO010000014.1 GCA_023653115.1 Erythrobacter sp.
CGTAGGATGGCCGGAAACAGGTCTAGGATTCGCGAGCGGGTGCCGTCAGGTGGTCACCCTGCGGACAGAGCTTCGATGCAATCCTCGGACTCCTGAGCGAGTCCTACGGGCAGCGACCAAGCAAGTCCTAGGTGGGTGTCAGGTGATGGGGGAGATGGGCAAGGACAGCATAGCAGGGCTGCCGTGAGGGCTGTCGTAAGGATAGACCTAGGGGTAGCCTTATGGGGTACCCTAGCTATCTTATTCCTACTATGTATCCCTACTAGAGGACTGAGATAGCAGTACTGAGTAGTAGTACTATAGTAGTAGGATAGGGTACACCCTTTGTTCCTCCTCGTCAACCCCCTATCTTTGGGTCGTGACTGAGCGAAGCTCTGGGTGGTCGTTCCTTGGGGAATCCACTTGGGCGGTCGTATGGGATGCCCCCTCGGGGGTGATCCGGTTATCTGTGCATAGGGTAGCAGTTGGTGATCCCCTCAGCGGCGGGCCTACCGAACAAGCGCGGCGGAGCGCCACGCGGCGGGCCTCGGGTATCTGTTTCTATAGCGTGGGTTTGGTGATGCCTCCCGGCGACCACTGGGTCACCCTGCCATCTTCGTAGTGTCCATACCGGAGGATGAAGGCGCAGCGGCGGTGATCCGGCTTCCTCTGCTTTAGGAAGGGGTTAGTGATCCCCTCGGCTGGCGGGCCTTCGCGGTCTCTGTGCAATAGGAAGACCTTTGGGTCGCACGGCCCTGCCTAGATCGAACCACAGTTCGGTTCCGTGGTTTGCAATCGAACCGTTGCAGGCGGTACGGAAATCAGGTACGGAAGGCGTGAAATCGAACGGGATGAAATCACGCAAAGTCAGTATGTTAGGGGGTGTCTTGGCTGAGTCCAGCCCTGTCCACCACTTTCCCTTCCTGCAGCGCGCGCAACACGGAACGGTAGCTCGGCTTCAGCGCAGAGATGCCTTCGAATCCGCCTCCATCGTCGAAAGATAGCCGAGCGTCTGCCGTGCCTTGGCGAGCGATTGCTGGGCCACGGTCTCCGACGTCGTGCCTTTCATCGAGCGCGCCAGGGTGTCGAGATAGGTCAGATAGGTCTTCGCTGCCTCGGCGTTCTGCTGCCGCAAGCGATAGGCGGTCTGTTCCTCGGCGGTGGCGTCACGCCCCGGCCGCCGACGATCGCCCAGCCGGATGACATCGCGCGCCGCATCCTTGGCCTCGCCGATGGTTGACCTGAATTGCCTGAGCGTCGCTGCCGCCACCGGGCTTTCGGTCGAAGGCAAGCGGTCTTGGGTCATCGGGCTGCCAGCATCTGATGCAAGCGCCTGGTCCGCGGCGGGTGACTGATCGGCAGCAGGCAGGGCGCGCGCACCAAGCGAGCGTGTGCTTGCGGCAGGCTTTTTGCGCGCTGGCGCCACGGAACCGGCCTGATCAACGGCCGGCGGTTGATCGGGCGAGCCGGACATTTCGGCATCTACCGCGGCCGGCTTGGTAGCGGCCAAGGGATTGTCCGTTTGCCGGATCGCACTGGCCAAGGGCGGCGTCGCAATAACCGACGGCGCACGCGAATGCGGCTGCACCGCAAGGTCAGGCTGCGGCGTGAACGCGCCAGTCAGAAACCACACGCTGGCGAGCAGTCCCGCGGCAACCGCTGCGAGCCCGGCATAGCGCAGGTCGCTGGCAGCGCCAGTGCCGTGCTCGTGGACGGGCGTCGATGCTGAACCGGAGTGCGTCAGCCAGGGGAGCGCGTCCAGCGGGGTATCGGCGAAGTGCGTCGTCATCGGTCGGTCGTCCTGTGACAGTAAGGGCTCTCCTGCCGCTAACGGCTGAGCCCCGCGACCTATTCCCGACCGGCGCAATAATGGTTGGGCTCAAGCAGCTCGGATTACGCCGCCAGCGATTGCGGTGCAGCATCGGCCCATTGCAGGCCGGGGCGATAGCGCGCGTCGATCTTGCCGGCCTTCAGCACGAACAGATGCAGCCAGCCATTGTCGAACAATTCGCGCACCTGCAGATGGCGCTCGAGCACCTTGAGAATTTCCTCGCGCGGGGCCTCGATCATCACCGAGAGCCGCAGCGGTTCGTGCGCCAGCGACTCGCCGTCGTGCACGGCCTGCCACGGCAAGCCGGCGCGCAGGCGTCCGCCATTGCCTTCGATCACCCCGATCCCGCCGACCACGTTGTGAATGAGCTTGTTGCCGCCGCCGAACATTTCGGGCGCCACCGAGGAGCCGAAATACTGGAGGCTGATCCAGCTTGCCACCACCACCGGTGCGGTAATGATCAACTCGAGCGTGCCGAAGCCTTCATCCGCGCGCCAGTCGTAGGAATGGAGGAAGGCGCGCCCGCCCAGATCGCGGCCCGTGGTGGCCTCGCGCGGGGCGGCGATGAAGGCGGCGCATCCGGCCAGACCCCATTCGGGGCGGATCTCGGCCCAGTTGGTCGCGCGTGCCGCAATGGTGTTCCAGCGCGCGCCGGGCAGGCGAGCGGCGCGTTCGGCGCGGGCAACCTTGGCCGCCTGCGCCAGCCACTTGCGCACCACTGCAAGATCGCCCGTGCGGTCGCCCGGCAGCGCGTCTTCGTAGAGGGTGACATCGTCGGTGGTGGTATCGTGCAGCCCGGCGACAAACAGCGTGTCATCCGGCACCGTCACACCGCGCGCCGCCAGCCCGGCGCGGGTTTCGGGATCATTGAGCAGGATCGCCAGCAACCGCGCCGAAACCTCGCCAGTGTAGCCGCCGCAAGCGCCGCAGTGATAGGCGCTTTCGTGCGGGTTGTTGGTGGTGTTGCCACCGTGGCCGAGCAGCAGCACGACTTCGCCAAGCCCTTGCGTCAGGCTCATCGCCTTGAGCACGGCCGCGCCGGTATCGGCCTTGGCCTCGGCGCTCATGCCGCCGATCACTTGCGGCGCGGGTTCGGATTTCGCTGTGCCGGCAAAGCCCAGCGCCGATGCCACCAGCTTGGCCGCATAGACCGGCCCCATGGCCTCGACAAAGGCGAAGGAGGACACCGCCGCCTGCCGGAACCGGCCCCAGGCGCGGGCGGAGCGGGCGGCGATACGGTCTGCCTGATCGCGCGCCGGATTGCCTGCGCTGGTGGTTTCGATGGCAGGATTAAGTAGCACCGGCAGCCGCGCTTCGCGGATGTCCGAGCCGTGCGCATGGTGGGCGAGCGGCAGGCCGAAGAACCCGGCAAACCCGATGGTGGCAATCCCGGCGTCGACGCTTTCGAGCGCGCGGCGGAACACTTCGGAACGCACATCGATGCAGAAGGCAGCCTGCAGGAACGGACGCTCGGTGGCGGTGACCTCGCCGTCCAGTGCAGCAGCAAGGCGGCGCTGGTGACCGCGATCGGCGGCATCCTGCAGGATCGCGAGCGCCACGTCATCCGCGCTCGCCACAACCGGCGCAGCATGGGCGGCCACCGCCTCGGCCCAGCGTTCGGCCACCTGCGGCGCATGGGCGAGCAGCGCTTCCTCCCAGATCAGGCGGATCGCGAGCAGATCGATCATCGTCGCATCACTCGCCCCTGCCAGTTCCGCTTGCCACAGCAGCCAGCGGGCGTGCTGCGACCAGCCGCCCATGCTCATGAACAACCGGTGGAAGGCGGTTTCGGCGGCGGCATCGCTGATGCCCAGCGCCTCGGCTGCGAACAGGATTGCCCGCTCGGCACTATCGGGGGTGGCGGCGACATGGGCGCAGAACCCCTTGAGGCCCGCAATCTCGGGGGTGAGATCATGCAGCGCCCAGGCGCGCCATGCGGCAAAGGCGGAGGCGCCCGGTGCAGGTGACCACAGTGCCTGCCCGCGATCGAAATGGCCGGCCGCCCACAGTCCGATGCACTTGTCGATCAGGGCAGGCCAATCGGTCCCCGTCACCTCGGCGGCAAGATCGGCGATGGTGGGCAACGCGCACGGGGCAGGGCCATCGCCCAGCCGCTCGGCTGCGCGGCGCAGCAACATGGTGTCGGCGGGCCGCAGCGGCGAAATCGCGGCGGCGAGCGCGTCGGCCAGATCATCCTCGCCGATGCGCCCATCGCGGATCGCGGCGGCATAGTCCGCGCCTGTCCGCGTGATGCGCACGCCCGCGACCCGCGCCAGCCGCGCGGCGGCGGCTGCGAGGTCCTCGCCGGTCTGGCCGAGGAAGGGATTGACGGCGACCGTCGCATCCAGCGGGAAGGCTGGTGGGATCGCTCGCGCGGCCTGTTCGGCGGCCTCGAGCACCGCCGAGAGGCGAACCGGCGTGATCTGCGAATGCTTCATGAACATGGGGGTCGTCTCCGTGGCAGCAGGGTCAGATCAGCGGGTGCGGGCGGTGCGCAGGCCGCCGATCGCGCGGTCGAGCAGGGCGTTGAGGTAAAGCCCGTTGGCAAGGTGGACACGCAGGCCGGCGGTGGCAGGGTGATGCGCCCACAGCGGGAACAGCGCCTGCGCAAAGGCGACGAGGCCGAAACTGGCGACCGCGATTACCAGCATCGCCCATTCCAGCTCGCCCGGCATCGGAGCGGGCGGCAGGATCGGCCCCCAGATCATCTGCGCCAGCGTCTGGAAGCTGAAGTAGCCGATGGCGGCAGCGAGCGCGGCGGCGGCGGTGCGCTTGGTCAGCGCAACCGGCGCGCGGTCAGCCAGACCCTGCGCGACCAGATAGGCCACCCCGAAGATCAGGATTGCGCCCAGGGCCAGCGCCTGCGGCGATTTGGCCCCGAAGATGGCGGTGAAGCTGGCGGCAATGGCGGCAAAGATCGCCAGCGCCAGCGCGAAGCTCTTGAGCACCGCGGCGATGCTCGGCACGGCGACCGGGCCGGGGCGGCGGATGCTGGCAACCTCGGTCACCGCGCCGCCCGATGACAGGAACGCGTGCGCCTTGTAGAGCGAGTGCGCGATGATGTGCAGCAGCGCCAGCGTCCACAGGCCGAGCCCGCATTGCAACAGCATGAAGCCCATCTGCGAGATGGTGGACCAGGCCAGCGCGGTCTTGATCGCGCTCTGGGTGAGCATCACGGCCGCGCCGAACAAGGCGGTCAGCCCGCCGATCAACACCAGCGCGGCCATGGCGCCGGTGCTGGCCTGCACCAGCGGCGCGGCGGTGATCAGCAGCACGCCGCCCGAATTGATGATGCCTGCATGGAGCAGCGCGGAGACGGGGGTGGGGGCCTCCATCACCTCGGTCAGCCAGCCGTGGAGCGGGAAGGCGGCGGTCTTCAATGCGGCGGCAGCGACCAGCGCGGCAATGCCCAGCGTGGCTACAAGGCCCGGGCTTGCGGTGCGCGCGGCCTCTGCCAGCGCGGCGAATTCGAGCGTGCCGAAGCGGGCGAACAGCAGCGCAGCGGCGAGGATCAGCATCGCGTCGCCTGCGTGCCAAACGAGGGCGAACTTGGTCGCGGCGCGCCGGGCCTCGGGCCGATCGGGATAGAACAGCAGCAGGCGCTTCAAGGCGATGCCCACGAGCAGCGCGGCGAGGATCATCGTGGCGAGCGTGCCCGCCTGCACGAACACCAGCACCGCGGCGAGCGCGCTCAGCATCAATCCGTGGAAGGCCCCCTCGCGCGCTTCGCCATCGATATAGGTGCGTGCGTAGCGCATCACGATCCAGCCGATGAAGCCCACGAGTGTCGCCATTGCGGTGCTGACGAGATCGGCGCGCAGGGCAAGGCGGGCCGCGCCGTCCAGCACACCGACAGTCGCCAGCGGGCCCATTGCGGCCTGCACCAGTCCGGCGAGCGCCAGCGCGAAAGCGGCGAAGGCCGAGGCTTCCGACCAGCGCGGCAGGCTGCCGGGGCGTTGGCCGGGGCGGGCCAGCGCAAAGGCGGCGGCAGGCAGCAGCGCAAGCGGTGCAAGGCACGAAAGAGCAAAGGCGAGCGGCATGGCGGCACTCCGATCGGAGGGGTTCAGGACGTGCCGGCGGGATAGGGGGTGGACAGATTTTTATAAAATACATATTTTGTCGCAAATCGTTCGGAATATTGGAAGTATGGCGAGCCTCAACCTCCACCACCTGCGCCTGTTCCGCGCGACCGCGCGCGAAGGCACGCTGACGGCAGCGGCGCGCGCGCTTAACATCTCGCAAAGCGCGGTCTCGACCCAGATCAAGGCGTTGGAGGCTGATCTCGGGCATGATCTGTTCGAGCGGCGCGGGCGCAATCTGGTGCTGACCGAGGCCGGGCGGATCGCGCTGGACTATGCCGACCAGATATTCCGCGCCTCCGAACAGCTGTCTGCCACTTTCCGCGCGGTGGGCGGCCAGCGCAAGGTGCTGCGGATCGGCGCGCTCGCCACGCTGTCGCGCAACTTCCAGATGCAGTTCTTGGAGCCGCTCATCGGCCGCGACGATGTCGAGGTGGTGCTGCGCTCGGGCACGCAAGCCACGCTGCTGCGGGCGCTCGATGCGATGCGGATCGACGTGTTGCTGACCAACATGGTGCCCGCCCGCGATGCCGCCAGCCCCTATCTGGTGCGGCGCATTGCCGAGCAGCCGGTGAGCCTTGTCGGCAGCCGCGCGCGCCTGGCGCTCGCAGCGCAAGGCCTGCGCACGCTGCTCACCACTGCGCCGCTGATCCTGCCCACGCCCGAAACCGCGCTACGGGCCGGGTTTGACGCCATGATCGAGCAGATGGGCATCGTCCCGCGCATCGCGGCCGAGGCGGACGACATGGCGATGCTGCGCCTGCTGGCGCGGTCGGACGCGGGGGTGGCGGTGATCCCGCCGATCGTGGTGCGCGACGAGCTGGCCAATGGCACGCTGTACGAGCTGTTTCAGCTGCCCGAGATCACCGAGGAATTCTGCGCTGTCACCATCGCGCGCACCTTCCCCAATCCGCTGCTCGCCGAAGTGCTCGGGAGCACGGCTGCGGACAGCGCGCCCGCCTGATCCGCCGGTAATGCACACCGCGCAAAGCCTTGCAGGCACCGGGGGCGGGCAGTAAGGCGGCGCGCTTCCCTTGCAAGAGAGACTCATGCAGCAAACGCAATCAATCCCGGCGCTGACAGGTCGTCCGGTGATCTCCGCCACCGGTCTGTTCACCCCTGCCGAGACGATCACCAATGAAGAACTGGTGGCGAGCTTCAACGCCTTTGTTGATCGCCACAACGCTGCCCACGCCGATGCCATTGCGGCGGGCGAGGCCGAGCCGCTGGCCTATTCCTCGGTCGAATTCATCGAGAAGGCGAGCGGGATCAAGGCGCGCCACGTGATGAGCAAGGCGCCGATCCTCGATCCGGGCACCATGTGTCCGCGCCTGCCCGAGCGCGCCAATGACGAATTGTCGATCATGGCCGAAATCGGCGTCGCGGCCGCCCGTCAGGCGCTTGAGCGCGCAGGCCGGAAGCCCGAGGATGTCGATGCGGTGCTGTGCGCGGCCTCGAACATGCAGCGCGCCTATCCGGCGATGGCGATCGAGATCCAGCAAGCGCTTGGGATCGAGGGCTTCGGGTTTGACATGAACGTCGCCTGCTCGTCGGCCACCTTCGGCATCCAGACGGCGGCCGATTACATTCGCGCAGGCAATGCGCGTTCGGTGCTGGTGGTCAGCCCGGAAATCACCTCGGGCCACCTCAACTGGCGCGACCGCGATAGCCACTTCATTTTCGGCGATGTGGCGACCGCGGTGTTGGTGGAAGATGCCGCCATCGCCCCCGCGCAGCACTGGGAAATCCTCGGCACCAAGCTGAAGACGGTGTTCTCCAACAATATCCGTAACAATTTCGGCTTCCTCAACCGCGCCGCCCCCGAGAGCGAGGGTACCGCCGACAAGCTGTTCGTCCAGGAAGGGCGCAAGGTGTTCAAGGAAGTCGTGCCGATGGTGGCGCAGATGATCCTCGATGAAGCCGCGCGGCTGGGGCTTGATCCCGAAGCCCTGCGCCGGCTGTGGCTGCACCAGGCCAATGCGGGCATGAACCGGTTGATTTCGCACAAGGTGCTGGGCCACGAGGCGAGCGAGGACGAAAGCCCGACCGTGCTCGACACCTATGGCAACACCTCCAGCGCAGGCTCGATCATCGCCTTCCACCAGCACAGCGATGATCTGGTCGCAGGTGACACCGGGCTGATCTGCTCGTTTGGCGCAGGCTATTCGGCCGGCACCGTGTTCGTGCGCAAGGCCGGCTGACACCGAGCGTCCTTGCGGCCTTGCGCGCCGCACCCTAGAAGCGGAACGATGGCAGGCGAAATACTCGATAACAAGGGCCGCGGCGAGGCCAGCTGGAACTGGCCCGCGATCCACCCGGAAGGGCGCAAGTTCGGCCTCATCGCGGTCGCGGCGAGCCTGTTCTTCCTTGTCGCGCTCGATTGGGAGCTGATCGGCTGGCCGATGCTGCTGCTGGCGTTCGGCATTTTCGCCTTCTTCCGCGATCCCGAACGCGTGGTGCCGCAAACCGAAGGCGCGATCGTCGCGCCGGCGGACGGGCTGGTGACGTTGATCGAGGAGGTCGAGCCGCCGCGCGAATTGCAGATCGACGATGGTTCGGGCTTTGCCGGGCTGCCGGCCGGAGCGGTGACGCGGGTTTCGATCTTCATGAGCGTGTTCGATGTCCACATCAACCGCACGCCGGTGGGCGGCACCGTGCGCCGCGTGGTCTATATTCCCGGGCGCTTCATGAATGCCGAACTCGACAAGGCGAGCGATGAAAATGAACGCCAGCATATCCTGATCGAACGCAGTGACGGGCTGAAGATCGGCTTCACGCAGATCGCCGGATTGCTCGCGCGGCGGATCGTGCCGTTCGTCAAGCCGGGCGACATTGTTGCCAAGGGCCAGCGGGTCGGCCTGATCCGCTTCGGCAGCCGGGTCGATATCTATCTGCCTGCCGGCACCGATCCCAAGGTGATGATCGGCCAGACGATTGTGGCGGGCGAGACGGTGCTCGCTGAAGTTGGCCAGCGCGGGCTGATCGAGGGGATCGCCCAATGAGCCCCGCATCCTTGAACGGCGCGTCATGAGCAAGCCTCCAAGCACGCGCGCACCCCGAACGCGGACCCCGCGCAAACTGCCGGGCGCACGCTTCCTGCCCGCACGGCTCGGCCCCAAGGCGGCCGAGGACGAGGATAGCCGCGCGGCTGGCGATGGCAGCGGGCTCACCTTGCGGGCGATGCTGCCCAATGCCATCACTGCCGCCGCGCTATGCGCCGGGCTGACCGGCATCCGCTTTGCAATCGACGGCCAGTGGGATTACGCAATCCTCTCGGTGGTGTTGGCCGGCGTGCTCGACGGGATCGATGGACGCATTGCGCGGCTTTTGAACGCCCAGTCGCGGTTCGGCGCGGAGCTCGACAGTCTGGCGGATTCATTGAGCTTCGGCGTGGCCCCGGCGCTGATCCTGTTCCTGTGGTCTTTGAATGACTGGCCGCGCTTCGGCTGGTTTGCCGCGCTCGCCTTTGCGATCAGCTGCGCGCTGCGGCTGGCGCGTTTCAACGCCCGGATCGATACCGAGGATCAACCGCACAAGTCTGCTGGCTTCCTCACCGGCGTTCCCGCGCCGGTCGGGGCGGGGCTGGCCTTCACCCCGTTCTATCTGTGGAACGAGACCGGCATTGCCTTTTTCCGCGATCCGGTCGTGATGGCGCTGTGGCTCAGCGTGATTGCGATGCTGATGATCTCGAACATGGCGACGCTGAGTTGGGCTTCGCTGCGCCCGCGCAAGGCGATCCGGCTGTGGGTGCTAGCCTTTGCCGCGCTCGCCTTTGCCGCCCTGATGTTGGAGCCGTGGTGGATGCTGTCCGCGATCTGCGTCAGCTATCTGGCGCTGATGCCTTATGGCCTCGTCAAATACGGGCGGATCAAGCGGCGCCGCGCGCAAGAGCAGGCAGCGGCCGCAGCATCGGCGAGCGGCGCGGCAGGATAACCGCCCCCGCACGGCGTGCTGCTGCCCGCAGCCGCAGCTCGCGCGGATCGACCTGCATCATGAAACCGGCATCCATCAGCGCCTTCTCGCGCATCAGCATGGCATAGGCGTTGGCCGCCTTGATCGCGCAATCGGCCAGCGTGAGGATTGCCGCCACAGCAGCGGTCGCAAACAGCAGGTTGATGGCAAGAGCAAGCATGGCAGGTTCCTTCGTGAGTCGTCGTTCGTTCTTTGTTCCACAGGGCTTGTTCCCTACCTGTTCTGATCTGTCAAGAAGGATTCGCGTGCTCGCGGGCGGATTTTTCACGGTCTGTTCCGGATTCAGGGCTGGATTTTCCCGCACGCCCCGTTTAAGGGCGCGCTAGCGTCTGGACACGGCTTGGCCTTGCCCCGGCGCATTAACGTCACATGGAAGGCGCTCATACCGGTGCCGCTTGCGGGGTCTCCGCACACGCGGTTCCAGCCTTCCAGAGGAACAACCGGAAAGGAATTACCTATGGCGGCACCTGTCGTCACAATGCAGCAATTGATCGAGGCCGGCGCTCACTTCGGCCACCAGACCCACCGCTGGAACCCGCGCATGAAGCCGTATATTTTCGGCGCGCGTAACGGTGTTCACATCATCGACCTGTCGCAGACCGTGCCTCTGTTCGCGCGCGCACTCGATTTCGTCGAATCGACCGTGCGTTCGGGCGGCAAGGTGCTGTTCGTCGGCACCAAGCGTCAGGCGCAGGAGCCGATCGCTGAAGCCGCGCGCATGTCGGGCCAGCACTTCGTCAATCACCGCTGGCTGGGCGGGATGCTCACCAACTGGAAGACGATTTCGGGTTCGATCCGTCGTCTCAAGAGCCTTGAAGAAATGCTTTCGGGCGATGTCTCGGGCTTTACCAAGAAGGAAGTCCTCCAGCTCACCCGCGAGCGCGAGAAGCTGGAAATGTCGCTCGGCGGCATCCGCGACATGGGCGGCATTCCGGACGTGATGTTCGTGATCGACGCCAACAAGGAAGATCTCGCGATCAAGGAAGCGGCCGTGCTCGGCATTCCGGTGATCGCGGTGCTCGATACCAATGTCGATCCCAGCAACATCGCCTTCCCGGTTCCGGGCAACGACGATGCGGCGCGCGCCGTGCGTCTCTACTGCCAGGCGATCGGCGAAGCCGCGCTGGCCGGCAAGGGTAAGTTCCAGGCCGACGTGTCGAGCGATTTCGGCGCGATGGTCGAGCCTCCGGTTGAAGCGGTTGTCGAAGAAGCCCCCGCGGCTGAAGACGCTGCTGCCGAAACGGCTGCCGACGCCTGATTGTTGGCATGACGCGTGCGTTTAATCGCGCGCGCGTCAAGCACCCGTCACAATCCCCCTCTAGCGCGCCCGGCATTGCCCCCCTTTCGGGACCGGCAGGGCCGGGCGCCCGCAAAACTGAATGAAAAGGAAATTCTCATGGCCGATTTCTCCGTCGCCGATGTGAAGAAACTGCGCGAGCGCACCGGCGCTGGCATGATGGACGCCAAGAAGGCGCTGACCGAAGCCGGCGGCGACATCGAAGCTGCGGTTGACGCGCTGCGTGCCAAGGGTCTCGCCACCGCCCAGAAGAAGTCGAGCCGCACTGCGGCTGAAGGCCTCGTCGGTGTGGCGGTTGCCGGCACCCGCGGCGTTGCTGTCGAAGTGAACTCGGAAACCGACTTCGTCGCCAAGAACGACCAGTTCCAGAGCTTCGTGCGCAACGTCACTGCCGTTGCCCTTGAACTCGGCACCGATGATGTCGACGCGCTCAAGGCGGCTGCCTACCCGACCGGCGGCACCGTTTCGGACAAGCTGACCGACAACGTCGCCACCATCGGCGAAAACCAGCAGATCCGCCGCATCAAGACCGTCGCGGTCGAGAAGGGCGCGGTTGTGTCCTACATGCACACCGCCGCCGCTGAAGGCCTCGGCAAGATCGGCGTGCTGATCGCACTTGAAAGCGAAGCGGGCGCAGACGTGCTCGAACCGCTCGGCAAGCAGCTGGCCATGCACGCCGCTGCCGCCTTCCCGATGGCGCTGGACGCTGACGGTCTCGATGCCGAAGTGATCGAGCGCGAGCGCAAGATCGCTGCTGAAAAGGCTGCCGAAACCGGCAAGCCTGCTGACGTGCAGGAAAAGATGGTCGACGGCGCGGTGAAGAAGTTCGCCAAGGAAAACGCCCTCCTCAGCCAGATCTTCGTGATGGACAACAAGACCGTCATTTCCGATCTCGTCGCGCAGGCCGCCAAGGCTGCCGGCACCGCGATCGTGCTGAAGGACTATGCCCGCTTCCAGCTTGGTGAAGGCATCGAAAAGGAAGAAACCGATTTCGCAGCGGAAGTCGCAGCCGCCGTCGCCGGCTGATTTTCGCAACGCCGAAATAACAACGGCCGTCGCAGCATCAACGCTGCGGCGGCCGTTGTCTTGAGCGCCCTTGCGCGGCGCGCTACCTTAGCCTTTGCGCATCGGCGGATTGCCGGTTAAGTGCGCGCCACCAACTCTCGCCCGGAGCCCCGGATTCCCATGAGCCTTCCCCCGATCAAGCGCGTCCTCCTGAAACTCTCAGGCGAAGTGCTGATGGGCGATCAGCAGTTCGGGATTGATCCGGTGTTCGTTGCCGAACTCGCCAAGGAAGTGAAGGCGGCCAAGGAAACGGGCCTTGAAATCTGCCTCGTGATTGGCGGCGGCAATATCTTCCGCGGCATGGCGGGCGCGGCGCAGGGGATGGACCGGGCGCAGGCCGATTACATGGGCATGCTCGCCACGGTGATGAACGCGCTGGCGATGCAGAATGCGCTGGAACAGCTCGGCGTGCAGACCCGCGTGCAATCCGCGATCGAGATGGACAAGGTGTGCGAGCCGGTGATCCGCCGCCGCGCCGAACGCCACCTCGAAAAGGGCCGCGTGGTGATCTTTGCTGCCGGTGTCGGTGCGCCCTATTTCACCACCGATAGCGGCGCGGCGCTGCGCGCGGCGGAAATGAAGTGTGACGCGCTGCTCAAGGGCACCAGCGTTGACGGGGTCTACGACAGCGATCCCAAGCACAACCCCGATGCCATCCGTTTCGACACCGTGAGTTACGACCGCGTGCTGGCCGATAACCTCAAGGTGATGGACGCCTCGGCCGTGGCGCTGTGCCGCGACAACAAGATTCCGATCGTGGTCTTCTCGATCCGCGAGAAGGGCAATCTGGCACGCGTGCTCGCGGGCGGGGGCGTCCAGACCATTGTACAAGATAGCTGACAGAAGAGGGAAACCCAACCCATGCCGCAATATGACAAGGCCGATGTCGAGCGCCGGATGAAGGGCGCAGTGGATGCGCTGAAGAGCGATTTGCAGGGCCTGCGCACCGGCCGCGCCAACGCCAGCCTGCTCGATCCGGTGGTGGTCGAGGTCTATGGCTCGATGATGCCGCTTAGCCAGGTCGCCAGTGTCTCCGTGCCCGAGCCGCGGATGCTGAGCGTGCAGGTGTGGGACAAGTCGAACATGATCCCGGTGGAAAAGGGCATCGCCCACGCCAATCTCGGCCTCAATCCGATCATCGACGGCCAGACCCTGCGTCTGCCGATCCCCGATCTCACGCAGGAGCGCCGCAAGGAGCTTGCCAAGCTTGCGGGCCAGTATGCCGAAAAGGCCAAAATCGCGATCCGCAACGTGCGCCGCGATGCGATGGAAAGCCTGAAGACCGACGAGAAGAAGAAGGAAATCTCCGAAGACGATCGCAAGCGTTCCGAAGAGCAGGTCCAGAAGCTGACCGATCAATACGTCAAGGAAACCGACGAGGCCGCGGCCAAGAAGGAACAGGAAATCCTGACGCAGTGATTGCGGATTCGGGATCGTAGGGAACAGGGTTGGACCAGTCGCGCGCCAGACATGTCGCCATCATCATGGATGGCAATGGCCGCTGGGCCAAGAAGCGGGCCTTGCCGCGCGCGGTCGGCCACCAGCGCGGGGTCGAGGCGGTGCGGCGGCTGGTGCGCGCGCTGGAGCCGACCGGTCTGGAATGCCTGACGCTCTATGCGTTCTCGTCCGAAAACTGGAAACGGTCGGATGACGAAGTCGATGATCTGATGAATCTGATGCGCAAGTTCATCAAATCCGATCTTCCCGAATTCGTCGCCAACAACGTCAAGCTGAAGATCATCGGCGACTGGCAATCGCTGGCGCCCGATATTGTCGCGATGCTCGAAGATGCGCTGGCGCAGACCGCGAATGGCAAACAGACGCTCGCCGTGGCGCTCAATTACGGCGGCCAGCACGAGATCGCGCGCGCGGCGGCCAAGGCGGCGGGCGCGGGCGAGGTGACGATCGAAAGCATCGCCGCGCATCTCGATACCGCCGATCTCCCGCCGCTCGATCTGTTGATTCGCACCAGCGGGGAAATCCGCCTGTCGAACTTCCTGCTGTGGCAATCGGCCTATGCCGAGATGCTGTTTGTGGACACGCTGTGGCCCGATTTCGAGCCTGCGCACCTGACCCGCGCGCTCGATGATTTCGCCCTGAGGGAGCGGCGCTATGGCGGGCGCTGAGGTGCGCAAGCAAGCGGTGTCGGATCTGCCGGTGCGGCTGGGATCGGCGGTGGTGATGCTGGTGATCTCCGCCGGCGCGCTGTGGCTGGGCGGGTGGTTCTGGACCGGCTTTGTCGGCCTGCTGGCGCTGGGCGTGCTGTGGGAATGGAACCGGCTGGTAAGCCGCTTCGGCGCGTCAACCGCGGCCGAGGCGCTGTGGTTCTTTGGCGGCGTGATCTATATCGGCGGTGCGGCGCTGGCGATGCTGGCGTTGCGCAACGGCGCGCAGTTCCTCCCCGTGGAAGGCCAGAGCTTCGGCTATGCCCCGTTTGAGGTGCTGGTGGGCTATATCCTGCCGATCGTGGCGGTGGATGTGGGCGCCTATTTTGCCGGACGCGCCATCGGCGGGCCGAAGATCGCGCCGCGGATCAGCCCGTCCAAGACCTGGGCCGGGCTGGGCGGCGGCGCACTGGCGGCAGGGCTGGTGGGGCTGGGCAACGAATTGGCCGATTATGGCCCTGCCGCAGGCTCGCCCGGCTATGACGGCCTCAGCCTCGCACTGGCATTGGCGGCGGGCGTGCTGATTGCCGTGCTCGCGCAGAGCGGCGATTTCTTCGAAAGCTGGATGAAGCGGCGCGCTGGAATGAAGGACTCCAGCCACCTCATTCCCGGCCATGGCGGACTGTTTGACCGGCTTGATGGCTTCCTTGCAGTGTTCTTCATGCTGTTTGTGATTGCTTTGGGCCTGCGTTTGCTGGGATGATGCATCAATGACGCGCACGCTCACCCTGCTTGGCGCCACTGGATCGATCGGCGCATCGACGCTCGATCTGGTGCGCCGTAACCGCGACGATTGGCGGATCGACACGCTGACGGCGCATTGCAGCGCGGTGGAACTGGCGGCGCTGGCCATCGAATTCGGTGCCAAGCTGGCGGTGGTCGGCGACGCAAACTGCCTGCCCGAATTGCGCAGCGCGCTGGCGGGCAGCGGAATCGAAGCGGCAGGCGGCGCGCAGGCGCTGGTCGATGCGGCAGCGCGGCCGGTGGACATGACCGTCGCGGCCATCGTCGGCTGCGCAGGTCTCGCGCCCGTGATGGCGGCGATCGAGCGCGGCGGCACGATTGCGCTCGCCAACAAGGAAGCGCTGGTTTCGGCCGGCGAGGTGATGATGCAGGCGGTGGCAAAGCACGGCGCCACGCTGCTGCCGACCGATTCCGAACACAACGCGATCTTCCAGTGCCTCGCCGGAAACCGCCTGTCGGATGTCGCCCGCATCACGCTCACGGCCAGTGGTGGCCCCTTGCGGACATGGACGCAGGCGCAGCTCGAGGCTGCCACTCCGGCTGAAGCGGTCGCGCATCCCAACTGGTCGATGGGCGCCAAGATCAGCGTCGATTCGGCAACGATGATGAACAAGGGGCTCGAGTATATCGAGGCCTATCACCTGTTCCCGGTGGGCTTGGACAAGCTCGGCATCGTGGTTCACCCGCAGAGCGTGATCCATTCGATGGTCGAATTCCGCGACCGTTCGACGCTGGCGCAGCTTGGCCCCTCGGATATGCGGGTGCCGATTGCCTCGTGCCTGGCCTGGCCGCAGCGCATGGAAACGCCGCTGGCCCCGCTTGATCTTGCCGCCATCGGCCAGCTCACGTTCGAGCCGACCAACGAGGCGCTGTTCCCCGCAACCCGGCTGGCGCGCGAGGCGATTGCCGCCGGCGGCGCTGCGCCTGCGATCCTCAACGCCGCCAACGAAGTCGCGGTCGCCGCGTTTCTGGCCGGTCAGATACGGTTCACCCGCATTGCTGCACTGGTCGAAGAGACGCTTCAGCGCAGCAATGACGCCCCGCGCCCGGTCAGCCTCGATGAAGTGCTGGCCGTCGATCAATCAGCGCGCAGGCAAGCGATGAGCCTGCTGGAGACCAACGCCCTTGTTTGAAGCGCCCCCTTTCTGGATGTATGTCATCGGCTTCCTGCTGGTGTTTGGTCCGCTTGTCACCCTGCACGAGCTTGGCCACCTGCTGGTGGGCCGCCTGTTCGGCGTGCGGGCCGAGGCCTTCTCGGTCGGCTTCGGCAAGGAGCTGGCGGGTTTCACCGACAAGCGCGGCACCCGCTGGAAACTCTCGGCGCTGCCCTTGGGCGGCTATGTCCAGTTCCAGGGTGACATGAACCCGGCCAGCGTGCCCGATCCTTCCGCCCCCAAGGAAGAAGGCAGCTTCCATTGCGCCGCCCTTTGGAAACGCGCGCTGATCGTGGCGGCGGGGCCGGTGACGAACCTGCTGGTGGCGATCGCGATCTTTGCGGCGTTCTTCGCCATTCTCGGCAAGCCGGTGATCGCGGGCGCGGAGGATTCGCGCACCGTCGGCGGCTTTGCCGAAGGCAGCGTGGCGCAGGCTGCGGGGATGAAGGTGGGCGACACCATCATTGCTATCGATGGCACGCCGATCACCGATTTCGAACAGCTGCGCACCGCGGTCGGCCTGCGTCCGGACAAGGCGATGGTGTTCACAGTCGAGCGGGCAGGCGAGGAAATCACCATTCCGCTCACCACTGCGCGCAAGGTGCTGACCGATGATTTCGGCAATGCAAGCGCGGTCGGCCAGATCGGAGTCGCGGCCGCCGGCGGCTCCTATGTGTTCGAGGATGTCGGCATCATCGAGGCGATCCCGCTGGCGCTCAAGCAGAGCTGGGATCTGATGGGCATGATGGTCACCGGGATCCAGCAGATCGTGGTGGGAGAGCGTTCTTTCAAGGAGTTGGGCGGCCCGCTCAAGATCGCGAAATACTCGGGCGAGCAGATGAGCCTGGGCGTTGCCGCCTTCATCAACTTTGCCGCGCTGATTTCGCTTAATTTGGCATTCATCAACTTCTTGCCAATCCCCGCGCTCGATGGCGGGCATCTGATGTTCTATCTGGCCGAGGCGATCCGCCGCAAGCCGATGGGGCCGCAGGCGACCGAATGGGCCTATCGCACCGGCATTGCGCTGGTGCTGATGCTGATGGTGGTGGTGACGGTGAATGACATCTTCTCGCTGCCGATCTTCGGCTCCTGAGCTGCCGGCAGGGGAAAGCTGCGGTTTGCCGTGGAAAGCAGGGGGCCTTGGGCGCGGTGCCGGGCCTCGCGGCTTGATTGCGCTGGGCACATCGGGCAGAGGCTTGGCGCACCACGGCTGGGCAAATCTGCCAAGCTACGAGACGAAGCGCCCGGGATCGCGGGGGCGGATCACACACAGGTTGGACGGGACTTTAGCTGCATGAACCCAATGAGCGAGACGGGCCGCGGGCCGGTCAAGAGCCAGACTGGCGTGACGCGTGTCCTTTCCCGGCCCGGACGGCTGGCAGTGATGCTGTGCTGCGGTTCGATCCTGGCCGGCGTTCCGGGTGCGGCTTTCGCGCAGGCGCAAACCGCCGCCCAGCCGGCACCGGCGCCCGCTGCGCAGGCCGGCACCATCCGCACCATCAGCGTGGTCGGGGCCGAGCGGCTCGAGCCGACCACCATCCTCAGCTACATCCGCCTCCGGGTGGGCCAGGAATACACCTCCGCCGCGGCTGACGAAGCGCTCAAGGACCTCGGCGCGACCGAGCTGTTCGCCAATTTCTCGATCCGCAATGATGGCGGCAATGTCGTCATCACTGTGACCGAGAACCCGGTGATCAACCGCATCGTGCTGGAAGGCAACGAGCGGCTGAAGCCCGACAAGATCCTGCCCGAAATCAAGCTCGCCCCGCGCCAGATTTTCACCCGTTCCAAAGTGCGCGCCGACGTTGCCCGCATCATCGAGCTCTACAAGCGTCAGGGCCGTTTCGCCGCGCAGGTCGAGCCCAAGATGGTGCAGCTGCCGCAGAACCGCGTCGATATCGTGTTCGAGATTTCGGAAGGCCCGAAGTCCAAGGTCCGCCAGATCAACATTCTCGGCAACGAGAAATTCTCCGACGGCGATCTGCGCAGCGAGTTCGTGACCAAGCAGTCGCGCCTCACCACCTTCTTCAGCTCGAACACCAGCTACGATCCCGATCGTCTGGCGTTCGACCAGCAGAAGCTGCGCCAGTTCTACCTGACGCAAGGCTATGCCGATTTCCGCGTCGTTTCCGCCGTGGCCGAGCTGACGCCCGACCAGAAGGACTTCATCATCACCTACGTGGTGGAGGAAGGCGAGCGCTACAAGTTTGGCGAGGTCAAGGTCGACAGCCAGTTGCGCGACTTCGACAGCGACACGATGAGCACCCAGCTGCCGATGAAGGCGGGCGACTGGTACAATGCCAAATCGGTCGAAGACACGGTCGAGCAGCTGACCGAGCTGGCGGGCCGCTTCGGCTATGCCTTTGCCGACGTGCAACCGCGCTTCAAGAGCAATCCTGAAGACCTGACGATGAACATCACCTTCATCCTGCGCGAGGCGCCGCGCGTCTATGTCGAACGGGTCGACATCAACGGCAACACGCTGACGCAGGACAAGGTTATCCGCCGCGAGTTCCGGATTGCAGAGGGCGATGCGTTCAACTCGCTGGGTGTGCAGCGCACCACTGCGCGCATCAACTCGCTGGCCTATTTCCAGGAAAACTTCGAAGTCAGCCAGGTCGAAGGCAGCGCGCCTGACCGGATCATTCTCGAAGCCAATATCGAAGAGCGCCCGACCGGCGAATTGCAATTCTCGGCCGGCTTCTCGTCGATCGAGCAGTTCATTCTGGCCGGCTCCATCCGCCAGCGCAACTTCCGCGGGCGCGGGCAGACGGTGGGCCTTTCGGTCAACTATTCGCAGTTCTCGCGCTCGGCGCAGGTGAGCTTCAGCGATCCGTATATGTTTGATCGCAACATCTCGGCCGGGGTCGATATCTACCGCCGCGATTTCAACAGCTTCAACTTCACCAACGCCAGCCGCAACACCACCTTCAAGCAGGCGACCACCGGCTTCTCGCTGCGCGCGGGTGTGCCGCTCACCGAATATATGTCGCTGGTCGGCAGCTACACGCTCAACTACGAAGAGGTCAGCCTCGACGAGAACCAGTTCTTCTCCGATCTGAACGGCGACGGCGTGCGTGAGTGCGATCCACTGCTGGCCGGACGATTCCTGTGCGATGCGATCGGCAACCGGCTGAGCTCGATCGTGGGCCTCAGCCTCAACTACAACTCGCTCAACTCCCGCATCCGCCCGACGCGCGGCAAGACTGTCTCGCTGAGCGGCGAATTTGCCGGGCTTGGCGGCGATGTGCGCTATGTCCGTTTCCGCGGCCGCGCGCAGCAGTTCTGGAATGTCGGCAATTCGGGCTTCATCTTCTCGATGCTGGCCGAGGGCGGCACGATCATCCCGCTCAAGGAGCGCACCGGTGCCGGCGTGGACGATGTCCTGCTGACCGACCGCTTCTTCCTGGGCGAACCGCAGTTCCGCGGCTTTGCCATCCGCGGTGTTGGCCCGCGCGTGCTGACCCAGCGTTACGAAACCGATGCCATGGGCAACCCGGTGCTGGTGACCGAGCGTAACCAGACCCGCGACGACGCGATCGGTGGCCGCAATTACTATCTCGGCCGCGCAGAGCTCGAAATTCCGCTCGGCACGGGCGCGCGCGAGTTGGGCCTGCGTCCCTCGATCTGGGCCGATGTCGGGGCGCTGTGGGGGGTGGAAAGCCCTGTCTTGCAGGACAATCCCACCGGTATCCAGTTCGTCGACAGTCAGGGGCGGCCGCTGTTCATCGGCCCCGATGGTCTGGCCACCATCGAGCCGACCGCGCCCGATGGCACCGCCAATGATCCGGCGATCCGTCCGGGCAGCGCGATCCGGGAGGTGTTCCTCGGGAACTCGCCCACGCCGCGCATCACAGCGGGCATCGGGGTTAACTGGAATTCGCCCTTCGGGCCGTTCCGCATCGATTTCTCGCAGACCATTCGCAAGGTCGAAGGCGATGACGAGCGCCAATTCACATTCAACGTAGGAACCCAATTCTGATGACGATTTTCTCGAAGCTTCTCGCTCCTGCGGGCGCCGCGCTGTGCGTGCTCGCCGCGCTTCCGGCTCAGGCCCAGGTCGAAGGCCGCATCGGCACGGTCGACATTTCGCGCGCCGTGCTCGGCACCACCGCGTTCCAGACCGCTTACGAGCAGGTCAACACGACCTATGCCCAGCAGAACGAACTGCGCCGCACCAAGGCGACCGAACGCCAGACGCTGCTCGCCACCTTCGACACCAATGGCGACAAGCAGGTTGACGATGCCGAGCTCGCCGCCAAGCAGGCCTCGCCCGATTTTGCCAAGCTGCAGACGCTTGAGCAGGAAATCCAGGGCCTGACCAACCAGATCGACGCTGCGCGCATCTACGCGGTCGAGCAGGTCATCACCCAGTATGGCGCGGCTCTGACCGAAGTGACCACCAAGCAGCAGATCAAGCTGGTGGTCGATCCGACCACCTTGCTGTTCGCAGTGCCCGAAGCTGACATCACCCAGCAGATCACCACTGCGCTCAATGCCAAGGTGCCCTCGGTCGGCATCGTTCCGCCGCAGGGCTGGCAGCCGGCCCGTGAAAGCGTGCAGCTGTATCAAGAAATCCAGCAGCGCCTGCTCACCGCGCAGATGATCCAGCAGCGCCAGCAGCAGCAGCAGGCGGGCAATCCGCAGGCACCGACGGGCCGCTAAGCCAATGAGCGAGGCAGGCGAGCCGGCACAGCCGGTGCTGGATTACGATATCGGCAAGATCCTTCAGGCCTTGCCGCATCGTTACCCGCTGCTGCTGGTCGACCGCGTGCGGTCGATCAACCTTGGCGAGCGGATCCACGCGGTCAAGGCCGTGAGCATGAACGAGCAGTTCTTCCAGGGGCACTTCCCCGGGGCGCCGATCATGCCCGGCGTGCTCCAGATCGAGGCGCTGGCGCAGGCCGCCGGCATCCTCGGGATCGAGACGATGGAGCTGGCCGGCACGGGCAAGCTGGTGATCTTCATGGGTATCGAGAACGCCAAGTTCCGCAGCCCCGTGACGCCGGGCTGCCTGCTCGATCTGCACGTCGAATTCACCCAGAAGCGCAGCCGCGTCTACAAGTTCAAGGGCGTGGCCAGCGTGGAGGGGAAGACCACCTGCGAGGTGGAATTCACCGCTATGATGGTGGATCAGGTTTGATGCGTGCGCGCCCCTCCGGGCGCGCATCCTCAGCGCTGTCCCCTCCGCTTCGCTACGAGGCGCCTGCGGGCGGGCGGTCGCCCTTGCGGTCGCTGGCGCGACCGAGGCCTGCACATCCTTGATGAGTTGCTCCGGGATCGACGCCGCAGGCGTCGCAAGGCCGACCGGCCGCCCGCAGCGATGCGACCTTCAGGTCGCATGAGCGAGGATGTCGCAGCCCGGAAGGGCGGCGGAAAACAAAGAATCCCCAGTCGGGCTTGCCTTTCTGGGCAAACCCGACTAGGCGCGCCGCTTCCCAATTCATAGCAGCGCCGGTCGGTACCGGTGCCACGCTTCAAAGGAATACGTCATGAAGGCCGAAGGTCATCCCAACTACCACCTGATCACGGTCAAGATGACCGATGGCACCGAATTCCAGACCCGCTCCACATGGGGCAAGGAAGGCGATGTGCTCGCGCTCGATATCGATCCGCTGAGCCACCCTGCCTGGACCGGCGGCAAGCAGCAGGTTTCCGAAGGTGGCCGCGTGGCGCAGTTCAACAAGCGCTTCGGCGGGCTCAGCCTCAAGAAGTAACCAGCTTTACCAGCTAGCGGCCTTCGGGCCGTGCGAGGAAGGCGGCCCGACGGGGTCGCCTTTTTCGTTTCAGGCGCAGGTGATGCAGCGCGTCGCGGCAGGTTCCGCCTCCAGCCGCGCCAGCGCAATTGTTGCACCGCAATTGGTGCAGGTGCCATAGGTGCCGTTGTCGATCCGGGCGAGGGCGAGCCCGATCTGCCGCGCCTCGGCGCGCAGCACGGCGTCGACCCCTTCAAGCGCCTCGTCATCGGCCAGATCGACCGCCTGTTCGGAATAATCGGCATCAAGGGGCCCGCGCAGATCGTCCTCGATCTCGTCCGATCGTTCGGCCAGTTCGGCAAGTCTTGCGCGCAGCTTTGTCGCCAGTGCGGTGTAGTCGGTCATCAGCCCCTCCACGGGTTTTCGCGATACCACTTGGTGATCACGTATTTGACGCCCTTTCTGACCTTCATCCCGTGGTGGAGCGTTGCCGGGTTGACGCCGCCACCGGGCAAGCGATTGTTCCAGAACAGCAATTTTCCCACCTCGGGGTGGAAGGTCTTGTCGAGCAGCTTGAACCGTGTAGCACCCCCTGCAGGCACGTCATTGAGATAGATCATGAAGGTCCAGGTGCGATTGCCCGATTGGGCGCAGAAGGTCTGGTAATCGCGCCCGCCGGGGGTGAAGTAATCGGTGTGCGGCTTGAACTCCTGCCCTTCGGCATAGCGCTGGCCCTGCAACGGCTCGCCAAACGCCGGATCAAGCCCGCAAAGCCCCGACAACAACGCCTCGAATCGCGCCACCGCCGGGTGATCGGCCGCCAGATCGCAGGTCTCGCTGGTGCGGAAATAGGCATCGCCATTATCGTCAGCGATGGTCGAGGGGCGGCGACCCTGATCGATCAGGGCGATCAGATCGGCGCAGAGATCGGCCGGCACGAAATCGCGCAGCTGGAACAATTCGGCCTTGGGAGTGGGCAAGCGCTGGATGCCTGCTTGCGCCATCAGCTGTGCAGCCACGGATTCGCCGGTCTGGATCATGGTCTCAAGGATAGTTTGCGCGCGCCGCTTCGCAATGCTTTCAGCGCCCACGTAACAATCTTGCGCTATGCGCGTGGAAAAGCAGTTTTCGCTTCCCATCCGCAGGCCTTTGTGCAAGAGGCGCGGGCCCGTCCAAAGCGGACTTGACCGGGCGCGTGCCTTGCGTAAACCGCGCACTCTTCGCGTGGACTTGGCAGCAACCGGACGGTGTGCTTTCAGGCAGGGGCGTGTGGCGATCGTAGCTCAGTTGGTTAGAGCGCCGGTTTGTGGTACCGGAGGTCGGGGGTTCGAGCCCCCTCGATCGCCCCATCATCCCCTTCCTTGCCGATGTTCCTCGCGCTGCGAACGGGGAAACATTGATGACCGCTTTCTGGGCCGAGCCCGATTTCGACGCGCATGAATGTGTGCAACTGGTCCACGACCGGGCGAGCGGCCTGACTGCGATCATCGCAATCCATTCCACCCATTGCGGCCCGGCAGCGGGCGGCACCCGTTTCTGGCACTATGCCGATCCCGCCGGTGCGATGCGCGATGCGCTGCGCCTGTCGCGCGGGATGAGCTACAAGAACGCCATGGCCGGCCTGCCGATGGGCGGGGGCAAGGCGGTGATTCTCGCCGACCCTGCAGGCACCAAGACGCCCGCCATGCTCGCAGCCTTCGGCGATGCGGTCGAGGCACTGGGCGGGCGCTATGTCACGGCAGAGGATGTCGGCATCACCGAGGCGGACATGGTCGCGGTCTCGCAGCGCACGGCCCACGTCTCGGGCCTGCCGGTGGCGGGTGAGGGCAGTGCGGGCGGCGATCCCGGCCCCTTCACCGCGATGGGCATCTTCCTCGGCATCAAGGCCGCGGTGCGCCACAAGCTGGGCAAGGATAGCGTCGCGGGCGTCCATGTCGCGCTGCAGGGCACCGGCTCGGTCGGCGGCGGCGTGGCGCGGCTGCTGGCGCAGGACGGCGCGAAGCTGACCCTCGCCGACATCAACGCAGCCCGCGCCGCTGAACTGGCGCGCGAACTGGGCGCAAGCGTGGCGGCATCGGATGCGATCATGTCGACCGCTTGCGATGTCTTCAGCCCCAACGCGCTGGGCGCGATTCTTGATGATGAGGGCATAGCCCGGCTCGATTGCGCGATTGTGGCGGGCGGCGCCAACAACCAGCTCGCCAAGGCCGGGCACGGCGCGCAGCTTTCGGCGCGCGGCATTCTCTACGCGCCCGACTATGTCATCAATGCCGGCGGGATCATCTCGGTCGCGCTCGAATACCTTGCGCGCCGCGCGGGCGCACCGGCCGACATCAACGAGGTGCGCAAGCGGCTGGCGCAGATCCCCGGGCGGCTCGAATCGATCTGGCAGGACAGCGATGCGACCGGCACCTCGCCCGATGTGGTCGCGGATCGCATGGCGCAGGCGCTCATCGGTCGCGGATGATCCCCGAGGGCTGATAAGGCACCTTTTGCGGCGTGCATCCGGGAACAATTGGGGGCTCGCGTGAATTGCAGTCTTGTCCCGGGCGGGTGTAAGGCTACAAGCCCGGCCAGACGCAAAAACCTATGCACATTTACGCAAACCCCACCCGATTTCTCGCCCTGGCCAAGTGGCTGATGCCGCTGTGCTTCTGGAGCGGGCTTGTGCTTGCCGCAGGGGCGATGGCGTGGGGCGTGTTCATGGTCCCGCCGGACCGGCTGATGGGCGAAACGGTACGCATCCTGTTCATCCATGTGCCCGCTGCGTGGCTCGGCATGGGCGGCTGGGCCGGGATCGCCATTTCCTCTGCAATGCTGCTGATCTGGAAGCACCCGTTGGCGGCGCTGGCCGCCCGCGCAATCGCGGTGCCGGGCATGGTGTTCTGCGCGATCTGCCTTGCCACCGGCTCGATCTGGGGCCGCCCGACATGGGGCACGTGGTGGGAATGGGACGGGCGGCTCACCTCGATGCTGGTGCTGCTGTTCCTTTATGCCGGATACATCGCCCTGTCGCAGGCCGCCAGCCGCGAAGGCTCCTCGTCCAAGATCGCGGCGATCTTCGGGCTGGTGGGCGCGATCAATGTGCCGATCATCAATCGCTCGGTTGTGTGGTGGAATTCGCTCCACCAGCCGCCCAGCATCACCATGGGCAAGAGCGCGATTGACGCTGCCTATCTGTGGCCGCTGCTGATCGCGGTGATCGGTTTCTCGCTATTGTTCGGCGGGATCGTGCTGATGCGGATGCGCACGCTGATTGCCGAAAGCCAGGTCGAAGCGCGACTGCGGCGCCAGGCGCTCGATGATGACGCGCCGCGCGCGGGCGTTGCTGCTGTGATGGAGCAGGCGTGATGCGCGAGGAACTGGCGCAATGGGATTTCGTGATCCTCGCTTACGGCGTGGGGATTGTCGCCTTGGCGGCATTGGCCGTGTGGGCTTGGCAGGCGATGCGCCGCGCCGAGGCACGCCGCGATGCCACCCGGCGGCGCTGAAAGGAAACAGGGCATGAAGGCCAAGCATCAACGTCTCGTGCTCGTGGTGATCGCACTGCTGGCGATTGTCGGCGCGGGGCTGCTGGCGGCGTGGACGCTGCGCAATCAGGCGAACTATTTCTACCTGCCCGAGCAGATGGCCGCCACCCCGCCGGAAGCGGGGCAGGCCGTGCGGCTGGGCGGAATGGTGCAGACCGGCTCGATCAAGACCGAGGCTGACGGGGTGACAGTGAACTTCATGGTCACCGGCAACACCGATGATGCGATCCCGGTGCGTTACAGCGGCATTCTGCCCGATCTGTTTGTCGAGGGATCGGGCGTGGTCGCCGAGGGCAGCCTTGATGACAAGGGCGTGTTCGTCGCCACCAATCTGCTCGCCAAGCATGACGAGAATTATGTGCCCAAGGAGCTTGAAGGCATGGGCACCGAACAGGCGGCCAAGATGGCGGCGGATACCACGGTGGGGCTGAGCCAGTGATCGCCGAAATCGGCCTTGCCGCCTTGTGGCTCGCTGCGGCGCTCGCAGTGTTGCAGATGGTTTCCGGCGGGTTCGCCCTGCGCTCTGCCGAGGGCGCGCCCAATCCGATGGCGATCTATGCCCGCCCCGCTGCGGTGGTGCAGGCGGTGCTCGCCGTGCTGGCCTTCCTGCTGCTGCTCTATGCCTTTGCGATCACCGATCTTTCGATCAAGCTGGTGGCCACCAATTCGCATTCGATTAAGCCGATGATCTACAAGCTCACCGGCACCTGGGGTAATCACGAAGGCTCGATGCTGCTGTGGGTGGGTGTGCTGGCGCTTTCGGGCGGATTGCTCGCGGCGTTTGAAAAACGGCTGCCGGAACGCACCATGGGCGCAACGCTGGCGGTGCAGGGGTTTGTGGCGCTGGGCTTCTATGCCTTCCTGCTGCTGTCCTCCAATCCGTTCGAACGGTTGCCGGTGCCGGCGGTCGAGGGCGTGGGCCTCAACCCGCTGTTGCAGGATATCGGCCTCGCGATCCATCCGCCCACGCTTTACGCCGGTTATGTCGGCCTGTCGGTCGCATTCAGCCTCGCGATGGGCGCGTTGCTGACCAAGGAGGTCAACCCGAACTTTGCCCGCGTGATGCGCCCGTGGGTGCTGGGCGCGTGGGTGCTGCTGACCTTCGGGATCACTGCAGGTTCTTACTGGGCCTATTACGAGCTGGGCTGGGGCGGCTGGTGGTTCTGGGATCCGGTCGAAAACGCCTCGCTGATGCCGTGGCTGGCGGCCACCGCGCTGATGCATTCGGTGAGCGTGCTGGCCGCGCGCGACGCGCTGCGGACGTGGACGATCATGCTGGGCGTGCTGGCCTTCTCGATGTCGATGCTGGGCACTTTCCTAGTGCGTTCGGGCGTGCTGACGAGCGTCCATGCCTTTGCCGTGGACCCGGAGCGCGGGGCCTTCATCCTCGGCCTGCTGGGGCTCTATATCGGCGGGGCCTTCACCATCTTCGCGCTGCGTGCCGGCGCGGTGGCCGAGGGCAAGCGTTTTTCCGCCACCAGCCGCGAAGGCGCGTTGGTGTTCAACAATGTGATGCTCTCGGCGATCCTCGCTATCGTGCTGCTCGGCACGCTCTATCCGCTGCTGACCGAGGCGTTCGATGTGCGCGTCAGCGTCGGCCCGCCCTATTTCAATCCGGCTGCTGCGATCTTTGCCGTGCCGATGTTCCTTGTCATGGCGGTTGGGCCACTGCTGCGCTGGAAGGAAGACAAGCCGGCGCGCATCCAGTTTGAAATGCTGCTGGTAGCCGCCGTGCTGATCGGTGCGATTGCCTTGGTGAGCTTCTTCGGCAACTTCCCGCTGCTGCCGCTGCTCGGCCTCGGGCTGGCAGCCGCGCTGGCGGTGGCGGCCATCCTCCCGCTCAAGGGCCGCAAGCTGACCCGCGTGCCGGTGGCAACATGGGGCATGGTGCTCGCCCATTTCGGGGTCGCCGTCTCGCTGTTCGGCATGGCTTGTGAAGGCGCCTTCACGCAGGAACGCTTGGCAGCCGTGGCGCCCGGCGGCACCGAACAGGTCGGCGATTTCGCGGTCACCTTGCAGAGCGTGACCCCTGTGGCCGGCCCCAACTGGACCGCGATCGAAGCGCGGCTGGCTGTCAGCCAGAACGGCGGCGAGCCGGTGATCCTTGCCCCGCAGGCGCGCAATTTCTGGTCGCCCCCGCAGGCCACCAGCGAAAGCGCGCTGCTGACCCGCTGGAACGGGCAGCTTTACGCGGTGATCGGCAATCAGGCCGAGGATGGACGCTGGCAGATCCGTGTGTGGTGGAAGCCGTTTGTCACCTTCATCTGGTATGGTGGATTGCTGATCGCGCTGGGCGGCGTGCTGGCGATTGCCGGGCGCGTGAAGGTCGATGTCAAGCGCCGCAAGGCGACCGCGATGGGCGATGCCCGCCGCGCCGATCTTGACGCGCTGGGCGCTGCCGCGCCGGTTCCGGCGGAGTAGGCGCGTGTCCCAGAACCGGTTGTGGCTGTGGCTGCCGCTCGCGCTGTTCGCGTTCTTCGCGGGGCTGGCGGGCTATATGCTCACGCAGGAAAAGGACCAGTTCGTCGAAAGCACGATGATCGGCGAGCCGCTTCCCGAATTCGCGCTGGAACCGGCCTTCGGCGGCCTGCCGGGTGCGGCCCGAACAGACTTTGTCGGCGGCAAACCGCGCCTGCTCAACATCTGGGCAAGCTGGTGCCTGCCCTGCATCGCCGAAGCTCCGCAGCTGGAAGCCCTGAAAGCCCAAGGCGTCGAAATCATCGGCATCGCCATCCGTGACCGGCCCGAGGATGTCGCCAATTTCCTCGGCCAGTATGGCAATCCCTATACCCGCATCGGCTCTGACCGGATTTCCGAAGTGCAGTTGGCGATCGGATCGTCGGGCGTGCCGGAGACCTTCGTGATCGATGCCAAGGGCGTGATCCGCTACCAGCACATCGGCGACATTCGCGAGGATGATGTGCCGGTGCTTCTCGCCGAGTTGGAGAAGGCGCAATGATCCGCGTGATGCTTGCGCTGTTGGCTGCGCTCATGGCTCTGCCGGTGGCAGCGCAGGATTCGATGCCGCCTGCGCCCTATGCCTATAACCAGCTCGAAGACCCGGCCAAGGAAGCCGAGGCCGCCGCGCTGATGGCGACCTTGCGCTGCCTCAAGTGCCAGTCGCAGTCGATCGCCGATAGCGATGCGCCGATGGCGGGCGATATGCGCCATCAGGTGCGCAGCCGCATTCTGGCAGGCGAAAGCCCCGCTGAAATCCGCAGCTGGCTGATCGCGCGCTACGGAGATTACGTCAGCTACGAGCCGACTGTGAGCGCCTCGACCTGGCCGCTGTTTGCAGCGCCGGTGCTGGTGATCCTGATTGGCGCGGGCGTGCTGCTGCGTCGGCTCGGCAAGCGCCGCTCTGATGCAGGAGACGCGGCATGATCCAGGGTTGGCTCGCTGTTGCTGCGCTTGCGCTGGCGGCCTTTGCGCTTGCGGCGTTCCTGCTGCGTCTTCCGCGCGAGGGGCTCACCTTGTTTGGCGCGGTGCTGGTGTTCGGGCTTGCGGGCTATGCCTGGCAGGGCTCCCCCGGCCAGCCTGCCGCGCCCAAGCCGCCCGCAGCGCAACTTTCCGATCAGGGCGCGGCGATGGTCGAAGGGCGCGCTGCGCTGTTCGAACGCACCGCGCCGCCGCCCGATTACCTGCTCACCTCCGATGCCTTTGCCCGGCGCGGGCGGTTCGGCGATGCGGCGGGGCTCCTGCGGCGCGGGCTGGAGGAAAATCCGCAGGATCTCGAAAGCTGGCTCGCGCTCGGCCTTGCGCTGGTGGGCCATGCCGACGGGTTCGTGACGCCGGCGGCGGTGCAGGCCTTTGGCCGCGCGCGCGCGATTGACCCGGCACATCCGGGCGCGGACTACTTCCTCGGCTTTGCCTATCTCCAGAGCGGCGAAATCCGCGCCGCGCGTTCTGTCTGGGCGGGCCTGATCGCACGCTCGCCCCCCGATGCCCCGTGGCGCGAGGGGCTGGAGGCTGAAGTGGCGCGGCTCGACGACATGATCGCCCGCGCCCCGATGCTGCAGGGGCAGTGACGCAAGTGTGTCGTCCTCGCATCCCATGTTGCGGCTGCGAAGACACGGTGCTAGGCGCGCCGCCTCACGAGCCGGAGTCGCTCCTGCGCGTTGGGCAGTACCGCCAGAACGGGAAATCCGCCTGAGATGAACAATTCCACCAGCACTGCGCAGCCTCTTCATCCCACTGCCCACGGCCACAAGGCCTCCACCGCCACGCTGGCGATTGGCGCGGTTGGCGTGGTGTTCGGCGATATCGGCACCAGCCCGCTCTATGCCTTCCGCGAAACCTTCGCCTCGCACCATGGGGTGCCGGGCATCGTGGCGGATGCGGTCCATATCCACGGGGTGCTGAGCCTGGTGTTCTGGTCGATGATGATGGTGGTGACGGTCAAATACGTCCTCACCATTACCCGCGCCGATAACCGCGGCGAGGGCGGTAGCCTGGCGCTGCTGGCGCTGATCCGCAGCGTGTCGGACAATGCCAAGTGGACCGCGCCGCTGATCCTGCTCGGCGTGTTTGCCACCGCGCTGTTCTATGGCGACAGCATGATCACGCCCGCGATCTCGGTGCTTTCGGCAACCGAGGGCCTGCAATATATCGTCCCTGGGTTCGAGCCGTGGATCGTGCCGACCGCAGTCGCGATTCTAGTCGCCCTTTTCGCGATCCAGTCGCGCGGCACGGACAAGGTGGGCAAGCTGTTTGGCCCGATCATGCTCTGCTATTTCGGGATGCTGGCCACGCTCGGCGTGATGCACCTGTCGGCCAATCCGGCGATCATCCTCGAAACCATCAATCCGGTGAACGCCCTCAATTTCTTCATCACCGACGGGTTCACCGCCTTCGTCGCGCTCGGCAGCGTTGTGCTGGCGGTGACGGGGGCCGAGGCGCTCTATGCCGATATGGGCCATTTCGGGCGCAAGCCGATCGGGCTGTCGTGGCTGACCTTCGTGTTCCCGGCGCTGATGCTCAACTACATGGGGCAGGGCGCCATGGTGCTCTCGCAGACCACGCCTGAAGCGACTGCGGCGCTGCTCAAGGATCCGTTCTTCCTGATGATCCCTGATGCGGTGCAGGTGCCGGTGGTGATCCTCGCGCTGCTTGCCACCATCATTGCCAGCCAGGCGGTGATCTCGGGCGCGTTCAGCCTCACCCAGCAGGCGATCCAGCTCGGCTTCATCCCCCGCATGGATATCCGCCACACCAGCGCGTCTGCCGCGGGGCAGATTTACATCCCGGCGATCAACTGGGGCCTGATGGTGATGGTGATCCTGCTGGTGCTGTTCTTCCAGTCATCCAGTAATCTGGCCGCCGCCTATGGCATCGCGGTGACCGGCGCGATGTTCATCGACACGCTGCTGCTGGCCGCGGTGCTGTTCGCGCTGTGGCGCTGGCCGGTGTGGAAGGCGCTGCCGCTGGTGCTGATGTTCCTGATCGTCGACATTGCCTATTTCGGCGCGAACCTCATCAAGGTGCCGCAGGGCGGGTGGGTGCCGCTGGCGATCGGCTTTGTGATCTTCACGCTCCTCACCACCTGGGCGCGCGGGCGCAAGCTGATGCGCGAGCGGATGAGCGAGAGCGCGCTGCCGCTCGAAATCTTCGCCAAATCGGCCAAGAACTCGGCGCTGCGGGTGCCGGGCACCGCGATCTTCATGGCCTCGACCACCGCGGGCGTGCCCTCGGCGCTGCTCCACAATATCAAGCACAACAAGGTGCTGCACGAACGCGTGGTGATCCTCACCATCAGCATTGCCGACGTGCCCTATGTCGATCCCGAGACGCGCTGCGAGATGACCGATCTGGGCGACGGGTTCTACCGCGCGGTGCTCAATTACGGCTTCATGGAAGAAACCGACGTGCCTGAAGGGCTCAAGACGATGCAGCGCTGCGGCGGGGCGTTCGATATGATGCACACCAGCTTCTTCCTCTCGCGCCAGACGCTGATCCCGAGCGATCACCCGGGCATGTCGATCTGGCGGGAAAAGATGTTCGCGTGGATGCTGCGCAATGCGGCCAGCGCGATGGACTTCTTCAAGCTGCCAACCAACCGCGTGGTGGAGCTGGGGAGCCAGCTGGAGATTTAACTGCCCGTGGGCGGCTCGTTCTTGAGCGGCTCGTCGCGATCTTCAAAGCTCAGCCCGTGCTTCAGCAGCATCGGGATCTGACTGAAGGTGAACAGGAAGGTCAGCGGCAGGAACACCCACAGCTTGGCCCAAAGCCAGCCTTCGAAATCCAGCTGCGCGCGCAGAACCTCGTTGAGCACCGCCAGCATCAGGAAGAACACGCCCCAGTTGCGCGACAGCTTGAGCCAGCCTTCGTGCGACAGGCCTTCAAAGGCCGCCTCGAGCAGGATCTTCAGCAGCGCGCGCCCGGCAAAGAACCCGCCCAGCAGCGCCACGCCGAAGGTGGCGTAGATGATCGTGGGCTTCAATTGCACGAAGGTCGGATCGCCGAAGAAGATGGTGAGGCTGCCGAAGCCGACGATCAGCGCGGTCGAAAACCACAGCATCGGCGAGACCTTGCCCAACCGCCATTTCGAGATCACCAGCGCCGCCACCGCCGCGACCATGAAGGCGCCGGTGCCGGCAATGATCGCTGCCAGCTCGCCCACCGGCCCCGGTTCGGCAGGTGCATTCCAGCGGTAGACGCCGAGGAACACCAGCAGCGGTCCGTAATCGACCGCGACATTGAGCCAGCTCGAGGCGGCTTTCTTGGTTTCGTTCTCGCTCATCACGCCACTCCGGCAATCACCCGCGCCACCAGATCGGGATCGAACGGGCGCAGGTCTTCGATCTTTTCGCCAACGCCGATGGCGTGGATCGGTAGGCCATATTGCTCGGCCGCGGCGACCAGCACGCCGCCGCGCGCGGTGCCGTCCAGCTTGGTCATGATCAGGCCGGTGACGCCGGCGACTTCCTTGAACACGTCAATCTGGGCAAGCGCGTTCTGGCCGTTGGTGGCATCGAGCACCAGCACCACATCGTGCGGGGCTTCGGGATTGAGCCGGCCCAGGACGCGGCGGATTTTCGCCAGTTCCTCCATCAGCTCCTTCTTGTTCTGCAAGCGGCCTGCGGTGTCGACGATCAGCGCGTCGATCCCGGTATCGGTCGCCTGTTTGACGGCGTCAAATACGATCGCTGCCGGATCGCCGCCTTCAGGGCCGCGCACCAGATCAACCCCGATGCGGCCCGCCCATGTCGCCAGCTGGCCGATCGCGGCGGCGCGGAAGGTGTCGCCCGCCGCCAGCAGCACGCCGTAATCGTCCTCCTGGAACAGGTGCGCGAGTTTGGCGATGGTGGTGGTCTTGCCGCTGCCGTTGACCCCGATCACCAGGATCACCTGCGGGCGCGGGAAGGCGGTGATTTCGAGCGGCTTGGCGACGGGGCGCAGGATCGCGGCGATTTCCTCGGCCACGGCCTCCTTCAGTTCGCGCGCGGTGATTTCCAGCCCGAAGCGCTTCTCTGACAGCTTGGCCCGGATGCGCGCGGCCGCCGAGGGGCCGAGATCGGACATGATCAGCGCATCCTCGACCTCGTCGAGCGTCGCATCGTCAAGCTTCGCGGTGACCCCACCCACGCCAGCCAGATTGGCGGTGAGGCGTTCGGACGTCTTGGCAAAGCCGCCGAACAGGCGCTGGCTCCAGCTGGTTTCACTCATTTGAGCAGGCCCTCTCTTACTTCGCGCACCGTCACATCGACAAGCGTTCCCGCCGCCGTCCCGTCCGGCACGGCAACGCGGGCGTAGCTGGGCGCATAGCCGCTGCCATCGCGTTCGGCGAGGACGGTCAGCGTTTCGCCCACAAGGCTGGCGAGCCACGCGGCGCGGCGGGCAGCGCCGCGGGCGCGCAATTCGGCGGCGCGGGCTTTCACCACATCGCGCGGCACCTGCGGCATCCGCGTGGCAGGCGTGCCGGGGCGGGGCGAGAAGGGGAAGATATGCGCGTGGACGATATCGAGTTCATCGATGATGGCGAGGTTCGCCGCATGGTGCGCCTCGTCCTCGGTCGGGAAACCGGCGATCAGATCGGCCCCCACCGCAACATCGGGCCGCAGCGCCTTTAGTCGGGCGACCAGTTCCACCGCATCGGCGCGGCTGTGGCGGCGCTTCATGCGCTTGAGGATCAGGTCGGCGCCGTGCTGCAAGCTGAGGTGGAGATGCGGCATCACGCGCGGCTCGTGCGCCAGGAGTTCGAACAGCGCGGCATCAATCTCGATCCCGTCGACCGAGGACAGGCGCAGGCGGGGGAGGGCGGGGAAGGCATCGAGGATCGCCCGCACCAGCACGCCCAGCCCGGGTGCGCCGGCCAGATCATGGCCCCACGAGGTGAGATCGACCCCGGTGAGCACAATCTCCTTGGCGCCGGCCACGCAATGGGTTTCGACCTCGCGCAGCACCGCGGCAATGGGCAGCGAGCGGCTGACCCCGCGCCCCTGCGGGATGACGCAAAAGGTGCAGGCATGGTCGCAACCGTTCTGCACCGCGATGAAGGCGCGGGTGCGGGCAGGGGCCAGCGGCGCGGCCTCGCCCGGGACATTCCATGCCCTCGGATCAAGCTTGGCGGCATTGGCGACGAGCCCGTCAACTTGCGGCATCGCGCCGATGGCTGCGCGGTCAATCTCGGCAGCGCAGCCTGTCACCACCAATCGCGCCGCAGGATGCGCGGCCCGCGCGCGGCGGATCGCCTGCCGCGTCTGGCGCAGCGCCTCGCCGGTGACGGCGCAGGAATTGACCACCACGAGGTCGGTTTCGCCCGCCAGCATGGCGCGCATCCGCTCGCTCTCGGCGATGTTCATGCGGCAGCCGAGCGAGATAATCTGCGGTGCGTTCAAGCCCCGGTCCCCGCCGCGTAATGGTCCCAGTCGAAGGTGCCGCGAAACGCTTCGCTCGCCGGCCCGCTCATGATGATGGAGCCGCCGGGTGCCCAGGCAATCTCGAGATCGCCGCCGGGCAGGGTGACGCGCACCGGGCTTTTGACCAGCCCCTGCCGGATCGCCGCAACCGCCGTGGCGCAGGCACCGGTGCCGCAGGCGCGCGTCAGCCCCGCGCCGCGCTCCCACACCCGCAGGCGCAGGTGATCAGGCCCGGCAAGGTGCGCGACATTGACGTTCACCCGCTCTGGGAACAGTGGATCGTGCTCGATCACCGGGCCAAGGCTTTCCAGCGGCACCGCATCGGCATCATCAACGAAGAAGATCACGTGCGGATTGCCGACATTGACGGCCATCGGTGCATTCAGGTCGTCCCACCCCACCGGCATCCGCGCCGTATCCATCGGGTAGGCGAGCGGGATCGCGTCCCAATCAAACCGCGGTGCGCCCATGTCGACCCGCGCGCCGCCCGGCGTCGGTTCCAGCCTGACCGGCCCGCCGCCCGTGGCGATGGTGACAGGCTCGCCATGCAGCAGCGCCACCGCGCGTGTGGCGTTGCCGCACGTCTCGACTTCGCTGCCATCGGAATTGAAGATCCGCAACCGGAAGGCGCAGCCTGTTTCGGGGGTGTCGTCCGGCTCCAGCAGCACCAGCTGATCGAATCCGATGCCCGTGCGCCTGTCCCCCAGCGCGCGCGCGATCTGCGGCGTCATCGCCGGCAGCGGCGCGGTGCGCGCATCGAGCACGACAAAATCATTGCCGAGCCCGTGCATCTTGATGAAGGCGATCGCGTGCGTCATCGCTGCGCATCTATGCACGCGAGGCGCGCGCGTCCAGTCCTGCGGCCGGACGGGGCCTTACGAGCTGGCGGCGCGCGGCTTGCTTTGCGGCAGGGCGACGGGCGCGGCCGCGCGCGGCGCAGCGTTTGCCAGCTTGCCTGTAGCGGAAAGCTTGCCAGAGGCAGACAGGCGGCGGCGCACTTCTTCGGCGGTTTCAGGCTTGCCGTAGACATAGCCCTGCGCCTTCAGCTTGCCCATCGAGCGCAGCGCATTGAGGATGTCCTCGTCCTCCACGCCCTCGGCCGTCAGCGGCAGATCGAGCCCGCGGCCCATCGCGATGATCGCATCGACCAGCCGCGACTGGCCCGAAGGCTCGCGCAGTTCGCTGATGAAGCTGCGATCGATCTTGATCCGGTCAAACGGCAGGCTGCGCAGCTGTTCGAGGCTGGAATAGCCGGTGCCGAAATCATCAAGGCTGATCTGCACGCCCTGGTTGCGCAGTGAGGTAATCATCGAGCGCACGAGCCCGACATTTTCGTGCAGGCAGCTTTCGGTGATCTCGATCTCCAGCCGGCGGGGCGGGAAATTGGACGCGACCAACCGCTTGAGCAGGCGCTGGGCAAACCACGGATCGCGCAGCTGCACCGGCGAGATATTGATCGACAGGGTCAGGCTGTCGTCCCATTCGCGCGCATCGGCAAAGGCGCGGTCCATCAGCTGTTCGGACAAGGCGGTAATCAGCCCCATTTCCTCGGCGATGGGGATGAAGATTTCCGGCCTGACAAGGCCGAGCTGTTCGGATTGCCAGCGCGCCAGCATCTCGAACCCGACCAGCTCGCCGCTGTCGATGTCGATCTGCTGTTCGTAAAAGGGCACGAATTCCTGCTGGGCAATGCCGCGGCGGATGCCGGTTTCCAGCTGGTTGCGGAACCGCAGTTCGTTTTCCATGCTCGGTTCGAACCAGAAGTGGCGGTTCCGGCCCTGCTTCTTGGCGTGATAGAGCGCCATGTCCGCGCGGTGCATCAGCGTGCCGGCTTCGACCACCGGCCCGAGCGCGCCGTCATCATCGTGATCGGTTGCCAGCCCGATCGAAACCGTCATTTCGAGCGTGACATCATTCACTTCGAGCGGCTCGGCAACGCTCGCAAACAGGCGGATGACAAGATCATCGAGCCGATCAGTGTGGCCCACCGGATAGGGCATCACGAAAGCGAATTCATCGCCCCCCAGACGCGCCAGCCGGGCTTCGCGCGGGAGCAGCGTGCGCAGCTTCTCGCACAGCTTCACCAGCACCGCATCGCCGCAGGTGTGGCCATACATATCATTGATCTGCTTGAAATTATCGAGATCAATCATGCAGTAGGCCAGCGCATCGCCGCGTTCGAGGGCGGCGGCGCGCATCCCTTCGGTCACCTCGATCATGCTGCGCCGGTTGAGGCAATGGGTGAGCGGATCGGTGGCGGCGAGCAGGCGGGCCTGCTCCTCGGCGCGGCGGCGCTCTGTGATTTCGCGGGTGAGTTCCCAGTAGCGGCGCCACCCGAAGATGATCAGCGCAAGATTGAGCAGCAGCGCGCTTACCAGCAGCCGGTCGGGCGCGGAGCCATCGCCCAGCAGGGAACGCACCGCGCTGGGCAGCACGGCACCGCCGGTTGCGATCAGCAGCAGCACCGCTGCCACAGCAATGCCCAGCGCGACGACATCGCGCTCGGCAGTTTGCAGCGGATTGTCTGATTCGTGATTCTTCAAAATCATCAGCCCTGCGAGAATTCCGGCGAGGGCCCGGACGGTCCGGCATTTCCCCCAATCACGCAAACTATCGCAGGCGCCGCTAAAGATCGGGTTAATCGGCTCAAAATGCCGCAGCTGGGGCTTGGCGAGGGGCAGGGCGGCGGGCTAACGGCTCGGCAGCATCTCACGCTCACCTCGCCAAGGAACCCGCGCCCCATGCCCAGCACCACGCCGAATTACTGGCTGATGAAGTCCGAGCCGTTCAAATACAGCTGGGACCATCTTGTGGCCGAAGGCGAAGGCACGTGGGACGGGGTCCGCAACTATCTGGCGCGCAACAACCTGATGGCGATGCAGGTGGGCGACGAGGCGTTTTTCTACCACTCGCGCGAGGGGCTGGAGATTGTCGGCATTGCCGAAATCACCGTCACCGGAATCGGCGATCCCACTGACGAGACCGGCAAGTGGGCCGCAGTGAAGCTTCGTGCGAAGGAGAAATTCGCCCATCCTGTGACGCTGGCAGCGATCAAGGCCGAACCGCGGCTGGCGGACATGCAGCTGGTCCGCCTGTCGCGCCTCTCGGTGTGCGGGGTGACCCCGGCCGAATGGCAGGTGATCTGCGAGATGGCGCGGGGCTAGTGCGGGGGCCTGCCTTGCGCCCACCACGGTCCGGCCCGAAGTTGTTTCAATGTCGCACGCGGTTCATCTTGCTCCGACGATAGATCGAGGCGGCGTCAAATGCGCGCCACTTCAATTGGAGGAAGCAATGGGTAAGCTGACGGAAAATATCAAAGGCACTGCCAACGAAGTCGTCGGCAAGGTCAAGCAGCATTCCAGCGATGCCGATACGCGCGCTGAAGGCTTCAAGCAGGAGCTGAAGGGGCAGGTCCAGAAGGCCAAGGGTGATATTCAGGGCGCTCTTGGCGACAAGATCTAGGCCATCGCCTGCCGAATACTGAACAAGGCCGCTCCGGTTCGGGGCGGCCTTGTCGTATCAGGTGCTTGCCTTGGCCCGCGCGCGCAGGCCGCTGATGGTCGCGCCGCTTGCCGCGATCCGTTCGAGATCGGTGACGGCGTGGATCAGGCGGATGCCGGTGCGGGCCCGGGCTTCCTCCAGCGCGGCGATGAACGCTTCGGTGGTCTCGGCCCGCACGCTCCATGCGCCATAGGCCGCGCCCAGCATCGCGAAATCGGGGTTGGCGAGCGCGGTTGCCGACACGCGGCCCGGATATTCGCGCTCCTGATGCATCCGGATCGTGCCGTAGGCGCCGTTATCGACCACCACCACGATCAGGTTGGCGCCATATTGCGCGGCCGTGGCGAGTTCCTGCCCGTTCATCAGGAAGTCCCCGTCGCCCGCGACAGCGACCACGGTGCGCTCCGGATAGCGTAGCGCGGCGGCAATGCCGGCCGGCACGCCGTAACCCATCGCCCCGCAAGTCGGCGCGAGCTGGCCGGGGAAGGCCTCGTAGCGCCAGTAACGGTGCCACCAGCCGGCAAAATTGCCCGCGCCATTGGCGATGATCGTGTCGGCGGGCAGTGCCGCGCGCATCGCCGCCACGCAGGCCGCCAGATCGATCGCAGCGTCGGAGGGCTGGGGCGTGGCCCAGTCCAGCCATTCGCGGTGCGCCTCGGCCCCGGCATCGAAGGGGATGATCGCGGTATCTTCCCACAGCGCCGCACATTCGGCGAATTCATCGACCGAACAGCACAGCGCCAGATCGGTGCGATAGACCCGGCCCAGCTCTTCGGGATCGGGATGGATGTGGACCAGCACCTGGCCCGGATGCTCAAGGCTCGGCACTTCGTAGCCATCGGTGGTCGCCTCGCCCAGCCGCGCGCCGACGGCGATGACGAGATCGGCGTTTTTCACCCGTTCGATCAGCTTGGGACCGGGGCCATAGCCGAGATTGCCGGCATAGACCGGGCTATCGGGTGCGATGGCATCCTGCCGGCGGAAGGCGGTGGCCACGGGCAGCCCGATCCGTTCGGCGAATTGCTGGAAATACTCGCGCGCCTTGGCGTTCCAGCCCGCGCCGCCGATGATCGCGACGGGGCTGGCGGCATCGGCGATCAGATCGAACATCGCCTGCATCGCATCGGGACACACGGCCTGCGCGGTGCGGGTAACGAAGGGGCGCGGGGCGATGCTTGCTGCGACCTGCTCCACCAGCATATCCTCGGGCAGAGCGATCACCACCGGGCCGGGCCTGCCATTAATCGCGACGGCATAGGCGCGCGCGACATATTCGGGGATGCGTGCCGGATCGTCGATCCGCGCCGCCCATTTGCAGATGGGGCCGAAGAAGGCGGGGAAATCGACCTCCTGAAACCCTTCGCGGCCCTGCATGCCGCGCGCCACATCGCCGACGAACAGAATCATCGGCTGCGAATCCTGATGCGCAACATGGACGCCGATGCTGGCATTAGTTGCGCCCGGGCCGCGGGTGACGAAGGCCACGCCCGGCCGTCCGCTCATGCTGCCATCGGCGCAGGCCATAAACGCGACCCCGCCTTCCTGACGGCAGGTGACCACGTCGATTTCCGGCCGATCGGGCAGGGCATCGAGCACGCTGAGGAAGCTTTCCCCCGGCACGGTGAAGATCCGCTCGCACCCTTGCGTGGCAAGGCAATCGACCAGCAGCGCAGCGGCGCTTCTGAAGGAATCAGACACGTTTACTCTCCCGTCGTGTGAGCCCGCCTCTACAGCCGGGCGACGGGGCGCGCAAACGGCTGACGCACAGCGACAGCGGAAACCCTGTCCCATGCTGTGACAGGTGCAGCAGGGACTGTTCCAAAGGGTTAAAAAAGTCTTAAACCCAAATCTTCAGAGAGAGGAGAATCACAAGATGCGTCGCAGCCTCGTTCTCACCGAAGAAAGCGCCCGCCACTGGTTCCGTGCCAGCCTGCCGCCGCACGTGAAGCGTGATCTGATCCCGATTCCGGCGGAAGACCTGTGGCGCCTGACGCTTGCCGACGTGCGCGGCTTTGCCAGCGTCTATGTCGCGGCGACCGCGGCGATCCTCGTTTTCATTACCTAACCGAATTCCGGCCCGCTGCGCTCTTCCAGCGCGTGCAGCTTGCGCGCAAGGCTGGCTGAAAGCAGGCACAGGATCAGGCTGATCAGCAGCTGTTCCTGCAGCGGGATGCCGAGGAAGCCCAGCCCGCCTGCCACGCCTGCGCCCACCACCATGAACACCGACGAGATGAAGTTGTTCGCTGCGACCGAGCGCGAGGCTTCCGACTTGTCGACCTTGGTGGTGAGGAACGCATAGAGCGGCACCACGAACATCCCGCCTGCCACTGCGATCAGCAGCAGGTTGGCGGTCAGCACCAGCGCCAGCGGCTGGGCGAGGAATTCCCACACGGTGAACAGCTCGCCCGCAGGCTCGAGGTTCCACATCCGGCACACGGCATAGAAGCCCACCAGCAGCGCGCCCAGCGCCAGCACCGAAGGCGCCGAATAGCGTGCCGAGATGTCGCCCTTCAGCAGCGCGTTGATCGACACCGAGCCAATCGCGATCCCGGCCGAGAACGCCACCAGCAGCACCGCGGCAACCTGCTTGTCGGCCAGCAGCACATTCTTGGCGAGCGGGATGAACTGCACCGAAAGGATCGCCGCAATCGTCCAAAAATAGCTGATCGCAAGCACCGAGTAGCGCAGCTCGAGATTGCCCATCGAGAAGGCGATCAGCGATTTCGAGGCGCGGATCGGGTTCCAGTCGACCTTGGTTTCGGTGGTCTGCGCCGGTGCGGGCGGCACCCAGCGGCACACCATGTAGCCCACCAGCGCAACCGAGATCACCGCGATGATCGACCACATGATCGGCATGGCCCCGCCCAGCATCATGCCGACAAGGATCGCCACATAAGTGCCAGCCTCGACCAGGCCGGTGCCGGCCAGCACTTCATCCTTGTGCAGGTGCTGCGGCAGGATCGCGTATTTGATCGGGCCGAAGAAGGTGGAATGCACCCCCATCGCGAACAGCGCGACGAACATCAGCGGGATCGCGAGGCTCTCGATCTGCACGCCCTTGGCGGCGAGCAGCAGGCCGGTGGCACCGACCGACATGATGATGATTTCGGCAAACTTGATCCAGCGGATGATCTTGGTCTTGTCGCGCATATCGGCGAGCTGGCCCGAGGTGGCCGAGAACAGCACGAAGGGCAGCACAAAGATCGCGGTGGCGATGCCGGAGATGAAGGTCTCCATCTCGGGCGAATCGTAGACCTGATAGACCACGAACAGCACCATCGCGTTCTTGTAGAGATTGTCGTTCAGCGCATTGAGCAGCTGGGTCAGAAACAGCGGCAGAAAGCGGCGCTGGCCCATGAGGTTGGTCGATGTGGTCATGCGGATGTTACGCTGGCGCTTCCCTGAGAGTTACCCGCGACATAACGACAGGACACGCTTTCACAAGAGCGCGCAGCTTCGCCGGCTTTATGCAGGAACATAGGGGCGAGGGGTTTTGCAGCGGTTAATCGCACGCTACAGCCACAAGCAGCCATGTCGAGCTTGCCCAACATCCTCACGCTTTCGCGTATCTTTGCCGTGCCGCTGCTGGCGTTCTTCCTGTGGTGGCCGCAGTGGCAGCTGGGCTATCTGATCGGCTTTGTGCTGTATTGCGTGATCGCGATCACCGATTTCTTCGATGGCTATCTGGCGCGTTCGCACGGGACGGTGTCGAAGCTGGGCGTCTTCCTCGATCCGATTGCCGACAAGATCATGGTCGCTGCGGTAATTCTGGTGCTGACGGCGCAGGGCTATCTGCGCGGGCCTTATGCCGGCGATGTCCATGTGATTGCCGGGCTGGTAATTCTGGTGCGCGAGATCGCGGTGTCGGGCCTGCGCGAGTTTCTCGGCGGCGCACAGGTTTCGGTGCCGGTGTCGAAGCTGGCCAAGTGGAAGACCACCTTCCAGCTGGTCTCGCTGGGGGCGCTGATCCTTGGCGGGGCAGTGCATGGCCAGCCGTGTCAGGCGGTGGGCGAGCCTTGCGGCAGCATTGCGGATAGCTGGGTCCATCTGGTCGGGCTGATTTCGCTGTGGGCCGCCGCCGTGCTGACCTGCGTTACCGGCTGGGATTACCTCAGGGTCGGCCTCAAACACATGGATTGAGGCTGGCGCGGGGGGCTGAAGATACGCTATATCCTCGCGCATGGGATCAAAAGCTGCGCCCCCGCCGGGGCTTTATGTGCGCCAATTGGTCGAACATGCGAGCCGCCTGCGCCGCGAGGCACGGGCCGCGTTTGATGCTGGCGATTTCGAACGCGCCGCCGCGCTGCTGGCCCACGCCGAGATGCTCGCGGCCGATGTCGGCGATCTGGTCGATGCGATCGAGGAACGCCAGAGCGCTGACATGATGCGCCTTGCCGCGTCGAGGCAGCATGACGCCGCAGCCGCGCCGCCGCGCCGGCCGGCGTTCACCGCGCGCACCCGCAAACTGGGCGCAGCGATCGGGGCCAGCATCGCCATGAGCCTTGCACTGGTGGAGTGCTGAAGCGGCGCGCTGCGACAGGAGCGGGCAAGGGCGGCGCGGTGTGCGAGTCGTTTCAAGCCAGGCCCGGCCCATCGCGCAGGAACGCGCCCCAAGCGCTGCCGCTGGTCCGGGCGACGCAGGCAGGACTGTTGATGAATCAGGACAATATCACGCGGCTGGCCTGCATTCGGGGAAACGTGAAACTGCCACATTTCTGACAAAATCGTGACCATATACTCCGCGCGCAGAAAGCTCCGCAGGCTTGCTGTTTGGATCGACCTTAATCTCCTCGCTAGTGCGGGTCGCTTGAATACTGCGGAGGTCTTTTAGGCCGATCATCCAGACGTTTATCGAAAGGATGATGGCATGTTTACCAGGACTCGATTGACCACATTTGCCGTGAGTGCCGCGGGCGCTTGCATGGCTGCCCTGTTGCCCGTGACGGCCTTGGCCGAAGGGGAAGGCGAGGATATCGTCGTCAGCTCGGGCAGCGCGATGCAGCAATGGCAGCAGCGCACGACGGCCGAACTCAACCGTGCATTGATGCGTGAGCCACCGGGGGCGACCACCGAGAACGCGATCATCCAGATCACCTTCACGCTCGGCGAAGACGGGAAGGCTGCCAATCCGCAGTTCTTCAACCGCGACGGGAGCTTCCTCGAACGGAGCATGGCGAAGCGCGCGATCATGAGCCTCGATAATCTGGCCGAGGTGCCGGTGGCCGATCGCGAAGATGCGCGTTTCCTCGCCAGCATCATCTTTGCCAATGATCCGCGCAGCTACACCAAGCTGCAGGCGCGGTTGCGCAAGATGGAGCAGGCGCGGATCGCATCGCGCGATGACAGGCGCCAATATCTCGCGCTCGGCTACTGAGGATCGTGCCCCAGCTCTGATCCGGCCGCCGGGCCCACCCTTTCCGCCACCCCCAATGGGCGGAAAGCTCCAGTGCCGCATCCATCGCGCTGCGGAGGCGTATGCGATGCGACACTGGGGCATTGGGAGGGGCAGGTTCCCCGTGCCGAATTGCCTTTCAGTCACCGGGCTCCCGCCCGTCGGCTGGCGTCACGATGAACGCCACCGCAAATACCAGAGTCATCACTGCCAGCGGCCAGATGAAAGGGCCGAGACCGAGATTGAACACATATTGCGCGATCAGTGCGTTTGCACCGACAACGACGCCTGCGAGGTACGCTGACCGCTTTTCCATGTGTATGCCTTTCGCCTGCCCGGCGGTTTTAACCCGCCCGCAATTCTTCCGCCAATAGCAGGAAATCGGCCTCGCGCGGCGAATTGCGGCGCCATGCCAGCACGATCTCGCGCTTGGCCGTGGGGCTATCGACCGGGCGCGCGACCACGTCGGTGCCGGCCAGAATGCCTGCCTTCAGCGCCATTTCGGGCAGCATCGTCAGACCCAGATCATTGTTCACCAGTTGCACCAGCGTGTGCAGGCTTGTGCCGATCATTGCCGCACTTGCGCGCAGTTCGGCGCGGTTGCACGCGGCCAGCGCATGATCGCGTAGGCAATGGCCGTCCTCCAGCAGCAGCAGCCGGCCCTGGTCGATCATCTCGGGCTTGATACTCGCCGGAGGATCGCGGGGATCGTCCTTGGGGAAGGCGATGAACAGCCGGTCGTCGGCGATATGCGCGATTGCTGCATCGCCGGTATCGAACGGGAGCGCGAGCAGCACGCAATCCACCCGCCCGTGATGCAGCGATTCGAGCGCATCGTGGCTCGTCTCCTCGCGCAGCATCAGCTTGAGGTCAGGCCGCTCGCGCTTGAAGCGCGGCAGCACGCGCGGCAGCAGGAAAGGGGCGATGGTGGGGATCACGCTCATGCGCAGCTCGCCTGACAGCGGCTTGCCGGAAGCCTGCACCAGATCGGCCAGTTCCTCCGCCTCGCGCAGCAAGCGGTTGGCCTTGGCCACCACCTGCTCGCCCAGCGCGGTAAACCGCACCACGCGGCGCGAACGTTCCACCAGAGTCACGCCCAGCAGCGATTCCAGCTCGCGGATGCCCGCCGATAGCGTCGACTGCGACACGAAGCTCGCATCCGCTGCGCGGCCGAAATGGCCATGTTCGTGCAGTGCGACGAGATATTGCAGCTGCTTGATGGTGGGAAGGTAGGTGCTCACACCGGACCGCTCATTCCGCCGCCAGCGTGTCCGGCACGTCCGGCTCGTCGGGCTCCTCCGGCGCGGGCACGGCTTCGGGCACCACGACATCGTCGATATGGGTCATCTTGAGCCGCCCTTTCTCGACCGCGAAGGCGAGCTTGCCTTCGACCAGATCCAGCGCGTCCTTGCCGAACACCTCGAACCGCCAGCCCTTGAGCACCGGCAGATCGCGCACGCCGGCAGCCAGCGCCTCCATCTCCTCGGCCCGGGTCAGCAGGCGCGCCGCAACATCGATTTCGCGGGCGCGGATCTTGAGCAGCAGCTTGAGCAGATCGGCGACCAGCGCGCCTTCCTTGCCCAACGGCGCGCCGCGGCCGACCTTTTCGGGCATCTCGTCCTTCGCCATCGGCTCGGCATCGGCCAGCACCTTCATCAGCCGCTTGCCGATGTCGTTGTCCTTCCAAGCCGCAGAAAGCCCGCGCACCTTGGCAAGATCGGCTTGCGATTTGGGCGGGTGGCTGGCGATATCGGCGAGCGTTTCGTCACGCACGATCCGGCCGCGCGGAATGTTCTTGTGCTGCGCCTCGCCCTCGCGCCAGGCGGCCAGCGCTTTCATCCGGCCGAGCACCTGCGGATTGCGTCCCGACTGGCGGATGCGCTTCCACGCGACGCCCGGATCGGTGAGGTAGTTCGACGGATCGGCGAGCTTTTCCATCTCGGCATCCAGCCACACGCCGCGTCCGGTCTTGATCAGCTTTTTCAGGATGCGCGGGAAGATCGTGGCGAGGTGGGTGACATCGCCGATCGCATATTCGATCTGGCGGTCGCTGAGCGGGCGGCGGCTCCAGTCAGTGAAGCGCGCACCCTTGTCGATGACGAGGCCCATCCATGTTTCGACCAGATTGGCATAGCCGATCTGCTCGGACTGGCTGATCGCCATCATTGCGATCTGGGTGTCGAAGATCGGGTGCGGGGTCTTGCCGGTGAGGTTGACGATGATCTCGACATCCTGCGAACCGGCATGGAAGACCTTGAGCACGTCCTCGTTCTCGCACATCAGATCGAGCAGCGGGGTAAGATCAATGCCTTCCGCCATCGGATCGATCGCGGCCGCTTCTTCGGTATTCGCGATCTGCACGAGGCAGAGTTCGGGCCAATAGGTGTTCTCGCGCATGAATTCGGTGTCGACCGCGACGAACTCGGACTTGGAGAGGCGGGCGCAGAGGTCGGAGAGGGCCTCGGTGGTGGTAATCAGCGGATGGATTTTCATGTCATCTTTTCGCGGTTAGCAGGCGGAGTGCCGCCTTCGGGATTCATCCCAGTTTGCCCCTGCACCGCTTGACAAAGTGCAAGGCTTGCCCTGTTAGCGCGCCGACGACGAAGCTGAGGCCTCGACAAGCGCCGCGCGAGCGCGCCCTAGCGTCATAGCCGCGAACAGGACAAGAGTTTAGATGCACCCCTACCGCACGCACACTTGCGCACAGCTTTCTTCCGCCAATGTGGGCGAGACCGTCCGCCTGTCGGGCTGGATCCATCGCAAGCGCGATCATGGCGGCGTGTTGTTCGTCGATCTGCGCGACCATTACGGCATTACCCAGATCGTGGCGGACAGCGACAGCCCGGCGCTGCCGGTTCTGGAAGGCCTGCGGGTCGAAAGCGTCATCACCATCGAAGGCGACGTGAAGGCGCGCATGGCCGAGACGGTCAATGCCGGCCTTGCCACCGGCGCGATCGAAGTGTTTGCGCGCGGCATCACGGTACAGAGCGCGGCCGAAGAACTGCCCATGCCGGTCGCCGACGAGCAGCCCTATCCTGAGGAAATCCGCCTCAAGTACCGCTTCCTCGATTTGCGCCGCGAAACGCTGCACAAGAACATCATGACCCGGGTGGCAGTAATCGCCGATATGCGCGCCCGCATGGCGGCGGTCGGCTTCAACGAATTCTCGACCCCGATCCTCACCGCGTCCAGCCCCGAAGGCGCGCGCGACTTCCTGGTGCCGAGCCGCATCCACGCGGGTAAGTTCTACGCGCTGCCGCAGGCGCCGCAGCAGTACAAGCAGCTGCTGATGGTGGCGGGTTTCGATCGCTACTTCCAGATCGCCCCCTGCTTCCGCGACGAAGACCCGCGCGCCGACCGCCTGCCGGGCGAATTCTACCAGCTCGATCTGGAAATGAGCTTCGTCACGCAGGAAGAAGTGTGGGAGACGATGGAGCCCGTCATTCAGGGCACCTTTGCTGCCTTTGCGGGCGACAAGGCTGTGACACCCGCCGGCGAATTCCCGCGCATCCCCTATGACGAGGCGATCCTCAAGTACGGCTCGGACAAGCCGGACCTGCGCAACCCGCTGATCATCAGCGATGTCTCGCACCACTTCACGCAGTCCGGCTTTGGCCTGTTCGAGAAGATTGTCGGCAGCGGCGGCGTGGTCCGCGTCGTGCCCGCGCCTGCCACTCATGAGAAGAGCCGCAAGTTCTTCGACGACATGAACGACTGGGCGCGCAAGGAAGGCTTTGCGGGCCTCGGCTATGTCACCCGCAAGGGCGGCGAATTCGGCGGGCCGATCGCCAAGAACCATGGGCCCGAGCGCATGGCGGAACTCTACGCCGAGCTTGGTCTGGGCGAGAATGACGGGCTGTTCTTCGCGGCCGGCAAGGCTGGCGATGCCGCCAAGCTGGCAGGTGCTGCGCGCATCCGCGTGGGTGAGGAACTGGGCCTGATCGACGAAAGCCGCTTTGCGCTGTGCTGGATCGTCGATTTCCCGTTCTACGAATATGACGACGAGGCCAAGAAGGTCGAATTCAGCCACAACCCCTTCTCGATGCCGCAGGGCGGGATCGATGCGTTGGAGGGGCAGGATCCGCTGACGATCAAGGCGTTCCAGTACGATCTCGTTTGCAACGGCTACGAAATCGCGTCGGGTTCGATCCGCAACCATATGCCTGAAACGATGGTCAAGGCGTTCGAGATCGTCGGCCTCTCCAAGGCGGATGTGGAAGAACGGTTCGGCGGGATGTACCGCGCCTTCCAGTATGGCGCGCCGCCGCACGGGGGCATGGCCGCCGGTGTCGATCGCATCGTGATGCTGCTTTGCGGGGCCAAGAACCTGCGCGAAATCACGCTGTTCCCGATGAACCAGCGCGCCGAAGACCTGCTGATGGGCGCGCCCAGCAACCCTGAACCGCGCGCGCTGCGCGAACTCAGCCTGCGGGTGGTCGAGCCGCCGAAGAAAGAAGGGGCCTGACCAATCGGTCCGGGGCAACCGCGGAGGCTTGTTAAGCGTCCTGTCATGCCCACTTGCGCTTGCCCGCGCCCTTCATTAGGGCGGGAGCGAGTTTTTCTAACCCCAGTTCAAGAGGGAATACCATGAGCGATACTGCCGATCGGGTGGCGAAGATTGTCGTCGAGCATCTCGGCGTCGAGGCCGACAAGGTCACCCAGGATGCCAGCTTCATCGATGATCTCGGTGCGGACAGTCTCGACATCGTCGAGCTGGTGATGGCCTTTGAAGAAGAATTCGGTGTCGAAATCCCCGACGACGCGGCCGAGAAGATCACCACGGTCGGCGACGCCACCAAGTACATCGAAGAACACAAGGGCTAAGGCCCGCAAGGACGCCCCGGTGTCCGCGTTGGCCCGCTGTCTTTCCCTCGGGGAAAAGGCGGGGCATTTGTCCGGCAACCCGTTTGCCGACACGCGGATCAGGGCCTAGACAGGCTCAGCCCCTCGCCGGGTTGGGCCTGTTGCTTTTCGGAGAACGTTATGCGCCGTGTGGTTGTAACCGGGCTTGGTCTTGTCACCCCGCTTGGGGCCGATGTCGAGACGACGTGGGCAAACCTCATCGCAGGTGAAAGCGGGGCGGGGCAAATCACCCGTTTCGATGCCTCGAACCAGAAGTGCACCATCGCCTGCGAGGTGAAGGGCAAGGATCACCCCTGGGGGTTCGATCCCGATCTGCGCGTGGATCACAAGGTTCAGCGGCAGGTCGATCCCTTCATCGTCTATGGCATTGATGCCGCAGGCCAAGCGCTCGAAGATGCCGGCCTCACCGACATGACCCAGGCCGAAAAGGAGCGCACCGGTTGCTCGATCGGATCGGGCATCGGCGGGCTGCCGGGGATCGAGATCGAAAGCGTCAACCTGCACGAACGCGGCCCCGGCCGGGTCTCTCCGCACTTTGTGCATGGCCGCCTGATCAACCTCATCACCGGGCAGGTGCAGATCAAATACGGCTTCATGGGGCCGAACCATGCGGTGGTGACCGCGTGTTCGACCGGCGCGCACTCGATTGGCGATGCCGCGCGGATGATCATGGCCGATGATGCCGACGTCATGCTGGCAGGCGGCGCGGAAGGCACCATCAACCCGCTTGGGATCGCCGGTTTCGCGCAGGCGCGCGCGCTCAACATGAGCATGAACGACCGCCCGACCGAAGCCAGCCGTCCCTATGACAAGGGCCGCGATGGCTTTGTCATGGGCGAAGGCGCGGGCGTAGTGGTGCTCGAGGAATACGAGCGCGCAAAAGCACGCGGCGCGAAGATCTATGCCGAAGTCACGGGCTACGGTCTGTCGGGCGATGCCTATCACGTCACCGCCCCGCACCCGGAAGGCCGCGGCGCGGAACTCGCGATGCGGATGGCGTTGAAGAAGGCCGGCCTTGGTCCGGGGGATATCGATTACATCAACGCCCACGGCACATCGACCATGGCCGACACGATCGAACTCGCTGCGATCAAGCGCGTGCTCGGCGCGGATCTGGGCGGCGCATCGATGAGCTCGACCAAGAGCGCGATCGGCCACTTGCTGGGCGGCGCGGGCGCGGTCGAGGCGATCTTCTGTATCCTCGCGATGCGCGACGGAATCGTGCCGCCGACGCTCAACCTGCATGACCCCGACGAAGGCACCGAAGGCATCGACCTGGTGCCGCTGGTAGCAAGGAAGCGCGAAGTGCGTGCGGTGCTTAACAACAGCTTCGGCTTTGGCGGCACCAACGCTTCGATCATCATGCAGAAGGTCGACTGATCCCCGTGAGCCGCGCGCGCCTTGTCATCATTGGCGTGCTCGCGCTGGCGCTGGCAGGCCTCGTCGTCGCGTGGAGCCTGATGGGTTCGGCGACGATCGCCAAGGACACCAGCTTCACTATCCCCGCCGGAGCTTCGGTGAGCGCGGTGGCGGATAAGCTGGCAGACGAGGGGCTGATTTCCTCGGCCCCCGGCTTCGTGCTGCAGGCGCGCATTTTCGGCTCGGATGCACCGATCCAGGCGGGCGAGTTCCTGCTGACGCCCGACATGAGCCAGCGCGAGATCCTCGCCGCTTTCCAGTCGGGCGATGTGATTCGGCGGTTCGTGACGATCCCTGAAGGGATGCCCTCGATCCTCGTGTGGGAGCGGGTGATGGCCGAGGAGCTGCTCACTGGCGAGGTCGCGGTGCCGCCCGAAGGCTCGATCCTTCCCGATACCTACGCCTTTGAACGCGGCCAGTCGCGCAAGAGCCTCGTGGAGCAGATGCAGGCCGCGATGGACCGTGCGCTGGCCGAGGAATGGGCGGGGCGCCGTCCCGGCATCGCAGTGGATACCATGCGCGACGCGCTGATCCTCGCCTCGATTGTCGAGAAGGAAACCGGCAAGCCCGAGGAACGCCGGATGGTGGCCGGGCTCTATTCCAACCGTGTGCGCACCGGGATGCGGCTGCAGGCCGATCCGACGATCATCTATCCCATCACCAAGGGCAAGCCGCTGGGGCGCCGCATCCGCCAGTCGGAGATCGCTGCGGTTAATGGCTACAACACCTACACCCGTGTCGGCCTGCCCGAAGGCCCGATCACCAATCCCGGGCGCGACAGCATCTCTGCGGTGCTCAACCCCGAGAATACGGCCGCGCTGTTCATGGTGGCGGATGGCACCGGCGGCCACTGGTTCGCCGACACGTTGGCCGAACACAACGCCAACGTTGCCAAGTGGTATGCGATCCGCCGCGAGCGGGGCGAGATGTGAGCCGCTCGGCCACCGATCGCGATGGCTGACCCCTTCATCCTTACCGCCGCGCTGCCGACCGATCTGGGCGCATGGGCAGAGGGGCTGCGGCGCGCGCATTATCCGATCGAGCGCAATCACCTCCACGCCCACGTCACGCTGTTCCACGCTTTCGCGCCTTCGCTGCTGGAGGAATTGCGCGATTTCCTCCCCAAGGTGGCAGGCGAATTCGCCGCGCCCGAAGGCTGGGTGAAGGGGGTGATGGACCTCGGGACGGGCACCGCCATTGCATTGGAGGCGCCGCACTTGCTGGCTCTGCGGGCGCTGATTGCCGACCATTTCCACGGCAGCCTGACAGCGCAGGATCTCCACGAGCCGCGTCCGCATATCACGATCCAGAACAAGGTGACCAAGCAGGAGGCAAGGGCGCTGCAAGCGGGCCTCGGCCCCGTGCTGGCACCGTGGATTGCCAAAGGGCGCTTCACCTTTCCCTCACTGGAGCTGTGGCACTATCGCGGCGGCCCGTGGGAACGGGTCAAGACCTGCGCTTTCCGCGGGCGCGAACGGCTCTAGCCGCAAGGCGCGCACAAACTCTTGACCAGCCGCGGCCTGCGCCCTAAGTGCGCGCCTCGCACGGGGCTCGGCACCGCGCGAATCCGGCCGCACAAGCCTGCCGGATGCCCATGGGGCGGAGTAGCTCAGCCGGTTAGAGCAGCGGAATCATAATCCGCGTGTCGGGGGTTCGAGTCCCTCCTCCGCTACCATAGGCCTTTCCGGAAGCTTCCGAACGCTTCCGCATTTTTCCGAAAATCCAACAGAAAGCAGAGGGTTGCGGGTGATTCGCGTCCGCATGCGTCCATGGGCCTGTAGATTTTCGTTGAGATTTGACCCGGGATTTTCATCGAGAAGTGACCCGGGTTGTGGGTAGCTATGTCCGCTCGGACTTGGGTTTGGTCAAGGGCTGAACGTTCTCCTTTTTGGTTTTGCGCTGGGCGGCGGATGCCTTGAACC
>JAMNXO010000015.1 GCA_023653115.1 Erythrobacter sp.
AATGGTGCCCAGAAGAGGACTCGAACCTCCACGCCCTTGCGAGCGCCAGCACCTGAAGCTGGTGCGTCTACCAATTCCGCCATCTGGGCACGGGACCTGCCAATCAACGCGACCGCAGGCTGGGTAGGCGCGGGCCTTTAGCGAGGGCGGGGGGCTGCTGTCAACGCAAACCTCGCGGCTTATTTGCGCAGAGGCCGCGTCCTCCTGCTCCGCGCCACCATTTGCGCAGGCGTGCCCATCGGAACCCTTGCCCGCGCCGGCGCATTGACGCATGGCGCAAGCCAGTTTCACGGACAGCCAGCAAGAGCAACCTGACCATGCCCACCTCCTCCCCGCTTTCCGGCCAGCTTGTCACGATCTTCGGCGGCAGCGGCTATATCGGTAATTATGTCGCCCAGAGCCTGCTCGCGCGCGGCGCGCGGCTGCGGCTCGCCAGTCGCAACCCGGAAAAGGGCTTTGCGCTGAAGCCGCTTGCCAATCTCGGGCAACTGCAATTCATGCCCTGCGACATCACCCGCGAAAGCCATGTGGAAGCTGCGCTCGATGGCGCCAGCTATGTTGTGAACCTTGTCGGGGTGTTCGGCGGCAATCTTGATGCGGTCATGGGCGAGGCGCCCGGCACGATTGCCCGGATCGCGGCGGCCAAGGGCGTGCGCGCGCTCGTCCATGTCAGCGCGATCGGCGCGGATGCAGGCTCGAGCGCGGGCTATGCGCGCGCCAAGGCGGCGGGCGAGGCGGCGGTGCTGGCGGGCTTCCCCAAGGCGACCGTGCTGCGGCCCTCGATCGTGTTCGGCAAGGACGACAACTTCCTCAACCTGTTCGGCGGGATGATCGAGATGTTGCCGGTTCTCCCGGTGTTCGGCCCCGAGGTGAAGCTGCAGCTGGTCTATGCCGATGATGTCGCCGAGGCGGTGATGACGGCGCTTGAGCATCCCGAGCTGCATGGTGGCCACACCTATGAACTGGGCGGACCGGAGCAGCTGACCATGATGGAAATCCACGAGCGTATCGCCGCCGGCCAAGGCCGCAAGCGCCGCTTCATCGCCATGCCCGACGGGCTTTCGGCGACCTTTGCCGCGCTGCCCGGAACGCCGATGAGCCGTGATCAGTGGACGCTGCTCAAGGCCGGCAATGTCGTGGCCGAGGGCGCGCGGGGGCTGGCGGATCTGGGCATCGAGGCCAAGCCGCTCGGCCTGTTCCTCGACAAGTGGATGCTGCGCTACCGCCAGCACGGGCGCTTTGGCGCGGCCAACGAGCGGGCAAAGGCACGCTGATACGCCCGTCGGGGCGCTGTCTTGCCTGCCTGCAGCGCGCCTGCTGGAGACACATGAGACACTGTCCAGATGCGAAATAATCCGCTTCGGGAAGCATGCTTGCCGCAAGGCGCGGCGTGCGGGTGCTGATCGGGGCGGCTTTACCGGCAGACATCGGGGGCGAACCTGGCGCCCCCGATGCCCGGAAGGAAAGTCAAAGCGCCGCGCTGTAGAGCGCCAGCAGATCGGCCTCGCCCTTGGCGGCGGCCTCGGTGTTGTAGGCCGGGCTGTCAGACACCATCCAGCCGTGATCGCCGGCATAGACGGTCACAGTCGCCTGCACATCGGCGGCCTTGGCAGCGTCGGCGAAGGTGGTCTTGTCCGCAGGCGCTTCGGCGTCATCATCCTGCGCCACGGCGATCAGCAGGCTGGCATCAACCTTGCCGAGCAGCGCGTGCGGGCTCATCGGATTATCGGGCCGCACCAGCCCGCCGCCATGGAAACTTGCCGCAGCCTTGATGCGCCCGGGAACCGCCGCTGCGCTCCACACGGTGAACGGCCCGCCCATGCAATAGCCCTGCGTGCCGATGCCGCGCGCTGTGTCGATGCCCTCCTGCCCGTCGAGCCATTGGGTGATCGCGCTGGCATCGCGCATGATCGCGGCGGCATCGAGCTTGCGCCGCCACGGGCCGACCTTCTGGAACCCGCCGCCTGCGATGAAGCCGGCGAAATCGGCGAACTGCTCGCCCGCCACGTCGCGGTAATAGGGGTTCACCACGAGCACGGTATAGCCCGCGCTGGCGAGCTTGCGGGCGATCATGCGCTTGAATTCGCGGATCGAGGCAATGTCGGGCCACAGGATCACTGCCGGGTGATCACCGCTTTCGGGCTGGACGAGAAAACCGTCCATCGTGCCGTCAGGCGTGGCAAAGCTGACGCCCTTTTCCTTGAGGCCGGGGGTGGGGGTCTGCGCGTTGCTCGCGCTTTCGCCCGAGGCGCAGGCGGCCAGCGCGGCAGCGCCCGTCAAGGCGCCGAACTGGCGGCGGCTGATCGTCGCCCGCGCCCATTCGTCCAGTTTGCTTTCATCGCACATCAAAAACTCTCCAGTCTGTCCCTCGCCCGCGCCAGATAGGCACGGCGGGCAGGCATGGACAAGCGAAGTTTCTCGCGGCAACATGTCTGAAAAATACAGGGAGTGGGATAAATGAAGCTGATGCGTTGGGCCGCGAGCGCGGGCCTGTTGCTGTCTGCCGGGATGCTGGCCAATTGCAGCCAGATTTTCGGGGGTGAAGGCGAGGGCATCACCACTGCGATGCTGGTGGGCGCGGACGGCGACAGCGCCAACTGGATCAGCCATGGCCGCACCTATTCCGAGCAGCGCTATTCACCGCTCGACGGTGTGAACCGCGAGAATGTCGGCGATCTCGGCCTTGCCTGGTTTGCCGATATGGACACCGCGCGCGGGCAGGAGGCGACCCCGCTGGTGATGGACGGCAAGCTGTATCTCACCACCGCATGGAGCAAGGTGAAGGCCTTCGACGCGGCAACCGGCGCCAAGCTGTGGGAGTATGATCCCAAGGTTCCGGGCGAAACGGCCGTCAAGGCCTGCTGCGACACGGTGAACCGCGGGCTGGCGGCATGGGGCGACAAGCTGTTCCTCGGCACGCTTGACGGGCGGTTGGTGGCGCTCGACCGCGAAACCGGCGCGGTGGCGTGGGAGAAGGTCACCGTCGACCAGTCGAAAAGCTACACCATCACCGGCGCGCCGCGCGTGATTGATGGCAAGGTGATCATCGGCAATGGCGGCGCGGAGTTCGGCGTGCGCGGCTATGTCGCGGCCTATTCCGCCGATAATGGCGAGGAGCTGTGGCGTTTCTACACCGTGCCTGAGGGCGGCGATGCCAAGGATCAGCCCGCTTACCTCCAGAAGGCAGCCGAGACGTGGAACATGGATGTGCTCGGCGCATCGGAAGCGATCGGCGGCGGCGGCACGGTGTGGGATTCGATGGCCTACGATCCCGAGCTTGATCTGCTCTATATCGGCGTCGGCAACGGCTCGCCGTGGAACCGCGCCTACCGTTCGCCGGGGGCTGACGGGACGGGCGAGGGCGATAACCTCTACCTCTCCAGCATCGTCGCGATCCGGCCGAGCACGGGCGAATATGTTTGGCACTACCAGACCACGCCGGGCGAGACGTGGGATTACACCGCCACGCAGCACATCATCCTCGCTGACATGGAAATCGAGGGGAAGCCGCGCAAGGTGCTGATGCAGGCGCCCAAGAACGGGTTCTTCTATGTGATCGACCGCGAGACGGGGAAGTTTATCTCCGCCAAGCCCTATGTCAGCGTCAATTGGGCGAGCGGGATCGATCCCAAGACGGGCCGCCCGATCGAAAACCCTGAAACCCGCGTCGACAAGACCGGCAAGCCCGCGTTGGTGACGCCAGGCGCGCTGGGCGGGCACAACTGGCACCCGATGGCCTATCACCCCGGCGAGAAGCTGGTTTACATCCCGGCCTTCGAGGCGGGGATGATGTATGCGCCTGAGGCTGACTGGAAGCCCGATACGGCGCGCGGCTTCAATGTCGGCTTCAATCTGGGTGCGGGCGATGTTCCGGCTGATGAAGGCTTCCGTAAGCAGGTCGCAGGTACCCTCAAAGGCCGCTTGGTCGCGTGGGATCCGGTGGCGCAGAAAGCGCGCTGGACGGTGGAGCACCCCGGCCCGTGGAATGGCGGCTTGCTGGCCACCGGCGGGGGCCTCGTGTTCCAGGGCACCACCGGCAGCGAGTTCAACGCCTATGATGCGGGCACCGGCAAGAAGCTGTGGAGCTTCGCTGCGCAAACCGGCGTGGTCGCGCCGCCGATCACTTACACCGTGGGCGGCGAGCAATATGTTGCCGTGCTGGCAGGCTGGGGCGGGGCCTATGCGCTGAGCGTCGATGGCGATCTGATCAAGCGCAAGGCCCCGGTGCGCAACATCTCGCGCCTGCTGGTGTTCAAGCTGGGCGGCAAGGTGGCGCTGCCGGCCGAGCCTGCGTTGGCCGCGCTGCCGCTCGACCCGCCGCCGAGCAAGGCTGCTCCGCAAGTGATCGCGCTGGGGCAGGCCAAATACGGCCGCTATTGCGCGGTGTGCCATGCGCCGGGCGCGGTGGGGTCGACGGTGCTGCCCGATCTGCGCCGCGCCGGTTCGCTCGAAAGCGCGCAGGCGTGGAACGCGGTGGTTGAGGGCGGGATCCTCAAGGACAATGGTATGGCGAGCTTTGCCGGGTCTTTGTCGAAAGACGAGATCGAAGCGATCCGCGCCTATGTGATCCACCGCGCCAACGAGGACAAGGCGCTGGAGGGGGCGGCGAAGAAGGTGGCGCGGCGCTAACTGGCGAAGAAGTTCAGCTCCAGCAGCACGTTGTTGGGATCGGCGGTGAAGATCTGCTTCAGGCCGATCGAGGAGAGGTCGTTGACCGTGTAATCGGCGCCGCGCGCGTCGAGGCGGGCTTTCACTTCCTCGAAATCCCCGCATCGCAGCGCGACATGGTGGATTGCGCCGGTCTCGCTGCCGGGCGTGACGTCGCGATCAAAGGCGCGCGGGCAGTCGACCGAATTGAGGTGCAGGATGGCGTTGCCGGCGTGGTCATACATCCAGCGCACCTGGCTGGGCAGCGAGGGCGGCGGGCCGTCGCGCTCCTCCAGATCGAGCAGTTCGGCATAGAACCGCGCGGTCTCGGCGAGACGGTCGGTGATGATGTTCACATGGTCGAGGCGCTGGACGATCATGGCCGCAAGGATGCGCCCTGCGCCCTTCGCTGACCACTGCGAAAAGCGATTAGCCCCTGAACACGACCGTCCGTGTGCCGTTCATCAGCACGCGTTCCTGCGCGAACAGCCGCACCGCTTCTGCGAGCACGCGGCGCTCGATGTCGCGGCCCTTGCGCACCAGATCGGCGGGGCTGTCGGCGTGGGTGATGCGCTCGACATCCTGATGGATGATCGGGCCTTCATCGAGATCGGCGGTGACGAAATGCGCGGTCGCGCCGATGATCTTCACGCCGCGCTCGTGCGCCTGATGATAGGGGCGCGCACCCTTGAAGCCCGGCAGGAAGCTGTGGTGGATGTTGATGCAGCGGCCCGCAAAGTGCGCCGACTGTTCGTCTGAGAACACCTGCATGTAACGCGCCAGCACCACCAGTTCGGCGTCGGTCTCGGCGGCCAGAGCGCGGAACGCCGCCTCGGCCTGCGGCTTGGTCTCGGGGGTGACGGGGATGTGGTGGAACGGAACATCGCCGATATCCACCCGGATCGCGGCGTCGCGCGGGTGGTTGGAGACGATCGCCACCGGATCGATCGGCAACTCGCCCGTGCGCCAGCGGTAGAGCAGATCGACGAGGCAGTGATCGAACTTGCTGACGAGGATGATGGTGCGGCGCGGGCGATCCTCGCGTGCCATCTTCCATTCCATGGCGAACTCGCCCGCCAAGCCAGCGAAATCGGCGCGCAGGCCCTCGGCGGTCGAACCATCGGGATCAAACACCACCCGCATGAAGAACCGGTCGGTGCCGCCCGCCTCGGCGCGGTCGTTGAACTGCTGCGCGTCGAGGATGTTGCAATTGCGCTCGAACAGGAAGCCGGTCACCCGCGCAGTGATGCCGGGCCGGTCTGCGCAGGCCAGCGTGAGGATCAGCGGGGCGGCCATGCTACTTGGCGAGCGCCGCCTCGCACTGGCTCATCAGTTCGGCGATGATGTCGGCGGCGGGCTCTTCCTTGCTGACCATGCCGACCGATTGCCCGGCCATCACGCTGCCGCTTTCGACATCGCCGTCCACCACTGCGCGGCGCAGGGCGCCAGCCCAGAAATGTTCGATCTGAAGTTGCGCCTCAAGCATATCGACTTCGCCCGCATCGAGCAGGGCGGCGACTTCGCGCTGCTTGGCGGTGAATTCCTCGGTGCCCTTGTTCTTGAGCGCCCGCACCGGGATCACCGGCAGGCGCGGATCGACCTGCACCGATGCAATCGCGTCGCGGGCGTTGGCGCGGAAGAAGGCCTTCTTGAAATCGGGGTGGGCAATGCTCTCGGTCGCGCAGGCGAAGCGTGTGCCCAGCTGCACGCCGGCAGCGCCCATTTCGAGGTAGCTGGCGATTGCCTCGCCCCGGCCGATGCCGCCGGCGACAAAGATCAGGTGATCGGCGGCCAGTTCCGGCAGCATTTCCTGCGCCAGCACGCTGGTGGAGACCGGGCCGATGTGCCCGCCTGCTTCCATCCCCTCGATCACCAGCGCATCCGCGCCCGAGCGAAGCAGCTTCTTGGCCAGCGCCAGCGTCGGGGCAAAGCAGATCACCTTGATGCCGCTGTCATCAGCCTTGATCGCCTCGACGCTGCCTTTGGGCGGGATGCCGCCTGCCAGCACCACGTGGGTGACGCCATGCTTGCGGCACACCGCGATCAGATCGAACAGGGCAGGGTGCATGGTGATGAGGTTCACGCCGAAGGGCTTCGACGTCAGCGCCTTGGTCGCGGCAATTTCGGTATCGAGCAGTTCGGGGGTCATCGCCCCGCAGGCGATCACGCCGAACCCGCCGGCGTTGGAGATCGCGGCGACCAGATTGCGTTCCGATACCCAGCTCATCGCCCCGCACAGGATCGCGGTGTCGCAGCCGAGGAAATCAGTGCCGCGCTGCATCAGGGCGGCCGTCTTGGGATAATGGGTCATGGATGTCCTTGGTTTATCGCAGGCGCAATTAGGCCCATGTCGCCTGAGCCGCAAGCGGGTGACGCGCAGGCGCGTGTGACGGTTCTGTTCCAAGCAAGACCGTTACGAGTCGGTCGCATGACCGCACTATGATTGCTTCATAACGAAACTTTCTTTCAACTGTCCGTAACGTGTAACCCATTGCTGTCATTGGCGGCCCGTCAGCCGGGCTCCTCTCCACCCCTTTGGCCCGGTTGGCGATCTTTTGACGGACACCCATGCAAAGGAACCCCGCCATGCTCATCCGTATCGCCATCACCACCGCCGCGCTTGCCTGCGCTGTTGTCACTCCTGCTGCCGCCCGGGCCGAGACGCTGAGCGTTGCGGTGCCGTTCGGCGATCTCGATCTGACCAAGGATGCCGGACGCCGCACGCTCGATGTGCGGCTCGATCGCGCGGCCCGCAAGGTGTGCGGCGGCGCGGCGCCGGTGCGCGATCTGTCGCAGCTGCGCGGCCACCGCGACTGCATGATTGGTGCGCGCACCGCCTATCAGGCGCAGGTCGAACTCGCGCTCAACAATGCCAATGCCCGCCGCGTGGCGGTGCTGGCTGACAAGATCGCGCTGCTCGCCCGCTTCTGATCGCGTGCAGGATGCGTTTTCGAGGGCGGTGCCGGATAACGGGGCCGCCCTTTCGCGTGTCAGCGATAGGTGATCTGCACCTTGGCCGCTGCGGCCTTGGCCAGATCGACCGCACTCGCCGCGTCATCGGCGCGGGCCAGCGCCACGCCCATGCGGCGGTAGGGCCGGGTGACAGGCTTGCCGAAGATCCGCACATCGACCCGCGACGAAAGGGCGAGGGCATCGGCCAGTCCTTCGAAGCTGAAGTCGTCGTGATCACGGTCCGCGAGGATGACGGCGGAGGCCGCTGGACGCGCGGCGATGCTGTCCGGCACCGGCAGGCCAAGAATGGCGCGGGCGTGAAGATCGAACTCGTTCAGATCCTGGCTCACCAGCGTCACCATGCCGGTGTCATGCGGGCGGGGGGACAGCTCGGAGAAGATCACCTCCTCGCCCTTTACGAAGAACTCCACGCCGTAGAGCCCCCAGCCGCGTCCGCCACCTTGCAGCGCGGCGGTGACCTTGGCGGCCATGTCATGCGCCTTGGCGAGCGCCGCAGCGCTCATTGCGGCGGGCTGCCAGCTTTCGCGGTAATCGCCGCGTTCCTGCCGGTGGCCGATCGGCGGGCAGAAGCTGATGCCGCCGGCATTGCGCACGGTCAGCAGGGTGATCTCGTAATCGAAGGCGATGAACTGTTCGCAGATCACCCGCGCCCGGTCGCCGCGCATATTGGCGACGGCATAGTTCCATGCGGCCTCCAATGCCTCGGGGCCGTCGACCTTGCTCTGGCCCTTGCCAGAGGAGGACATCACCGGCTTCATCACCAGCGGATAGCCGATGCGCGCCGCGACCTCCTGCGCTTCGGCAAAGCTCTCCGCATAGCCATATTGCGAGGTCACGAGGCCCAGCTCGCCCGCCGCCAGATCGCGGATCGCATCGCGGTTCATGGTCAGCTGCGCCGCGCGCGCCGAGGGGACGATGGCAAAACCCTCAGCCTCCAGATCGGCGAGGACTTCGGTGCGGATCGCCTCGATCTCGGGGACGATCAGATCGGGCCGGTGCTTTTCCGCCGCCGCTCGGAGCGCTGCGCCATCGAGCATGGAGAACACCTCGCGCCCGTCGGCCAGCTGCATCGCGGGCGCATTGTCGTAGCTGTCACAGGCGATCACCCGCGCCCCGAGGCGCTTGGCGGCAATCACGAATTCGCGGCCCAGCTCGCCCGAACCGAGCATCAGGATGGTAGCAATATGGCTCATGCAGGCGGTTTAGCCACCTATCGGCGCGAGTCCAGCCGGAGGGCCGGCCACCCGGCGATGCCCGGCCACGGCGACCTGCTTGCCGCCGCCCGCGCGGGCCAGCACCAGGCCCAGTTCGGCCTCGCGCAGAGTCCAGTCGACGGTGCATTCCACCCGCGCAAGGCCCGCGCTGGCGGTGAGTTGCGGAGATTTGGCCGAGGCCGAGGCCCCCAGCGCCGAGAATGTCGCCACCACATCATCGGCCCACTCGCGCGCGGCGCGCTGGCTCATCGCCGGCAGCAGCACGCCGAACCGTTCGCCATCGAGCTGCGCCAGCTCGTGATCGGGCAGGGCCATCGTTTCGAGGAACTTGGCAAAGCCCCACAACACCTCGTCCGCCGTGCGCTGGCCGTAGCGCAGCAGCAGCGCGCGCATCCCGTCGACCGCGAACACCGCGATCATCTGCCCGCCGCCGCCCGCCAGATGGCGGCGCAAGCTGGCGCAGAAGGCCTGCCGGTTAGCGAGCCCGGTCAGCGGATCGGTGACCGCACGGTTATAGAGCTCGCCCTCCAGCACCCGCAGCCGCTGCACCGAGCGCATCAGGCAAAGTGCGCCATCGGGCGTGCCGGCAGGGTCTGAGGTGTCATGCATCGGGCGCAAGCTGATCGCGAACCAGCGGCGCGGCTGGGGCAGGTATCCGATCACCTCTTCGCCGGCATTGAATGCGGCCATCGGAAACTCGAACCAGCCGGACCGCGGCTGGCCTGCCAGCACTGCGCCGACATGTTCGCCCAAGGCCGCCGCATGATCGGTCTCGGCCAGATCGGTGATGTGCGGGAGCAGCAGAGTTGCGCCGAAATCAAACCCCAGTTCGGCGATGTTGCCCGATGCGTGAATGATGAATCCGCGCCGATCGAGCCTGATCACGATATCGCCGGATGATTCCTCGATAAGGCCATGCAGCACGCGGCCTTCGACGTCACTTAAACCAATTTTCATACCGACAGTGCCCCAGCGGTCTAACGAAAGATTCGTCAACTCGCCCTTAGTCAGAATTACTTGGTAACTAACGCAGACTATTCAGGAAGAAACTTTCCCCTGTATTTCCCGAATTCAATCCGTGATTGTGTTAGCTATGTAAATTTACTAGACTAAAAAACGAATCATCTCCGGGTTTCGTTTACCATATTTTGCAGATGGCCCAGCAGTTCCATACGTAGTTGGGTCGGTAAGTAGCCGCTTCTAGTTGCGGGAACTGTCGGCTTTTACAGCTCGATCATGATCCGCACCGCACCCGGGCTGGTGCCGCAGGCTTCGGCAATGCGCGCGCGGCAATCGTCCAGCAGGATGGCGATATCGGTTTCGTGCCCCGCTGCTTCGGCGAGATCAGCGGGCGCTGCGCCCAGCGCTTCGGCAATTGCGGTCATGCGTTCGGGAAGCGGCCGGGCCTTGCCCTTCTCCCACGCCCACACCGTGGGCTTGCTCACCCCGAGCCGGTCGGCAACCTCGGCAAGCGTCAATCCTGCCTCGCGCCGCAAGCGATTGAGCCGCAGACCGAGCGATTCGCCTGTGCCTGTCCGCCGTCCAACCATGGGGGAGGCGGCTGCCGGTGCGGGGCCGCTCTCGGTGACAGGCAGGCCCTGCAATTGCGCAGCGGCCAGCGCAGCCGGACTGAGTGGGGCGCTGAAGGCGCAGCCATAAAGCTGCCCGCTGCGCCACACGATCACCGCCTCGACAATCCCGGCTTCGGGCAGATCGAGGCTCAGCGTCTCGCCGTTGGGCAGATCAAGCCCGGTTTCCAGCAGCAATCCCGATACCGAGATGTTGTGGACCGTGACATTCGCCTCCTGCCCGCCCGGCAGCACCCCGCTGGTTTCAAGCCGCAGGGCGCGGCGCATTGCGGTGCGCTGGCCGAGGCCAGGCGCAGGCTGATCGATAAGGGCCTTGATGGCCATGAGGCGCGACTCCGATATTCCGCTTGGGTACGGCGGCCAGAGTCGAGCGCAAAAGGTTAAGCGGGCGTAACCTCAGAGGGTTAACATCGATAAAGCGGGCTACCCGTCAGCTAACCGCATCCAGTCCGTAGGCGGTATGCAGCACGCGCACCGCCAACTCGGTCTCGTCCTCGTCGATCATCACGCTGATCTTGATCTCGGACGTGGAGATCGCCTGGATGTTGATCCCGCGGTCGGACAGGGCGCGGAACATCGTGCTGGCGACGCCCGCGTGGCTCTTCATGCCCACGCCGACAACGCTGATCTTGGCGATCTTGCTGTCGGTGATGATGCGGTTGAAGCCGATCGCGTCGCGGCGATCTTCCAGCAGCGCCTGCGCGCGGGCAAGATCGGATTGCGGCACGGTGAAGGTCACGTCGGTCTCACCCTTGTCGCGGCCGACGTTCTGGATGATCATGTCGACATTGATGCTGGCCGCGGCGAGCGGTTCAAAGATGTTCGCCACCGCGCCGGGCCGGTCGGGCACGCGGGTGAGGATCACCTTGGCCTCGTTCTTGTCATGCGCGATGCCGGTCACAAGCTGGCGTTCCATCAGGCCCTTCTCCACCAAATCATCCATTTCCTCGTCCGAGACGATCATTGTCCCGGGCAAATCATCGGCAGGCGGGGCGCCTTCGCCGATAAAGCTCGACAATACCTGCACCCGCACCTTTTCCTTCATCGCGAGGCCGACAGAGCGGGTCTGCAGCACCTTGGCGCCCACGGATGCGAGTTCGAGCATTTCCTCGTAGGTCACCGCCTTCTGCTTGCGCGCCTTGGCGACAATCCGCGGATCGGTGGTGTAGACCCCGTCGACATCGGTGTAGATGTCGCAGCGATCCGCCTTGATCGCGGCCGCGACCGCCACCGCCGAGGTATCCGAACCCCCGCGCCCCAGCGTAGTGATGCGATTGTCCTGCGAAAGCCCCTGGAAACCGGGGATCACCGCGATCTCTCCAGCTTCGAGCGAGGCGATCAGCGCGTCGGAATCGATCGATTCGACCCGCGCCTTGGCGTGCGCTTCGATGGTGTGGATCGGGAGCTGCCAGCCGAGCCAGCTGCGCGCCTTGCAGCCAAGCGCCTGCAAGGTCAGCGCCAGCAATCCGCTGGTGACCTGCTCGCCGCTGGCGACCACCACGTCATATTCGGCCGGATCGTACAGCGGATTGGCCTCGCGGCAGAAATTCACGAGGCGATCAGTCTCGCCCGCCATGGCACTGACGACCACCGCGACCTGATCGCCTTTCGCCGCCTGCGCGCGCACGATATTGGCGACCCGGCGGATACGCTCCGTCCCGGCCATCGAGGTGCCGCCGAATTTCATCACGATACGAGCCAAGGGGACGCTCCTGCTGGCTGGTGAGTGGTTGCGCGCGCTGTTAAGGGGGGATCATGGGAAACGCAAACGTATCGAATGTAACCATCCGGCCCGAGGAAGCCGATTTCTTCGCTGGCCTCGCGCGGGACTGGTGGAACCCCAAGGGGCCGATGGCGAGCCTGCATCAGGTGAATCCGGTGCGCCTCGCCTTCGTCCGGGACGCGATTGACGCGCATTGGCAGGACGCGGGGGCTTCAGTGAGGCCGCTGGCGGGCAAGGTAGCGCTGGATATCGGCTGCGGCGCGGGGCTGGTGTGCGAGCCCTTGGCGCGGCTGGGCGCAGCGGTGACGGGCGTGGATGCGGCGGCCGAGAATGTATCGGCAGCGGCGGCCCATGCCGAAGCCGTGGGTCTCGACATCCGCTACATGGCGGGCGAGGTTGCCGGGCTTGATATCGGCACCTTCGATCTGGTCACCTGTGTCGAAGTGATCGAGCACGTGGCGGACAAGCCTGCCTTCCTGCGCGATGTGGCGGCGCGGCTGTCGCCTGATGGCTTGCTGGTGATGTCGACCCCCAATCGCACCGCGGCATCCCGCGTGCTGCTGGTCGGCGCGGCAGAGGCGGTCGGCTATGTCCCCAAGGGCACGCACCACTGGGAAGATTTCGTCACGCCAGACGAGTTCGAGGGCTTGCTGGCCGAGGCCGGGCTGACGGTGACGGCAAAGCGCGGGATCGCATGGCGACCGGGCAAGGGGTTGCACCTGTCGGACGATATGTCGCTGAATTATATTCTGAGTGCGCGGCGCGCCTAGGGGCAGCTGCGGCCTTTCAGCGCCCCATCGCTGAACACGCCCGCGACCCCCGCCGCCTTAAGCAAAGCGGCCAGCTTCACATCGCCGCAGCCGCGGCCCTTGGGATCATCGCCGCTGCGCAACATGGCGGGGAGGAAATCGTTCTCCGGGCGGATCGTCCATGCATGGACATCCAGCCCCGCTGCCTTCGCATCCGCCACCAATGCTGTCGGGCTGCCGTCGGGGGTAAGAACCAGCGCGATATGCGCGCCCACGGCATCGGCATATTTCGCCACTTCGGCGAGGCCCGTGGGCGTCACCATCTCGGCATAGTTCATCGCCGGCTCGTCTGCCGGCCCGCCGAGCGGCGCGACCAGCTGCACAAGCTTGACATCGCTGCGCTGCTTGAGGCGCTGCAAGGGGCCGACTTCGAAGCTTTGTACAAACACCGGATCGGCTGCCGAAATCCCGAGCTCGCGCAGGTCGCGCAGCAGCAGGTCGACCATGTCGATGCCCGCTTCCTGCAACAGGAATTCGGGGTGCTTGAGTTCAGGGTAAAGCCCGATTCGCTTGCCGGTCGCAGCCTCCTTGGCGCGCACCAGCTTCACGATCTCGGCCAGCGTCGGCACCTGATAGAGGCCATCATACCGCGCATTGGCGGGCCGCAACGAGGGGATGCGCTCCTTGGCGCGCAGCGTGCGCAGTTCGGCAAGCGTGAAGTCCTCGGCAAACCAGCCCGCCACCTTCTGCCCATCGATCGTCTTGTCGCGGCGGCGGTCTTCGAATTCCTCGCGTGTGGCGACATCGGTGGTGCCCGACAGTTCATTCTCGTGGCGCGAGACCAGCACCAGATCCTTGGTCGCGACCAGATCGGGCTCGATGTAATCGGCGCCCTGATCGATCGCGAGTTCGTAGGCGGCCAGCGTGTGTTCGGGCCGCTCGGCACTCGCGCCGCGGTGGGCGATGATCAGCATATCCTGCGCCGCCACCGGCGCCGATGCCGCCAGCAGCGCGCAAAGAAACAGGCGGGGCTTAATCATGCAACGCTCCTATCGCGGCGCGCGCGGCGGCGAGCCTTTCGTGTCCTGTCCCGGCAATCCGCACATACGGCACGCCGGCATCCTCGAGCACCTGCGCCACGATCCTTGCAAACCTGTGACGGTCGGCCGGGTCGCTGAAAAAGCGTGTGCCATCATTCACCCACGGCAGATCGGGTTCGAGCAGCAGGTAGAGATCGGCCTTGGGCGCGGCCATGAGCTCGGCGGGCCGTTCGCCGAGCAGCATTTCGCACCACGCCGCCGTCATCAGCGCATCGGTATCAACCAGCAGCAGCGGCCCGGCCCATTGCGCGGCAGCCGCAATCATCGCCTGCTGCGCGCGGCCGATCAGGAGGAGATCGTCGCGGGTGAGCGGCTGCTTGTGCACCTCGCAATGGCTGCGGCCATATTCGCCCACGGTAAGCGCTCCGGTCTCGGTCGCAAGCTGCGCGGCGAGGGTGGTCTTGCCGGTGCTCTCGGCCCCGTGCAGGCAGATGGAGCGGCGGTAATGGGCCTGAACGGGTGGCGGCAGCAGCGCCCAATGCGCTGCCGGATCGGCGCGGACAGCGCTGGCCGAAAGGCCGGAGAGCGGATCATCGGAGAGCCCCAGCACCCGGCCGCCGAGCGGCACGAACAGTCCGCCCACCTGCCGCGCCAGCTCGGCGCCGTAATCCTCGCCTGCGAACAGATAATCGATGGGCTCGGGATGCGCCGCGGCGACGATGCCGCGCCAGATCGGCCAGAAATCCGGGCTGTCCTCGGGCGCTTGCGGCACGACCGCGCCATGCCCTATGACCCGGCAATCGGGCGCAAGCTCGCGCATCCACGCCAGCCGCGTCTCCCCCGCAATCGGGTCATCAGGTAGCCAGCACACCAGCACGGTGAGCTCGTCCACCAGCGCCCGCGCCGCGCGGATCAGCGCCATATGCCCGGCGTGGGGCGGCATGAACTTGCCAAGCAGGAAGCCGCGCTTCGTCATGCCTCAATTGTCTCGCCGCCGCGGGCGGCCTTGGCCCAGGCGACCAGCCCGGCGATCGCCAGCCCGAGGAACGCGACATACAGCCCGGCGGTGAGATACAGCCCGCGATCAATATAGACCGCAATCGACAGCACATCGATCGCGATCCACAGCGCCCAGTTCTCCACCCGCCGCATCGCCAGCAGGATTTGCGCCACCACGCTTGCCCCGGCTATCGCGGCATCGGCATAGGGGAGCGCGGCATCGGTGAAGCGCGCCATGCCCCAGCCGATCCCGATGGTCGCCGCGGCCACCAGCGCCAGCGATAGCGCCCGCGCGCGCCAGCTCATCCATTCCACGCTGACCATCTGCGCCAGCCCGCCCGCGCGCGCCCACAGCCACCAGCCCCAGCCCTGCACTACAAAGAAGAACACCTGCAACGCTGCCTCACCGTAAAGCCGCGCGTCGCGGAAGATGACGAAGTAGAGCGCCACCATCGCCATGCCGAAGGGATAGTTCCAGATGCTGCGCCGCACGAGCAGGCCGACATTGGCGAGCCCCAACGCAACGGCGATGATCTCCGGCGGGTTCATGGCGGGGCGGGCGCTCGGGACTAGCCGAGCGCGGCGGCCCATTCGTCTGGCTTGAAGCCAACGAGGATCCCGCCCGCGTGCTCCGCAATCGGGCGCTTGATCACCGAAGGATTGGCCGCGAGCAGTGCAGGCGCGGTGTCGGCGCTGGCGGCCAGCGCCTTGTCCGCATCCGACAGCGCGCGGAAGGTCGTGCCCTTGCGGTTCACCACCACGTCGAGGCCTGCCGCAGTGATCCACGCGGCGATCTTCGCCGGGTCAGCGCCTTCCTTTTTATAATCGTGGAAGGTTGCGGCGTGGCCTTCAGCCTCAAGCCAGACGCGGGCCTTTTTGACCGTGTCGCAATTGGGGATGCCGTAGAGGTGGATCATCGTGCCTGTCTCCGTCTAGTTCCGCCGCCCCAGATGCGCGTCGGCAATCGCCACGGCGAGGGCATCGGCTGCGTCGCTTCCGGCAATCTGGACGCCGGGTAGCAGCACCTTGACCATCGCGGCGACCTGCGCCTTTTCCGCTGCGCCGGTTCCGGTCACCGCCTTCTTGACCAGCCGGGCGGCGTGCTCGGTGACGGCGAGGCCCGCTGCCCCGCACGCCGCCAGCACACAGCCGCGCGCCTGCGCCAGCTTGAGCGTGGATTGCGGGTTCTTGTTGACGTAGATTTCCTCTGCCGCCGCGCGGATCGGGCGGTGTTCGGCGATCACCGCAGCCAATCCGGTCTGCAACGCGGCGAGCCGTTCGGCCAGTGGCGCACCGGCATCGGTTTTGACCTGCCCGTTGGCAATATGGGTAATCCGCGCGCCCTCGGCCCGGATAACACCCCAGCCGGTGCAGGAGAGTGACGGATCAAGTCCGAGGATCAGCATGGTTCAGAACCGGATGCCAAGACGTGGTCCGAATTGCACCATCAGCAGATACAACAGGACCGTCAGCACACAACCTGCCGTCAGGGCGGTCCAGAACCCGAAGCCCTGCCGCAGCAGCACGGGCATCAGCAGGAACATCGGCAGGCTCGGCAGCACGAACCAGAAGGTCGACTGCGCATGAACCGCCATGTTTTCCGAATCAGGCCGCGCGTGCCACAGAAAGATCATGCCGAGGATCGAGACCAGCGGCAGCGATGCAATCAGCGCTGCCATGGTGGGTAGCCTGCGGCCGATTTCCGCAATCGCCGCGATTATGACGCCAGCCAGCAGCGCCTTCGCGGCAAAGGCCCACATCAGCCCAGCTTCTCCATCACCTCGTCGGAGATTTCGTAATTGCCCCACACGGTCTGCACGTCGTCGTCGTCGTCGAGCGTGTCGATCAGCTTCATCAGCGTGGTTGCGGTTTCTTCGTTCACATCGACGGTGAGCGAGGGCTTCCACGCCAGCTTGACGTTATCCGCCGCGCCCAGCGCCTTTTCGAGCTCGCCTGCCACGCCGTGCAGTGCATCTGCGGCAGTCCAGATGGTGTGGCCATCCTCCGAGCTTTCGACATCTTCCGCGCCCGCTTCGATCGCGGCTTCGAGCATTTTCTCCTCGTCACCCGCGCTGGCCGGATATTCGATCATCCCGCACCGTTCGAACCCGTGGCTGACCGAGCCTTCCGAGCCGAGGTTGCCGCCGTTCTTGCTGAATGCGGTGCGGACATTGGTGGCGGTGCGGTTGCGGTTGTCGGTCAGCGCCTCGACGATGAGCGCGACCCCGCCCGGGCCGTAGCCTTCGTAGCGGATCTCGACATAATCCTCGCCGCCCGCCTGCGACGCCTTTTCGATCGCACGCTGGATATTGTCCTTGGGCATCGACTGCGCGCGCGCAGCGTTGACCGCGAGGCGCAGGCGCGGGTTCATGTCGGGATCGGGCATGCCCATCTTGGCAGCCACGGTAATCTCGCGGCTGAGCTTGGAAAACATTGCCGCGCGTTTCTTGTCCTGCGCACCCTTGCGGTGCATGATGTTCTTGAACTTGGAATGGCCTGCCATTGGACGAACTTCACCGGGATGATGGAAAACTGAGCGCGGGCCTTACTCCGAGCGTGAAGCCTGATGCAAGGCCGCTCGTGGCAGGTTTGGCGGCGATTTTGGCAGCGATCCGCGCGCGGGTGGGGGATGCGGCACGGTTCATGGCCCGTCCGACCCCGCATGGCGCGCCCCTGCCGTGGGGCGGCGCGCTGCTGCTGGCGCTGGGGACGGTGTTCGCGCTCGACCTGGCGCTCGATGGACTAGCGGCCTGGCTGACAGCGCTGGCCGACAGCTATGCGCCGTTTCTCCCCGCCGAGCGCGTGGAAGAGACCACCTTGGCCGAAGATCTGTTCGGTTACCTCCTGCTCGCGCCGGTGCTGGAGGAGCTGGTCTATCGCGGCTGGCTGACAGGGCGCGTGGCCGCACTGCGGTTTGCGGCTTTCGGCTTTGCGGCCCAGGCGATGCTGTTCGCTACGCTGTTCCTGGATGCGGGGCTGGCCATGCCAGTCGCGCTCGGGGCGGTGGCGCTGGTGCTGGCGGGGCTGGTGCAATGGTCGGCCACGCGGGAGCGGGACACGGCAGTGCCGGAATGGTTCACCCGCCATTTCCACTGGTTCGTGTGGGGCAGCACGCTCCTGTTCGGCCTGGTGCATCTGGGCAATTACGAGGCGCTTTCGAGCCCGTGGGGCGTGCTGGTGGTGCTGCCGCAGACCATCGGCGGGCTACTGCTCGCCTACACCCGCACGCGGCTGGGCCTGCGCGCGGCCATGCTGCACCACGCAGCTTACAACGCCCTGTTCCTCGCCAGCGATTACGGCTGGTGGTGAGGTTTCAGATCTTCACCGCGGTGCCGCTGGCGCTCACCATCAGCATCGATCCGTTGGGGCCGATGACCTCGTAATCGAGATCGATCGCCACCACCGCGTTGCCGCCCAGCGCGGCGGCTTCGGCCTGCAATTCCTGGATTGCCTGCGTGCGCGCATCAGCCAGAATGCGCTCATACGAGCCCGAGCGCCCGCCGACGATGTCGCGGATATTGGCGAAAAGATCGCGGAACAGGTTCGCGCCGACAATCACTTCGCCGGTGACGATGCCGAGATAGTCCTGAATGGGGCGGCCTTCGATCGTCGGGGTGGTGGTCACGATAATGCCGCGCGCGTCTTTCCAGGGGGATGCCATATCGAAATCTCCAATTGCTGTATTATCGAGATAACACGGCCAGATGAAACTTCAATGGCAGCCACGCAGGCGCGGCGATCCCATCACGCCATGCCGAGCGCGGCCTTGTAGGTTTCGAGCAGCATATCCTGCTCGCTGCGATCATCGGGCTTCATCTTCCGCAGGCGCACGATCTGGCGCATGATCTTGGCATCGTAGCCGACCGCCTTGGCTTCGGAATAGACATCGCGGATGTCGTCGGCGATGCCCTTCTTTTCTTCCTCGAGCCGCTCGATCCGCTCGATCAGCAGGCGCAGGCGGTCGTCGGATGCGGTGGCGTTGTCGGACATGGGGGAGGCTCCATCGGCAAGAGAATCAGTTGCCCTTGCCGATAGCCAGCCGTGCCGCCCTGTTGAACCGTCCGGACAAATTATTCCTGTGCGTTCTTCGCTACGCTAGCCGCCATCCGCGCCAGCTGCTCCTCGGTGGCAGGCGTCTGGCGGGTGGCTTTCCATGCGCCGCTCTCCATCCCGTGGATCAGCGTGCGCGCCGCTTCCTTGTCGCCATCATAGCCCGCATCGCGGATCCAGTCGGCCAGACAGTTGCGGCAGAAACCGGCAAGCCCCATCAAATCAATGTTCTGCGCATCGTGGCGATGGCGCAGATGGCGCACCAGCCGGCGGAAGGCGGCGGCGGCTTGCGCGTCATCCAGCGCGTCGAGCGGATCGGCATTGCTATTCATCACGGCTTTTCCTTGAGTTGAAAAACGGCTGTGCCATAGGCCAACCACAAGAGGGATAGCCAAGCAATGACACGACGCGAGCAGCCAAGGATCGACCCGCGCGGTCGCAAGGTCAAGATTCTCGCCACCATCGGTCCGGCGAGCCGTTCACCCGAGATGCTGGACCGGCTGGTGCGCGCCGGCGCGGATGCCTTCCGCCTCAACATGAGCCACGGCGCCCACGCCGATCACGAAGCGGCCCTTGGCGCGATCCGTGCGCTCGAAAAGCAATATGCCAAGCCGATCGCGATCCTGGCCGATTTGCAGGGGCCGAAGTTGCGCGTGGGCTCGTTCCGCGATGGCCAGGCGGTGATCCGCCATTCGGGCCACTTCGTGCTCGACCGCGACGAGACGCCCGGCGATGAGAACCGCGTCTGCCTGCCGCATCCCGAACTGTTCGGGATCATGACCCGCGGCCAGCGCCTGCTGATCAATGATGGCAAGATCCGGCTGAAGGTGCTCGAAGCGGACGGCAGCCGCATCCTGTGCAGCGCGGAAGTCGGCGGGGTGATCTCGGATCGCAAGGGCGTCAATGTCCCCGATGCCGAAGTGCCGATCCCCGCGCTGACCGAGAAAGACCGCCGCGATCTCGCCTTCGCCACCGAACACGGGGTGGACTGGATTGGCCTGAGCTTTGTCCAGCGCCCCGAGGATATTGCCGAGGCGCGCAAGCTGATCGGCACCCACGGCACGGCGATCTGCGCCAAGATCGAAAAGCCGCAGGCCGTCCACCGGCTGGCCGAAATCATCGAACTGGCCGATGGCATCATGGTCGCGCGCGGGGATCTCGGCGTCGAGCTTGAGCCTTACGAAGTCCCGCCGCTCCAGAAGAAGATCGTCAACATGGCGCGGCGCGCGGGCAAGCCGGTGATCGTGGCGACCCAGATGCTCGAATCGATGATCGAGGCCCCGACCCCCACCCGCGCCGAAGTCTCCGACGTCGCCAATGCCGTCTATGACGGGGCCGACGCGGTGATGCTCTCGGCCGAGAGTGCAGCGGGCGCATGGCCCGAGGAATCGGTCGCGATGATGGACCGCATCGCGGTGCAGGTGGAAAACGACGAGGGCTACAAGGAGCGCGTGCGTTTCCTAGATACCCCGCCCGATGCCACCACCTCCGACGCGCTGGCCCATGCCTGCATGACCATCGCCGACACCGTGCCGATTAGCGCGATCACCGTGTTCACCTCGTCCGGCTCGACCGCGCGGCGTGTGGCGCGCGAACGTCCCGCGACCCCTGTGCTGGTGCTCACGCCCTCGATCCGCACCGCGCGCCGCGTCGCGCTGCTGTGGGGCGCCCACGCGGTGGCGACGAAGGATATCGGCAGCTTCGAAGAGATGATCGGCAAGGGCAAGCGCATGGCGCTGCGCCACGGCTTCAGCGAGGCCGGCGCCAAGCTGATCGTGCTGGCCGGGGTGCCGTTCGGAACGCCGGGGGCCACCAATCTGCTGCACGTCGTCACGGTGTCGGGCGACGAGCTCGACAAGCACAAGGCCTGATTGCGGCGGCGCGTGTCTTGCCGCTTCAAAAGCCCCGCGCACACTGTTAGCCTTGCTCCCATGGCGCTGCTCAAAGCGGCGGATTTGGACGAGGGGAAATCGTGATGGTGCGCGAAAGTCTGATCGGGATCGTTGCTCTGGCGCTGGCCGGATGTGTGGTGAATGTCGGCGATTCGGCGCCGGACCGGGCCGAGGCCGTGCCGCCGCCGCCGGTTCCGATGATGTGCAATGCCGCGCCCGCGCAATATCACATTGGCCATGATGCGACCCAGTCGATGGGCGAGGCGATCCTCAAGGATGCCGGCGCGCGCACCCTGCGCTGGGGACCGCCCAACGCCGCTTGGACGATGGACTATCGTCAGGACCGCGTGAACGTGCGCTATGACGAGCGAATGAAGATCGTCGAAATTACCTGCGGATGAACGGCAAGGATGTGGAGCGTCTGAGGACGACTTCGGGCTCGCCCTTTGAGGCCATCTTCGGCTTTTCCCGCGCGGTGCGGGAAGGCAACCGGATCATCGTGGCGGGCACGGGCCCGGTCGAGCCCGATGGTTCGACCACGCCGGGCGGTGCGGCCGAACAGGCGGCGCGGTGCTGCGCGATCATTGTCGCTGCTATCGAGGAGCTGGGCGGCAGTCCGGCCGATGTGGTGCGCACCCGGATGTTGCTGACTCACCCCGAGGATCAAGACGCGATCGGCGCGGTTCATGCGCAATATTTCGGCACGGCAAGTCCCGCGGCAACCATGGCGGGCGTGGCATGGCTGTGCCGCCCCGAATGGCGCGTCGAGATCGAGGCCGAGGCGGTAGTGCCCGGCTGATGCGGCGGTTTTTCGCCTATCTCCTCGCCGTTCTGGCAGGTAGCGCCCTCGGACTGGGTAGCGCGCTATGGATGGCGGGCCTGCTGCCCGGCGCGAGCACCATGGCGTTCGGCGATGTCGATGTGCGCGGCTGGCGAAGTGATTTTGCGATCGGTTCGGACGCGGCGGATGCCTACACCCGTGCGCGGGTCGCCCGGCATGGCTTACTGGCGCTGGCGCGCAGCGAGGCGGTCTATTTCACCCGCACCACCGATGATGACGGCGCGCCCTTGCGCGAGGCTTGCTCCTATCGCCTGTCGGGCGGGGCGATGCCGGCGGGGTGGTGGTCGGTCACGCTGTATGACGCAGCGAGCATGCTCCCCGCCAACACCGACGGCGCGCTCAGTATCGACGCCGGGCGCGCCGGAGCAGGGGCGTGGGAGGCCGTGATTGCGGCTGACCGGCCCACTGGCGCTGCGCACTGGATCTCGAGCCGCAAGGCCGGAACTTTTGACCTGACGCTGCGGCTCTACATGCCCGATCGGGCGGTGATCGCGGACCCCACCACCGCGCTCGACCCGCCCAGCATCGAGCGGCTGACCTGCGGAAAGGCGCCATGAAGCGCTGGATCGGCCCCCTTTTGGTCATGCTGCTTTGCGCAGCGGGCGTGCATTTCGCCGCGCTCCATGCCGCGCCCACGGTGATCATGGCGCGGGCGATGGATATGCTGGCGCAGCGCGGCGTGGCGCTCCACCGCTTCACCAATCCCGAGCGCGTTACCCCGCAAACGCAGAACGTGGTGCGCTCCTCGCCCGATCTCTATTACGCGCTGTGCCGCTATGATCTGAGCAATCCGGGCACGCAGCTGTCAGTGCAGATGGGGGACTGGCCGGATTACCAGTCGCTCTCGTTCTTTGCGGCGCAGACCGACAATTTCGCCACCATCCGCGGCACCGGCAAGGCCGTGGCAGTGCGCCTGTTACCGCCGGGGAGCCCTGCGGCGGACGGCGCAATCGTCAGCCCGAGCGCCAAGGGTGTGATTTTGATCCGCCGCCTTGCGCCCAGCGCCGAACGCTTCGCCGCCGCTGCCGCTGCGGGCAAGGCTGACCGCTGCCGGCTGATCTGGAAGGACCGGATCGCCGCGCCCGCTCAGGACTGACCGGAGCGACCGAGCCGCGCCGAGGTGAGCGCAATCAGCGCCTCGAGATCGGGCAGTGCGTCGAGCTCTGCCGCGCTGAGCAGCACCTGCGGCGGCGCATCGCCGTTGGCCAGCAGGATCGCAGGCAGAGGGATGGCAAGCCCGGGAAAGGCGCGCGCAAAGTCATCCTTGTGGTGAAACACCTTGGTCTGCGGCAATCCCTTAAGGAACCGCCGCCAGCGCCCGTGCATGCTCACCCAGCCATAGCTGAGCGCGCAGAGCGAACAGGGATAGGTCGCCGGCCGCACCACCTTCCACACCGCATCCTTCACCATGTTCAGAACGCCGCTATCGGCATTATAGACGAGGATCAGGCGGGTCGCGGGGCTGCTCATGGTGACAGATACGCCTGCATGCGCCATTCGGGTTACAAAAATCGCGCCGGGCCTAGCAAAAACCGCAAGGCTCGTTTGCGCGCCAGCCTTTTCCAACCCCGCAAACCCCGTTAGAGCACTGCCCCATGCACGGACAATTCCAGCTCACCGACGATCAGCTCGCCATCCGCGAGGTCGCCCAGCGATTCACCGCCGACCAGATCACGCCTCATGCGGCCGAATGGGACGAGAAGCACATCTTCCCGCGCGACACGATCCAGCGCAGCGCCGAGCTTGGCTTTGGTGCGATCTACGTGTCCGAGGCCTCGGGCGGGATCGGGCTCGGACGGCTGGAGGCGGCGCTGATCATGGAGGCGATGGCCTATGGCTGCCCTTCGACCAGCGCCTTCATCTCGATCCACAACATGGCCGCGTGGATGATCGACCGCTTCGGCGGGGATGCGGTCAAGTCGAAGTATCTCCCCGATCTCGTCACCATGGACACAATCGCCAGCTACTGCCTGACCGAGCCTTCGAGCGGGTCGGACGCGAGCGCGCTGCGCACCACTGCGCGCCGGGATGGCGATCACTTCGTGCTCAACGGCACCAAGCAGTTCATCTCGGGCGCGGGCGCGAACGAGATCTACGTGGTGATGGTGCGCACCGGCGAGGATGGGCCCAAGGGCATTTCCTGCGTGGTGATCGAAAAGGATATGCCCGGCGTCAGCTTCGGCGCGCAGGAAAAGAAGCTCGGCTGGCACTCGCAGCCGACAGCGCAGCTGATTCTTGAAGATGTGCGCGTGCCGGTGGAGAACCTTGTCGGCGGCGAAGGCGAAGGCTTCCGCATCGCGATGATGGGGCTGGATGGCGGACGGTTGAATATCGGCGCGTGCTCATTGGGCGGGGCGCAAAGGTGCCTCGACGAAGCGATCCAGTATACCAAGGATCGCAAGCAGTTCGGCCAGCCCGTGGCCGAGTTCCAGAACACCCAGTTCATGCTCGCCGACATGGCAACCGATCTGGAGGCAGCCCGCGCGCTGCTCTATCTGGCGGCCGCGAAAGTGACAGACAACGCGCCCGACAAGACGCGCTTTTCCGCCATGGCCAAGCGGCTGGCGACCGACAATGGCAGCTCTGTGGTTGACCGCGCGCTGCAATTGTTCGGCGGCTACGGCTATCTGCAGGACTACCCGATCGAGCGCTTCTGGCGCGATCTGCGCGTGCATTCGATCCTTGAAGGCACCAACCAGATCATGCGCATGGTCGTGGGCCGGGATCTGCTGCGCCAGTGAGCGGCACCCGCCTTGCCCTGACAACGCTGGTGGTGCCCGATTACGATGCGGGCATCGCCTTTTGCGTTGGCGCGCTGGGCTTCGATCTGATCGAGGACAGCGACATGGGCGGCGGCAAGCGCTGGGTGGTGGTCGGCGGCAAGGATGGCGGGCGCTTGCTGCTCGCCAAGGCTGCCAATGACGCGCAATCCGCCGCGATCGGCAACCAGACCGGCGGGCGTGTCGGCTTTTTTGCGCACACCGATGATTTCACAGGCACCCAGGCACGCCTTGCCGCGGCAGGGGTGATGTTTCACGAACAGCCGCGCCATGAGCCCTATGGCACCGTGGCGGTGTTCAGCGATCCGTTTGGCAATCGCTGGGACCTGATCGAACCGAAAGTTTTGTCGCAATGACCGATGACGTTCTTATCCGCACCAATGGCCCGATAGGCCATATCAGCCTGAACCGGCCCAAGGCGCTCCACGCGCTGACGCTGGAAATGTGCCACGCGATGAGCGCAGCGCTCACAGAGTGGGCGGCGGACGATAGCATCAAGGCGGTAATCCTCGATCACCACGAAGGCCGCGGGTTCTGCGCGGGCGGCGATATCGCCTTCCTGCGCGATTCGGCGCTCAATGATGGCGGCGTGTTGGGGCGCAGGTTCTTCCACGACGAATACCAATTGAACCACCAGATGTTCACCTATGCCAAGCCGATTGTCGCCTTCATGGACGGCATCACCATGGGCGGCGGCGTGGGCATCTCGCAGCCGGCCAAGTTCCGCGTGGCGACCGAGAACACCCGCTTTGCCATGCCCGAAACCGGGATCGGACTGTTCCCTGACGTGGGCGGCGGTTGGTATCTTTCGCGCCTCGGGCGGCGCCTGGGCCAGTTCCTCGCACTCACGGGCGCACGGCTGGACGGGTCGGAATGCCTGTGGACCGGCCTTGCCACGCATTATGTGCCGCACGAGATGCTCGAGGATCTGAAGGCACGCATCCACGATCACCCTGATCGGATCGCGGGCATTCTCAGCGAACCGGTCGGCACGCCGCCCAAGGCGCGGATCGAGGCCAATGCCGACAAGATCGCCAAGCATTTCGCGTCCGACAGCTACGAGGACATTCTCGCCAGTCTCGAGGCTGCGGCCAATGTGGGTGACGACTGGGCGATGAAGGAGCGCGACACGCTCGGAACGAAGAGCCCGCAGACCTGCAAGGTCGCGCTGCGCCAGCTGGCGGAAAGCGCTGCGCTCACCGATTTTGCCGACAATATGCGCATGGAATATCGCATCGCCAGCCGCGTGCTGACCCGCCCCGACTTTGCCGAAGGCGTGCGCGCGGTGATCACCGACAAGACCAATGATCCCAAATGGAACCCGGCAACGCCCGAGGACGTGAGCGACGACCTGCTCGACGCGATCTTCGCCCCGCTGCCCGCCGATGAGGAATGGAAGCCGCTATGATTGAAGAATCTGGGACCTACGAAACAATCACTGCCGAGGCCGACGCGCGCGGCACCAAGGGCGTCACGCTGCTGACGATCAACCGTCCGCAGGCGTTGAACGCGCTCAACTCCAAGGTTCTGGAAGAGCTGATCCACGCCTTTGCCGCCTATCAGGCTGATGGCTCGCAGCTCTGCGCGATCCTCACCGGCAGCGGCGACAAGGCCTTTGCCGCCGGCGCCGACATCAAGGAAATGAGCGACAAGGCGGCCGCGGACTTCTTCCTCGACGATTTCTTCAGCCCGTGGACGGCCGAGATCGTCAAGAAGACCCGCAAGCCGTGGATCGCAGCCGTTAACGGCTTCGCGCTGGGCGGCGGGTGCGAGCTGGCGATGATGGCTGACTTCATCATCTGCTCCGACAAAGCGAAGTTCGGCCAGCCTGAAATCAAGCTCGGCGTGGCCCCCGGCATGGGCGGCTCGCAGCGGCTGACCCGCGCCATCGGCAAGTCGAAGTCGATGGAAATGTGCCTCACCGGCCGGATGATGGATGCGACCGAGGCCGAGCGCAGCAACTTGGTGGCGCGCGTGGTGCCGCATGAGGAGCTGATCGCCGAAACGCTCAAGACCGCGGCAATCATCGCCGGAATGCCGCCGATGGCGGTGATCGCGAACAAGGAAATGGTGAACTCGGCCTTCGAGATGACGCTCGATCAGGGACTGATTGTCGAGCGCCGGATCTTCCAAATCCTCACCGCGAGCGAGGATAAGGCCGAGGGTATGGCCGCCTTCATCGAAAAGCGTGAAGGGCAGTGGAAGGGGCGGTGACTTAGTCCCCCTCCCGCTTGCCCCCGGCTCGGGGGCCGGGGCGGGTATCGGGGTTAGGGGTGGGAACGTTACCTGCTTTATCAAAACAGTGTTTCGGGAGGCGGGCCCACCCCCGGCCCCTCCCGCAAGCGGGAGGGGAGACATATGAAGATCGCCTTTATCGGCCTTGGCAACATGGGCGGCGGGATGGCCGCTAACCTTGTGAAGGCAGGCCACGAAGTCCGCGCCTTTGACCTCAGCGAACCGGCGCTCGCCGCCGCGCGCGAGGCGGGCTGCGCCACCTTCGCCACTGCCAAGGAAGCCTGCGAGGGCGCCGAGGCGGTTGTCTCGATGCTGCCCAACGGCGCAATCGTCAAAGCCGTCTATTGGGACGACGTGATCGGCCATGCCCCAGAGGGCGCAATCCTGCTCGATTGCTCCACCATCGACGTCGCCACCGCGCGCGAAGTGATCTCCGTGACCGAACAGCATGGCTACCAGATGGTCGATGCGCCGGTTTCGGGCGGCATCGCTGCGGCCAATGGCGGGACGTTGACCTTCATGGTCGGCGGCAGCCAGAGCGCCTTCGATCGCGCCCAGCCGATCCTCGCCGCGATGGGCAAGGCGGTGATCCATGCAGGCGATGCCGGCACGGGCCAGGCCGCCAAGATCTGCAACAATATGCTGCTGGCGATCCACATGATCGGCACCTGCGAGGCCTTTGCCATGGCGCAGAAGCTCGGGCTCGATCCGCAGACCTTCTTCGACATTTCGAGTGTCTCAAGCGGCCAGAACTGGTCGATGACGTCCTATTGCCCCGTCCCCGGCGTTGGTCCCGTGACCCCTGCTGACAACGACTATCAGGGCGGGTTCGCGGCCGGACTGATGCTCAAGGATCTGCGGTTGGCGATGGAAGCGGCCAAGAGCGCCGGCGCGAAGGTCGAATTGGGCGAGCACGCCCGCGCGATTTACGAAAGCTTCGCGGCCGAGAACGCCTCAACCGATTTTTCCGGCATCATCCGCACGCTTTAGGCGGGGCAGCGTTTCGCAGCGGCAGCGGCAAGTTGTCCGGCTGCGGCGGCGTCGCGCGGACGCAGGGCGGCTATGCTCTGCCCGAGCGCCTCGCAATCGAACTCCGCGCCGCGCTTGATGCTGTCTGCGGTGATTGCAGCGAAGGCGGCCGGCGGCATCACTTGCGGGCCGCGTTGCAGGAAGCGCTCGTACCAGCGCTCGCCCCCGGCGACGATATCGACCATCGTGCGCTGACCCGGGCCGCCCGGCTCGTCGAGCACGGCCGGGCCGAATTCGGTCAGCAGCGCATCGGGCGTGTTCTGGCGCAGGAACAGCGCGGCATAACGGCGCGCCGCCTCGGCCTTGTCACCCGCACCGAGCGCCAGCCGCAGCACCGCCTCTTGCGCGACCGGCTCGCGCCAGCCGCGCTGCCCGGCAATCTGGATCGCGAGCCCTGCTGCTTCGACATTCCCGGCCTTGGCCTGAGCAACCGCCAGCAGGGTGAGATATTCCGCCGGCACCGGACGGCGCTGCACCAGCAGCCGCGCTTCGGCGACAGCAGCGGCCGGATCATTGCCTTCGGCAGCGCGTGCGGCAATCTGGGTCTGGGCGAAGTTGCGCAAGGGGCCGGGCACCGACGGCGCGAGTGCGGGGACGAGTTCGGACTGCTTGTCGATCTGCGGCACCGTGGTGAGAACGGCGAGCGCGGCAAGCCCCGCAAGCCAGATGATGCGGCCGATCATCGCCGTTGCTCCCGCTGGTCACTGCCGATCCGCACCAGCAACAGCAGCGCAAAGCCCGCAAAGGCAAGGATGGTCTGGTTGCGTAGCGGATAGTCGGTGATCGATTGCGGCCCGCTCAAGCTCAACTGGATCATTGACCTTGGCGCCAGCACCATCGTGCTGGCCGCTGGCATCTATTACTGGCGGGTGGTGACCGGCCGGCAGCGATAGCGCTCAATGCGCCTGCGCGATCAGCGCGGCGATGCGGCGGCTGGCGGTGCCATCGCCATAGGGATTATGGGCCTTCGCCATCTGCTCATAGGCTTGCCCGTCATCGAGTAGGCGCGCCGTTTCCCGCAGGATGACAGCAGCATCTGCACCCACCAGCCGCGCGGTTCCGGCGGCGACCCCTTCGGGCCGTTCGGTGGTATCGCGCATCACCAGCACGGGTTTGCCGAGGCTGGGCGCTTCCTCCTGGATCCCGCCGGAATCGGTGAGGACAATGTCGCAGGCCGCCATCATCGCCACAAAATCGAGGTAGTCGAGCGGATCAATCAGCGCGATGTTGTCATGGCCCGCCAAAGCGGGGCGCATGACATCGGCGACATTGGGATTGGGGTGCAGCGGATAGATGATCGCGACATCATTGCGTGCAGCAAGTGTCTGCAAAGCTTGCGCAATCTGCGCCATGCCCGCGCCGAAATTCTCGCGCCGGTGGGCGGTAACGGCAATGATCCGCTTACCGGCGAACCGCGCTTTCAACGGCGCGATGGCGGGCGCGAGAGCGGGTTCGGCAGCGACCTTGGCCTGCGCGAACATCAGCGCGTCAATCACGGTGTTGCCGGTCACGTGGATCGCGGTTTCCGCAACGTTTTCAGCACGCAAGGCCGCCGCGGCGGTCGTGGTGGGAGCGAAATGCAGGTCGGCAATCGCGCCGGTGACCTTGCGGTTCACTTCCTCGGGCCAGGGTGAATAGATGTCGCCGCTGCGCAATCCCGCCTCGACATGGCCCACCGGAATCCGCCGGAAATAGCACGCCATGGTTGCCATCATGGTGGTGAGCGTATCGCCGTGGACCAGCACGCGATCGGGCTTCAGGGCGTCCAAGGCCTCACCAAAATGCGTAATGAGGCGCGCCGAAAGCGCATCAAGCGACTGACTGGCCTGCATCAGGTCGAGATCAATGTCGGGTTTGAGGCCGGCCAGCGCGAGCACGGAATCGAGCAATTCGCGGTGTTGGGCTGTCACCACCACTTTGACATCAAATTGCCCGGCTGCGCGCAGGGCATCGACCACCGGGAACATCTTGATCGCTTCGGGCCGGGTGCCGAAGGTCACGACAATCCGCGGCAATCCGCCCGCTTCGCCCCGCGCGTTGCTCACCGCCGCAGCATGCCCCGCGTGTCGAACACAAGCTTGCCCGCCAGATCGGCCGGCGAGAGATGTTTGAACGCGGTGTGATCGACCAGCACCACCACAATCTCGGCCTGCCGCAGCGCGGCGTCAAGCGTCACCAGCTCGGCTCCCGATCCCGCGAACGCCTTGGGCAGATCCTCGGCAAAGGGTTCCACCACCAGAATCCGCTCGCCATGGGTATGGGCCAGCGCCTCGGCAATCTCGAGCGCCGGGCTCTCGCGGAAGTCGTCGATATCGGGCTTGAAGGCCAGTCCTAGCAGCGCGACCTTGCCGTCGGGCGCGGCATCGAGCAGCGCGCGGATGCGGTTTTCTGTGTGCACCGCCTTGTAATCATTGACCTCGCGTGCGGTGCGCACCAGCCGTGCGGCATCGGGCGCGCCCGCCACCAGAAACCACGGATCAACCGCGATGCAATGCCCGCCCACGCCGGGGCCGGGCTGGAGGATGTTGACCCGCGGGTGGCGATTGGCGAGCCGGATCACGTCCCACACATCCACCCCGATCACATCGGCGATCATCGAAAGTTCGTTGGCAAAGGCGATGTTGACGTCGCGGAAGCTGTTTTCGACCAGCTTGACCGTCTCGGCCACGCGCGCGGTGGTATAGAGGCAATCGCCCTTCACGAAGCTGGTGTAGAGCACCGCTGCGCGTTCGGCGCAGGCGGGAGTGACCCCGCCGATCACGCGGTCATTGTGGACCAGTTCGTTGACGATCCGCCCCGGCAGCACGCGCTCGGGGCAATAGGCCAGCGCAATGTCAGCCTCGTCGGTGCCGCCGTCGCGCGGGACCACCAGATCGGGGCGCAATGCGGCGATGATCTGCGCGACCCGTTCGGTCGTGCCGATCGGCGAGGTGCTTTCAACGATCACGCAGGCGCCGGGCAGGATCTTGGGTGCAATCGCGCGGGCGGCGGCCTCGACATAGGAGATGTCGGGCGTGTTGTCCGGCCCCAGCGGCGTGGGGACAGCGATCATGTAGAAGCTGGCGGTGGGCACCTCAGTCGAGGCGACCAGCGTCTGCGCGGTGATGGCGTCATGCACCAGCTTGTCGAGATCGCGTTCCTCGATGTGCACGCCGCCGGCATTGACGGTTTCGACCACGCGCTCGGACACGTCCACGCCGCACACGCTCCAGCCGTAGCTGGCGAGCAGGGCGGCGGTCGGCAGGCCGATATAACCAAGCCCGATCACCGCGACCTGATGATCAGGCACGGTCTGGCTCAGGGCCTCGTTGCCGAGCGCCAAGGTGGCATCGAAAGGTGCGTTCATGAAGTGACTGTCCGGCTCATCGCGAACGGAGCAGTGGCCGCAAAGCCCTTAAAATCGCGTTAGGCTTGTCAGGCGATTCAACATAATGCCGGACGCGCTGGTCCCGTCACTGGTCGGCGAGCGCCTGCCGGTAGGCATCGAGCAGCGGGGTGATCTGGTGCTGCCAGCCCAATTCGTTCTCCACCCGCGCGCGGCCCAGGGCGCCCATGCGCGCGCGCGCTTCGGGATCATCCACCAGCGCGACGATTTTCTCGGCGAGATCGACCGGATCGTTGGCCCGCGCATAGAGCGAGGCGCCCTGCGCCGAAAACCGCCCTTCGGTGACGTCGAACTGCACCATCGGCTTGGCGAGGCTCATATATTCCATGATCTTGTTCATGGTCGACTTGTCGTTCATCGCGTTGACCCGATCGGGATTGACCCCGAGATCCATGGTCGAGAGCACGGCGAACAGATCCTCATCTGGCGCGCGTCGGGCGAAGGTTATGTAGTCGGCCAGCCTTCGATCGGCGGAAAGCGCCTGCAGTTGCGCCAGCGCCGGGCCGCCGCCGACCAGCACGAACTGGATGTCCTCGCGGCCCATCTGCCGCACGATGTGCTCGGCCGCCGCGATCAGAAGATCGATCCCCTCCTGCTCGCCCATCACCCCGACATAGCCGACCATGTGCGCGCGCCCGTTCTTCCAGCGCGGCACCGGGGCGACGGGTTTGAGGCGCGAGAGATCCGGGCCGGAACGCACCACGTGGACACGTTCGGGGGGCATCCCGCCGCGTTCGATCGCGATCTGGCGGTAGGACTGGTTGGTGGCGATCGAGACGTCGGCCGCCTTGAAGTTCAGCTTCTCCGTGAGCCGCAGCAACTGCCACAGCAGCCCGCGCTTGCCGAACTTGGCTTCGTAAAGCTCGGGATTGATGTCGTGGTGATCGAAGATGTAGCGCACGCCCAGCATCTTGAACGGCAGCGCGACGAGGAAGACGAGATCGGGCGGATTGCAGCCATGGATCACGTCGATGCGCCGCTGCCGGTGGATGCGCCACGCCAGCACCGTCTCCCACAGCAGCGCCGCGCCATATTCGAGCAGGAAGCTGATCGGGCTGCTCGCCTCCAGTGGCAGAGGGTGGCGGTGAATGGCGATCCCCTCGATCACCTCGAGGCGGGCCTCATAACCCTTGCCCGTCGGGCAGATGATCGAGACTTCGGCGCCGGCCGCCTTCAATGTGCGCGCTTCCTGCCAGACCCGCCGGTCAAACGGCAGCGGCAGGTTCTCGACCACGATCAGCACATGGCGACCCTTCAGTGGTTCGCCGGGAATGGTGGCCGGAATGCCTTCGTCAGGTGCAAGAGCGGCCGGGGCAGCCATGATCAGGCGATGGTGCTGGTGTCGACCAGCCTGCTGCGGTCGACCGCCAGCGAATCGACCAGCCGGTTGGTGGCGATGATGCGGGCATAGTCGCGGCTCTCGGCCACCTCCTTGCTCACCATCAAATCGTCGATGTGCGGCAGTGCGGAATAGGCATAGAACAGGTTCTGGCCAACCAAATCGCCGGGTTTGACCCGCGGATCATAGATGTCGCAGGCGAACCCCGCCTCGATCAGTCTGCGCGCCATGTCGACCGCCGGGCTCTCGCGCAGATCGTCGGTTTCCAGTTTGAAGGCCAGCCCGACCAGCAGCACCTTGGCGCCGGGTTCCAGATCGCGGGTCGCGTGCTCGAACTGGTGCTGCTTGTGCGCATCGTTCGAGCGCAGCAGGGCATCGAGGAGATGGGTGGCCGTGTCGGTCTCTGCGGCGATGTGCTGCAGCGCGCGCACGTCCTTGGGCAGGCAGCTGCCGCCGAACGCGCCGCCGAGGCGCGTGTAATAGGCCGACAGATTGAGCTTGGTATCGCTCTTGAAGATCTCGTGCTCGGTGGCTGCGGAGATGCCGAGGTTCTGGCACACCCGTCCGATCTCGTTGGCGAAGGCGACCTTGGCCGCGTGCCACGCGTTGTCGACGAATTTGGTGAGCTCGGCCTCGCGGAAGCCGACCTCGAACAGCGGTGCATCGATGCCGGCATTGAGCAGCGCCATGTTGGGCGAGGGCCGGGCGCCTAAGGTGCCGATCACGATCTTGGGAGGCGTGAAGAAATCCTCGATCGCCAGAGCTTCGCGCATGAATTCGGGGTTATAGACCAGTTCAACCGTGCGGGCGGCATCAGCGCCAAGCTCGCCTTCGATGATGGGCCAGATGATCTCCTCGCACGAACCGGGCTGCATGGTCGAACGATAGGCCAACGTCAGCGGGGATTTGCGGCCGGGCCTGAGCGCGGCGGCGATCGACTGCGTTACCTGGATGATATTGCTCATGTTATGCCCGCCATCGGCGCCCGACGGGGTTCCGACACAGACCATGGCAACGTCGCAATCGTCCAGCTCGTCGGTCAGGCGCGTGACGGCGCTTATCCGCCCCTCGGCAAATGCGGCTGCGATCAGCGCATCGAGCCCGGTCTCGTAGACCGGCGCACGCCCTTCGTTGAGCGCGGCGACCTTGGCTGCGCTTACATCAATGCCGATAATGGTGTGGCCCTGGCTGCCGAGGCATCCCGCGGCCGTCGAGCCGACATAGCCGAGCCCGAAAATGGCGATTTTCAAACTACTTCCTCGACGGCTTGCGTCCTGATCTGGGCCGGCGCCTTTGCCAAACTGTTATCTACCGCACAATTTCCAATAAGGCACGGCGAACATCCTTTGGGCTATTGTGTTGCGATATTGCCTGACCGGCCGAGCGCGGAGACCTCTTGCAGAACGCTTTCGGCCCACTCGCGCCGACAGATCAGCAGATCGGGCATATAGGTGTCGGGCCGGTTATAGACCAGCGACGATCCGTCGATGCGCGAGCAATGCAAGCCGTATGCTGCGGCAACGGCGACGGGCGCGCAGCTGTCCCATTCGTGTTGGCCGCCAGAGTGGAGATAGATCTCGGCCTCGCCGCGCACCACGGCCATTGCCTTGGCCCCGGCGCTGCCCATCGGCACCAGCGTGCCGCCCAGCGCCTGCGCAACGGCCTCGGCTTCGGCGGCAGGGCGCGAGCGGCTGACGAGGAAGCGCGGGCGTTGCGCCATGGCGGGTAGCGGCAGCGGCTGATCCGACCGCAGCACCACGCCGCCATCAAGACCGGGCAACGCGACCGCGCCCACGCTGGCGACACCGTTCACCGCGAGCGCCACGTGCACCGCCCAGTCGCTGCGCGCCTCGCCATATTCGCGGGTGCCATCGACCGGATCGATGATCCACACGCGGGCCTTGCCCAGGCGTTCGGGATTGTCCTTTTCCTCTTCGGACAGCAGGCCGTCATCCGGCCGCGCGCTGCGGATCGCGTCGCACAGCAGGCGGTTGGCGGCAGCGTCGCCGGCATCGCCCAGCGCCTTGCCCGACAGGTCGCCGCGCGCGCGCACCGCAAGCAGCAAGCGCCCGGCCTGTTCAGCCAGCTGCGCTGCCAGTTCGGCATCATCCCATGCGGCATTGATCATTTGAGCGGCAGAATCCTCTCGATGATGTAGCGTGCCGCCTGTTCGGGGGTCATGTCCACCGTGTTGACCCGGATTTCCGGATTTTCGGGCGGCTCATAGGGGCTGTCGATCCCGGTGAAGTTCTTGAGCTGGCCCGAACGCGCCTTCTTGTAGAGGCCCTTCACATCGCGCGCCTCCGCCACGTCCAGCGGGGTGTCGACGAAGATCTCGATGAACTCGCCTTCGGGCAGCATGGCACGCACCATCTGCCGCTCGGCCCGGAACGGGCTGATAAAGGCGGTGAGCACGATCAGGCCGGAATCCGCCATCAGCTTGGCGACCTCGCCCACCCGGCGGATATTCTCGATCCGGTCGGCCTCGGTGAAGCCCAGATCGCGGTTGAGCCCGTGGCGGACATTGTCGCCATCGAGCAGGAAGGTGTGGCGGTTCATCAGGAACAGCTGCTTTTCGACCTCGTTGGCGATGGTCGATTTGCCGCTGCCCGAAAGCCCCGTGAACCACAGCACGCGGGGGCGCTGGTTCTTCATCCCCGCATGATCATCCCGCGTGATCGCGGTCGGCTGCCAGTGGACATTGTCGGCGCGGCGCAGGCTGAAGGCGATCATCCCGGCGGCGACTGTCGCGTTGGTATATTTGTCGATCAGGATGAACCCGCCGAGCTGGCGATTGGTCTCGTAAGGCTCGAAGGTGATCGGCCGGTCAGTGGCAAACTCGGCCACGCCGATGCTGTTGAGGCCAAGCGTCTTGGCGGCGAGATGCTCGCGGCTGTTGACGTCGATCTCGTATTTGGGCGGCTGGATTGTGGCAGTAACGGTTTGCGTGCCCAGCTTGAGCCAGTAGCCGCGCCCCGGCTTGAGCGCTTCCTCGTCCATCCACACCAGGGTGGAGCAGAACTGGTCGGAGGCTTGCGGCGGATCGCCGGCGGCCGCGATCACATCGCCGCGGCTGCAATCGACCTCGTCATTGAGGCTGATGGTGACGGACTGCCCCGCGACCGCCTCGTCCATATCGCCATCAAGCGCGGTGATGCTCTTGACCGTGCTGGTCTTGCCCGAAGGCACGATCCGCACCGCATCGCCCACCCGCACGGTGCCGCTGGCGATCAGCCCGGCAAAGCCCCGGAAATCGAGATTGGGGCGGTTGACCCATTGCACCGGCATCCGGAACGGCAGGCCTTGCGCGGCGGCATTATCGACATCGATGTCTTCGAGATGCGCGATCAGGGCGGGGCCATCATACCACGGCGTCTGGGCCGAAGGGCTGGCGGTGATATTGTCGCCCTTGAAGCCGGAAATCGGGATCGCGGTGAAATCCGTGATGCCGATCCCTGCGGCAAAGGTGCGGTAATCGGCAACGATCGCATCGAAGGTGGCCTGATCATAGCCCACCAGATCCATCTTGTTCACCGCCAGCACCACGTGACGGATGCCGAGCAGGTGGACCAGATAGGAATGCCGCCGGGTTTGTTGCAGCACGCCCTTGCGCGCATCGATCAGGATCACGGCGCAATCCGCGGTCGAGGCGCCGGTCACCATGTTGCGGGTATATTGTTCGTGCCCGGGGGTATCGGCGACGATGAACTTGCGCTTTTCGGTGGCGAAAAAGCGGTAGGCGACGTCGATCGTGATGCCCTGTTCGCGCTCGGCAGCCAGGCCATCGACCAGCAGCGCAAAGTCGATGTCCTCGCCTTGCGTGCCGTGGCGCTTGCTGTCGCTTTCCAGCGCGGCGAGCTGGTCTTCGAAGATCATCTTGGAATCGTACAGCAGCCGCCCGATCAGCGTCGACTTGCCATCATCCACGCTGCCGCAGGTGATGAAGCGCAGCAGGCTCTTGTGCTGGTGGGCTTCGAGATAGGCGTCGATGTCTTCGGCGATCAGCGCGTCAGTTTGGAAGGAGGATGGGGTCTGGAAGGAGGAGGGGGTGTTCATCAGAAGTAACCCTCCTGCTTCTTCTTCTCCATGCTCGCATCACCGCCGTCCTTGTCGATCACGCGGCCCTGGCGCTCGCTGGTGGTGGTGAGCAGCATTTCCTGCACCACTTCGGACAAGGTCGCCGCATGGCTTTCGACCGCGCCTGTCAGCGGGAAGCAGCCCAAGGTGCGGAACCGGATCGAGCGCATGGTGATCTCCGGTGTGCGGCCCATAGCCGCTTCCAGGCGGGGCAGATCATCGGCCATGAACAGCCCGCCTTCATATTCATAGGTCGGACGCGGCGCCGCGAAATAGAGCGGCACGATCTCGATGTTCTCGGCCATGATGTATTGCCAGATGTCGAGCTCGGTCCAGTTCGAGATCGGGAAGACGCGGATGCTCTCGCCCTTCTTCTTGCGGGTGTTGTAGAGGTTCCAGAGCTCGGGCCGCTGGTTCTTCGGATCCCAGGCGTGGCTGGCGGTGCGGAAGCTGAACACGCGCTCCTTGGCGCGGCTCTTTTCCTCGTCGCGCCGCGCGCCGCCAAAGGCGACATCGAAGCCGTGGAGATCAAGCGCCTGCTTCAGCCCTTCGGTCTTCCACATATCGGTGTGCAGCGGGCCGTGCGCGAAGGGATTGATCCCGCGCGCCTGTGCTTCGGGGTTCTGGTGGATCAGCAGCTCCATCCCGGCATCGCGCGCGGCCTTTTCGCGCAAGGCATACATATCCTTGAATTTCCACGTGGTATCGACGTGCAGCAGCGGAAACGGCGGCGGGGCGGGGTAGAAGGCCTTTTTCGCCAGATGCAGCATCACGGCCGAATCCTTGCCCACCGAATAGAGCATGACCGGCTTGTCCGCCTCGGCCACGACCTCGCGCAGGATATGGATGCTTTCGGCTTCGAGCCGTTCGAGATGGGTGAGCGTGCGCATGGTGATGCAGTTAGACGCTGGCGTGCGGCTCACAAGCAATTTTGCCTTTTCGCCCGCATGGCGCGCCTTGGGCCGCAGCTAGCGATGTCGAGGCTTGCTCTACGCCATCCGAAACGCCAGAGCAGGCGCAAAGGGAGAGACATATGAACCAGCCAGCAGGGCCGCTTTCCGGCCTCCGGGTGATCGAATTCAGCGGCATTGGCCCCGGGCCGCACGTCGCCATGTTGCTTGCCGATCTGGGCGCCGAAGTGGTGCGGATCGACCGGCCGGGCGCTGCCGCGACCAACCCCGTGGTCGAGCGTGCGCGCCACCGCATCGGGCTCGATCTCAAGAGCGAGGAAGGCAAGGCCTTCTGCCGCGCAGCCGTGGCCAGCGCCGATGTGCTGATCGAGGGCTTCCGTCCCGGTGTGATGGAGCGGCTGGGGCTGGGGCCGGATGAACTGCTCGGCCTCAATCCGCGCCTCGTCTATGCCCGCATGACCGGCTGGGGGCAGGATGGCCCGCTGGCGCAGGCGGCCGGGCACGACATCAATTATATCGCTATCACCGGCGCGCTCGCCGCGGTGGGCAAGACGGGCGAGACGGCCACGCCGCCGCAGAACCTCGTCGGCGATTTCGGCGGCGGCTCGATGTATTGCGCCTTCGGGATTCTCGCCGCGCTGTATGAGCGTGAACGCTCAGGGCGCGGGCAGGTGGTCGATGCTGCGATCGTCGACGGGGCGACCAGCCTGATGAGCTTCTTCTTCGGCGTGCGCGGGCGGCCGTTCATCACCACCGAACGCGGCAAGGGGATGCTGGGCGGGGCGGCGCATTTCTACCGCTGCTTCACCTGCGCCGATGGCAAGGAAATCTCGCTCGGCGCGATCGAGCCGCAATTCTACGCCGAGATGCTCGCCAAATCGGGCGCACCCGCGGAACTGGCGCAAGGCCAGATGAACCCCGCCAACTGGGACGATTACGCGGCCAAACTCGCCGCGCTGTTCCTCACCAAGACGCAGGCCGAATGGTGCGAATTGCTTGAAGGCTCGGACGCCTGCTTTGCTCCGGTGCTTGCCCTGGACGAGGCGCGCGAGCATCCGCATATGAAGGCGCGCGGGGCTTACGTGGAGCACGAGGGTGAATGGCACACCGCGCCTGCACCGCGTTTCAGCCGCACGCCGGGCGCGGTGCGATCCAGCGCGGATGACGGCGCAGATGTGGTCGCGCGCTGGCAGAGCCAAGCATAATGGCGGGCAAGTTCTTCGACGAGTGGGTCATCGGTGAGCGGATCGAGCACGAGATCCGCCGCACCGTGACCGAGACCGACAACCTGCTGTTCTCCACGATGACCCACAATCCGCAGCCGCTGCATCTGGATGTCGAGGCGGCCAAGGCGAGCGGTTACGGGCAGATTCTGGTCAACTCGACCTTCACCTTCAGCCTGCTGGTCGGCCTGTCGGTGGGGGACACGACACTCGGCACGCTCGTCGCCAATCTGGGCTTCGACAAGGTGGTGACGCCCAAGCCGGTGTTCATCGGCGACACCCTGCGCGCGGTGAGCGAGGTGAAGGAGCTGCGCGCCAGCAAATCGCGCCCCGATGCCGGGATTGTCACCTGGGTTCACGAAATGTGGAACCAGCGCGATGAGGTGGTGTGCCGGTGCGAGCGGTCAGCCCTGATCCAGCGGGGCGGCTGAGGCCATCACTTCGCCGCCCAGCGCCTGCCACAGCAGGATGCGCGCGCGGCTGGCGCGGCCCAGAGCGGCAGCGGCCCGCTCACCGCTGGCATCGGCAGCGCGGCGCGCTTCGAGCACTTCGAGGAAGCTGGCGAGGCCGGCGCGGTAGCGGGTATCGGCAAGGCTGGCGGCGCGGGTGAGCTGATCGCGTTCGTTCACGGACAGCAGCGCTTCCTTGTCGGCTGCGGCAACCACGCCGTAAGCGGCCTCGGCATCGCCAAGGGCCTGGAACACTGCCCCGCGATAGGCGGCAAAGGCAGCCCGCTTGTCAGCGGCGGCGGCGTCGATCCCGGCGCCCACCCGGCCGAAATCGAGCAGCGGTCCGGCGACAGCGGCGGCGAGCGTGCCAACCAGCGAATCCGTGTCGAAGAAATCCTCGGGATCGAAGGCGAGCAGGCCGATGACGCCCGACAGCGTGATGCGCGGGAAGCGCGCGCGGGCGGCGGCTGCAAGGTCGGCATCGCTGGCGGCAAGATTGGCGGCGGCAGCGGCCACATCAGGCCGGTTGGCGAGCAGTTCGCTCGGCAGCGCGGCCGGCGCGGCGGCGGGCGCGAGGGTCGGCGCTGGGGTCGCCAGCGCGGTGCGCACGCTGGCGGCATTTTGCCCGGTCAGCGTCACCAGCCGACCGATCAGGCGCGCGCGTTCGCTCTCCAGCGCGGCGCGGCGCACGGCGGAGGAGCTGGCGGTGGCTTCGGCGCGCACACGGTCAAATCCGGGGGCGATGCCGGCATCTTCGCGCACCTTGGCAAGGCCTGCCAGCTGTGTTGCAGCGGCGGCATCGGCTTCGATTGCGGCGGCCCGCGCGTCGAGCACCCGCCAGTCGGTGACGCTCGCGGCGATCTCGGCCAGCAGCGCCAGCCGCACGCCCTGCGCCTGGGCGCTGGCAGCATCGATCCGGGCAAGGGCCGCGCGTTCCTGCGCTTTCAGCCGTCCGAATACATCCGGATCCCAGCTGGCGACGATGTTCGCGCCGTAGGAGGTCTGCTCCTCGGGAATGAAGCCCTGCTGGCCGGCTGCACCGAATTGCGCGGTGTTGATGCGGTTGCGGGTGACATCGCCATCGGCGGTGATGTTGGGCAGGCGTTCGGCCCCGGCGCGGCGGGCACCGGCCCGCGCGGCATCGATCCGGGCGGCGGCTTCGGCAAGGCTCGGCGCGCTGGCGAGCGCCGCGTCAGACAGGGCGCGATAACCCCCGTCATCGACCGGCATAAGCGCCGATAAGGCGGTGCGAGCGCTCGCATCGGGCGCGAAGAAGAACGCTGCCGGAAGGTCAGGCGCGGGCGTGGCGATTTCAGGCGCGGGCTGCATTGCGCAGGCGCCAAGCAACAGGGGCGCCGCCGCTGCCAGAAGGACGGTTGAGCGCATCGCCTCAGTTCCCCTTTTTGGCCGGAGCCGGTTTGGCCGGGATGAAGGCGTCGATCTGCTGGCCGACCCGGAAGGCATCGCTTTCCGGCAGGGCGTAGATCAGCTGCAGCACCCGCACATCGACCCGTTCCGCCGCCGAGTTGGTGAGCGAGCGCTTGGGCACCACCTGCGGTTCGGCGCGCACGAAGGTCGCGTTGACATGAAGCTCGGCTGCGCCGCGCGGGGAAATCACCGCCGGTTCGCCGAGCGCCACGCGGGCCACTTCGTTCTCGTCGATATCGACGCGGACGTGGAGCGGGTTGGTCTCGCCCATCTGGATGAAGGGCTGGGCATTGCCGCCGCCTTGCGTGGCGACGAATTCGCCCGGGCGGATGTTCACAGCGAGGATCTCGCCTGCAATCGGCGCGCGCACCACGAGGCGTTCGACTTCGGTTCGGGCGGCACCGGCGGCGGATTGCGCCGCGGCCAGGCGCGCGCGGGCCAGGCCGAGGCGGCTGGTCGCGGCGGCTTCCTCGCCCTCGGCGCGGATCACTTCGGCGCGGCTGACAGCGGCGGGATCGGTCAAATTGCGATAGAGTTCGAGCTGCTGGCGTGCGGTGCGCTGCGCGGTAGTGGCTTCGCTGATCGCCGCGCGGGCTTCTTCGATGGCGGCGCCCGCCTGATCGAGCTGTGCGCGGGCAGCGCGGGCATCCACGGTGAACAGCACCTGTCCCTTGGCGACGCGGTCACCCGGGCGCACCTCGACAGCGGTGACCAGGCCCGACAGCGCCGAGCCGATGTCGATCACCTCGCTCGCCGGCTCGACAATCCCGGCCCCGGCCACGCGCGGTGCATTGGCGAGATCGCCGACCGCCTTGGGCGGCTGCTCGTCCGGCTCGTTGGTCGAACGGTCAGGCAGGCCGACAAAGATCAGCCAGACTGCAATCGCGACTCCGATCAGCGCGACAATCGGCAGGATCTGGCGGGCAAAGCTCACATTGCGCAGCATGGTGTCCTCGGGGCGTTCGGGAGGGAGAGGGAGAGGGAGAGGGAGGTTGCGGGTGCATCAGTGACCATCGGGCATTTCCTTGCCGTCATGGGTGATGCGCCCGTCTTCAAGCACGATGATCCGGTCAGCCAGATCGAAGATGCGGTTGTCGTGGGTGACGATGATGCAGGCGCGGTCTTCGGCGACCGCGACCTCGCGCAGCAGGTCCATCACCCGCCGGCCCGAACGGGCATCGAGCGCGGCGGTCGGTTCGTCGCACACCACCAGCCGCGGCTCGTGCACCAGCGCGCGGGCGATGGCGACGCGCTGCTGCTGCCCGCCCGAAAGCTGGCGCGGCAGCTTGTTCGCCTGATTGCCGATGTTGAGCTTGTCGAGCAGCACCTTGGCGCGCTCGCGCGCTTCGGCGATGGGCACGCCTTGCGCGATCAGCGGCACCGCAGCGTTGGCGGCGACATCGATCGAGGGGATCAGGTTATACTGCTGGAAGATGAAGCCGATATTCTTGAGGCGGAAATTGACCAGCTCGGTATCGGTCAGGCTGTAGATGTCGGTGCCGAACACCTTCACCTCGCCCTCGGTCGGGTAGAGGATGCCGCACATGATCGAAATCAGCGTGGTTTTGCCCGAACCGCTTTCGCCCACCACGAAGGTCATCTCGCCCGAACGGATGTCGGTATCGATCCCGTGCAGCACGCGGATGGTGGTCTGCCCGGCTTCGAAATCGCGGGAAATCCCGCGCGCGCAGATCGCTGCCTCTGGCGCGCAGCCGCCGATGGCTTTGGTGTCCATGATCCTGCCCTCGCTCACCGGAACACCGATGCCGGTTCGGTCTTCAGCACCGAGCGGATCGCGATCAGGCCGGTGATGGCCAGGATGATGACGACCGCGGCCAGGCTGATCAGCGGAATCTGCCAGGGGATGTAGAAGCCCTTGAAGAACGGATTGGCGCTGAACCCGTAGATGAACGCCACGGTGCCCATCACGCCCAGCGCATAGCCGATCAGTCCGACCATCCCCGCCTGCGCGGCAACCATGGCCATGATCTTGGTGTTGGTGACACCAATCGCCTTCAGCGCGCCGAACTGTTTGATGTTGTCGCGCAGGAACAGGCTGAAGGTCAGGCCAACAATGGCAATGCCCACCACAAAGCCGAGGAACACAGTGATCCCGAAATTGGTCGGGATGCCGGTGTTCTCGATGATGAAATTGACGCCCGCCTGCGAGAATTCGGCGCGGGTCTCGGCCTTCAGGCCGGTCTTTTCCTCGATCCGCGCCGCAACCTGCTCAGCGGTCTGGCCGTCGCTCACGCCGACCAGCACGAAGGACAGCCGGTTGCGGGTGCCGGGGACGAAATTGAGCGCGTTGGAATAGCGGGTGTAGAGCACCACGGTGCTGGTGAAGCTGGGGATTGAATCCGCGATGCCGCGGATCACTGCGCGCTGGTCGTTCAACTCCAGCCGTTCGCCAATCGGGCTGACACCGGCGGGGAAGAACCGGGTGGTGCCGGTATCGTCGATCACCACGCTGTCGGGCGCGAACAGCACGGACTTGTCGCCCTCGGCCATGCGCTTGGGCAGACCGATGAGGGTGGCATCATCGACCCCGATCACGGCCACGCCCTCCAGATCGCCTTCCTTGGTGCGCACATTGGCCTGCGCGCGCAGGTGCGGGACGGCCCATTCCACGCCCTCGACCGAGCGCACCCGATCAAGCGCGGTGGCGGGCATGGCGTAGCTGACATCGGTAGTGCGGCTGACCGGGTCCATCACCCACACCTCGGCCTCGGGCGCGTTGTAGACGCCGCTGGCGCCGCGTTCCACGAGGTTGACGAAGATCGTCATCTGCTGGGTGATGAGGAGGGTGGAAAAACCGATACCGAACAACAGCCCATAGAACTTCTGGGCATCTCCGGTGAGCATTCTGATGGCGATCCAGAGCACGTGCGGGGAACCTCTGCGCGAAGGAGGGGTTGCAAAGAGAGGCAGTCACGCTCAATATTGAACGGTAGCGTTTAATTGAACGGGGCCGTTCATTTTGTCAACCCGCCGAACATCGGTTGCTGAAAAAAACTTATCCTGCGGCAAGCCGGTGCGCAAGCCCGGCCGTCCGCTCGATGCGGCCAAGCGGCGCGCGATTGTCGAGACGGCGGCTCAGCACTTCTTCGCGAATGGTTATGCCGCCACCGCGATCGAGCAGGTCGCGGCCGATGCGGGCGTCTCCAAGGTCACGATCTACAACCAGTTCGGCGACAAGCGCGCGCTGTTTGCCGCCGCGGTGGAATGCGAGTGCGAGAAGATGCGCGGACATTTCTCGCTGGAGGCGATGCCCAGCGGCACCATTCGCGAACGCCTTATCGCTATCGGCGAGGCAATCTTTGCCTTTCTGTTCCGACCGGAGATGATCCAGTTCGAGCGCCGTATCGCTGCCGAAACGGAAGTCGAACCGGCAATTGGTGCGGCCTTCCTCGAAGCCGGGCCGTGGCGCATGAAACACGCGTTTGCCGCCTTTCTGCGCCATGCGGTCAGCATCGGTGAGTTGCGGATCGACGACGCCGAACTCGCCGCCGAACAATTCGTGTCGATGTGCAAGGGGATGGGCGATCTCGAACGCCGCTTCGGGGCGGAGGTCACGCCGGAAAACAGTGCACGCCGGATCGCAGGGGCCGTCGAAGTGTTTCTGGCCGCCTATGGCACAGCCAACCATCGATAATTCGCATCACGCTGTTCGAAAATTAGCATCATGGCGGGAATGGCGCATTATCTTGCCATTCACTCTCGGCATCCTACATTGCTGCAGACGAAAGGAATCCAGCCGATGAGCGAGAACGATCCCCAACAGCAGCCGGACGGCCCTAACCCCTGGGTCAGGCAGTTGATGATCTGGGGCGGCATTTTCCTTGCGCTGCTGCTGGTCGTGACGCTGTTCAGCAACGCCGGGCAGACGCCGGGCACCGCGATCCGCTACTCCGATTTCCGCGCGGCCGTGGCCGAAGGCGAGGTGCAGGATGTGCAGTTGGGCGAAGAGCTCATCACCGGCACGCTCAAGAACGGCGACAGCTTCTCGACCGTTCCGGTGCCGAACGACATCGAGATCACCCGTCTGATGGAACAGAACGGCGTGCGCTTCACCGGCAAGCAACGCGAACAGCAGAGCATGATCCTCTTCATCCTGCTCAATTCGCTGCCGTTCCTGCTGATCCTCGGGATCGCCTTCTTCGCCCTGCGCCAGATGCAGAAGGGCGGCGGCGGCGGTGCGATGGGCTTCGGCAAGTCCAAGGCCAAGCTGCTGACCGAACGTTCGGGCCGCGTCACTTTTGACGACGTCGCCGGGATTGATGAAGCGCGCGAGGAACTGCAGGAAATCGTCGAATTCCTGCGCGATCCGCAGCGCTTCTCCAAGCTTGGCGGGCAGATCCCCAAGGGCGCGCTGCTGGTCGGTTCGCCCGGCACCGGCAAGACCCTGCTGGCCCGCGCCATCGCGGGTGAAGCGGGCGTGCCGTTCTTCACCATCTCGGGCTCGGACTTCGTGGAAATGTTCGTCGGCGTCGGCGCCAGCCGCGTCCGCGATATGTTCGAACAGGCCAAGAAGAATGCGCCCTGCATCGTCTTCATCGACGAAATCGACGCCGTGGGCCGCAGCCGCGGTCATGGGCTCGGCCACTCGAACGACGAGCGCGAGCAGACGCTGAACCAGCTCCTCGTGGAGATGGACGGGTTTGAAGCCAACGAAGGCATCATCATCATCGCCGCCACCAACCGGCCCGATGTGCTCGATCCGGCGCTGCTGCGTCCGGGCCGCTTTGATCGTCAGGTCGTGGTGCCGATCCCCGATATCGACGGGCGGGAGAAGATCCTCGGCGTGCACATGAAGAAGGTGCCGCTCGCCCCTGACGTGAACCCGCGCGTGATTGCACGCGGCACCCCGGGCTTCTCGGGCGCGGATCTGGCCAACCTCGTCAACGAAGCAGCCTTGCTGGCCGCGCGCCGCAACAAGCGGCTGGTGGCGATGCAGGAATTCGAGGACGCCAAGGACAAGGTCATGATGGGCGCGGAACGCCGCTCCATGGTGATGACCGACGACGAGAAGAAGATGACCGCCTATCACGAGGCTGGCCACGCGATCGTCTCGGTGCACGAGCCTGCGTCCGATCCGATCCACAAGGCCACCATCATCCCGCGCGGCCGCGCGCTGGGCATGGTGATGCGCCTGCCGGAGCGTGACAGCTATTCCTACCACCGCGACAAGATGCACGCGAACCTCTCGGTCAGCATGGGCGGGCGCGTGGCGGAAGAAATCATCTTCGGCCATGACAAGGTCAGCTCGGGCGCTTCGTCGGACATCCAGTATGCGACCAATCTGGCGCGCAACATGGTGACCCAGTGGGGCATGTCGGAGAAACTCGGCCCGCTCCAGTACGAGGAGCAGTCCGAAGGCTACCTCGGCATGGGCGCAGCGCAGCGCACTTTCCGTTCGGGCAACACGAACGAGCTGATCGATAGCGAAATCAAGGGGCTTGTCGAAGGTGCGCACCAGCGCGCGACCGACATCCTCAAGACGCACGAGGACCAGCTCCACCTGCTCGCCCAGGCGCTGCTCGAATACGAGACGCTGACCGGCGAGGAGATCAACGCGCTGCTCGAAAACGGCAAGATCGATCGTCCGGATGCCCCGCGCGGGCCGAGTGTTCCGGCGCAGGTGCGCGGTTCGGCGATCCCCAAGGTGGGCAAGCGGTTCGGCGGCAAGGGTGACGAGGCCCCGCAAGGCGCCTGATCCCCTCACCAATCTTACAGCCATCACCAAGGGGGCGCCGGGAGCAATTCCGGCGCCCTTTGGCATGGGCGCTTAGAGGCCGGGGCGCAGCGGGATCAGCCAGGCGCCGGCGTCGCGGTAATCTGCGCGAGCTTGCGCTCTATTCCCTCCCACAAGCGCCCGAAGGCCAGCGCCGCAGGCGTGCGCGGCGCAAAGGTGCCGATCGGACGACGTTGCACCGCGCATTGCTCAAGGCTGCTGACCATCGGGATGGCAGGCCACGCGGGGTTCGCCGCCAGCGCCTCAAGGTGCAGCGAGCGACGCCGGTCAACCATCGAATAGACCGGCAGGATCGGTGGTGGCCGGGTGGTGTGGCGGCGGATTTCCTCGACCACATGATCCAGCGCGCGGGCCGAGAGCGGCGAAGGCGGCAGCGGCACGATCACCAGCGTGGCCGCACGCATCACCTGCGCGCTCAATTCATTGAGCACCAGCGGGCAATCGAGGATCAGCCGGTCATAGCTCCGCGCCAGCTGTTTGGAGAGCATCGCGATGCGGTGCCGCTGGCCCATCCGCAGCAGCATCGAATCCAGCTCGCGCAGACTGCTGTCCGCCGGCAACAAATCGAGCCCGGCATAGCTGCTCGGCTGGATCAGGGTCGCCGCCGGAATGTCGCCTGCAAACAGGCTGCGCGCTTGCCGTTTGCGCTGCGCCTCAAGCGCGAACATGAACCCAGCGCCGTCGGCCGGATCAAGATCCCACAGCAGCGTGCGGCGCGCCGCGAGCTGGGCTGAACACCAGCCCAGATTGGTGGCAATGGTCGTCTTCCCGACCCCGCCTTTCGAGGAATAGACTGCAATAACCGCCATAACCTTAACCATACGCTTGGGCGGCCGGTTTTATTCCGGCTCAGCGTATCGTTGGTTGGCGGGTGATTATTCCAGAGCGCCTAGAACGCCCCCAGCACGCCCAAAATCAGCAGGAACAGCACCAGCACGATCTGGACGCAGGCGAACAGCACCGCAAACCGCCACAAGGCCGAAAAGCGCGACAGTCCATAGGCGTGGCGCAGCTGCTTGT
>JAMNXO010000025.1 GCA_023653115.1 Erythrobacter sp.
AAGCTGATCGAGGCGGTGGCCGATCACATCTGCGCCAGCCTGTTCGTGCAGGACACGCGGGTTGAGGCGGTGACGGTCAAGATCGTCAAGCTCGCTATCGCCGAAGCGAATGAGCAGATCGGCATCACTCTCCACCGCGAGCGTCCTGCCGATCACGGCGGGCGCTGATGCAGCGGGAGCTTGTCGCCGAACACCTGCCGGAAAACGCGCTAGATGCGGCGGGCGCCTTCATGGCGTTCCACCTCGAAGCGGCCCGCGCGGCGCTCGGCCAGGCTGATTGCACTGCCCTGGCGATCATCCTTGCGCCGGCCGGACATGATCATGCCGACTGGCGGCGGACGCTGGCGCGCGATCTGGCGCGCGAGGCGGCGCCCAAGCGGGTCAACGTCGTCGCTGGAGCGCCGGGTGCGGCGCGCAATGATGTCTTACGCTTTTTGGCAGATGCGCCCGGGGTGACAGGGCACTATTGCGTGTGCCATGAATGATGATGTGCCCACCCAGCCCACCCCAAAGGCGGCTCGCAAGCCCGATCTGATCCTGCTCGGGGATCCTGCGGACCGGCCGGCGCCGCTGGTCGACAGCTTCCAGCGCCGGATCACTTATCTGCGCCTTTCGGTGACCGACCGCTGCGATCTGCGATGCGAATACTGCATGCCCGAGCGCATGACCTTTCTGCCCAAGAAGGACGTGCTGACGCTCGAGGAGCTGTATGATCTGGCCACCGGCTTCATTGCACGCGGGGTGACCAAGATCCGCATCACCGGCGGCGAGCCGCTGGTGCGGCGCGATATCATCGATCTGTTCACGGCGCTGGGTCGCCGCCTCGGGCATGATCTGGCGGAATTGACGCTCACCACCAATGGCACACAGCTGGCCGCCCACGCCGAAGCGCTAGCCCGCGCCGGGGTGCGCCGCGTCAACGTCTCGCTCGACACGCTCGACCGCGCGAAATTCGCCGAGCTGACCCGGCGCGATATGCTGCCGCAGGTGCTCGAGGGGATTGCTGCGGCCAAGGCGGCGGGGCTCAAGGTAAAGTTGAACGCGGTCGCGCTGAAGGGCGTCAATGACACCGAGCTTCCCGATCTGATCGCTTGGGGCCACGCACAGGGCCACGATGTCACCCTGATCGAGGTGATGCCGCTGGGCGATGTCGAGGCTGAACGGCTTGATCAGTATCTGCCGCTTGATGACGTGCGCAAGGGGCTGGCCCAACGCTGGACGCTGACCGACAACAGCTATGCGAGCGGCGGCCCGGCGCGCTATGTCGATATTGCCGAGACGGGCGGCCGGCTGGGCTTCATTACGCCCCACACCAACAATTTCTGCTCAGGCTGCAACCGCTTGCGGGTGACGGCGACCGGCCAGCTTTACCCCTGCCTTGGCGGGGGCGAGCAGGTGGATCTGCGCGCCGCGCTGCGTTCGGACGCGCCGGAGACGAACCTTGCCGCCGCGCTGAACGAGGCGCTCAGGATCAAGCCCGAAAAGCACCATTTCCGCATGGATTCGCGCGGCGCGTCACCCGCGGTGCCGCGGCATATGTCGATGACAGGCGGTTGAGGTGATCACGATCGTGTTCCTTGGCAAGCTCGCCGATCTGGCGGGAGCGCCGACGCTCCAGCTGGCCGCGCCGCTCGACTGGGCCGGGCTCAAGGCTGCGCTGCCCGCCGCGCTTGCCGAAGCGATCGAGGATCCGCGCAATCGCGTGGCGGTGAACGGCGCGCTGCTGGCCGACAAGGCCGCGTTGCAGGCCAGCGCGGGCGACGAGATCGCGTTGCTCCCACCCGTGAGCGGCGGCTGATGCGCGACATCCGCCTGCTGCACCAGATGTTCCTGCCCGGAACGCTCATCGGCCCTTTCACGCAGGCCAATCCGGGGCTGGGGGGCGTCTGCACCTTTGTGGGGGAGGTGCGCACCGATCAAGGTGTCGAAGCGCTCGAACTCACCCATTACGAGCCGCTGACTCTCAAAGGCATGCACGAGCTGGCTGACCGGGCGTTTGATCGCTTCACGCTGATGGGGCTGCTGATGGTTCACCGCGTCGGGGTGATGCGGCCGGGCGAGCCGATCGTGTGCGTGTCGGCCGCCGCGCTCCACCGCCGCGATGCGATCGACGCGGTCGATTTCTGCATGGACCACCTCAAAAGCGCCGCATGGTTCTGGAAGCGCGAGAAGCGTGCCAAAGGAAACGGGGACAGCGAGTGGCACTGGATCGAGCCGCGCGCACAGGATGCGCAGGATCTTGCGCGCTGGCAGCGTTGATTTGATCGGAATCAAGGCAGGCGCCCCCGGCCTGCAATAATCCTCCTGACAACACGCAAGGAGGATCACCCATGAGCCACATCGTCCATGATCTCATCGCCCGCGGCGAGGCCCGCGTTGTCGAGCATCCCGCCGCCACGCAGGTGCGCCATCAGGTCGAGGCGGACCGCAATTTCGGCCTGCCGACCACGCTCTACGGCGCGACGATTGCCTGCTATCTCGGATTTCTGGTGATTGTCGGCACGGCCTTTGCCAATCCGGTCCTCGCGATCCCTCTGGCGATCATCGTGCTGTTGATCGCTGCGGCTTTCGGGGTTCCGGCGATCTGGACCCGGCTCAAGGGCAACGCCTCTGCGCCCGAGACCTTCGGCGAATTCGAGACTCGCGGGATCATGACCAACACCGGCCGCCTTTCGGCGCGCGATGCGACCACACAGGTGCTGATCCTGCCGGTGTTGCTGGTGATCTGGGGTATCGCGATTGCGGTGATCGCGGCCATCGTCGCCTGAGGCCACTGGCCCAGACAAACTCCCCGAATGCGGGGCGGTGGCTAAACGCTTACCGCCCCGATATTTCGTGGAGCAATTCGGCGTCGCGGATGATGATCCCGCGCTTCCCGTCGCGCTGGATCGCGCCGGTATCTTCCAGCTCGCCAAGCTTGCGGCTGACGGTCTCGATCGTGAGGCCGAGCATATTGCCGATCTCGCCGCGCGTCAGCGGCAGATCGAAGCGTTGGGAAAGGTGGCACGAACTCTCGCTCGCCGCGGCCGCGAAATCATGCAGCAGCGCGGCAAGGCGCGCTTCGGCGCTGGCGTGGCCGGTGAGCTCGAGCAGCGTGCGGGTCGCCAGCAGATCGGCCTGACTGCGGCGCAGCAATGCACGGGCCAACGCCGGATAATCCTCGATCGCGCGCTCGATATCGCGCTTGGCAAAGGTGCAAAGGCGGCTTTCGGTCAGCGCGACCACATCATGATGCGCAAAGGGCGCGAACAGCTCGCCGATGAAGCCTGCAGGGTGGACGAGCGAGAGAATCTGCTCGTTACCATCCTGATCCACCGCCGAAACCTTGAGCGCGCCGGTGAGCAGCGTGGCGCAGGCGGCATCCTCGTCTCCGGCGGCGAACAGCATCTCGCCGCGCTTCAGCGTGCGGGTGCGCCCGGCGGCGGCCATCGCGTCGCGCTCTTCTGCGGTGAGCACGGCGCAGGCGGCGGTCTCTTTCACCGGGCAGGAACTGCACGCAAGGTTCATGATCCCATCACCTCCCACAGGCGCGCCATCGCCGTGTCCTGGGTCTCGACCAGCGCCAGCACTTGCGCGCGGGCGGCCTCGATCTCCAGCGCCGGAGCAAAGGTGGTCGCACTGTTGGCGGCCAGTGCGTCGAGATCGGCGAGCGTGGCGGATGTTGCCCCGCGCTTGGCCGCCAGATCGGCCATCGCCACCAATGCGCGGGCGCGGGCGTTGCTCTCGACCGACTGCCCCGCCGCGGCGCGCGCGAGTTGAGCGGCGGCGGCCTGCTGGCGGGTGAATTCATCATTGGCGCTCACGGCGCGGGACACCAGCGCGGCCACTTGCGCGCTGTCAGCGAGCGGGCGAGTCGGTTCCGCCGGGGCCTCGGCTTCAGGGGCGGGCGACGCCGTCTCGAACGGGCGCATCGCCAGCGAAGGATAGCGCGCGTCTCCCGCGGCGCAGGCGCTCAGCACCGCAATCAGCGGCAGCAAGGCAGAAATTTTTCGTCGCACTATCATATAGACCCCGAAGGCTGTTACCATGCGTGATGCCAATGGCAAAGGCACCTGTCAGATTGGGCGCGCGCGTTTTTTGCCGTGCGGGGCCGTTGACTTGGCCCCGCCTTTCCCCTAACGGCACCCATCTTTCCGGGGCTGCATCTTCGCAGGCCTCGTATTGTTGTTTGGTTGGCGTGGCATCTGTCTCCCCACCCGGACACCGCACAGATAAGAGAGTTTAGAGCCATGTTCGCTGTAGTGCGCACGGGCGGCAAGCAATATCGGGTTGCCGCCGGAGACAAGATTGCCGTTGAAAAGCTCGCTGGCGAAGCCGGCGACACCATCACGCTGGGCGACATCCTGCTCGCCGGCGAAGGCGATGATCTCGCCGATGCGAGCAAGGTGACCGTCTCGGCGGAAATCATCGCTCAAGCCAAGAGCGAGAAGGTGATCGTCTTCAAGAAGCGTCGCCGCCACAACTATCGCCGCAAGAACGGCCACCGCCAGCAGATGACCCTGCTGCGCATCACGGCTGTGGGCGCGGGCGAAGCCAAGGCTCCGGCCAAGAAGGCCGCTGCCAAGAAGACCAAGAGCGAAGCCCCGGCTGCTGAAGCCGCAGCTTCGGCCGAATAAGGAGCGACTGAACCATGGCACATAAGAAAGCAGGCGGTTCGTCGCGTAACGGTCGTGATTCGGCCGGTCGTCGCCTTGGCGTGAAGAAGTTCGGCGGTCAGGAAGTGATCGGCGGCAACATCATCATCCGTCAGCGCGGCACCCGCGTCTATCCGGGCGTCAACGTCGGCATCGGCAAGGATCACACCCTGTATGCGCTCGATGCGGGCGTGGTGCGATTCCATGCTGGCAAGCTCGGCCGCAAATACGTGTCGGTCGACGCGGTGGCCGAAGCCGCCGAATAAGCGGACGATTCGTTTAAGGGATCGTCCGGAAAGGACGGTCCCGGCCAGTGCAAGACTGGCCATCAGAGGGAGACAGGACCGTCCTCGTTCGAGGGGGTCCGTCTCCCTTTTTGCATTCTCCCTCGCAAACCGGCGCGAATCACAAAGTTTCGCGGCCATGAAATTGTCATGCGTTGGCTCTAGGGGCTGGCGCGGGCGAGGAAGGGAGAACTCGTGTTCCACCGCACTGAGAGATTGTTTCTAAGGCCGACGTTCCCCGAAGATTGGGAAGCCATCTTCGCGTGCATCGGCAGCGACGAAGCGATTGCGCGCAACCTCGCGCGCGCGCCCTGGCCCTATGGTGAGGACGCGGCTCGCAGCTTTGCTGAGATGCCCCAGAACCTGCGCTTGCCGCACTTCCTCGTGACGCTGCCCGGCACCGGTGTGATCGGCAGCGCGGGGATGGGCGAGAATGAGGGCGAGCCCGAGATCGGCTACTGGATCGCGCGCGAACACTGGGGCCGCGGCTTTGCCACCGAGGCGGCTAGCGCTGTGCTGCGGATTGCCCGCACTCTGGGCCACCAGCGTCTGAAGGCGGGGCATTTCATCGATAACCCCGCCTCGGGCCGGGTGCTGCGCAAGATCGGCTTCCAGCCCACCGGACGGATCACCGCGCGCCACAGCTGTGCGCGCGGCGGGCCGGTTGATTCGGTCGAATATGCGCTCGATCTGGAGTCTGACGCCGCTCCGTTTCCGGTAAAGCGCGCGGCCTGATCGCAGCGCCGTGCGCGGCGCGCGCGGGTGCCTTGTTAGCAGCCGCAAAAGCGACTAGCTCCCCGTCAGCTATGAATACTCGCAAGCGCCTTACTCCGGAAGAATCGCGCAGCACGGCGCTGGCAGCGGCGCGGGCGCTGCTGATCGAGACCGGGCCGCAAGCCGTCACGCTCAAGGCGGTGGCAGCGCGGATCGGGCGCACCCATGCCAATCTGCTGCACCACTTCGGCTCGGCCTCGGGCCTGCAGAAGGCGCTGGCCGAGCATCTGGCCCGTTCTGTGTGCGAGACGATCATCGAGGCCGTGCGTGCCAGCCGCGCCGGGCTTGGCTCGGCGCGCGAAGTGGTCGATCTCGCCTTCGATGCCTTTGACCGTGAGGGCGCGGGCGCGCTGACGAGCTGGATGCTGCTGACCGGCAACGAGGACGCGCTCGATCCGATCATCTCGACCATCCATGATCTGGTTGACGAGATCGCGCCCGATGAAGCCAGCCACGGGCCGGAAGCCGGGCGCATCCACCGCGATACAATGACGCTGGTGCTGATGGCGCTGGGCGATGCGCTGATCGGCGGGGCGCTGGCCAAGTCGCTCGGCCTGCCGCGTGATACCGCGCGCGAACGGGCGGCCGATATGCTCGAAGCCAGCCTCGCCGATTACCAGCAGGCCGAAGCCTAGCTTTCGGGCGCAAGTACCCCGGCGCGCTGCCAGGCGGGCAGGGCGGCCGGATCGAGGCTCTCCACCCGCAGATGATCGACCGCCAGACCGAGCTGGGGATACGCGATCACGCGGCGCGCTTCGTCTGACGCCGCGATCGGCACCACAACCAGCCGGCGATTGACCTTCTGCCGCCAGTTCATGCGCGCGGTGTTTTCCTGCCCGACATAGCAGCCCTTGGTGAAGCTCACGCCGTTCAGTTCGACCGCGTTGGTCTCCAGCCACAGAATATCGCCCAGTTCCGTCCGGCCTTCCGGCACGCCCAGTTGCAGGCGATGCGCGAGCCATGCAGCATCCACAGCTTCCCCATCGGCAGGGGCCAGCCAGCGATAGCCGAGCGCCGGCAGACGTGGATCGGGGACGGCGCCCTCGTGCGCGGCAGGGCTCCAGTGGACGCCAAGGCTGTCGTCGCGCGCAATGGCGATCTTGCGCCGCAGCCGATACATCGAGAGGCGCTTGACCAGCTCATCGGCATGAGCGGCCTCGCAATCCAGCAGCAGGTCGGCACCATCAGCCCACACCAGAAAATCGAACAGGTGCTTGCCCTGCGCCGATAGCAGCGCGGCATAGCAGGGCAGCGGACCAGCCGTGTCATTGGTGACAAGGCCCTGCAGGAAGGCGCGCACATCCTCGGCCTCGTCAAGCGGGGACAGGCGGATCAGCGCGCGGACGGAAAGGACGGTTGCACTCATAGGTGACAGATAGGAGCGGACATCGCTAAGGGGAAGCCATGACCGACCGCCTCACGATCCGCCGCCCCGATGACTGGCACCTGCATTTCCGCGATGGCGACATCATGCGCGAGGTGGTGCCCTATACCGCGCGCCAGTTTGCCCGCGCGATCGTGATGCCCAATCTCACCCCGCCGGTGACCACCACGGCACTCGGCGCGGCCTATCGCGAGCGGATCCTCGCTGCTGTGCCTGAAGGCGTCAGCTTCATGCCGCTGATGACCTGCTACCTCACCGATAACACCGATGCGGATGACCTCGCGCGCGGGGCGGCAGAAGGGGTGTTCACCGCGGCCAAGATGTATCCCGCCAACGCCACCACCAATTCGGCCGCGGGCGTGTCGAACATCGAGAACCTCTACCCGGTGCTTGCGCGGATGGAGGCCGAGGGTATCGTGCTGTGCATCCACGGTGAGGTGACCGATCACAACATCGACGTGTTCGACCGCGAAAAAGAGTTTATCGAGCGGCACTTGCGTAGCATTGTTGCGAACTTCCCGAAGCTGCGGGTGGTGTTCGAACACATCACCACTTCGGACGCGGTCGATTTCGTCAACGAGTCCGGCCCGCAGGTTGCCGCGACGATCACCCCGCAGCACCTCCACATCAATCGCAACGCGATGCTGGTGGGCGGGATCCAGCCGCACAATTACTGCCTGCCGGTCGCCAAGCGCGAGAGCCACAGGCTGGCGCTGCGCGCCGCCGCGACGGGCGGGAGCCCCAAGTTCTTCCTCGGCACCGATTCTGC
>JAMNXO010000026.1 GCA_023653115.1 Erythrobacter sp.
CCCGCCTGTTCGAGCGGGGTGTAAGGGCGCATCCCCTCCACCTGCTCGATGGTGTTGTCGATCCAGAACAGCGGGGCGATCTCGACGATCCCGCCGATGGCGACCACCAGCAGCGTTCCGGCGGCCAGCAGGGTGACGTTCTTCTCGAGCTTCTTGTGGCTCTCGAAAACGTCGCTGTGGGGTGCGTTGTTGCTCATGTTTCGCGTTCCTTCGCGCCTGCGCCTATTCGGCGGGCTGGGCCTGCGGTTCAGGGAGGATAGGACGATCGGCGGCTTCGTCGTGCGCGGTGTCGTCCATCGGGGCTTCGTCGCGCTGCTTGCCGGCGATCGTCATGGCGATGTTCCACACCATGATCAGCGCGCCGGCCAGATACATCAGCCCGCCCACCATGCGCAGGATATACATCGGGTGGAGCGCGGCGACGGTGTCGACGAAGCTGTTCACCAGATAGCCGTCAGCCCCGTATTCCCGCCACATCAGGCCCTGGGTGATCCCGGCGACCCACATCGAGGAGGCGTAGAAAACGATCCCCAGCGTGGCGAGCCAGAAGTGCCAGTTGATCATCCGCAGGCTGTAAAGCCGCGGCTTCTGCCACAGGCGCGGCACAAGGTAGTAGACGCAGGCGAAGGTGATCATCCCGTTCCACCCCAGCGCGCCGGAATGGACGTGGCCGATGGTCCAGTCGGTGTAGTGGCTCAGCGAGTTCACCGCCTTGATCGACAGCATCGGGCCTTCAAACGTGCTCATCCCGTAGAAGGCGAGCGCCAGCACCATCATGCGGATGATCGGATCGGTGCGGACCTTGTCCCATGCGCCGTTGAGCGTCATCAGCCCGTTGATCATCCCGCCCCAGCTGGGCATCCACAGCATCACGCTGAACACCATGCCAAGCGTCTGCGCCCAGTCGGGCAGGGCCGTGTAGTGCAAGTGGTGCGGGCCGGCCCAGATATAGAGGAAGATCAGCGACCAGAAGTGGATGATCGACAGGCGGTAGGAATAGACCGGCCGCCCGGCCTGCTTTGGCACGAAGTAATACATCATCGCCAGGAAGCCCGCGGTGAGGAAGAAGCCCACCGCGTTGTGGCCATACCACCACTGCGTCAGCGCATCCTGCACCCCGGCAAAGGCGCTGTAGCTCTTGGCGCCAAGGAAGCTGACCGGGATCGCGAGGTTGTTGACCACGTGCAGCATCGCCACGGTGATGATGAAGGCGAGGTAGAACCAGTTGGCCACATAGATATGCGGCTCATGGCGGCGCAGCAGCGTGCCGACGAACACCGCGAGATAGGCGAGCCAGACGATGGTGAGCCACAGATCGACATACCATTCCGGCTCGGCATATTCCTTCGACTGGGTGATGCCGAGCAGATAGCCGGTCGCCGCCAGCACGATGAACAGCTGGTAGCCCCAGAACACGAAGCGGGCCATGCCGGGGAAGGCCAACGTGGTGCGGCAGGTGCGCTGCACCACGTAGAAACTCGTCGCGATCAGGGCATTGCCCCCGAAGGCGAAGATCACCGCCGATGTGTGCAGCGGGCGCACCCGGCCAAAGTTGAGGTAGGGTTCAAGGTTGAACCACGGGAAAGCCAGCTGCGCGGCGATGAACACGCCCGCCAGCAGGCCCGCGATGCCCCAGAACATGGTCGCGATCACGCCCCAGCGGATCACATCATCATCATAGCGCGATGGCCCCGGCGGCATCCGGAAGATGCTCTGCGCGCGGGCCATGGGATCATAGCTGCGCAGGTTGGCGACAATCAGGATCACCGCCACCAGGCCGACGATGCCCATGTGAATGGCAAACCCGCTGTCCGGTGTGAGCGCGATAGCGGCAATGGCTGCGAGCAGGACCAGCGCCCAGACTCCCAGCCGTCTTACGACTGATTCCATGATGAATTATCCCTTCCGTCGGCTTGCCCTAGCAAGCCCCCGTGGCCCCGTTGTTGATCTAGATCAAAATTGTGTCAGCTTTTGGGTGTCATGCCCGATTGACTACCCGCGGGGCTGCCTGCGTTACCGGCCGCCCGACCCGCCAGCCGTGCCAGCGCGGCAACATCCGAGAGGCTGATGTTGGATCGCCCCTCGGTTTCCACCAGACCCGCCTCGCGCAGCTCGGTCAGCTGGCGGCTGACGGTCTCGATCGTGAGGCCGAGACTGTCGCCGATATCGCGGCGGCTCATGGGCAAAGCGAAAGCGCAGGCACCGGTGGTGCACCCCGTCAGCCGCTCGGCCATGGAGACAAGAAAATCGGCAATCCGCGCGCCGGCGGATTTGTGGCCCATCTGCATCATCCGCGTGCGGCTGCGATGCAGTGCCTGCAAGCTGCGCGCGAGCACCGAGCGCAGCACCGCCGGATCGTTCTGGGCCAGATCGAGGAACCGTTCCGCCGGGAACACGACCAGACCGCAATCGGTCAGCGCCACGAGGCGGAAATCGCCCCAGGCGTCGTTGCCGCTCTGGCGCAGCACCGAAATCATGTCCCCGGCGAAATGGAAGGCGAGCACCTGGCAGGCGGGCGAATCCGATACCGGCTGGGCGACCAGCTTGGCCGAGCCGCCCGCGACATAAACCAGCCGGTCCTCGCGGGCATCGGGGGCGAGCTGTTCGCCCTTGGCCAGATGCAGGCAATCGCCGATCGCACAGAGCCGGTCTGCGGTGGGCGCAGCGCCGGTGCCGACAGGCAGCGCATCGCGGAATGCCGCCATGCTGTCATGCCCGAAAGAGGTGCTCAGTGTCGCCATGATGGTGCGGTGATGAACGCAGGAGGCGCAAAGGTCTTTGATCCGGATCAATGAGCGGCAGGCCTGCGCGCGGCTATCGGGGCGTCACAGGCAGCAAGCACCATGGGCCACGGAGGGTGGCCACTGCTGCCTACGAAGGATGGGACGAATGAAGACTTTTGTGATGCTTGGCTGCGCTGCTCTGGCGCTGGCCGCGACCCCCGCGATGGCGCAGGATGGCGGCGACGAGACCGACCGGGCCGGCGACATCCAGTTCAAGCTGCTCGGCACAGCGGTGCTGCCCGACGGCAAGATCACCGACATCAATGTCAATCTGCCCGCTCTGCCCGCCACCTTGCAGACCAAGGCGAACGACAACTTCATGCCGACGCTGGCGGTGGAATGGTTCGTGACCGACAATGTCTCGATCGAGACGATTGCCGGCACCACCCAGCACGATGTCGATACCACCGGCGGGCTGCCCGCAGGGGCCGAGCTGGTGTCCGACGCGCTGCTGCTGCCGGCCACGGTGACGGCGAAGTATCACTTCGATCTGGGCCCCAAACTGGGCGGCGTGCAGCCCTATGTCGGCGGCGGGGTCGCCTATTTCATCTGGCTGAGTGACAAGCCCGGCGCGGCCACACTGCCGCTGGGCGTGACCGACACCGATCTGTCAGACGAGTTCGGCTTCGCGTTGCAGGCCGGGTTCGATGTGCCGCTGGGCGATGACGGCTTCGGCCTGACCTTCGATGCCAAGCGCTACTTCATCGACACCACCGCGCGCTGGTATGTCGGCAACACGCTGGCGATCGAGACCGAGCACAAGCTGGATCCCTGGGTGCTGAGCGCCGGGGTCGCCTACCGCTTCTGACCGGCTGACCAGACAGGCAAAGCCCCGCTGGCCGTTGGTGGCTGGCGGGGCTTTTGCTTGGCGCAGGGGCGGGCGGGGTCATGCGCGGCTCATGTCGAGGTCATGCAGGGGTCATTCGGGGCAAAAGAGGCAGGGTCATTGCCAATACGGAAATGTTTCACGTGAAACATAACCGTTTTGGTTCGCTCTCGTGACGGTAGCGATTTAAGGCCATTGTCTCGCGCGGCGGCGCTGGTAGCGTGCCGCAAAACGGGGTCAGACCAAGGGAGAATCGCCATGATCCACGCCGTAAACCGGCCACAGCCCGCCGCCCCCACGCACTGCACGCCCGAGCAATATGCCGCGATGTATCGCGCCTCGGTGGAAACGCCCGATGCCTTCTGGCTCGATCAGGCGCAGCGCCTCGACTGGTTCACCGCGCCCACCATCGGCGGGGACTGGGCCTATGATCCGGTGGCAATCAAGTGGTTCGAGGATGGCCGCCTCAACCTGTGCCACAACGCGGTCGACCGGCATCTGCCCCATCACGCCGACAAGGTGGCGCTGATTTTCGAGCCCGACGACCCGGCCTCACCCGGCCGCAGCCTCACTTACGGCGAACTCCACCGCGACGTCGTTCGCATGGCCAATGCGCTCAAAGAGTTGGGCGTTGGCAAGGGCGACCGCGTGACGCTCTACCTGCCGATGATCCTGGAAGGCGTGGTCGCCATGCTCGCCTGCGCGCGGCTGGGCGCGGTGCATTCGGTGGTGTTCGGCGGCTTCTCGCCTGAGGCGCTGGCCGGCCGGATCGAGGATTGCGGCAGCCGCTTTGTCATCACCGCGGACGAAGGCCTGCGCGGCGGCAAGCGCGTGCCGCTGAAAGCCAATGTCGATGCGGCGCTCGCCCACCCCGGCTGCGATGTGTCCGGCGTGCTGGTGATCCGCCACACCGGCGGCGATATCGCCATGGTTGATGGGCGCGATCACTGGCTCGAAGCCCTCGCCAGCGATGCGGATTGCCGCTGCGAGGTGATGGGCGCGGAAGACCCGCTGTTTATCCTCTACACCAGCGGCTCCACCGGCAAGCCCAAGGGCGTGCTCCACACCACCGGCGGTTACGGGGTGTGGACCGCGACGACCTTCCACTACATCTTCGATTACCAGCCGGGCGAGGTGTTCTGGTGCACCGCCGATATCGGCTGGGTCACAGGCCACAGCTATGTCGTCTACGGCCCGCTGATGAATGCGGCGACCGCGGTGGTGTTCGAAGGTGTGCCCAATTACCCCGATCACGGCCGGTTTTGGGACGTGGTCGACAAGCATCAGGTCAACATCATCTACACCGCCCCCACCGCCATCCGCGCCCTGATGCGCGAGGGCGACCATCACGTCACCAGCCGCAGCCGCGCGACGTTGCGGTTGCTGGGAAGCGTCGGCGAGCCGATCAATCCCGAGGCCTGGCGCTGGTATTTCGACGTCGTGGGCGAGGGCCGCTGCCCGGTGATCGACACCTGGTGGCAGACCGAAACCGGCGGCTGCATGATCACCACGCTGCCCGGCGCGCACGACATGAAGCCGGGGAGTGCGGGCCTGCCGTTCTTCGGCGTGCGTCCCGAACTGGTCGATAATGAAGGCCATGCGCTGGAAGGCGCAGCCGAGGGCAATCTGTGCATCACCCACAGCTGGCCCGGGCAGGCGCGCACTGTCTATGGCGATCACGATCGTTTCGTGCAGACCTACTTCAGCACCTACGTCGGCAAGTATTTCACCGGTGACGGGTGCAAGCGCGACGAAGACGGCTATTACTGGATTACCGGCCGGGTCGATGACGTGATCAACGTCTCGGGCCACCGCATGGGCACCGCCGAAGTGGAAAGCGCGCTGGTGCTCCACGCCAAGGTCGCCGAGGCCGCGGTGGTCGGCTACCCGCACGACATCAAGGGGCAGGGCATCTACTGCTACGTCACATTGAACGTGGGCGAGGACGGCTCCGACGCGCTGCTGGCGGAGTTGAAGGCGCAGGTGCGCAAGGAAATCGGGCCGGTCGCCACGCCCGATATCATCCACTTCACCGACGGGTTGCCCAAAACCCGCTCGGGCAAGATCATGCGCCGCATCCTGCGCAAGATCGCCGAGAACGAGTTCAGCGCGCTGGGCGACACTTCGACGCTGGCCGATCCCTCGCTGGTCGAACGGTTGATCGAAGGGCGGCAGAACCGCTGAGGCCTATGGCCGCGCGGCGAAGGTGAAGCGCAGGCTGCCGGTCTCGATCACCAGCTCGCGCCGGTCCATCGTCAGAGCATAGGTCTTGGCCTCGGACAACCCGGCAAGCTGGTTGCCGAAGCTCGGCTCGGGGCACAGCATCTTGGTGCTGGCAACCGGGCCAATGGTGAGCATGCCAGCGCCGTTACGCGGCTTGCCGGCCGACCAGCTGGCGCGGCCGCGATTGCAATCGAGCTGCAAGGCAAGCGCGCCCTCCGGCCCGAAGGCCAGCGTGTGGCGGGCCTGCAAGGGCGGGGTGAGCGTGGTGCTGCTGCCCGAAGTGTGGATCTCGGCCAGCTGCCATTCGCTGCCCTCCAGCGGGTGCGGATCGGGCGCGGAAACACAGGCGGCGAGCAGCATCAGCGCGCCGCCTGCTATCAGGGCTTTGGCCAGCATCGGTTACTCCGCAGCCGGGGCCGCTTCGGCAGCGGGCGGGGCCATGGTGTCGCCCTGCGGCACACTGACCAGCGTGATGCCTTCGATGGTTTCGAGCACCTTGCCGCCTAGCGCTTCGGCCGAGGCGGTATCGGGGCAACCGGCGAGGATCGCGCTGTCATCGAGGAAGTTCACCGTCGCTTCGCTCTCGCCCAGTCGGCGGCAGGGATCGCCGGCCTTGGGGAACCCGTCACCAAAGGCAGCGAGGCTTTCGGGGAAGGCGGCAGGCGTGGCGGTTGCGGCCGGAGCAGGCGGATTGGCGGCGGCCTTTTCGGCGGCGGCGGCTGCTTCATTGCCCTTGGCGGTGTTGCCGCTGCAGGCGGCCAGCGCCAGCATGGCAGCCCCGGCGAGAATGGTGTTGAACTTCATGTTGGTCCTCCCTTGTCCCGTGCTGGGCAAGGTAACCCGCATGGGGGCTGGCTGGCAATTGCGATTATGGCGGGCGCAAAAAGGCCGCCGGAGCGCGAACTCCGGCGGCCTTTTGCTTGTCCGTTATGGACGGCCAATCAGCCTTCGCGGGTGCCCGACAGCGGCATGGCGCCGAAGGCACCGGCGTTGACGGTGCCGGTCAGCGTGTCGCCGTCGATGGTCGCTTCGCAATCGAGCGTCATCGGCATGGGAACGACCATGTTCATCTTCCACGAGATGGTGTTGCCGCTGACAGTGCCGCCGGCGATGTCCATCGAACCAAGGCTACCGATCAGCGAGCCGCTGAAGGTGTCACCATCGGGAACGACAGTCAGGGTGCCGCTCTGGTCGCCCATCGGGCTCTTGACGGTGGTCTTGTAGGTTCCTGCAACAGACATATTCCATCTCCTTGGCAAGGGTGCGGACCTTGGACGACCCGGCACTTCTGGTGGCGCTATTTACACTTATGTCAGCGCGCTTCAACCGGATTTGAGTTGAAGCACGCTGACGTTACGGCCTCTTTACTCCCCCGCCATATCGCGCACTTCGACCGGCAGGCCGAGCGATTCAAGCTGGGGTCCGACCTGCGTTGCATCGCCAACCACGACCCATACGAAATCCCCGACATCCAGCGCTGAGCGCGCAGCGGCATCCAGCGATTCGCGGGTCTGGCCCGCATAACGCTCGACCAGCGTCTCGTAGTAGTTGTCGGGGCGGCCATAGAGCGCGTTGGTCTGCATCGCGCCAAGCACCGAAGGCGAGGTTTCGAAGCTGCCCGGCAGTTCGCCGATTTCGGCAGCGACGTTGCGGGTCAGTTCTTCCTGGGTCACGCCCTTCACGGTCAGGAACTCGCGGGTTTCCTTGATCATCTCGGCGAGCGAATCCCCGGTGCGATCTGCCTGCACACCGCCGCTGATGGTGTAGACCACCGCATTCTCATAGGTCTGCGGGCCGCCGCGCACGCCGTAGGACCAGCCCTTGGTCTCGCGCAGGTTCATGTTGAGGCGCGCCAGGAAGTTGCCACC
>JAMNXO010000027.1 GCA_023653115.1 Erythrobacter sp.
CTGCCCGATGAAGTGCTGCGCTCCTCCGCGCTCACCTTCCCCGCGATCCTCGAAGCCTTCGAGCGCGAGGCCGCCGCGCGTTCCGATCAGGTCTCGGCCGATGGCGCCTTCGATCTGATGCTCAAGGGCGAGGCCTATGACCGCCTGACCGGGTTCTATTCGGGCGGCTTTGCCAAGGCCGAAGCGGTGCAGCCGCTGCGCCCTTACGGCGCCGAGGTATTCGCCAGCTACAAGCTCTCGGACGGCAATTTCCCGACCTACGAGAACGTGTTCAACACCAACCAGTTTGGCGAAGTGAAGATCGGCGCGCTGTTCTCGCTGCTGCGCAATCGCGACATTGATCAGCGCCGCTTTGCGATCGAGGACACCCGGCTGGCCGCCAGTCAGGCGCGGCTCGATGTGATGCTGGTGCAATTGAACGTCCAGCACGAGGCACTGCGGGCCTATTATCGCTGGGTCGCCGCGGGCGAGGAGATCCGGGTGTTCGAAGAACTGCTCGAAATCGCCGAGGCGCGGCAGGTCGGGCTGGCGCGCGAGGTGAACGAAGGCGCGCGCCCGCGCATCGCCTTGACCGAGAACGAGCAGAACCTGCTGCGCCGCCGCACGATGCTCGAACAGGCCAAGCGCGATCTGCAGACCGCGGCCAATTCGCTCGGCTTCTACCTGCGCGATTCCAGCGGACGGCTGATCATCCCCACCCGCGAGCAATTGCCGCCGGCGCAGGCCCTAAGGGCGATCCCGCCGGTCGAAACACTGCTGGCGGTTCCGGTGAGCGATGTGATCCAGACCCGGCCCGAACTGCAAACCTTCAAGCTGGCGCTCGAACGCGCGACCAACCGGATTGCCCTGCGGCGCAACGATCTCCAGCCCAAGCTGGATGCCAGCGTCGAGCTGTCGCGCGATTTCGGCCCGGTCGGCGCAGGCGGGCCAGGGTTTGATTCCACCGATACCGTGGTCGGCCTGACCTTCTCGGTGCCGCTGCAACGGCGCGAGGCGCGCGGGCGGCTGCAACGCGCCGAGGCTGAACTGCGCGAGACCGAACTGCGCCAGCGCCGGATCGCCGATCAGATCACCACCGATGTCGACAATATCCTCGCCAATCTGTCGGCCGCCGTGCGGCTGGCAGCGCTGGCCGAGGCCGAGGTGCGGCAGGCGGGCCAGATGGTGCAGGCGGAGCGCACGCGCTTCCGGCTGGGCGCGGGCGATTTCTTCCTCGTCAACCTGCGCGAGGAAAGCGCGGCTGACGCTCAGGTTCGCGCGATCCGCGCTGCGCTCGCCGGCCGGTTGGCCGAGGCAAGCTACAACGCGGCGACGATGAACCTTACTGCGCTGGGGCTGGAATAGGCGCAGGCGGCGGTGCGGCGGCGGCTGCCGCAGCAGCCTCCGCCTCGGCCTGCGCCTTGGCCGCTGCTTCCGCCTCCGCTGCAGCCTTGGCCTGCGCCTCGGCCAGCCCGATCAGATCGACCGGCACATCGCGGTTATAGGCCAGCACGCCCGGCACCGGCGGGATCCGCCCCACCAGCGCGCGCAGGAAGTTGTTGCGCTTGCCCGCGGCGCGCAGCTCGGCCTTGGCGTTGGGATATTGCGCCAGCGAAGCCGGCACGCTCCAATCGGTCGGCTTGGCGGGACGATCGGGCAGCAATTCGCGCTCGAAGGTCGATTGCTCCAGCGCCTTGCGATCGGCCCAGCCCAGGCTGAGGAAATCGCCCAGCGAGGTGATCTGCCCCGCCTTGGCCTCGAACTTCACCGATCCCATGCAGAAGCACTGGCCGAACACCTGTGTGCCGGGCAGATAGAGGATCGGGCCGAAATAGGTGTATTCGCCCGGCTCCACCTCGATCAGGTAGCTGAAGCTCTTGTTCTCGCCCTCGGTCTTGTCGAAGATGAACTGCGGGCCGTAGCCGACAATCATCCGGAACTCGATCGGATCGATCGCGAAGCTCTGCTCGGTCGGCTCGACCGGCTTCTCCTTGGGCGGACGACCAGTCTTGGCAGCGGCTTCGTAGCGCTTCAGGGCCTTGGGATAATCGGCCTGCGCCTCGGCAAATTCCTCGCGCCACTTGGTTTCGTAATTGGCGATTTCCTCGGGCCCCGGGGTCTTGAGGAAGATGCCGTTGGCGCGGTTCTGCGGGCTGCGGACGAAGATATAGGCCTTGGCCGGATCGATCTTGGCCTTGCCCGAGGTCAGGTTCTTGAGCTCGATGGCCTTGGATTCGGCCAGATCAGGCTTCACCTTCTGCGCGGCGGCGGGCGTGGCAGCGAGCGCCAGCGCGCCCGCGATCTGGGTAAGAATACGCTTCATGGTGCCAGCACCTCGAATTGGGGTTTGGGGCCGGATGCGACACGCGCCTGCTTGAGCAGCGCGGCCTCGCGATCCTTGGCGTTCTCGCGGCTCAGCCCTTCCTCGAAATGGAACGCCTGCCACAGATCCTTTTCCAGGCCATAGCGATCATAGCCCTTGTAGAACATACAGTTGCGAACATTGATGCGCTTGATCCGGCGGCGTTCGGCGCTGCCGAAAATGGCATCGGCCATCAGCCCGCCAATCGCGCCGCCAATCCCGCCCGCGAGGCCATACTGGGCCATCGCCGAGCCAATCGCCGCACCATCCGCACCCATGTAGAAATTGATCCCGCTCGCCAGCGAATCGCATTCGGTAATGTCGGCATAGGCCTGGCTGAAATCGGTGTCGGCGCGGTGGAAGAAGAAATACTTGTCGAAGTCCGCCGCGATCAGCGGATCGGGGGTGTAGGCGAGGCTGGGCATGGCCACCGCCTCGACTTCGGCGGCGGTGAAGATCTTCATCTCCGGCTCGGTCTTGATCGCCTGCGCCTGCAGCGCTGCCGGCATCAGCGCCAGCAGCGAAAGCGCCGCGACACGTATAGTCAACATGATGAAAACCCCCTTCATTCCTCTCAGGCCCGACGCGTCGCAGATTGGCCCTGCCGGTGCAAGCCCCCGCAATAATCTGTCCGCAAGCGGGCCGTCCTGTTCAGGGGTGCGACATATGCAATTGCCTAGCACGACCAAGCCGTCCATGGCCCCGCCACTCCCCCATCCCTCTTTTCGGGACCCCTTTTCCTACATGACGAGCAAATTGTTGACCGGGCTGCTGGCCAAACCCAGCGAAGCCGGCAATGCGGCGCGCTGCACGCGCGGCGAACGGCTGTTCCAGATCGCCTTTGGTGCGATCCAGTGGCCGTGGCTGCTGCGCAGTCTGTATGGCGGCACGCAGGCGCAAAAGCAGGCGCTGCTCGATCGGGTGGGGCTGGCCGAGGATGCCCTGCCGCATCTCGGCAGCTGGAAGGCCGATACCTTTCTGCTCCACCGGATTGTCGACACCATTGCCGAGGCCCGTCCGGCCACCGTGGTCGAGCTGGGCTCAGGCGCAACCTCGCTGGTGATCGCCAAGGCGCTGTCGCAGCACGGCGGGGGCCACCTGCATTCCTACGATCAGCACGCGCCCTTCGTCGAAGCGATGCAGGGCTGGCTGGCCGAGCACAGCCTCGATGCGGCGTTTCACCACGCGCCGCTGGGGCAGCGCGATGTGCGCTGGCCGGGGCTATGGTATCATCTGACCGCGGTTCCGGGCTCGATTGACCTGCTCGTGATCGATGGGCCGCCCTGGGCCGTGCACCCCTTTGCGCGCGGCATGGCCGAACGCCTGTTCCCGCTGATCGCGCCGGGCGGCACGGTGCTGCTGGACGATGCCGCCCGCCCGGGCGAGCGTTACGTGGCGCGGCGGTGGAAGACCAACTGGCCCAATTTCGACTTCCACTACGAAGGCGCGGGCACCAAGGGGCTGCTGGTCGGGCGGCGACGGGCCTAGAGCTTTCCTCTGAGCGCCTGATAGGCGGCGGCCGACACGGTGTTCGCCAGATTGAGCGAGCGGATCACATCGGACCGCATCGGCAGGTTGAACAGCCGGTCTTCGTAACTTTCAATAATGCTGCGCGGTATGCCTTTGGTTTCCTGACCGAAAACCAGCATCGCATCATCGGGATAGTCGGGCTCGTAAAAGCTGCGGCTGCCGAATTCCTCGAACAGGAACAGCTGGTCGCGGCGGGGCTGGCGCGCCTCCAGAAACGCATCCCAGCTGGCATATTCGGTGAGGTGGACGTGCGGCCAGTAATCGAGGCCCGAACGCTTCACCCGCTTGTCCGAAATGTCGAAGCCCAGCGGGTGGATCAGGATCAGCTCCATATCCAGCGCCACACAGGTGCGCCCCACCGCGCCGGTGTTGCCGGGGATTTCGGGCTGGATGAGGATGATCGCGGTCATGCCTGCGCTGATCCTTGTGCAAGATAGTGGCCAAGGGTCGAGAAATGCGACAGGCCCGGCAGCATTTCCACTGCGGGCTGTGACGGCAGGCGCGCGGCCAGCGCCTGCGCCATGGCGGGCGGGGTCCAGTCATCCTCGCTGCCCTGCCAGATCGCAACCGGCTGATGCACCTTGGCGAGCTCGACGGACCAATCGGTCACATAGAGCGCGATTTCCTGCCGATAGGCTGCGCGCTGGGCCAGCAGGCTATGCCGCAGTGAGGCGGCCAGCTGGGCGATGAAATGCGGGTCGACTGCCAAAGCACGATCAGCGCCTTGCGCGCGCGCCATCAGCTCCGAGGCCATTTGCGCGGGAGTAAGGCGGGCGACCTGCGCCTGCAGGAAGGTGAGAAGCGCAAACGGGACACGCCCGGCCAGCGCGGCACGGAACACCGGTGCGCCCGCCATTCCGGCCAGAAAGTCGCCGAGGCCAAGCGGCCCCGCCGGCGAGACAAGGTCGATCTGGCTGACCCGCTCGCCCAGCAAGGGGGCCACCCGCAGCGCAGCAGCCGCGCCCAGCGAAAAGCCGACCAGATGCAGCGGCTCGTCCGGACACTGGCTGACGATCTGCCCAGCCAGCCTGCCGAAATAGCCGTCCGGATCGCCAAGCGTCAAAGTGTCAGTCCGCGCGGCGACGTGGAAATGCCGGACATTGGCCGCCACCGCCGGACCGAAGCTGCCAAGCTCCGCCGCCGATCCCGGCAACCCGTGAAAATAGAGCGTGCGGGGCCGCAAGGCCTTGGCTCCGCGGCCTAGCCCAGCTTGTCCTTGAGCAACTGGTTCACCACCGCCGGATTGGCTTTGCCCTGCATCGCCTTCATCGTCTGGCCGACGAAGAAGCCGAACAGCGCTTCCTTGCCGCCGCGATACTGCTCCACCTTGTCGGCGTTGGCAGCGATGATCGCGTCGACCGCGGCTTCGATCGCGCCGGTGTCGCTGACCTGCTTGAGCCCCTCGGCGTCTGCAATTTCAGCCGGATCGCGGCCGGTCTTGAGGACGATTTCGAAGATTTCCTTGGCCTGGCCGCCGCTGATCTCGCCCTTGTCGGCCATGGCGAGGATGCTTGCCTGCGCGGCTGCGGTGGCGTTGGCGAGGTCGGCGTCATCGCCCAGCGCCTTGACCACGCCGGGCGCGACCGAGAGCGACCAGTTGGCGACCTGCGTGGCGACGGCGGCTTCATCCTTGCCGATCACGGTAGCGGTTTCGGCCAGCAGCGTTTCGAACCGCGCGAAGGTTTCGACCTCGGCGGTCAGTTCGCGGGCGTTATAGGGGGTGAGGCCAAGCACCTCGACGTAACGCTTGCGCTTGGCGTCGGGCAGTTCGGGCAGCGAAGCGCGACATTCCGCGAGGAAGTCCTCCTCCAGCACCAGCGGCAAAAGATCGGGATCGGGGAAGTAGCGATAATCGTGCGCGTCTTCCTTGCTGCGCATCGTGCGCGTGGTGCCGGTGCCGGGATCGAACAGGCGGGTTTCCTGCACGATTGTGCCGCCGGCCTCGAGCACATCGACCTGCCGCATCGCCTCATGCTCGATTGCCTGCATGACAAAGCGCACGGAGTTCACATTCTTGGTCTCGGTGCGGGTGCCGAATTCGTCGCCCGGACGGCGCACGGAGACGTTCACGTCGGCGCGCATCGAGCCTTCTTCCATGTTGCCATCGCACGAGCCGACATAGCGCAGGATCGCGCGCAGCTTGCGCACATAAGCCCCTGCTTCGGCAGGCGAACGCATATCGGGGCGGCTGACGATTTCCATCAACGCCACGCCCGAGCGGTTGAGATCGACATAGGACATGGTCGGGTGCTGATCGTGCATCAGCTTGCCCGCGTCCTGCTCCACGTGAATGCGCTCGATCCCGATGATCTTGTCTTCGGGAATCCCGGCCTTCTCGTCCGCTTCGATCAGCAGTGAACCTTCGCCGACAATCGGATGATAAAGCTGGCTGATCTGGTAGCCCTGCGGAAGATCGGCATAGAAATAATTCTTGCGATCGAACCGGCTCCAGGCGTTGATCTGCGCGTCAATCGCCATCCCGGTGCGCACCGCCTGACGGATGCACTCGGCATTGGGCACGGGCAGCATCCCCGGCATCGCGGCATCGACAAGGCTGACCTGCGAGTTCGGCTCCGCGCCAAACGCGGTCGCCGCGCCCGAGAACAGCTTGGACTGCGAGGTGACCTGCGCGTGGACTTCGAGGCCGATCACGACCTCCCATTCGCCGGTGGCGCCCTGGATGCGGTAGTTGCTCATTGCTGGTTACCTGTCTTGTCTGTCTCGTCGATCCGCGTTGCAGGACGGGCCGGTTCGGCCGGGCCGGGCGCGGGATCCGACATCATTTTGCCGCTGGCATCAAAGCGCGCTTCGCCATGTTCGATGGTGCGTGAAAGAAACATCACCAGCCCGCCAATCAGCGCGAAGGCGATGAGGAAGATCATCACGAAGAGCGCGGTGAAGCCCACCTTACCACCACTTCTCCGGTTTCGCCGTGAAGCCTGCGCGTTGCTGGATCGCGAGGCCTGCGTTGAGCACGCCCTGTTCGTCGAACGGGCGGCCTACGAGTTGCAGACCAAGCGGCAACCCATCGGCGTTGATCGTCGCAGGCACGCTCATCGCGGGCAGACCAGCCAGCGACGCGGGCACCGCGAAGACGTCGTTGAGATACATCGTCAGCGGATCTTCGTTCATCGAACCCAGCGGGAACGATGCCGTCGGCGTCGTCGGCGCGAGGATCACGTCGCATTGCTGGAACGCGCGCTCGAAATCGCGGGCGACCAGTGCGCGGACCTTCTGCGCCTGCGTGTAATAGGCGTCATAGAAGCCGGC
>JAMNXO010000028.1 GCA_023653115.1 Erythrobacter sp.
ACCGGATGCGCTGGCGGATGGCCTACTGGATGAGCCTTGCCGATTACAGGGTGAGCAAGCTGGGAGCGGGTTAGGGGCCCCTACCCGTAGAACTCGGCCCTGAGGTGATCGTCGAGCGCGGGGGCGGTGAAGGCGAGGGTGGCGGGATCGATGCTGCCCGTCATGGCCGCCTCCTCGCCGCGCAGGACGGCGCGGCCGAGCGCTTTGGCCTCGGCATCGTCGATGCTGTCCTGCATGGTCAACGCCGCGCTGGTGGGAGCCGTGCACCACCCCGCATAGGTCTCCGGCCCGAAGCCGTTGGCGGTGAGATAGTCGATCACTTCCTGCTGGCTCTGGTAGTTGGCGTAGCGGATATTGCCGTCGAACTTCATGATCGCGCGCAGATAGGCGGTGCCATCGGTGAGCGCGAAATAGACCTCCTGCAGCCCGTCATTGTCGTAATCGTCCGCGCCCAGCACGCGGTTGATGTTCTCGATCTGGAGATCGTTCTGGAACCGGCGCTGGCTGTCATTGGGACCAAACCGCGGGACGAGGCCGGCCTGCACCAGCGGATCGATGTAGATGCCGGCCACGCGCGTCTCGCCCGCCCAGCTGAAGTCGGAGAAGTAGACGAGGCCGTCAGGCGCGGTGCCGACGGTGGCGAAGCGGCCGATCGCGACGTTGACGAGGATCTGGTCGATATCGCCATCACCGTTCACATCCGCCGATCCGATCCGCAGCCAGAACCCGTTGCCGCCGAGCAGATTGCCGTCGAAGTCACGGATCTCGTTCATCGCGCTCTGGTAGACGCTGCGGTCGGCGGTTTCGAAATTGACGCTCACCCCGGTGCCGGGGCGCAGGCGCAGGGTCTGGTCGTCGAACTGCAGGAACTCGACCCCGCGCAGCACGTCCGTGCCATCCGGGCCGGTCACCAGAAACTCGCCGACATCGCGCTGGGTGACGGTGTATTGCGAGCGCGTGCCGCTGACGCGCGCGGTATCGACATTGCTGCCGCCGTCGAGCGTGTCATCGCCTGTGCCACCGACGAGGAAATCGACCCCGTTGCCCGCCAGCAGGCTGTCTGTGCCGCCATTGCCGAACAGCGAATCGTCGCCGTCCCCGCCGGTCAGAGAATCGAAGTTCGATCCGCCGATGATCGTATCATTGCCGCGATTGCCGAACACCTGAACGCTGGTGGTCACCGCGCTCATGTCGAGCTGGTTGCCCTGCGTGCTGAGCCGGATCTGGATCGGGGCCGCGGTCAGCGTCAGCGAACCGCCGTCGGCCAGCGTCAGGAACCGCAGTTCCAGCTGCTGGATCGCCTGCAACTGCGCCACCCGCATGATGACATTGCCCTGACCGTTGCTGGCAATCGCCTCGAAATCGCCCGAGATCGCAACGCCGGTAAGATCGAAATTGTCGAAGTCATTGCCGGTGTCGAAGATCAGCCGGTCGAACCCGTCGCCGCCGCTGATCGTGTCGTCGGTGCCGATCGAGGCGACCGAGATCGTGTCGTCGCCCGCGCCGCCGGAAATGTTCAGCCGGCCATTGCCGAACACCGAGATGGTGTCGTTCCCGCCGCCGCCGATCAGGGTGTTGTCGCCGTCGCCGAACAGCAGGAAGCTGTCGGCAAAGGCGCTGCCGGTGAAGTGGTTGTTTCCGCCCTGCGAGATGATCCGGGTGCGGATGTTGCCGGCCACCACGGTGTCATTGCCGAAGCGCACGTCGATTCCGACTTCGATATCGGTCTGGTTGGGGCTGGGATTGGCAATCGCGCCGTCCGGGCCAATGATGTTGTCGTCCCCGTCGCCGCTGACGATGTTGAGCACGAACACGTTGTCGCCCGAAAGGTTCGCCCGCGCGCCGCCATTGGGCAGCGACAGTTGCGTCACCTCGAACCGCCCGGTGGAATCGAGCATCGCATTGTCGGTGATGCGCAGGTTCGGCGTCACGATCGTGGAGAAGGCATTGACCTGCGCCACGGTGCCGATCAGGCCGAGATTGCCCGAGAGTTCCAGCCCCTCGATCGAGGTGAAGAACGGCGCGCCCAGATCATAGGTGGTGACTTCAAAGCCTTGATTCGATCCGATGACACGCACGGTATCGGTGCCGTTGCCGCCATTGATGGTGTCGAGCAGCGGGTTCTCGTCCGGCCCGAAGGTCAGATCGAAGACGAACCGGTCATCCCCGTCCCCGCCGTTCAGCACATCTGCGCCCGCCCCGCCGATCAGCGTATCATCGCCGCCGCCGGCATTGATCGTGTCATCGCCGACAAACCCCGAGATCGTCTCGCCGAGGTTGGTGCCGTCGAGCGTGTCGTTGCCCGGCGTGCCATTGATCGGCGGGCCATTGGTCGACACGCCGTTGGGGTTGAGCCCCGTGAAGTTGAAGGCGGTGAAGGCCGAGGGCGCGACATTGAGGAAGCGGATCGTGTGGGTCGGGCCGAAATCGGGATTGGGGTGGAGCGTCAGCAGCGTATCGGCCCCGTCAGCCACCAGCCGGAAATGCCCGGTGCCGAAGGGATTGCTCACCCGGTCATAGTTGAACAGGTTGAACTGCATGATGCGGGAAAAATCGATCCGGTCGCCGGTATTGCCGGTGGCGAAATCGGTGACGATGGTTTCGCCCGAGCCGTTGAAGGAGAGCGTGGTGAGCAACACCACATCCGCGCCGCTACCGAGCGTCATGCGGTTGCCGTTGCCCTCGAGCGCGAGGTTGAGCGTGTCGTTGCCCGCGCCCAGATTGACGGCGCCGTTCACGCCCGTGGCGGCATAGCTGACGGTATCATTGCCTTCGCCAGCATCGACGCTGGAATTGGTCTCGCCGCCGAAATTGGAATTCTGGACGATGATCTCGTCATTGCCGATGCCGCCGATCAGCGTATCGGTGCCGGAAAAGGAGAACAGCCGGTCGTCCCCGTCGCCGCCGCTGATCGTGTCATTGCCGGAGCCGCCATCGATGAAGTCGTTGCCGCCGAGGCCGTTGACGGTGTCATCGCCGGCGCCCGCGTCGATGCGGTCATCCTGCGTCGTGCCGTTGATGATGTCGTTGCCCGGCGTACCGTTGATATCGGCCATTCAATGTCCCCTCGCGCCGGTCAAAAAACGGCTTTGACCGCCATTATCCTGCGATTTCAGGGGCAATCACCTATCAGTCGCACGCCATGACCGCCAACCGCATTTGCGCGGGACAGCGCGCCGTGCGTGTCGCGGAAGGCTCACGTTAACCGCGCTTGTCGAGCGAAGCTTCACGACTTCGTGCGATTCGTAAGAGCATGATCAATCTCGTCGCGCTCGTCCTGATTGCGGTGATGCCGAACACCGCCGCTCCGGCGGCCATGATCGATTCCCCGTCCGGTGTTCTATCCGATCAGAACGCCGGCCTTGCCGAACAGCCCGGCGACGCGGTGGCCGGCACGCAGCAGGCCAGCCTCGATCTGGCCGGAGCCGTGCCCGGAACGGCTGCCCCGGCGCACGGGCGCCCGCGGGTGTCGCAGACCCGCTGCGCGATCATTGGCTGCGCGTCGCAATGCGAGATCAAGGGAACGCGCGATGCCCGTGGTGCGCTGGTGTATCGCACGCCGGTGAGCCCGCTCTACAGCGAATCCACGGCCGAAAAGATATTCTGCAGCCGCGCCGATGCCGAGGCGGCGGGTTATCGCCAGCCCGGGCAGGGGTAGCTCCCGCCTCCCCGCTTCGCAGCGCCTACTCGAACCCGTAGTCCGAATAGTCCTTGTAATTGGGCGAGGTGAACTTGGTGATGTCGCTCTGGAAGTGGAGCGGCACGTTGCCGGTTGAGCCGTGGCGCTGCTTGGCGACGATCAGCGTCGCCTTGCCAACCATCTCCTCGTATTTTTCCTCCCACGCGCGGTATTTCTCCTGCGCATCGGGCGAGGAGCTGCCGTCGGGCGTGTCGGGCTTGCCCAGCATATGGTAATAATCCGAGCGGAAGATGAACCACACCATGTCGGCGTCCTGCTCGATCGAGCCGGATTCGCGCAGGTCGGAGAGTTGCGGGCGCTTGTCCTCGCGGCTTTCCACGGCGCGGGAGAGCTGCGAGAGCGCGATCACCGGCACCTGCAATTCCTTGGCCAGCGTCTTCAACCCTCGGCTGATTTCCGAGATTTCGTTGACGCGGTTGTCGTTGGCGCGGCCCGAACCTTGCAGCAGCTGGAGATAGTCGACCACGATCAGGCCGATGTCATGCCGCCGCTTCATCCGCCGCGCGCGAGTGCGCAGCGCGGCGATGGTGAGCGCGGGCGTATCGTCGATATAGAGCGGCAGTTCAGCGAGACGCTGGCTGGCAAAGGCGAGCTTCTGGAAATCCTCGCGCGAAAGTTTCCCGCTGCGCAGCGCTTCGGAAGAAACCTCCGCCTGTTCGGCCAGAATACGGGTGGCAAGCTGGTCGGCGCTCATTTCGAGGCTGAAGAAGGCGACCGGCGCGCCGTGGTTGTGATCGCCGCCTTCGCTCTGCCACATCAGATGCGCCTCGGCGCAATTGAAGGCGATATTGGTGGCCAGCGAGGTCTTGCCCATGCCCGGACGGCCGGCAAGGATGATAAGGTCGGAATTGTGCAGGCCCGAGGTCTTCTGGTCGATCGACGAGAGCCCGCTGGTCTTGCCCGAAAGCCCGCCGCCCGAATTCATCGCGACTTCGGCCATCTTGATCGCTGTCAGTGCGGCATCGCGGAAGGTGGCGGCCTCACGCCCCGTCGCCGCGCCCTCGGCAACGCGGAACAGATCGGCCTCGGCCTGCGCGATGCGGTCCATCGGCGAGGTGTCTTCCGAGGTATCGAGCGCGCCTTCGACCAACCCGCGCCCGACGCTCACCAACTCGCGCAGCAGCGCCAGATCATAGATCTGTTGCGCCAGTTCGCGCGGCACCAGCAGCCCCGCGCCGCTCGCGGTGAGCTGGGCGAGATAGGATGTGCCGCCCAGTTCGCGCAGGGCATCGTCAGCCTCGAAATAGGGGCGCAGCGTGACCGGCGAGGCGGTGGCGTTACGCTCGATCAGCACCAGCACGCGTTCATAGATGCGCTGGTGGAGCGGTTCGAAGAAGTGCTCGGGCCGCACCGGCACCTGCAATTCCTCGATCACCCGGTTATCGATCAGCACCGCGCCCAGAAACGCGGCTTCGGCTTCGAGATTGTACGGCAGCTTGCGCAGCGGCGCTTCGGCTGCGGGAGCTGCGACGTTGATCGGAGTGACTTTTTCAGGTTCGGCCATCGCGGCCTGATGCGCCCGGCAGGGGCTGCGAGGCAAGGGCGAATGCCAGCAATATTTATTTCGCGTGCTGTGGATAGCGGGGAGATTTTATCGAAGTGCTTGAAGTGCGGCCCCTCCATCTGCGAAGGCGTAGGCTTATGGCCGATACGCCGCCCGATTCCCTGCCGATCTCGTCCGCCGCCCCCGGCTCGGGCGCGTTTCGCATTGCCCAGGTGACGCTCGACGAGGCGACCATCCTGTGGCGCAATGCCGATGTCGAGCAGGAACGCCGGGTGGCGATCTATGATCTGATCGAGGAAAACACCTTCAAGCCGCTGCGCAGTGCCGAGCGCGGGGCGAAGGGGCCGTATCATCTGCACCTGTCGGTCACCGACGGGCGGCTGGCGATGGATATCAGCGACGAGGCCGGGCAACTGCTCGAAACCCTTCTGATCGGCATGGCCCGCTTCCGCCGGCCCATTCGCGAATATTTCGCGATCTGCGATTCTTACTATCAGGCGATCCGCAAGGCGACCCCGGCCGAGATCGAGACGATCGATATGGCGCGGCGCGGCATCCACAATGGCGCGGCCGAGCTGCTGCTCGAACGGCTCGAGGGCAAGGTCGACACCGATTTCGCCACCGCCCGCCGCCTGTTCACGCTGATCTGCGTGCTCCACATCAAGGGCTAAGGCGGGACGCATGGCCTCCAAACGCAAGCTTTCGGCGCGCAAGGCGCCGCGTCGCTGGCTGCTGCGCGGGGCTGCGCTGCTGGTGCTGGTTGGCCTCGCCTTTGCCGGGTGGCTGTGGTGGGACATGCGCGAATGGCGCCCTGACGAGACGCTCTATCCCGAACAGGGCGCGCTGGCCCCGGCAGGCACGGGCGCGATCAAGTTCGAGACGCTGAAGGCGATCGGCGCCCAGTTCGTCTATCTCCCGCTGGCCCCCGGGCAGAGCGATTTTGCCGCCCGCTTTGCCCGTGCGCGCGAGGCGGGGTTGCAGGTCGGCGTGGTGCTGGATTTCGATCCCTGCCTTCCCGCCGATCAGCAGAGCGGGCTGTTTGCGCAGATGGTGCCGCGCGACGCGGCGCTGCTGCCGCCTGCGATCGGCCTGATGCGGCTGGCCGATGGCTGCGCGCCCAAGGTCCGCGATGCGGCGGTCGAAAGCGAGCTGATGACGCTGATCAACCAGATCGAGATGCATAGCGGCGAATCGGTGATCCTGCGGCTCTCGCCCGGTTTCGAGGCCCGTCACAACACCGCCACCACGCTGACGCGCGACCTGTGGCTGATGCGGGACCGCGCGCGCCCCGACTATGCGCCGCGCCCGTGGCTGTTATGGAGTGCCAACAGCCAGCTTGTTACCGATGCTGCCGAGGAGCCGATCGAATGGGTGGTGGTGCAGAAATGAGCCCGAGCGCCGAGCAGGAACAGGCGCTGATCGCCGCAGCCTTCGCCGCCGCCGAACACGCCTATGCGCCCTATTCCGACTATCCGGTGGGCGCGGCGCTGTTGTTCGATGATGGCGCGGTCATCACCGGCTGCAATGTCGAGAACGCGAGCTACGGCCTTGCGCTGTGCGCCGAGACTGTCGCGGTGGCCAAGGCGCTCGGCGAAGGGCGGCGCGGCGGATTGCAGGCGGTCGCGGTGGTGGGCCTCAAGGCCGACGCAGAACCGATCACTCCGTGTGGTCGCTGCCGCCAGGTGCTCAACGAAGTCGCCGCACTGGGCGCTACCGATCCGCTGGTGCTGTGCGTCAGCAAGGACGATGTGCGGCGCGTGACGCTGTCAGCGCTGCTGCCGCACGCCTTCGGGCCGGGGCACCTCGCCTAAGCGTCCTTGCCTTCCAGCCACTCGACCAGCGCCGCCAGACATTCGCGGCCCAGCAGCTTGCAGCGTTCCGGTGACCAGCCCTGTTC
>JAMNXO010000029.1 GCA_023653115.1 Erythrobacter sp.
GACTGGCGGAGAGGGTGGGATTCGAACCCACGTTACCGTTGCCGGTAAACCGCATTTCGAGTGCGGCGCATTCGACCACTCTGCCACCTCTCCGCGAGGCCTGTCGCACGTTTGGCAAGGCCGCGTGGTCGGGCGGCTGGCGACAGGGAGCGCGCCCGTTAGCCCAAGCCTTTGCGCTTGCCAAGTCCCGCCGCACCACAAAATGCGGGCATATCTCGCACCCGCACAATGCCCGCGCTTGTTTTGGGCGCGCAAACGTCCATATTGCGGCGCATGGAACGCGCAGAGTTCTTCTCTACCCAGGCTGGACGCACCATCATCGCGCCCCGCCAGACCCGCGCCCGCTTCGGCATCGGCGACGTTGTCCGCCATCGCCTGTTCGCCTTCCGCGGTGTCGTGTTCGATATTGATCCGGTGTTTGCCAACTCCGAGGAATGGTACCAGTCGATCCCCGAGGACATCCGTCCGCGGCGCGACCAGCCGTTCTACCACCTGCTCGCCGAAAACGACGATTCCTCCTATGTGGCCTATGTCAGCCAGGGCAACCTGCTGGCCGACCCTGAAGGCGGGCCGATCGACCATCCGACGGTGCGCCAGCTGTTCGACAGCTTCAAGGACGGGCGCTATCGGATGCGCAGGTCCCTCACCCATTAAGTCCTAGCTTTTGAGCTTCCAGCCTGAACGCAGCAGTGCATAGACGCCCGCTGCCAGCACGGCATTCAGCGCGAGCAGTCCTGCCCCTGCCACCACCACCGCGCCCGCATCGCCGATATCGCTCTGCCCGAGGAAGCCATAGCGGAAGCCCGAGATAACGTAGAAGAACGGGTTGGCGCGGCTTACCCACTGGAACGCAGGGTCAAGGTTCTCGATCACGTAGAACGTCCCCGACAGCAGCGAGAGCGGGGCGATGATGAAATTGGTGACGGCCGCGTTGTGATCGAATTTCTCGGCCCAGATCGACGTCGCAAGGCCAAGGGTCGCCAGCAACAGCGCTCCCATCAAGCCGAACCACACCACCGCCCAGATATGCGCCACCGCCAGCGAAACGCCCGGCCACAACGCCATCGCCAGCGCCACGGTGCAGCCCACTGCAAACGCGCGAGTGATCGCGGCGGCGAGAATTCCGCTCATCAACTCGCCCGGTGACAGCGGCGGCATCAGCAGGTCGATGATTGTCCCCTGCATCTTGCCCGAGAGCAGCGAGAAGCTGGAATTGGCAAAGGCGTTCTGCATCATCGCCATCACGATCAGACCCGGCGCTACAAAGGTGGCAAAGGGCACGCCCAGCACCGCACGCCCTTCGCGGCCCAGTGCGACGGTGAAGATCACCAGAAACAGCAGCGTTGTGAAGGCTGGAGCCCAGATCGTCTGCGTCTGCACCTTGAGAAACCGCCGCACCTCCTTCATATAGAGGGCAAGCAGACCGATGCGGTTGATCCCGGTAATCACCGGAACGCCGTGCGGGGCAAACCGGGTGCTCCCGCCGGACTTGTCATCAGGTGTCTTTTCCGTCACGGGAGCAACGTTGCGCAACGGGTTTGCAGGAGCAGGTTCGGCCATGGCACGGATGCCTAGGCTGCCGGGCCTGCCATGACAAGCACCCGCCGCCGAGAAGGCGCCGGGCACAGGAATAGGTAGTAGATATGAGCTGGACGGACGAGCGCATCGCGACGCTCAGGAAAATGTGGGAAGGCGGCGCCACCGCCAGCGAGATCGCGACCGAACTGGGCGGGGTCAGCCGCAACGCGGTGATCGGCAAGGCGCACCGGCTCGGGCTCAAGGCCCGTCCCTCTCCGGTGAAGGCCAACGAAAAGAAGAAGGCCGCCGCGGCGCCCAAGAAACCGGCCGCCCCAGCGCCCAAGCCCGCGCCCGAACCGCGCCATGACGCCAGCACCGCCGCGCCGAATGCCGCACCCGAACGCGCCGCTGCGCGCGCGACCAGCGCGCCGGCGCGCAACGATGCTGCCGCGACCGACGATAGCGCCAATCCCTCGCAGCCGATGCCCAACCCGCAGGCCGATTTGCCCAAGATCGTCTCCGTCGGTCCCGGCGGCTTCCTGCGTCAGGGCCCGGGCGATCAGCAGGCGCCGATCCCCCCTGCCCCGCCCCGCCGCCTCGTGCCGGCCAAGCCGAGTGCCGAGATCGCCGGCAAGACCACGCTGCTCGATCTGTCAGACAAGGTGTGCCGCTGGCCGATGGGCCATCCGGGCGAACCCGATTTCCACTTCTGCGGCGAAGTCGTAAACCCCGGCTTCCCCTATTGCGTCGAGCATTGCGGGCGCGCGTATCAGGCCCAGCTGCCGCGCGGTGTGCGCCGTCCGCCCCCGCCGCTGCCGTTCGGCGGTCCGCGGGTACGCTAAACGCGGTTCTGCTTGCGTGCAGACCGCAGTTCGCCTTGCCGGAGTGCTGGTTAGCGCCAGCCTTATCGCCCAGCACGCCGCCGCGCGCGCCGAGCTACCGCAGCCCGTGCGCGAGATGATCGATGCCGCGATTGCGACCGGTGATGAGGCGAAGGTGCGCACCGTGATCGATCTGGCCCGCGTCACCAATCCTGACGACAGCGCCGAAATTGACGCCATCGCGGCCGATTTCGCAAACGGGCTGAACGCCAGAAAAGCCGCCGAGGCCGCCGCGCAAGAGGCGAAGATCCGCTCGGCCGATTTGCACGAGAACTGGTCCGGCAAAGGCGAATTCGGTGCTTTTCGTGCCACCGGCAATTCCTCGAATACCGGCATCACCGCAGGGCTCACGGCTGAGCGGCAGGGCATCGATTGGCGCCACCGGCTGACCGGGCGGATCGATTACCAGCGCGCCAACGGGGTCACCACACGCGAGCAGTTCCTTGCCCGCTACGAACCCAACTTCAACCTCTCAGACCATATCTATGTCTATGCCCTCGCGCAGTATGAGCGCGACCGGTTCCAGGGCTTCTCGGCCCGCTATGCCGTGTCAGGCGGTATCGGCTATCAGGTGCTCAAGGCGGACGACATCAAGCTGTCGGTCAAGGCCGGACCGGCTTACCGCGTCACCCAGTTTATCGACGGGCGGAGCGAAAGCCGGATTGCCGGGCTGGTCGGGGTCGATTTCGACTGGAACATCACCGACCGGCTGACGCTGACGCAGGATACCAACGCGGTGGCGGAAACCGGCGGGTCGGCAGTCGCAATTATAGACTCGCGCAACACCTCGCTCGATCTGATCACCGGCTTCAACGCCGCGATCAGCAGCAAGCTTTCAGCGCGATTTTCCTATGCCGTCCAATATGACAGCAATCCGCCGCCCGGTGCGGTGCAGACCGACACGCTTAGCCGCGTGACTCTGATCTACGACTTCTGACCTAGGATTTCTGGGCGAACCAGATGATGTGATGCGCACCCTTGTTGTTCGGGCGCGAGCGGACGTTCCATTCGGTCACCGTCAGTCCGGTATCATAAAGACGCTTGCGGAACGCCGGATCGGGCCCGGCTGACCATACCGCCAGAATGCCGCCGGGCATCAACGCATCACGCGCCTTGGCAAGGCCGGTCCGCGAATAGAGACGGTTGTTGGCATCGCGCACGATGCCGTCGGGGCCATTGTCGACATCAAGCAGGATCGCATCAAACTTGGCGCAAGTGCCATCATTGGCATCATCGATCAGCGCGGCCACATCGCAGATGCGCAGGTCAAGCCGCGGGTCCGACAGGGTCTCGCCGGTCAATTTCGCCATCGGCCCCTTGGCCCAATCGACAATCGCCTCGGAAATTTCGGCGATGGTGATGCGCGCTGCTTCACCCAGTTTGGCGCGTGCGGCGCGGTAGGTGAAGCCCATGCCATAGCCGCCGATCAGAATGCGGGCATTGGCCTTGCCCAGCCGGTCGATGGTCAGTTCAGCCAGCTGTTCCTCGGAAAAGCGCATCCGCGAGCTCATCAGCTCGTTGCGCCCCATCACGATCATGAAGTGGCCGGCGTGCGTGAACAGTTCGAGCAGTTCGCCATCGGCAATCTTTGCGCTGGCGAGGAGTTCGCGTTTGAGCATGGTTGGGATGTCCTTTTAGCAAAGAGGCCGCCCGGATCGCTCCGGACGGCCCCGATTGCTTGCCTCAGATGAGGCGATCAGTCCTTGAGGAAGTCGGGCAGACCGGCCGGGCCGCTGTCACGCTCACGACCACCACGGTCACCGCCGCCGCTACGGCCGCCGCGATCGCCACCACGGCCACCGCCGCCGCCCTTGGGCCCGCGACGATCACCGCCGCGATCACCACCACGGCCGCCTTCACGCGGTTCGCGCGGTTCGCGCGCCGGGCGGGTGTCCTCCAGCTCTTCGCCGGTTTCCTGATCGACGACGCGCATCGACAGGCGGACCTTGCCGCGCTGGTCGATCTCAAGCACCTTGACCTTCACTTCCATGCCTTCGGAGACGACATCGGTGGGCTTTTCAACCCGCTCGTTGCGCATTTCCGAGACGTGGACGAGACCGTCCTTGCCGCCCATGAAGTTCACGAACGCGCCGAAATCGACGATGTTCACGACCTTGCCGTTGTAGATCTTGCCGACTTCGGCTTCCTCGACGATGCCGAGGATCCACTTCTTCGCCGCTTCGATCTCGTCGATGTTGCTGGACGAGATCTTGATCACGCCTTCATCGTCGATGTCGACCTTGGCGCCGGTTTCAGCGACGATCTCGCGGATCACCTTGCCGCCGGTGCCGATGACGTCACGGATCTTCGACTTGTCGATCTGGATCGTCTCGATGCGCGGGGCGTGCTTGCTGACTTCGGTGCGGGCACCGGTCAGCGCCTTGGCCATCTCACCAAGGATGTGCATCCGGCCAGCCTTCGCCTGCTCAAGCGCCTTGGCCATGATTTCCTGCGTGATGCCGGCAATCTTGATGTCCATCTGCATCGTGGTGATGCCGTTCTCGGTGCCAGCGACCTTGAAGTCCATGTCGCCGAGGTGATCTTCATCACCCAGGATGTCCGACAGAACCGCAAAGTCCTTGCCTTCGAGGATCAGGCCCATGGCGATGCCCGAAACCGGCGACTTCACCGGCACGCCGGCATCCATCATCGACAGACAGCCGCCGCACACCGTTGCCATCGAGGACGAGCCATTGGACTCGGTGATGTCGCTGAGAACGCGGATGGTGTAGGGGAAGTCTTCCTTGCTCGGCAGCACGGGGTTCAGCGCGCGCCAGGCGAGCTTGCCGTGACCGACTTCGCGGCGACCCGGAGCGCCGAAGCGGCCCACTTCACCGACCGAGTACGGCGGGAAGTTGTAGTGCAGCATGAAGCTGGTGTAGCTCAGGCCTTCCAACCCGTCGATCATCTGCTCGGAATCCTTGGTGCCGAGCGTGGTGGTGCAGATCGCCTGCGTTTCACCGCGGGTGAACAGCGACGAACCGTGGGTGCGCGGCAGGAAGCCCACAATGGCTTCGATCGGGCGAACCTGATCGAGCTTGCGGCCGTCGATGCGCTGGCCATCCTTGAGGATCGCCCCGCGCACGATTTCGGCTTCGAGCTTCTTCATCAGCTTGCCAGCAACCATCTGGGTCTGGCCGCCTTCGTCGGCAAACGCTGCCTTGGCCTTGGCCCGGGCTTCGTTGAGCAGGTTCGAGCGGGCCGACTTGTCAGTGACCTTGTAAGCAGCCGCGATATCGCCGCCGATCAGATCCTTGAGCTTGGCCTTCATGTCAGCGGTGTTGTCGCTGAGATCGACGGTCCAGGGATCCTTGGCAGCCTGTTCGGCAAGCGAGATGATCGCGCCGATGACGTTGCGGATCTCGTTGTGCGCAAACATCACTGCGCCGAGCATTTCGTCCTCGGTCAGTTCCTTGGCTTCGGATTCGACCATCATCACCGCGTCTTGCGTGGCGGCGACGACCAGATCGAGGCGGCCTTCGGCGAGCGCCTTGTCCTGCTTCGGGTTGAGCGTGTATTCGCCATCGACAAAGCCGACGCGCGCAGCCGCGATCGGGCCCATGAAGGGCACGCCCGAGATGGTCAGCGCAGCCGAGGCCGCGATCATCGCAACGATATCGGCTTCGGTTTCGCCGTCAAACGACAGAACCTGACAGATAACGTTGATTTCGTTGTAGAAACCTTCGGGGAACAGCGGGCGGATCGGACGGTCGATCAGGCGGCTGGTGAGCGTTTCCTTTTCGGTCGCGCCGCGTTCACGCTTGAAGAAGCCACCCGGGATGCGCCCGGCGGCCGAGAACTTTTCCTGATAGTGAACGGTGAGCGGGAAGAAGTCCTGCCCTTCCTTCACCGACTTGGCGGCGGTCACGGCGCAGAGCACCACGGTTTCGCCATAGGTGGCCAGAACGGCGCCATCGGCCTGACGGGCAATACGCCCGGTTTCCAGAGTGAGGGTCTTGCCGCCCCACTCCAGCGATACGGTTTTCGTGTCGAACATGGATTTTCCTTCTGACCCGCGCGGCCACATTGCCGGGCGGGGCCTCATGTGCCGGGGAAACAACCGTCCCGGTCCGGTGCGGGGCACTGGTTTGGCCCCAAGGCACAGCAGACCGGATGTCTGCATGGCCCAAATGCAAAAAGGGCGGCCTCTTGAGCCGCCCTTTCGCAAAACTCTTACTTACGCAGGCCCAGCTTCTGGATCAGCGCGTTGTAGCGCTCGACATCCTTCTTCTTGAGATAGGCCAGCAGCGTACGACGCTTGTTGACCATCATCAGCAGGCCGCGGCGCGAATGGTTGTCCTTGTGGTGATCCTTGAAGTGATCGGTCAGGTTGCGGATGCGCTCGGTGAGGATCGCGACCTGGACTTCAGGGCTGCCGGTGTCCTTGGGATCACGAGCGTTATCGGCAATAATTTCGGTCTTCTTTTCGGCAGTCACCGACATAGTTTTTCTCTCTTACTCAGCGACATCGGGTAGATTGAAACCCCTGACGACCGTGGCCGTCCCATCCGTGACTTCCATCAGCGCGACCGGGACAGAGCCCAGTTTCGCCAGATAGAGCCCGGATGATTGGGGCATGCCAGACAGCACCCGGCCCTGTCGGACCGCCTGCGCGCTTGTCTGGTCGAGTGCGAGGGCCGGGATGTCGTCCAGCCCCGCCTCCAGCGGCAGGAGGAGGTGTTCAAGGC
>JAMNXO010000001.1 GCA_023653115.1 Erythrobacter sp.
CACTCGAAACTGGGCGGGAAGACCCCCGCCGAGATCGCCGGCCAACGTGTCTGGGGGCATGCCCCCAGACACGTTGCCATCCCATCAAACAACCATCATGAAGGAGCAGGACTCTACCTCTGACTGGTAACAATCAGGGGAGCACGTCACACCTAATTATTGATCCATCTCAATTCGAGAATTTCAAGGAGCTCGCGATCAAGATCGTCGATGGTTCACGACAAGAGCCGGACACACTTACCTATGAATGGCTTGTCAGTGCTGATCGCACCAAAGTGCATATACTGGAGCATTACCGAATGTCGGGACTGCTGCCTCACGTCGAACAGACCTTTTCTCCATATGCTGAGAGGTTTCTATCGCTCGCAACCATCGACCAGCTGTTTGTCTACGGCAATCCGACGCCGGAAATCCGCGAGAAACTGGACAGCTTCGGCGCGACCTACCTAGCGCCATTCGTAGGCTTTACACGCTAGACCACTGACAGAGAGGCAGCGCCGAGACCCTTCGTGAAAAAATTGAGAGGGGGTATGTCAGGGGGTATTTCGGTTGGGATTGGTCTAGTTCCTCAATGAATTTATATGGCTAGTAATGGGAAAATGTCCCTCCTCCGCTACCCTCCTTGCCGCGCCTCAATTTGTGTCGGCCTGCATATTCCTCTAGACGCTTCGTGGGGATTGTTGGGGGGATGCGATGAAATCTGTTTCTAGGATGGTGGCTGCGGCCGCTCTGGCTGCGGTGGTGGTGCCGGTTCACGCTGTGGCCGCGCATGACTCGCCCGATCAAGCGCTCGAGGCGTCGCGGGTTGCAGCGATGCGGGACGCGACACTCGCGTTTGTCGCCACGCTCGATGATGCGGGGCGCGCGGCGGTGATGGCGGGGCTCGACAATAATGCCGCGCGCACCGGCTGGTCGAACCTGCCGGCTGTGATGGCGCCGCGCCCCGGGCTCGCGGTGGCAAAGATGGATGCCGGTCAGCGCAAGGCACTTCACGCCATGCTCGCCGCGGCCTTTTCCAGCCAGGGCTATCTCAAGACCACCACGATCATGTGGCACGAGGACGTGCTGCACCAGATCACCGCTGCCGCGCTCGCCGCAATGCCGGACAGCGAGCCGCGCAAGGCGCAGGGGCAGGCCATTCTCTCCTCCTATGACACCGAACTGTTCTACGTCTCGGTGTTCGGCGATCCGAAGGGCGATGATTGGGGCTGGATGGTGACGGGGCATCATTATGCCGCCAATTTCACCGTCTCGGACGGCCGCATTGCCTTTACGCCGCTGTTCCTTGGCGCCAGCCCGCAGATCGTGCCCGAAGGGCGCTACACCGGCTGGCGGATCCTGCAGCACGAGGCAGACCGGGCGCTGGCGCTGATGGCTGCGCTGAAGCCCGATCAGGCCAAGCAGGCATTGGTCGCTGATGCGGTCGATGGCGAGGTATTTGCGGGCAAGGGCGCACAGGACCGCGCCGGCAAGCCGCGGGGCATCCCCGCCTCGGCGCTCGACCCTGTGCAGCGCCGGCTGCTCGATGCGCTGATCGACGAATATCTCGGCGATGCCTCGGACGAAGCCGCCGCCCGCCAACGTGCCGCGATTGCGGCGGACGGGGCAGACACACTCCACTTCGCGTGGTGGGGGCCGACGGGCGATCCGGCGGCGCGCTTCATGTTCCGCGTGGAAGGCCCATCGATCATCATCGACTACGTGCGCGAGCGATCACCGGGTGGCGGTTTCAACCACGTCCATTCGATCGCGCGCGATCCGGCGAACGACTACGGTGCCAAGTGGCTGGAGCAGCACTACACCGAAGCGCACCAGCAATAGCCGCGCGCGGCTAGGGCTGCTTGTGCTTGTGTCCGGGTTTGCGGGCCGGGCCGGGCTTCTTGCCATGCCACGGCTTGGCACCCGGGCCACCCGGCGCGCCGCCGCCGCTGCCATTTGGCTTGCGGGCGAAGGTCTTGCCGGCGGGCTTGGCTTTGACAAAGGCGTTGTCCGCCGTGCTGCGCGAGGGGCGTAGCTGGCGGTTGCTGCGCGCCACTTCGCGCGGGCCGGTTTCCGAACGCTCGATGATCACTGCCTCTTCCTCGCCCTCGGCCTGCGCAGTGCGCGCGGCCGCGTCGGCGAATTTGGCAGCGAGCGTGCGCGGGATCTGGAAAAAGGTCTCGGCCTGACCGATGCGGATCGCGCCGATCTCGCCGCGGGTAACATGGCCGCGGCGGCACAGCAGCGGCAGGATCCAGCGCGGATCGGCATTCTGGCTGCGGCCGATATCCATGCGGAACCACACCGTGTCCTCGAAACCAGGGCGGTGACGCTCCTTCTGCGCTTCGGCGCGGGCCTGCGGGGTGTTGGCGATCAACTCCTCGGGCTCGGGCATATTGGCGCGGTGGGCGGCGACCAGCATCGCAGCGATTTCCTCCGCGCTGCGCTCGGCGAGCAGGCGTTCGGCCAGCACACGGTCGGCTTCGTCGATCTCCACCGGTGCGAGCAGTTTGGCGAGCAGACGTTCGCGGTCCTTTTCGAGGATTGCCTCGCGATCGGGCACGTCCTGCCATTCGGCGTTGATCTGCGCGTGGCGCAGCATCGATTCGATCCGCTTGCGGCGTGAATAGGGCACGATCAGCACCGCGATGCCCTTGCGCCCGGCGCGCCCGGTGCGGCCCGAACGGTGCTGCAGCGTTTCGGCATCACGCGGAATCTCGACATGGACGACGAGGCTGAGCGTCGGCAGATCGATCCCGCGCGCGGCGACATCGGTGGCCACGCACACGCGCGCGCGGCGATCGCGCAGCGCCTGCAGCGCCTGATTGCGTTCGGACTGCGAATGCTCGCCCGACAGCGCCACCACGGCAAAGCCGCGCTCCTGCAGGATCGCATGGAGGTGGCGCACCTTTTCACGCGTAGCGCAGAACAGGATTGCGGTTTCGGCCTCGTGGAAGCGCAGCAGGTTGACGACCGCGTTCTCGATCTCGGTCGGCGAGACGGTGACAGCCTGATAGGCGATGTCGCCATGCCCGCGGCCTTCGCTGATCGTGGCGATGCGCAGCGCGTCGTTCTGGTAACGGCGGGCGAGCGCCTCGATCGGGCGCGGCATGGTGGCCGAAAACAGCAGCGTGCGGCGTTCTTGCGGGGTGGCATCGAGGATTGCCTCGAGCTCTTCGCGGAAACCCATGTCGAGCATTTCGTCGGCTTCGTCGAGCACGGCCACGGCCAGCCGCGACAGATCAAGCGCGCCGCGCTCAAGGTGATCGCGCAAGCGGCCCGGCGTGCCGACCACGATGGTCGGCCCCTGGCTCAGCACCTTGCGTTCGGCCGAGGGGTTCATCCCGCCGACACAGGTGGCGATGCGCGCGCCGGTGCGGCCATAGAGCCAGTCAAGCTCGCGGCTGACCTGCAGCGCGAGTTCGCGAGTGGGGGTGATAACGAGCGCGCGCGGGGCACGGTCGGGGATCACGCGGTCCATCCCGCCCAGCAGTTCCGCTGCCATCGCAAGGCCGAAGGCGACCGTCTTGCCCGAACCGGTCTGGGCCGAGACAACGAGATCGCGGCCCACGGCTTCGGGGCGGAGCACCTCGGCCTGAACGGGGGTGGCGGCCTCGTAACCGCGCTCGGCGAGGGCGGCTTCGAGCGGGGCGGGAAGGGCAGGGAATTCCATGGGCGTCAGACTCGATTGATGCAGCACGCCCGAAGGCGCGGCGAACGCGGCTGTTGGTAGCAGGGCATCCGGGGGAGAATAGGGCGCAAGCCGGTGCGGCTGCGCATGCGTAAGCGGCGCCCATACGCGATTTTGCCGCGTTCCGCTTGTGAAAAGTGAACGGGGCCGTGGAGCGGTCAGGAAAGCCGTGCGAAATTGGCGACGCCGGGGGCCGGACGGCGCTGTGGCTCGGGGCTTTCCGGCATGAGCGTCAGCCCCGGCGCAAGCGCGGCCAGCGCCGCGGTTACCGCGCCGATCTGCGGGGCCGACACAGCGTAAAACACCAGCTTGGCTTCCTTGCGGGTGTCGACCAGCCCGGCCTTGCGTAGCACGCCCAGTTGCTGGGACAGGCCCGGCTGGGTGATGCCAGTCACCTGCTCGATCTCCCCGACATTGCGCTCGCCTGCGGCCAGCACTGCAAGGATGCGGAAGCGCAGCGGGTGGGCGAGCGCCTTCAGCGCCTCGATCACGGCGTCATCGGCGATCATGCCCCATCCTCGTTTTCGCGCAGGAACCAGCCGGCGATGTCGGTGGCGGCATAGACATCGTCGAGATCGTGGCTGGGTGCTGCCAGCATCGGCTCGCCCGGCTGCCAGTTGGCCGGTGCCAGCGCGCCCTTTGCGTCGATCGCCTGCAGCCCGTCAAGGATGCGCAGCATTTCGGGCACCGAACGGCCCAGACTGGCAGGATAGCAGGTCATCGCGCGGATAACGCCCGCTGGGTCGATGAAGAAGGTGGTGCGCACCGTGGCGCTGTCATTATCCTGCGCGCCGACCATGCCGAAGGCGCGGCCGATCACCAGTGTCGGGTCTTCGAGAATGGGGAAGCGCACTTCGACGCCGAAACGGTCGCGGATCATGCGCAGCCAGGCGAAGTGCGAGAACAGGCTGTCGACCGAGAGCGCCATCAGCGCGCAGTCGCGCTGCGCAAAGGCGGCGGCCTCGCGGGCGAGCGCCACGAATTCGGTGGTGCAGACCGGCGTGAAGTCGGCCGGATGCGAGAACAGGATCAGCCAGCGCCCGCGATAGGCCGAGAGACGCGCCGGGCCGATGGTGCTGCGCGCTTCGAAATCGGGGGCGGTGTCGCCGATCCTAAGGCCGGCGCAGGGCGGGGGGGAGGAGGCAGGTGCGGTCATTCAGGCTTCATATCACTTGACTCTGACATTGCAATATCAGATACACAATTAACGTAATCAAGCGGAGAAAAGTGATGAATGCCGACGATTCGATCCTTGTTGCGGCGACCGCGCAGGTCGAACGCGCGCGGGCTGATACGGGGTTGCGGCCTGAAATCGCCAGCTTCTTCGATCCCGCCACTTTTACCGTCACATATGTCGCGCACGATCCGGTCACGCGCGAGGCGGCGGTCATCGACTCGGTGCTCGATTTTGATCCCAGTTCGGGCCGCACCGCGACCGCTTCGGCTGACGCGGTGATTGCTTATGTCACTTCGCATAATCTGAAAGTGATTTGGCTGCTCGAGACCCATGCTCACGCGGATCATTTCTCGGCTGCGCCCTATCTGCAGCAGCAGCTCGGCGGTCGCATCGCGATCGGCGAGCACATCACTGCGGTGCAGGCGGTGTTCGGCAAGCTGTTCAACGCTGGCACCGAATTTGCGCATGACGGCTCGCAGTTCGACGTGTTGTTCAAGGACGGCGACACCTTCACGATCGGCAACCTTCCGGTCACCGTGATGCACGTCCCCGGCCACACGCCTGCCTGCATTGCCTATGTCGTGGGCGAGGCGGTGTTTGTGGGCGATACCATGTTCATGCCCGATTACGGCACCGCGCGCGCTGACTTCCCCGGCGGCAATGCGCGCACCTTGTTCCGCTCGCTGCGGCGCATTCTGTCGCTGCCGGCCGAGACGCGGCTGTTCATGTGCCACGACTACCTGCCCAAGGGACGCACCGAATACGTGTGGGAGACCACCGTCGCTGCCGAGCGCGAAGGCAATGTCCACGCCCATGACGGCGTGACCGAGGATGAATTTGTCGCGATGCGCGAAGCGCGCGATGCCACTCTGGATATGCCGCGCCTGATCCTGCCGTCAGTGCAGGTCAATATGCGCGCAGGCCATCTGCCGCCGCCCGATGATAACGGCGTTGTCTACCTCAAGCTGCCGGTCAACGCGGTATGAACTTGCCGGGATTTCCTGATGCGGCCCCGCTTGCGGGGCTGGGCGGCGGCGTGCTGATCGGGCTCGCGGCGGCGCTGATGCTGCTGGGGGCGGGGCGGATTGCCGGAGTCTCGGGCATTGCCGCGCGCGCCTTTGGTCTGGCGGAGAGTTCGATGCCGCGTGCCGGGGCTTGGGCCTTCGTGATCGGCCTGCCACTGGGCGCGCTGATTGTCGCCAGCCTCACCGGAGCCGCCGCGCCCAGCTTTGCCGGGCCGGTCACGCTTGCTGTTGCGGGTGTGATCGTCGGCATCGGCACGCGGCTCGGTTCGGGCTGCACCAGCGGCCACGGGGTGTGCGGCATGAGCCGCCTTTCGCAGCGCTCGCTGGTGGCGACGGCAACTTTCATGGTCACCGGCTTTGCCACGGTTGCGGCGATGAACGCGCTCGGGCTGGAGGTGTTGCCATGATCCGCGACACACTCGTTCCGCTCTTTGCGGGCACGATTTTCGGTGCGGGACTGATGCTGGGCGGGATGACCGATCCGGCGCGGGTGCGCGGGTTCCTCGATCTGTTTGGCGCATGGGATCCGACGCTCGCCTTCGTGATGGGCGGCGCAGTGCTGGTGATGGCGCTGGCATGGCTGCTGCAAAAGCGGATGCAGCGTCCGGTATTTGCCGAAGGCTTCGCGCTGCCCGATCGCAGCGACATCACGGCGCGGCTGGTTGGCGGATCGGCGCTGTTCGGGATTGGCTGGGGGATCGCGGGGCTCTGCCCCGGCCCCGGCTTTGCCGCGCTCGCGATCGAGCCGCTCTCAGCGGCGATTTTCGCGGCGGCGATGCTTGGCGGGATGCTGCTGGTGCGGCTGGTGGAAGGACAGGGATGATGGAACTGCGTAACATCGACGCGACCCTTGCGGTTGCCCCGCAGATGGCGCCCGAAGAGCTCGCCGGCCTCGCCGCGCAGGGCTTTGCTGCGGTGATCTGCAACCGCCCTGATGGCGAGGAACCGGGTCAGCCGCCGCTCGACGAAATGCGCCGCGCCGCGCAGGAAGAAGGCCTCGCCTTCCACCACATCCCGGTCGCCGGCGGGTTGTTCCCGCCTGCTGCCGTGGCCGCTTTCGGCGCGATCCGGCGCGGCACGCATGGCAAGGTGCTGGCTTATTGCCGCACCGGCACACGCGCGGCCTCGCTCGATGCGCTGGCCAATATCCGCGGCCTCAGTGTCGCGGACCGCGTCGCCAATGCCAAGGCGGCCGGATACGACCTGTCAGCACTCGCCGAGCGCATGACAGCGGGCGAATAGGCCCGCACACGGAAGGGACCGGACATGAGCACACAGCAGCACAAAGTCGTCGTCATCGGCGGCGGCGCGGCGGGGATCGCTACGGCGGCCTCGATGCTGAAGCGTCGTCCGGGGCTCGACATTGCGATTGTCGAGCCGTCTGATACCCATGCCTATCAGCCCGGGTGAACGATGGTGGGCGGCGGGGTGTTCGATGTCGCCAGCACCACCCGTCCGATGGCGAGCGTCATGCCCAAAGGCGTGCAATGGGTGAAGCAGGCTGCCGCAAGTTTCCAGCCTGAGGATAATCAGGTGACGCTCAAGGATGGCACCACGCTGACTTACGAGGTGCTGATCGTTGCGCCGGGCATCAGGCTCGCCTGGGAGAAGATCATTGGGCTCGAAGCGACGCTGGGCAAGCATGGCGTCACCAGCAATTACCGCGTCGATCTGGCACCCTATACGTGGGAACTGGTGCAGCAGGTAAAGGCGGGCAGGGCGATCTTCACCCAGCCGCCGATGCCGATCAAATGCGCCGGCGCGCCGCAGAAATCGATGTATCTCGCCTGCGATCACTGGCTGCGCGCTGGTGTGCTCGGCGATATCGAAGTCGAGTTCCGCAATGCCGGCCCGGTGCTGTTCGGCGTGGCGGACTATGTTCCGGCGCTGATGGAATACATCCAGAAATACGGCATCGGTCTCGAACTCGGCAGCAATCTGGTCGCGGTGGACGGGCCGGCGCAGGTGGCGGTGTTCCAGACCGCCGAGGGCGAGATCAGCCGCAGTTTCGACATGATGCACGTCGTGCCCCCGCAGGTTGCGCCGCAATTCCTGGCCGATAGCCCGCTGGCCGCGCCGAGCGGGTTCACCGATGTCGATCAGCACACGCTCCAGCACGTGCGCTACCCCAATATCTTTGGCCTTGGCGATGGCGGCTCCATGCCCAATGCCAAGACGGCCGCTGCCGCGCGCAAGCAGGCTCCGGTGGTCGCGGTGAATGCCTTGCGCCAGCTGGACGGCAAGGGGCCGACGGCAGGCTATGACGGCTACGGCTCGTGCCCGCTGACGGTGGAGCGCGGCAAGATCGTGCTCGCCGAGTTTGGCTATGGCGGCAAGCTTGCGCCGAGTTTCCCGACATGGCTGATCGACGGCACCAAGGCCAATCGCCTGTCGTGGATGCTCAAGGCCGATTTCCTGCCGTGGCTCTACTGGAACGGGATGCTGAAGGGACGCGAGTGGCTCGCTGGCCCCGGCGGACTGATCGCTCAGTAACGCCATGCTTGCCCGCTATCTCCCGATCCTCGAATGGGGCCGCAGCTATGATCGCGGCGTGCTGACCAGCGACCTTATGGCGGCGGTGATCGTCACCATCATGCTGATCCCGCAGAGCCTTGCCTATGCGATGCTGGCGGGATTGCCGCCGGTGGTGGGCCTCTATGCCTCGATCCTGCCGCTGGTCGCCTATGCGCTGTTCGGCACCAGCCGAACGCTGGCGGTCGGCCCTGTGGCGGTTGTCTCGCTGATGACAGCGAGCGCGGCGGGCGCCGTCGCCGCACCCGGGACGGCGGCGTATTGGGAGGCGGCAGTGACGCTCGCCGCATTATCGGGCGTGATGCTGGTGGCACTCGGCCTGCTGCGATTGGGCTTCCTCGCCAACCTCCTGTCCCACCCGGTCATCAGCGGGTTCATTTCGGCCAGCGGCATCCTGATTGCCACCAGCCAGCTGAAGCACATCCTCGGGGTGAAGGTAGCGGGGGAAACCTGGCCCGAAATGCTCGCCTGCCTCGCCGGCGCACTGGGCGAGACCAACCTTGCCACGCTCGCCATTGGGATACCGGCAACGCTGTTCCTGTTCTGGGTAAGGAAGGGCCTGAAGCCCGCGCTCCAGCGCCTTAGCCTGTCCCCGCGCGCCGCTGACATGACCGCCAAGGCCGGGCCGGTGGTGGCCGTGGCAGTGACCATTCTGGCCGTCATCGCCTTCGGGCTGGAAGCGCGCGGCGTTTCGGTGGTGGGTGCGATCCCGCAAGGCCTGCCGCCTTTTGCGCTGCCTTCCGCCGACCTTGCGCTGATCCAGTCGCTGTGGGTGCCTGCGCTGCTGATTTCGGTGATCGGCTTTGTCGAGAGTGTCTCGGTTGCGCAGACCCTGGCCGCCAAGCGCCGCCAGCGGATCGTGCCGGATCAGGAGCTGATCGGGCTCGGCGCATCGAACATCGCGTCAGCGCTGTCGGGCGGCTATCCGGTGACCGGCGGCTTCGCGCGTTCGGTGGTCAATTTCGACGCCGGCGCGCAGACCCCGGCGGCGGGCGCCTTTACCGCGGTCGGCATCGCGCTCGCCTCGCTGTTCCTCACCCCGCTGCTGTTCCACCTGCCCAATGCGACCCTTGCGGCGACCATCATTGTCGCGGTGCTGAGCCTTGTCGATTTCAAGACGCCAAGGCAGCTGTGGGTCTATTCCAAGGCCGATTTCGCCGCCCATGCTGCAACCATCGCGATCACCTTGTTGGCCGGGGTGGAGCTTGGCGTGATCGCTGGGGTTGCAGTCGGCCTGCTGCTTTATCTGTGGCGAGCCAGCCGGCCCCATGCCGCCATCGTTGGCCGCGTGCCGGGCACCGAGCATTTCCGCAATGTCGATCGTCACACAGTGCTGACCTTGCCGCATCTGCTGTCGATCCGGATCGACGAGAGCCTCACCTATCTCAACGCCCGCTGGCTGGAGGAATATGTGCTCGAACAGGTCGCCGAGCGGCCCGCCCTGCGCCACGTCGTGCTGATGTGCAGCGCGGTCAACGCGATCGATGCGTCGGGGCTGGAGAGCCTGGAAGCGATCAACCACCGCCTCGCGGACGGGAACATCAGCCTGCACCTTTCCGAGGTGAAAGGCCCGGTGATGGACCGCCTCAAACGCACCCATTTTCTCGATGATCTGTCGGGCCGCGTGTTCCTGTCGCAGGACAAGGCCTTTGCCGATCTGGCGCTCGATACTGGCGAGGAACCCCCATCGCCTGTCCCCGACGAGGCGCGCGGGCTCATCTGAGTTTGCGCCTCTCGTCCATCCTGTGCACCGCCGGACACCCCCCCTAACCGTCCGGCGGTGCAACCCTTTCGGCTTCAAAGCGTATCTTCGTTGCGCCAAAAGCAATTGAACGGCGCCTCCAGGGAATTAGCTACTGATCATGCTTGAGAACCTCGACGCCCTGCTGCTCGCGCGGATCCAGTTCGCCTTCACGGTGAGCTTCCATTTCTTCTTCCCGGCCTTCTCGATCGGGTTGGCGAGCTACCTTGCCGTGCTCGAAGGGCTGTGGCTGAAAACCGGCAAGAGCGTTTATCACGATCTGTTCAAATACTGGCTGAAGATCTTCGCGATCGCCTTTGCGATGGGCGTCGTCTCGGGGATCGTGATGTCGTACCAGTTCGGCACTAACTGGTCGGTGTTCTCGGACAAGGCAGGGCCGGTGATCGGGCCGCTGATGGCCTATGAGGTGCTGACCGCATTCTTCCTCGAAGCGGGCTTCCTCGGCGTGATGCTGTTCGGGATGGAGAAGGTCGGCAAGAAGCTGCACTTCGCCGCCACGCTGATGGTGGCGCTGGGCACCTTCGTTTCAGCCTTCTGGATCCTTGCCGTCAACAGCTGGATGCAGACGCCGACGGGCTATTTCATTGCCGCCAACGGCCAGTTCATGCCAGGGCCAAGCTGGTGGGATATCGTCTTTAACCCGAGCTTCCCCTATCGCCTCGTCCACACGGTGATGGCGGCTTATCTCACCACCGCCTTCGTGGTGGGCGCCGTGGGCGCGTGGCACCTGCTGAAAGACCGCGCCAATCCGCACGCCCGAAAAATGTTCTCGATGGCGATGTGGATGGCGGCGATCGTCACGCCCTTGCAGATCTTCGCGGGCGACATGCACGGGCTCAATACGCTCGAACATCAGCCCGCCAAGGTGATGGCGATGGAGGGGCATTACCAAAGCCACCCCGAAGGCGCGCCGCTGATCTTGTTCGGCATCCCCGACAGCGAGGCAAAGACTGTGCGCTATGCGGTGGAGATTCCGAAGTTCTCCTCCTTGATCCTCAAGCATGATCTCGACGCGCCGCTGGCGGGGCTCGATACCATTCCCGATGACGAGGAACCGCCGGTGGGAATGCTGTTCTGGAGCTTCCGCATCATGGTCGGCATCGGCTTTGCGATGCTGGGCATCGGGCTGTGGAGCCTGTGGGGCCGGGTGCGCGGCACGCTCTACGAAATGAGCTGGCTGCACCGTGCGGCCGTGCTGATGGGGCCGAGCGGCTTTGCCGCCGTGCTCGCCGGATGGATCACCACCGAAGTCGGCCGCCAGCCTTTCGTGATCTATGGCGTGCTGCGGACGGCTGACGCGGCCAGCCCCCTTGATGCGCCCGCGGTGGCGGCATCGCTGCTGGCCTTCATCCTGGTCTATTTCACCGTCTTCGGCATCGGCGTGTGGTATATCCTCAAGCTGATGGGCAAGGCTCCGCACGCGGGCGAATACGGGGTGAAGCGCGGCGATGTCGGCCCGATCCGCACCGCCGGTATCACCCCCGGGCCGACCCAGAACCCCGGCGGCGAGGAAACGCTCCCCACGCACGCCCCGGGTGAGAAGGAGCCGGTGTGATGGATCTCACCGTCATCTGGGCCTTCATCATCGCCTTTGCCGTGTTCGCCTATGTGGTGATGGACGGGTTTGACCTTGGCATCGGCATCCTGTTTCCGACCTTCAATGCCGGACGCGAACGGGACCGGGCGATGAACTCGATCGCGCCGGTATGGGATGGCAACGAGACCTGGCTGGTGCTGGGCGGCGGCGGGCTGTTTGCCGCCTTTCCGCTGGCCTATGCGGTGATCCTTCCCGCGACCTATCCGCTGATCATCGCGATGCTGCTTGGCCTCGTGTTCCGCGGCGTGGCGTTCGAATATCGCTGGCGCGATCCGGGGCATCAGAAGTTCTGGGACGCGGCCTTCACCGGTGGCTCGTTTGTCGCGGCGCTGGCGCAGGGGATGACACTTGGCGCGCTGCTGCAAGGCATCGAGGTTGAAGGCCGCGCCTATGCCGGCAGCTGGTGGGACTGGCTCACGCCCTACACCCTGCTGACCGGTCTCGGCACGGTGGCAGGCTACGCCTTGCTGGGCAGCACCTGGCTGATTTGGAAGCTCGATGGCGAGGAGCAGGCCCATGCCCGTAAACTCGCGGTGCGCGCGGCGATTGCCACGATCGTACTGATGGGCGCGGTGAGCCTCTACAACATCACGCTCAACGCCGATTACGCCGCGCGCTGGCTGTCTGCGCCGGAGATCTACTGGGTCGCGCCTGTGCCGATCCTCACCGCGCTGGTGGCGGTCTCGATGCTGCGGGCGATCACGCGCGAGCGCAATTCCAAGCCGTTCTGGCTGGGGATCGCGCTGTTCTTCCTAGGCATGAGCGGGCTGGGGGTGACGATCTGGCCCTATGTCGTGCCCGAAAGCGTCACCATCTGGCAGGCCGCCGCGCCCTATCGCAGCCAAGCGTTCATGCTGGTGGGCGTGGCAATCACCCTGCCGCTGATCATCGGCTACACGGCATGGGCTTACTGGGTGTTCCGCGGCAAGGTCACTGACGAGGGGTATCACTGATGTCCTCAAGTAGCGCAGCGGTAGGACGACAATAATGCTCGCGCCTCCCGAGCGCGAGCCCGAAGCGCCGTTCTGGCAGCGCCTGTTGTGGATGGCGGGCATCTGGGCGGCGAGCGTCGCGGTGCTGGGCGCGGTCGCTTACATCATCCGGCTGTGGATCGCGCCGTGAGCGCGCCCGTCAAAGTCTGGTTCGACGGTGCCTGCCCGCTATGCCGGCGTGAGATTGCGCTGATGCGGCGGTTGGACAAGCGCGGGGCGATCAGCTTTGTCGATGTGGCAGAGGGGAGCGATCCTGCCTGCCCGATCGACCGTGCACAACTGCTCGCGCGCTTCCATGCCGAGGAGAACGGCGTGGTGCATGATGGCGCAGCGGCCTTTGCGGCGATGTGGCGTGCGATCCCGCTGCTGCGCCCGCTGGGGCTGCTGGCGCGGAACCGCACAGTGCTGCGGGTGCTGGAGGCGGCTTACCTGCGCTTTCTGAAAGTCCGCCCACGCCTGCAACGCTTCTTCGCCTAGTTTCCGCTTGCTCTGCGCCCGCTGATGGTCTGAATCTCCTGCCAGAGAGACGGGAGAGACACAGCCAATGAGCTATTTCGGCGCGATGCAGAACGAGATCTACAATGCCGGGCTGCGCGGCATCCTGCCCACCTGGCCGGTCGATTTCGCCACCTTGGAAAAGCGCGCACACGAAGCGCTCGGCCCGATGATGACGAACTATGTCGCGGGCGGATGCGGGGACGAACACACGCAGGACCAGAACGCCGCGGCCTTCCACCACTGGGGCATGGTGCCGCGCATGATGGTCGATTGTTCGGAGCGCGATCTCAGCATCGAACTGTTCGGCCACACCTATCCCACCCCTTTGTTCATGGCTCCGATCGGCCTCAATGGCGAGGCCTCGCAGGATCGCCACGGGGATATGGCCGCCGCGCGCGCATCGGCGCTCACGGGCGTGCCGTTCTGCGCCTCGACGCTGGCGAATGATCCGCTGGAGGATGTGAAGGCAGCCTGCGGCGATACGCCCGCGTGGTTCCAGCTCTACACCCCGAGGAACAAGGAGCTGGCCACCAGCCTGATCCGCCGTGCCGAAGACGCCGGCTACAAGGCGCTGGTAGTGACGCTGGATACCTGGGTGACCGGATGGCGCCCGCGCGACTTGAACGCCTCGAACTTCCCGCAGCTGCGCGGCAAGGTGCTGCAGAACTACTTCACCGATCCGGTCTTCCGCTCGCTGCTCGCCAAGCCGCCCGAGGAAGATATGCAAACCGCGATCTTCACCTGGGCGGCCACCTTCGGCCAGGTGCTGACCTGGGACGACATGGCGTGGTTCAAATCGGTGACCAAGCTGCCGATCGTGCTCAAGGGCATCTGCCACCCGGATGACGCACGCCGTGCGGTCGATTGCGGGGCGGATGCGGTCTATTGCTCGAACCACGGCGGGCGGCAGGCCAATGGCGGCATCGCAACTATCGATCTGCTGGAAGATGTGGTGCAGGCGGCTGGCGATGTGCCGGTGCTGTTTGACAGCGGCGTGCGTTCGGGCACCGATGCGGTCAAGGCGCTGGCGCTCGGCGCGCGGGCGATCGGGGTGGGGCGGCCTTACACCTACGGCCTCGCACTCGGCGGCGCGGAAGGCGCGGCGTGGGTGTTAAGATCGATCCTCGCCGAGGCGGACCTGCTGATGGCCGTTAATGGTTATCCGACCCTCGCCGACGTGCGTGCTGCCGGAGCGAAGCGCACGGATCGGTAGAACGTTGCCTGCGCAAGCCCGTTAACCATCACCTTCATACATTTTCCACAGATTTGCTGTTATCGTGATCTTCATAACAAAAGCGAATCGGGGACGTGTTCAATGGCAAGACCAACTATCTGGTCCAGCGGTCCAGATCCCATGCGCCGCACTGTCTGCTTTCAGGACGAACACTCGCGCCGCGCGCGCTATGGCCGCATCCAGCCGATGCAGAGCCGCCAGTCGCTGCTGCGCCGGATTGCCAGCCTGATCGCGTGATCGCCGGGGGCGTCTAGCCCCGGGCTTTGGCCATCATCACCAGCTTGGTATCGGTGAAGGCGAGGTAGCCTTCCTCGCCGCCTTCCGATCCGAACCCGCTGTCACCCACCCCGCCGAACGGGGTTTCGGGTGACGAGACGATCAGCTGGTTGATCCCCACCATCCCGGCACGCAAGGCACGGCCGAGGTAGTGCGCCTCGTCGAGATCGCCGCTGAAGGCATAGGCGGCAAGGCCATAACGCAGCGAATTGGCGATCCCGACCGCGTCCTCGATCGCATCGAACGGGACGATCCCTGCGATCGGGCCGAAGGGTTCCTCGGTCATGAAGCGGCTGTCGGGCGCGGGGTTGGCGATCACAGTCGGCTCGAAGAAGAAACCGTTGCCTGCGATGACTTTGCCGCCGGTGACGACTTCGCCGCGATTGCCCCGGGCATCGGCAACGACGGCTTCCATCGCCGCGATCCGGCGGCCGTGGGCGAGCGGGCCCATGTCGACGCTTTCATCAAGGCCCGGATCACCGACCTTGAGTGCACCTGCCCGCGCGGCGAATTCGGCGACGAACTGGTCGTAGACCTCGCGCGCCACCAGAAAGCGTGTGGGCGAGACGCACACCTGCCCGGCATTGCGGAACTTGGTCGCGGCGCACATCGCCACCGCGCGCGCCAGATCGGCGTGCTTGCTGACGATCACCGGCGCATGGCCGCCCAGTTCCGGCGTGAAGCGCTTCATGTGGCTCGCCGCGAGCGCGCCCAGCTGCTTGCCCACCGCGGTCGAGCCGGTGAAGCTGACCTTGCGCGTGACAGGCGAGACGATCAGGTGTTCGGACACCGGCCCCGGATCGCCATAGACAAGGTTGAGCACACCCGCCGGCACGCCCGCATCCTCAAAGCATTCGACCAGCAATTGCGCCGAGGCAGGCGAGTTTTCCGCCGGCTTCAGGATCGCGGTGCAGCCCGCCGCCAGCGCACCGGCAATCTTCTTGCCCGGTAGGTTGATCGGGAAGTTCCACGGGGTGAGCAAAACGCTCGGCCCCACAGGCTCGTGCGTCACCATCTGCGCAATCAGCTGGTGGCCGCGGGTCGGGATCAGCCGTCCGCCCTTGCGCTTGGCTTCTTCGCCCAGGAAGTCGATCACATCGCAAGACGAGGTGATTTCACCGATCGCCTGCGCGCGCGGTTTGCCCATTTCGGCGGTGACGACGCTGGCGATGGCGGGCGCGCGTTCCCGCAGCAGATCGGCGGCGCGGCGCAGGATGGCGTAGCGTTCCGCGCCCGGGGTGCGGCTCCATGCGGGGAAGGCATCATCCGCCGCCTTCAGGGCCGCATCGAGCTGGGCCGGGCTTGCCTTGGGGCAATGGCCGATCACCGCGCCGGTCGCCGGGTTGATCACCTCCATCGCACCCGCTTCGCCGGCCTCGATCCAGGCGCCGTTGATGAACATTTTGAGAGTGGGATAGGCGGTCACGGACGTGCTCCTGCGTTTGATTCGACCTTGCGCGAACTTGTAATTTTATTGCGCCTCCATTAGCGATATTTCCGCTGCATCGCGAGGAGAGAATCATGCTGGTCGGCGTTCCCAAGGAAATCAAGCCGAGCGAGTTCCGCGTCGGCCTCACCCCCGAAGCGGTGCGCGAATATGCGTCCGCCGGGCACCGTGTCATCGTCGAGACCGGAGCTGGCCTCGGCATCGACAAGGACGACGATACCTACCGCAAGGCCGGGGCGGAAGTGGTGGATAGCGCCGCCGAAGTCTTCGCCCGCGCGGACATGATCGTGAAGGTCAAGGAGCCGCAGCCGGGCGAATGGGTGCAACTGCGCGAAGGCCAGATTCTCTTCACCTATCTCCACCTCGCCCCCGATCCTGAACAGGCCAAGGGGCTGATGGCATCGGGCGTTTCGGCGGTTGCCTATGAAACCGTGACGGCTCCGGGCGGCGCGCTGCCGCTGCTTGCGCCGATGAGCGAGGTGGCCGGACGGCTCGCGATCGAGGCGGGCGCGCTGGCGCTGCGTGCGAACACCGGTGGGCGCGGCACACTGATGGGCGGCGTGCCCGGCGTGCTGCCTGCGCGGGTGGTGATCCTCGGCGGCGGCGTTGTCGGCACGCAGGCTGCGCGCATGGCGGTGGGGCTGGGCGCTACGGTCGAGATCTTCGACCGCTCGCTGCCGCGCCTGCGCCAGCTGGACGAGATGTTCCAAGGCCGCGCGATCACGCGCTTCTCCACCGCAGGAACGATCGAGCAGGCTGTCTCTCAAGCCGACGTCGTGATCGGCGCAGTGCTGATCCCGGGCGCGAGCGCGCCGCACCTTGTGACCCGCGCGATGCTGCCCGAGATGAAGCGGCGCGCGGTTCTGGTCGATGTCGCGATCGATCAGGGCGGGTGCTTTGAAACCTCGCACGCCACCACGCATGAAAACCCGACCTACGAGGTCGACGGGATCATCCACTATTGCGTCGCCAATATGCCCGGCGCGGTGCCGCTGACGAGTTCCTATGCGCTCAACAACGCCACCCTGCCGTTCGGGCTGGCGCTGGCGAACAAGGGGCTGAAGGCCTGCGAGGACGACCCGCATCTGGCCCCCGGCCTCAATGTCCATCAGGGCCGGATCGTCAACGCAGCGGTGGCCGAGAGCCTCGGCTTTTCCTAAACGGTGACCACTTCCTGCTCGATCGCTCCGAAGATCGAGTGGTTGTGGTCGTCACGCATCTCGATCCGCACGGTGTCGCCCGCCTGCATGAACGGCGTGGCGGGCGCGCCATCGCGGATGGTTTCGATCATGCGGATTTCGGCGATGCAGGAATAACCCGCGCCGCCGTCTGACACCGGCTTGCCCGGGCCGCCGTCCGCACCCTTGTTCGATATTGTGCCGGTTCCGATCACCGTGCCCGCGCCCAGATGGCGGGTCTTGGCCGCGTGGGCGACCAGCTGCGCAAGGTTGAAGGTCGCATCCTTGCCGGCATTGGCTCTGCCGAACGGCTGGCCGTTCAGATCAACCATCAGCGGCCGGTGGATGAGGCAATCGGCCCAGTCCGCGCCCAGTTCGTCCGGCGTCACTGCCACGGGCGAAAAGGCGCTGGCCGGCTTGGACTGGAAGAAACCGAAGCCCTTTTCCAGTTCGGCCGGGATCAGGCCGCGCAGGCTCACGTCGTTGACGAGCATCAGCAGCTTGATGTGACCCGCCGCATCTTCCACCGAGACGCCCATCGGCACATCATCGGTGATGCAGGCGATCTCGCCCTCCATGTCGCAGCCCCACGCGGGATCACCCAGCGGTATCGCGCCGCGCGGCGGCAGGAAGCTGTCCGAGCCGCCCTGATAAATCAACGGATCAGTGTAGAAGCTCTCCGGCACCGTCGCGCCGCGCGCCTGCCGCACCAGCTCGACGTGATTGATATAGGCGCTGCCATCAGCCCATTGATAGGCGCGCGGCAGCGGCGAGTGCGCTTGCCTTTCGTGGAAGCGTTCGCACGGCACCGTCTCGTGTTCGACATCGCGGGCGAGCACTTCGAGTTCGGGCGCGATCCGCTCCCAATCGTCGAGCGCGGCCTGCATGGTCGGCGCGATATAGCCCGCCGCGCAGCAGCGGGTCAGGTCTTTCGAGACCACCACCAGCTTGCCGTCGCGCGTGCCGTTGTTGAGGGTTGCAAGCTTCATAGTGGGTTCCTCTCCCGGCTTTTGATTATTGAGCGTCGATCTGATTATCGGGGTGTGCCGCCGCGAAGGCGGGCAGGGCAAGGCAGGCGGCTTCGATCCGGGTCATGTGCGGACTGGCCGAAAGATCGTAGGCAAAGCGCCGCGCATTCGCGAGCTGCGGGATCAGCACCACCTCGAACAGGCCGGGCGCATCGCCATGCAGGAAATCGCCGGTCCGCAATTGCGCCAGCCGCGCCTCGACGGGATCGAGAGTGCGCTTGAGCCAGTGGCGATACCAGGTGTCGATTTCGTCCTGCGAGTGGCCGAGCGGATCCTTGAGATACTTCAGCACCGGCAGGTTGTTGACGGCGTGGATTTCGGTCGCGATCCCGTAGGCGAGTTCGCGCACCGTGTAGCGCGCTTCGATATCCTTGGGCAGGAACGGCGGTGCAGGATAGGCCTCGTCGAGCCATTCGAGCAGCGCCATCGATTGTGCCCGGTCCCGCCCGTCCGCCTCCAGCATCGGCAGCGAGCCGAAAGGGTTGCGGGCCAGGAACCCGGGTGCCTTGTTTGCGCCCGTCAGCAGGCTCACCGGCACGTTTTCGAAGGCAAGCCCTTTGAGGTTCAGCGCAATCCTGAGGCGGTAGGAAGTGGAACTGCGATAGTAGCCAAACAGGCGCATCAGAACGCAGCGATCCCCGTGATCGCGCGGCCCAGGATCAGCGCGTGGACATCATGCGTGCCTTCGTAGGTGTTGACCGTTTCGAGGTTCACCGCGTGGCGGATTACCTGATATTCCTCCGAAATGCCGTTGCCGCCATGCATGTCGCGCGCAGCCCGCGCGATGTCCAATGCCTTGCCGACATTGTTGCGCTTGACGATCGAGATCATGTCGGGGGCGAAGCGCCCCTCGTCGATCAGGCGGCCGACGCGCAAACTTGCCTGAAGGCCCAGCGCGATGTCGCTCATCATGTCGGCGAGCTTTTTCTGGAACAGCTGGGTGGCAGCGAGCGGCCGGCCGAACTGGTGGCGATCGAGGCCATATTGGCGTGCGGCGGCAAGGCAGAATTCCGCCGCGCCCAACGCGCCCCAGCTGATGCCGTAACGCGCGCGGTTGAGGCAACCGAACGGGCCTTTCAGCCCCTCGACATTCGGCAGCAGGGCGGATGAGGGCACCCGCACTTCGTCCATCATGATCATGCCGGTGGTCGAGGCGCGCAAGCTGATCTTGCCCTTGATCTTGGGCGCGGAGAGCCCGGCCATACCCTTTTCGAGCACGAAGCCGCGGATCGCCCCGCCGTGTTCCTCGCTCTTGGCCCAGACCACAAAGACATCAGCAAACGGCGCGTTGGAAATCCACGTCTTGCTGCCCGAGATGACGTAATCATCGCCGTCGCGCTTGGCGTAGGTTTTCATGCCGGCCGGGTCAGAGCCTGCATCAGGTTCGGTCAGGCCGAAGCAGCCGATCAGCGTGCCTGCGGCAAGGCCGGGGAGATATTGGCGGCGCTGCTCGTCCGAACCGAAGGCGTAGATCGGGTGCATCACGAGGCTCGACTGCACGCTCGCCATCGAGCGATAGCCGCTGTCCACCCGCTCGATCTCGCGTGCGATGAGGCCATAGGCGACGTAATTGGCGCCCGCGCCGCCGAATTCTTCAGGGATCGTGGCACCGAGCAGGCCTGCCTGGCCCATCAACGGGAAGAGTTCGGGGGCATCGACTTCCTCGCGGAAGGCATCGATCACGCGGGGCTGCAGCTCGCTTTGGGCAAAGCCGTGCGCGGCGTCGCGGATCATCCGCTCTTCCTCGGTCAGCTGGCTTTCGAGGTCGAACGGATCTTCCCAGTTGAACGGGGCGATTCCGCTCTTGTTGGCGGGGATGCCATGCATGGCGTTGCTCCTGCTAGTCTTGCTTTGTTTCTCCAAGCCTTCGCAGGCTTGGCGTTTCAGGGCAAGAGGCGGTGCGGGTCACCCGGTGGTTCAGAGCGCCGTTTCAGGCGGTCGCCAGCACCCGGCCCACAGCATCCAGCAGCATGGCTGGCGGGCAGGGCTTGGCCAGCGCCGTCGCCTGCGGGAAACGCGCGGCAATGGCATCGCGGTTCGCGCGCTCGGAATGCAGGATGACCGGCACATTGTCGTCGATCAGCTTCTGTGCGAGCTCGTAGCTCAGCCCGTCCGCCAGTTCGATATCGAGGATCGCCAGATCGGGCTTTTCCTTCTGGCAGGCCAGCATCGCGGAGGAAATGCCGGCGTGCGGGCCTTCGACCTCGTAACCGGCTTCCTCGAATGTGTCGCACAGGTCGAAGGCGGTGATGAACTCGTCCTCGGCCACCAGTATGCGTAAGGCCATGCGCTTCTCCCCGTCTTAACGACTCCCAGCTGCGGAGTGTAACACGGGTTGGACGTAAACCTTGCGCGAATATTATCCGTTTCGACCGAATCTTTCAGTGAAGCCCGCTTCGTCGGCTGCGGCGAGTAGTTTGGCCTGTTCGATCCACTGATCGCGGGTGATGCGCCCGGCGAAACGGCCGAGCTGCCCGTCGATGCGGGCGACGTCGACCTCGGTCCATGCGGCAATCTGCGCGAAGGAGCTGACGCCGAGTTCGCCGAGAAGTGCCACCAGTTTGGGGCCAACACCCTTGATGCGCGCGAGGTCGTCGACGGTAGCCGGAGCAGCGGCAGGAGCGGGGGCGGGAGCAGGCGCGACTTCGGCGACCGGTTCCGGCGCGGGCACAGGCTTCACCGTGGCGGGCGCGGCATCGATCAGCGCCTGATTGCGCTGTGCCCGCTCGGCCCCTTCGTCGAGCACGTCCTTGGCGCGGATGCCCTGATCGATGATTGTGGTCTTGCGGTTGGCGCGCAGCAGCAGCCAGATCGCCGCCACCAGCACGATTGCCGCGATGATGATGACAGGCAGCAGAGCGGAAAATTCGGTGTTGGTCACTGGGCGTTTCTCCAGAGCAGAATCGGGTCGGGGCCGCCTTTAGCAGCCCCGACCCTGTCTGCCCAAGCCCCTCAGCCGCCCTTCATGCTGCCGGCCAGCGCGTTGAGCCGCAGAAACTCCTGCCGCCAGAAATTGTCCTGGCCTGCATTGTTCTGATCACCGGCCAGCCGATCGATATCGCCAAAGCCGAAGCCCATCATCATTTCATCGCCCCGCAGCACCTGCCCGAAGGCGGCCACCGCAGCAGCGAAGGCAAAGTCGCCCTTTGGCAGCGTGGCGGCCTTGAGCGCAGACGCCGGCACCGCCTGCTCGATCAGGCGCGACGTGTCGCCGTCCGGCAGCTTGTAGCGCAGCTTGACGTTGGCGGCCTCGGCCAGCCTTGCGGTGGCGGCGGCGTCGGGCTTGTCCTCATAGCGACGCGGCGCAATCCAGCCCTTGCCGCCGACAGGGACAACTTCGTAGATCGCGGTCACCTGATGGCCTGCGCCGATATCGCCGGCGTCCACCCGATCATTGTCGAAGTCTTCTTCGCGCAGCGCCCGGTTCTCGTAGCCGACGAGGCGGTATTGCGCGATCACGGCGGGGTTGAATTCGACCTGGATCTTCACGTCCTTGGCGATGGTGAACAGCGTCGACTGCATCTCCTCGCCCAGCACCTTTTTCGCTTCCAGGGCGCTGTCGATATAGGCGTAGTTGCCGTTCCCCTTGTTGGCGACCTGCTCCATCATCGCTTCGTTGTAATTGCCCTGGCCAAAGCCGAGCGTGGTGAGCGTGATGCCGCTGTCGCGCTTCTTTTCGATGAGCTCGATCAGCGCCCTGGTGTCCGAGACGCCGACATTGAAATCGCCGTCGGTGGCGAGGATCACGCGGTTGACCCCGCCCTTGATGAAATTGTCCTCGGCGATGCGATAGGCCAGTTCGATGCCTGCGCCGCCCGCGGTGGATCCGCCTGCGTTGAGGCTTTCCAATGCGCGCTTGATCTTGGCGGTGTCGTTGGTGGGTTCTAGTACCAGCCCGGCCGCGCCTGCATAGACCACGATCGACACCTTGTCCTTCGGCGACAACTCGCCCGCAAGGCCCGCCAGCGCGGTCTTGACCAGCGGCAGCTTGTCGGGATCGCTCATCGAGCCCGAAACATCCATCAGGAACACAAGGTTGGCGGGCGGACGCTCGGCGGTGTCGATGTCATAGCCGCGCAACCCGATGCGCATCAGATAGGTGCCGGCATTCCACGGGCTCTTCGCCACGTCGGTTGTCACCGTGAAGGGCTGGCTGCGATCCTTGGGCCGGGCGTAATCGTAGCGGAAGTAGTTGATCATCTCCTCGGTGCGCATCGCGTCCTGCGGGGGCATCATGCCCTGGGTGAGGAAGCGCCGGGCATTGGCATAGGCCCCGGTATCGACATCGACCGCGAAGGTGGAGACCGGCTCGGCCTGCGTCAGCTTGACGGGGGAGACCTCCTTGCCGTTGTACCGCTCGTTGCCCGGATCGGTGGCGACCATGACGGGCGGGGCGAAATGCTGCGTGCTCACCACTGTGACAGCATTCACGCTCTCCTGCGCCACCGCGCCGGTGCGCACCCGCGATCCGGTGACGACGACGGATTGCGGGGCCGGCATCCGCAACGCCGGCGGCGCAGGCGGCGGTGGCGGAGGAGGCGGTGCGACCACGCCGGGCGGCGGCGGCGCCTTCGCCAGCTCTTCGGGCGCCTTGCTGGCGCAGCCTGCGATCACGGCGCACAGCGCCGCCATGGTGACCAGACGAGTCCCTCGCATCATTTTTCTCCCCGCAATCACTGCGAAGGCAAAAATCGATTCGGACCCGTGAATAGTGACTGAACGTTCTGCAGTTACGGCAGATCGGTCGCCGGATCGGGGACAACCTGTTTGCGGAACAACACCTTGTCGCCCTCGTCAAAGCCGCGCCGCCAGATCACCGCGGCATAGGTGCCGAGCACCGCCGGCACGCCGAACACCAGCTCGATCCACTCGGGCAGCCACGTGAAGGCATAGCCCACCACCACCGCAGCACCGGCCGCATAGACCAGCGCCCAGCGCCAGTTTGAAACCTTCGCGCCCAGCAACCGACCGAGCAGCAGCGCCTTCACCAGGCTCGATGCGGCCAGCGCGATCATCAGCGCGCCTGCCGCGCCCGCCGCCTCGTAACCCGCGCCCAGCCCGGCGTTGCGCGCGGCGAGGATGAGCGCCACGGTAAGCCCCGCCTGCAGCGCGATGATCCCGACCGAGATCGCCAGATTGCGCTTCCTTGCGATGTAAACCAGCACGCTTTCGGAGACGACCGCCATCGAGGCGGCGACTTCGGCGGCCAGCAGAAACGCGAGCGCCGCGGTGCCTGCGACATAGTCCGGCCCCCACAGGCCCATCACTGCCTCGCCCGGCACGCCCAGCACCAGCGCGATCCCGAGCTGCACCGCGATGATCCAGAAGCCCACCTGCCGCACCTGCGCGGCGATTGCCTCCATATTGCCGATCCGCAGGTTCTTGGTGATCACCGGCGAGAGGATCGGCTCGAAACTGGTCTTCAGCTTCTGCGGCAGGCTCGCGATCTGCTGCGCGGCGTAATAAATGCCGACCGCTTGCGGCGGGGCGAACAGGCCGAGGATGAAGATATCGAGCAGCCGCGTCCCGCGCTCGATCGCATCCGCGCCGACGATAGGGAAGGCCCGCGCCGACATTGCCAGCATCGCGCGCGCCTGCGGCTGCCAGGCTTTCGGCAGGCCATAGGTGCGCAGGAACGGCCACAGCGCTGTCAGCAACCCGGCATAGATCGAAACGATAAAGGCCAGCGCGAGGCCGGCATCGCGGGTGCCGGGCACGTAGAAAAACACCCCTGCCGCAATCGAGATCGTCCACGGCTCGACAATCGCCCGCGCCCGCACCGTGGTCGCAATATCGAAGCGATAGGCCTGGGCGGCGAGCAGGATTTCGGTGATCGCAAAGGCCGGGATGGTGGCGACCAGCCAGATGTCCCACGTGCTGTTCATCCCGTTGGGGAACATCGGTTCGGGGAACACCAGCAGCACGGCGGCCGCGATCGCGGAGTAGATCAGCGCCAGCAGCATCCCGTCATAGACGAGATTCACCTCGGCGCTGCGATCCTCGCCCGCGCCGTCGGACAGGCGCTGCGCCAGCCCGCGCTTTTCGCCCAGCGAGCAAATCAGCGCGACAATCTCGATTAGCACCAGCGCCGAGGCAAAGCGGCCCAGCGACTCGGCGCCGTAGAGGCGGGTGGCGATGATCAGGAAGGGGATGCGCGCGATCAGCCGCACCACAAATCCCATGGTGTTGGTGCGCCCGCCCTTGGCCAGCTGGGCCAGATCGTCCTGATCGTCTGCGGCTGTCGTCACGCGCCCCATTCCTTTGGCGCTTCCAGCTCGGCCTTGAGGGGGCGGGCGAGGAGATCGGCCACAGCCTTGCGCGCGCTTTCGCCCTTGAGGATCGCATCGACCGCCGCGACAATCGGCATGGCAATCCCGCGCGCTTCGGCCAGCGCGGCCAGCACCGGCGCGGTGTGCGCGCCTTCGGCCACGGTGCGGCGATCCGCCATCAGTTCAGCCGCGCTCGCGCCTTCGCCAAGCGCCTTGCCGAGCGAGAAATTGCGGCTGGATGTGCTGGAACAGGTCAGCACCAGATCGCCGAGGCCGCATAGTCCGGCGAGCGTTTCGGCGCGCGCGCCCAGCGCCTCGCCAAAGCGCAGCATCTCGGCATAGCCGCGCGCGATCAGTGCCGCTCGGGCATTCTGGCCGAGCGCGAGGCCGTCAACCACACCGCAGGCAATCGCGAGCACGTTCTTCACCGCGCCGCCGATTTCCGCGCCGGTCACGTCGTCCGAGTAATAGGGCCGGAAAGCGGGGCGGGCGATAGCGGGTGCGAGCCGCTCCCACTGGGCTGCACCGCCGCTGCACGCCAGCGTGACTGCGGTGGGGAGCCCCGCTGCAACTTCATGCGCAAACGTAGGCCCGGAGAGCACCGCAATCGCGCTGCCGGGCGAAGCATCGCGCGCAACATCGTTCATCAGGCGGCCGGTGCCGGCCTCGATACCCTTGGAACACAGCACCAGATCGCGCGGGGGCGTGGGCAGGCCGGCCAGCACCTTGCCCAACACCTGCGCCGGGGTGACCACCAGCGCGGTATCGATCGCGGCAAAGTCTGCCAGATCGCCCGTCGCGCGGATGGTGGGGGCGAGGTTGGCCGATGGCAGGTAGAGCGGGTTGCGATGGTCGGCATTGATCGCGGCGACCACCTCGGGCTCGAAGGCCCAGAGCAACACCGCGCGTCCATCGCTGGCGAGCATTTGCGCCAGCGCCGTGCCCCATGCACCTGCGCCGATAACTCCGATGGTGGCAGGCTGGCTCATCCCTTCACTCCCGCACCGCGCACGGCCTCGGCCTCGGGATCGAGCGGCCAGCGCGGGCGCGCGACGAAATCGAGGCTGTCTCCGGCGAAATGATTGTCCGCCGCCCAGCTTTCGGCCGCCAGCCGCTCGCATCCGGCCCAGGCAATCATCGCGGCATTATCGGTGCACAGCGCCAGCGGCGGGGCGGTGAAGCGCATCGCGTGTTTCGCCGCGAGCGTTTCCAGCGCCGCGCGCACCGTTTTGTTGGCCGCCACCCCGCCAGCGACCACCAGCGCGGGAAACGGCCCGGCGCTGGTCAGCGCGGCTTCGAGCCGGTCGATCAGGCATTCGACCGCCGCCTGCTGGAAACTGGCGGCAATATCGGCAGGTTGGTGTGCGCCGCTGTCCACCGCGCGCAGCACTGCACTTTTCAGCCCGGCAAAGGAAAAATGCGGCTCGGCCGAGCCCTTGAGCGGGCGCGGCAGGGGGACGGCTTTGGGATTACCCTCCAGCGCCAGCCGCTCCACCGCAGGCCCGCCGGGATAGCCCAGGCGAAGCAGCTTGGCGGTCTTGTCGAAGGCCTCGCCCAGCGCGTCATCGATGGTGGTGGCGAGGCGGCGATATTGCCCGACACCCTCCACGGCGAGGATCTGGCAATGTCCGCCCGACACCAGCAGCAGCAAATAGGGGAAGGCAAGGTCCGCATCGGCCAGCCGCGGCGAGAGCGCGTGGCCTTCGAGGTGATTGACCGCCAGCAGCGGCTTATCGGCCGCCATCGCCAGCGCCTTGGCGCTCACCAGCCCGACCATCACTCCGCCGATCAGCCCCGGCCCAGCGGTCGCGGCAATCGCGTCGACATCACCTAGAGTAAGGCCGGCTTCGCCCATCACGCGTTCAATCATCGGCGCGAGGCGCTCGGCATGGGCGCGCGCGGCGATTTCGGGCACCACCCCGCCATAAGGCGCGTGTTCGGCCTCCTGACTGGCGATCGCCTGCGCGATGATCGTGCCGTCACCGCGCACCAGCGCCACGGCGGTTTCATCGCAGCTCGATTCGATGCCCAAGACGATTGGCGCTTCAGAGGTGTGCGTTGCCGATCCCATCCGGCTTCCATCTAGTCGCTATGGCGGTTAGGGCAAGGCTAGCCATGACTGAAGCATCCCAAAGCACGCCGAGATTACGCCTCGGCACCCGCAATTCCCCCCTCGCCATGGCGCAGGCCTACGAGACCCGCGCGCGCCTGTGCGCCGCCCACGGCTGGAGCGAGGACGCGATCGAACTCGTCCCTGTTCTCGCCAGCGGCGACAAGGTGCTGGATCGCCCGCTGTCCGAAATCGGCGGCAAGGCGCTGTGGACCAAGGAACTCGATCAATGGCTGGGCGAAGGCCGGATTGATCTGTCGGTGCACTCGGCCAAGGATGTCGAGACGATCCGGCCCGATGTGTTCCACTTCCCCGCCTTCCTGCCGCGCGCTGACCGGCGCGATTGCCTGGTCGGCGCAGCGAGCATTGCGGCGATTCCGCAAGGCGCCGTCGTCGGCACCAGCGCGCCGCGCCGGGCCGCGCAGCTTTTGAACCTGCGGCCCGATTGCAAGGTCGTCACCTTCCGCGGCAATGTCGCCACGCGGCTTGCCAAATTGCAGGCGGGCGAGGCGGATGTGACCTTCCTTGCCGCCGCTGGGCTCGAACGTCTGGAGCAGAGCGCGGTGGGCGTGCCGCTCGACCAGGACGAATGGATCCCGGCTGCCGCCCAAGGCGTGATCGCAATCGAATGCCGCGCCGATGATGCGGCAACGACCGCGCTACTCGCCGCCATTGACCACGCGCCAACCCGCGCCGAACTCGAAGCCGAACGCGCGCTGCTCGCCGAACTGGGCGGCACCTGCCATTCGCCGGTCGCGGTGCTGTGTGTTGGAGAGGCAGGCGAACTCGCCATGCGCGCCGCGCTGTTCAGCCCTGACGGGGCCGAGCGGATCGAGGGCAGCGCGCAATTCGCGGCCGGCGATCACGGCCCGATCAGGACGCTCGCGGCCGATCTCCTGTCCCGCGCCAGCCCCGCCATCGCGGCCCATTTCCGCAAGCCTGCCTGACAATGCACGTCCTCGCGCTCAGACCCGAGCCGGGGCTGTCTGCGACGCTGGAGAAGGCCCGCGCGCTGGGGCTGGCGATCACCGGGTTGGCGCTGTCCGAAATCCGCGCAGTGGCGTGGGACTGCCCCGATCCGGCGCGCTATGACGGGCTGCTGATCGGCAGCGCCAATGCGATCCTGCAAGGCGGGGCTGAACTCGCCCGGTTGACCGACAAGCCCGTTTACGCCGTGGGCGAGGCCACCGCCGAGGCCGCGCGCGCTGCCGGTTTCCGGGTGGCGATGACAGGCAGCGGCGGCTTGCAGGGCGTGCTCGATGCGATTCCCGGCCCCTGCCACCTGCTGCGCATCGCGGGGGAGGAGCACGTGCCGCTGGCGGCGCCGCAGGGCGTCACCTTCGACACCGTGATTGCCTATGCCAGCGTGATGCTGCCGCTGGATCCTGTGGCACCGCTGCTGGCTTCGGGCGAGACGCTGGTGCTGCTCCATTCGGCCGCCAGCGCGCGGCATTTTGCAGCCGAGTGCGACCGGCTCGGGCTGGCGCTGGCGGGGATCACGCTCGCCGCGCTCGGCCCGCGTATCGCAGAGGCGGCAAGCACCACGGAACACGGCGGCTGGCGCGCTGTCCACACCGCCTCCAGCCCCGATGAAGCTGCCTTATTGGCAATGGCGTCACAACTGTGCCAAGATGGTTACTCCATTCCCGTTCTTCCTCCGGCCAAGCCGTAAGCGCGGCGCCGACAGGACGAGCACAGACAAGGTCGCACAACGGATCGCGATGGAACCGAATAACGGAAGCCGCCGCAAACCTTCCTCGGGACGGGGACTGCTGCTGGCCGTGCTGTCTGCCTTTCTGGCGGGCGGCGTGCTGGTCGGCTGGGTGATGTGGTACAATCTTCAGTCCGATGATGCGCCGCGCAGCGATGCGGCCGTAACGGCGCAGGCGAGCAAGCAGGCGGGCGGGGCGCTGTCGCCTTCGCCGACGCCGCTGGCGGCTGCGATCAAGGCCGAGCAAGCGGTGGAACGCGTGGAAGAGCAGCAGGGCGGGCTCGACCAGCGCCTTGCCGCTGCCGAACAACGCCTTTCCCGGCTCGATCTGCAAGCCCAGGCCGCCGCCGGCAACGCCGCGCGTGCCGAAAGCCTGCTGATCGCCTTTGCCACCCGCCGCGCGGTCGAACGCGGGGCGGAGCTTGGCTATCTGTCCGATCAGCTGCGCCTGCGGTTCGGCGACCAGTGGCCCAATGCGGTGAGCACGATCATCGAATTTTCGCGCAATCCGGTTCGGCTCGACGGGCTGACCGCGCGGCTCGAAGGGTTGGGGCCGCAACTGCGCGAAAGCAGTGAAGGCCCCTCGTGGGGCGCGTTCCAGCGCGAGATGTCGCAGCTGTTCGTGTTCCGCCGCGAGACGACGCCCTCGCCGCAGCCGCAGCGCCGGCTCGAACGCGCGCGCTGGGCGCTCGAACAGGGTCGCTACCAGAACGCGATCGACGAGGTGAAGGGCATGCCCGGCGCCGACAAGGCGGAAAGCTGGATCAAGGACGCCGAACGCTACAAGAAGGCGATGGAGGCGCTCGAGGTGATCGAGACCGCCGCCGTGCTCGACCAGCGCGGATTGCGCGATGGGGCGGGCAATCCGGTGCGCTCGCTCAGCAGCCCGCTGGTGGTGGGGCCTTAGTTCTCGTTACCTAATCCGTCCGTCCTGAGCTTGTCGAAGGACTGCTTTTCCTGAGCCCACGCACGTCATCAAAAGAATAGTGCAGCCCTTCGACAAGCTCAGGGCAAACGGGGATGGGGTAAGTTCAAGCCCTTAGAATCTCTGGCAAATCCCCCGAAACCCCGCGCGCTTCGTCCATGAAGAAGCTCTTGAGCATCGGCGTGCGCTGCACTGCCGCCATGCCGAGCCGCCGCACGGCGCTGGCCGTCTTGCCGGGAACACCGAACAGGCGGGTGAGCCCATCGGTCGCCAGCGCCACCATGAAGCTGTCGAGCCCGCGCCAGGTTTCGTAACGCTTGAGCAGTTCCGGATCACCCGGATCGAGCCCGAGCCGCGCACCTTCGGCCAGCACCTCGACCAGCGCGCCCACATCCCTCAGGCCAAGGTTGAGGCCCTGTCCGGCGATGGGGTGGATGCCGTGCGCAGAATCGCCGATCAGCGCGAGACGCTCGGCCGTGATCTTGGCGGTGTGGTGGAAGCCCAAGGGATAGCTGGAACGATGGCCAACCGATTGCACCTTGCCCAGCACCCCGCCCATGCGCTTTTCGATTTCGGCGAGGAAGGCGCGGTCGCCCAGCTTCATCACCGCTGCGCCGTCGCGTTCCGACACGGTCCACACCAGCGATGAGCGGTGGGTGCCGTCGGCATCATCGTTAAGCGGCAGCAGCGCGAAGGGGCCGGCGGGGTAGAAGATTTCCCACGCGACATTGCCGTGCGGCTTTTCATGCGTGAGCCCGGCGATGATCGCGCGGTGCTTGTAATCCCACTTGGCGATGGTGATCCCGGCCGAATCGCGGGTCGGCGACTGGCGGCCCTCGGCTGCGATCATCAACCGGCCCTTGAACTTGCGCCCGTCCGCCAGCACCGCAGCGACCCCATATTCGCTGCGTTGGCGCTCGGTGACGGTCGCGAGCGAAGTCCACTGGATCAGCGGCTCCTTTGCCGCCGCCTCGAACAGCGCGAGGCGCAAGCGGCGGTTGGGGAACATCCGGCCCAAGGTGCCGCCGCCTTCGCCGGGCACGAAATCGAGCCGTCCGGGCTTGTTCTGGTCGGTCACCGCGATGCTGGCGATGTCGCAGGCGAACTGTTCGAGGCCATCGGCAATCCCGATATTCTCGAACAGGTGCCAGCTTGCGGTCGAGATCGCGGTGGCGCGATCATCGAAGCCTTCGGCGGTCAGCTCGGCCGGATCGGCGCGGTCGATCACGTGGCTCGACATCCCCTTCTTCGCCGCAGCGAGCGCGAGTGTCATGCCCACAAGCCCCCCGCCAAGGATCACAAGATCGCGCGGATTGTCTGTTGTTGCTGTCACCTTGTCCGCTCCGATTGCGAAATGCCGGTGTCATGCCTAGAGGGTTGCCGGTGCTGCACGCAAGATTCTTCCCGCATTTGATGCGTCAATTCGCTGCACGCGTGCTTGCGCTCTTCGCAAGTCTCGTGCTGGCGGCTGCGGCGCAGGCCCAGAACCCCGCGCCGCCCGCAACCGGCTTCGGTGATGATAACATCGCGGTCGAACTCTATGCCGAGGGCGCGCCTGCCGAGGGCAAGGAGTGGCTGCTGGCGCTGCGCTTCACACCCAAGGGGCCAGAATGGCACGGCTACTGGTCGAACCCGGGAGACGCCGGGGCGGGGATGATCCTGGCGCTCGATCTGCCGCCTGACTGGGAAGTGGGCGAAGCGCGCTATCCGGTGCCGCGCCGCCTGCTGATCAGCGGGCTGATGAACCACATCTATGAAGGCCCCTATGTGGTGCTGGTGCCGGTAACACCGGGACCGAGCGTCACGTCGTTCGGCGTGGGGCCGGTCACCGGCACGGTCGATTATCTGGCCTGCACCGACGAGATCTGCGTGCCGCAGGCCGCCAATCTCACCGCCAAGACCGGCGGCGATTTTGCGCGCTGGCGGGCCGGTGTCGCGCCGCTGCTGGATGCCGCGGCGCGCTTTGCGATCAAGGGCAAGACCCTGCGGGTCGGGATTCCCCTCCCGGCCAGCGTCGCGCTGCCCGATCCGCACCTGTTTATCGCCAACAAGCGGCTGGTTGCCTACGCCGATCCGCAGACCTTCCGGCGGGTGGGCGATCTGCTGGTGGCGGAGATCCCGCTCGACAGGTTCGGCGGGGGCAAGGCCGATACGGTCAGCGGCATCCTCGCCTTTGGTGACGGCGGCGGCGTGAGGTTTGTGGCCGATCTGGGCAAGGTGCCCGGCGGCGGCGCGGTGGTTGCCGGGCCGCAGACGGCGGCAGTTCCGCCGCTGTGGACGCTGATCCTTGGCGCGCTGGCGGGCGGATTGCTGCTCAACATCATGCCCTGCGTCTTCCCGATCCTCAGCCTCAAGGCCCTGAGCCTTGCGCGCGCGAGCGAGAGCGAGGCCAAGGCGCGCGCCGAGGGCCTCGCCTATACCGCGGGCGTGGTGCTGGCCTGTATCGGCCTTGGCGCGCTACTGCTGGCCCTGCGCGCGGCGGGCGAGCAGGTCGGCTGGGCGTTCCAGTTGCAGGAGCCGGGCGTGGTCGTGGCGCTGCTGGTGCTGGCGGCCGCGATCACGGCCAATTTCGCCGGCCTGTTTGAACTGCCCTCGCTTTCGGTCACCAGCGGCGGCAAGCCGGCGGGGGCCTTTGCCACGGGGCTGCTCGCGGCGTTTGTCGCCACGCCTTGCACTGGCCCATTCATGGCAGCGGCGCTGGGTGCGGCGCTGCTGTTGCCGGTGCCGCAGGCCTTACTGCTGTTCGCGTGCCTCGGGCTGGGGCTGGCGCTGCCGTTCCTGCTGCTCGGCTTTGTGCCGCCGCTGCGGCGGATGCTGCCCAAGCCGGGCGCGTGGATGGAGCGGTTCCGGCGGATCATGGCGATCCCGATGGGGCTGACCGCGCTGGCGCTGGTGTGGCTCACGGCGCAATTGGGCGGGCGCAATTTCGGCCTGATCGCGCTGGTGCTGGTGGTGGGCGTGCTGATCGCGCTGTGGGTGGTCGGACGGCTGCAGAAGTCCGGCAAGATGGCCTGGCCCGCGTTCGCGCTGGTCGCCGCGCCGTTCCTCGCCTTTGCGGCGGTAGCCCTGCCTTCAGTCTATGAGGCCAAGGGGGCCGAGGCCAAGGCCAGCATCCACAATCCGCAAGCCTTCAGCCGCGATGCGCTGGCCGAAGCGCGCGCCAGCGGCAAGCCGGTGTTCGTGTGGTTCACCGCCGATTGGTGCGTGACTTGCAAGGTCAACGAAAGCACCTCGATCGAGCGCGATTCTGTGCGCGCGGCATTCGAGGAAGAGGGCGTGGTGACGATGGTGGGCGATTGGACCGTGCGCGATCCCGAGATCACCGCCTTCCTGACCGAGCAGGGCGCGGCGGGCGTGCCGCTGTATCTGTGGTATGCCCCGGGCGCGGATGCTCCCGAACAATTGCCGCAGGTGCTTACGCCTGATCTTTTGGAAGCGAGGGCGCGCTCGAAATAGCGCCCGAACCCTTCAGGCCCTGTGAGCGAGGATACGCGCGCCAGCAGGGGCGCGCATAAAACTAAACGCTGCGGCACGCCTCGATAAGCTGGCCCGGCAGCGTGCTCGGATTGAGCCGCACCAGCCCTGCGCCCGGCACCGTCACCGTGGCTTCGCGCAACCCGTCGAGCGCGTTCCAGCCTTGCGCCCGCGCGGTCGCTTCGCCCTGCCACATCCGCGCCGCGCCGATGGTGGTCGCGTCCACTTCGAACCGGCCGATATAGCCGTTGCCGATCACCGCCAGCAGCGCGCCTGCGCCGCGATCGGCCGGGGCATGGCGGGTGATCCTGAGCCGCGCTTCAGCCGTGCCCGCATCCAGACATTCGAGCGCCACCAGCACCGGCTTGCCCGGGATGCCGTAGACCAACCGGGCGGGCTGCGCGCTCATCGCCCAGATCGCGCCTTCAATCTCGGGCGAGGGCAGGGGTTCGGACGGGCCGCTGGGCGCAGGCAGGTTCGCCGCGCGCGCACTGCTCGCATCGGCGGGCGGCGGCTTGCACCCGGGCAGCGCCAGCGCCGTCAGCACGGCCAGCGTGGCAAGACCCCGCGCCCGCATCACCGCGCCCGGATAAAGGCGCGCAGATCGGCCGAGAGCTTGGCCCGGTCCTCGTCGCGCACATACATCATGTGGCCCGCATCGTAGTATTTCCACGTGATCCGGTCCTGCGGGATACCGGTGCGCTTCAGCGAATATTCCGCGCCAAAGAACGGTGTGGCGAAATCGTAATAGCCCTGCGCGTTGAACAGGCGCAGCTGCGAATTCTGGCGCATCGCCTGTCCGATCAGCGGGGCGATGTTGAGATAGGCCTGCCGCCCTCTGCCGCTGCCCAGCGACCAGTCCCATTGCCCGCCGACAGAGCCGATCGATTGGTACTGCCGGTTGGTCTGGTAACCCAGCGTCTCGCGCGCCCATTGGTTGATCGCCGCGGTGTAGCCGGCATCGATGCCGTAGAAGCTGGGATCATCGTCAGGTGTTTCGCCCGCATTGTCGAAATCCTTGCCGGTGTAGCGCGCATCGAGCCTGCCGATGGTAAGGCCCCGGTCGCGCAGCAGCTCCTTGTAGAAACGCTGATCGGTGACGCGCAGATCGGCCTGTTCGAGATATTCTTCCGACAGGCCGGTGAGGCGGGCGAGTTCCTTGCGCACGCTGGCGCGTTCCTCGGCAGGCAAGTCCTGCCCTTTGAGCAGCGCGCTCGCAAACGGGCCGATGGCAAAGCGGCGCGCTTCCTCGACGATGGCTTCCACCGAAGGGGCCTGCACCTTGCCGTGGTAATAGGCCGCCGCCGCCATGTTCGGCAGCGTCACGACATAGGCCATTTCATTGCCCGGGGTCGGCTCGCGGCCCGCGAAATCGAGGATGGTGGAGATCAGAATCAGCCCGTTGAGGCCGACGTCGTTATAGGTGCTGCCCTCCAGTTCATCGACCACCATCGCGGTGCGGCTGGTGCCGTAGCTTTCCCCGCCGAGATATTTGGGGGAGGACCAGCGGCCGTTGTCATTGATCCAGCGGCGGATCACTTCGGCGACCGCGCGGCCATCCTGCCTGAGGCCGTAATACTTCTTGGGATCGGTGCCCTGCGTCAGGTGGCTGAAGCCGGTGCCGGGCGGATCGATGAAGACCAGATCGGCGACATCGAGCAGGCTGTCGGGATTGTCGAGCAGCGGATAGGGCGGTGCGCCATCGTCGCGCGCGTCGGACGGGATCGCCACCCGCTTCGGCCCGAAGGCGCCCATCTGCAACCACACCGAGCCCGAGCCCGGCCCGCCGTTGTAGATGAAGAACACCGGGCGCGAAGGATCGGCGGGGGTCTTCACATAGGAGGTGGTGACGATCACCGCCTCGGGCTTGCCGTCATCGCTGCTGAGGATCGTGTCGGCGATGGTGGCGCGGTAGGTGATGCGCTGCCCGCCAAAGGTGCCGGCAAGATCGCGGGTCTTGACCTGCGCGGCCAGCGCCGGGGCAGGCTTGGCGGCCTCAGGCTTGGGCGCGTCTTGCGCAGCAGAGGGGGCGACGAGGGCGAGCGTGCTGGCAGCGGCCAGCGCGGCGAGGAATCGGCGGTTCATGCGACCGAGGGATGACAGGCTTGGAGGCGGGGTTCAAGCGCGCGCGGCAGGGTTATGCAGCGCGGGGTTGAATGCGGTCCAGCTCGCCATTGAGCGCTCGCTTCGCGGTGCGGAGTTCGGCGCTGGTCTGAAGGCGAAGGAAAAAGCCCTCCGACATGCGGAAGTAACGCGAGAGCCGCAGGTCAAGTTCGCCGTCGATGCGCGTGTCACCGTCAATCAAGGCTTGCAGACGAGCAGGATCGACCGCGATGGCGTCGGCCAGCGCGGCGGTGTCGAGCTTCAGAGGCTCCATGAACTCGGTAACCAGCATCTCGCCCGCATGCGGGATATGCAGCCAGTCCGAAGTGTCAGTGGTAGTCGACGATTTCGACATCGTATGCGTTTCCGTTGTTCCAGCGGAAGCATATACGCCATTTCATGTTGATGGAAATGGAATGCTGACCGGCCCGGTCACGATCCAGTTCGTGCAGGCGGTTGCTCGGCGGCAGCTTGAGATCGTCGAGGGTGTCCGCGGCGTCGATCATACTGAGCTTTGCTAGCGCGCGTGACTGGATATCGGCGGGCAGTTTGCGGCTGCGCTTACCGTTCCAGATACTTGCTGTCTCTGAGCAGGCGAAGGACTGGATCATGGCAGGAGACTAGATCGGGCCCCGCCACCTTGCTAGGTTGACGAACGCAAATTTTTTATCTCACGCTGTGGATTAGAACTACGGCTTTCCGCCCATCTTCTTGTAGCGCGTCTTCCCATACCGCGTTTTCCGCGTCCCCGGCTTGCCGTCGTTCGACCGCCCCACAATCGGTGCGCGCCTTTGTTGGCCTACCGCTCCGCTGCTTGAGGCCCCATCCGGTATCCCGAGTTCGTCTGCCTCGAGCCGCCGGATTTCGTCGCGCAGTCGGCCCGCTTCTTCGAACTCGAGGTTCGCCGCTGCGTCGCGCATCCGCTTTTCCAGGTCTTCGATGTAGCTGCGCAGGTTGTGGCCGACCATGTTGTTGCGCTCGTCATCGCCGGTATCGACCAGCACCGAATCCTGCGCCGCGGTGTGCGCGACGATATCGTGGATGTTGCGTTTGATGGTTTGCGGCGTGATGCCGTGTTCGGTGTTGAATGCCTCCTGCTTGGAGCGGCGGCGATCGGTTTCGGCGAGCGCGCGTTCCATGCTGCCAGTGATACGGTCGGCATAGAGGATCACCCGCCCATCGACATTGCGCGCCGCCCGCCCAATCGTCTGGATCAGCGACGTTTCGCTGCGCAGGAAGCCTTCCTTGTCGGCATCGAGGATCGCGACCAACCCGCATTCGGGGATGTCGAGCCCTTCGCGCAGCAGGTTGATCCCGATCAGCACGTCATAGACGCCGAGCCGCAGATCGCGGATCAGCTCGATGCGTTCCAGCGTCTCGACGTCCGAGTGCATATAGCGCACCCGCACGCCGGCCTCGTGCATGAATTCGGTCAGGTCTTCGGCCATGCGCTTGGTCAGCGTGGTCACCAGCGTGCGGTAACCCTTGGCGGCGGTGGCCTTGCACTCGGTGATGCAGTCCTGCACCTGATCCTCGACCGGGCGGATTTCCACCGGCGGATCGATCAGTCCGGTGGGGCGGATCACCTGTTCGGCGAAGACCCCGCCGGTCTGGTCCATCTCCCAGTGGCCTGGCGTCGCCGACACCGCAAAGGTCTGCGGGCGCATCGCGTCCCATTCGTTGAAGCGAAGCGGGCGGTTGTCGATGCAGCTCGGCAGGCGGAAGCCGTATTCGGCGAGCGTCAGCTTGCGGCGGTGGTCACCCTTCGCCATCGCGCCGATCTGCGGCACGGTCTGGTGGCTTTCATCGACGAACAGCAGCGCGTTTTCAGGGAGGTATTCGAACAAGGTCGGCGGGGGTTCACCCGGCAGCCTGCCAGTGAGAAAGCGCGAGTAGTTTTCGATGCCTGCACAGCTGCCCGTCGCCGCGATCATCTCAAGATCGAAATGGGTGCGCTGTTCCAGCCGCTGGCGTTCGAGCAGCTTGCCTTCGGCCTCCAATTCCTTGAGCCGTTCTTCCAGCTCGAATTTGATCGCGGCGGCCGCCTGCTTCATCGTCGGCCCCGGCGTGACGTAGTGCGAATTGGCATAGACCCGCACCTTCTCCAGCGCCGCCCCCTTGGTGCCGGTGAGCGGGTCGAATTCGCTGATCCCCTCGATCTCGTCGCCGAAGAAGCTGACGCGCCAGGCCATGTCTTCGTAGTGCGAGGGGAAGATCTCCAAGCTGTCGCCGCGCACCCGGAAGCAGCCGCGGGTGAAGGCGGCATCGTTGCGCTTGTATTGCAGTGCGACGAGCTTGCGGATCAGTTCGCGCTGGTCGACGCTTTCGCCTGCCTTGATGTCGAAAATCATCGCCGAGTATGTCTCGACCGAGCCGATCCCGTAGAGGCACGAGACCGAGGCGACGATGATCACGTCATCGCGTTCGAGCAGGCTGCGGGTGGCCGAATGGCGCATCCGGTCGATCGCCTCGTTTACCGAGGATTCCTTCTCGATGTAGGTATCGGAGCGCGGGACATAGGCTTCGGGCTGGTAGTAGTCGTAATAGCTGACGAAATACTCGACCGCGTTTTCGGGAAAGAAGCTCTTGAATTCGCCGTATAACTGCGCGGCGAGGATCTTGTTGGGCGCAAGGATCAGGGCCGGGCGCTGCAGCGTCTCGATCACCTTGGCCATGGTGAAGGTCTTGCCCGAGCCGGTAACGCCGAGCAGCACCTGCGTCTTCTCGCCCGCCAGCGCGCTTGTCGTCAGTTCCGCGATCGCGGTCGGCTGGTCGCCCGCCGGCTCGTATTCCGAGACCAGCTTGAACGGAATGCCGCCCATCGACTTGTCGGGCCGCTGCGGGCGGTGGGGCGTAAAGTCCGCGCCCGTTTCGGGCTCGTCCAGTCCGCGGCGGATTACGAGTTCGGCCATGCACGGCCATATGCGGCGCGCAGGCCTGAATGTGAAGGGCTTCACATTTTCGGGGCACGCATTGCGCTGCGATCGGTTATGTTTGCTGGAAACGGGGCAGGCCCGCAGCAGGAGCGACGATTATGAAGCGGATCATCATGGCAGCAGCAGGCGCGGCGCTGATCGCAGGCTGTTCGGGCGGCGCCGATAGCACCGCGGCCGATGCCGACGGGAACGGCAATGTCAGTCTGAAGGAAGCCGCCAAGAAGGCCGAAGCCGAAGGCCTGAAGCCGCAAGCCGGCCAGTACAAGGCCGTCATCACCATGACCGGGATCGAAATCCCCGGGATGCCGGCCGAAATGAAGGGCCATGGCGCAGGCATGGTCACCACCACCGAATATTGCCTCACCCAGGCCGAAGTCGACAAGGGCTTCGAGGAGATGATGAAGCGCGGCCAGAACGGCGAATGCAGCTATGAAAGCTTCAATCTGGCGGGCGGAAAGATGGACGCGGTGATGGTCTGCAAGACTCCGCAGGGCGCTGCCCGCATGACCATGAATGGCACGGTTACGCCCACCACCTCCGATTTCACCGCGAGCATGGCGATGAAGTTCCCCGATGCGCCGGAAGGCACCATGACCTTCGCCGCCAAGCATGAACGCGTGGGCGATTGTCCCGCCAAGTGAAATGTGTCGGATTTCTTACATACGTTACACTTAATTGAACATTCATGTGAAATGTGGCTTGGGTCCGTGCATGGCCCAACCACGTTTCGCCTTTGACACGCCCCGTCTGCCCGCTCCGCTGATCGCGGCGGCGAGTGCGGCTGGTGCGCAGGCGCAGCAGGCCTATCAGGCCACGAGATTCGCCCGCCGCGTGGCGCTGGCACGCGAGACCTGCCCCGAGGAATATGAGGCGGGCAAGCCGCGGCTGGTGCAGATGCTGGGCGAAGCACAGGTGCTGCTCGAACCGTGGCGCCGCCCGCGCCGCAAGCTCGATATCGCTGCGACCAGCAATCCGCAGATGGTGATGATCCTGCCCGGCTTTGCCACCCATCCGGTGCGTATGCGCTATCTCGCGCACCAGCTCGAAGCCGCCGGGCACCGCACCAAGCGCTGGGGTCTGGGCTTTAATTGGGGCCCCGACGAGGAGCGTTTCGAGATGCTCGAGGCGCGGTTGGCTGAGCTCCATGCGCGCCACGGCCAGCCGGTGGTGCTGATCGGCTGGAGCCTCGGCGGATTGTTTGCCCGCGAGCTGGCCAAGCGTCAGCCCGAAGCCGTCGCCAAGGTCATCACCATGGGCTCGCCGTGCTCCGGATCCCCGCGCGCCAACAATGCCTGGCGCGCCTATCAGTTCATCACCGGCACCAGCGTGGATGCCCCGCCGATCGCTGCTGATCTGGCAGCCAAGCCGCCGGTGGAAACGGTCGCGCTGTGGAGCGCCAATGACGGCGTGATCGCGCCGCGCTGCGCCGCCGGCCGCGCCGACGAGCGCGACCGGGCCATCGCGCTGCGCTGCACGCACATGGGCTTTACCTACGATCCGCAGGTGATCCACACCCTGCTCGAAGAGCTCGAAGCCACCCGCTGATACCTTCGCGTCAAACCCGCTTTCCTTTTGTGAAAGCGGCGTTACCTTGTGCACTGCACCAAAGGGCGGATGCGGGGGTCAATGAGCGCGGGCGGCAGCAATTTTGACGAGATGTTCGAACAGGATGGCCAGACCCGGCCGGCCTATGGCGAATATTGCCGCTGGTACAACGAACAGCCCGGCGAGTTTCTCAAGCGCAAAAACCGCGAGGCGGATGATACCTTCCGCCGCACCGGCATCACCTTCAATGTTTACGGCGAGGATGCGGCAGAAGAACGCCTGATCCCGTTCGACATGGTGCCGCGCATCATCACCGCGAGCGAATGGCGCAAGCTGTCGCGCGGGATCGAGCAGCGGGTGCGGGCGCTGAATTCCTTCCTTTATGATCTCTATCACCGGCAGGAAATCGTGCGCGCCGGCCGCCTGCCCGAACGGCTGCTGCGCAAGAACGATGCGTGGCTGGCCAACATGGTCGGGTTCACCCCGCCGGGCGGGATCTACACCCACATTGTCGGGATCGATCTGGTGCGCACCGGGCCGGACGAATTCTTCGTGCTGGAAGACAACGCACGCACGCCCTCGGGGGTCTCCTATATGCTGGAGAACCGCGAGACGATGATGGCGATGTTCCCCGATCTGTTCAGCCGGATCGCGGTGGAGAGCGTATCGACCTATCCGCGCCGGCTCGCCCGCAGCCTCGCCGCCTGCGTGCCGCCCGCCTTCACCGGCGGCAAGCCGACGGTCGCGGTGCTGACGCCGGGCATCTACAATTCGGCCTATTACGAACACGCGTTCCTCGCCGATCAGATGGGCGCGGAACTGGTCGAGGGCAGCGATCTGCGCGTGGTCGGCGGGCGGGTGCAGATGCGCACCACGCTGGGCTACAAGCCGATCGACGTGCTCTATCGCCGGGTTGATGATGATTACCTCGATCCGCTGACCTTCAATCCCGATTCTGCGCTGGGCGTGCCGGGGATCATGGATGTCTACCGTGCCGGCGGGATCACCATCGCCAATGCGCCGGGCACAGGCGTGGCGGACGACAAGGCGATCTACAGCTTCATGCCCGAGATCGTCGAGTTCTACACCGGCGAAAAGCCGCTGCTGCCCAATGTGCAAACCTGGCGCTGCGCCGACAAGTCGAGCCTCGCCTATGTGCTCGACAACCTCGCCGAACTGGTGGTGAAAGAGGTGCATGGATCGGGCGGTTACGGGATGCTGATCGGGCCGACCTCGTCCAAGCGCGAGATCGCTGCCTTCCGCGAAAAGCTGATCGCGCGGCCGAGCAATTACATCGCCCAGCCCACGCTCGCGCTGTCGACCTGCCCGATCTACACCCGTGCCGGGCTCGCGCCGCGCCATGTCGATCTCAGGCCCTTCGTGCTCGTCAGCCCCGAAGGCATCGACATCACGCCGGGCGGGCTCACGCGGGTCGCGCTCAAGAAGGGTTCGCTGGTGGTCAATTCCTCGCAAGGAGGCGGCACCAAGGACACCTGGGTGCTGAAGGACTGATATGCTAGGCCGCACTGCCAACGGATTGTTCTGGATGTTTCGCTATCTCGAGCGGGCCGAGAACACCGCGCGCCTGCTCGAAGCGGCGCTGCGCATGGCATTGACCCGCGATGTGGTGACAGCCGAGGCGGAATGGCGCTCGGTCATCGCCACATTGGGGCTGAGCCGCGCCTACGAGGCTGCGCACGACACCTATGACGGGGTGCAGGTGTGGAACTTCGTGCTGCGCGGCGCTTCCAACCCCGGCAATGTCCGCGCGATGTTCGGCGGCGTGCGAGCCAATGCGCGCATGGCCCGCATCAACATCTCGTCCGACGTGTGGGAAGCGGTCAACGAGAACTGGATGAACCTCGACAGGCTGCTCGCGCGCCCTATCGGCCCGACGGTGGTGGGCGAGGTGCTGGTGGCGATCCGCCGCGCCGGCACGCAGGTCCACGGCGCTTTCGACGGCTCGATGTTGCGCGACGACGGCTACCACTTCAGCCGCGCCGGCACCTTCATCGAACGCGCTGACAGCACCGCGCGCATTCTCGACATGAAATACTTCCTGCTGCTGCCTTCGCTCTCCTATGTCGGATCGAGCCTTGATACGGGGCAGTGGGAACAGGTGCTGCGATCAGTCGCAGGGGCGCGGGTCTATAGCTGGCTTAACGCCGGGCAGATCGAGGCGCGCGGGATCGTCGAATTCCTCGTGCTCGATGATCGCTTCCCGCGCAGCCTGGCCTTCTGCCGCAACGCGCTGCGCGAAAATCTCGCCGCGCTCGCCCGGATGCATGGCGTGGAGGGGCGCTGCAACGCCCTGATGCGCGAGGCCGATACCCGCATAAGCCAGCTCACCGTCGACCAGATCTTCGAGGCCGGGCTGCACGAATTCCTGGTCGATTTCCTCGCCCGCAATGCTGCCATCGCGCAGGCGATTGCCGGCGACTACCGGTTCCACGCATGAGGACGAGCGCATGAGCACGATGACCCTCGCGATCCGGCACACCACGCATTACGCCTTTTCCGAACCGGTGATGCACGCGCTCCAGCGGCTGCGGTTGACCCCCAAGGAAACGCAGGGCCAGCGCATCATCGACTGGAAGATGCACTTCGAGCACGCCCATGCCGAGCTTTCCTACGACGACCAGCATTTCAACCACGTCACGCTGATCGGCATGGAGCCGGGCGCGCGCGAGGTGACGGTGACCTGCGAGGGCATTGTCGAGACCGAGGATAATGCCGGGGTGATCGGCCGCCATTCGGGCCACCTGCCCTTGTGGAGCTTCCTGCGGCAGACCTCGCTCACCCGCCCCGGCACCAAGCTGCGCGCGCTGCTGCGCGAGGCGGGCGGGCAGGCAGATGGCGAGCCGCTCGATTTTCTCCACGCGCTCTCGGGCCTGATCCGCGACCGGATCGCTTACGAAACGGGGCGCACCCATTCGGCCACCACCGCCGAGGAAGCAGTGCAGCACGGGTTTGGCGTGTGTCAGGATCACGCGCATATCTTCATCGGCGCCGCACGGGCCAGCGGCATCCCGGCACGCTATGTCAGCGGCTATCTGCTGATGGACGACCGGATCGAGCAGGAAGCCACCCACGCCTGGGCCGAGGCCCATGTCGAAGGGCTGGGCTGGGTCGGCTTTGATGTCTCGAACGGGATCAGCCCCGATCCGCGCTATGTGCGGGTGGCGACTGGCAGCGATTATCGCGATGCCGCGCCGGTCACCGGGATCAGCTACGGAATGGCGGAAGAAGTGCTGCGCGTGGGGGTGGCCGTCTCCCCGCACGTGCCCGCCACCCAGCAGCAAAGCCAGACCAGCCAGCAGCAGGGCCAGACCAGCCAGTAACCTGCGTCGCAGCGTATGACGCGGCGCTTTGCCTCGGCGGCGCTTTGCGTTAGGGCCACGCTCCCGCGCGAAAACCGGGGCAGGGGAAGAGGAACCGACATGACCTATTGCGTTGGCATGGTGCTCGATCGCGGGCTGGTGCTGATGAGCGACACCCGCACCAATTCGGGCGTCGACAACATCTCGACCTTCCGCAAGCTGTTCCAGTGGAGCGTGCCGGGCGAACGCATGATCGCGGTCATGACGGCGGGCAATCTGGCCACCACGCAGGCGGTCATCAGCCAGCTCGAGGAACGCACCAAGGCTCCGGGCGAGCGCGAGAACACGCTGCTCAAGGGGCCGACGATGTTTCAGGTCGCCACCGAGATCGGCCGGCTGCTGCGCACCACCATCGAGGAAGCGCAGGCCGTCAACGGCGAAAGCGGCAAGGGGCGCTTCACCGCCACCATGATCGTGGCCGGACAGATCAAGGGGATGCAGCCGCGTCTGTTCATGATCTACCCTGAAGGCAATTTCATCGAAGCCAGCTGGGACACGCCGTTCTTCCAGATCGGGGAAACCAAGTATGGCCGCCCGATCCTGATCCGCGGCTATGATCGGGGCATGAGCTTCGAGGATGCGGTGAAGTTGCTGATGGTGAGCTTTGACTCGACCCTGAAGGCGAACCTCTCGGTCGGCCTGCCGCTCGATCTGCTGGTGATCGGCAAGGACGCGTTTGCTGCCAGCCACGAACACCGGGTGACCGCGGATGATCCGTATTTCGCCACGATATCATCGGGTTGGGGGGATGCGTTGCGCTCCGCGTTCCATTCGCTGCCGCCTTACTTTTTTAGCAGCAAGGATTGACGCCCGGGCGACATCATGGTTCGTTTCGGAGTGAATTAATTACATTAATTCCGTTGGTTAACGTAATCCAGATACGGTAAATCCTCCGGATCGGCGGCGACCCTGCGTGAATTGCGTAAGGGGTTGGCGCAGTCATCATCGCATGACACGCAAAGCCTCTCTCCACTTCATCGACTCGTGCAGCCGCCAGCGTGCCGAATTGGCGCGTGTGGGTTTCGCCCTGGGCCACCATTGTGAGGTCTACGGCGATTTGTCCGAGCTTTCTGTCCACCCGCCACGCGAAGGCATCATCATCGCGCGCGACACCGCAGAGGAAGGCGGCGTCGGCATGATCCTTGACCGGCTGAGCCGGCTCGGCATCTGGCTGCCGCTCATCGCGGTGGATGTGCAGCCCCGCCCGGGCCGCATTGTCGAGGCGATCAAGGCAGGTTCGCTGGATTATCTCGCCCTGCCGCTCGATCCCGAGCGTTTCACCCGCTGTCTCACCCGCATCGGCAAGGAAGCCGAGCAGTTCGGCGCCGCCCGCCGCCGCATGATCGAAGCGCGCGACCGCATCTCGACCCTCTCGACCCGTGAGCGCGAAGTGCTCGACTGGCTGGCCGAGGGCAGCAGCAACAAGGCCATCGCGCGCGAGCTCGATATCAGCCCCCGCACGGTGGAAATCCACCGCGCCAATATGATGAACAAGCTGGGCGCACGCCACGCAGCCGAGGCCGTGCGGCTGCGGCTCGAAGCCAAGCTCGAACCGAAATTGCGGGCCTGACGCAAGGCAAGCGGAAGGCGCCCTGCCGCTAAGAGGCAGGGCGGTGACCGCTGACCGCTGGCGGTTCACGAACGTCTGCCACGTGCGGCCAACGCCTCCGGCCGCACGGGCAGGCTACACGACCGTTACGGGACAAGACCCCCGGGCGGCTCTGGAACTGCGGATGCAGAGTACCGGGGCCGCCAACTTTGTTTTGGGGCGCGTGCGGCAGCTTCTATCGCGGTGTGCGGGGCCGCGCGGGGTATGGGCCGCGCTGGGTATGTGGCGCGCGTCGGTCAGCCGATCAGCGACAGAACTTCGCGCTGCCGCCTTCGAGGTGGAAGTGATCCTCGTGCGCGGCATTGTAGGCCGGGCCGAGCACGGTGCCGAAGCGTTTGCAGGCGCTCTTGTGGACCACCCGCAGAAACTCGCGCGTGGCCGCATCGCCGCCGTCCCAATCGCGCTTCAAGACAATCCGCCGACCGTCAGCCAGCACGAAGCCTGACACGTCGATCGCCTCGGCACGGGCGTGGGCGGAGCGGCGTTCGCTCCCCGCGACATTGCGGCAGGCGTAGGAGCCCATTGTCTCGATCTTCGCGATCGGGCTGCCGAGCAGCTGGCGCGCGGCGCGGTCGACGCCGAAGCGCGCCCAGTCGCCGAACGCCTTGGCCGTGCCGCAGCGCACCGGGCCAAGGTTGCTGATGCTGAGCGGTGCGCGGTCGCCCGCCAGCGCCGAGAGTTGCACCGTGCCAAGCTTGTTGCACCCGGGCGCGGCGTAGGTATCGGGCAACCGTTCAAACCGCGCCCCGCTCGCGCCGAGATCGGCAAGGCAGCCGAGTTCCTCGCTCGAAGTGGTGTAGCCTTGCGGGGCCGAGGTGATGCGGGTGGCCGGGCGGGCAGGCGCGCTGGCCGATCCGCTCGCCGCTCCCGGCGCTGCGCCGCCGCTGCCGCCTGGCACCAGCGAGCCGCACGCCGTCAGCGCCAGTGCGCTGGCCAGAAGCGTCAAGCTGCGAAGATGGTCCCTCGTCGTCATGACTAAGGAAAGTTGCACAAGAATGGTTAACAAGCCGGAAACACGTTAGCCCGAAGGTTGGCCCGAAGCATGATCGCCTCGCGCCGGTGATAGCGCTCAGGGCAGCTCGTCGGCGACCTGTTCCCACAATTCGATCTTCACGCCATCGGGATCGAGCAGCCAGGCAAACTTGCCATAGCCCTCGTCTGCCTCGCCAAGGATGGCGACCTCCTTGGCGCGCAGCATGGCGACAAAGCCGTCCAGATCATCAACCCGCAGGTTGATCATGAAGCCGCCGCTGCCGGGCTTGATATACTCATCATCGGCAAAGTGGCTGATCAGCGAATAGGGGTGCTGGCGCGGCTCGGCGTCCCATGCCAGTTGCGGGCCATAGGGGCCGTCGATCCCCAGCGTATCGCGATACCAGTCGCGGGTCGCGGCCGGATCCTTCACCACATAGAACACGCCGCCAAGTCCGGTGACGCGCGGTTGTGCTGCCTTGTTCATTTCTGTGTCCCGCTCATGCAGGGGTTATGCGCCGGTTTGCGGAGCGGGGAAAGATCAGTCTGCGCGGCTGTGCGGCCGGGTCATCCGGCTCACGAGGATGATCGCCAGGAAGGCCGCGATGAAGCCCGGCACGATCTCGTAGAGCCCCGGTCCGCCCATGAATGCCGCGTTCCAGCCGAGCGCGATCCAGCCCGCGACCACGCCCGCGCCGGTCACCAGTCCCGCCACCGCGCCCGCGCCGGTCATGCCGCGCCACATCAACGCCAGCAGGATCAGCGGGCCGAACGCGGCGCCAAACCCCGCCCATGCGTTGGCGACAAGGCCGAGCACCTGGCTCTCGGGATCGGCGGCGATGACCATCGCGGCGCCCGCCACCAGTGCCACCGAAAGGCGCCCGATATTCACCGCCTCGCGCTCGCTCGCATTGCGGCGCAGGAACAGGCGGTAGAAGTCCTCGGTGAGCGAGGAAGAGGAAACGAGGAGCTGCGAGGCAATCGTGCTCATGATCGCAGCCAGCAGCGCGGCATAGAGGAAGCCGGTGACCGCCGGGTGGAACAGCAATTGCGCGAGCAGGATGAAGATCGTCTCGGGATCTTCGACCACCAGTCCGGTGCTTTCCGCATAGGCGCGGCCCGCAAGCCCCACCGCGACCGCGCCGACCAGCGAGATCACCATCCAGCTCATCCCGATCACGCCGGCGCGGCCGACGTTCTCCACGCGGTCGATCGCCATGAACCGAACGATGATATGCGGCTGGCCGAAATAGCCGAGCCCCCAGGTCACCGCGCTGATCACGCCTACGAGACTCGCGCCCTGGGTGAGGCTGAGGAAGCCGTCCTGCGGCACTGCGGCAATATCGATCCCCGCGCTGGCTTCGGTCCCGAACAGGATCACCAGCGGCATCACCACCAGCGCCACCATCATGATCATGCCTTGCACGAAATCGGTCAGGCTGACGGCGAGGAACCCGCCGATCATGGTGTAAACCAGCACGATCCCCGCCGTGATGATGATGCCGAGCATATAGTCCGAAAGGCCCGTCGCCGGCAGCGATCCGGCAAAGGCGGTGGCGAACAGCTTGCCCCCGCCGACCATGCCGGATGCGGTGTAGACGGTGAAGAAGCCGACGATGATGATCGCCGATGTCACCCGCAGCGTCGTGCCGCTTTCAGGGAAGCGGTTGGCGAGGAATTGCGGGATGGTGAGCGCATTGCCCAGCCGCTCGGTCTGTTCGCGCAGACGCGGGGCAACGATGATCCAGTTGAGCGCCGCGCCCACCGTCAGCCCGATGGCGATCCACGCTTCGACCAGCCCGCCTGCATAAATTGCGCCGGGCAGGCCGAGCAGCAGCCAGCCCGACATATCCGAAGCGCCCGCGCTGAGTGCGGTGACCGAGGGCGAAAGGTTGCGTCCGGCCAGCAGATAGCCCTCGGAGTCTCCCCGGGTTTTGGCCCAGGCATAGACTCCGATGGCGATCATCAGGACGAAATAGGCAGCGAGGCTGGCAAGGGTATAGGCGTTCATAGGCGCGGGGGGTAACAACCCCGCCGTGCCTTGACCACTACCCGCCGCGAGTTTTCCCGCAGCGGGCTATTCCGGCCTTTGGATCAGCTGTCCTTCTTGCGGCGCATTTTCTTGCGCTCGTTCGGATCAAGCTCGGCCTTGCGCAGGCGGATCGACAGCGGGGTCACTTCGACCATTTCATCGTCGTCGATGTAGGCGATCGACTGCTCCAGCGTCATCCGGCGCGGCGGGGTCAGGCGGATTGCATCATCCTTGCCCGACGAGCGGACGTTGCTGAGCTGCTTGGCCTTCATCGGATTGACTTCGAGATCGTCCGGCTTGGCATTCTCGCCGATGATCATGCCCTGATAGACCTTCATCTGCGGAGCCACGAACAATTCGCCGCGCTCTTCCAGCATATTGAGCGCATAGGCATTGGCTTCGCCGTCGCCGTTGGAGATCAGCACGCCGTTGATGCGGCCTTCGATCGGGCCCTTGTAGGCGTCGTACTTTTCGAACAACCGGTTCATGATCCCGGTGCCGCGCGTGTCGGACAGGAATTCACCGTGGTAGCCGATCAGGCCGCGCGACGGGGCGGAGAAGGTGATGCGGGTCTTGCCGAGGCCCGAGGGGCGCATTTCGGTGAGATCGGCCTTGCGGCGCTGCATCTTCTCGACAACCGTGCCCGAGTGTTCGTCGTCCACGTCGATGACGACAGTCTCGTACGGCTCCATGCGCTTGCCGCCTTCCTCGCGGAACAGCACGCGCGGGCGGCTGATGCCGAGCTCGAAGCCTTCGCGGCGCATCGTTTCGATCAGCACGCCCAGCTGCAATTCGCCGCGACCGGCGACTTCGTAGGCGTCCTTGTCTTCGCTTTCGGTGACGCGGATGGCGACGTTGGTTTCGGCCTCGCGCAGCAGGCGATCGCGGATGATCCGGGTGGTAACCTTGCTGCCTTCGCGGCCCGCCAGCGGGGAATCGTTCACCGAGAAGCGCATCGCCAGCGTCGGCGGATCGATCGGCTGGGCGGCGATCGGCTCGCTGACCGAGGGATCGCAGATGGTGTTGGCAACGGTCGCCTTTTCAAGACCGGCGAGCGCGATGATGTCGCCCGCACGCGCGATTTCGACCGGAACGCGCTCGAGCCCGTCAAAGCTCATCAGCTTGGTGGCACGGCCGGTTTCGATGATCTTGCCGTCCATGTCGATCGCGTGGATCGGATCATTGACCTTGATGGTGCCCGACTGCACGCGCCCGGTGATCACGCGGCCCATGAAGTTGTCGCGATCAAGCAGGGTGGCAAGGAAGCTGAACTTGGCGTCCGGATCGAGGCCGGGCGAGGGCACGTGCTCGATCACCTTGTTGAACAGCGGCGCGAGGCTGCCTGCTCGCGCGGTCTCGTCTTCGCTGGCATAGCCATCGCGGCCCGAGGCATAGAGCACCGGGAATTCGAGCTGCTCGTCATTGGCGTCGAGGCTGACGAACAGATCGAACACTTCGTCGAGCACTTCCTGCGGGCGGCTGTCCGAACGGTCGATCTTGTTGACGACGACGATCGGCTTGAGGCCCAGCGCCAGCGCCTTGCCGGTGACGAACTTCGTCTGCGGCATCGCGCCTTCCGCGCTGTCCACCAGCAGGATCACGCCATCGACCATCGAGAGGATGCGTTCCACCTCGGCGCCGAAGTCGGCGTGACCGGGGGTGTCGACGATGTTGATGCGGGTGGTCTCGCCGTCGTGCTCCCATTCAACGCTGGTGCACTTTGCAAGGATCGTGATCCCGCGTTCCTTTTCGAGGTCGCCCGAGTCCATGGCGCGTTCTTCGATGCGCTGGTTCTCGCGGAAGGTGCCCGACTGGCGGAACAACTGGTCGACGAGGGTGGTCTTGCCGTGGTCGACGTGGGCGATGATCGCGATATTTCTCAGCGAGGAGGACATTTTTTCGAGTTTTCCAGTCAAAACCCGGGCGCAGCCGAACCGGGCAGGTCAAAAGCATGGCGCACGGCCAGGCGCGCGGGGTTAGGCCGGGTTTGTGGCGGGTTGGCGACAGGCCGCGACGCTACGGCACAGTGCCGCGTGCGTGCTGCTTGTTGCAATGCAACATCGCCGCGCCGCCTAGCGCAAGAGTGCTCGCGGGGCAAGCGCCGGGGCGCGGGCGCGGCATTGCAATGGCTTACTCACTGTTGCGTCAGTGCCACACAGGCGCCTTTTGCCCCGGAAAAGCGCGGGCTTTGCGCTTGTCGCGAGTCCGTCACTCGCTTATCACAATCGCCGACGACCGCGGGAGAGAGCGCATCGGGAGGTGCGTGCCGGAAAACCGGCGCCGGGGTCGAGGGATTTGAGGAGAGGAGCTTCCATGCGTTCGACCCACACCGGCACTGCCGGATCGTACCGATTCACCCTGCTGGCAGGTGCTGCAGCCTTCGCCGTCGCTATGCCGGGCGTTGCCCAGGCACAGGACGCCGAGCCTGAAGCGCAAGAAGGCAGCAACCAGATCATCGTTACCGCGTCCAAGCGCGAGCAGACGCTGCAGGAAACCCCGATCTCGGTGTCGGTGACCAGCGGCGAAGTGCTTGAGCAGGCGCAGATCCGCGACGTGCTCGACCTGCAGACGGTCACCCCGTCGCTGCGCGTGAGCCAGCTGCAGAGCGCCTCGTCGACCACCTTCATCATCCGCGGCTTCGGCAACGGCGATAACAACTTCGGCATCGAGCCTTCGGTCGGCGTGTTCATCGACGGCGTGTTCCGTTCGCGCTCGGCTGCGGCGCTGTCCGACCTCAACATGGTCCAGCGCATCGAAGTGCTGAACGGGCCGCAATCGACCCTGTTCGGCAAGAACGCGTCGGCCGGTGTGATTTCGGTCGTGACCAAGGAGCCGCAGTATGAATTCGGCGGCCAGGTCGAAGCCAGCTACGGCAACTTCAACGCCATCGTCCTGCGCGGCGAACTGACCGGCCCGATCAGCGAGAACATCGCCTGGTCGCTCGACGGCAGCTACAACAAGCGTGATGGCTACGCGACGATCGTCAACCTCGACGAGGAAATCTCCGAGCGTAACCGCTGGTCCGCCCGCGGCCAGCTGCTGATCGAGCCGAGCGCCGACCTCAAGATCCGCGCGATTGCCGATTACTCGAAGATCGACGAAGCCTGCTGTCAGGTCTCGACGCTGGTGGCCGGCCCGACGGCGCCTGCGATCTTCGCTGTCGGCGGCGCGCTCGACACCAATTTCTTCAGCTACAACACCTTCCTGAACCAGGTTCCGGAAAACGTCGTCGACAACTACGGCGGCTCGATCCAGGCTGACTGGAACATCGGCAACCTGACTGTCACCTCGATCACCGCCTATCGCGAGCTCGAGAACTTCCAGAACCAGGATGTCGACTTCACCAGCGCCGAAGTCGTCAGCGAAATCCGTAACCAGAAGGTCGATACCTTCACCCAGGAACTGCGGATCGCTTCGGACTTCGATGGTCCGCTCAACTTCCTGCTCGGCGGGTTCTACTTCGACGAGTCGATCACGCAGGACAGCAGCCTGACCACCGGTCCGGATGCGCGTCCGTTCTTCGCTCTGCTCGCCGGCAACCCGCTGGTGTTCAACGGTGTGGAAGCCGGTCTCGGCCTGCCGCAGGGCTCGATCTTCTCGGCCGGCCCGCTGACCGCAGAGCAGTTCTCGATGGACAACACCGCTTGGTCGGTGTTCGGCACGGTCGACTTCGAGCCGATCGATGGCCTCGTGTTCACCGCGGGCTTCAACTACACCGACGACAAGAAGGACTTCGCGCTCACCCAGCAGGCGTTTGACGAGCTTGCCAACATCAACCTCGTCGATGCGTTCATCACGGGCGCGACCCTGCAGAACCCGGGCATCCCCGATGTCTTCACCCGCGCCCAGTTCCAGGCGCTGCCCGGTGCCGTCCAGCAGCAGCTGCTCGCCGCTGCCACCAACCCGGCGACCAACCCGCTGATCGGCCTTGCGCCCTTCCAGTTCCAGCCGCCGTTCCTCAACCTGCCGAACGCGGTGGAGCCGGGCCGCACGCGGGATGACGAGTTCACCTACCTGCTTCGCGCTGCCTATCAGGTGTCGAACGAAGTCAACGTCTACGCCAGCTACTCGACCGGCTTCAAGGCGAGCTCGGTCAACCTGTCGCGTGATAGCCGTCCGGTGTTCGGCGACTACATCCCCGGTCCGGGCCGCTCGTTCTTCGGCGCGCCGTCCTCGCCGGTCACCGATGCTGGCCTTGCCGTGCCGAACCTCGGCACCGGTTCGCGCTTTGCCGGGCCGGAAGAAGCGGAAGTGTACGAGCTGGGCATGAAGGCGCAGTGGGACGGCTTCGGCTTCAACCTCGCGCTGTTCGACCAGACCATCCAGGGCTTCCAGAGCTTCCTGTTCACCGGCACCGGCTTCCAGCTGAACAATGCGGGTGAGCAGTCGGTGATGGGCTTCGAACTCGACAGCTCGATCCGTCCGGTTGACGGCCTCGTGTTCACCTTCGCGATGACCTACCTCGATGCCAAGTTCGACAGCTTCACCGAAAGCCCGGTGGGTGATTTGACCGGCGCGCGTCCGGGCGGCATCCCCGAATTCAGCATCGCCACCTCGGCGACCTACACGCATGAATTCGGCTCGAGCGGCAACAAGCTGGTGACGCGTCTCGACTATGCCCACGAAAGCAATGTCGACATCAACAACGGTCTGCCGACCTTCAACGGTCCGATCACCGCGCGTCGCAACAACACGATCTTCAGCCGCGAAACCAACCTCGTGAACGGCTCGATCATCTTCCAGATGGAAAGCGGCATCGAAGTCGGCGCATGGGCGCGCAACCTGCTTGACGATCAGTACATCATCACGGTGTTCGACGGCGTTGCGCAGTCCGGCACGGTCTCGGGCTACCCGAGCCAGCCGCGCACCTATGGCGGTCTGGTGCGTTTCAAGTTCTGATCGCACTGACTCACTGACACAAAGAAGGCCCCGCGCTGATGAAGCGCGGGGCCTTTTTCGTTTGCGCGGGCTCGGCGAATGTGATGGATTGTCGTGGCTTAATCAGCACCAACGGGGGATCACACAATGGAATACATGATCATGCCGCTCAAGCGGTACGCCGAGTTTTCGGGACGTTCGCGGCGCAAGGAATACTGGATGTTCGTGCTGCTCCAGATGCTGTTGCTGGTGCCGCTGGTACTTCTCGTCACACTTTTCGCCGCCCCGCCTGCGGATTCAGCCGACCCGTTTGGCAGCGTTGCTGTTCTGGCAGTGCTCGGGGTCTATTTCCTCGTGTTCTTCATCCCCGGCCTCGCTGTGCAGGTCCGGCGCTTCCACGATCAGGACAAGTCGGGCTGGTTCATCCTGCTCGGCTTCATCCCTTACGTCGGCAGCATTGTCCTGCTGGTATTCATGTGCCTCGAAGGAACCCGCGGGCCCAACCGCTTCGGTCCCGATCCCAAGGATCCCTACGCCGAAGACGTCTTCGCCTGATCTGATACTGGCCGGGCGCTGCGGGGAGCCTAAAGCTCGCGCAGCGCCCGCGCCGGTTTCGCCCGCAGCAGCGGCAGCGATCCGGCCAGCGCAAACGCCAGCACAATCCCGACGCCGAGCCCGAGCACGCCGAGCACCTCGCCCCAATCGGGCAGCCAGTCGAACTCGAACAATTGGGTGATCACCACCCAGGCGAGCCCGCCGCCGAGCGCCAGCGCCACCAGCGCCAGCACGCCGGCCAGCAGGCCATACTCGGCCAGTTGCAGCAGCAGGATCTGCCGCCGGCTTGCGCCCAGCACCCGTAGCATCACCGTGTCATAGGTGCGCGCCGCCCGCGCGGCGGCAATCGCGCCCATCAGCACGGCGAGGCCCGCCAGCACGGTTACCGCGGCCGCGGCGAGGGTCGCCAGGCTGACCTGCTGGAGCAGATTGCGCGCCTCGACCAGGATGCCGCCCACCTCGATCACCGAGCTGGAGGGCATTTCCTTGACCATGGCGCGCAGCAAACGCCCGCGCGCTTCGCTGTCCGCGCCCTCGGGCAGGTCGACCGTGGCCGAAAGATTATGCGGCGCATCGCTGATGGCATTGCGGGAGAAGACGAGGATGAAGTTGAACCCCATGCTTTCCCAGTCGATCTCGCGCAGATTGGCGATGCGGGCGGTGCGTTCCACGCCGAGAATGCCGATGGTGATGTAATCGCCCACTTCGAGCCCTGCGGCCTTGGCGAGTTCGGCATCGATCGAGACCAGCGGTTCGCCCTTGTGGAACGGGCTCCACCACTTGCCGGCGACCACGCGGTTGCCCTGCGGGATGGTGTCGGCATAGGTCAGCCCGCGCTCGCCGCGCAGGCCCCAGGCGCCTTCGGGGATTTCCTCGAGATCGGCGACGCGGATCATCTTGTCCTTGGGGCCGTAAGCCAGCACCGCGCCGCGCATGGTGGGCACCGTGCGGATGCCCGCCTTGGGGAAATCGGTCTGTACCAGTTCGAAGAAGCGCGGCTCCTTGTCGCGGGGCACGTCGAGCACGAAGTAATCGGGCGCCTCTTTGGGCACGCGCTGCTGGATATTGCCGTCAATCGCGCTCTGCACCGCGGCGAGCAGCACGAAAGCGGCAAGGCCGAAGCCCAAGGCCGTCACCAGCGCCCCTGTCGGCGCGCCGGGACGGTGAATGTTCGCAAGCGCGCTGCGCAGCAAGGGATTGCGCGGACGCGGCAGGCGGCGGGCCAGCGTCTGGATCGCCCAGCCAAGCCCCGCCAGCAGCAGCAAGGCGCCGCCCGCACCGAGCAGGAACCCGCCCGACAGCATCGGCTGCGCGGTCGTCAGCAGCGCCAGCGCGCAGATCGCGGCGAGCCCGAGGCCGGTGGCGATCAGCGAGCGCTTGTCCCGCGCCAGCGGCACGATGCCCGAACGCATCAGCGCCATCGCCGGGAAGGTGCGCGCGCGCAGCAAGGGCGCAGCGGCAAAGGCGAAGGCCACCAGCAATCCGTAAGCCCCCGCCAGCAGAAGCGCCGGGGCCGAGATGATGAACCCGCTCTCGACCGGCAGCAGCCCTTGCAGCGCGCTCGCGAGCAGCGGGGTGCCAAGCACGCCTGCGGCAAGCCCCGCAAGGCTGCCCGCCAGCGCCGCGACGCCGATCTGCATAGCATAGATGCGCACGATATCGGAGGAAGTCGCGCCGAGCACCTTCAGCGTGGCGATGCTGGTGCGGCGCTGATCGAGATAGGAGGACACGCCGCCGGCAATCCCGATCCCCGCGATAACCAGCGCGGCAAGGCCCACCAGCGTCAGGAAATCGCTCATCTGCCGCACAAAGCGGTCTGCGCCGGGCGAGGCGCGGTCGCGGGTGCGAATGTCGAAGCCGGCATCGGGGAAGGCCTTGGTGATGGCTTCCTCGGCGGCTTCGGGATCGCGCGCGGGATCGGAAAAGGCGATGCGGTGCTTGGACTGGTAGAGCGCGCCGGGTTGCAGCAGGCCGGCGGCGGCGGGCACCGCTTCGGCAACGATCACCGTCGGGCCGAGCTGGAAGCCCTCGGACAGGCGATCGGGCTCGTCCTTGATCACGCCTGCGGCGGTGAGTGTGGTGGTGCCGACAGTGAAGCTGTCACCCACCTTGATCCCCAGCCGTTCGAGAGCGGTTTGCGCGATCCACGCATCGCGGCCGGAGGGCGCGCCGACCTTGCGCCCATCGGCGAGACCCAGCGTGCCGAACATCGGCCACTTGCTATCGACCGCCTTCAATTCGATCGGGGCGGCGGCTTCGGGCGTGCTTGCCATGGCTTGCAGACGGAAACCGCCCGAGATTTCGCCATATTGGGAAAGCGCCGCCAGTTCCTCGGGCCGCAAGTCGCGCTGCCACACCTCGACTTCGAGATCGCCGCCGAGCAGTTCCTGCCCTGACGAGGCGAGTTCATTCTCGATTGCGGCGGTGAGCGTGCCGATTGCAGCGAGCGCGGCGGTGCCGAGGAAGATGCACACCAACAGCAGCCGCAAGCCGCGGAAACGGGCGTTGAGATCGCGGCGGGCGATGGTCCATGCGGTGCTGAGCGGCAGGCTCATTGCGGATTTGCCGTGTCCGACACGATCACCCCGTCGGCCATCGTCAGCACCCGTTCGCAGCGCGCCGCAAGGCTGGCATCGTGGGTGATGATCAGCAGCGTCGCGCCGGTTTCCGCGCGGCGGGCCAGCAGCAGGTTGATGATCTCCTCGCCAGTCGCCGCGTCGAGATTGCCGGTGGGTTCATCAGCGAAGATCAGCTCTGGGCGCGGCGCGGTGGCGCGCGCGATGGCAACGCGCTGCTGCTCGCCGCCCGAAAGCTGGGTGGGGTAATGCCCGGTGCGGTGGCCTAGGCCGACCGCCTCCAGTTCCGCCAGCGCGCGCGGCGCGGCATCGCTGGCACCGGCAAGCTCCATCGGGGTGGCGACATTCTCGGCCGCGGTCATCGTGGGGAGCAGGTGGAAGGCCTGCAGCACGATCCCGATCCGCCCGCGGCGCGCGGCGGCAAGGCCATCCTCGTCGAGCGCCGTGAAATCCGCGCCCGCCACGGTCAGGCTCCCGCCGCTCGCACGTTCGAGGCCGGACAGCACCGCCATCAGCGAACTTTTGCCCGAGCCCGAGGGGCCGAGCAGCGCGACCACCTGACCATGGGCAATATCAAGGTCGATACCCCGCAGGATCGTGACCGGGGCAGCATTGCTGCCAAGGCTGAGGGTGAGGTTGCGGGCGGAGATTGCAAGAGAGGGACTTGTCACAGGGTTCCGATGGCATAGGTGGGGACGGGCAACAAGCTACAGCTAGGGAAGGCTCGCGGATGCACAAGCGCGGTTGGTCGAATATTGTCACAATTGGCGCGCTGGCCCTCGCGCTGGCGGCGTGCGGCGGCGAGGCGGACGAGGCGTCCCGCGCGCCCGAGGCGGCCGCATCGGCTGAAGCTGATCTGCCCGCGATCCCGGTAATGGGGCCGGAACGCCGCATCCTCGCCTTCGGGGACAGCCTGTTTGCAGGCTACGGCCTCAAGGAGGGCGAGAGCTATCCGGCGCGGCTCGAAGCAGCCTTGCGCGCCAAGGGCGTGAACGCGGTGATGACCAATGCCGGGGTCTCCGGCGATACCAGTGCTGCGGGGCTGCAACGGCTCGCCTTCACGCTTGATGCGCAAGCGGCCAAGCCCGATCTGTTCATCCTTGAGCTTGGCGGCAATGATCTGCTGCGCGGTATCGCGCCCGATCAGACCAAGGCCAATATCGCCCAGATGCTCGAGACGTTGAAGGCGCGCGGCATTTCGGTGCTGGTCATGGGGATGCGCGCACCCCCCAATTACGGGCCGGAATATCAGGCGCAGTTCGACGCGCTCTACCGCGATCTTGCCAAGCAGCACGGCGCAGACCTGATCCCGTTCTGGCTGGAGGACATCTACCGCGAGCCGGACCTGTTCCAGAACGACAAGATCCATCCCACTGCGCAAGGGATCGAGCGCCTGGTGGCCTCGACGCTGGGCGAGGTCGAAGGGGCCTTGCCGCCGCCTGCCGAAAGCTAAAGCCGCTCCACGCTCCCGCCGCTGACCCGCCAGATCGCCGCTTCGCCGCGGATCGCTTCGAAGGGGGCGAGTTCGGTGCCGGTCATCCATACCTGCGCACGGCCCTGCCGCAGGCGCCGGAACAGTTCGGTGCGGCGCACGGGATCAAGGTGAGCGGCGACTTCATCGAGCAGCAGCACGCTCGGCCGGCCCGCCGCTGCAAGGATGCCGTGAGCGAGCGTGATGGCGATCAGCATCGCTTTCTGTTCGCCGGTCGAGCAGGCCGCGGCAGGCTGGCGGGTGCTGGCCATGATCACTTCGAGTTCGTCACGCTGCGGGCCGGTGAGCGCGCGGCCCGCGGCCCGGTCGCGCGGGCGATTGCGGGCGAGTTCGGCGCGCAGGGCGATCTCGTCAGCCGGGCCGCCGGGGCGATAGGTGAGGGCAGGGCGGGCAAAGGGCTCGGGCGGGAGCGCGGAAAGCTCGTCTGCCAACCGCGCCACCAGTTCCGCACGGGTGGCGCTGACTGCTGCGCCATGGTCTGCCACCTGGGCCTCGACAGCATCCATCCAGCGCGGATCGCCGCCATTCTCCAGCAGCCGCCCGCGTTCTCGCAGCGAGGTTTCCAGCGCATTGACCCGCCGCGCATGATCGGGCGCGATGGCGAGCGCCATGCGATCCATAAAGCGCCGCCGTGCGCCCGCGCTGTCAGTGAACAATCCGTCCATCGCCGGGGTGAGCCACGAAAGCGCCAGCCACTCGGCGAGGCTCGCCGCGCTCGCGCTCGCGCTATTGACCCGCACCAGTCGCCGCGCAGGGTTACCGGCCTCGGTATAGGTGCCCAGCCGCGCGGACACCGTGCCTTGCTCCATCAGGCTCGCGCCGATGGCGAAGGGCAGGGGAGCATCGCCGGGGTTGGCCTTGCGCGCCAGATCGCCAAGGTTGGCGCGCCGGAGCCCGCGTCCTGGCCCGAGCAAGGAGAGCGCTTCGAGCAGGTTGGTCTTGCCCGCCCCGTTTTCGCCCACCAGCAGGTTGAAATGCGCAGGCTCGCTCAGGCTGGTGGCCGCGTGGTTGCGGAAGTTTTCGAGGCTGATTTTGCTGAGGCCCATGGCGCCTGTGCGGTTAGCACAGGGGGGCGATTTGGCCAGTGCCAAGCGCCCCGGAATACCCGATCCCAAACATTGGCAAATTTTCCCAAGCTTTCGCCCGGGTGAATGGGCTGTCGCCTGACTGAAAGCAAGGAAATGGCGGATTTCTGCCATTTTCCGAGTTTGGCACGGCTCCTGCAATACATTCCACGTCCCCGGGATGGTCCCGCAGGACAGTGAAAAACACCAAGGAGACCAACACCATGTATGCCCTCGACGCCTCGAACCGCCTGTTCGCTGCCGTTTTCTCGCTCGTCATCTCGGCCGCGTTCTTTGCCTATGCGATCGTCCCGGCCAGCCCCAGCCTCGTTGCCTGAGCCTGACCATCCACCCCACGCTTTTCAAAAGGACCATCTGACCATGTTCGGCCCCGAAACCACCGCCCGCCTCGCTTCGGCGACCTTTGCTGTGATCCTGACGATCGCCAGCTTCGCCTATGCCATCGTGCCTGCCACCCCCGGCATGATCGCCTGATCGACCACCCTTTCACCGGAGTTTGATTGAAATGAACAACGTCACCCGCAATTCCGATGGCAAGCCGCCCCGTGCCGGCTTCCGCCTCGACAAGACCAATGCCAAGGTCTTCGGCGTCTGCGCCGGGATTGCCGACTATTTCGGGATTGATGCGATGCTGGTTCGGATCGGCTTTGTTGCCGGTACGCTGCTCGGCTTCGGCAGCGCGATCCTGATCTACCTTGCGGTCGCACTGATCGCGGATTGAGTGCAGCGACTGGAAAGAGCGGTTCCCGGTTTTTCGGGCCGCTGCACCTGATCTCAAACAACCGGGAAGGGGCCAGTTTGGCCCCTTCTTCGTTTACATCGCGCTGATCCCGCCATCCAGCTTCAGTTCGGCGCCCGTCATGAAGCGGCTTTCGTCGCTGGCGAGATAGAGCACCGCATTGGCGATGTCGTTCGGCTCGCCCACGAATTTGAGCGGGATCTGGCGCGCCAGCTTTTCCAGCAGCACATCCTTGTCGAGCGATGCCGCCTTGGCGGTGCCATCAAGGATCGGGGTATCGACAAAGGTCGGGTGCACCGAATTGCAGCGGATGTTCATGCCCTTCTTGGCGCAGTGGAGGGCAATCGACTTCGACAGCATCCACACCGCCGCCTTGCTGGCATTGTAGGCGGGCATCGTATCGCTGGCGATCAGCCCTGCAATCGACGAGATATTGATGATCGACCCCGGTGCGTGCTCGCGCATCAACGGCAGGGCCTTTTGGCAGCCGTGGAAGATCGAATTGACGTTGATATCGAAGCAGCGCTGCCAGTCTTCAAAGGTGCAGGTCTCGATATTGCCTGCAACCCCGATCCCGGCATTGTTGACCAGCACGCTGAGCCCGCCCAGCTGTTCGCGCGCGGCATCGACAGCGGCTTCCCACTGGGCCGGATCGGTCACATCATGGGCGATACTGAACGCGGTGCCTGCGCCCATCTCCGCGTTGATGATCGCTGCGGTTTCCGCCGCGCCTGCGCCATTGATGTCAGTCGCCAGAACCCGCGCGCCTTCTTGCGCCAGACGGATGCAATGCGCGCGGCCAAGGCCCTGCGCGCCGCCGGTGACCAATGCGAGCTTGCCCGCTACTCTGCCTGCCATATTTCAATCCTCTCCCAAATATCCCGGTGTCAGTAACATCGCGATGCGCACGTCGACCGCGTGCCCTGCGCGCCGCCACTCGGCCACGAAGCGCGAAAGATCGCGCAGCGCAACCCGGTGGACGGTGATATTCTCGCCTTCGGTGCCGCCACCTTCGCTGACGCGCGTGAGGCCCGTCGCCTTCAAGAGCGTGAAGCATTCGGAGACCATCCCGGGCGAGGAGTAGAATTCGCCCAGCACCTCGAGCTTGCCGGCGCGGTAACCGGTTTCCTCTTCCAGCTCGCGCGCAGCGGCGGCAGTGGCATCCTCGCCCTGCTTGCCCTCGTCATCGCCGATCAGCCCGGCGGGAATCTCGAGGCTGAAGCGCGACAGCGGCACGCGGTACTGGCTGACAAGGATCACGTGGCGGGTGCCATCGGCATCATCATCCAGCGCGATGATCGCAGCTGCGCGAATGCCGCGCGCGCGCCCGACATATTCCCACCGTCCGCGGGTTTTTGCAGTGATGAAGCGGCCTTCCCACATCACCTGTTCGGGCAGGTCGGCGTCACGGTCTTTGAGCAAGGGAAACTCCGTCGCGGCAGGCAGGGAGCGTCCTTCGACAGGCTCTCGCGCGGCGGGTCAAGAGGGAAGGGCGCCTAAACCTCGATCAGCCGGTCCGGCAGCTCGTTTACGTCCTCGCTTCCGCGCGGGAAATGCTCCGCCAGCACAAAGCCGACATCGCGGATGCCCGCAGCCAAGCCTTCGGCAATCCGGCCCTTGCGGATGTGGCTGAGCATATCGCCCATCGCCTCGCCCCACACCTCGGCCGGAACCTGGGACGCGATGCTTGCGTCCGCGACGATTTCGGCGCGGTGTTCGCGCATCGAGAGGTAGATCATCACGCCCGTCCGCCCGGTGGTGCGACGTTCCGCGCCGACCTTGAACTGCCGCACCGCCTGCGCGTGCACACGCGCGGTCTTGGTGGGGCTGGGGACGAGAACGAACTTGAGCGGCTCCCATTGCTGCACCAGCAACACAGCGAGAAACTTCACCAGGCCAAGGCCGATCACCATGCTGGCAAGCTCTCCCGTCGTCCATTCATGGCCCCAGCCGCCAACGATCCAGTCCCATGCGTCGAGGAACGGCAGGGGGAAGGCGGCAAATACGCTCATCGCGGTAAAGGCCGCGCCGATCGCCCACAGCAAGGCGACATCGGTGTAGCCATCCGAGCGTTCGGCCAGCACCGTGACGATCTCGCCCGAAGTGGCGCTTTCCGCTTCGGTCACCGCATCGGCGACCAGCTTGCGTCCAGCATCATCAAGCCATGCCATGCCTACCACCCTCCCGAGGCGCCGCCGCCTCCGGAACTGCCACCGCCAAAGCCTCCAAAGCCGCCGCCCCCGAAGCCGCCACCGCCGCCGAAGCCGCCGCCATCATTGTCGCGGTCCGACAAGGCGCCGCGCAGAATGGCGCTACCGACTTCCCACAGGATGATATCGCGCGCGGTATCGGCAGCATCGCGGCCCCGGGCACCCCACGGGCCGACCCCGCTTGCGCGGTATTTGCGCCGCCGCCGCCGTCCGGCCAGCAGTGGCAGGACGAAGAAGAAGAACAGGAAGGCGAGCCAGATCAATACGCCCACCGGAAACCCGCCGTCGCTTTTACTGCGCTGGGCCTGCGCGGCTTGGGCGGCTTCCTCGATCGCGATCGCATCCTCGGGGCTTTTGGCAAGATGAGCGAGAATGGCGGCGACACCGTCGCTCACACCCGCATCGAAATTGCCTTCCTTGAAACGCGGTGAGATCACGTCGTTGATCACCCGCCCGGCCATGATCCCGCCGAAATAGCCATGCAGGCCGTATCCCACCTCGATCCGCATCTTGCGATCATCGCGGGCGACCAGCAGCAGCAGGCCGGCATCACGCTTGGCTCCGCCGATGCCCCACTTGTCGGTGAACAGCGTCGTTGCATAGGTCTCGATCGACGTTCCGCCGAGGCTCGGCACCGTGGCAACGATGATCGCGCGCCCGGTCTGGGCATTATAGGCGCGCAGCTCTGTATCGAGCCGGGCCTCGGTTTCGGGCGAGAGGATGTCCGCCCCGTCATAGACCGGGCCTTCGGGGCGGGGCGGATAGTCCTGCGCCTGCGCTGCCGTGCCGAGCGCGAGCCAGAGAAGGCCCGCCAGCAGCAGCAGCGCCCGGCGCAGCGGGGCGAGGGCGGTGTTCACTTCAGTTGGAAGCTGCCGGAGGTATGCCACCGGTGATGCCGGTCATGTCGATCTCGGGGTTGGCTGTGGCGGCCTCGTCAGCCTCGAAATACTCGAGCGGCTTGGCGCCGTGGATCACGTTCGCCCCGATGCTGGAAGGGAAGGTGCGGATTTCGGTGTTATAGTCGCGCGCGAGATCATTGTAGCGCACGCGCTCGGTGTTGATCTGGTTGTTCGCCTCGTCGATCGCCACCATCAGATCACCGAAGCGCGGCTGGCTGGCGAGCTGCGGGTAGTTCTCCACCACGGTGCGAAGCTGGCCCAGCGCCTGGGTGAGCTGGTTCTGCGCATCGTTGAACTTCTTGAACTCTTCCGGGTTCGACAGATCATCGGTGGTGATGTTGATCGACGTCGCGCGGGCGCGGGCATCGATCACGCCCTGAAGAATGTCCTTCTCAGAAATCGCTGCGGCCTGCACCACCGTGACGAGATTGGGGATCTTGTCCGAACGGTTCTGAAGCGCGCTTTCGACATTGCCCCATTGCGCCTTGGCGGCTTCTTCCTTGGTGGGAACGGAATTGATCCCGCAGGCCGCAAGGCTGAGCGCTGCCAGAGCGGCGAATGCACCGCGCAACATGGTGGTGAACGTCATGTTTCGATCCCTCCTGATCGCGCCGGAGCCGGAGCGGGCGCAGCGCACAGACTTTCTGTATTGTGGATATAGCACACCTCCCTTCCGGTTCAAGCAGTGGAAGGGACAAGGCACCCGACTTGGCAGCGTCATCGGGCAGTGCCAGAAGGAAGCGGCAAGCAGCGCAAGGGGATCATCATGCTGTCGGATTTCAAGGCTTTCATCGCCAAGGGTAACGTCATCGATCTTGCTGTCGGGGTGATTATCGGCGCCGCGTTCGGCGCGATCGTCAAGTCGCTGACCGACGAGATCATCATGCCGATCATCGGCGCGATCTTTGGCAGCATCGATTTCTCGGATCGCTACCTCGTGCTCTCGGGCGAGGTCGCTCCCGGCACGCCGCTTGCCGCTGCGCGCGAGGCCGGGGCCAATGTGCTTGGGCTGGGCGCCTTTGTATCGGTGGTGATCAACTTCCTGATCCTCGCCTTCATCATCTTCCTGATGGTGCGCTATGTGAACAAGGTCACCGCGCAGCTGGCAAAGCCCGAAGAACCGGCAGCGCCCGCCGGTCCGACCGAGCTGGAGCTGCTCGCCGAGATCCGCGATTCGCTGAAGAAGTAGCGGGAGCCCCGCTCACTTTACATTCAGGATTGCCGCGCTATCTGGGTCGTGTCGGGCAACCGACTATGGCGATAAATTGCTGCGTGTAATAGATGCAACGGACCCGGGGGCAGTACCCGGCGGCTCCACCAGAAGCGGCGGCCCTTAACCGGGTGCCGCAACTCCTGATGGGGCCGAACCAGGATCGACGTGTGTTGAAAGGCGTAGTTTTTGCCCGGGCTGAGTAACCCGCATAAGGCTCAAAAACCATAAGTGCCAACGATAACGAAGCACTCGCAATCGCTGCGTAATTGATGGGCTAACGCCCTTCTTTTATTAGGCTAAAAAGCGCGGTTGGACCGACCGGGCAACAGAACGGATACCGGGGGCTCGGGGCGGGCCTAGCAACAGAACCGCCCCACCTTCACGCTCGGGCGCACGGCCCTTGCCGTTCCGATGCAGGATCTCTCCCGATCGCTTGAACAGGTGCCGCGCGTTGACGCTGCGGCACGTTTTAGCGTTCCTGAAGTTTCAAGACATATGCAGCGCGTGCAACTGCCGCCTGCCGAATAGTTTCGAAGTGAACAGCAAATTTCCTTAACGCCAAAAAAAGTGTTGGAGTGCGCGGCAACTTGAGTTCAAAGGCGGATTGGGTCGCCCTAGGACGAATTTTGGAACACGTGATGACTTCTTCGAAATCAGATGATCGCTGCGCACGTCGGGCTTACGCCGCGCCGCAGCTCACCACCTACGGACTGTTCCGTGAACTGACCGCTTCGGGAAGCGGCACTTTGACGGAAAACAATGCAGGTGGCGGCCAGCCGACCCGTCGTCCCTAATCAGCGCTTCTGCCTGATGGATCGTGGCTGAGCGAGGGGCTGCTAGTGGCAGCCTTGAGTTCGGCCACTTCCTTTTCCAGCCGGATGCAATCGAGCATCTTTGCGCCCGCCAGAAATACGGCGCCGGTTGTGGCAAGAAACAGCAGATAGCCGCCGAAACCGGGGAACCGCTCCAGATAGGCCGCGCCCCGGGCCGTTGATCCAAGCGCGAGAGCGTAGACGATCAGGAACGCCTCGAACCGCGTCTTGATCACAAACAGGCGACCGATCTTGCGCAGCATAGGTTCTCCCTAGACGTCTCGGCTCCGCCCTGCGGGGCCGTTTTAACAATGTGGTAACTGTAAGCCCAAGGCCGCCGTCAGCGCAAACGCGTTAACCAAGCTGTGCCAAATCGAGCGCATCCAGCAGGGCAAGCCGCGCCGCAACCACGCTGGCCGCAAGGCTATCTGTGCCAAGATCGGCGGGATCGATCTGCTCAGGCCAATGGGCGGCGATGACGCTTTCGACGAGATCGGCCTTGGCATCGTCCAGCAGAAACCGCGGATCGACCGTCGCGGGATCGCACACCACGCGCAGGCGCAGGCAGGCAGGGCCGCCGCCATTGGCCATCGATTGCCGGACGTCCACCGGAATGACCTGCCGGATCGGGCCATTGCCAGCGAGCATTTCTTGCACCCAGCCCCACACGCTCGGGCTTTCGCGACATTCCCCGGGCACGATCAGCGCCATGCTGGCATCGGGCAGCGTGAGCAATTGCGCGTTGAACAGATAGGTGCGGATCGCCTCGGCGAGGCTGACGGCGCTCGACGGCACCTCGACCACCTCAAGCGCGGGGAAGGCGGCGCGGATCGCTTCGTAAGCACCCTGCTGGTCGGCAAAGGCCTCGGCATGGGTGAACAGCACCCGGCCATTGGCCACCGCGACGACATCATTGTGGAACGCGCCTGCCGCAATCGCCTCGGGGTTCTGCTCGATGAACACGGTGCGCTGCGGCGCAAGCCCGTGCGCGCGGGCGACCAGACGGCTGGCCTGTTCGTGCTGACGCGCCGGGAAGCGCCCGCCGGTGCGGCCATAGACGAACACCTCGACGCCGGGGGCATCGTGGCTCTCGCACAGCCGCATGTGATTGGCCGCGCCCTCGTCGCCAAAGCTGGGCGGCACCGCGTCATGGACCGCGAAGTGGCGGGTGTCGCCGAAAGCGATTTCAAGCTGGCGCTTGGTGTCGGGCCATTCCTGCGCACGGTGGAGCATGGTGACGAGGTTGGCCGGCGTCAGATGGCAGCGCCCGTCGGCGGTATCGGGCGCGGGGCTGACGGTGGCAGCATTGGCCGTCCACATGGACGAGGCCGACCACGGGGCGGCGCGCAGCTGCGGCGGCTCGCTGCCGTCTAGCGCCAGTGCGCCCGCCAGCGCGTGATTGGGGCGCGGCAGCGGCAGCAGGAACCCCTGCACCCCCAGCCGCGCCAGATTGCCGCGCATCTTGGCGACACCCTGCAGGGCCGCCGCGCGCGGATAGGAAGGATCGCCCGCATGGCTCGCGCTGGCGATATTGCCGAGGCTGAGGCCGGCGTAGTTATGGCTCGGGCCGACGATTCCGTCGAAATTGATTTCCGTCAGGCTCATCGTGCCACGCTCCAAACCATATCGCCTTCGCACACGTCGAGCAGATCGGCGCTGGCGGAATCGATCGCGATGCCGCCCTCTGCGTCCATCACCCGCGCGCCGAAACAGGCGCGGAAGGTGCCGAGCTGGCCAGTGGCCAGGATCGCCCGCTCGCCCTCGCTGACGTTGAGCGACGTGACCTTCGCCTCGCAGCTGTTCTTCACGCTGGTGACATTGTCGGTGCGCGCCACCATCGTCGGCCCGCCATCAAAGATGTCGACATAGCCTTCGGCGCGGAAGCCTTCATCCTCGAGCATCCGCATCGCGGCCCGCCCGGTGGGGTGGGGCACGCCGATCACGCTCCTTGCGTCCTCGTTGAGCATGGCGATGTAGACCGGGTGCTTGGGCATCAGATCGGCGATGAACTGGTTGCCGTTGATCGCGTTGAAATAGTCCGCGTCCTGAAAGCTCATCCCGAAGAACCGGCCCGCGACCCCGTCCCAGAACGGCGAGCCGCCGCGTTCGTCAATGATGCCGCGCAATTCGGCCAGAATGCGGTCGGCAAAGCGCTGGCGGTGCATCGCCACGAACAGATAGCGCGAGCGGGCGAGCAGCAGGCCGAGCCCGCCGGCGCGTTCATTGGGGTGGAGGAACAGCCCGCCGACTTCGCTCGATCCTTCCAGATCGGTGACAAGGCTGAGCAGCTCGGCGCGCACCGTGCGGTCCAGCTCCTGCGAATACTGGGTGAGGGTGTTGAGGCGGTAGGAATAGAACGGCCAGCGCTGCCCGACCTGCGTCATCAGCTGACAGGTGCCGCGCACCGCCCCGGTGCGGCCGTTTTCGAGCACCAGCACGAACAACTCGTCGGCGATGGTGTCGCTGTCCTTGGCGAAGGCCGCCTCGGTGCGTTCCAGCTTGGCCTTGAGTGCAGCGCGATCGGGCGGCAGGTTGGTGAACCCCCCGCCGGTCAGCTTGGCCATTTCATACAGCGCCTCAAGATCGGCAGACCGGGCGGCGCGCAGGCGGAAGGTCACAACAAGGCTCCTTGAGCAAGGCGCTCGATGACGCGTGCGGAAAGTGCCGCGCGTTCGGTGAGGCTGGGGACGATCAGATATTCGTCCGGCGAATGGATCGCCCCGCCGCGCACCCCCATGGTGTCGACGACGGGCACGCCGCAGGCCGCGATATTGTTGCCATCACACACCCCGCCGCTGGATTGCCAGCGGATGTCTTGCCCCAGCTCCGCGCCGCATTCGCGCACCAGATCGAACAGGGCCTGCGCGCGGGCATCGACTTTCTTGGGCGGACGGGTAACGCCGCCATGGCAGTGCGTGGTGACATCATGTGCAGCCTGAATATCGACCAGCAAGTGACTGAGTGCATGATCGAAAGCCGCACCCGCCTCGACCGTTCTGGGGCGGATGTTGAAGCGCAGCACCGCATGATCGGGCACCACATTATTGGCCGCGCCGCCTTCCAGCTTGGCCGGATTGATGGTGATCTCGTTGGTCTCCAGCGCCTTCAGTCGCAGGATCAGATCGGCCGCCGCGACAATCGCGTTGCGCCCCTCGTGCGGATTGCGCCCGGCGTGGGCGGACTTGCCGGTGACAGTGATCGAATAGTTGCCCGTGCCCCCGCGCTCGTGCGCCAGTGTGCCATCGGGCAAGGCGGAAGGCTCGTAAGTCAGCGCGGCGAGCTTGCCCGCGGCGAGCTCGGCAATCAGCCCCGCGCTGGCGAGCGAGCCGGTTTCCTCGTCGGAATTGATCAGCACATCATAGCCAAGGCTTGATGCACTGGCGGTCTGCTCGAAAGCGAGCAGCGCGTGGAGCATCACCGCGATCCCGCCCTTCATGTCGGCCACGCCCGGGCCATTGAGCGTCTCGCTATCGCGCCAGGTCTGGCGCTGGAAAGCGTGATCGGCGGGGAACACCGTGTCCATGTGCCCCGTCAGCAGGATGCGGCGGTTGGCCTCGGGCCGCACGCGGACCACCAGATGCTGGCCATGCGGTTTTTCAAAGGCCGAGCCGTCCGCAGCAATCGCGGTGACGGGGGCGGGATCGACCAGCGCAACTGCACCGGGCAGCACGCTGAACGCCCGTGCCAGCGCGGCGGCCTGCTCCGCCAGCCCGGCGAGATTCGCGGTGCCGGTGTTGATCGCGCTCCACGCCTCGACCTGCGCCAGCATGGCTGCGCCGTCGATCGCTGTATGTGACCCGTCCTCTCTCATGCCCTCCCTCTAGCGGGCCGCACGCGCCAGTCCAACCCGTTGCAATCAGGTGTCCCCTGCGCCATAGGCAGCCGCGTCCTCTCCTCCCCAGGCCAGAGCCAACTGACGAGGACACCAATGACTGACATGATCCCCCGCGCCGGTATCGCGATTGACGCCCGGCTTGCCACTTTCCTCGAGACCGAGGTGCTGGCGCCGCTGGGACGCGATTGTGACGCCTTCTGGCAGGGATTCGCGGCGCTGCTGGCCGAGTTCGCCCCGCGCAACCGCGCCCTGCTCGCCAAGCGCGAGAGCCTTCAGGCGCAGATCGATGCGTGGCACGTTGAGCGGACTGGAAAGCCTCGTGATGCAGAGGCTTACAAGGACTTCCTCACAGGGATTGGTTATCTGGTGGCCGAGCCGGGCGAGTTCCAGATCGGCACGCAGAACGTCGATCCCGAGATCGCCACCATGGCTGGCCCGCAGCTGGTGGTGCCGATCCTCAACGCGCGCTTCCTGCTCAACGCGGCGAACGCGCGCTGGGGGAGCCTCTACGATGCCCTTTACGGCACTGACGCGCTCGATGCGGCACCTGCGCGGCCCGGCGGTTATGACGAAGCGCGCGGGGCGGCGGTGATTACGCGGGGGCGGCAGTTCCTCGATTCCGCCTTCCCCTTGGCGAGCGGCGCAAGCTGGGCTGATCTGGCTGGCCGTGAGGGGATCACGCTCGCTGATCCCGCCCAGTATATCGGAGAAACCGAGAAGGGCTTGCTGCTTAAAAACAACGGCCTGCATATCGAAGTTATCTTCGATTCGAACACGCCCGTGGGCGCGACCGACAAGACCGGGATCGCCGACATCATCGTCGAATCCGCGCTGACCACGATTGCCGATTGCGAGGACTCGGTCGCGGCGGTGGATGCCGAGGACAAGCTGCTGGCCTATGCCAACTGGCTCGGCATCATCCGCGGCGATCTGTCGGAGAGCTTCGCAAAGGGCGGCAAGACGCTCACCCGCAAGCTCGCAGGCGACAAGGCTTATACCGCCCCTGACGGCACCCAGCACAGCCTCTCGGGCCGCAGCCTGATGTTCGTGCGTAATGTCGGCCACCTGATGACCAACCCGGCGATCCGCCTCGCGGATGGCTCCGAGGTGCCCGAGGGCATCATGGACGCGGTCTTCACATCCGCGATCAGCACGCTGGACGTGGAAGGCAAGGGCAAGTTCGGCAACTCGCGCAAGGCCTCGATCTACATCGTGAAGCCCAAGATGCACGGGCCAGAAGAATGTTCTTTTACCAATGACCTGTTCGACGCGGTTGAGAATTTGCTCAAACTCCCGCGCCACACCATCAAGGTCGGCGTGATGGACGAGGAGCGCCGCACCAGCGCCAACCTTGCCGCCTGCATCCACGCGGTGCGCGACCGGATCGTGTTCATCAACACCGGCTTCCTCGATCGCACGGGCGACGAGATCCACACCTCGATGCGGGCCGGGCCGATGCTGCGGAAGGGCGCGATGAAGGGCTCGGACTGGCTCAAGGCCTACGAGGCGCGCAATGTCGCCATCGGCCTCAGGCACGGTCTTTCCGGCAAGGCGCAGATCGGCAAGGGGATGTGGGCCGCGCCCGATCTGATGGGGCAGATGATGGTCGAGAAAATCGCCCATCTGCGTGCAGGCGCCAACACCGCCTGGGTGCCGTCCCCCACCGCCGCGACGCTGCACGCGCTGCATTACCATCAGCTCAATGTGTTCGACGTGCAGAAGGCGCTGCCCGAACCGATGGGGCTCGACGCCTTGCTGAGCATTCCGCTGGCAGATGGCGCGAACTGGTCGGAAGCGGAGATCGCCGAGGAGCTCGACAACAACTGCCAGGGCCTGCTCGGCTATGTGGTGCGCTGGGTCGATCAGGGCGTGGGCTGCTCCAAAGTGCCCGACATCAACGACGTCGGCCTGATGGAAGACCGCGCGACGCTGCGCATCTCTTCGCAGCACATCGCCAACTGGCTGCTGCACGGGGTGATCACCGAAGGCCAGGTGATGGACAGCCTCGCCCGCATGGCCGCCAAGGTCGACGCGCAGAACGCCGGCGACCCGCTCTACGAGCCGCTCACCGGCAACGAGGACGGCGCGGCCTTCAGCGCGGCGAAGGAGCTGATCTTCAAAGGTGTGGAGCAGCCCAGCGGCTATACCGAGCCGCTGCTGCACGCTTGGCGGTTGCGCAAGAAGGCAGGGTAAGTCAAAGTCTTGGCCATGCGTCGCACTTTGGCCTTGCTTGTCGGCTTCTCCAGCTTGGCAACCGCCTCGCTCGCCGGTGTCAGTGATGTCGAGCGAGCACCCAATGACACAGGGGCAAGCTCTGCGGGGGCATTCAATCGTTGGCTGTTCAGTTCGCCCACGGACGATCCGGGTATGCGGGCCAAGGAATATGCGGCGTTTCAGGCTGTGCTGCAGAAGGAGGGTGTCGCGGGAATTGTCCCGACATGGCAGTTGTGGCGGGTTGATGCGCAGTATGCCGCGCGTTGCGGAACGGACTTTTTCGCCACACCTCCCAAGGAGCGCTGGCGCGATGTCGTCCCCACACTGAAGTTGCTGCGTGACGAGGTGATCCCGGTGACAGGGCCGCTCGAAGTGGTGTCGGGTTGGCGGTCCCCTGCAATCAATGCCTGCGTCAATGGCGCGAGCCGGAGCAAGCATCTGGAGTTCAAGGCCCTGGATCTGGTGGCGACCAATCGGCGTGATCGGCACAAACTTTACGCTGATTTGTGCGCCCTGCAGAGCGCGACAGGGCGAAGGTCCGCCATGGGGCTGGGCGCCTATTTCGATCCGACCGACCTGTCTCGCAACACGGAAGGCCGCTTTCACATCGATGCGAGCGGATACCGGACTTGGGGCTTCGATTATACCGCCAAGACCAATCCCTGCCCCAAGCTCGGCTAAGTCAGCGCCTTCGCCACCGCCACGAACTCCGCGACACTCACCGTCTCGGCCCGCCGCGTCTCGTCGATGCCGAGGCTCGCGAGCGCGTCCAATGCCCCCGGCACACCCTTCAGGCTCTGGCGCAGCATCTTGCGGCGTTGGCCGAAGGCGGCTTCGGTGAGGCGTTCGAGCATCCGGGCCGAGACGCCTTCGGGCATCGGCGCAGGTCTCACGTGCACAATTGCGCTCATCACTTTGGGCGGCGGGGTGAAGGCACTGCGGTGGACTTTCATCGCAAGGCTTGAGTCAGCCCGCCACTGGGCCAGCACAGCGAGGCGGCCATAGGCGTCGTCTCCCGCCGATGCGACGATCCGGTCGGCCACCTCGCGCTGGAACATCAGGGTGAGCGACTGCCATCGTCCCGAGGCTTGGGGCGGCCATGCCTCGCCCGAAAGCCAGCGCACAAACAGCGCGGTGCCGACGTTGTAGGGCAGGTTGGAGAGCACATGGAACGGCTCCCCGTTCATCAAGGCATTGTGATCGAGCTTGAGCGCGTCGCCTTCGATCACGGTCAGTTGGCCGGGAAAGGCCTCGCCCAGTTCTTCGAGCGCGGGCAGGCAGCGGCGGTCCATCTCGATCGCGGTGACCTTTGCGCCCGCGCGCAGCAGCGCCCGTGTCAATCCTCCGGGGCCGGGGCCGACTTCGAGCACCTGCGCGCCCGCCAGATCACCCGGCACCGCCGCGATGCGGGCGAGCAATTGCTCGTCGAGCAGGAAGTTCTGCCCCAGCGCCTTGGTCGCCGCGAGGCCGTGGCGCTTGATGACATCGCGGATCGGGGGAAGGTCTGTCATACTGCCGCCCGCGCTTGCGCCATATCCGCCGCCATCATGATCGCGGCGGCCATCGCGCCGGGATCGGCGAGGCCCTTGCCGGCGATGTCGAAGGCGGTGCCGTGATCGGGCGAGGTGCGGATGATGGGCAGGCCGAGCGTGACGTTGACGCCCTCGTCGACCTCAAGAGCCTTCAGCGGGATCAGCGCCTGATCGTGATACATACACAGCGCCGCGTCATAGCCCGTGCGCGCACGCGGCATGAACAGCGCATCGCCGGGGACGGGGCCGAAAGCGTCGATCCCCTCGGCTTGCAGGGCGGCGATGGCCGGCGCGATGATGCGCGCTTCCTCGTCGCCGAACTGGCCGCCTTCGCCCGCGTGGGGATTAAGCGCGGCAATCGCGAGGCGCGGGGCGGCAATGCCGAAATCGCGGCGCAATCCTGCGGCCACGATGCGCGCCTTGTGGATGATCAGCTCGGCCGAGAGCAGGCCCGGCACTTCGGCCAGCGCCACGTGGACGGTGAGCGGCACGGTGCGCAAGCTGGGCCCTGCCAGCATCATCACCGCATCGCGGTAGGGCTGGCCGCAGGCATCGGCGAGGAACTCGGTCTGGCCGGGATAGTCCCAGCCGATTGCAGCGAGCGCGCTCTTGGCGATGGGCGCGGTCACCAGCCCGGCGGCAACGCCCGAGAGGGCAAACTTGGTCGCCCAGGTGAGCGAGGCCAGCGCCAGCCTTGCCCCTTCGGGCGAGGGCTTGCCCGGCGTCCATGGCGCATCGAGCCCCGCCATCACCGGCAGGCCGGCAGCGGACGCGAACAGGGCTTCGGCAGGCTCGGCAATCGGCACGATCGGGCAGTCGATCCCGAGCGCCTCGGCCGCCGTCCGCAGCACCGCGGGGCCGCCCACCACAAAGGCGGGCGGCGCGCGGCGCTCAGCCTTGAGCCGTTGCCATGCGCCCAGGATCACTTCCGAGCCAATGCCCGCCGGATCGCCCAATGCGATGGCGAGAGGTGCGGGATGGGCGCTCAATTGTACTCGATATAGGCGTCGTTGCGCAGATCGCGCAGATAGCGCTGGGCGCGCTTGTTGACGCGCTCCTGCTCGATCTGGTCCATCACGGCCGCAAAGGTCGGTGCGCCCGAATCCTCGGGATCATCGCGTCCGCACACCATCAGCACGCGCACGCCTTCCTGCACGCCGCCGAACAGCGGTGTGGTCTGGCCGATCTGCAGATTGAGGATGATCGCGCGCAGCTGCTCGGGCAGGTTGGCGGCCTTGATCTGGTCGTTCGAGACAACCTGCGCGCCAACGGCCGCAGCTCCGGCTTCGACATCGCCGCAGCCGCGCAGGCCCTCGATATAGGCACCGAACTGTTCGACCTTGGCAGCGGCGGCGGCCTCGGTGACGCCAGGCGCAAAGCTGATCGAGATCTGCTTCAGGCTCAGCACCGCCTCGTTGGGATCGGCCATCAGCACCTGGCGCTTGTTGATGAGGTAGACGATCGAGAAACCGCCGGGGATCTCGATCGGGCCGTTCAACTGCCCGGGCTGCATCGTGCGCGCCACAGCGGCAATCTGCGCCGGCAGCTGGCCGAGGCGCACCCAGCCCAGATCGCCGCCGACCACAGCCGTGGTGGCTTCGGAGAACTGGCGCGCATAGGCGACAAAGCTGCCGCCCTGCTGCAGCTGCTCGATGATCGACTGCGCGTTCTTGAGCACCGTGGCGCGGTTTTCGGTGGTGGCCGAAAGGTAGATCTCGCCAAGCCGGTATTCGTCGGTGCCCTTGGCCTCGTTCATGCGGGTCAGCACGTCGTTGACCTCTTCGGCCGAGACGTTGACGAAGGGCATGATATTCCGGCGCAGGAGGTTTTCCCACGCGATCTCGCCTTCGATCTGACGCTTGAGCGAGATCGGCGAGGAACCGATGGAGAGGAGATACTCGTCCATCTTCTTGGGCTCGCTGCCGAAGTTCTGCGCGGCAAGCTGCTGGTAGGTCTTTTCCACCTCATCGGGGGTGACCCTGAGTTCGGCGGCTTCGGCGGCCTGCACCTTCAGCGTTTCGTCGATCAGGTTGCGCAGCACCTGCACCCGCAGACGCAGCAGCTCATCTTCGGCAACCGGCGCTTCGGCCGAGGCCGTGACCAGCGCAACGCGTTGGTCGATGTCGGTGCCGGTGATCACAAAGCCGTTGACCACCGCAGTGGCGGTGCGGCGATCGGGATCGGTCTTGCCGAAGATGGTGATGTCTTCGGGCAGGCCGAAGGGATTTTCAGCGGTCGGCACCGCAACCGTCTGTGCGGCGACCGGCATAATGACGAGGCCGAGCAGTCCGGCAGCCGCCAGCGCGGTTCCGGTTTTGGCCAGCAGGCTCTTGGAAAACAGCTTCACACTCACTCGTTCAATCCCGCCTTGTGGCTAAAAACTTCTGCGCGACCCCTCACGCATGACCCGCCTTTGCAATGCGCCGGCTGAATGGAAGCTGAGTCCCGCCCGATTGCCGGGGGCGAGGTCTGCTGCCAGTTGGCGTGCCCTTTAGACCGGATTTGCCTTGCTGCCAATTCGTGCAGGCAAATCCTGCGGGCAATTCTTTGGCATCACCGGAAGCCGAGGTTGCGCGATGCAAAGAACAGCTGGCCCGCATTAGCGGAAGCCCAGATTCCGCAATGCAAAGAACAGCTGGAAGGTGTTGCCGCGCCGCGCATCGCCCGCGTCGATGAAGTCGCGCCGCCAGGTTGCGCCCAATTCGATGCAGTCGTCCTGATAGGACACGCCGAGGCGGGTGCGGATCGGTTCGAACCCGTCGGGCTGGAACACCGGATCCTCGGCTGCATCGGTAAGGTTGAACACGCCCGATCCGAACACCGACCAGCGCCGCCCCAATGCGATGCGGGCGGCGGCGCGCAATTCCTCGCGGTCGCGCAGGTCTTCCACAGTCTGGATGTCGCGGTTCAGCCGCAGATAGCCCACTTCGACATAGGTGCGGCGCGAGCCGATCGACGCGTCGATCTCGTTGCGGCGGATCGCGAGGTTGTCCTTGTCGAGCCGGAAGCGGTGGGTGACATTGAGGAAATCGCGGAACCGGATCTGGGTGCGCCCGACGAAGTCCGAGACCCGGTCGGACAGGCCGGTGCCGGGCGGGAAGATCTGTTCTTCGGGATCATCGAAGCGATAGGATTGCCCGATGGTGGTCGACACCTTCCAGCCGGGGCGCTGCAATTCCCAGTCCACCCCCCAGGTGACGCGGGTGCCGTCTTCCACGCGGTCATAGCCGGGGAAGCGGTTGAGGGCGAAGAGGTTCGAATCCTCAAGGTCAATCGCGCGCGCATCTTCGTTGGGCACATCGAGATTGCGCAGCTTGGGGCTGGCGACGATTTGCACGCGCGGCTTCAGGACGTGTGTGCCGCCGAAAATCTCGCCTACGAACGGCCATTCGATGTCCAGCGCGGCGGTGGCGATGCCGCGCGTGGTCCAGCCTTCGGTGCCGCGATAGCTCGGCGTGGTGGTGGCGAGGATGTTGTCGGTATTGTAAATGTCGCCGCGCACCAGCGCTGTCAGGGTGACAACCTGGCCGAGGCCGGTCAGCCGCCGCAGATCCCACTTCGCCCCGGCAAAGGCGCGCTGGGTGTCCTGCCCGTCATTGCGCAGCAGCGCGAGGCTGTTGAGCTGCAATTCGATATTCCCGCCCAGCACCGGATCGGCCAGCCGCTGGCGGAAATCGAGCGCGGGCAGGGCAAGTGGGATCTGGCCCTGCTGGGCGTTGATACGCAGCGTCTGCGTCGCCCAGCCGGCGAGCGAGAAATAGGACCGCTCGGTAATCCGCTCGAGATTGATGGTCGAGCGCAGCCGGTCATCGCGGCTGAGATCGTAACGGCGCAGGAAGGTGCGGTCGCTGGCGAGACGGATCGAGCCTGTCAGGCTCCATTCGGGCGAGAACTGGAACCGTCCATTGCCTTCGATATAGCCGCGGGGATCGCTCTGGAAGCTCTGCCCGCCGGTGAAGTCGGTCAGGCGGTCGCTGGCGGTCAGATAGCCGGTGATCTGGTAGGCGCCGAGGTCGGTCAGGTGCCGCCACTTGGCGCTCGCCATCGGGGCGACGTCGGAGAATACGAAGGCCCCCAGCGTCAGATCGCGATTATCGGCCAGCCGCCAGTAATATTCGCCGCTCACCTCAAGCCCGTTGACCTGACTGATGCGCAGATCGGGCACGAGGAAACCGGATTCGCCCTTGCCATCGGTGCGGATCCCGAGGCCCGGCAGCGGCAGGATGCGCGCGCCGAACAATTCGAGCATCGCGCCCGAAAAGCGGATCGTGTTCTTGTTCTGGTCGTAGATCACGCGGTCGGCAGTGACGCGCCAGCTTGGATCCTTGCCGCAGCCCTGAGCATCGCTCACGGCGCAGGCGGTGTAGGCCGCATCAGACAGCACCGCGACGCCATCCTCGCCGCGCTCGGCCGAGCGGGCTGCGAGGCGCCCGCCGGCGCGCAGGGTGATCAGCAGCTCGGCCATGGCGCCGGCCTCGAAGGTTTCGGTCAGCTCGACCTGATCGGTGAACAGCTGGTTGCCGGCATCATCCACCAGCCGGATATTGCCAGTGGCGATGATCTTGCCGGTGTTGCGATCCCAGGTGACCTCGTCAGCGCGAACCGAGCGGTCTTCCGAACGCAGGATGACATTGCCGCGCGCGGTGACGATATCGGTGTCGCTGTTGAAGCTGAGCTCCTTCGCCTCGAAATCGATCTGGCGCGGGGCAGGGGCCGCGGCCGCGATTTGCTCGGCGGTGATGAGCTGAATGTCGTCGATACCGGGCCGCGGGATGCGTGTGCTGACATGGTGATCCGGCCCATATTCGCCCTCGGCCGGCGGCGGCGACTGCTCCTGCGCGGAAAGCGCTGCGGGCGCGGCAAGGAGCACCAGAGCCAGCACCAGACGCGATGGCGCGCCCTGCGCCAGAGAGCGCAAGGCGTGGCACGCGCGCCCACGCGATCCCTCTGGCGAACCTCCCGACATGGCCTTGCCTATTGCACCGCTCGCGCCTAATCGCAATCGCGTTTGCGGCCTTGTGCGCGCCCTTGTCGGCGCTTGCTGGCTGCGCCCCTTCAGCGCCCGGTCGGCCCATCCGTCTGACCGGCGTGCAGCCCCATTCTTGCGGAGACCCCATGCAGATCCTCTTTACCGCCACCCCGCCCGCTGATGTCCGTCTGCACGCCCGCCTCGTCAATCAGGGTGCCAGCCTTGCCGGACTTGATCAGGCGCTGGTCGAGGGTGCGGCTGCAGCGCGGTTTTCGGGGCGTGTGGGGCAGGTGTTCGAAGGCTTTGCGGCGCAAGGCGGTGTGGTGAAGCGGATCGCGCTTGCCGGAGCAGGCGAGGCAGGGGCGGGCGAGCGCAAGCTCCACCTCGAGCGTGCCGGCGCGGCGCTGACGGCGAAGTATCTCACCTCGGGCGAGCCCGCGATGGTGCTCGATTTGTCGGGCGCCGGTCTTTCGGCCGATGATGCGGCCGCCGTTCTGCTCGGTCTGCGCCTGCGCGGCTGGCGCCACGACAAGTATCGCACGCGCCTGGCCGCCGACAAGCGCCCCTCGCTCACCACCATCCACGTCACCGGCGCGCCCGAGGGCACCCAGGCGACCTGGGCGCGCGAGGAGGCCGTGGCCAAGGGCGTCGAATTCACCCGCACGCTGGTGACGGAACCTGCCAACATCATCTACCCCGCCAGCTTCGTGGCCGCCTGCGAGGAAGCCTTTGCGGGCACCGGCGTGGAAATCACCGTGCTGGGCGAGCCCGAAATGGAAGCGCTCGGCATGGGCGCGCTGCTCGGCGTGGGCATGGGCTCCGAGCGCGAGTCGAAGCTGCTCGCGATCCGCTGGAACGGCGGTGCGGCTGGCGACAAGCCGACCGTGTTCGTCGGCAAAGGCGTCACCTTCGATACCGGCGGTATCTCCTTGAAGCCGCCGCCGGGCATGGAAGACATGAAGTGGGACATGGGCGGCGCAGGCGCGGTCGCTGGCGCGATGCTGGCCCTCGCCACGCGCAAGGCCAAGGCCAACGTGATCGGCGTGATGGGCCTCGTCGAGAATATGCCCGATGGCAAGGCACAGCGCCCCGGCGATATCGTCACCACCATGAGCGGCCAGACGGTCGAAGTGCTCAACACCGATGCCGAAGGCCGGCTGGTGCTGTGCGACGTGCTGCACTGGGCGCAGGAGCAGTATGACGCGGCGCGGATCGTCGATCTGGCGACGCTGACCGGTGCGATGATCATCAGCCTCGGCAATGAATATGGCGGGATGTTCGCCAATGACGATACGCTGGCCGCACAACTGACCGCGGCGGGCCTCGCCAGCGGTGACAAGCTGTGGCGGATGCCGCTGGGTGCAAATTACGACAAGATGATCGATTCGCCGGTTGCCGATATCAAGAACGTCGGCCCGCGCGAGGCAGGCTCGATCACGGCGGCGCAGTTCATCCAGCGCTTCATCCGGAACGGCACGCCCTGGGCGCACCTCGATATCGCCGGCATGGTGTGGGCGGCCAAGCCTGGCCACAGCTGGGACAAGGGCGCAACCGGCTACGGCGTGCGCCTGCTCGACCAGTTCGTGCGGGATGTGGCGGAAGGCTGAGGATCGGCGTGAATTTCGGCCCGCAGGGCCGCAAGGCCGACCGGCCACCCGCAGCGATGCGGCCTTTTGGCCGCGTGAGCGAGGAAGCCAAAGGCGCGGACGCGCCTGCCGGCGTTTGAGGCGCAAATGATGCCTCAAGTAGCGAAGCGGTAGGCCGGAAATGCCAAAAATGCGCAAGAAGTCCGATCTGCCGAGCAAGACCTGCCTCGCCTGCGGGCTGCCCTTCACATGGCGCAAGAAATGGGAGCGCGATTGGGACAATGTGAAGTATTGTTCCGATCGTTGCCGCCGTTTCAAAGGTGCCGTGTGAAATTCGACTTCTGGCAGGTTACCGACGATCCGGTCGAAAAGGTTGTCGCGCTTATCGCCAAGCGGGTGCTCGGTGAGGGCGAGCGCCTGCTGGTGGTGAGCGAGAACGCCGAACAGCGCGCCGGAATCGCCCGCGAATTGTGGCAGGCGGGGCCCGAGAGCTTCCTTGCCAATGGCGAGGCCGATGCGCCCGGCAGCGCGGCCCAGCCGATCCTGCTGTCGGGCGACCTTGCTGCGCTGAACGGCGCCACCCACGCGATCCTTGCCGATGGCGTGTTTCGCGAAAACGAAGGGTTTTCTCGCCTCTTCCTGTTGTTCCCTCCGGACACAGCGCCCGCCGCGCGGGCGGCGTGGCGCGCGCTGGATGGCCGCGAGGAAGTGACCCGCGCCTATTTCGCGCAGGAAGACGGGCGCTGGGTCAAGAAAGGCTGACGGCTTGCGGCGCCCGCTATGATGGGGAATGCTGGGCGCAGCGTTGACGGGGGGACAGGGCGATGCGGATTGCTTCACTGGTCTGGGCGAGCGGCGCAGCAATGCTGCTGGCGGCCTGCGGTTCGGAAACCTCGGGCGAGTTCACCACCGAGGATGGCCAGAACGCCGAATACACCATCGACGAGGAAAGCGGCGAGACCAGCATGACGGTCAAGGGGCCGGATGGCATCGCCACCTTGCGCTCGGGCGCCCAAGTGCCGGTCAGTCTGCCGGACGGCTTCAGCCTCTATCCCGGTGCCAAGGTCGTCACCAACACCATCGTCAAGCAGGCCGACGGGCAGGGCACGATGGTGGTGTTCGAGACCGATGCCGAACCCGAAACCGTGGTCACCCATTTCCGCGAGCAGGCCAAGGCGGCCGGGTTCGAGATCGAGCTGGAAATGAACACCAACGGCACAATGATGATCGGCGGCGAGCGCAAGGCTGATGGGGCAACCCTGTCGGTCACCGCCAGTCCCGGCGGGGAGGGCGGCGCCACCACGGGCCAGCTGATCATCGGCAGCAAGAAGGGCGGCTGATACCGGCGCAGCACGCGCTTCGCATGGTTTGGCCATTGCGCTGTTGACCGCCAGCATCGCGCGGCGCTTGCCATTTTGCAGCGCAGCATCTAACGGGCGCGGCCAATATCCCCCATAAAAAGACGTTCACAGGAGACTATCATGGCGGTCACCCGCACCTTTTCGATCATCAAGCCCGATGCCACCCGTCGCAACCTCACCGGCGCCGTCACCAAGATGCTGGAAGATGCCGGCCTGCGCGTCGTTGCCAGCAAGCGCATCCACATGACCCGCGAACAGGCCGAAGGCTTCTACGGCGTGCACCGCGAGCGCCCGTTCTTCGGTGAACTCGTCGACTTCATGATGAGCGAGCCGGTTGTGGTGCAGGTGCTCGAAGGCGAAGACGCCGTCACCCGCAACCGCGACATCATGGGCGCGACCAACCCGGCCGACGCTGCACCGGGCACGATCCGCAAGGAACTGGCCCTGTCGATCGGTGAGAACACCGTCCACGGCTCGGATTCGGAAGAAAACGCCGCGATCGAAATCGCGTTCTTCTTCAAGCCGGAAGAAATCGTCGGCTGATCGCAACCGCTTTCGCTGTCCGGCATGAACGGCTGCAACGGCCACCGGTATCCCCGGTGGCCGTTTGTGTATCCGCATGCCGCTTGCTTGTCGCGCACGCTACGCGGTGGTAGCTTCATATCTTCGGCAAGGCGTGGGGGGCGACATGGCGATATCAGCAAGCAGCACTATTGCGAGCGGCAAGGGTGAAGGCGATTGGGCGAGCAGTGCCGATCGCTGGATTTTCGTGTTCATGGCGGCGCTGTTCTTTGTGACCGCGCTGGCGGGGTTTATCCCTGATTCTGTCAAAAAGCTCGATATGGTCGCTGCCAGCGCGCGCCCTTCGTTTCCGGCAATCCTGCACGTCCACGCCCTCTTGATGGGCGCATGGCTCAGCCTGCTGCTGGTGCAATCGAGCCTGATGGCCAGCGGTAACCGGACGCTACACATGAAGATGGGCGTCGCAGCAGTAATCCTCGCGCCAGCGATCGTCATCACAGGCGCGATCGTGGCGACCACAATCTATGGCCAGTATTGGGAGGCGGCTTCTCTTGCCACCGGCGCGGAACGCGCGGGCTTCGAAGCTGACCTTGTCATCAAGGGCAACCTTACCCTGCGCAACCTCGTAGGCGCAGTGCTGTTTCCGCTGTTCGTGGTGATGGCCCTGCGTGCCCGGCTGCGCGATCCCGGGTTTCACAAGCGGATGATTTTCCTCGCCACCGTCGTGCCGCTTCCCGCGGCGATTGCACGGCTGACATGGCTGCCTTCGTCCATGCCTGACAGTCCGCTCTCGCTCGATCTGTTCACGCTGGCATGGATTGCCCCGATGTTTCTGTGGGACCTCGTGCGGCAGCGCAAGGTTCACCGCGCCTATATCGTGTGGTTCGCCTGCTGGCTGCCGCCGACGCTCCTCGTTTACGCCTTTTGGGGCACGGACTGGTGGCTTTCGCGGGTGCCCGCCCTGATGGGCGTGGGCTGACTGGTCAGCCCGCTTCGGCAAACCGTGCGAGCTGCTGGGCGTGGGCATGGTGGTGGCCGCTGTCGCTGGCCGCCATCATCTGCCGCATTGCCGCCAGCGCCTCGGGCGTGAGGTCGAGGCCGAGCGCGGCGTAGCAGCGCGCGATTGCTCCCTCCCAATCGGCGTTGATGTCCTCGAACGTGAGCCGCGCGACCGGGCCTTGCCAGCCCGCCAGCGCTGCGGCCATGCGCTCCTCGCGCAGGGCAATCTTGTGCTGCCAGCGCGCGGTGATCGCCGCCATGTCGCAGCTGTCGGACTGCACTGCCATCTGGTTCGCCGCGAGGCTGATCGCGCTTTTGAGCACCGCCTCGTGGTCGCGCTGGGCGATCACCAGCCGGGCATCGGGCAGCAGCGCGAGCAGCGTATTCAGATCCTCGGCAAAGGCGGGGACTTTCATCACGCGCAGCTTGCCGGCGATGCCGCGATGGCCTGCGTCGGTGCGCAGGATGCGGAGGAATTCGCGGTAGATAGGCGCAGGATCGCGCGCCTCGCTCCACGCCGAATAGGCCGGGATGTGCCACTGCGATTCGTAAATCGAATGGTGCAGCGCGGCCGAAATCCACGCGAGTTCCTCCTCGACCCCGCCCGGCGTCATCGGGTGGATCGATTGCATCCACGGATTGAGCATCCCCAGCATCGCCAGCTCCACCGCGCTCACCACGCGGCTCATCCCGAAGCGCGCCCACAGTCCTTGGGGCAGAGGGTGGTAGGCATCGCAATAGCGCGTGTGCGAGAAGGCCGGATCGGCGGCGAGCAGCTTGTGGATGCGGGTGGTGCCGCTGCGCATATGGCCGATGACGATGATCGGCGGAGCGAGGGGGGTGGCGAGCAGTTCTGGCCGCTCCAGCCACAACGCGCCGAACGCGAGGCGGTTCTTGACCTGGCGCGATAACTGGCCCCACGCCATTGCGCGCCCGAGCGGATTGAGATCGGCTTCGGCCTCCACCGCCGCGATCATGCGCGCCAGCCGTTCGCGGAAATCCGCGACGTCTTCGGCCGAACGCCCGCCATGTTCCGCCGCTTCGGCGCGCTCGCCATAGGGCTTGGCCGCCAGCGCCCACAGCGCGTCCGGATCAAGATCGGGCGGGGGCAGCCAGCCCTTGGCCCACGCCTTGCCGAGGAAATCACTGGCCCGCTGCGCCAGCGGCCCGCGCGCCAGCGGATGATCCCTGACCGGCGCCATCAGAACTCGTCCGCGATGTACATCATGCGGGTCAGCCGCTTGGGCGCGACGCTGCGCCAGCTGCGGTGGAGCCATTCGGCAACCTCGTCCCAATCCACACCGGGGCGGTTGAGGATGATCCCCACCCAGCCGCTTGCCCCGTAATAGGCGGGCTTGAAATAGATCTCCGGCTGGTCCTCGACGAGGGCGAGTAGCTCGTCCATCGATCCGGTGCGGACCAGCAGCGCGATGTGCGGCGTGCCGTGATGCTGGTCGGCGAAATAGGCGAAGTATTTGCCGCTCTTCTCGCCGCCGACGCGGAAGCCGGGGCTGCCATGGCTCTCGCGCTCGTCCGTTTCAGCAAGGGCGAGGGCGAGGGCGCGCAGCCTTGCCAGCAAGTGCGCCGGATCGCGCCAGCGCCCGACATATTCCGCTACCGCGCGCGGGTAGAGTTGATGCTCGGCGAATTTTACGCGCTCGGCCAGGCTGTCCGGCGTGTCGCCGGCGGCAATCGGCACGCGCACCTGCGCCAGCACCTCGCCCGCGTCGAGTTCCGGCGTCACCAGATGAACGCTCGTGCCCGCATATCTGTCCCCCGCCGCGATGGCGCGGCCATGGGTGTCGAGCCCCTTGTAGAGCGGCAGCAGCGACGGGTGGATGTTAAGCATCCGCCCCGCCCAGCGCTCCACGAATCCGTCCGACAGGATGCGCATATAGCCTGCAAGAACGATGGTGTCGGCGCCTGCCTCCAGCACCGCAGTTTCCATCGCGGCGTCATGCGCATCGCGGGTCATACCCTTGTGCGGGTGGGCGAAGGTCGCGATGCCCTCTGCCTGCGCGAGCGCGAGGCCGGCGGCGGCTGGATCATTGCTGGCGACCAGCACGACTTCGTAGGGGCACTCAGCGATACGGCTGGCATAGACCAGCGCGGCCATATTGGTGCCCGCGCCGGAAATGAAAATCGCGATGCGGGCCTTTTCAGCCAAGATGCGTCGCGCTCCAATTGCTCTTGGCCGACCATGTTTCGGTGCTGCCGCGCACGGTGCAGCCCTTGTCGCCCGCTTCGATGCGGCCGACGGTGACCACGGTCTCGCCTGCGGCTTCGAGCTGTGCGGTCACATCCGCCACCTTGTCGGCCGCGACCGCCAGCACCATGCCGACCCCGCAGTTGAAGGTGCGCGCCATTTCTTCGGGCTCGATATGGCCCTGCGCCTGCAGGAAGGCCATCAGACGCGGCTGGGGCCACAGGTCGGCATCGACATGGGCGTGCGCGCCGTCCGGCAGGATGCGCGGGATATTCTCCAGCAGCCCGCCGCCGGTGATGTGCGCGAGCGCGTTGATCTGGCCTGCGCGGATCAGCGGCAGCAGGCTGGCGACATAAATGCGGGTGGGCGCGATCAGCGCGTCGATCAGCAATTGCTCCTGATCGAACAGGGCAGGGCGGTTCAACTTCCAGCCCTTGTCCGCCGCCAGCCTGCGCACCAGCGAATAGCCGTTGGAATGCACGCCCGAGGAGGCGAGGCCCAGCAGTACGTCGCCCGGTGCAACCTTGTCGCCCGTCAGCTGCTCGCCGCGTTCGACCGCGCCGACGCAGAAGCCTGCCAGGTCATAATCGCCCGGCGCATACATCCCCGGCATTTCCGCCGTCTCGCCGCCGATCAGCGCGCATCCGGCGATTTTGCAGCCTTCCGCGATCCCCGCGATCACCCGCTCGGCAACGCCGTTCTCCAGCTTGCCGGTGGCGAAATAATCGAGGAAGAACAGCGGCTCGGCGCCCTGCACGATGAGATCATTGACGCACATGGCGACCAGATCGATGCCCACCGTGTCATGCCGGTCGTGCTCGATCGCGAGCTTCAGCTTGGTGCCGACCCCATCATTGGCGGCAACCAGCAGCGGATCATGATATCCGGCCGCCTTGGGATCGAAAAACCCGCCAAAGCCGCCCAGCTCGCTGGTCGCTCCCGGTCGCGCGGTGGCCTTGGCCAGCGGGGCGATGGCCTTGACCAGCGCATTGCCCGCAGCAATCGAAACGCCCGCATCGGCGTAGGTGTAGCCGGTGCCTTGCGGCGGGCTGCTATCGTTTGTCCCCGAAGTCATGCACGCCGCCATAGCCTTTCGCGCTTGGAATTCCACTCGCCTTTGGGCAAAAGGCGCGCGATTTCCCCGATGAGCGCGTCTCTTTCCCTTCTCGGCCGCGGTGCCGCCCTTTCTCGCCCGCTATTGCGCGGCGTGGGCGGGGCTGCGCTGGCGCTGGCGCTGCTGGTCGGCGGCTATGCGCTGGTGGCGCAGGTGGCAGGCGAGCGCGGGATCGCGCCGACCGCAGCCAGTTCGGACATCGAGGTGAAAGGCATCACCGTCGATGTCACCGCCGACAGCGCCGAGGAAGCCCGCGCCAAGGGCTGGCGCGAGGCGCAGCGCAAGGCGTGGGCGAAGATCAAGGGGCCGCAGCTTTCCGAGGGTCAGCTTGATGGCCTCGTCTCGGCGATCGTGATCGAGCGCGAGCGGTTGGGCCCGCGGCGTTACATCGCCACGCTTGGCGTGGTGTTCGATCGTCAGCGTGCGAGCGGCTATCTCGGCGGCGGCGAGCGGGCAGCGCGTTCGGCTCCGATGCTGCTGATCCCGGTCGAAGCGAGCGCCGGGGCCTACACCACGTTTGAACAGCGCAACGCCTGGCAGCGCGCCTGGGCCGAGTTCAATCCGGGGTCGAGCCGGATCAACTATGTCCGCCCGAGCGGGGCAGGGGGCGATTCGCTGCTGATCAATTTCGGCCAGACCGGGCGCCATAGCCGCGCATGGTGGCGCAGTATGCTCGATCAGTATGGCGCTTCGGACGCGCTGATGGCCTTTGCGCGGCTCGATCACCAGTTCCCGGGCGGGCCGGTGAGCGGCACCTTCACCGCGCGCTACGGGCCGGACAGCCGTCCGCTCGAAAGCTTCACGATGAAGGCCGCCGGACCGGACGAGCTGCCGGCGATGCTGGGCAAGGCGGTTGAGCGGATGGACGCCATCTTCACGAGCGCGCTCGCGAGCGGCAAATTGCGGCCTGACCCGACCTTGCGGATCGGCGGCACGGGCGAGATTGATCCGGCGATTGCGCGTCTGATCGAAATCGGCCGCGCAGCCCGCGCGCGCTCGGCGGCGCAGGCTGCTGCTGCCGCCGGCATCGCCCCGCAGACCGAGACCCAACCGATTGCCGGGGCCGAGCCGGGCGAGGCCGCGGTGCGTTCGATCGTCGTGCAATTCGCGACCCCCGATGCCTCCGCCTTCGACGGCGCGCTTGGCGCGGTGCGCGGCACCGGCGGCGTGCGCGGCGTGGGCGTTACCAGCACCGCCATCGGCGGCACTTCGGTGATGAGCGTGAGCTTTGCCGGTTCGCTCGAGGAACTCGCCGCCGCGCTCGAAGCGCGCGGATTTGCAGTGCGGCGGGGGGCAAACGCGCTCGCCATCAGCCGCTGAGGGCGTGAGCGCATGAGCCACCCGCTCCCCACCCAGATCGCGCTGCCGCTGTCCGCTGGCACGGCTGCCGAGGCGCGGCGGATTATCGTTGGCGATGCCAATGCGGCCGTGATCGAGGCTTTGCAGGAACCGGCGCGCTGGCCGTTCCATGCCGCCGTGCTCACCGGCCCGCCGCGCTCGGGCAAGAGCTTGCTGGCACGCTGGGCGCAGGGCTTGGCGGAGCCTGGCCAGATCGATCTGATCGACAATGCCGAGACCTGCGACGAGACCGAACTGTTCCACCGCTGGAACGCGGTGCAGCAGGGCGGCTCTCGCGAAGGCACAGCGCTGCTGATCGTCGCCAATGCCGAGGAACAGGGCTGGCGGATCGCGCTGCCTGACCTCGCCTCGCGCATCGGCGGGTCGCTGCAACTGGCGATCGGCGCGCCTGACGATGCGATGATGGCCGAACTGATCCATGCGCTGGCCGAGCAGCGCGGCCTTACCCTGCCCGAGGGCGCTGCGGAATATTGCGTGCCTCGCACCACCCGCAGCTTTGCCGCGATCGAGGCCTTGGTGACGACAATCGACCGGATTTCCCTTGAACGCCAGTCGCCTGCCACCATGTCGGTGTGGCGCGCCGCGCTCGAAGCCCTGCATGGCCCCGAGCAGCAGCGTCTGTTCTAGGCGGGTGAGTTGCATCGCGCGCCGTTTGGTGGGAATGAAGGTGCCATGTTCGAACCGCTGATCAGCTATCTGGACTCGGTGCGGGCCCGTGATCCGGCGCCGCGTTCTCGCTGGGAAATCCTGCTTTATCCCGGCGTCTGGGCGCTGGGCTTCCACCGCATCGCCCATTGGCTGTTCGAGGCGCGGATGTATTTCCTCGCGCGGGTGGTGAACCATGTGTCGCGCCTGCTGACCGCGATCGACATCCATCCGGGCGCAACCATCGGGAAGAATTTCTTCATCGACCACGGCTTTACCGTGATCGGCGAGACGGCGGAGATCGGCGACAATGTCACGATCTACCAATGCGTCACGCTGGGCGGCACCAACCCTGCCAATGGCAAGGGCGGAAAGCGCCACCCGACGCTCAAGGACAATGTGATCATCGGTTCTGGCGCGCAGATCATCGGGCCGATTGTGGTGGGTGAACGCGCGCGGGTGGGGGCCAATGCGGTCGTCACCGAGGATGTGCCGGGCGGGGCGACCATGATCGGCCTCAAGGCCCGCTCGACGCTGGTGCCGGCCGAGGAGTGGATCAAGGAATTCATCCCCTATGGCACGCCCTGCGATGATCCGCCCTGCGATGACGAGGGCCGTCCGCGCCGCGACTGCATCGAGAAGCTCGAATCCGAAGTCGCCGTTCTGCGCGATGAGCTGGCGCAGATGAAGGCCATGCTGGCCGAACGCGAGGCACCGGTTGCAGCGTCTCGGGCGCGCAAGAGCGGAACCAAGGACTAGGGCCGGGGTGGGCGTTTGAAGAATCAGGGGCAGTCCCCCGGTCTTGCCGGGCAAGTGGTGGCCTTTCCGGCCCGCGCGGCCGAGCAGGTCGGTTTCGAACGCGCTGAACTCATGCGCATTCTCGATCTTTACGGCCGGATGGTCGCCGCGGGCGAATGGCGCGATTACGCGATGGACTTTGATCGCAACGCCGCCACCTTCGCCGCCTTCCGCCGCACCGCCGAACGCCCGCAAGCGCGGCTGGAAAAGCGCCCGGCGCTGCGCTCAAAGCAGGGGATGTGGACGCTGTTCGGCGAACACGGCCAGGTGCTCAAACGCGGCCATGATCTGGCCAACGTCCTCGCCCCGATGGAGCGGCGGCTGCTGAAGGCGGTGGATTAGGCGCGGTCAGTTGCGGCCCAAAGCTAAGGGAGTGGCTGCTTCCGGGCTTCCAGCACGGCTGTTTCTATGACTGAAGCTGGGTGGGGAGCGGACGGTCCGTTACCAGCCAATGGCAGCGTCCGTTGGTGTTTGCCCAGCCGTGATGCGTGGCAAACTTGAGCAATCAGTGACGCCGCTCATCTCTGCTTCTCGTTCTACCGATGACCTCACAAACGTATCCTTTGGGAGACGACGGCTGCGTTCATTTGCAAGCGTATCGCCCCACTTCTGAGCCTCTACGGCGGTCGCGGCGTGGATCGCCACACATGCAATCCATTCGCGGTCTTCGTCCCCTTCGTGCGCGTCGGTGTTGAGGAACCAAACGCTGTATATGAAGCTGTCCATGCTCCTACTGAACACGCGACGGGAATGTCTGCAAGGGGGTCGCTTCCCGATCGGCAGCTTTCGGCAGGCAATCAGCGAGTGCCGCCATTTCCTACGCGCGTGCCAGCCGCTACGATCCGCCTTGGCTCTTTCCCATAGTTATGCCCGGCCTGCGAGGCAGTTGGATCGCTGGGGCGTGATTTGGGCCCCCGCTCCCCTGTCCGTCCGCTTGCGCAAAGCGAGGATAGAAGCCTGAAAAAATTGATAAAATAGACGATCAACAAAGCGGACAGGGTGTCCGCTTTGTCCGCTTCAAAGCAAAGGCCCGCCCCCTCGCGGGGACGGGCCTCCTGTTGTCCGTTGCGGGAACCCGATCACCCGCGCGCGCTGGCAGGCCCGGTGCCGGTGACCTTCTGCATCGCCTTCAGGATGTTGCCCGACTGCTCGCTGCCCGATTGCGGGGCGGTGAGGTTGGTGAAGGCGTTGATCTCTTCCCAGTGTGCGGCGAAACCTTCGACGGTGCGCTCGCCTTCCGGCAGCCACACGGCATCGTTCATCACCGTCCACGAGGAGTGGAAGCCGCCTGCGCCTGCGCCAACGATGGCGTTGGTCGGCGCGTCTTCGCTGACGAGGAACAGCGCGGCCGGGACCACGTTTTCCGGCGCGAACAGCTTGAAGGCCTCTTCGGGGAACAGGTCTTCGGTCATGCGGGTGCCCGCGACCGGCGACAGCGTGTTGCAGCGAATGTTGTACTTCGCGCCTTCAAGCTGGAGCGTCTTGGTGAGGCCCGCCAGGCCAAGCTTGGCCGCGCCGTAGTTGGCCTGGCCGAAATTGCCGAACAGGCCGGTCGAGGACGCGGTCATCAGGATGCGGCCATAGCCCTGCTCGCGCATGGTTTCCCAGCACGCCTTGGTGGCGAAGGCTGACCCTGTGAGGTGCACCTTGACGACGAATTCGAAGTCTGTGGGCTCCATCTTGATGAAGGTCTTGTCGCGCAGCACGCCCGCGTTGTTGATCAGCACATGGACGCCACCCCACTTCTGCTTGGCGTCGGCGACCATCTTTTCCATCTGCTCGAATTCGGTGACGGATCCGCCGTTGGCGATCGCCTCGCCGCCCATCGCTTCGATTTCGGCGACGACCTGCGCGGCCGCGTCCGAGGTCCCGGTGCCATCGCGCGAGCCGCCGAGGTCATTGACGACGACCTTTGCGCCGCGGCGCGCGAGTTCGAGCGCATAGGCCTTGCCGAGCCCGCCGCCTGCACCGGTGACGATGGCGACCTTGTCCTTGAAGCTGATGGTCATGATGTTCTCCTGTGGTTGCGACGCGGCGCGGTTTACGCCTGCGTAAAGCGATTTTGCGGGCGCTGCGTGGCACTTTCGCGCGCGCCATGCAACTGCCGAACTGACAGCGGCCTTTGCCGTAGGGTCAGCCAGCCCGCCCGAGGCTCGCCAGCGCCGGAATCAGCGCGGCAAACGAATCGATAACCGCATCGGCGCCCAGCTCATGCGGGGGCATATCGCAATAACCATAGGCCGCCGCGACCACCGGAACGCCCGCGGCCTTGGCGGCGCGCACATCATAGGTCGAATCGCCGATGAACACGAAGCGGCCCGATCCGGTCACCTCGCGCGCCGCGATAATTGGGGCAGGGTGGGGCTTGGCGAGGAACTGGCCGTCGTCGCCCTTGCCCATGGAGTCGCCGCCGATCACCGTCTCGAACGCGCCGATGAGATCGAGCTGGGTGAGGACATTGCGGGCGAAGGCTTCGAACTTGTTGGTGACCACCACCATGCGGATGCCCTTGGCCGCCAGCTCCGCCAGCACGTCGCGCACGCCGGGATAGGGCACGGTGTGGACGGCGTTGTGGTGCTCGTAATAGGCCAGCATCGCCTTGTAGAGCCGCTTGAACTCGTCCTCGGGAAGGCCGCCTTGCGCCTCCACCGCGCGGGCGAGCATGATCTTGGCCCCGCCGCCGATCAGATCTTTCGAGCTTTCGACCGAGACCTCGGCAAAACCGCCCAGCACCAGCGCATGGTTCACCGCCGCGCCCAGATCGCGGAAGGTATCGAGCAGCGTGCCGTCAAGATCGAAGCCGATCGCGTCAAAGGGGATGTTGGTCATTGGCGCGCGGTGGCGGATGGTTCTTCAAACCGCAAGCATTTGCTGGCAGGCGCAGCTTTGCTTACAGGGGCTTTCATGAACACGACGACCGCCACGCCATTTGCCGCCATCATCCTTGCCGCTGGCAAGGGCACCCGCATGAAGAGCGATCTGCACAAGGTGCTGCACCCGATCGCGGGCAAACCGATGATCGCGCATCTGCTCGACAGCTTTGCCACCCTGTCGCTGGCGCGCACGGTGGTGGTTGCGGGCGACCGCCGCGAGCAGCTTGAGGCAGCTTTGCAAGGGCGCGGTGTGACCATCGCCTTGCAGGAGCCGCAGCTTGGCACAGCCAACGCGGCGCTGATGGCGCGCGAGGCGCTGGCGGATTTCGACGGCGATGTGCTGGTGTGCTTCGGCGATTGTCCGATGGTGCGGGCCGAAACAGTGCGGGCGATGATCGATCGGCTCCACGCGGATGATAGCCCCGCCACGGTGGTGCTCGGGTTCGAACCGGAAGACCCGCTCCACTATGGCCGGGTGATCGCGGATGACGCGGGGACCATCCTCAAGATGGTCGAATACAAGGACGCAGACGAAGGCGAGCGCGCCACACGGCTGTGCAATTCGGGGCTGGTGGCCGCACGCGCCGCCGATCTCTTCGCGCTGTTGGCGCGGGTCGGCAACGACAATGCGCAGGGCGAGTATTACCTCCCCGATATCGTCAACATCGCCATCGCCGATGGCCGCCCTTGCGCGGTGATCGTGGCCGAGACGGCGGACGAGGTTGCGGGCATCAACTCCCGCGCCGAACTCGCTGCGGCCGAGGCCCGCTGGCAGGCCGCCCGCCGGATCAAGGCGATGGACGACGGCGCCACGCTGATCGCCCCCGAGACGGTGTTCTTCGCCCACGATACGGTGGTGGGCCGCGATGTGACCATCGAGCCCAACGTGTTCTTCGGCCCTGGCGTGGAGATCGCCGATAACGTGCTGATCCGCGCCAACAGCCATATCGAAGGCGCGAAGCTGGCGAGCGGCGTGAAGGTCGGGCCGTTTGCGCGGCTGCGCCCGGGCACGGTGCTGGAAGAAGGCAGCTTCATCGGCAATTTCGTCGAGGTGAAGAATGCGGTGCTGGGCGCGGGCGCGAAGGCCAGCCACCTCACCTATCTGGGCGATGCCAGCATTGGTGCGGGCGCGAATATCGGCGCGGGCACCATCACCTGCAATTATGATGGCTACTTCAAATACAAGACTGTGATCGGCCCGGGCGCCTTCATCGGCTCGAACTCGTCACTGATTGCCCCCGTCACCATCGGGGCGGACGCGATTGTCGCCGCAGGATCGGCCGTAAGCCGCGATGTCGCGCCCGGAGAGCTGCGCATGGTGCGCGCCGAACAGCTGGTGAAGGACGGCTGGGCCGATCGCTTCCACGACGCGATGAAGAAGAAGAAAGCCGCGGAGAAGAAGGGGTGAGCGAAGGCAGCCACCTCACTTGCTGGCTCTGCGACCGCCCGCTCGGCGATATAGAGCAGTGGCACCACCCCGTGCCCAAGGCGAAAAAGGGCAAGGTGAAGGTTCCGGTCCACCCGATCTGTCACAAGACCATCCACGCCAACTTCACCAATAACGAGCTGGCCCGCATTGGCGACAAGGTGAGTGTGATCCGCGATAACCCCGCGATTGCCAAGTTCGTCGCCTGGATCGCCAACAAGCCGGCGGACTTCGACGCGCCCACACGGTAGCCCGCCGCCCTATGGTTTTCCAGCGCCGGGAACCTTTAGCCTCGCCAACGGCTGAGTGTCTGGGGGCGTTACATAAGGGAACACACCCATGCGCATCGGACGATGGATCGCCGCCGGACTTGGCTTAGCCGCAATCGGAGCCGCTGCCGTGTACGCCCAATATCGCAACACCGAGGAACCCGAATACGCGCTGGTGCGCGCCGAGGGCGAGTTTGAACTGCGCGATTACCCTGCACTGGTGGTGGCCGAAGTCACCTCCTCGGGCGATCGCCAGCGCGCCAGCGGAGCGAGTTTCCGCCGCCTTGCGGCCTATATCTTCGCGCAGGACCGACCCAAGGGCGGCGAGAGCATCGCCATGACCGCGCCGGTGCTCCAGCAGGAAACCGGCAAGGGCGCATGGCGGATGCGGTTCGTCATGCCGGCCAAGTATTCGCTGGCCACGCTGCCGCCTGCGCCTGCCGATATTTCGCTGACCGAGGTGCCTGCGCGGCGGATGGCGGCGATCCGGTTCTCCGGCAATGGCGGGTCGGCTGATCTGGCGACCCGCGAGGCGCAATTGCGCGGCTGGCTGGCAGGGCAGGGCATCGTGCCCGAAGGCGAGGCAGAGTTTGCCTTCTATGATGCCCCGATGGTGCCTGGCCCCCTGCGCCGCAACGAGGTGCTGATCCCGGTTCCTGCGGCCAAGTGAGCTCGCGCGGCGTCTGAGCGTCGCTTCTGCGTCGGCTTCAGCCCTGACGCAGAACGCAAAACGCTTAGGCGTCCTGCATCCGCGTGCGTTCGCCCTGGGCATCGCCGCCGCTGGCGACGTAATCGGCTTCCCACTGCTCGAACTCGCTGCGGCTCAGCAGATAGCGGCTGCGTGCCTCGTGAAAGCTGATTGCGCGTTCACGCACAGCGCGCACCACATCATCCTTGCGCGCCTTGGACCAGTGCACCTTGTGGTTGCGCGGCAGGCCATAGCGCTTGATCGCATCGGCAATCGAGATATCCCTGGGGTAGGCCATCGGTCAGCTCCTTTCTCGTGCTGTTATCGCCCCCGATGTCGCAATTGTTGACGGGCAGACTTAACGAGTGGCTGCCAAGCAGGGTTAATCCGGTGTTGAGGACCCCTCCCGTTCCGCGCGTGCGACGAGCCGAGGGCAAAGTGTCGGGACGGTTTACAGCTCCGCTGTGTTACCCTTGTTATCTAACGAAAAAAGGGCGGCTCCATCGCTGGAGCCGCCCTCTTTACGGGTCCGGGAATCGCGGGGTCTATTCGCCGCCGCGCGCGTCCATCAACCGCTTCATCAGGTAAACGAACTGCAGCGCCTGCAGCTTGGCGCGCTGATCATTGTCCACCCCGCCGGAATGGCCGCCGGTGGTATCCTCGAAGTAGTAATAGGGCTGGCCCAGTTCCTTGAGGCGGGCCGCACCCTTGCGCGCGTGTGCCGGGTGCGTGCGGTCATCCGCGGTCGAGGCCCACAGGAACGGCGCGGGGTATTCCACGCCCGGCGCGATCTTCTGGTAGGGCGAGTAGCCTTCGATCCAGGCGCGCTGTTCGGGGATGCGTGGATCGCCATATTCGCCGATCCACGAAGCGCCGCGCCCGATCACATGATAACGCAGCATATCGAACAGCGGGATCTGCACGATCGCCGCGCCGAACAGGTCGGGCCGCTGGGTGAAGGCCGTGCCCACCAGCAGGCCGCCCTGCGAGCCGCCCTGGATGCCGAGATGCTGCGGCGAGGTGAAGCCGCGCTTCACCAGATCCTCGCCCACCGCGATGAAATCATCCCAGGTGCGCTGCTTGTTCTCGCGGATTGCGGTCTGGTGCCAGTTTGGCCCGAACTCGCCCCCGCCGCGCAGGTTGGCGAGCACATAGGCGCCGCCCTTTTCGACCCACAGCTTGCCGGTGCTGCCGAGGTAGGCCGGCAGGCGCGCGATCTGGAAGCCGCCATAACCGGTCATCAGCGTCGCAGTGTTGCCGTCCGCCACCATGCCCTTGGGCTTGACGATGAAGTAGGGGATCTTGGTCCCGTCCTTGCTGGTCGCTTCGTGCTGTTCGACTTCCATGCCCTCGGGCGTGAAATAGGCTGGGCTGGTCTTGAGCACGGCCGGCGGCGCGCTGCCATCGGTGTAGTAGAGCGTGGTCGGATTGAGGAAATCGCTGACCGTGTACATGATCTGGTCAGTCTCGTTCGACGATGCCGCGATGCCGAGCGTGGCATTATCCGGAAGAGCGACCGGCTTGCTGACCCACGACCCACCGTTCGGGCCGCCCTCGAAATTGAATTCGAGCACCTTGCCCACGACATTGTCGAGCAGGGTCACGAACAGCGACGAGCCGGTGATCGATCCGCCCTGCTTGGTCTGGCGCTCACCCGGTGCCCAGACGAGCGTCTTCTTGGCGCCGTTCGGGTCGGCCTTCCATTCCTCGAGATTCACCGCAACCAGGCTGTCAGCCGGGAAGGTCTGGTCACCAACGGTCCAGTTTTCGTCGATCGAATAGAGCAGGTGCCCGTCGACGATCCCGTAGAGCGAGGCCTTCTTGGGGATGTCGAGCGCCAGCCATGCCCCGTCCTTCCAGACGTAGTAGAGGCTTTCGTGGAAGCTGATGCCGCGGAAGGCGGTGCGGGCATGGATCGTGCCGGTGTTGTCGCGCAGCAGGCTGGCCCCGGCCCACACGTCGGTCGACTCGCCACGGAAGATTTCCTCGGCTGATGCGATATCCGTGCCGCGCTTCCAGACGCGGCTGGTGAAGGGGTATTCGCTCTCGGTGAGCGTGCCTTCGCCAAAGTTGCGGCCCACCAGCAGGGTGTTTTCATCAATCCAGCTGATGCCGCCCTGGCTCTTGGCGTCGAGCACGAAGCCGCCTTCGACGAACTGCTTCGTCGTGGTGTCGAATTCGCGCATGATGGTGGCATCCTCGCCGCCATCGGAGAGCGCGATCATGCACTTGGTGTTGGCGGGCGGCAGGCAGGTCGAGCCCTGATAGACCCACTCCTTGCCCTCGGCCTTGGCGAGCGCATCGACATCGAGGATGACTTCCCATTCGGGCGCGTCGGTGCGGTAGCTTTCCAGTGTGGTGCGGCGCAGAATCCCCTTGGGGTTCGCCTTGTCCTGCCAGAAATTATACAGCCCATCGGGGCGGAAGCTGACGAAGGGGATGCGATCATTGCTGTCGAAGATCGCCAGCGCTTCGGCCTTCAGTTGGGCAAAGCGCGGATCGGCTTCGAAGGCGGCGAGCGTGCGCTCGTTCTCCTTGGCGACCCAGTCCAGTGCCTCGGGGCTGCGAGCCTGTTCGAGCCAGATGTAGGGATCCTGCTCGGGGCCGGGGACTCCGGTATCGGCGGGGGCGTCCTGCGCGGCGGCCCCGGTGGCTGCGGTAACGGTCATGGCCAGCGCCAGTGCGAAAGTGGAGACAAGTTTCAAGCGTCCTCTCCTCAGGGAATTGCTGAGGGATGTTGTGCCGAGGGACGCGCGCAAAGGGAAGGGGATACAAACAAAAAGGGCGAGCCAAAGGCCCGCCCTCATGTGTCGTGTCAGGGGGAAGGGCTTAGCCTTCGACGTGCTCGGCCAGAACCGTGAGGCCCTTTTCGTTCACTTCGGCAAAGCCGCCGCGCACCTGGATGATTTCCGGCGCGGCATTGGCGCTGGCATAGACCTGCACCGCGCCGTCGCGGATGGTGCTCATGAAAGGCGCATGGCCTTCAAGCACGCCGAATTCGCCCTCGGTGCCGGGGACGACCACCATGTGGACGTCTTCCGAGCGGACGAGCTTGGCCGGCGTGACGAGTTCGAAGTGAAGGGGCACTGGTCTTACGCCTCTTCAGCCATCTTCTTGGCCTTGGCGATCACATCCTCGATCCCGCCGACCATGTAGAAGGCCTGCTCGGGCAGGTGATCATATTCGCCGTCGACCACCGCCTTGAAGCTCTTCACGGTGTCTTCGATCTGCACGAACACGCCCGAGATGCCGGTGAAGACTTCCGCAACGTGGAACGGCTGCGAAAGGAACTTCTGGATCTTGCGCGCGCGGGCAACGATCGTCTTGTCCTCTTCCGACAGTTCATCCATCCCGAGAATGGCGATGATGTCCTGCAGGCTCTTGTACTTCTGCAGGGTTTCCTGAACGCGGCGAGCGGTTTCATAGTGCTCTGCACCGACAACGCGCGGCTCGAGCACGCGGCTGGTCGAGTCCAGCGGGTCAACCGCCGGGTAGATGCCGAGTTCCGAAATCGCACGGTTCAGCGTGGTGGTCGCATCCAAGTGAGCGAACGAGGCAGCAGGGGCCGGGTCGGTCAAATCGTCCGCGGGAACGTAGATCGCCTGCACCGAGGTGATCGAACCCTTGGTGGTCGAGGTGATGCGCTCCTGCAGCTTGCCCATGTCGGTCGCCAGCGTCGGCTGGTAGCCCACCGCCGAGGGAATACGGCCGAGCAGCGCCGACACTTCCGAACCCGCCTGCGTGAAGCGGAAGATGTTGTCGACGAAGAACAGCACGTCCTGGCCTTCGACGTCGCGGAAGTATTCCGCCATCGTCAGGCCCGAGAGCGCGACGCGCGCGCGGGCGCCCGGGGGCTCGTTCATCTGGCCGAACACCAGCGCAACCTTGGAGCCTTCGCTGATCGCATTGCCGTCGGCGTCCTTGGCGATAACGCCGGCGTCGAGGAATTCGTGGTAGAGATCGTTACCTTCGCGGGTGCGCTCACCCACGCCGGCGAACACCGACACGCCGCCGTGGCCCTTGGCGATGTTGTTGATGAGTTCCTGGATCAACACGGTCTTGCCGACGCCTGCGCCGCCGAACAGGCCGATCTTGCCGCCGCGCGCATAGGGGGCGAGCAGGTCGATGACCTTGATGCCGGTGACAAGGATCGCCGCTTCGGTCGACTGGTCGATGAACAGCGGGGCTTCGGCGTGGATCGGCATGGTGCTTTCCGCGCCGATCGGGCCGCGCTCGTCGATCGCTTCGCCGATCACGTTCATGATGCGGCCGAGAACCTTGGGGCCAACGGGAACGCTGATCTGCGCGCCGGTGTTCACCACTTCGCTGCCGCGGGTCAGGCCCTCGGTGGCGTCCATCGCGATGGTGCGAACGGTGTTTTCGCCAAGGTGCTGGGCGACTTCGAGCACCAGCGTCTTGTCGCCGTTGCGGGTCTCGAGCGCGGTCAGGATCGCGGGCAGTTCACCGGGGAACTGCACGTCGACGACAGCGCCGATGACCTGGCTGATGGTGCCGTTGGTGGTCTGGTTGAGAGCGGGGGCGGTGGCCATGATTGTTTCCTTGGCTTTCGATTAGAGCGCTTCTGCGCCCGTTCTTAAGTTGTTGCTACAGCGCTTCCGCGCCAGCAATGATTTCAATAAGTTCGGTGGTGATCGCCGCCTGACGCTGGCGGTTGTAGATGATCGTGAGCTTCTGGATCAGCTCGCCCGCGTTGCGCGTGGCGTTGTCCATCGCGGTCATCGAGGCGCCCTGTTCGGAGGCCTCCCGCTCGAGCAGCGCGCCGAACAGCTGGGTGCGCACATAACGCGGCAGCAGTTCTTCGAGGATTTCTTCCTCGGTCGGCTCGTAATCGACCACCGCGCCGGTGTCCTCGGTCACGGTCGGCGCGGGGACGGGGATCAGCTGGTTGATGGTCGGATCCTGCGCAAGCGCCGACTTGAAGGTCGGGTAGATCAGGTGCGCGACATCGAACTTGCCCGCATCGAACATGCCGATCAGCTCGTTGGCGATGGCTTCCGCCTCGTCAAACCCGGGGGTCTTGACGATGCTGGTGTCGAAGCCCTTGCCAATCAGGCTCGGGAATTCGCGCTTCAGCGGCGCGCGGCCCTTCTTGCCGACGAGGTAGAATTCCACCGTCTTGCCAGCGGCCTGCAATTCGCGGGCCTTCAGCTTGGCGGCCTTGACGAGGTTCGAGTTCAAACCGCCGCACAGGCCCTTGTCGGTGTTGACCACCACGAGGAGGTGGCGCTGGTCCGCACCGGTGCCGGCCAGCAGCTTGGGCGCGCTGTCACCGGCAACCTTGCCCGCCAGTGATGCCATCACCGCAGCAAGGCGCGTGGCATAGGGCCGGCCGGCCTCGGCCGCAGCCTGGGCACGGCGCAGCTTGGCCGCCGCGACCATCTGCTTGGCCTTGGTGATCTTCTGGGTCGATTTGACCGAGCCGATCCGGCCTTTGAGTTCCTTGAGCGATGCCACTGGCGTTCAGTCCTTACGCGAACTGCTTGGCGAAGGCTTCGAGCGCGGCCTTGGTCTTGTCCGCGACTTCACCTTCGAACTTCTTGCTGGTGCGGATCTCGGTCAGCACGTCGCCATGTTCGCGGCGCATGAAATCGAGCATCTGGCTTTCGTATTCGCCCACGCGGTTCACCGGCACGCTATCGAGATAGCCGTTGGTGCCGGCATAGATCGACACGGTCTGCTCTTCGAAGGGCATCGGCGAGAACTGGGCCTGCTTGAGCAGTTCCGTCAGACGCGCGCCGCGGTTGAGCAGCTTCTGGGTCGAGGCGTCGAGGTCCGAACCGAACTGCGCGAAGGCCGCCATTTCGCGGTACTGCGCCAGATCGAGCTTCATCGAGCCCGAAACCTTCTTCATCGCCTTGGTCTGGGCGGCACCGCCCACACGCGACACCGACAGGCCGACGTTAATCGCCGGACGGATGCCCTGATAGAACAGGCCGGTTTCGAGGAAGATCTGGCCGTCGGTGATCGAGATCACGTTGGTCGGGATGTAGGCCGACACGTCGCCGGCTTGCGTTTCGATAATCGGCAGCGCGGTCAGCGAGCCGCTGCCGTTATCGCTGTTCATCTTCGCCGCACGCTCGAGCAGGCGGCTATGGAGGTAGAACACGTCACCCGGATAGGCTTCGCGGCCCGGAGGACGACGCAGCAGCAGCGACATCTGGCGGTAAGCCACGGCCTGCTTGGAAAGGTCGTCATACACGATCACGGCGTGCATGCCGTTGTCGCGGAAGAACTCGCCCATCGCGCAGCCGGTGTAGGGCGCGAGGTATTGCAGCGGGGCGGGCTCCGAAGCGGTCGCGGCGACCACGATGGAGTATTCCATCGCGCCGTTTTCCTCGAGCTGCTTGACGATCTGCGCCACGGTCGAACGCTTCTGGCCGACGGCGACATAGACGCAGTACAGCTTCTTGCCTTCGTCGTCGCCCTGGTTGGCTTCCTTCTGGTTGATGAAGGTGTCGATTGCGACGGCGGTCTTGCCGGTCTGGCGGTCACCGATGATCAGCTCGCGCTGACCGCGGCCCACGGGGACCAGCGCGTCAATCGCCTTGAGGCCGGTCTGCACCGGCTCCGAAACGGACTCGCGCGGGATGATGCCCGGCGCCTTCACTTCAACGCGGCTGCGCTGGGTGGTTTCGATCGGGCCCTTGCCGTCGATCGGGTTGCCGAGGGCGTCCACAACGCGGCCGAGCAGGCCTTTGCCGACCGGCACGTCGACGATGGTGCCGGTGCGCTTGACGACATCGCCTTCCTTGATCTCGCTGTCCGAGCCGAAGATCACGACGCCGACGTTATCGGCTTCGAGGTTCAAGGCCATGCCCTGCACCCCGTTGGCGAATTCCACCATCTCGCCGGCCTGCACCTTGTCGAGGCCGTGGATGCGGGCGATCCCGTCACCCACCGACAGCACGGTGCCGGTTTCGCTGACTTCGGCCTCGGTGCCGAAATTGGCGATCTGGTCCTTGATGACCTTCGAGATTTCTGCGGCGCGGATTTCCATTAGATTGTCCTTTAGGCCTTCATGGCTTGGGCAAGCGAGTTGAGACGGGTGCGGATCGAGGCATCAATGCGCTGCGAGCCGATGGTTACGACGAGGCCGCCAAGTAGATTGGGATCAACCGAGGCGGTGAGCATGACAGTGCGGCCTTCGCGCGCGGTCAGCTTGGTCTTGAGCGCCGTGAGCTGGGTGGCGCTGAGCGGGTGCGCGCTGGTGACGGTGGCGGTCACTTCGCCGCGCTGGGCAGCGGCAATCGCCTTGAAGGCGGCAATGATCGCGGGCAGCTTCGCGAGGCGCCGGTTGGCAGCGAGCACACCGAGGAAATTGGTGGTCAGCACGCTCAGCTTCAGCTTCTTCGCCACGGCCGCCATCGCCTTGCCCTGCACATCGCGCGCGAGTTCGGGATTGGTCGTCAGCGCAGCCAGATCGCCCGATTCGGCCAGCGCAGCGCTAAGCGTCTCGAGATCGCTCTCGACAGGCGTGACCTTGCCGTTCTCGCTGGCGAGATCGAAAAGAGCCGAAGCGTAACGCCCAGCCAGGCTAGCCTTGATACCGGCGGAAATATCCACGCGTGTGCAGTCCTCTTGCGAGCTTCGATGAGTAATTGCTTGGGCCTTGGGAGTGGGGCGAACGCTGGGGCTGCCCGCAAGGTTGGCGCGCGCCTAGCAATTGATTCCCGATGGTGCAAGCCAAGAGGGGCGGGATTTGTGCAGGTGCGAGAAGCAGGGCCGGTTTACGGCGCAGCGAGTTCCTGTGTCCTCGCGCCCTTCGGCCCGCAGCGATAGACCAGCCGCTCGTTGGGCGTTTCGGGCAGCAGCGCCACCAGCGCGGACTGCTGTTCGCCCAGCTTGCGCGCCGCCTCGCTCACGCCGCAGGCGGGCGGGACATATTGGTCGCGCGCTGCGAGCACCTTGTCCATCACCGCCTTGGCGAGCAGGTAGCGATCGGTGCGGAAGGTGCGGGTGGCCGGATCATAGCGGTTGACTGCGACCGCCGCCTCGTCCTCCAGCACCATCACCCGGCTCCATTCGCCGGCTGCGGCAAGGCCATACTGGGTGCGGGTGTTGACGCAGCCATCGGCCGCCCAATTGAACGCGACATCATCGGCACGCGCCGAGGTGATGCGGCTGCGCTCGGGCATCAGCGTGCAGATCAGCGCGCCGTCGGCCGCCAGCGTGGGATCGGCGGCGGTGCCTGCGCCGCTGCTGCTGCCATCTGTCTCGCCAAGAGCGGCGGCGACCCTGTCCTCGATTTCGGCAAGGCCCGGGCGGGTGAGCCAGAGCAGCACCGCGCCGATCAGCGCGGCGCCAGCCAGTCCGGCAGCGATCCCGGCGTGCTTGCGCCGTGCCGCATCGCTGCGCCACACCAGCGCCGCATAGCCGCTGCCGAGCGCGGTCAGCAACGCCAGCAGCGCCAGTGCCATGGCATTCTCGCGCGCGGCGATGACGTCCATCTGCGCGGTCAGCAGCGCCGCCTCACGCGCCTCGCCTGCCTGCGCCGCGCGCTCGGCCAGCCGCGCGCGCGCTTCGGCCTGCTCGGCTTCGAGCCGTTGGCGTTCCTCGGCATTGAGATCGGCAATCGAGCGGCAGGGCAGGGCGTTGGTGACCGGCTCGACCCCGTTATCGCGCAGGAACGGGGCAAGTTCGCGCAAGGACACCGCAAAGTAGAACTCCGCATCCCCGCTCTCCGAATCTGCGCTGAAGCTGTTTACCCCGAGCACCCGTCCGCACGGATCAAGCAGCGGTCCGCCCGAATTGCCGCGGGCGATCGGCGCGGTGTGCAGCAGCGTGTCGAACTGGCGGCTGGGGCGCTGGCCCGACAGGAACCCGCGTGATTTGACCGGCGGCTGGGCGCGGAAGATGTCAGCCATATCAAGGCCCTGCGCCAGATCGACATTCATGGGATAGCCGACCGCCAAAACCTCGGCCCCCGAATCTCCGATGTCCGCGCTGACCCCGCCCGCCAGCGTCAGCGGCGGCAGGCGCAGCGCGCCGCGGGTGATCTCGATCAGCGCCAGATCATTGCGCGGGGATACCGCGATGATGCGCGCAAAGGTGCCGCCCTCGCCTTCGGAGGGCACTACGCCGATGCGCAGCGTATCGTCCTGCAGCGCTTCCTGGATAACGTGGGCATTGGTGACGATATGGGTGGGCGAAACGGCAAAGCCGCTGCCATGCGAGACCGGCGCGACCTCGCCCCCGCGCTCGGCGATCAGCACCACCCGCACCACACCGCGCGCGGCGGCATCAATGTCGGCAGGGTCGGCAGCGGCGGGCGCGGCAAAGGCCAGCAACAGCAGGGCAAGGGAGCTCAGAAGGATGCGCATAGCCCCGTCTATAGCCGGTTTTTCGCCCCAAGCGACATTGAACGCAATCTGTGGGGGTGCAGGCTGCCTTGCACTATGGCAGAGTGTTTCACGTGAAACATTTCAAGAACATCACCGACGATGATCGCTGGCAGATCGCGCTCGCCAAGGACCGGCGGTTTGACGGCGCGTTCGTCACCGGGGTCCATTCGACTGGCATCTATTGCCGCCCAAGCTGCCCGGCGCGCGCGCCTTTGCGCAAGAACGTGCGCTTCTACGGCACCCCGGCGGAGGCCGAGGCTGCGGGTCTAAGGCCTTGTAAACGCTGCTCTCCAAAGACCCAAAGCGCCGAGGAGGCCTGCGTGTTGGCCGCCATTGCCGCGATCCGCGCAGAAGGCGCGATGACGCTGGAGGCACTGGCCGATCTCACCGGCTTCACCCCCACGCATTTCCAGCGCCTGTTCAAACGCACCGTCGGAATGTCGCCCGCCGCCTTTGCCCGGGCTGTGCGGCAGGAACGCGTGCGTGATGCGTTAATGACCGGGCAACGGGTGGCCGATGCCATGACAACGGCCGGGTATTCCGGGCCGAAACAGTTCTACGCAGAGACGAAAGGCAGGCTGGGCATGGCGCCGAGTGACTGGAGCAAAGGCGGCGCGGGCCGCATGGTGCATTGGGCGGTGTGCGAGACCTCGCTGGGCCCGATGCTGGTGGCAGCGACGAGCAAGGGCGTGTGCTGTCTGGCGTTTGGCGAGGGCGAGGCAGAATTGCGCGCGCGGTTTCCGAAGGCCGAGTTGGTGGCAGCGGGCGAGGACTTCCGCGATCTGTTTGCGGATGTGGTCGCGGCGGTCGAACAGCCGGGGCCGGGCAGCGCCGCGATCCCGCTCGACGTGAAGGGCACCGCGTTCCAGCAACGCGTCTGGGAAGAACTGCGCCGCATCCCTTCGGGCGAGACCCGGTCCTATGGCGAGTTGGCCGCTGCTCTCGGCAACCCCAAGGCGAGCCGCGCTGTCGGCGGGGCGAACGGGGCGAACCACGTGGCGGTGCTGATCCCCTGCCACCGGGTGATCGCTTCCGATGGGACGCTGGGGGGCTACGCCTATGGGCTGGAGATCAAGGCGGAGTTGTTGCGGCGGGAGGGGGTTTGAGGGGGGGGGGGGCATATTTTGCCCCGAACTTAAGCTTGCGAGAGGGCTCCTATTTCCTTATAAGCCTTATAAGGAAATAGGAGGACGCTATGGCTTCGGTTTCGAGTTCGAGTTCGCTTTCCGGCAGTTTTGCTGACGGGGGAATGCTTGTGGGCGCTCATGTATGGTTGGATCGGGAACACGGGCTAGTAACTGGTAATTATCCAACGCCAAGCGCAAAGTTCGATTTCGGCGAAGAGAAGCTTCTACCGATCATTTCAGGCAAAATGCCTACACCGAAAAAGCGTATTTCACATTTGGCGAAAGCTCGACGTATTGGGAAATGCTACGAATTTGAAACGGATACCGAAATCCACGTTGTTGGTAGTGCCACGCAGCTTCTAATTGAAGGCTTAAATCTTCTTGAGCGCATTGCCCCGGGGACCCTTGAAGCATTCTCTTTGAAGAAAGGTCGAACCAAGCGAGCGGTGGCAAAGACGCGCGAGGAACTCTACGATGTGCCTCATCCCTTGTCACATTCGGAAAAGCTGCCTTCAGGCTTTTTTGTTGCGACTAACAACAAGGACTCGGAGGCGCGCGGATATTTGATGCAAGCGGTCGAAATTGCAGGCCTCACATGGGGAAAGAACTTCACTGTCAGACCGATCAAAAAGTAGCGGGGCCCCGGCTCGGGGGCCGGGGTGACGGAATTCGCGGTAAATCCCACCCCCTCGTCGCCCCGGGCTTGACCCGGGGTCCGGCTTCTTTTTCCCTAGGTCGATTGGCGCGAAGTGAAGGAAGGCAGCCAAGCCCCGGATCACGTTCGGGGCGACGGGCATGGGTGATCCCTCTCTTCGTCATTGCGAGCGTAGCGAAGCAATCCATGACCTGAGGTTTCTGCCCGTCGGACGGTTCGTCGATGGATTGCTTCGTCGCTGCGCTCCTCGCAATGACGAGGGGAATCAATCCAGCTTCGGCGGCATCCCCGGTTCGCACTTCGCCATGGCACGCTGGTATGCCTCACGCGAGCCGATGCGCTTCAGGTAGGCTTGCAGGTTCGGCAGGTGATCAATGCTCATCCCGCTCATCGCGCGGCTGGTGGTGAGCTGGAAGCCCATCATGATGTCCGCGGTGGTCAGCTGCGCGCCGCCGAAATAGTCCGCCTCGCCGAGCCGCTTTTCGACAATCGCCCAGCCTTTCGCCACGCGGTCGGCCACAAACGCGGGCAACTCGGTCGCGCCCATGAACTGCGCCACCAGCGCCATCATGCCGTTGGTCATGAAGGTCGCGTTGGCCCAGTGGAGATAGAACAGGTGGTCGGCAAAATCGGGGTGATCGACGCCGGGCACCAGCGCCGTATCGGGCGCGTATTTGGCGATGATGTAGTCCATGATCGCGCCGCTTTCGCCCAGCACCAAGTCGCCGTCGGTGATGACGGGGGCGATGCCCATCGGGTGCAGCGCCTTGTAGTCATCGGGCGCGAGGCGGTTGTCGGTGCGGCGGTTGTAGAGCACCAATTCGTAATCGAGCCCCAGCTCCTCGGCCAGCCAGACGATGCGTTCGGATTGCGACAGGCGCAGGTGGTGGATGGTCAGCATGGTCTTGGCTCCCTCAGACGTTTCTGGCCCAACCTTTGCGGGCAGGCTCCAGAGAGTCGAGGAATTTTTCGGCGCTTTCCAGATATTCGCGCTGCTTGGCCTCGCCCATCCGGTCCCATGTGGCGAAGATGCGCCCGATGCGGTGATTGCTCTCCAATCGCGCGCGGTTGCGGTCCATGAAGTGCCAGTAGAGCGGGTTGAACGGGCAGGCGTCCGGGCCGGTTTTCTGCGCGACCTTGTAGCGGCATTTGCCGCAGTAATCGGACATCTTGTTGATGTAATTGCCGCTCGCCGCATAGGGCTTGGTCGCCAGCCTGCCGCCATCGGCATAGAGCACCATGCCGCTGACGTTGGGCAGCTCGACCCAGTCGAAGGCATCGGCGTAAACCGCGAGATACCAGTCCTGAACGTCCTTCGGATCGATCCCCGCGATCAGGCAGAAATTGCCGAGCACCATCAGCCGCTGGATATGGTGCGCGTGGGCATCTTCCCGCGTGGTGCGGATGCAGTCTGACAGGCAGCGCATATCGGTTTTGCCGGTCCAGAAAAACTCGGGAAGCGGGCGGTGGGCGGCAAGCTCGTTCGCCTCGGCGAGGCCCGGCATGGTGTACCAGTAAAACCCGCGCACATATTCGCGCCAGCCGATGATCTGGCGGATGAAGCCTTCGACCGAATTCAGGGGCGCGCGGCCCTTGCGGTATTCGGCCTCGGCGGCGTGGCACAGTTCGAGCGGATCGAGCAGGCCGATGTTGAGGCTGGTCGAAAGCATCGAATGGTAGAGATCGTCTTTCCCGTGCACCATCGCGTCCTGATAGGGGCCGAACAGGGTGAGGCGCTGGGCAAAGAAGGCTTCAGCGGCTTGCAACGCCTCGGCGCGGGTGACGGGCCAGCCGAAGGGTTCCAGATCGCCGAAGTGATCGGGGAAGCGGGCGCGCACCAGTTCGATCACCTCTGCCGTGATCGCATCGGGCGCGAATTTGGGCGCGGGCGGTGCCTTCATGTCCCCCTTGGGCGGCTCGCGGTTGTCGGCATCGAGGTTCCACTGGTCGCCCTCGGGCTTGCCGTCATCGCGCATCAGCAGCCCGGTCTTGCGGCGCATCTCGCGGTAGAAATATTCCATCGTCAGATGCTTGCGACCGTCGGCGAAGGCGCGGAATTCGGCGTGGGTGGCGATGAAGCGGGTGTCGGGCAGGATGCTGACAGGGCAGGGGAGGCGGTCTTGCCATTCCTCGATCGCCTGCTGGACGCGCCATTCGCTGGCCTCGGTGATGCGGACTTCGGACGGGGCGTGGCGCTCGCAGGCACGCGCGACCTCGCCGGTGAAGCTGCCGGTGTTGGCCGGATCATCAAGGCGGACGTAATCGACGTGCCAGCCCTCGGCGCGCAGTTCTTCGGCGAAGTGGCGCATCGCGGCGAAGATCAGCACGATCTTCTGCTTGTGGTGGCGCACATAGGTCGCCTCGTCCCACACCTCCATCATCAGGATGGTGGCGCTATCGGGGGAGAGGTTGTCGAGGCTGGAGAGATTGCGGGACAGCTGGTCGCCGAGGATCGGCACGAGAATAGAAGAGGTCATGGAGGGGTTACGCGTATGACTGCCCTTTGGTTTCGTCATTGCGAGCGGAGCGAAGCAATCCATGGACAAACGGCGCGCCATGGTGGCCGGGTCGGTTCATGGATTGCCGCGTCGCCTGCGGCTCCTCGCAATGACGAGCTACACGAAGCTGTAGGGATCAATGTCGATCCCCACCCGCACACCCGGCGCGAATTGCACCGCGCCGATCCAGTTTCGCAGCACGGCTTGCAGATTGGCGCTGCGCTTCGCGTTGACGAGGAAGCGGTAGCGATACCGCCCGCGCAGCAGCGCCAGCGGGGCAGGGGCGGGGCCAAGGATCTGCACATCGGCCAGCCGCGGACGGACATCGCCCAATCGCACGGCGGCCTCGCGTGCTTCGCGTTCGTCTTCGCTCGACAGGATGATCGCCGCCCAGCGCCCGAACGGCGGCGCGCCCGCATCGCGGCGAGCGGCGGTTTCGGCAGCGTAGAAGGCGTCGCGGTCGCCTTCGGCCAGTGCGGCGATCACGGGGGCATCGGGGTGGCGGGTCTGGATCAGCACTTCGCCCGCCTTGGCCCCGCGCCCGGCGCGTCCGGCGACCTGCGCGACCTGTGAATAGGTGCGTTCCGCCGCCCGCAGATCGCCGCCCTCCAGCCCGAGATCGGCATCGACCACACCCACCAGCGTCAGCTCGGGGAAGTGGAAGCCCTTGGTGACGAGCTGCGTGCCGATGATGATGTCGATCGCGCGCTCTTCCGCCATGGCGATGAACTCCGCCGCGCGCTCGGGCGTGTTCAGCGTGTCCGACGTGGCGACCGCGATGCGGGCTTGCGGGAACAGGTCGCGCACTTCATCGGCGATGCGCTCCACCCCCGGGCCGCAGGCGACGAGGCAATCGCTCTCGCCGCATTCGGGGCAGGCCTCGGGCACCCGCGTTTCGAACCCGCAATGGTGGCAGGCGAGGCGGGCGGAGAGTCGGTGTTCGACCAGCCATGCGCTGCACGAGGGGCATTTGAAGCGGTGCCCGCAATTGCGGCACAAGGTGAGCGGGGCATAGCCGCGGCGGTTCAAGAACAGCAGCGATTGCTCGCCCCGCTCCAGCCGCTCGCGCAGGCCATCGATCAGCGGCCCGGCCAGCCAGCGCCCGCTGCCGGGCTTTTCTTCCGTGAGGTTGACCAGCTTCACCGCAGGCAGGCTCGCCCCGCCGAAGCGGGCGGGCAGATCGAGCTTCTCGTAAATGCCCTGCGCCGCCATGTGCAGGCTTTCGAGCGCAGGCGTGGCGCTGGCGAGGATCACCGGCACCTTTTCAAACCGCGCCCGCATCACCGAGACGTCGCGGGCGTTATACCGCACCCCGTCATCCTGCTTGAAGCTGATCTCGTGCGCTTCATCGACCACGATCAGCCCGAGATTGGCATAGGGCAGGAACAGCGCCGAGCGCGCGCCGACGATCACCTGCGCGCTACCATCGGCAATCGCCCGCCATGCGCGGCGGCGCTCGGTGGACTTCAGCGAGGAATGCCACAGCACCGGGGGCGCACCGAAGCGGGCGGCAAAGCGGGCGAGGAAGTTCTCGGTCAGCGCGATTTCGGGGAGCAGCACCAGCACCTGCCGCCCCATGCGCAGCGCCTCGGCCACGGGTTCGAAATAGGTTTCGGTCTTGCCCGATCCGGTCACCCCGTCGAGCAGGAAGGGCGCATATTGGCGCGCGCTCACTGCCTCCACCAGCCGCGCCGATACCTCGGCCTGCACCGGCGAGAGATCGGGCGGGGCATGATCGGGGTTGGCTTGCGGATAGGCGCGGTCGATCGTCACGGTCACCGGTTCGAGCAGCCCCGCGCCCGCCATACCGCGCAGCACGCCTTCGGAAACGCCCGCGATGGCGGCCAGCTCGCGCATGGTGCCCTGTTCGCCGCCCAGCGCCTCCAGCGCCGCCTTTCGCTGCGCGGTCAGCCGCCCGGAAATGTCCGCGCCGGTGAGCCGGTATTCGGTCATCGTGGCAGGCCCGCCCAGCGCGCCGCCGCTCGCCAAGGCCATGCGCGCCACGCTGGCGAGCGGGGCGCAGTAATAATCGGCCGTCCATTCGATCAGCCGCCGCAAGGGCGCAGGCAGCGGCGGCACCGGCAGTACGTCCAGGATCGGGCGCAGGCGCTCGAAGGCGATTTCCTCGCCCGGCAAGCGGCCTTCGTCCCACACGATGCCGGTCACTTTGCGCGGCCCGAGCGGCGCGATCACCACGCTGCCGGCAGGCGCAGTCACCCCTTCGGGCAGCCGGTAATCCAGCGGGCCGAGGGCAGCGTTGAGCACAAGCAGGCGGATGCGGTTCATCGTGGGGTTATATGGAGAGCCGCATAGGGTGCGGGCAAGTATGGAGAGCCAGCCAATGACCGAGTTTCTTGTCCCCACCCGCCGTTCGCTGCTCGCAGGGGTGGCAGGCGCGGGCGCGATGTTGCTGCTGCCCGCCTGCGCCAGCACCGGCCCCGCCTTCAGCATGGAAGAAGCCGTGCGCCGCCTGTTGCTGGCGGCGTCAGAGAACGCCTTTGCCCGCCTGACCGAACCCGGCGGGTTCTGGGACGAGCAAGTGGCGCGCATCGGCCTGGATCAATTCCTCGGCGCACGCGGCAACACCCTGTCGCGCATCCTCACCTCGCAATTGTTCAAGGACCGGCTGGAGGAACGCTTTGCCACCTTCGCGATCGACGCGAGCTTCCGCGCCGCGCCGGTGGTGACCGATGCGGTGGAAGTGATCGGCTTTGCCAATGCGATTGAACTGGTGCGCGGCGGGCCGAGCGCGGCCAGCAGCTTCTTGCGGCAGGAGATGGGCACCGCGCTGATCGATGCGATCGTGCCCGAACTGGGCGAGGCGATCCGGCTGGCGGAGGATCCGCTGCTGGGCGAGGCGCTGGGTGCGCTCACCGGGGTGAGGGTGGGCGAGATTGCCGGCCGCATCGGCCGCGAGGTCGATGATGCGATCTGGGGCGAAATCGCACGCGAGGAAGCCGCGATCCGCGCTGATCCGGGCCGCACGCGCGATCCGGTGCTGATCGGGGTGTTCGGTCTGGGCCAAAGAATTTAGGCGCAGCGGGCTTAGAAGCTCCAGTTGAGGGTCAACTGGGTGATGTGGCTGATCGGGTCCGGGCGTCCTTGGCGCGGGGTAATCTGGAGCATGTAGCTCGGCGCGATATCGAGCTTGTCGCTGACCTGGTACGCCACACCAACAATATTGCGCACCTGCTCGGTCCCGCGCCGCCCGCTATCGCGGCGTGACTGGACGATGCCGAACCATTCCGCCGAACCGAAGGCCTCGAGCCGCGGAGCAAGCTCGCGTGTGTATTGCACCCGCTGGCGGACGCGCAGCTCCACCCGGTCCGCTCCCTCGAACCAGCGCTGCTCGAAGCGCGTGCGCAGATCGAGGCCCTTGGCAGCATAGCGGAACTGCTGGTGCGGGCGATATTCGCTCACCCCGCCGGTCTGGAACAGCGCCATGCCGCCGCCGATTCGCACTTCGTCATCGAGTGCCTTCTCGACACTCACCCGGAAAGTCTGCTGATCGGCGCCGAAATCGGGATCGCGCCAGCGGTAAGAGGTGTCGATTGTCAGGAAGACATCATCGTCAATCTTGCCCCGCGCAAAGCCGACCAGCCAGAATTGTGTGTCTTCGGGGTTGGCCGACGCTTTCGATGGTTGCCAAGCTGCAAGCATGGCGGCAAGCAGCACCGCGAAACGCATGATCGACCCGGTCATGTCCATCCCCATAAGCTGCGGCTTCGCGCGGTGGCTAGCCGAAAAACTTTGGAGCATCCCATGAAATTCTTCGTCGACACCGCCGAGATCGAGCCGATCCGCGAACTTGCCGCCACCGGCCTGCTCGACGGGGTGACGACCAACCCCTCGCTGATCGCCAAGTCGGGGCGGGATTTCATGGAAGTGACCCGCGAAATCTGCGGCATCGTCGATGGCCCGGTCAGCGCCGAAGTGGTCGCGCTCGATCATGCAACGATGATGAAAGAGGCCGAAGTGCTGCGCAAGATTGCGGACAATGTCTGCATCAAGGTGCCGCTGACGGTCGACGGCCTGAAGACCTGCAAGGCGCTCACCGGCGAAGGCACGATGGTCAATGTGACGCTGTGCTTCTCGGCCAATCAGGCGCTGCTGGCGGCCAAGGCGGGCGCAACCTTCATCTCGCCCTTCGTCGGCCGCCACGATGACAACGGCGTCGACGGGATGGACCTGATCGAGGACATCCGCCTGATCTACGACAACTACGCCTTTGAAACCGAAATCCTGGTTGCCTCGGTGCGCCATGTCACCCACGTGCTGCAGGCCGCCAAGATCGGCGCCGACGTGATGACCGCGCCGCCCAAGGTGATCCACGATCTGTTCAAGCACGTGCTGACCGACAAGGGCATCGAAGGCTTCATGGCCGACTGGGCCAAGACGGGCCAGAGCATCCTCTAGGCAATGGCTGACCAGTCCCCGCTCGATCTGTTCAAGCAGGCGCTCACCGGCGCGAGCCGTGCGATTGCGCGCGATCCGGAAGTCGAGGTCGCGTGGAGCGCCGATGTGCCGGGGGCTGCGGGCAACCGCTTCCGCGTGCCGCTGCCCGGGCGCGATCTTCCGGCCGATCAGGTGACCGAGGCGCGCGGCTTTGCCGATTCGTTTGCCTTGAAGCTGCGCCACCACAACGCCGCGCTCCATGCGAGGTCCGCGCCGCCCGAACCCATCGCGCGTGCGTGTTACGACGCGATCGAGCAGGTGCGTTACGAGGCCTTGGGCGCGAACCGCTTCGGCGGGATCAAGGCCAATCTCGACGCGGCGACCGAGCTGCGCACCGCATCCGACAAGATCGTGCGCGCGCAGAATTCCTCCGAAGTTCCCTTGCAAACCGCGCTCGCCTTGCTGGTGCGCGAGGCGCTGACCGGCGAGGCGGTGCCGGCCAAGGCGCAGGGCGGGATCGAGCTGGTGCGCGATTTCCTCGAAGAGAAAGTCGGCAAGGATTTCGGCGCGCTGGCGGAAAAGCTGAGCGATCAGGAGGCCTTTCAGAAGCTCGCGCTCGACATGCTGCGCGAACTCGATCTCACCCGCCAAACCGATGCGCCCGACGAGAGCGACAGCGACTCCCCCGATGATGACGACGCCCCCAGCGACGACAGCGAGGGCGAGGACGAGAACCAGGGCGAAGGCGATCCGCAGTCCGCCGAAATGGCCGGCGACATGGCCGAAGGCGAAGGCGAGGGCGAGCAATCCGCCGATACCCCGTCCGACAGCGAAATGTCCGAAGGCGAGCCGGGCGAGGACGGCGATGCCTCCAACGCGCCCGTGCGCCCCAACCGCCCGCAGGCCGAGGTGCCCGCGAGCGTCGATTACAAGGCCTTCACCACCCGTTTCGACGAGGAAGTCGCCGCGCCCGACCTGTGCGACGCGGAGGAATTGGACCGGCTGCGCGCCTATCTCGATAGCCAGCTGACCGGGCTTCAGGGTGTGGTGACGCGCCTCGCCAACCGGCTGCAACGCCGCCTGATGGCGCAGCAGAACCGCAGCTGGGATTTCGACATGGAGGAGGGCGTGCTCGATGCCGCGCGTCTCGCCCGCGTGATCATCTCGCCGGGCACCGCTCTCAGCTACAAGGTCGAACGCGATGTCGAGTTCAAGGACACCATCGTCACGCTGCTGATCGACAATTCCGGCTCGATGCGCGGCCGCCCGATCAGCATCGCCGCGATCAGCGCCGATATTCTGGCGCGAACGCTGGAGCGCTGCGGCGTGAAGACCGAGATCCTCGGCTTCACCACCCGCGCGTGGAAGGGCGGTCAGTCCAGAGAGGCGTGGCTCGCCGATGGCAAGCCGCAGAACCCGGGCCGCCTCAACGATCTGCGCCACATCATCTACAAGCAGGCCGACGAGCCATGGCGCCGCGCGCGTCGCAATCTCGGGCTGATGATGCGCGAAGGCCTGCTCAAGGAAAACATCGACGGCGAGGCGCTGATCTGGGCGCACAGCCGCCTGCTCTACCGCCCCGAAGAACGCCGCATCCTGATGGTGATCAGCGACGGCGCGCCGGTGGACGATTCGACGCTGTCGGTGAACTCGGCGGGCTATCTGGAGGCGCATCTGCGCGGCGTGATCGAGTGGATCGAGAAGGTTTCGCCGGTGCAACTCGTCGCGATCGGCATCGGCCACGATGTGACCCGCTACTACCGCCGCGCGGTGACGATCATGGACGTGGAACAGCTCGGCGGCACGATCATGGAGCAGCTCGCGGAGCTGTTCGAGGATGAGAAGGGCGGGGGGAAGAGGTAACCAATGCTTGCAACAGCAGTAGCACCAATGGTGATCGGCTTGGCAAAATCTTATGGCGCAACAGCGCTTGGTCCTGCCACGTTGAACATGTTTTTTGCGAGCCACATCGCGTATCTTAAGGCGTCGGAGATCGCGGTTATTGCGCAAACGGGGCAGGTGCTTGACGGTGCCACTGCTGGTTTCGGCTTGGGATACGTCGGATCGACGGCTGTAATCGCTGCAGGGCAGCTGATGCTTGGGAATACACTCGATGCTGTCGTAACTGTCGGGACGGCCATGGTGTTCGCAAACCCGACCGCCGCGACTTGTGCGGCGATAGGTGCTCTTTACTACGGATATCACGCCCTTTCCGATGAAGAGCGGGCAAATTTCCATGCCAAATTGCAGGAAGGCCTAGGTATCGGAGTTGAGTTGATCAAATCTCTGATATCATTTGTAGAATCGAGCCTCACGAAGCTTCTGGACAATGACTCGCTCCGCTCCCTTCGAGCGCTAGTCGCCGAGTATGCTTCGATGTTTGGCCGCTCTGTCGCTGACATCACGAAATCAGTCAGCGATCGGGCAATCCTAATCGCGCATCAAGCGACTGCCATGGCTTACGACGCGGCCTCAACGGTTGGCTCAAAGATATACTCCGGGGCAGCTACCGCAGGAGAATATGGCGAAGCCGTGGGCGTTGCATTGCACACTGCAGGAAGTGGGTCAGGGCGCTGGTTGAGTGAGACATCGCGTCAGGCAAGAGACCGGCTGGTCGCACTTTTTGAAAACGACAAAGGCGAGAAAAAATGAACGTCACCGAAGCCGTTACCACCCGCCGCTCGATCCGGGCCTTTCTCGATACGCCGGTCGATCTTGCCACGCTCACCCGCGTGATGGACACAGCGCGCTGGGCGGCCTCGGGCTGCAATTACCAGCCGTGGGAGGCCAGCATCGTCACCGGCCAGCCATTGAAGGACTTGCAGGCGAAGATCATCGCCAACGGCCCTGGTGCCGCCGAATATGACTGGGCCGCGCCCGGGCAGGAGGAAGCCTACAAGGCGCGGCTCGACGGGGTTTCGGCCGGCATGTTCGGCGCGATGGGCATTGCCCGCGATGATGGCGCGGGGCGCATGGCGGCGATGGCCAAGAACACCACCAGCTTCGATGCGCCCGCGGTGCTGTTCGTCTATTTCCCGCGCCTGATGAAGGAGCCGCAGTGGTCGGATGTGGGGATGTGGCTCCAGACCGTCGCCCTGCTGCTGCGCGAGGAGGGGCTCGACAGCTGCTTCCAGGAATTCATGGCGCTCTATGCCAACACCATCCGCGACTTCCTCGGGCTGGATCACGAACGCTACATGTTCTTCTGCGGCATGGCGATCGGCCACCGCGATCCGGACGCGCCGGTGAACAATTTCGAACGCGAGCGCGTGCCGCTGGGCGAACAGGTGAAGTTCATCGGGTTCGAGTGAGAGAATTGACGCGGGCGGCGCGGCTGGTCAAAGCACCGCACCATGACTGACGCGCCCCTAAAGCTGTTCAACTCGCTCACCCGTTCGCTCGAGGTGTTCGAGCCCGTCCATGCAGGCGAGGCGCGCGTCTATACCTGCGGGCCGACGGTCTACAACTACCCCCACATCGGCAATATGCGCGCCTATGTGTTTGCCGATGTGCTGGGGCGCACGCTCACGTGGAAGGGGCTGAAGCTCACCCATGTGATCAACATCACCGATGTGGGCCACCTCACCGATGATGCCGACGCGGGCGAGGACAAGATGGAGAAGATGGCTGCGGAAAAAGCGCAGTCGATCTGGGACATCGCCGAGCATTACAAGCAGGCCTACTGGGCCGATGTGCGCGCCCTCAATATCCGCCAGCCGGCGCAGTGGACCGTCGCCACCGATTACGTCCCGCAGATGATCGAATTCGCCAAGGGCATCGCGGACAAGCACTGCTACGAGCTTGAGAGCGGGCTCTATTTCGATGTTGCGTCCGTAGCCGATTACGGGCGGCTGGCACGCGCCAACACAGAAGAAGGCGAGGGTCGGATCGAGGCCGTAGAAGGCAAGCGCAACGCCGCCGACTTCGCGATCTGGCGCAAGACTCCGGCGGGCGAGACGCGGCAGATGGAGTGGGATTCGCCGTGGGGCAAGGGCGCGCCGGGCTGGCATCTCGAATGCTCGGTGATGAGCGGCGAAGTGCTCGGCTTTCCGTTCGATATTCACACCGGCGGGATCGACCACCGCGAGATCCACCATCCCAACGAGATCGCGCAGAACCAGGCGCATTGCTGCACCAATGGCCTCGACGATCCGAAGAATTCGGGCGCGCGGATCTGGATGCACAACAACTTCCTAGTCGAACGATCAGGGAAGATGTCGAAGTCCTCGGGCGAGTTCCTGCGGCTGCAATTGCTGATCGACAAGGGCTACCACCCGCTCGCCTACCGGCTGATGTGCCTGCAGGCGCATTACCGCAGCGAGCTGGAGTTCAGCTGGGAGGGCCTCGGCGCGGCGCTGACGCGGTTGAAGCGGATGGTGATGGCGGTTGAACAGCTCAAGCTTCGTCATGCTGAACTTGGTTCAGCATCCATGGCCGATCTGGTCGCGGAGCCTGCCGAAGGATGGACCCTGAAACAAGTTCAGGGTGACGATTGGGGCAAGTTGCAAGGCGCGCTCGACAAGTTCGACGCGGCAATGGCCGACGATCTCAACACCGCCGTGGCCCTGACCGCGCTCGACGATGTGCTGGCAGCCAAGAAGGTCGATCCGGACAAGAAGGCTGTGCTGGCCGCAGCAATAGGCGCGGTGCTGGGGCTGAACCTGTTCAACCTCACCCGCGCCGATCTGCGCATCCGCCCCAAGGCTGCATCGATCACCGAGGAAGAAATCGAAGCCGCGCTCGACCGCCGCAAGGAAGCGCGCGCAGCCAAGGACTTCGCCGCTTCCGACGCGATCCGCGATGAACTCAGCGAGCAGGGCGTCGAAGTGATGGACGGCGATCCGTTGGGGTGGGAGTGGAAGCTGGCTTGATCTTCACCCCGTCCCGGGCTTGACCCGGGACCCCGCTGCCTTCACCTCGGACGCACAATAAGCTGGGCCCCGGATCACGTCCGGGGCGGGGGAACAGAGGAAACATATGACCATCCTAGCCATCTCCGGCCTGATCCGCCCGATGCTCGAACCGCACCTGCCTGCGGGCCTCGATGTGCGCTGGTTCATGTCCGCCGAGGAAGCGCAGACGGCCGTAGCGGACGCCGAAATCGGCTGGTTCGATATGAACGATCAGGCCGCGATGGCCGAAACGCTGCGCGCCGCCAAGAAGCTCAAGTGGCTCAACTCGATCTATGCCGGGCTCGATTTCCTGCCGATGGATGTGCTGATCGAGCGCGGGATTACCGTCACCAACGGGGCCGGGATCAACGCCATCACCATCGCCGAATATGTCGTGATGGGGATGCTCAACATCGCCAAGGGGTATCGCGATGTGGTGCGTGCGCAGGAGCGGCATGAATGGCTGCTCGATTCGCCGGGCAAGCGCGAGCTCGCCGGATCAAAGGCGCTGCTGCTCGGCTATGGCGCAATCGGCAAGCTGATCGAGCCGCGCCTCGCGGCCTTTGATGTCGATGTCAGCGTGGTCCGGCGGAGTGCAGGCGAAAGCACGCTCGGCCCCGATGAATGGCGCGCGCGGCTGGGGGAGTTCGACTGGGTGATCCTCGCCGTGCCCGCCACGCCCGAAACCGAAGGCATGATCGGCGCTGCCGAGCTCGCCGCGATGAAATCCGATGCCGTGATCGTCAACATCGCGCGCGGAAGCGTGATTGATCAGCCGGCGCTGGTGGAAGCGCTTGAAAAGAAAGCCATTGGTGGCGCATTCCTCGATGTGACCACGCCCGAGCCGCTGCCCGCCGATCACCCCCTGTGGGCGCTCGACAAAGCGCATATCACCATGCACCTGTCGGGCCGCGCGCAGAGCAAGATGTTCCAGCGTTCGGGCGAGCGGTTTCTTACCAATCTCGGCCGCTATCTGCGCGGCGAGCCGGTCGGCCCGGTATTCAATCCCGCTCTGGGATATTGAATCGCCCATCCGCATTGCGGTCTGGCGCTTTTCTGCAATACTTGTTGCGTGCGCTGCGCCATCACGGTGCGGTCACACAGCCGTTCTATCCGCATGGGGGTGGATAGCACGGGTGGCGGCAAGGGCGCCGTTCGCGCCGTGCAATGCAGTTGGGGGGAATTGCAGCAATGAGCGATACCAAGAAAGCGTCGGACGTTTTTGTCGAATGCCTCGAGGCCGAGGGCTGCGAGTATATCTTCGGCGTCCCGGGGGAAGAAAACCTCGATTTTCTCGATTCGCTCAGCCGGTCGAAACAGATCAAGCTGATCCTCACCCGCCACGAACAGGGTGCAGGCTTCATGGCCGCGACCTATGGCCGCCACACCGGGCGCACCGGCGTCTGCGTCGCCACGCTCGGCCCGGGGGCGACCAATTTTGTGACCTCGGCGGCCTATGCGCAATTGGGCGGGATGCCGGTGCTGATGATCACCGGGCAAAAGCCGATCAAGAAATCGAAGCAGGGCCGCTTCCAGATCGTCGATATCGTCGCGCTGATGAAGCCGATCACGAAGTATGCGATCCAGATCGCCGCGGGTGACAACATCCCCAGCCGCGTGCGCGAAGCCTATCGCCTCGCCGAAGAGGAAAAGCCGGGCGCGACCCTCATCGAACTGCCCGAGGATATCGCCGAGGAACCCACCACCGACTGGAAGCCGCTGCCCAAGAGCATCGCGCGGCGCCCTTCGGCCGAGCCCAAGGCCGTGCGCGCCGCGGTCAAGGCGATCGAGAGCGCCAAGAACCCGGTGCTGGTGATCGGCGCGGGTGCCAACCGCAAGATGTGCGGGCGGATGCTCGAACAATTCGTCGAGAAGACCGGAATCCCGTTCCTGACCACCCAGATGGGCAAGGGCGTGATCGACGAACGCCACCCCAAGTTCCTCGGCTGCGCGGCGCTGTCGGCGGGCGACTTCGTGCACCGCGCGGTCGAAGCCTCGGATTGCATCATCAATGTCGGCCACGATGTGATCGAAAAGCCGCCCTTCTTCATGAAGGACAACGGCGTCACCGTGATCCACGTCTCGACCCGCACCGCCGAGGTCGATCCGGTCTATTTCCCGCAGATCGAAGTGATCGGTGATATCGCCAATGCGGTGTGGCAGATGAAGGAAGACATCAGCCCGAACCGCAGCTGGGATTTCGCGCATATGCTCGAATATCGCGCTGCCGAAGTCGCGCATACCGGCGGTCTTGCAGCCGACACCCGCTTCCCGATCTTCCCGCCGCATCTGGTGCAACAGGTGCGTGAAGCAATGCCGCATGACGGGATCATCTGCCTCGATAACGGGGTCTACAAGATCTGGTTTGCGCGCGGCTATACCGCCTACCTGCCCAACACTGTGCTGCTCGATAATGCGCTGGCAACGATGGGCGCGGGGCTTCCGTCGGCGATGATGAGCGCGATGCTCTATCCTGAGCGCAAGGTGATGGCGATCTGCGGCGATGGCGGGTTCATGATGAACAGCCAGGAGATGGAAACCGCGGTGCGGCTCGGCCTCAATCTCACCGTGCTGATCCTGCGCGATGATGCCTACGGGATGATCCGCTGGAAGCAGGCCAACATGGGCTTTGTCGATTTCGGCCTGACCTATGGCAACCCCGATTTCGTGCAATATGCCGAAAGCTACGGCGCGAAGGGGCACCGTGTGACCTCGTCCGAGCACCTGCGCGAACTACTCGCGCACTGCCGCGATACGCCCGGGGTGCATCTGATCGATTGCCCGGTCGATTACACCGAGAACGACCAGATCCTGAACATCGACATCAAGCGATTGTCGAAGGAATTGTAATCACACCGACGGCTGAGGACATTCGCCATGCATGAAGTGGTCAATCCGTTCGACCTCACGCCGATCGGAAGCGTGCCGACGCATGATTGGGTTGCGGTCGATAGCGCGCTCGAACGGGCGCACAGGCTGGCGCGCGACCGGACGCAGTGGAAGAAGCCGCACCAGCGCGCCGCGATCCTCCACCGCGCCAAGGCGATCATGCAGGAACGGCGCGATCATCTCGCCTTCCAGATCGCCAATGAGGGCGGCAAGCCGCTGATCGATGCGCGGATCGAGGTGGACCGCGCGATCAACGGGATGGAGCTGTGCATCCACGAGATCGGCTCGCTCAGGGGCACCGAGATTCCGATGGGGCTGACCGCGGCGGGCGATGGCCGATTGGCATGGACGACGCGCGAGCCGATTGGCGTGGTGGTGGCGGTGTCCGCCTTCAACCACCCGCTCAACCTGATCGTCCACCAGGTCGCGCCAGCCGTGGCTACCGGCTGCCCGGTGATCGTCAAGCCGTCGGCCGACACGCCGCTGTCGTGCTTTGAATTCATCGCGATCCTGCACGAGGCGGGGCTGGAGCCCGATTGGGCACAGGCCGTGCAGCCGCCGCGCGATGTGTCCGAACGCATGGTGAGCGACAGCCGTGTCGCCTTCTTCAGCTTTATCGGCTCGGCCGGCGTGGGCTGGTCACTGCGGTCAAAGCTCACGCCGGGCGCACGCTGCGCGCTGGAGCATGGCGGGGTCGCCCCCGTCATCGTCGATCCCAGCGCCAATCTTGATCTGGCGGTGCCGAGCATCGTGAAGGGCGGGTTCTACCATTCGGGGCAGGTCTGCGTCTCGGTGCAGCGGGTGTTCGCCCATGCTTCGATCGTCGAAGAGCTTTCGTCCCGCATGGCTGCTGCGGCCAGCGCCCTGAAGGTCGGCAACGCGATCCACGAAGACACCGAATGCGGCCCGCTGATCCGCCCCAAGGAAGTCGAGCGCGTCGCCAAATGGATCGATGAAGCCCGAACAGACGGCGCGGAAATCCTGTGCGGCGGTGCGAAATTGTCGGACACCACTTACGCGCCCACCGTGCTGCTGAACCCGCCTGTCGATGCCACCATCTCGCGCAACGAAGTCTTCGGCCCGGCGGTCTGCGTCTATGCCTATACCGATGTTGACGCCGCGATTGCGCAGGCCAATTCGCTCGATGTCGCGTTCCAGGCGGCGATCTTCACCAATGATCTGGCCAGCGCGATGCACACCTATCGCACCATCGATGCGTCAGCCGTGATGGTGAATGATCACACCGCCTTCCGCACCGACTGGATGCCGTTCGCGGGCTTGCGCACCTCGGGGCATGGCGTCGGAGGCATTCCCTACACCTGCCACGAGATGACGATCGAGAAGATGATTGTGATCCGGGGTTAGGCGTTGTCTTCCCCCTCCTCTTGAGAGGAGGGGCAGCGAGACTTGGCCTGGCACTTGCCGGGCCTAGTCGCAGCGGGGTGGTGCCTCTGCTCGCGCGGGCGCGCCGCTCTCGCGCCGCGCAACCACCCCCAACCCCCTCCTTTGAAAAGGAGGGGGCTTCAGCTTACCCCTCCTCCTCCAGCAACAGCAGCACGGCCGTCACCTCAAGCCGTTCCATCGCGCCGAAGCGGTGGTCGACCGCGGTGATCGTGGCATCGGCGACCAGCTGGCCGGGGATTGCGAATTCGTGATCGGGCAGGCGCTCGATCAGCTCCTCGCCCGCTGCCACCGCCTCGGCCCCGCAAAACTCGAGGACCACCGCATGGCGCGTGCCCGAGAAGGTGATCGAGGCCCAGGCGGCTTCTTCATGGGACAGCATCGTGCCATACCCGCCAGTCAGCCCGGTGAGCGCGGCGCGGACCCGGTCAGCAATGGTGCGGCGCGCGCGCAGGGCGGCGCGGATCGGGTGCGCGGCGGATTTTACCTCGACATCAACCCAGTCGACCAGCGTATCGGCAAAGGCGTGGGCGAAGGGATCGCGCAGGCTTTCGGTCAGCATCATGCCATCTCCTTGGTCTGCGCCTTGGCGCGGTCGGTGTAGCCCTGCATCCAGGCGCGGGTGCGCAGCTCGGTCTCGCGGCGCGGGGTGCGGCCCATGCGCAGATCGAGCACGAAGCGCGGATCATGGGCAGCGAGCCGCCCGAACTTGGTGGCGGGCATGGCGTGTTCCCTGAGGAAGATTTCGACGGTCCGAAGCAGCATGGTTTTGCGTCCCTGAAGTTGCTGAGTGGGCGGTTGGCACCGGGCGATTCGCTCGATGTTCCTGAAATGTTTCATTTGATTTCCTACTTGTCTAGGAAAAATCCTAGGTGTAGGAAGAATCCATGGTTATCAACCCGCAAAGCCCCCGTCAGACCCTCGCTGGAGCGCGCGCCCGGCTGCTCGAATTGTCGCAGGAGCGCGGGGTGAGTCTCGCCGCCCTGTCCGAATTGCTCGGGCGCAATCCGTCCTATCTGCAGCAATTCATTCGCAAAGGTAGCCCCCGCAAGCTCGAGGAGCAGGACCGCGCAACGCTGGCGCGCTTCCTCGGCGTGGGCGAGCAGGAATTGCGCGAGGCGAAGGATATATCCTACGTAACTCCCCGTAAACGCGAGTCGGGCAGCTGGGTGGATGTGCCGCGGCTCGATCTCGGCGCGTCAGCCGGGCCGGGAGCGATTGCGGGGGGCGAGGGGGCGTTCGACACCTTCCGCTTCTCGCGCCGCTGGCTGGCCGAGCAGGGGCTGGAAAGCGCGCGGCTTTCCGCGATCCGGGTCGAGGGGGATTCGATGGAGCCGCTCTTGAACGACGGCGACGAAATCCTCGTCGACCGCTCGGCGCGCCCGTTCCGCGACGGGATCCACGTGGTGCGGCTGGGCGAAACCCTGATGGTCAAACGCGTCGCCAGCGCTGGGGCAGGGCGAATGGCGCTGCTCTCGCAAAACCTCGCCTACCCGCCGGTCGAGGTGGCGGCGGACGAGGTTGCGATTATTGGCCGGGTTGTGTGGAAGGGGGGGCGGGTTTAAGTCTGCGCCCATGACGGACCAAACGACACCCCCCATGCGCGCCGCGATCATTCCGGTGACGCCGCTTCAGCAGAACTGCTCGCTGATCTGGTGCACCAAGACGATGAAAGGCGCGCTGGTTGATCCGGGCGGGGATCTCGATAAGCTCAAGGAGGGCGTTGCCAAGGCGGGCGTCACGCTCGAGAAGATCCTCGTCACCCACGGGCACCTTGATCATTGCGGACAGGCGGGGATGCTGGCGGACGAACTCGGCCTCCCCATCGAAGGCCCGCACGAGGATGACCGCTTCTGGATCGACCAGTTGGACGATGACGGCCCGCGCTGGGGGATGGTGGCGAAGAGCTTCACGCCGACCCGCTGGCTCCACCACGGCGACACGGTGACGGTGGGCGACCTCACCCTGGACGTGATCCACTGCCCCGGCCACACGCCCGGCCACGTGGTGTTCTTCCACGCGCCCAGCCGCTTCGCGATTGTCGGCGATGTGCTGTTCCAGGGGAGCATCGGCCGCACCGATTTCCCGCGCGGCAATCATCAGGATTTGATCGACTCGATCACCCAGCGCCTCTGGCCGCTCGGCGAGGACGTGATGTTCATCCCTGGCCACGGCCCGACGAGCACCTTCGGCCGCGAGCGCAAGACGAACGCGTTTGTGAGCGACTACGCGCTTTCTTGAGTGTTGCTCGCCCCTCCGGGCGAGCATCCTCGGTGCTGATCCCTCCGCTACGCTACGGGGCACCTGCGGGCGGCCGTTCGGCCTTGCGGCCCGTCCTGCGGCGGGCCGATCAGCGCCAACTCTAGGGGTTTTACATCACCCCCGCTGCCACCATCGCGGCCACTACTGCGAGGCCGAGCTGGATCAGCATGGTCGTGAGCGTGCCGATCATCCGGCCCACCTTGGCCTTGCCGCCGTCCATGCCGAAACCATGCGCCACCCGGCCGAGAAAATAGACCGCGCCCACATAGGCCAGCCACCAGCTGCCGACGCCGGCCAGCTCGATCGCGGCGATCAGCACCAAGACGAAGGCGGTGTTCTCGACATAGTTCAGCTGCGCGCGCATCCGGCGCTGCAGGCTCTCGTTGCCGCCATCGCCAACCGAGATGCCAAGCGCGGTGCGCAGGGCGCCGATGCGGATGCCCAGCCAGATGTTGAGAATGGCCGCCGCTGCAGCCGCAGCGAGCGTGACAGGAAGCACGGTCATGATAGGATCCCCTCGATAATGTGACCGCGTTGCTAGGGCGCGGCGAGGCTGCTTGCAACGCGCGAATTTTTCGCTATAGCGCCCGGCTTCCCGCCGCTGCTGGCCAAGGAATGCACGCACCTGCTCTCGCTTGTGCGCGCGCTCTCCTTGCCGTAAGGGCGGCCTTCGAGAATCACGCCTTCGCTAGTTTTAGGGCCGGTGGCGCGAACAAACGTATTTATTTGAGGAAATGGTGCCACCATGGCTGTCCCCAAGAGAAAAGTATCGCCCAGCCGTCGCGGCATGCGTCGTTCGCATGATTCGCTGCGGGTCGAAGCCTTCGGTGAATGCAGCAACTGCGGCGAACTGAAGCGCCCGCACAATATCTGCGGCCACTGCGGCCACTATAACGGGCGTCAGGTCGTCGCCGTCGGCTGATTGCCGGTGGCCCGCACGATAATCCGGAGAGTAGCGCCATGAGCCTCCCGCGTATCGCTGTCGATGCGATGGGCGGCGATGAAGGCGTGCGCGTGATGGTCGAAGGCGCGGCGCTGGCCCGCCGCCGCCATGCGGACTTCAAGTTCCTGCTGGTCGGCGATGCCCCGCGCATCGAAGCCGCGCTGGAAAACCATCCCAACCTTCGCGCCGCCTCTGAAATCCTGCATTGCGATGATGTGGTTGGCGGCGATGAGCTGCCGAGCCGCGCGATGCGCCGCGCCAAGACCACCAGCATGGGCCTTGCCGTCAACGCGGTGAAAACCGGCGCGGCTGGCGCGGCTGTCAGCGCAGGCAATACCGGCGCGCTGATGGCGATGAGCAAGATCGCGCTGCGCACCATGCCCGGTATCGATCGCCCCGCGCTCGCCGCGATCATGCCGACCTTGCAGGCGCATGATGTGGTGATGCTCGATCTGGGCGCCAATACCGAGGCCGATGCCCGCAATCTGGTGCAGTATGCGGTGATGGGCGCGGCCTATTCGCGGATCGTCAACGGCTTCGACAAGCCGGTGGTCCGCCTGCTCAATATCGGCACCGAGGAAATCAAGGGCACCGAGGAACTGCGCGATGCCGCAGCGATGCTCACCGCCGCTGCCGCCCGCGCCGATGGCGGGCTGGCGCTGGTGTTCGATGGCTTTGTTGAAAGCGACAAGATCAACCGCGGCGAAACCCATGTGGTCGTGACCGACGGGTTCTCCGGCAATATCGCGCTGAAGGCGATCGAGGGCTCGGCGCGGTTCGTCACCGATCTGCTCAAGCAGGCGTTCACCTCGTCGCTGCGTTCGAAGATCGGCTTCCTGGTCTCGCGCCCGGCGACCGAGCTGCTGCGTCACCAGCTTGATCCCAACAACCACAATGGCGCGGTGTTCCTCGGCCTCAATGGCGTGGTGGTGAAGAGCCACGGCAGCGCCAACGCCAAGGGCGTCGCCAATGCTGTCGCGGTCGCTGCGCGCCTGCTCGAAAACAAGCTGACCGAGCGGATCGCGCATGATCTGTCGCAGCTGGGAGAGGGCGCGCTCGGCCAGAACGGACGCTCGGGCACTTCGAAAGACAAAGAGGCAAAAGCGTGATCGGCTCGCGTGTTATCGGCACTGGCTCGGCCTTGCCCCGCCGGATCGTGACCAATGCCGAACTGGCCGAGCAGGTCGATACCTCGGACGAATGGATCGTCGAGCGCACCGGCATCCGCCAGCGCCACATCGCCGGCCCGGACGAGACCACCGCCACGCTGGCGACGGCTGCGGCACGCGCTGCGCTTGCCGATGCCGGGGTCGATGCGTCGAGCATCGGGCTGATCGTGCTTGCCACCGCCACACCTGACAACACCTTCCCTGCAACCGCCACCAAGGTTCAGGCCGCGCTGGGTTGCACTGGCGGGATCGCCTTTGATGTCGCCGCGGTGTGCTCGGGCTTCCTCTATGCGCTCGCCACCGCCGATTCGCTGCTGAAGACCGGCATGGCCAAGCGCGCACTGGTGATCGGGGCGGAAACCTTCAGCCGCATTCTCGACTGGGAAGACCGCACCACCTGCGTGCTGTTCGGTGACGGGGCCGGCGCGGTCGTGCTTGAAGCACAATCGGGCGAGGCCGCCGGCAAGGACGCGCCCGGGATCATCGCCACCCGCCTCCATGCGGACGGTTCGTGCCATGATATGCTCTATGTCGATGGCGGTCCTTCGACCACGCAGACGGTCGGCCATGTCCGCATGAGGGGCCGCGAAGTGTTCCGCCATGCGGTTGTGAACCTTGCCGACGTGCTCAAGGAAGTGCTTGCAGATACAGGGGTTTCGGTCGAGGAAATCGACTGGGTGGTGCCGCATCAGGCCAATGCCCGGATCCTCGATGCCACCGCCAAGAAGCTCGGCCTCGCGCCTGAAAAGGTGATCGTGACGGTCCACGCCCACGCCAACACCTCTGCCGCCTCGGTGCCGCTGGCGCTCGATACCGCGCGCAAGGACGGGCGGATCAAGGCTGGTGATCTGGTCATGCTCGAGGCGATGGGCGGGGGCTTTACCTGGGGCGCAAGCCTGATCCGGATGTGATCACGGCGGGGCGTTTCAGCCCCTGCGCCTAACACAATTGCTGAAAACCCTGCGTAAGTGCTTCCATCGCGTTGCAAAATCGTTGGAAAATTGTAAGTCCTGTGACTTCAATTGGGTCGCGCCAACGGAGGGAGACAACGCATGATGCGTTCGGTAGGCACCTTGACCCGCGCCGATCTGGCGGAAACAATCAATCGCAAGATGGGTTTCAGCCGCGCAGAATCGCTCGAAATGGTCGAAGCGATCCTCGGCAAGATGAGCGACGCGCTCGCCAAGGGCGAAAACGTCAAGATTTCCGGGTTTGGCAGCTTCGTGCTGCGCGACAAGAACGAGCGCATTGGCCGCAATCCCAAGACCGGGATCGAAGTGCCGATCACGCCGCGCCGTGTGATGACCTTCCGTGCGAGCCAGTTGCTCAAGGAACGTATCGCCAAGGGCTAGCGCCAAAAGGGTGATGGGAAAGGTGAGGGCTGATGGCCGGGTTCGATGACAGTAAAGACGAGGGCGCGCTGCGCACCATCGGCGAAGTCAGCGAGGCGCTCGGCATCAAGCCCCACGTTTTGCGTTACTGGGAGGCGCAATTCCCGCTGCTGAAGCCGTTGAAGCGCAGCGGCGGGCGGCGCTACTACCGCGCCAGCGATGTCGCGCTGGTCGAGACGATCGACCGGCTGGTCAATCGCGAGGGCTATACCCTGAAGGGCGCTGAGGCTGTGCTGCGCGGGGGCGCGCGGTCCGAACTTGACCGCCGCCACCACGATCGCCGCGCTGGTGACCGCCGCACCGATGCCGATCAAGGCGCAGCGCCCGGTGTGCGGCTGATGGTCAATGATGGACCCGATTTGGCCGATGTTATCGCAGGGTTGAAGGCCGTGCGCACACGGCTCGCTGCCGCGCTGGACGCCTAAGGCTTAGGCCTATTCTGCCGCCAGCAGCGCGGCTTCACCCAGATCGACGCTGACGAGGCGCGAGATGCCGCGTTCGGCCATCGTCACCCCGAACAGGCGGTGCATCCGGCTCATCGTCACCGCGTTGTGGGTGACGATGAGGTAGCGCGTGGTGGTGGTGCGGACCATCGAATCGAGCAGATCGCAGAACCGCTCGACATTCGCATCGTCCAATGGCGCGTCGACTTCATCGAGCACGCAGATCGGCGCGGGGTTGGTGAGGAACAGCGCGAAAATCAGCGCGGTCGCTGTCAGCGCCTGTTCGCCGCCAGACAGCAGAGAGAGCGATTGCAACCGCTTGCCCGGCGGCTGGGCGTAAATCTCGAGGCCCGCTTCCAGGGGATCATCGCTGTCGACCAGGGCGAGATGCGCCTGACCGCCTTCGAACAACCGCGTGAACAGCACACGGAAGTGCCCATCGACTTCCTCGAAAGCGGCGCGCAACCGCTCGCGGCCCTCGCGGTTGAGGCTGCCGATCGAACCGCGCAGCCGCGCCACGGCCTCGGCCAGTTCGGCCTGCTCGGTGGCGCTCGATCCCTGCTCGGCCTCGATCCGTGCCAGTTCGTCGGCGGCGACGAGGTTGACCGGCCCGATCCGCTCGCGCGAGGCAGTGAGGCGTTCAAGCTCTTCGGATTCGCTGCTGGCGGCGTGGATGTCTTCCTCGCCAAAGCCGAAGCGTTCGCCCAGCAACGGGGGCGGGCACTGGAACCGCTCGCCCGAGATGCGCGCGAATTCGGTGCGGCGCGATTCCTCGTTCTCGGCCCGCGCAGCAAGGCTGGCACGGCCTTCGCGGGCCTGGGCGAGCGTTTCGGTGCGCTGCGCAAGTTCGCTATCGGCGGCGCGGCTGCGGGCCTCGGCCCCGCGCATGGCGGCCTCGGCGGCGGCGAGTTCGGCGGCCAGACGCGTGCGGGTGGCTTCGCCAGCCTCGATCTCGGCTGTGAGCGCGGCGGGCTTGGCCGCATGGACTGCGCGATCCTCTGCGATTTCGGCAAGGCGGCGTGCGGTCTCGGCCATGCGCCGCTCGGCATCGCTGGAGCGCGCTTTCCACCCGCTCTGCTCGGCCTGCTGGGCGACGAGCCGTTCGCGTGCGACCGCCAGTGCCTGATCCTGCGCGGCGAGTTCGGCGAGTGCCGCCTGAACAGCGCTGCGAGCAGCGGCGTTCTTCGCCTGCGCAGCCTCGAGCGCAGCGCGGCCCAGATCGCGTGCGGGCAGCCGTTCCCGGTTTGCCAAGGCAGCGGTGCATTCCTCCTTAGCCGCGGCGACCTGCATCTCCATTTCGCCCGCGCTGGCGGCGAGTTCGGCGAGGCGCGCGGCGATGCGTTCCTTTGCCGCTTCGGCCTGATCCATCCGACGCAAGGCCTGCCGCTCGGCTTCGATCGCCCCGGCAATGCTCCGTTCCTGCGCAACCAGCGCGGTCTGCAGCGCGGCGAGTTCCTCGCGCACGCTCTTGTCGTCCGCCTCGGCGGCGGCGGCGGCTTCGCGCAAGGGCGGGAGCGCGGCGTCCAGCTCGGCAAAGCGGTTGGCGGCTTCAAGCTGGGCGGCTTCGGCGGCCCCCTCACCGCGCGCCACAAACCCGTCCCAGCGGCGCAGGTGTCCGGCGCGGGTCACCAGCCATTCGCCCGGAGCCAGCGTGCGGCCATCATCGCTGTCCACGCAATGCACCAGCGCGAGACGGGCGGCGAGTTCCGGTGGGCAATCCTTGAGATGCGCCAGCAGGCTGTCAGCGACGCGCTCAGGGGCAGCGGCGCCGGTCCAGAAGCGGCCGTCCTGGGGTGAGGCAGGCGCGCCCAGCGGCGACTTGCCATCGCGCCCGAGCACCGCGGCGAGCGCGCGTTCATAGCCCGGCGCGACGGTCACCTTGTCGAGCGCGGTCGCGAGCCCCTGCCGTCCGGCCTCGCGCTTGGCCCGCGCGTCGCGGTCTCGCGCCAGTGCTGTGTGCTCGCGCTCGATCCCGGCGAGTTCGGCGCGGGCGGTGGCGAGCCGGGCCGAGGCTTCGTCACGCAGCCCCTGCAATTCACCCTTGCGCGCCTGATCGGCGGTGAGCTTGCCGCGCAGCGCCGCGAGATCCTGCGCGGCGCTTTCGGCAGCGGCGCGCGCGGCGACGACTTCGGCTTGCGCATCGCCGCTTTGTTCAAGCTCGGCGCGGGTGCGGGCCAGCCGCGCGACCTCCGCCTCGATCCGTGCGAGCCGGTTTTCCGCCTGCTCGACCGCCGCTTCGGCAACGCGCCATTCCGCCTCGACCCCGGCCTGATCGGCGGTGGCCTTGGCGAGCGCCAGTTCGGCGGTGCGGCTGGCGCGTTCGCTGTCCTCGGCGCGGTTGGCGAGCGCGGGGCGGGCAGCCTCGGCCTGGGTGACAGCGGTGCGGCTGGCAGCGACTTCGGTTTCGAGCCGCGCCAGCGCTTCGACCGCACTGCTGGTCAGCCGATCGGCATCGGCGCGATCTTCTTCGAGGCGCGTTTGCTGGCGGGTGAGATCGGCAAGGCGGGTCTCGGCGGCTTCGAGCTTTTCGGCGAGCGCGGCCATGCGGTGGCCGTGGGCGCTGGCATCATCGCGCCGGTCGGCGAGTTCGTCGCGCGCATTGGTGAGCTGCTGCGCCGCTTCGGCCTGTTCCGCCTGGGCTGCGGCAACGGCGGCCTGTGCCTCGGCGACCGCAGCATTCGCGCCTTCGGCAGCCGCGCGGGCTTCCTTCGCGGCGTAGGCAGCCTCCCGCCAGCGCGCGAACAGCAGCCGCGCTTCGGCGGCCTGGATCAGCTTGGTAAGCTCGGTGTAGCGTTCGGCCTGTTTGGCCTGCCGCTTTAACGAGGAAATCTGCGCGTCCAGACCCGCCATCAGGTCTTCCAGCCGGGCGAGATTGGCCTCAGCCCCGCGCAGCTTGCTCTCGGCATCCTTGCGCCGCACGTGGAGGCCGGCGATCCCGGCGGCTTCTTCCAGCATCGCGCGGCGTTCGGCCGGCTTGGCCGCGATCACCTGGGCGATCTTGCCCTGGCTAACGAGCGCGGGCGAGTGCGCACCGGTCGCCGCATCGGCAAAGGTGAGCGCGACATCCTTGGCCCGCACATCGCGGCCATTGACCCGGTAGGCGCTGCCTGCGCCGCGTTCGATGCGGCGGGTGACGACCAACTCCTCGCCGCCGTCATCCTCGGCGTGGAGCACCACTTCGGCAAAGTCGCGGGGTGGCCTCGTGGAGGTGCCCGCGAAGATCACGTCCTCCATTCCGCCCGAGCGCAGCGACTTGGCCGAGGTTTCCCCCATGACCCAGCGGATCGCTTCGAGCAGATTGGATTTGCCGCAACCATTGGGGCCGACAACCCCTGTCAGCCCCGGTTCGATGCGCAGTTCCGCCGGCTCGACGAAGCTCTTGAAGCCACTGAGCTTGAGCCGGTGGATCTGCATCAGGCTGGTGCCGTGATCCCGTTGCCGATCAGCGCGCGCCGGCGCGCTGGAGCAGGGGTTCAAGCTGCGCCCACTGGTTCACTTCCAGCTTCTTGCCGTTGAGCAGGAAGGTCGGTGTGCCGGTGATCGAGAGTTCCTCGGCCTGCGCGGTCGACGCGTCGGCGATGGCCTGCACCGCCTTGGCATCGGCGAGGCAGGTGCGTGCCTGATCGGCGCTGAGACCGCGCGCGGCGAAGAAGTCGATCAGGCCGGCGGCCTGCGCGATGGTGACAAAGCGCTGTTCGACCGGCTGGTTGCCTGCCGCCTGATAGAGCGCCTGATTGGCATCGGCCGCGGCGAAGAAATCGTTGAGCGCGAGCCATGCCTGATCCGACAGCGGCTGCATGCTCTCCTTTGCGCCGCAGCGCACCAGCGTGGCGATGCTGAGGTCGATCGGATCGCGCACCAGATTGCGCAGTTCAAAGCTGACGACGCCGGTGGGGATATACTTGTCCGCCAGCACAGGCTTGCCCGTGGCCGAGAAATTGGCGCAGGCGCCGCAGGTGTGCGAGGCGTATTCGACCAGCTTCAGCGGCGCATCGGGATTGCCGACCATGTAGCCGCCTTCGGGCGTCACGGTAACCGTGTCTTTCCAGCTGGTGCCGGCCGGGGCGGCAATCGCGGGCAGGGCCTCGCCTTCGGCAACTTCGCCCGGGGCAGCTTCATCACCGCAAGCCACGAGCGCCAGCGGAGCAGCGGCCAGCAGGCCGAGCGCGAAAAGACGGATGGGTTTCATCGAGAGCAGATCCTTGGACAATTGACGGGGAAGAATAGCCGCCCGGCGCAGTGTGCAGCAAGGGCTATGCTCAGGGCTTGTGAACAACTCGGATCAGGGTGTGGCGGCGTCGCCATCAGGGGCAGCAGCAAAGCGCGCCGAGAGCACCGGATAGAGCGCCGCCCAGTTGTGGACGTTGGTCAGCAGCTTGCCGTCCATCGCGAAACTCGGCGTGCCCTGGATCTGGAATTCGTTCTGGTCAGCAGCGCCATTGTCGAGCAGTTTCTGCGCGGCGGCATCGTTCATCACGCAGGCATTGACCTCGGTAAGCGACTGGCCGCGCTGCACCAGCATATCGGCAAGACCAAGCGCGCTGGCGGCGTTCATGCGGCTGGCCTTGTCGGCGCGCGCCCAGATCGCCTGCTGGCTTTGCGGGGCGTTCTGGAACTTGGCGATCCACTGGCTCTGGCCGTACATAAAAGCGCGGTGGCGATCCTTGAAGCCCGCCGGATCGCCGCAGCCGGCTAGCAGCGTGACAGTGAGATCAAGCGCGTTGCGGATCACCGGGCGCACTTCGACCGCAATCTTGCCGCGCATCAGCAAGGTGAGGTCGATCGCCGGTTCGCCCTCCATCGCAAAGCTGGCGCAGTGGCTGCAGGTGTAGCTGACGAATTCGATCAGGCGCGTTTCGGCCTCGGGATTGCCGATCAGGTGGCCGCGATCGGTGCGCGCGGCGGCAGCGCTCCAGTTGCCTTGCGGATCGACCCCCTTGAAGGCGCTGCGCGGTGTATCGAGGCTCTGCTGGGCAGCGCCAGGTGCGGCCAGTGCGATCAGGGCGGCGCCGAGCGCTGTGAGGGGACGCAAGGTCATTCGGTGTCCTGTCCGGTTTCGGGTTTAGGCTGTTCGCCCAGCGAGCGGGCGAGGGATTCGAGCACGGTGCGCAGTTCGGGATCGCCGATATCGCGCAAACTGTCGCCCAGTTCGAGCGGGATCGGCTTCAGCGACGGAGGCGGCTTGGCCGGCTTGTCGGCCAGCGCCGGTGTGACGACGCCCTGCCGCAGCTTGACCCGCGCCACCGCCTTGTAACCGAAGAAGCGGTTCACCCGGTCGATGATTTCGGGGATCACCTGCTGGATCAGCGGCGCATGGGCGGGCACCACCACCAGTTGCAGGATGCCCTCGACCTTCTCGCCCGGCGGGAAGCGGATGGCTTCGGGGCTGCAGATGCGGGCGTGGGTGGGGCCGACGATCTCGGGCCAGCGGGTGACGACCGAGCTCTGCACAAAGCCGAAGCGGCGAAAGGCCGTGCGACCGATTTCGGGCATCAGATCGCCGATCGGGCGCACGCCCTTTCCGCGCGGGCGGGAATAGGGCTTAGGCGCGTTCTTGCCGCTTGAGGCCGGAGGTTTCTTGTCGCTTCCCATGGTTACGCCCGCCATGCCATAGGCGCGGCGTGACCGCCAGTATCTCCGACACTCTGCTTGCCTGGTATGACCGGCACGCGCGCGACCTGCCGTGGCGCCTGCCGCCCGGTGCTGCCATGCCCGATGATCCGGCCTGGCCTTACCGCGTGTGGTTGTCCGAGGTGATGCTGCAGCAGACCACGGTGGCGGCGGTGAAGCCCTATTTCGCCAAGTTCACGAGCCTCTGGCCGAACATCGCGGCGCTGGCGGCCGCTCCCGAAGACGACATCATGGCGGCGTGGGCCGGGCTCGGCTACTATTCGCGGGCGCGTAATCTGGTGAAATGCGCGAACGCGGTGGCAGCACGCGGCGGCTTTCCTTCTACCGAGGCGGAATTGCGCCAATTGCCCGGGTTGGGTGACTATACCGCCGCCGCCATCGCCGCGATTGCCTTCGGGCAGCGCGCGGTGGTGGTCGATGCCAATGTCGAGCGGGTGGTGGCCCGGTTGTTTGCGATCGACACGCCGCTCCCGTCGGCGCGCAAGGCGATCCGTGTCGCGGCAGACAGCATCACGCCCGCGGTCCGCGCCGGCGATTTCGCGCAGGCGATGATGGATCTGGGCGCGCAGACCTGCACCACCAAATCGCCGCGCTGCCTGCTCTGCCCCTTGCGCGAGGCGTGCCGGGCCTATGCCGGGGGCGAGCCCGAGCGCTTGCCGGTCAAGCCAGCCAAGAAGGCGGTGCCCGAGCGGCGCGGGACAGCGTTCTGGATCACCCGCGCTGATGGTGCCCAGGTGTGGCTGGTGACCCGTCCGGCGGAAGGGATGCTGGGCGGGATGCGGGCGCTGCCCGATGATGGCTGGAGCGCGCGCGCCGATGGTTCGGGCGTCGAACCGCTGGCGGGCGACTGGCGCGATTACGGCGCGGTGCGGCACGGCTTTACCCATGCGCATCTTTCGCTGCGTGTAAGAGGGCTTGAAACCGCAGATACGCCGCCGGGCGAGGGGTTCTGGTGGCCGGTCGAACGGATTGGAGAGGCGGGGCTTGCGACCCTGTTCGCCAAGGCCGCGGCGCTGGCGCAGGCCGAGGCCTAGACCAATCCGCCGCCCAGCGTCAGACGCACCGCCGCGATCAGCAGCACGATCAGGCAGAAATTGCGCCCGCCATTCTTCGAGGACAGCGCGCCGATGATGATCCCGATCACAATCAGCGGCAAGGCGAGCCAGTTGGCCCAGCCGAGCAGCGGAATCTGCGCGGGAATGACGATCACAAGGCTGACAAGGCCGACGAGATAGGCGAGCACGTTGAGCATGTGTCTTATATGAATAGGACACCTCAAAAATGCAAGGCCGCAAGGCGCTTCCCGCGATTGACCCATGCCGCGCAGTGCCGCAGACAGTGCGCCGACTGCCTTGTCCCGGAGATTCCCTCAGAATGAATACGATGCTCGCCGCAGAAACCGCTATTTTCACCCGCCGCACGCTGTTCCGGCAGAGCGCGCTGCTGGCCGGTGGAGCCGCGCTGGCTGGCCTGCCGTTCGGGCGCAGCCTGCTCGCCCATGATGTCGCGGAAAGCTGGCCCAATGTTGCCGCGCTGGCGGATCGTTATGTTGCGTCTCGCAAGGTCGCCAACCTGTTCCTGACCTTCGGCTGGGACCAGCAGGAACACGCCCATACCGTCGGCGGCGGCACCCTGTCGCTCGCCCGCCCTCAGCCGGTGGACGAGAACTCGCTGTTCCGGATCTATTCGATGTCGAAGCCGATCACCGGCATGGCGACCATGATCCTGATCGACGAGGGCAAGCTCGGCCTCGATCAGCCGCTGCACGAGATCCTGCCGCTTTTCCGCGATATGCGCGTGCTCGTTGATCCGGCTGGCGCGCTGGACAACACCGTTCCGGCCGAGCGGCCGATTACCATCCGCCAGCTGATGACCCATACGGCTGGCCTTGGCTACCAGATCATCAGCAAGGGGCCGTTGCTGGCTGCCTATAACCAGAACGGCCTTGTCGGCGGGCGAGTGAGCAAGTTGCCGATCCCGGGCTTCCCGGCGGTCACGCCCGCACCGGGCTTGGAGGCCTGGGCCGACCGGCTCGCCGGCCTGCCGCTGATGTATCAGCCGGCCACCAAGTGGAGCTATTCGTGCAGCATCGATCTGCTCGGCCGGGTGATCGAAGTCGTCAGCGGGATGGAATTCGAAGCCTTCCTCAAGGCGCGCATCTTCGAGCCTTGCGGCATGACCAGCACCTATATGCAGGTGCCGCAGAGCGAGGCTGCCCGGCTTACCGACAATTACGGCATCCTTGGCGGCAATGCCTTCCCGCTTGATCCCGGCCCGGCGTCGATCTTCCTTGATCCGCCCGAGGTTCCGGCGGGCGGCGGCGGGCTGGTGTCGAGCCCCCGGGATTATGACCGCTTCCTGCGGATGTTGCTCGGTTACGGCACGATCGGCGGAGTGCGGGTGATGAGCGAGGAAGCGGTGCGGGTCGGCACGTCGGACCTGATGCCCGCGACGGTCGATACCAAGGGCAGCTGGCTGGAAGGGCAGGGCCACGGCGCGGGCGGACGCTCGGTCGGCCAGACCTTCGGTTGGGGCGGGGCGGCAGGCACGCTCGCGGCAGTCGATTTCGGGCTCAAGCTGCGCTCGACCCTGTTCACCCAGTATATGCCGTCCGAAGCCTATCCGATCCGCGACGAATTCCTCGCCGCGATGGAGGCTGATCTCGCCGCAATGCGCGGCAAGAAGGCGGCGTGATGCATCAACCCGCCGCGCCCGCGCCGCTGATGGCTTTCGCCGGTTCGCCGATTGACCGGGCCGATCACATCCGCGTGGATGATGCCGCGCTTGGCCAGCTGCTGGACTGGCGCGCACGGGTGCTGGTGATGGACGGGCTGCTGCCCGGGGTCGATGACACGGGCAGCCTCATCTGGGGCAGCCTCGCCGATGTCGCACCGGAGGCCGAACTGGTGTTCCTCGGGCTGATGGACGGCAAGGCGCATTTCGCGCCGGTGCCGGGTGATGGCGCTGATGGTCCGGCCTATGCCATGCCGCGTGCGTGGCAAATCATGCAGCTGTTGAGCCCGCCTGACCTTGCGATTTACGGCGGGGCGCGCAGCCTGGTCGACTGGCACGCACGCCACCGCTTCTGCGCGCGCTGCGGTTCGCCGACCAAGCTGGTGAAGGGCGGCTGGCAGCGGCATTGCGACGGGTGCGGCGCGGATCACTTCCCGCGCACCGATCCGGTGACGATCATGCTGGTCGAGCATGAAGATCGCTTGCTGCTCGGCCGTCAGCCGCGCTTTCCGCCCAAGATGTATTCCGCGCTCGCGGGCTTTGTCGAACCGGGCGAGACGATCGAGGAAGCGGTTGCCCGCGAAATCCACGAGGAAGCCGGCGTGCGCGTGCGCGATGTGCGCTACATCGCCAGCCAGCCCTGGCCCTTCCCGAGCCAGTTGATGATCGGCTGCACAAGCGTCGCGGACGATCCCGAACTCACCATCGATACCACCGAACTCGAAGACGCGCGCTGGTTCACCCGCGCCGAACTCGAAGAGGCGCGCGCGGCGGGCGAGGCGGGCACCGATCTGCTCTACTTCCCGCGCCCCTTTGCCATCGCGCATCATCTCATGTGCTGGTGGCTCGACAAGTGACAGACCAGCTGACCATCGACATCTACTCCGATGTCATATGCCCGTGGTGCCTGATCGGTTACGGGCAGTTGTCCAAGGCGCTGGCCGAACTGGAAGGCGAGATCGCGGCAGAGATCCGCTGGCGGCCGTTCGAACTCAACCCCGATATGCCCGCCGAGGGCGAGGAGCAGGAAGCGCACCTGCAACGCAAATATCGCCGCCCGGCCGAAGAGGGCGCTGCCTTGCGCGGGCAGATGAAAGCGATTGCGGAAGGGGCCGGCGTCTCGCTGTCCTTCGAGGGGGAAGGCGAAGCGCCGCCGGCGATGATGTGGAACACGCGCGACTGCCACAAGCTGTTGGCCTTCGCGCTCGAACAGGCGGGCCCGCTGGTGCAGACGGCGCTCAAGCTCGCGCTGTTCCGCGCTCATTTCAACCAGCGGGCGAACCTGTCGGATCGCGACGTGCTGCTCGACATCGCGGCGGGCGTCGGCCTGCACCGTGCGGCTGCCAAGGCGGCGCTGGATGATCCCGATCTCGAAGCCCGCGTGCTCGCCGAGGAGCAGCAAGCCTGGGATCTCAACATCTCGGGCGTGCCCGCGATAATCGTCAATGATCGCTTCATGATCCCCGGCGCGCAGGCGCCCGAGGTTTACGTCAACGCGCTCCGCCGCGTGGCAGCAAAAAGCCGGGAAGCCAGCTAAGGCTCCCCGGCTCTTGCGTACCCTCAAGGGGCGTGCAGCTTACATCGTCCAGCGTGCGCCGATGAAGAACGACCGACCGATCGGGCTGGCCGGATAGGCCCGCTCGGTGATGAACGGCGTCACGTCCGAGAGATTGTTGACCCCGCCGAACACCTGCAGGCCCATATCGGGGAATTCATAGGCCGCGCTGATATTGTGCATCCAGGTTTCGCCGGTCAGACCCGCCGGGCCGAACTGGGCGTCGATCGTTTCGATCTCGACCCCGCGCAGCCCCATCTCACCGAGATAGCTGACGGTGTAATCGAAGTTGAAATCGCCGTAGCCATAGCTCGCGGTTGCCCGGCCCGACCATTCGGGACGCTGCAATTCGCCCAGCTCGGGATCGATGCGGGTAAGATCGGTCGGATCGAAGAAGAAGTCGATCTTGTCGACCCACGAGGCGGTCGCCGACAGGCCCAACCGGTGCTCGCCGATGCTGGTGTTGTAGGAGATCGAGGCATCCACCCCGGCAGTCTCGATCCGGACGAAGTTGATGGTCGTCAGGTTCAATGAGGTGAAGCCAAGGAACTGCGCCGAGCTCGAATCGCGGTTGCGGGTGAAGCTGTTGCAGAAGTCGTTCGGGAAGGTCGAGCTGTCGTAGCAGTTGTCGACCACGTCCTGCGCCGCCACCGTGCTGATCGCATCGTCGATCTGGATGTTGTAATAATCCGCCGTGATCGCGAGGCCGGGGATGAAGCGCGGCTGCAGCACCACGCCGACGGTGTAGGTATCGGCAGTTTCCTCGCGCAGATCGGGGTTGCCCGCGATGGTTCCGGCAAAGCGGGCGCTGAGCGGATCGGAGAAGCCTTCCGGGATCCCGTCCGCACGGCAGTTGGCGATGCGGTTCTGGACGTTGGGATCGCCATTGGCGGTCAACGCGTCAATTTCGGCCTGATCACACGGATCGAACGGACGGAAGAATGCGGCCTGCGGCGGAGCGAACAGCTCGGAGATGTTCGGGGCCCGCACCGCGCGCGAATAGGTGCCGCGGAAGCGGATGTCCTCGATCGGCGACCAGAAGCCGTTGATCGCGTAGGTGTATACGCCGCCAACCGTGCTGTAATCCGAGAAGCGGCCCGCCAGTTCCAGCCGCAGCTCGTCGATCAGGAAGACATCCTCGATCAGCGTGGTGCCGATTTCGCCGAAGAGCTCGATCACATCATACTTGCCGCCCGAGTTCTGGAAGAACCCGTCAGGCGGGGTGGCGAGCGAAGTCTGCGAGAAGCCGTTGCCGTCAAAGCCCGGAGCATCGCCGACAAACTGGCCGGCGGTGCCATCAACCGTGGTGACCGGCAGGATGCCGCGCACCAGCGCATCGAAGTTCGACCGGCTCTTTTCCTCGCGATACTGGGCGCCCAGCGCGAACTGGATGCTGTCATAGGGCAAGTTGAAGAAGGCCGAGGTATCACCGCTCACCAGCGCCTGCAGTTCGAGCTGTTCGGTGCGGAAGGTGTTGATCGTGGTGGTGGTGATGAAGTCGATCGCATCCTGGCTGATCGCACCGGGGCCGAACAGGTTGGCCGGACGGCACTGGCCTTGCCCTGGCACGAAGGTGAGATAGCCGAACTCGCCGGTCGGGATGCCGAACGGGGTCGAGGGCGAGCGGGTCGCCGGGTTGATCTCGCTGCGGCATACCGGATTGCCCTGCGCATCGGTGGTCACGTCGATCGCGGCAAGGAAGCGGTCATACAGCACGTTGTTGCGGTTGATCGCCTTGAGATCGTAGCGGCCCCAATTGGCCGACACGTCATAGGTGATCTCGTCCGACAGATTGCCCTGCACCCCGCCGACAAAGCGGTAGGTTTCCGAGATGTTGGTATCGATATTGGCGCCGAGATCGGTCGGGTCGCGGGTGATGAACAGCCCGCCGGCCGCATCCGAGATCGGACGCAGCACCGCAGGAATGAAGGGGTTGTCCGGCGCCACGGTGAGCAGATCGTAGAACGAGTTCTGGTTGGTGCCGAAGACAGTCTCCTGACGGAAGAACTTGCCTTCGAAATAGACGTTCATGGCATCGTTGACATCAAAGTCGGCCAGCAGATTGATGCCGTAGCGTTCGGTCTGCGGGATCAGGAAGCCGTTATTGTCGAAGATCGTGCCTTCGCCGCCGAACGAGTTGAAGTTGCTCGCGATGAGGCCGTCCTCGTCGAGCACTTCGATCCCGGTCTCGGTGGCGATGTAGCAGCCACCCAGAGCGCCGAACCCGTTATAATCGAACAGCCCGTTGAAGCCGACGAAGCTCTCGGTGCAGTCGCTGCGGCCATCATTGTCGATATCGGAATTGGGATCGGCAAAGTCGCCCGGGATGATCACGCCGCCGGCCGAGGTGATCGGGAAGCCGTATTGCGGCGCGATGATGCGTGTCGGCCCTGCCAGAGCGCGGTCGATCAGCGCCTGTTCGGCAGCGGTCGGCGTGGTGCCGGTCGGGAAAATCGTCCGGTAACGCGAACTGCCCGGCGTCGGGATGGTGAAGCCATAGGGGAAGAACCCGCGTGACACGCTGAAGAAGTTGCTGAAGTTGGGCGTGTCCGTTCCGAGATCGCCGCGCTGGAAGCGCAGCGCCGGGTTCGGGCCATCGTCAGCAATCAGGCCGTCGCGGAACTGCGCGCGGTCGCCAAAGCGCAGGCCATCGTCGCGGCTGTAATCGCCGACCAGCGTGATGTTGCCGCGTCCGTCAGCGAAGTTCTTGCCGAACTTCACATAGGCATCGATGTTGCCGCCATCGCTGTTGTCGGAAATCCCGCCGCTCAGCCCGAGCTCGAGCCCGTCGAACTCGCGGTCGAGCACGAAGTTCACAACACCGGTGACAGCGTCCGCACCGTAGACCGCCGAAGCGCCGCCGGTGAGCACTTCAACCTGCTTGATCAGCGAGGACGGGATCGAGTTGATGTCGACCACCGAGGTTTCGGCAACGCCCGCCACATGGCGGCGGCCGTTGACCAGCACTAGCGTGCGTTCGGCGCCGAGGCCGCGCAGGTTGAGCGTGGCCGAACCGACCGCGCCGCCGCCGCCGGTTTCGCTGGGCGCGACGGACTGTGCCGAACTGACCGAGGCGGAGAGGGCCGGAATGGTGCGCAGTGCGTCGGCCACTTCCTGCTCGCCGCGGAAGCTCTCAGCGGTAATGCTGACGACCGGCGATGGGGAATCGAGGTTGGAATCGCGGCGCAGGCGCGAACCGGTGACGGTGATTACATCGCCCGGAGCATCGGCGGCAGCAGCAGTGGCTGCGGCGATCACTTCGGGCTCGGCCTGGGCTGCGGCATCTTCGGCAGCAGCGGCAGAGGAGATAAAGGCAACGCCGCCGAGCAGCGTGGTGGAAAGCAGAGTACGACGGATCAGCTTGGTCTTGGTAATGATCATCAATGCCCCCGAAAGATGGGTGAAATATCCCTCCCTGCTATCGGCGGCCGAGCGTCTTGATGCGCCGGTACGCTGAAGTCACCCTCGCGCTTCCCCTGTTGCGCGATGGAACCGACACTGTGATGTGAATTTCATGCAACTGGCGCTATGCGCCATTTGACTTATACGGATCGTAGGCTGATGCGCCGCGAAGGGTCAGCAATATTTGGCCAATATTTGCTATTTTCGCCAAGCGCTTGGAGCGACTTGCAAGGCGCGTCGGCGGAGCGCGGCGCTGCGGCGTGTCCGCCTCGCGGTCAGCCTGCGTCGGGCTGGGGGGCGGCGAAGGCGCCTGCGGCGGCTGCCGACTCGCCATGTTGCGCAGACAGCGCGGCGCGCAAGGTGCGCTTGAGCAGCCAGGGCTCCAGCACGCGGCCGACACAGTAGATCAGGAAAAACAGCCCCGCGAGGACATAGGCAGGGGTCGGATCAAATTTGCCCTTGTCCTTCTTTTCCTTGTCTTTCTTCTTCTTGGCCGGATCTTCGGGCGCAGGCGCACCGAGCATCTGGTCAAGCGGATGGAGCTGGGGGACAGGCTTTGCCTTGTCCTCGTCCTTTTTCTTCTCGCCGGTTTCGGCGGCCTCGGTTGCGGCCTTATCCCACGCGTTCACGGTCACCATGATCTGCGCAAAGCTGAGAAACAGCAGCGGAGCCAGGAAGCACAAAAGCAGCGCCGTGCTCGACACGTTGAAGAACACCCGGGACGTGCCGTCCTGTTGCTCGGCGACCCGGAGCGTGCCGCGGGTAAAGGTGGCGAGCTTGTCCTGCGCGGCGGGATTGCGTTTGGTGTAGGCGAGGGTATCGCCTTCCACAGCGTATTCCGTGCCCGGCGTCTGGAACAGCGGGTCGAGCCGGGTGAAGGCTTCGTCCGCGGTCAGCCGCTCGGCCACCGTCACGCTACCCTCGGCGCGCCAGATGCGATCAATATAGGGCAGGTTGAGCGCCATGGCCTGTTACCCGAACCGCCGCGAGCAAGCGCTCACTCGGCGGGTTCCGGCTGGTGTGCAGCGGTGTCGGGCAATTGGAGCCGCTTGCGCAACGCCGCGCGGGCCGACTTGTAGCCTTCGGCAAAGGGATAAACCATCGTCTCGCGGATATCCATGCGGCGGCCGCCTTCCATGCCCAGCAGCTCGGCCTCGCCATCGACGCAGGTGCCGAAGATGCGGTCCCAGATGATCCAAGTGCCCGAGTAATTGCTGCGGGTCGCCTCGTAGTCCTGCGAATGGTGGACCGAGTGATGCTCGACCGTGTTGAAGATGTAGCGCCACCAGCGCGGCGTGTTGAAGCGCACATTGATGTGCTGGTAGGTCGCCACCGACATCCCGATAGCACCGGCCAGCAGGAAGGCGCGCGGCAGGAAGTCGAAGAACCCGCCGACGCCAAGGCCGATCAGGAACAGCTCGACCGGATTGCCGACCGCGCCTTTGTTGATGTTGAGCTGGGTGATGTAGTGGTGCGGCGCGTGGGTCAGCCACAGCGGGTACCAGTTGTGCATCCCGCGGTGCATCCAGTACTGGCCGAAATCGAAGATCATCGAGATCAGCAGTGCCTGCACCAGCAGCGGCAGGCCGGTGAACCAGCTGAACTTGTCCCAGTCAAATGCGTTCTGCACGGCCTCGATCATCACCCCGTCGCCGATGTAGGAATCGACCATCCGCAGGATCGTGTAACCGAGCCCGACATAGAACAGGTCGGTCGCGAATTCCTTCCACGTCAGCTGCCAGCTACGATAGCGCGGGTTGACCCATTCAAGCCCGAGCAGCAACACCTTGAAGCCGAGGCCGAGCGCGATGCCGATCGAGGCGAGCGCCCATTCATTGGGGGCGTAATACCAGAAGGCGATGAGGCCGAAGAGCACAGCCGGCTGGAACCACGTGAAGAAGAACTGCTTGAACGGGCCACCTTCGACCCGGCCAATGTTCTCCCACCCGACCGTCACAGGAGCATCCGCCCCGATGATCCGCTTGCCTACTTGTACTCCGGACATGTCGCACTCCACCCAGTGTCGTTTAACGACCCGATTGCCTGATCCGGGGCCGGCGTGCCGACCCTCGGGATGCAACCCTCTCCGCCCGTTGTCATCATGCCTTCCATGGCAAGCTCACGGGTCGGGGTAAGTGTCCAAATGACGTAGTGCGCGCGCCGCAGCGCAGTGCCTGTGCGAGCGCGGACTTACTCCGATATCATCCGCACTGCAATCGCCGTCGCCGCGGCCCGGGTTTCAACGCCGAGCTTCTTGAACACCTGTTCGAGATGCTTGTTGACGGTGCGCGGGCTGATCCCGAGAATTTCGCTGACGGTGCGGTTGGTCTTGCCGTAGCTGACCCACAAAAGCACCTCGGCCTCGCGGCGGGTCAGACCGGTCTGGCGCAGCAGCAGATCGACCTTGGAGGCCTCGCCTACTTCGGTGATCTTGAACAGGGCCTCGCCCGGCCGATCGCTTTCGGCCAGCGCAATGGCGATCTCGACCCCGGCGAGGTTGAGATTGATACTGCCGGAGTGCCCAGGCTCGCCCAGTGCGCGCAGCAGCGCGGCATCGACCCCGGCCGGAAGCGCGGCGCTGCCTGTCTCCCACGCCGGATCGAGCCGCTGGAACAGGTTTTCGGCCTGCGGTGTGCACCAGATCAGCGCGCCTGTTGCATCGACCGCGGCCAGACTGCGACCGGCGCGCCCGAGCGCGAGGCGCGAGCGATAGGAGGCGCGGGCATTGGCGAGATGCACCCGCATCCGCGCCAGCAATTCGCCCACCACCACCGGCTTGCGCACATAGTCCACCCCGCCGGTTTCGAGCGCCGCGACGACGTGTTCGGGGTCGGTCAGCCCGGTCATGAAGATCACCGGGATATGCGCCGTGGCCGGGTCGCGCTTGATCTGGCGCGTGGCATCAAGGCCGCTCATGCCGGGCATCACCCCGTCCATCAGCACCAGATCGGGCGCGGCATGGCCGAGCAATTCGAGCATCGCCTCGCCGCTGCGCGCAATCAGCACGTCCATGCCCTCAGCCTCGAGCGTGTCCACCAGGAAGCGCAGCGATTCAGGATTGTCGTCGACCACCAGAATGCAATCGCGCTGGCCGGGGCCGCGTTCGCGCCCGATCATGGCTGGCCTCCTGCTTCGGCAAGGCTCGCCAGCGCCTTGAGATCAAAGGCATCAAGGCAGAGCCGCATCCTTTCTGCCAGCGCGGCGGTTTCAGGGCTGACAGCGGCGAGCGCGTCTATCCGGGCCTCGATCGCGCGGACATGGCCGATCCGTACCAAACGGGCGATCTCGCCGAGGTGCGGCTGGGCTTCGGGGGCGAGCATCGCGGGTAGCGGCGCGCGGGCTGCGGTGCGCGGTGCAGCCTGTGGCCATTCAAGGGCAAGTTGTTCGCTGATCACATCGAGCAGCGTGGCAAAGGCGAAGGGCTTCGTCACAAAGGTATCATTGGCCGGCCCGTCGGGATGGGCCGGCCCTGAATCCGGCGCCTCACCCGAAAGCATCACGATCTTGAGCGCGGGGCCATGGCGGGCGCGCAGCGTGGCGGCGATATCCCACCCGCTCAGTCCCGGCATGGCGACATCCAGCAGCACCAGATCGGGCTGTGTCTCGGCCGCCAGCGCCAGCCCGGCCGCGCCGTCGGCCGCGGCAAGCACCTCGAACCCGCGTGCTTCGAGCAACCCGCGCAGGGCTTCGCGGTGGGCGGGATCATCGTCGATCAGCAACAGCCGGCGTGCGCGCCCGAGATAGAATTGCGCCCCTGTGCCATCGGGCAGATCGCTCGGCGGGGAGAGCGGCTGCGATAGCATCAGCTTGACGATGAACCGCGAGCCTTCACCGGGCGTGCTCTCGACCCGCAGCTCGCCGCCCATGATATGCACCAGCGCCTGCGTGATCGCGAGGCCGAGGCCGATCCCGGCGCGTTCGGCCGAGGCGCCGCCGCCGCGCTCGAACGGCTGAAGGATGCGTTCGATATCAGCCGGCACGATGCCGATGCCGCTATCTGCGACGTCGAAGGTAGCCAGCTCGTTGCGGTAATGCACCTTGAGGCTGACAGTGCCCTGATCGGTGAATTTGATCGCGTTGGAGATGAGGTTGATCAGCACCTGCCGCAGCCGCTTGGGATCGGTGCGTACATATTCGGGCACAGTCGGCGGAAGCTCCAGCCGCAGCGCCAGCCCCTTCATCGCCGCCTGCGGTTCGAACATCGCGGTGATCTGTTCGAGAAAGGCGGGAAAGCGGATCGTGTCGCGCGCCAGCTTCAGCGAGCCGCTTTCGACCTGCGCGATATCGAGCAGCCCCTCGACCAGGTTGGTGAGATGCTCGGCGCTGCGGCGGATCACCTTGCCCGCCTGCGCCGCATCGCGCGCCCCATCATTCCCGCCGCGTTCGAGCAGCTGGGCATAACCGTAGATGGCATTGAGCGGCGAGCGGATCTCGTGGCTGACGCTGGCAAGGAAGCGGGTCTTGGCCTCGTTGGCGGCCTCGGCAGCGTCTTTGGCGCGGGCGAGCGCGGCGCGCTCCTCCAGCAGCGCGGTAAGCGCATCGGCCGCAGCATCATCGCCGCGCGTGCGCAGGGAAGCCAGCAGCAGATCGAGCCCGGGCGCGTTCACGGCACTTACAGACCCCCGATATAGGCGCGCCAGCCGCCGAGATGGGTGATGTCTTCGGCGCCGGTGAGCGCGCGCGGCTCGGCCACGAAGCCTTTGACGCTGGTGCCATCGGCGAGGGTCACGGTGCCGATGGCCAGCGGCGGCGGGACTTCGGCGACGAAGCTGCCGAATTCGGCGAGGCCCAGCTCGTAAACCTCAAGCGCAATCGCCGCCCCTTCGGTGCTGTGCACCAGCGCAGGCTTTGGCGGGACGGAATCCGCCATGGCATAAAGCCGGTAGGTCGGCGCGGTGGTGAAGGCACCAACGAAGGTCGCGTTGCGGCTGGTCAGCTGCCAGTGCAGCGGCATGCCTTCAAGATGCGCGCCGACAACGGCGAGTTTGATCGTGTCCATGTGGTCTCCGGTATCGAGCGGGGGCAGGGCAGGCAGGCAGGCTGCGTCGGTGTAGGCTTGCGCCAGATCGATCAGCGCAAGGTCGCTATGCGCCGGGCCGATCAGGGTAATGCCGAAGCCGGTGCCATTGGCGCGCATCCCCGCAGGCACCGCCACCGCGGCCATATCGAGCAGGTTCACGAAATTGGTGTAGCGCCCCAGATTGCTGTTGAGCGCGATCGGCGCAGCGGCGAGTTCGGCGACGCGGTAGGTTGTGCCGGTGGTGGGGAAGGCGAGCGCATCGACGCTATCCCACAAGGCCTCGGCCGTGCGGGCAAGATCGGCCAAGCGGTAAATGCCGTTCCACACTTCGACCGCGCTGATCTCCAGCCCCGGTTCGACAACGCTGCGCACAGTCGGATCGATGGCCTCGGGGTTGGTGCGCAGCAGGTGTTCGATGGCGGCGGTGCGCTCGGCCACCCACGGGCCGCCATAGAGCAGCTGCGCGGCCTCGAGCAGCGGGGTGATGTCGATCTCGATGAGCTCGGCATCCTGCGCCAATATGCCGAGCGCGCGGTCGTAGAGTTCCTCCGCCTGCAGATCGCCGAAGAACACGCGTTGGTCCGGGCGCGGCACGCCGATGCGCTTGCCGGTGATGGGCGCGTCTGCCAGCGGGCGCGAGAAGGGATCGGCGGCATCGAAACCTGCCACCACGCTATCGACCAGCCGCGCATCGGCGAGGGCATCGGTGAAGACGGTGATGCAGTCGATGCTGCGGCAGGCGGGAACGAGCCCGCGGGTGCTCCAGCGGCCCTTGCTGGGCTTGAGGCCGACAAGGTGATTGAACGCTGCCGGGACGCGCCCCGATCCGGCCGTGTCGGTGCCGAGTGCAAAGGCGACCAGCCCCGCCGCCACCGCCACCGCCGAGCCCGAGCTCGATCCGCCGCTGACATAGGCGAGATTGCTGGCGTTCCGCGGAATGCCATAGGGGCTGCGCACGCCCACAAGGCCGGTGGCGAACTGATCGAGATTGGTCTTGCCGACGCAGATTGCGCCTGCCGCCTCCAGCCGCTCGATCACGCCCGCCGATTGCTCCGGCTGATAGGCGAAGGCGGGGCAGGCGGCGGTGGTTTCGAGCCCTGCAACGTCGATATTGTCCTTGGCCGCATAGGGCACGCCTGCGAGCGGCAGGTGCTCGCCTGCGGCCACGCGTGCGTCGATCGCACGGGCGGCGGCGCGCAGCGCGTCGGGCGCGGCGCGGCTGATCCACACCTGCGGCTGCACCGCATCATAGGCGGCGAGCCGCGCCAGCGTTGCTTCCATCACGGCAAGCGCGCTGGTCTCGCCCGCCGTCACAGCGGCGGCGATGGCTCCGGCGGAGAGGCGTTCGGGCGCGGTCATGAGGCTCTCCGCAAGGCCAGCATCGGGGTGCCGGGCTGGAGCGACTGGCGCTCGGTGATGTATAGTGCGGCGATGGTCCCGCTGGCCGGGCTTTCTAGCGGACATTCCATCTTCATCGCCTCGATCACCGCGATCACATCGCCAGCTTCAACCGTGTCTCCGGGGGCGACCAGCAGCTTCCACACGCTCCCGCCGAACGGGGCTTCGATCAGCTCTGCGCCCTCGGGCACCTCGATGGCTGCCGCCTCGCTGCCGGGGATGTCTTCCGCGAGCAGATCGGTGACGCGGTCAAATTCGCCCGAGGCCTGCCATGCGGCATGCTCGGCATCGAAGGCGGCCTGCCGCGTGGTCTCGAAGGCGGCGATGCTTTCCGCATTGCCTGCAAGGAAGGCGCGGTAATCGGCGAGGCGGAAGGTGCTCTCCTCGATCCTTATCGCGCGGCGACCGGCGGGAAAATCGCGCCGCCATTCGGCCAGTTCCTCGGCCGAGACGGGGAAGAAGCGGATTTGGTCGAAGAACCGCAGCAGCCATGGCTTGCCATCCACGAACACGTCGGTCTGGCCCACCCCTGAATGACGGTATGTGTTCCACACCTGGATGGTGCGCCCGAACAGCTGATAACCGCCCGGGCCTTCCATGCCGTAGATGCACATATAGGCCCCGCCGATGCCGACCACATTGGGCGGGGTCCAGGTGCGGGCGGGGTTGTATTTGGTGGTGACGAGCCGATGGCGCGGATCGACCGGGGTGGCGACCGGCGCGCCGAGATAGACGTCGCCCAAGCCCAGCACGAGATAGCTTGCATCGAAAATCAGGTCTTCCACCGCCGCGGCGTCGGGCAGCCCGTTGATGCGGCGGATGAACTCGATATTGTCCGGACACCACGGCGCATCGTCGCGCACGGCGCCCATGTATTTTTCGATCGTCTCGGTGATCGCCGGATCGCGCCAGCTCAGCGGCAGGTGGACGATGCGCGAGGGAATCGAGAAATCATCGAGCTCCCCCATCGCTTCCTCGGCGGCGATCAGCGCCGCGAGCGCACGGGGCTGATCGAGCACGCGCCCATCAAAGTGCAGTTGCAGCGAGCGGATGCCCGGGGTGATGTCGATCACACCCGGAAGGGCCGCGTCCTCCAGCGCGCGCATCAGCGCATGGACACGGATACGCAGCTCGATATCGAGCACGATGTCGCCATATTCGACGAGGATGTTGCGATCCCCCTGCTGGCGATAGGAGGTGCGCGGACGCGCGCCCGAGGCGGGGATCTCGGCAAGGATCGGCGAAAGGGTGGCGATGGCGTGTGCTGGTGTCGGTGCGGGCGGCGCGCCGAGCGGGGCGGCGTCGGCGGCCATCGCCTCGGCAATGCTGACCGGCACGAAACGCACACGGTCATCCGGGACGAGCTGGCCGATCTTCCAGCGGTCGGCTGCGATCACGGTGAAAGGACACACGAAGCCGCCCAGCGAGGGTCCGTCCGGCCCCAGAATAATCGGCATATCGCCGGTGAAATCCACCGCGCCGATGGCGTAGGGATTGTCGTGGATGTTGGAGGGATGCAGCCCTGCCTCGCCCCCGTCACGCCGCGCCCATTCTGGCTTGGGGCCGACGAGGCGCACGCCGGTGCGGTTGGAGTTGTAATGCACCTGCCATTCCGCCTCGAGGAAGCGGTCGATATCGCCAGAGGTGAAGAAATCCGGCGCGCCGTGCGGGCCGTAGAGCACGCGCATATCCCAGGTCTTGCCGAGCTGCGGCAGCGTGGCAGCGGCAAGCGGCGCGGCCACCTCGCCCGCACCCAGATGCAGCACATCGCCCGCCACCAGCGGGCGCGCGGCATGGCCGCCGAACTGGCCGAGCGTGAAGGTCGCAAGGCTTCCGAGATAGGCAGGAATATCGAGCCCGCCGGCAAACAGGATGTAACCGCGCAGACCCGCGCCGGTCACCCGGCCGAGCGCCAGCGTCTGCCCGGCAGCGATGGTAACAGGCTCACCCATCGCCACAGGCTCACCATCAAGCGTCGCTCCGAAATCCGCACCGGTCAGGCAGATGCGCGCAGGGGCCTCGAACAGCAGGGTCGGGCCGCTGGCGGTGACTTCGAGGCCCGCTGTGCCTTCGGGATTGCCGAGCAACAGGTTGCCGAGCCGCAAGCTGCGATCATCCATCGGCCCTGACGGCGGCACGCCCACATCCCACAGCCCCAGCCGTCCGGGCCAGTCCTGCACTGTGGTCGACGTGCCGCCCGAGATCACGCGGATGCTCGCAGGGGAATGCGCCACGCTGTCGAGCAACCGTGTGCTGACCGCGCCGCTGGTGAAGCCCTCTTCGCGCAGCACATCGCGCAGCCAGCGTAGATTGGTCTCGATCCCGTCGATTCGGCTTGCGGCCAGCGCGGTCTGCATCGCCGCAATCGCTCCGTCGCGGGTGGCAGCATGGGTGATCAGCTTGGCGAGCATCGGATCATACCACGCGCTCACCTGCGTGCCGGCCATCACCCACGTCTCGGCGCGGATGTTGGCGGGGAACACGACATTGGTGAGCGTGCCGGTGGTGGGGCGGTAATCGAGTGCAGGATCCTCGGCATAGAGCCGCACCTGCACCGCATGGCCCTTGGGAGTAGGGGCAGGCGCATCCAAGAAGGCGAAATCACCCGCTGCGCCGCGGATCATCCACTCGACCAGATCGATCCCCATCACCTCCTCGGTGACCCCGTGTTCGACCTGAAGCCGGGTGTTCATTTCGAGGAAGAAGAAGTCGTCCCGCGCCGCGTCGTAGAGGAACTCAACTGTGCCGGCGGAAAGATAGCCCGCTGCCTCGCCCAGCCGGACCGCTGCTGCGATCAGCTCGGCGCGCTTGGCCTCGCTGAGGCAGGGTGCAGGGGCTTCCTCGACCACCTTCTGGTTGCGCCGCTGGAGCGAACAGTCGCGCTCGCCCAGCGCCATGACGCGGCCCATGCCGTCGCCGAAGATCTGCACCTCAATGTGCCGAGCGCGGGCGATGTAGCGTTCGAGGAAGACGCCCGCATCGCCGAAGCTGGCCTCGCCCTGCCGCACCACGGTGGCAAAGCCTTCGCGCAAGCTCGCTTCATCGGCGCAGATGCGCATCCCGATCCCGCCGCCGCCTGCCGTCGCCTTGAGCATCACCGGATAGCCGATCCGTGCGGCGGCCTCGGCGGCCTCGTTCTCATCGGTGAGCAGCCCTGTGCCCGGCGCAAGCGGAAGATCATGCGCCGCGGCCAGCGCGCGGGCGGAGTGCTTCAATCCGAAGGTGCGGATATTCTCCGGCGTCGGGCCGATAAAGGCGATGCCGGCAGCAGCGCAGGCTTCCGCAAACTCGGCGTTCTCGGCGAGGAAGCCATAGCCCGGATGGATCGCGCCCGCGCCCGTCGCCTTGGCCGCCGCAAGGATCGCCGCCACATCGAGATAGCTTTGCGCAGCCGGGGCCGGGCCGATGCACACCGCCTTGTCGGCGGCGCTGACATGGAGCGAATCCGCGTCCGCCTCGGAATAGACTGCGACCGACGTCAGCCCCATCCGCTTGCAGGTGCGGATAATCCGGGTGGCAATCGCGCCCCGGTTGGCAACCAGGACCGTATCGAAACTCATGCGGCGACGATCATGCGCACAGGCGTGGGATTGAAGGCGTTGCAGGGATTGTTGATCTGCGGGCAGTTGGAGACAACCACGATCACATCCATCTCGGCGCGCAGATCGACCGTCAGGCCAGGGGCGGAAATGCCGTCAACAATTCCGAGTGTGCCATCCTCTTCCACCGGCACATTCATGAAGAAGTTGATGTTCGAAACGATATCGCGCTTGCCGCGCCCCTCGGTGAGGTTGGCTTCGAGGAAATTGTCGACACAGGCGTGCTGCGCCTTGGTGTGATGGCCGTATCGCAATGTATTGGATTCGCACGAACAGGCCCCGCCGATCGTGTCGTGATATTCGACCGCGCTGGCGGCGATGGTCATCATCGGACGGCCCTCGTTCGACAGCAGTACGGTGCCGGTTTTGAGGAACAGGTTGCCTTGCGCAGCGACCGTGTCCTGCGCCGAGTAGCGTTCGGCATCGTCAGCGGCAGAATAGATCAGGAAGTCGACCGCCTGATTGCCTTCGACATCGACGATGCGCAGCGTCTGGCCCGCCGCGACATGGTGCAGCCAGGGCGCGCGGGCGGGGACGATCACGTCGTGGATGATGGAGCCGGAAAGGCCGGAGAGGGCCGGGTCGTCGGTCATGTTATACCTTGGCTGCAAGGGGTTAGCGGCGATAGTAGTCCTCGACATTGAGGAAGGCGCGCAGCCCCTCGGGGCTGGCGTTGCGCGTGGGATCATTGTCGGCAGTCACCGGCCCGCGCCAAGCAGTGACGCGCAGGGGCGTAGAGTGCCAGTCGGGGCGCGGGTCGCGGACATGGGGGCAGTTGGCGATCACCACGATCACCTCCATCTCGGCCCGCAGGATCACGCTGCGGCCCGGTGCAAAGGGGCCGACAACCGGCGTGATCGTGCCATCTGCCTCGATCCGGGTGCCCTTGAACAGGTTGACGCAAGGGTGGACATCGCGGCGGGTCAGCCCGTGCTTGGCCGCGCCGAGGATCAGCCGGTCGCGCCCGTTGGGGTAGGCGCCGGAATTGCGCCCCTCACCATATTTCGCGGTATTGGTGGCGGCATTGGAGGTGCCGCAGAAGGTGTCGTGGGTTTCGGCATCGTCGGCGATGATGCTCGCCAGCACGCGGCCCATGTCCGACAGCAGCAGCTTCCCCGCGCCGAGATAGGCGTTCCACTGCACCTTCACCGTGTCGGCCACATTCAGCCGCTCGGTCGGCATTTCGGCGTTGAAGATGTTGAGGCTGGCGCACGCATCGCCCGCGGTGTCGATCAGCCGCAACCGGGTGCCGCGCGCAATCCGGCGCGAGGCATAGCCGCCGGGCGCAAGCGTCTCTTCCCACACCAGATCGGCAGGGGTGACGCCGCCGGGAAGATCATCGGCCACAGGGGGCAGGACCGGCATCGTCTCGACCCGCGTGCCGCCTTGCGCGCGGGCATGATCGCGTGCGGCCTTCGGATCGGCAAGATTCGCGCTCATTCGGCGGCCTCCTGTCCGGCGGCAGGCGCGCCACCTTCCTGTTCGTAGAGCGGCGGCAACAGCGCCGTCGTGGTGACGAGCTGCAATTGCTGCACGCCGCGGATCTTGCGCAGTGCATCGCACAGCTGCTTGAGCCGCACGGCGGGGCCCTGCACGAGCAGCACTTCGAGCGACTGATCCTGCTCAAGGAACACGTGCTGCGAGGAGATCACCTCCTTGAGATAATCGCTCTGGGTTTCGGCCAGTTGCTGGCGCACCCGTCCGCCGCCACCCGCGTAAACGATGGTGATGGTGCCAGCGAGCATATCTTCCGGACGAGTGAGGGCCTCATGCTCGGCTAGCGCATGGCGGATCAGCTCGGCGATCAGCTGCGAGCGCGAGGGCAGGCCGCGTTCCTCGACCATCACATCGAGCTGGCGGAACAGCTCGGCCGGGAGGCTCATCGACAGGCGGGCGAGGCGGGAGGGCTCGGAGTTCATGGGGTGCCCATCTCAATTATTACCAACTGTGTCAAACGTAATACTTTCGCTCTCGTCCGGCGCGGCCGCCTGCGTCTTGCGGGTCAGTGCGATGTCGTAGATCACGCCCGCGCCATACCGCTGCGGAGCGTGCGGATCGTTGCGGCGCTTATCGAGCGTGAGCACCCGCGTGCCGAGCGCGAAGGCCTCCTTGATGTCATGAGTCACCATGATGATGGTGAGCCCGAACTCGCGCCACAGCTTGGTGATCAGCACGTGCATATCGGCGCGGATGCCGGGATCGAGCGCGCCGAAGGGTTCGTCGAGCAGCAGGATGCGCGGCCGCTTGATCAACGCCTGCGCGATCGCGAGGCGCTGCTGCATCCCGCCTGACATTTCGGACGGGTAGAGGTGGAGACTGTCCGACAGCCCAACAGCGGCGAGCATCGCTTCGGCCTCCTCCCGCGCCGCGCGGCGGGCGCTGCCGAACAGGCGCGCGGCCAGCGGCGCACGGGCCAATTCCAGCCCGAGCATGGTGTTGCCCAGCACCGTAAGATGCGGGAACACCGAATAGCGCTGGAACACCACGCCGCGATCCGGCCCGCATTCGCGCGGCAGCGGCTTGCCATCGAGCATGATCCGCCCGCGGCTCGCCGTATCCTGCCCGAGGATTACGCGCAGCAGGCTGCTCTTGCCCGCGCCCGACGGCCCGATCACCGAAACGAACGCGCCCTCGTCAATGTCGAGCGAGATGCGCTCGAGCACGACCTTTTCGCCATATTCGACCCAGATGTTGGTGAGGCTCAGCATGGCTTAATGGCCCGCCTTGTGGGCCCAGCCGAACAGGCCGCGGCTGGTGCGGGTGAGCAGGAAATCCATCGCCACAGCGAGCAGCGCAATCCACACCACGTAAGGGATGATCACGTCCATCGCGAGATAGCGGCGGACAAGGAAGATGCGGTAGCCAAGGCCCACATCAGCCGCGATCGCCTCGGCCGAGATCAGGAACACCCAGGCCGGACCGAGCGAAAGCCGCAAGGCCTGGATCAGGCGCGGCATCGCCTGAGGGAGCGCGATCCGCAGCAGGAATTGCCACGAGTTCGCCCCCAGCGTCAGCGCCTTGACCAGCTGTTCGCGCGGGTTTGCGGCAATATGGCCTGCAACATCGCGGATCATGAAGGGCGCGATCCCGATCACGATCAGCGCTACCTTGGAGGTCTCGCCAAGGCCGAAGACGATGAACAGGATCGGCAGCAGCGCGATCGGCGGGATCACCGCGATCGCCGTCACCAGCGGACCGAAAGTGGCGCGCACTGGCGGCAGCGCGCCCAGCACAAGGCCCACCAGCAGGACCGAAAGCGTCGCGATCCCGAGCCCGAAGCCGAGCCGCTGGAGGCTCGCCAGCGTATCGGCCCAGAACAAGAGCTGCCCCGAAAGCGGATCGGCCTCGAACAACAGCGCCGCCATCGCCTCGACCATGGCGGCGGGCAGGGGGAGGATCTTGTCAGCCGGGTTGGCGGCATGGCGGCTGGCCGCAGCGATGACATAGGCGATGGCGAGCCCCGCCAGCGGGATTGTGCCGAGCAGCAGCGCATGGCTGCGACCGATGGTGCGGTTCACCCAGCGCATCAGGTCAGCGTCCCGCTATCCGCCCCGCCGCGCCTCAGAGCTTCCCGTCCGCGGCCAGCTGCATGAACGTGGGATCGAAGCGCAGCGTGATCGCTTTTGTGTCGCCCAGCGTCTTGCCGCCCGGGAATTCCATCCCGACTGCATCGGCCGAGCGCGCGCCCTGACCGAACAGGCCCTGGGCAAAGCTGAAATCGCGCACGCGCTGCATGGTGGTGACAAGATCAGCCGACGACATCGCGCCCACTGCTGCCTTGGCATCGGTGTAGAGGAAGGTGCTCGCCAACTGGCCTTCGAATTCTGCGGGCGTGGTGCCGGCCAGCTTGGCCATCGCCGCGCGGGCGGCAGCGCCTTCGGCATCCTGCTTGGCCATCAGCGTCATCGTCTCGAACCAGATGCCGGCGAGCGCCTTGCCGAGGTTCGGATTGGCCTTGAGCGTAGCGGTATCGACCACCAGCAGATCGAGGATCTCGCCCGGAATATCGGCCGAGGTGAAGACGGCCGTGGTGCCCGGCACGCCCTTCATGGTGGTGACCTGGGGGTTCCACGCCACCGCGGCGTTGATCGCGGGCGCGGCAAAGGCGCTGGCAATGTCGGCGTCCGAGGTGTTGACCGTCTTCACATCGGTCAGCTTCATGCCGTTCTTTTCGAGCGCGCGGGCCAACAGGTAGTGCGAAACTGAAAGCTCGACGAGATAGACCTCGCGCCCCTTGATCGCGGCGACATTGCTCGCGCCTTTCAGCAGCACCGCATCATTGCCGTTGGAATAATCCCCGAGGATGATCGCGCTGGTGTCCTTGCCGCCTGCGGCCGGAATGGTGAGCGCGTCCATGTTGGCAACAGTCACCCCGTCAAGCTTGCCGGCGGTGTATTGATTGACCGACTCCACGTAGTCATTGACCTGCACGAACTTGATTTCGATGCCGTATTTGTCGGCCCATTTCTTCACGATCCCGGATTGCTCGGCATAGGGCCACGGCATCCACCCGGCGTAGATCGACCATCCGATGTTGAAGCTGGTGCGCGGCTCGGCCGCTTCTTCTGCGGAGGGTGTGCAGGCTGCCACAGCAAGCGCGCAGGCGATGAGGAGGAAGCGGGCCGCGCGGCGAAGCTGATGGAGCATGATTCGAGATTCCTTTCGCAACCGCAGCATCTCCCCATCGTCCGGGTTTGTCTATGGGGAATTATTACGATTGCGAAGAAATGTAATATGCCTATCTTCGCTTCCAGCCTGGCCGAAGATGTCGCGGCCAGCGGCTCATGGAAAGGATTGCGATGGCCCGTCGACCGGCAGCACGCCCCCTCCCGCTGATCATGGCAACCGCCTTGCTGGCGTCCTGCGCTGCTGAAGAGCCGCCGCCGCCAGCCGAAGGCCCGGCGGTGGATCTGGTCGAAAAGGCGCTTCAGGTTCCCGGCTTTGCCGATTTCATCGCGATCGACGGCGATACGGCATGGGTCACCAATGACGGGCGGGTGGAACAGTGGTCGACCACGGGCAAGCTCGCCAGCCTTGACGTGCCGCGCCCGTGCGGGACGATGGCGATTGCCGAAGGCTCGCTGTGGGTTGCCAATTGCAAGGGCGCCGAGATTTACCGCGTCAATCTCGAAACCGCGACGCTCGAAGCCAAGGTCGCCAGCGGGCTCGCCAATCCCAAGGGCGAGACGAATGTGGTGGCGGGCGCTGGCTCGGTCTGGGTCGCGAGCGATCCGGCGGGCAAAGTCGCGCGGATCGATCCCAAGACCAATGCTGTCATCGCCACCATCACAGTCGCGCCGGAGACCTGGTATCTCGCCTTCGGCTTCGACGCGATCTGGGCGGTCAGCAGCGAAGGCAAGGTGCTGCAGAAGATTGATCCGGCCACCAACGCCGTGGTCGGCACTGTCGCGCTTGGCGATACGCCGGGCTTCCTCGCTGCGGGCGAAGGCGCGGTGTGGGTGCAGGAGCAGGGCGATGGCACGGTCGCCAAAATCGATCCCGCCAAGCTCGAAGTCGCGGGGCGCACCACTGTCGGCGACAATCTCAAATGGGGCGACATCGATACCGGTGGCGGGGCAGTCTGGCTGCGCACCACCGATGATCAGACGCTGGTGGTGATCGATCCGGCAACGCTCGCGATCCGCGCGCGACTCGGCGAGGCGGTCGGCAGCGGCGCGCTGCGCTACACCCCTGCTGGTGTATGGACCTCGGCGCATGACAACCAGACCCTGTCCTGGTGGAGCGCTCCGAAGGCTCCGAACTAGCGCTTTTTAGGCATTGACGCATGGCCTGCGATAGGTGACCTTAAGTGTCTTCTGTCCCGCTTGGCGGCGAGGGGGTGCGGAAGGGGCCGCTCGCTGAAGTGCGAACGTCTCACCTCTGAAGATTTCGAGATATCCGCGGGGAGGGATCTTCCGCCGGGTGATCGCGAAGGGTCGCACAAGACGTCCCGCCGGTGTCCCGCTGTCCCTCTATCCGCAACGGGGGAGGATATAATGCAAGTGCATCGGGAGTCCGCGCTGGCGGATTCGGCAGACTGGGTCGGCTGCCTCACTTACCAAAGCCGGGCGATTGCGCGGCCCGCACCGGGTGAGCTTGAAAAGCTCGTCGCACAAGCACGGCACCGCAATCGCAGCCTCGGCCTGACCGGCATGCTGCTGTATGACAACGGCCGGTTTCTCCAGACGCTGGAAGGTCCGCCCACCGCGATTGCCGCGGTGTGGGACTCGATCAGCCGCGATCCGCGCCATTGCGAGATCGAGGTGCTGACCGAACACCTTGTCTCGAACCGCCTGTTCGCGGGCTGGGATCTGCTGCTCTACAGCCGCGAGGACAACAAGCGCCGCACGACACGCGATAGTGACCTCGCCCCGCACGCGCTGGCACATTATGTCCCCGGACTGACCCGCATGGCGCTCGAAGGCGATGACGCGCGGATCAACGCCCAACTGGCGGCGATTGCCGAACAGGGATGGAGCGCGGACGATGTCGTCGCGCACCTGATCGAGCCGGTGGCCCGCGCGATGGGCGATGCCTGGCTGGCCGACCAGTGCTGCGAATTCGATCTCACTGTCGGGCTTAGTATGTTGCAACTGGCCGGCCATGCGGTGCGCACCCATGCCTGCACCAACAGCCTGCGCCAGAGCCGCTATTCGATCCTGCTGGCGACCGCACCGGGCGAGCAGCACATGGTTGGCACGGCGCTGCTGGCGGACCAGTTCACCGATGCCGGGTGGCGGGTCGACATGGCCTTCCCCGGCAGCAAGGAGGCCCTGGCCAACCAGATTGCAGCGCAGGGGCATGATGCGGTCGATATCGCCCTGTCCGATGCTCTGCCGCGCCAAAGCGCGCTGGCGCGGCTGCGCGATACGGTCGAGCAGTGCCACAACGCTGTGCCGGGCAATTTGGTGGTGGTTTCGGTCGGTGGACGGATGTTTGCCGAAGCCAGCGCGAGCGCGGCCTCGGTCGGAGCGGATCACGCCCGCCGCAACATCGGCGGCACGAGCCTCAGGCTGGCTCAGCTGGTGCAGCAGGGCCGCAAACCGCAATAGGCGCTCACACCAGCCCCAGCCGCTCCAGCTTCATCGCCAGCTTGCCCGGCAGCGCGTCGCCGATATCCTCGCCATCGGCGACGTCCTTAGGGGCCTTCTCGTCGGTCAGGTAGCGCCAGCCCTGATGCGCGCGCTTGGGAAGCTGGTGGACACGGATCAGGCGCGGTTCGAGCACGATGTCCCAGCGCCCGTCCTCGGTCTTCACGAAAGCGGTGATGGGTGATCGCGCGACAATCGCGTGATTGATGATCCAGAACAGCGAGCCGCCGACCACCTCCTCGTGCCGCGTGGGCCGGTTGCGGGTGGTGAGGCGGATGTCTCCGCGGCCTTCATACCATCCGGCCAGATGATCATAGCTTTTCGCGCCGAACGCGATCTTGGTCAGGTGAAGCGGCATGGCGCTGCTCTCCGGCACGCCTGCACCGGAGTCAACGGCTCAGATACTGGTCGAGCGTCAGATGCAGCTGGCGGATGCGCGCTTCCTGATAGTTTCCGAGCGTCTGCGCCCCTTTGCGCGAGGCCCGCGCCCCGTCGCGCTGGAGCTTGAGGTTCTCGGTATCCTGATCGAGAATTTCGGCGAGCGCAAAGCCGGGGACGGTGGTGTAGCTGTCCTCCACGCCGAGCCGGATCGGGGTAGCCGGGGCGGGGCGCTCACCGCTGGCAGGCAGCGGCTGGAGCACGAGGATTTCGTGCAGGCATTCATCCGGCCCCAGCGGGCGGAAGCGGTAGCACAGGCGGATCCCGATGCCGGGGAAGAAGAAGGCATTGGGGAACAGGAAATACTCGATCGAATCCATCATCTCGGTGGTGGAGACGCCTGACAGATCGGTGCCGAAAGCGCTGCCCAGTTCCGCGCGCAGCAGCCGTCCGTGCTCGGCGCGGGCGGATGCACCCGGTGGCAGAGTGGCAGGATCGCGGCCCAGCTTGCCGAACAGCGTGGCCTCGCTCACCTCCTGCTTGAGGTGCGGGCTCGGCACGCCGACCGCGTGGATGAAGCGCGACACGTGGCGCCCGAAAATGTCGTATTGCGCATTGGCATCGGCAGCGGTGTAAACCGCCTGCGCGTGGGTCTCGAGCACGTGGAAGGCTTCAAGGAACGCCTCCATTGCCATCTTCCAGTTGGCCGGCAGCACCTTTTCGGTGTGCAGCGCGACATAGCGATCATGCATCGGCCACAGCTTGAAATGCTCCGGCATGACTTCGAGCTGCTCGGCCAGGGGCAGCGGGTTTTCGCCCATGTGAATGAACACAAAGCCGCCCCAGGTGTCGCAGGCGACTTCATCCAGCCCGAAGTTTTCGTCCGACACATGGGGGAAGTCCCAGCGGCACGGCACTTCGCGCAGGGTGCCGTCGAGGTTCCAGCTCATCCCGTGGAACGGGCAGCGGATATTGGCGCGCCGCACTCCGCGTGAGCCTTCGGCAGCGAACTTCATCCCCCGGTGCGGACAGGAATTGATAAAGGCGCGGATTGCCATGTCGGGCCCGCGCACCACCAGCACGGAATGGTGGCCAACGTCATAGACGTAGCGATCACCCGGATCGGGGATGTGCTCTTCGCGGCAGGCCCATTGCCAGACGTTCGGCCAAAGGCGCTCCATTTCGAGATCGTGGAACGCCGGGTCGGTGTAGCGCGCAAACGGCAAGTCTGCATCGCCGAGGAAGCTATAGGCCTGCTCGCGCATCGCCGCGGGCGGGTTGTCGCCGTCCGCGTCGAGAATGTCCTGCATCGAGGGGCCGGGGCAACGCGCCGCTCCGGGAGCCAGCAAGGGATCGGACGGGGCGGTGAGATCGGGCATGCTCATGCTTGCATCGCTTCGCGGTGGTAGAGCGGATCGGCGGGTTTCCTCTCGCCCATGATGAAGGGCGCGGCTTCCAGCATCGCGTCGCTCGCCGGGTCATCGCGCAGCCAGTCGACCAGTTCGGAGCGATAGGCGATCTTCCACACGCCCCCGCGCCGTTCGTAGCGATCGACATAGCGCCCCGCGATCATGAGGTCGCGCTTTGCCCCGGCTTCGTCCGTGATGCGGTGATAGGCCTGATAATAGACCTCGCCGAAGGCCTCGTCGGCGCTGGTAAAGTCGATCAGGTGCTGGCCGAGCATGTGGTGGTTGCGATCATGCCCGGTGAGCGCCGCCATGCAAAAGGTGGCAAAATCCACCGGGCTGCCGCTGAAGATGCCATATTCGCACTGGGCCTTGGGCCAGAACTGCGCCGCCACTAGCGCCTCGTCCAGCCGATCGAGCCCGCGCATATAGAGCGCGGCCAGATCGATAATCGCAAAGCGATCATCAGCAGTGCCCATCAGGCGATGCTCAACCCGCCATCGACGATGAACGGCGCGCCGGTTGCGAACTTGCTTTCATCGCTGGCGAGATAGACCACCAGATGCGCGATATCATCGACCTCGCCCATCCGCCCGATTGGCTGGGCGACGGAGAAGGCCGCGCGGGTCGCGTCAGGATCGGGGGTGCCGGCAATCACGCTCTCCACATTGGGCGTGAGGATCGTGCCCGGCTGCACCGAGTTCACCCGCACGCCGTTCTGTTCGCGCGCGCAGTAGAGTGCGATGCTTTTGGTCAGCGTCACCACCGCCGCCTTGGCGCTGTTATAGGCGGCCAGATCAGGCGAGACCTTGTTGCCCGCCGCAGACGAGAAGTTGACGATTGATCCCCCGCCGCTCTTCGCCATCAGGGGGATCGCGGCCTTGCAGCCCATGAAGATGGAGTCGACATCGACCGTGTAGCAGCGCTTGAAATCTTCCACCGAGATGTCGGCAATCGAGCCGAACACGGTAATCGCGGCATTGTTGACCAGCACATCGAGCCGTCCATATTTGGCCTCGACCTCGGCAATCACCGCCTGCCAGCGCGCCCAGTCGGTCACGTCCTGCGGCAGATAGTCGCAGCCCAGTTCAGCCGCTGTGGCACGGCCTGCGGCCTCGTCGATATCGGTGATGATCACTGTGGCACCCTCGGCCATCAGCGCCTTGGTCGCCGCCTTGCCGAGACCCATCGCGCCGCCTGTCAGCAGCACAACCTTGCCGCCTACCCGTCCTGCCATCTGCTCTCTCCCTTATGGTTTGAGAGCGGGGCTATCAGCCGACCAGACCGCTGACCACTGCCAAACCTAGGAAGACCAGGAAGCCCATCGAATCGGTGGTCATGGTGACAAAGATCGACGAGGAGATCGCCGGGTCAGCCTTCCAACGCTGCAAGGTGAGCGGCACCAGCACGCCCGCGAGGCCTGCGATCACGATATTGCAGAGCATCGCCGCGCCGATCACTGCGCCCAGCATGGGGTTCTGGAACAGCAGCGTGACAATCACCCCGATCACCACCGCCACCGTGCCGCCATTCAGTGCCGCAATCGACATTTCGCGCTTGATCGCGCGCGCGGTGTTGGCGTCGGTGAGCTGGTTGGTGGCTATCGCGCGCACTGTGACGGCAAGCGTCTGTGTGCCGGCATTGCCGCCGATACCTGCGACAATCGGCATAAGCACGGCCAGCGCGACCATCGCTGCGATCACATCTTCAAACTGTGCGATGACCGTGGAGGCCACGGATGCCGTCAACAGGTTTGCAAGCAGCCAGCGCACCCGCGCCTTGTAGCTTTCGACAATCGGCTCGTTGATGTCGCCATCGCCCGCACCCGACAGCAGCAGCGCATCCTCGCCCGCTTCTTCGGAGATGATGTGGACGATATCGTCGACCGTCATCTGGCCGACCAGTCGCCCGCTCTCGTCCACCACCGCGGCCGAGATCAGCGCGTATTTCTGGAACATCAGCGCGACTTCTTCCTGATCCATCGTCACCGGGATCAGGGTCTGGTCGCGCTTCATCACGTCGGTCAGGCGCACCGAGCGCGGCGTGGTGAGGATCCAGCTGAGCGCGCAGGTGCCGACCGGATGGTGGCGCTCGTCGATGATGAAGACTTCGAAGAAATCGTGCTCGAGATCGCCTTCCTCGCGCAGGTAGTCGATCAGGTCGCCAACCGTCATGTGTTCGGGCACCGCGACGAAATCGCGGCTCATCAGGCGCCCGGCGGTTTCTTCGGGGTAGGCGAGCGCGCTGGAGACAGCCTCGCGGGTTTCGGGCTCCAGCTCGGCCATGACAGCGCGCTGGTCGTCTTCGTCCAAGTCCTCGATCAGCTGCACCGCATCATCGGTATCGAGCTGTTCGGCGATGGTGGCGACCGCCTGCGCGGGCAGGGCCTCCATCAGATCTTCGCGGACGTAATCGTTCAGTTCGGCGATGACGTCGCTGGTCATCAGGTCGGTGATCGCGGCGGCCAGCTGCGCGCGTTCCGAGCGGCCGAGCAGTTCTATAAGGTCGGCGATGTCGGCCGCGTGGAGCGGTTCGACCAGATCGTAAACCGCGCCTTTGTCACCCGCATCAAGTGCATCGCGCACCGCGCCGACATAGTCGACCTTGAGCCGGTTTTCCTGGTCGTGACGCGCGTCATCTACCCGGTCGTCCGGGCGCACCTCGGCCTCGCCGGTGTCGCCCACCAGCAGGTCATCATCAAGGGTGCGGTCTTCGGCCATATCGAGGCGTTTACGGAGGGGCCTATGAAAAGCAAGGGAAGAGGGTGACAGGCGGGCGCTGAACGCTATAGACCCTGCGCAAATTCTTTCAGGAGACACGACAATGGCCGACACGCTGACCTTCACCCTCGACACCGGTGATGGCGAACCCAAGGATGTGGTGATCAAGCTGCGGGCCGACCTGGCCCCCGGCCACGTCGCGCGCATCACCGAACTGGCGAGCGAAGGCTTCTACGACGGCGTGATCTTCCACCGCGTCATCAACGGCTTCATGGCGCAGGGCGGCGATCCGACCGGCACCGGCATGGGCGGCAGCGACAAGCCCGATCTTGCGGCCGAATTCAACGCCGAACCGCACGTCGAAGGCGTGTGCTCGATGGCCCGCGCGCAGAACCCCAACAGCGCCAATTCGCAGTTCTTCATCTGCCTCGACGATGCGCGCTTCCTCGACAAGCAATACACCGTATGGGGCCAGGTCACGAGCGGCATGGAACACGTCCACGCGCTGCCCAAGGGCGAGCCGCCGCGCAGCCCCGGCAAGATCGTGAAGGCGACTGTTGCCTAACAACAGCAGGGTTCAGACATGACGCTCCGGGCGGCATCAGCAGTGGTGTTGGCACTACTGCTGTCGGCCTGCGTCACCTATCCTGACATCACGCAATCGCGCTCCCCCTGCCGGCTCGAACCCGGCGGGTGGTGCGCCTTTGTGCGCGATGCAGCGGTGGAGGCTTTCCCCTACGCCGTGGCCGCGACCAACGCCTATACCGGCGACGATGATCTGTTTCTCAACACCAGTCCGGTGCTCGAAAAGCTCGAGCGCCTGCCGATCGCGCCGGAAGATGCCGAGAAAGGCTTCAATTACGAGGTCTTCGCGCAATATGCGCCGGGCTCGGGGAGCGGGTCCGCGCGCGTTCCGGTGGCCCGCATCCTGGCCTTCCGCGGGACCGATCTCAAAGGCCTGTCCGATATCTTCTACGGCACCCTGCGCAGCGACCAGATCGACATCGCGGTCCGCTATTTCGAGGCCGAACAGAAACGCTGGGGCAGCGATCTGCCGTGGGTCGTGACCGGCCATTCGCTCGGCGGTGCGCTGGCGACCGAGATTTCGGTGCGGCATCCCGAAGTGCGCGCCTATATGTTCAACACCTCGCCGTTCTATCGCAGCGATGTGGCGGATAATGCGATGAAGCGGACTGTGTTCAACGAACGCGGCGAGGTGCTGCGCCGGTTTGCCCGCTACGATATCGCACCGGCGGCTGATGTGTTCACGCTCAATTGCGAGCCGCGCAAGGATGCCATTACCAAGCACAAGGTGCGCCCGCTGGCCGACTGCATCACGTGGATCGCCGCCTATGCCAACGCTGATGCTCTGGCCGTCGTCAAGGCCAACGGCATTGTGAAACCCTTTGTCGAATGCGAGCGGGACAAACCCGCGCATCCCGGCATCTCGACGCGCCGGACCTTGCCCTGCGTTCACAGCGGCCGCCCCGAAGAGGGTCGCGGCGAGATTGAAGCGGGCGCAGCTTCCCGCTAAAGGCGCGGGTCTCATGAAACCCTCCGCGCCTCCCAAGACCTACCGCGTCAAGAGCTTCGGCTGCCAGATGAACGTCTATGATGGCGAGCGCATGGCCGAACTGCTGGGGACACGCGGCATTGCGCCTGCGCCAGAGGGCGAGGAGGCCGATCTCGTCATCCTCAACACCTGCCACATCCGCGAAAAGGCCGCCGAGAAGGTCTATTCGGACATTGGCCGGCTGGTGCTGGCGGGCAAGGAGGCGGGCAAGAAGCCGCTCATCGCGGTCGCCGGTTGCGTTGCGCAGGCCGAGGGCGAGGAGATTATGGCACGCGCGCCGGCGGTTTCCATTGTGGTCGGCCCGCAGGCCTATCACCGCTTGCCCGAAATGCTCGACAAAGCGGTCAGCGGCAAGCGTGCGACCGACACCGATATGCCCGCCATCGCCAAGTTCGACGCGCTGCCTGCGCGGCGCAAGCGAGGGCCCAGCGCCTTCCTCACCGTGCAGGAAGGCTGCGACAAGTTCTGCACCTATTGCGTGGTGCCCTATACCCGCGGCGCGGAAATCTCGCGGCCCTTCAGCCACCTGATTGCCGAAGCGCGCAAGCTGGTCGAGGACGGCGCGAAAGAGATCATGCTGCTTGGCCAGAACGTCAACGCCTGGGCGGGCGAGGACGACAAGGGCCGCCGCACAGGGCTGGCCGGCCTGATCCACGCGCTGGCGAAGATCGATGGCCTTGCGCGCATCCGCTACACCACCAGCCACCCGGGCGACATGGACGACGCGCTGATCGCCGCGCATGGCGAGGTGGACAAGCTGATGCCCTACCTGCACTTGCCGGTGCAGAGCGGAAACGACCGGGTGCTGAAGGCGATGAACCGCCAGCATACTGCCGAAAGCTATCTGCGCATCATCGAGCGCTTTCGCGCCGCGCGGCCCGACATTGCGATTGCGGGCGATTTCATCGTCGGCTTCCCGGGTGAGACCGAGGCGGAGTTCGCCGATACGCTCAGCATCGTCGATGAAGTCCGTTACGCTGCGTGCTTCAGCTTCAAATACTCGCCGCGCCCCGGCACGCCTGCCGCCACCATGGACGGCCAGATCGCGCCGGAGGTGATGATCGATCGTCTCCAGCGCCTGCAAGACCGCCTCGCAGCGCACCAATATGCTTTCAACCAGGCGAGCATCGGCAAGACCTGCACCGTTCTGGTCGAACGCACCGGTCGCGATCCCGGCCAGTGGCTCGGCAAGTCGCCGTGGTTGCAATCGGTGTGGTTTGAGGCGCCTGCTGCGATCGGCGATCTGGTCGAGGTGACGCTGGCCGCCGCTGGCCCCAATTCGCTCAAGGGTCTGGTGCGCGAGACGCTTCCCGCCTGAGCCGCGCCCTGTGCGCACAACGCCGCCAAAGTTGCGCTCCTGTTACTATCCACCGGCATTGCGTCGCACCCTGCTTGCTTTGCGCAAGGCCCGGCTTACCTTCCCGACTCAGGGCGAGGGATTGTCCCTTGCCGCCAAGCAAAGGACGCTATGGGCCGACGACCTTCTCGTGCCGGACACCCGGCTCTCTCGCCCGATCCGCGTGATATTGCCGCACCCCGCCGCGCGCGTGTTGACCTGACCTTTGAAAACCAGTCGCTGCTCGGCCCGCTGTTTGGCCAGTTCGATTCCAATCTGGTGCAGGTCGAAAACCGCCTCGGTGTGTTCATCCACGCCCGGGGGCATCAGGTGGTGATCGAAGGGCCGGAGGATGACGTCGCCCGCGCCCGCGAAACACTCAAAACGATGTATGACCGGCTCGCGCGCGGCGAGGCGCTGGATAGCGGCGCAATTGAATCGCTGATTGCGATGTCGTCCGAACCGACGCTCGAAGGGATCATCTCGGGCGAGGCGGATGCCCCGCCGATCATGATCCGCACGCGCAAGAAAACTATCGTGCCGCGCTCGGCCACGCAGATCGATTATATGCGCGCGCTGGCCAAAGAGGATATCATCTTCGCTCTCGGCCCGGCAGGCACCGGCAAGACCTATATTGCGGTGGCGCAGGCGGTCAGCCAGCTGATCACCGGCTCTGTGCAGCGTCTGATCCTTTCGCGACCGGCGGTGGAGGCTGGGGAGAAGCTCGGCTTCCTGCCCGGCGACATGAAGGAAAAGGTCGATCCCTATCTGCGCCCGCTCTACGATGCCTTGAACGACTGTATGCCGCCCGAACAGGTCGAGCGGCGGCTGGCCAATGGCGAGATCGAGATTGCGCCGATCGCCTTCATGCGCGGGCGCACGCTGGCCGACAGCTTCATCATCCTCGACGAAGCGCAGAACACCACGCGCGAACAGATGAAGATGTTCCTCACCCGCTTTGGCCAGAACAGCCGGATGGTGATCTGCGGCGATCCGCGGCAGGTCGACATCCCCGGTGGTCCGCGCATGAGCGGGCTCAATGATGCGGTCGAGCGGCTCGAAGGCGTCGAAGGCTTCGGCACGATCCGCTTCACCGCCGCCGACGTGGTGCGTCACCCGATCGTGGGCCGGATCGTCGAGGCCTATGAGGGCAACGGCGAAGGCGAGGGGGCGTAGGGGCGAGGGAGCGCAGTCTGCGGACAGCAGATGCCCTGCTGCAACTGAAGCGAGATAAAGTCGGAGTGATCGCACGGGAGCGAAAGGCATTCGCTCCCGTGCAGCCACAGTGTCAGAAGCGGTAGGACGCGACGACCTTCACCGATTGCAGGTTGAAATCGTCGTTCGCGCGCAGGAAGTCCACGCCGCCTGCAAGGACAAACGGATTGGTGGCCGGCGCAGTGCCCTGGGTCACGCGGATCAGCGTCTTGTCGTCGTTGTAGGACGTGTAGAGATACTCGAGGCCAACCGAGAAGTTGTCGCCGATCTTCTGCTCCAGACCGGCGCCGAGCTGGTAGCCCCACGCGCTGTCATCAGCGATCACTTCGAAGGCGTTGGCCGTGTTGCTGGTTTCGAACGACTGGTCGAGCTTGGCATAGGCAACACCGCCCGTGGCGTATAGCAGGGTGTTCTTGGCGGGCGTGAACCCGGCCCGCAGGCGCAGCGCCGCGTTGTAATCGACGTTGCGTTCCATGTAGTAGAACGCCGGGGTCGTGCTGAACGCCGAGACACTGTCGCGGACATCGGCCGTGCCGATTTCGCCGACCACACCGAGGACGAACTTGCCCATCTGCGAATCATACCCGAGCCGGGCGTGATAGGTCATGCCGTCGGAATCGGGCGTGCAGTTGGTGTTGGCCGTCGACGTTGCTTCGCCGCCACAAAAGCCGGGCGAGAAGGCATTGGCCCCTGCGGCGGTCGTCACGGTTTCGCCAAAGCTGCCGTTCGAGCCGCGATCAAAGGTGATCGTTTCTTCGGCGTCACCTGCCTGAAAATCATAGCCGATCGACACGCCCGCATAGACGCCGTCGAATTCATCGTCAGCCTGCGCTGGGGTGGCAATCATGACCGCCGCGGCGGTGGCTACTGCAAAAGTTCTCATCAAAATTCTCCGGCAAATACCAATTCACTCATCATCCACGAGGGGGCCGGGAGAATGCCGTATGTTATGATAATCGCTGCTGCGCGCGCGCCCCGATCCAGCCCGGAGCGGTGCCCGGGTCGCGATCATCAGGCGCGCGCATAGCAGCGGTGGATCCCGGCAAGGTTATCCAGACCGCTCGTCTTGAAGATACGATGATGGAAAATCGATCAGATGCAGGCAGGTTCAGATGGTCGAAATTTTTCCTGTCGCGATCGGCGTGCTGCTGGGCGCCTTATGCGGCGCACCATCGGCCAGCTCCAGCGAAACGGCCAAAATTGCCCCGTCGACCAGCAGCGGGCTCAAGGATGCCGGCACAACAATCTGCGTGGTGCGATCGGGCCTGAAGATACCCAGCGAGCGCGGCACGCCGTCGCCGGGGATGATCCACAGCTCAGGCACCAGAGTGGTTTCGGGCAATGTCACCGCACGAATGTTGATCGCCTTGGTGTTGGGATCGAGATTGGCGGCCAGCAAGGTCCCGTCTTGCCCGGATAATTGCGCAATCGTCGCCTGGCTCTGCTGAACGACGGGTTCGGGTGCCATGAGCGGGCTCACGATCACAAATGCCGCCAGACTTGCGGCAAGCGCGCTCGTGAGTGCCGCGGTGTTGCGCCAGAACCGGATCTTTCTGATGGCATCGGTTTGCGGCTGAGCATCCAGCCGGGCCTCGATCGCCGGCCACAGGTTCGGGGGCGGAGCCTCCGCAAAACCTTCGCCCAGCGGATCAAGGCGATCCTGCCACGTCCTCACCATTGCGGCAAAGGCCGGATTGGACAGCGAATGCCGCATGGCTTCGGCCCGTTCATCCCCTTCGAGGACGCCCAGCGCGAGCTCGGCTGCCATTGCGGCCAGTTCGGGCGTGAGTTTGCTATTCACCTTGGAGACACCCCCGCAATTGCAGCAAGCCTCTGCGTATCCAGCTCTTCATCGTTCCAAGCGGGACTTGCATGATGCTTGCAAGTTCCGAATGGCTGGAGCCGTCGAAGAATGCCAGTCGAATTGCCCGTTGGTGGTTGGCTGGCAGCGCTTCGAGGCAGGAAAAAATCTGCGCGCGGCCCTCGTCTTCCAGCATTGCTTCCATGGCGGAGTCAACACCGGCATCGGGCGTGGCTGACAGTTCGATGGGAGGCGCTGTGGGTGCGCCGTGTTTTCGAACCCAGTCGATGGCCGCATTCCGGGCCACGGCGCATAGCCACGTGATCGGGCTCGCCCGCTCCCGGTCAAAACGACCGGCGCGGTTCCAGACCTTCAGATAAACATCCTGCAGGATATCGTCTGCGGCATCCCGATCCCGGGCGATGCGCAGGCACACTCCGTAAAGCTTGGCAGAGGTGCGATCATAAACCGATTCAAGGGCTTTGCGGTCACCTTTCGCAACCCTCTCGATGAGATCGGATAGCTCGGATCGGCGGGCAACAGCATTGTCGGCATTGGGCATGGCGGGGCGTTATCCAGTGACGAGCAGTGCCGCAAGCTGCGATAACACCCCTTCTTTCGCATTGTTCCTTGTCGGCACAATCCGCGCTAAGGGCCGGGCAATGCAGCTGGATATCGACATCGAGGATTGGCCGGAAGGCGACTGGGACGCTTTGGCGGAGCGCGCCGCGCAAGCTGCGGGCGAGGGTGAGCCGCTGCTTGCCAACCCGCGTCTCATCGCCAGCCTGCTGTTCACCTCGGATGCCGAGGTTCACACGCTCAACCGCGAATGGCGCGACCGGGACAAGCCGACCAATGTGCTCAGTTTCCCGATGCTTGAACGTGCGGAACTCGAAGCCCTCGGGCCAGAAGGCCCGCCCGTCATGCTCGGCGATATTGCGCTCGCCTATGCCACCTGCGCGCGCGAGGCGGGGGAGAAAGGCGTGAGCCTCGATCACCACGCCGCGCACCTGATCGTCCACGGCCTGCTCCATCTTGCAGGCCACGATCATGTCGATTCGGACGCACAGGCAGAGCAAATGGAGGCGTTGGAGACAGCGATACTTGCAAAACTGGGCATCGCTGACCCATATGGCGCTTGAAACCACAAGGAGCTGTTTCGAAGGCCATGGCCGATTCCCATCCTTCCGCGCCTCAACCGGGAGACGCGGACAGTAGCAGCGGGCTCTGGCCTGTCTTGCGCAAGATCCTGCGGCTCGAAGGGGCGCGCTCGCTCCGCGAGCAGCTCGAAGAAGCAATCGACGAGCACGAGGATGAAAACGGCTCGGCCGCATCCGAGGACAGCAGCAGTGCGCGCGGCGACCTGTCGCGGGCCGAACGGCAGATGCTGCGCAACCTGCTCCACTTTTCCGAACACGACGCCGATGACGTCGCGGTGCCGCGCGGCGAGATCATTGCGGTCGATGCGGCGATTACCTGGGCCGAGCTGGTCGCGGCGTTTTCCGAGCATGGCCATTCGCGTATGCCGGTCTACCGCGAGACGCTCGATGATGTGATCGGGATGATCCACATCAAGGACGTGTTTGGCTTCCTCGCCAACGGCACGCCGCCGCCCGAGGACTGGACAACGCTGCTGCGCCAGCCGCTCTATGTGCCGCAGGCGCGCGGGGCGCTCGATGTGCTCGCCGATATGCGCGCCAAGCGGGTGCACCTTGCCATCGTGGTCGACGAATTCTCGGGCACCGACGGGCTCATCACCATCGAGGATCTGGTCGAGGAAATCGTCGGCGAGATCGAGGACGAACACGATGATGCGCCGCAAGCGCTGATCGTGCCGATCGGCGAAGGGATGTGGGACTGCGACGCGCGCGCCGAGCTCGACGATGTCGCCAAGCTGGTCGATCCGCGCCTTGCCGAAGTCGAGGAGGCGGTTGATACGCTCGGCGGCCTGGCCTTTGTTCTGGCCGAGGCGGTGCCCCCGGTGGGCACGGTGCTGGAACACTCGAGCGGTTGGCGGATTGAAGTGACAGCAGGTGACGAAACCCACGTCACCCGCCTGCGGCTCCACCCGCCGCTGACCAGTGCGGACGTGCAGTAGGCGCAACTTTTCCGCATTCCACGCAAATTTTCTTCGATTTTTTGCATCCGAACGGCGGTTCAGGCGTATCTCCCCCAACAAGGAGATAACCGATGCCTGCACGTAGACTGCCCCCACTGCGCGCGCTTGAAGCCTTCATGCGCACGGTTCGTCTGGGCTCGGCCCGGGCGGCAGCAGAGGAAATCGGTCTCAGCCCCTCGGCCTTGTCGCGACGGATCAGCAATCTGGAAGAATTCGTCGGCAAGAAGCTGTTCACCCGCGCGCGCCAGTCGATGCAGCTGACCGATGAAGGCCAGGCGTTCTACGAGGCGGTGAACCCGCATATGGAAGCGCTCGCTCGCGCGGTGGAGAGCCAGTCCGACAATATCGCGCTGCTGCGCCTGCGCCTTGGCGTGCTGCCGATGTTCGGCAGCCAGCGCCTGTTCCCGCGGCTGGGCGAGCTGCGCAAGCGCCATCCGCTGCTGCATATCGACATCGACACCGCGCCGCATCTGGAAGACCGGGTGGGTGACACGCTCGACGCCGCGATCATCCTGTCACGCGGGCCGGCCAGCGGACTGCACGCGGTGCGGCTTGATCACAATCTCGTCCACGCGATCTGCAGCAAGGAGGTCGCGCGCAACATCGGCCCCGACATCACCCCTGAGGCGATGGCCAAGCAGACCTTCCTGATCCACAACGAACTGCCCGAAAGCTTTGTCGCGTGGAAGAAAGCCAACGCGCTCGACACGATGGATCCGGCGGCGATCGACCACTATGATTCGGGCGCACTGATGCTCGAAGCTGCCGCGCAGGGCCTCGGCATTGCGATCATGCATGATGATCACCTGCGCCGCGCCAATGATAACCGCCTGATCAACCTTCCCGGCGCGCCGGTGGAGAGCCCCTATAGCTACTGGTTCGTGTGCAAGCCGGTGTCGCTGGAAAGCCGCCCGGTGCGGATTTTCCACGATTGGCTGGTGCGCGCGGGGCTTTAATCGGCCGCTTCGGTCTTCGGCTCGTAGCGCACTGGAGCCACCGTGTGCGCAAAAGGACGAAGCGGGCGGCCGAGGATCTCCACCAGCGCTTCCTCGATCCGACGGCGGGCCTCGTTGCTGATCGCCTTGCGCCCGCGGAAATCCTCCGGCGAAAACGGCTCGAGGTAATTGAGGCGCAGCCGGAAGGTGCCCTTGCGCGACAACACCCGCTTGGCGTTGTTGAGCCCGCCTTCCTCGCCGATCCAGCCGATCCATTCCGCCACCGGCCCGTAATCGAGCACCACTGGCTGCACCAGCACGCCGGGCGGCGGCGGTTCGAGCACGGAGAGCATCGAGGTCTTGAACGGCAGCAGCGATTGCCCGTCGGTGGTGGTGCCTTCGGGGAAGACTGTCACCGACCAGTTATCAACCAGCGCCTCTTTCAAGGCATTGATCTGCTCGGCCACGCCCATGCGGTGCTCGCGCTTGACGAACACCGTGCGGTTGAGGCTGGCGAGCCAGCCGACCACCGGCGAGGCCTCAAGCTCCGCCTTGGCGACGAAGGCCGTGCCGCTCGCGCCGGCCAGCGCAAGGATATCGACCCACGAAATGTGATTGGCGACATAGAACACATCGCGCCGCAGATGCGTGCCGTTCACCTCGACCCGCGCCCCGCACACCCGCGCGGCGTAGCGCAGGAAGAGCATCGGGAAGGGCGAGCCATAGGCCACCACGCGGTAGAGATAGTGCAGCGGCACGAACACCGCGATCAGCGTGACCAGCGCCAGCGCGCGGGCGGTGAGGCGTAGCCAGCCCATTGGAGAGACCGGCGTGATCTCGCCGCGTGCTGCGGCCTGGCGCAGCGCCCAGTCGGCCTGATCAGCGGGCGGCAGCGCGCCCCCGCCGGGTGTCTCAGTCATCGCGCGAGAGCCGCACGCCGTAGAGTTCCATGCGGTGATCGACGAGGCGATAGCCCAGCCGCTCGGCAATCTGGCGTTGCAGCGCCTCGACTTCGGGATCGACGAATTCGACCACCTTGCCGGTTTCGACATCGATCAGGTGATCGTGGTGCGCTTCGGGCACGGGTTCATAGCGCGAGCGGCCATCGCCGAAATCGTGGCGATCGAGGATACCGGCTTCTTCGAACAGGCGGACGGTGCGATAGACCGTTGCGATCGAGATCTTGGAATCGACCGCAGAGGCGCGCGCGTGGAGCAGTTCGACATCGGGATGATCGTCGCTCTCCGAAAGCACCTTGGCGATCACCCGGCGCTGTTCGGTGATGCGCAGGCCCTTTTCGGCGCATAGTTGCTCAAGATCGATCTTCTGGCTCAATGACAGCTCCATCGCCATAGGGCGCCTATCCGAAGGGAAAGCAGCCGGTGCATAGCAAAGCAGCCCCACCCTTATAGGGACGGGGCTGCTTGCTCAAGCTGGCATCCCGCCCTCTCAACAGGGGCGGCATGACCGGCGATCAGGCCGGCTTCTTGGTGCGACGGGTCTTGGCGACCGTGGTGCCCGGCTTGCGGCCGAGGCCGATCTTCTTGGCCAGATCGCGGCGCTTTTCAGCGTAATTGGGGGCAACCATCGGGTAATCGGCCGCCAGGCCCCAACGTGCGCGGTATTCCTCGGGCGACATGTTGAAGTTGGTCCGAAGATAACGCTTGAGCATCTTCAGTTTCTTGCCGTCTTCAAGGCACACGATGTAATCGGGCTTGATCGAATTGCGGATCGCGACAGCAGGCTGCGGCTTGGCTTCTTCCACCACCGGCGTTTCGCCAAGGTTCGCCAGCGCGTGATACACATTGGTGATCAGGCTAGGCAGATCGGTTACCGCGACATCATTGTTGCTGACGTGCGCTGCAACAATATCGCTGGTCAGCGTGATAAGCGTTTCTTTCATTTCGATTTCCATGTCTTGCGCGAATCCCTCAGGTAAACTCGGATATTTCCGATGAACCGCCCATGACGGAGGAACGCATGAATTGCAACTTTCTGCCAATACTTAAGGCAGCGCAGTCATGCATAATTAGCAATCAAATCGAGCGGCCAAAAGTAATCGCGTCGATACGCTCGCCATTGGCCATGCGGTAATAGTTGGGGCGTTCGCCAATCGGTTCGAAACCAAGCCGTTGATACAGGCCAAGCGCGGGGTTGCCGCGCCGCATTTCCAGATAGATGCGCGTGATGCCGCGGGCACCGGCAGCGGCGAACAGCTGGCCGATCAGGATCGCGCCGATCCCGCGGCGACGCGCCTCGGGGACGACCGCGATCAGCAGCAATTCCTCTTCATCGAGCACGTGGCGGCTGAGCACGAAGCCGGCCGGAGCGCGGCCGCTTGCATTGCCTTCGGCAATCGGTTGGCCCTCGCCATCGACCACCAGCGCATGGGTGCTGGACAGGGTGAGCGCATCGGCCACCTGCCGGCGGTTCCACGCCTCGCCGTAAGCCGGATCGAAGGCGGCCTCCATCACCGCCATGATCCGGTCAAGCAGATGCGGGCAGGGCGTCATGGCAGCGGGCGATCTATCGGCTTCGACATCGGCGTCGCATCGGCCCCGCGGCCATAGATCGGGGCGAGGTCGGCGGTGAGCAGCGCCGGATTGAGCAGCGGCACAGCGCAAGCATCGGGCAGGATGTCGAGCGCCACCATCCCCGCACCGTCGAATTCAAGCAGCGCCGCCGCGCGATTTCCCGCAGCGTAGGAGTAATGGATGTCGCCCCTCGCTGCGGCCGGCGTCAGCGAAAGCGCCTTCGTTTCGGGCAGGCCATCAGGGCCGAAATCCTGCACGAACCATTCGCCATGCCCGCCATTGACGCACACGGTGAGGGCTTTTCCGGGATGCCCGTTGAACGCCGGGGCCTGCGCCTGCGCGGCAATCAGCGCGAGCGTCGGATAGCCCAGCACATCTGCCCCCCAGGCAAAGCCGAGCGCGCGCGCGGTGGCAAGGCCGATGCGCACGCCGGTGAAGCTGCCGGGGCCGAGGCTGACGAGAATGCGCGCGGCGCGGCCCTTGTCCGGCAAGGCGCCGATCATCGGCACTAACGCCTCGGCATGGCCACGCCCGAGCACGCGGTGATCGCGCGCGAGCAGCGCATCGCCCTCGAACAGGGCGACAGAACACGCCTCGGAGGCGGTTTCGATAGCAAGCACGCGCATTATCAGGCGCGATGCCTCAGCCCGTCCGCCTGCGCAAGCGCGAGATGCGGCTCAGGCGATGCGGTTGAAGGTTGCGAATTCGGGGCGCGGGGAGCGCTCGAAGATACTGGCGGGATCGCCATATCCCACCGAGCAGATGAAATTGACCCGGTAGCGCGGTTCCTCAGCGAAGAAGGCCGCGTTCACGCCAGCCGGATCAAACCCCGACATCGGCCCGCAATCCAGCCCCAGCGCGCGCGCGGCGAGCATAAGATAAGCCCCTTGCAGCGAGGAGTTGCGGAAGGCCCCTTCCTCGCGGCCGGCCTCATTGCCTTCAAACCAGCTCTTGGCGTCGGTGTGCGGGAACAGCCAGGGCAGTTCCTCGTGGAAATCGATGTCATAGCCGATAACGGCGGTGACGGGGGCGGCGAGCACCTTGGCGCGGTTGCCCTCCATCACGCAGGCCGCGAGCTTGGCCTTGGCCTCATCCGATTTGACCCAGACGATCCGCGCCGGCTGCATATTGGCAGACGTCGGCGCCATCTTCATCAGATCCCAGATCGCATGCAGCTGTTCGTCCGACACCGGCTTATCGAGCCAGCCATTATAGCTGCGCGCTTCGTTGAACAGCTGGGCGAGCGCTTCGGCAGACAGCGCGTGATCGTGAAACTGCATGATCAGGCGGCGCGCACTTCGGTGACTTCGGGTACGTAGTGCTTGAGCAGGCCTTCGATGCCGTGCTTGAGCGTCGCAGTGCTCGACGGACAGCCCGAGCAGGAGCCTTGCAGCGTGAGATACACCACCCCGTCGCGGAAACCGCGATAGGCGATATCGCCGCCGTCACCCGCGACAGCCGGGCGCACGCGGGTTTCGAGCAATTCGTTGATGGCCGCGATGATCTCGGCGTCCTCGGGCCGTTCTTCCACCACCGCTTCGTCTTCAGGCGGGGGGACGGCGATGCCGCCAGCGGTGGCGGGAGTGAACAGCGGGGCTTCGGAGACGAAATGATCGAGCAGGATAGCGATCACCTGCGGCCTCAGCGCGCTCCAGTCAGCGCCCGGCGCGGCGGTGACGCTGACGAAATCGGCGCCGAAAAACACGTTCACCACCTCGCCGGTATCGAAGATCGCCTGCGCCAGCGGGCTGGCCTCGGCCGCTTCGGGGGTCGCGAATTCGCGGGAGCCTGCGGCCATGACGGTCATGCCCGGCAGGAACTTGAGCGCGGACGGATTGGGGGTGGTTTCGGTTTCGATGAACATTGCCCCAATCTAGGGGGCGGCAAGCCCGAGGACAAGCGGGCAATGGCTGCGAAAACCATTCACTATCTCTTCAGGGATGAGCGGCCTATAAGTCCGGCCATGACGTCGCTCCCCCGCGCAGTTCGCGCTCTCGCCCTTCTGCTTGCCCCGTTTGCGCTGGTCCAGCCGCTGCTTGCGCAGCAGGCTCCGGCGGCGCCCGTGCAGAGGGCTCCGGCCACGCCCGCAGTCCCGGCGCCCAAGGCCTTGCAGACCGACGGCACCGTGCCATGGCTGTATCGCGGCTCGGACGTTCCGCCCGATGAAAAGTGGCTGTTCGGCGAGATGAAGAACGGGTTGCGCTATGCCGTGCGCAACAACGGCGTGCCGCCGCGGCAGATTTCGATCCGGGTGCGGGTCGATGCCGGATCGCTGCACGAGACCGATAGCGAACAGGGCTTTGCCCACCTGCTTGAGCACCTGTTGTTCCGCGAGAGCAAATATCTCGGGCAGGGCGAGGCGATTGCCGCGTGGCAGCGGCTCGGGGCGACCTTCGGCAGCGATGCCAATGCCGAAACCACCCCGACCCATACGGTCTACAAACTCGACATTCCCGATATCAGCGATGCCAAGCTGGCGGAGAGCTTCAAACTGCTTTCGGGCATGGTGCGCGCGCCCGTGCTCAATGATGTCAATGTCGGCGCGGAACGCCCGATCGTGCTGGCCGAAAAACGCGAGCGGGGCGGGGCGGGCCAACGCATGGCCGATCTCACCCGTCAGACCTTCTTTGCAGGGCAGCGCCTGTCCGTCCGCAACCCGATCGGCACCGACGAGACGCTCAAGGCCGCCGATGGCAAGGGTGTGAAGGCCTTCTATGATCGCTGGTATCGCCCTGAAAACACCACCATTGTGGTTGCCGGTGATGCCGATCCGCTGGTGCTGGCAGGGTTGGTCGAACAATGGTTCGGCGACTGGAAGGGCACCGGCAAGCCGGGCGTGGCGCCCGATTTCGGCGATCCGGTTGCACCTGCGGGTGCGGCTCCGAGCGACGGAATCCCCGCGCCGATTGGCGAACTTGCGGTCGGGGTCGAGCCCGATCTGCCGCGCAGCCTCACCTATGCAGTGATGCGTCCGTGGCGGCCCGTCACCGATACCATCGTTTATAATGAAGGCCTGCTGCTCGATGCGATCGCGCAGGCGATCATCAACCGCCGGCTGGAATCGCGCGCGCGCGGCGGCGGCAGCTTCCTTTACGCGCAGGTGCAGCAGGACGACATTTCGCGTTCGACCGATGCGACCTTCGTCACCTTCGCGCCGCTCACCAATGACTGGCAGGCCGCGCTTGCCGATGTGCGCAGCGTGATTGCGGACGCGCTGGTCAATCCGCCGACGCAGGAGGAGATCGACCGCGAAGCTGCCGAATTCGACGTGGTGTTCGCCAACGAGGTCGAACAGGAAAGCGTCCAGTCGGGCTCGAACCTTGCCAATAATCTCGTCAACGCGGTCGACATCCGTGAGACGGTCGCCGCGTCCGAGGTGGTGCTGAACGTGTTCCGCGGGATGAAGGCACGCATGACCCCGGCCGAAGTGCTGGCGCGCACGCAGGGCCTGTTTGAAGGCACGGTGACGCGCTCGGTCTATGTCACCCCCGAAGCGGGCGAGGCCGATGCCGGCGCGCTCCAACTGGCTCTGACCCGCGCGGTTACCGCCGATGGCAGCGCGCGGCTGGCGGCGGCGAGCATTTCCTTTGCCGATCTGCCGCCGGTGGGCGCGCCGGGCGCAATCACCGCCCAGAAGCCGCTCGGCGTGCTCGAGATCGAGCAGGTCGACTTTGCCAACGGGGTCAAGGCGCTGGTGTGGGCCAATGATGCCGAACCCGGCCGCGTGACGGTGCGGGTGCGCTTTGGCGCAGGCTACCGCGCCTTTGACAAGGACAGCGCAGTCTATGCCGCCTTGGGCGAGGCGGCACTGGTCGGCTCGGGCCTTGGCGAACTCGGCCAGAACGAAATCGACCGGCTGGCAACGGGCCGTAAGCTCGGCTTCGACTTCGCCATCGATGATGCGGTGTTCACGCTGACCGCGCAGACACGTTCGGACGACGTGGCCGATCAGCTTTACCTGTTCGCCGCCAAGCTCGGGATGCCGCGCTGGGATGCCGATCCGGTGATCCGCGCCAAGGCAGCGTCAGAGCTGGCCTATAACACCTATTCGACCAGCCCCGGCGGCGTGCTGAACCGCGATCTGGAATTCCTCGTCACGAACAACGACCCGCGCTTTGCCACCCCCGATCCGGCGGCCCTGCAGGGCGTCACGCCCGAAGGCTTCCGCAAGGTGTGGGAGCCGCTGCTGAAGCAGGGCCCGATCGAAGTGCTGGTGTTTGGCGAATTCGATTCCGCTGCAATCATCGAGCAATTGCGCCTCACCTTCGGCGCGCTGCCGCCGCGCGAGGCGATTGCGGCCGATGTCGCCGCGCGGGTGCCCGCCTTTGCTGCGGGCGCCGACAAACCTTCGATCATCACCCATCGCGGCGATCCCAATCAGGCCGCCGCCGTGGTCGCCTGGCCGAGCGGCGGGGGCGTGGCGAGCTTGCGCGAAAGCCGCCAGATCGAAATCCTCACCCAGCTGTTCAACAACCGCCTGCTCGAAGCCCTGCGCGAACGCGCCGGTGCCAGCTATTCGCCGCAGGTGTTCTCCAAGTGGCCCGAGGATCTCTCGACCGGCGGACGCATCACCGCGCTCGCCCAGCTGGAGCCCGAATTCGTGCCGGTGTTCTTCGCCGAGGCGGACCGGATTGCCAAGGATCTCGCCGCCAATCCGCCGACCGCCGACGAGCTCGCCCGCGTCACCGAGCCGCTCGCCCAGCTGATCCGCCGCGCCTCGACCGGCAACCAGTTCTGGCTCTACAATCTCGAAGGCGCGAGCTTCGATCCGCAGCGGGTGGCCCTGCTGCGCACGCTGCTGGCGGATTACTCGCAGACCAGCCCGCAGGTGATGCAGTTCCTCGCCGATCGCTACTTTGCCAAGGGCGTGCCCTTCAAGCTGGCGATCATCCCCGAAGGCCAGACGCTGGCCGAAGCGCCCACTGGCGGTGCGGCCGGCGCGCGGGCGGCACGCGAGGCGGCAGGCCGCTGATCGGCACGTCCGCTCAGACTGCGCGGGAAATAAAGTTGTCGCGCAGGGCATTGTCGCTTTACAATTGAAACCCGCCTCGGGTAGCGCGCGCCCCCGCGCCTGCCGAACTGCGCGACCAAACGAAAGAGTATGAACGTGCCCAAGACCTGGACCCCGGACAGCTGGAAGGCTCACGAAGCGCGGCACCTCCCGCATTACGAGGACGCCGCTGAACTGGCCGAAGCGGAGACGACCCTGTCGTCCTATCCGCCGCTGGTGTTTGCCGGCGAGGCGCGGGCGCTGAAGGCCGATCTGGCGCAGGTCGCGGGCGGCCATGGCTTCCTGTTGCAGGGCGGGGACTGCGCAGAAAGCTTTGCCGAGTTTCACCCCAACAACATCCGCGATACCTTCCGCGCGATCCTGCAGATGGCGGTGGTGATGACCTTCGCCAGCAAGCGCCCGGTGGTGAAGGTGGGGCGCATGGCAGGCCAGTTCGCCAAGCCGCGCTCCTCGCCGACCGAGACGATCGATGGCGTCACGCTGCCGAGCTACCTTGGCGACAACATCAACGGGATCGAATTCGACCCGGTGTCGCGCCGCAATGATCCGGCCCGCATGGTGAAGGCCTATTCGCAGGCGGCCGCCACGCTCAACCTGCTGCGCGCCTTTGCGGGCGGCGGCTATGCCAACTTGCGGCAGGTCCACCAGTGGACGCTCGATTTCATGGGACGCACCCCGTGGACGGTGAAGTTCAGCGAGATGGCCGACCGGATTGGCGAGGCGCTCGATTTCATGGAAGCCTGCGGTGTCGATCCCGGCACCGTGCCGCAATTGAAGGGCACCAGCTTCTACACCAGCCACGAGGCGCTGCTGCTGCCTTACGAACAGGCGATGGCGCGGCAGGATTCGCTCACCGGCGACTGGTACGCGACCTCGGCGCATATGCTGTGGATCGGCGATCGGACGCGCTTCCCCGGCTCGGCGCATATCGAATTTGCGCGCGGGATCGGCAATCCGCTCGGCATGAAGTGCGGGCCAAGCCTTGAACCGGATGCGCTCATCCGCCTGCTCGATGAATTGAACCCGCAGCGCGAAGCCGGGCGCATGACGCTGATCAGCCGCTTCGGCCACGACAAGGTCGAGGACGGGCTGCCCCGGCTTGTCCGCGCCGTCGAGCGCGAAGGGCACTCGGTGGTGTGGAGCTGCGATCCGATGCACGGCAATGTCGTGAAGTCCGACACCGGCTTCAAGACGCGCCCGTTCGACCGTATCCTGCGCGAGGTGAAGGGCTACTTCGCTGTTCACCGCGCCGAAGGCACGCATCCCGGCGGCATCCATATCGAGATGACCGGTCAGGATGTGACCGAGTGCGTTGGCGGTGCGGTGGCGATCACCGAGGAACGCTTGGGCGACCGCTATCACACGCACTGCGACCCGCGCCTCAATGCCGAACAATCGCTCGAACTGGCGTTCCTCGTGGCCGAAATGCTCAACGAGGCGGCAGGCGGCGGGCGCGAGGCCGAGATCAGCGCCGACGCTGCGTGATGCAGCCGCCGCTTGGCTGGTAAAAACTTGATTGGCGTGATGATTTTCCGATAGCCTGACGGCGGCCTTGCGTCTTGGGTGTGTAACGGCGCTCGGGCATGAGGCGAATGCCCGGTTCACAGTCGGCAGGAAGGAGACGCGCGTGCCCCGAAGCGAGCCCATCGGAACGGCCGGCGCGCCAGCAGCTGCCTCGCTCGCCGCGCAATTCCACGCCACCCGCGCGCTCAGCGAGGCGTTGGCGGCGCCGCTCAGCGATGCGGATGCAAGCCTCCAGTCGATGGAGGATGCCTCGCCAGCCAAGTGGCATCTGGCGCACACCACGTGGTTCTGGGAAACCTTCCTGCTGCGCGACCACGTGCCGGGCTATCGTCTTCACTGCGAAGATTGGCCGTTCCTGTTCAATTCCTATTACGAAGCCGAAGGGCCGCGCATCAGCCGCTTTGCCCGCGGGATGCTGTCGCGCCCGGCGCTGGCCGAGGTGCTGGAATGGCGCGCGGTGGTGAATGCGGCCATGATTCCGCTGCTGGATGATCCGGCGCTGGCGGGGCTGATTGCCTTGGGTGTGGCGCACGAACAGCAGCACATCGAATTGCTGCTGACCGACATCAAGCACGCGCTGTTCTGCAACCCGCTCGGCCCGGCGATGTGGGCAGGCTCAGCGCCCGCCGCGCAGGCTGCTGCCGCACCGCTTGGCTGGCACGCGCACCCCGGCGGGATCGCGCTGGTGGGGCATGACGGGGCAGGTTTCACCTTCGACAACGAAGGCCCGCGCCACCGCGTGTGGCTTGAACCCTTCGCCCTGGCAGACCGGTTGGTGACCAATGGCGAATGGGACGCTTTCATCGCTGACGGCGGCTATGCCAATCCGCGCCTGTGGCTGGCGGATGGCTGGGCGTGGGTGCAGCGCGAGGGCATCACTGCGCCGCTCTACTGGCGCGAAAATCAGCACTTCACCCATCAGGGCTGGCAGACCCGCGATCCCAACGCGCCCGCCACCCATATCTCGCATTTCGAGGCCGATGCCTACGCCACCTGGGCGGGTGCCCGGCTGCCAACCGAGTTCGAATGGGAAGTGATGGCGGCCGCCGAAGATCCGGCAGCCGGCAACCAGCTTGATGGTGCCGCGCCGCCGCTGCCGAAGGGCGGGGCAGGGATGTTCGGTGATGCATGGCAATTCACCCGCTCGGCCTATCTGCCCTATCCCGGCTTCCGTGTCGCAGCGGGCGCGGTGGGCGAATATAATGGCAAGTTTATGAGCGGGCAGGTGGTGCTGCGCGGGGCCAGCTGTGCCACGGTGCGCGGCCATTCGCGCAGCACCTATCGCAATTTCTTCTACCCCCATCAGCGCTGGCAATTCACCGGCCTCAGGCTGGCCAAGGATATCGCCGGATGAACAGCCCCAAGGGTCTCGAACTGGTTGAACGTGACGCAGGCGGCGTCGATCTCGCGTTTCGCGCCGATGTGCTCGCTGGCCTCGCCGAACAGCAAAAGGCGATCCCTGCGCGCTGGTTCTACGATGATGCCGGATCGCAGCTGTTCGAGGATATCACGCGTCTGCCCGAATATTACCCGACCCGCGCCGAGACCGAGATCCTGCGCGCGCGGGCGGGCGAGATTGCGCAGCTGATCGGGCCGGGGCGAGCAGTGGTCGAGTTCGGCTCGGGCTCATCGGTGAAAACGCCGCTGCTGCTCTCGGCCATTGCGCCAGCGGCCTATGTTCCGCTCGATATTGCAGGCGATTTCCTGCGCGCGGCGGCGGCTGATCTGGCGGCCAAGTTTCCCGGCCTGCCGGTCTGGCCCGTCGAGGCTGACTTCATGCGCCGGGTGGAGCTGCCGGACGCGGTGGAGGGGCAGCCCAAGCTCGGCTTCTTCCCGGGCTCGACCATCGGCAACATGGTCGCGCGCACCGCGACTGATCTGCTGCGCTCGATGCGTGAGACGCTCGGTGTGGGCGCGCTGCTGCTGATCGGTATGGATCTGGTCAAGGATACCGATGTGCTGATCGCGGCCTATGACGACGCCGCAGGGGTGACAGCGCGGTTCAACCGCAACCTCATTCACCGCATCAACCGCGAGCTCGATGGCGATATTCCGGCAGAGCTGTTCGCTCACGAAGCGCGCTGGAACGACACCTATGCGCGGATCGAGATGCATCTGGTGGCCGGGGCCGATGTCAGCTTCACCGTCAGCGGCCGGCGCTTCGCCATGCTTGCGGGCGAGAGCATCCACACCGAAAACAGCCACAAGTTCACCCGCCGCACCGCCAACATGCTGCTGGCGGCAGGCGGGTGGGAACCCCGCGCGCGCTGGACCGATAGCGAGAACCGCTTCTCGCTGCTGCTGGCCGAAGCCCGCCCGCCGCGCAGCGCGCCCTGAAACCTCCTGCGCTGACGAAACCTCCCGTGGCTTCGGGCGTTGGCGCGGGATGGACGGACATAACAGCGATTTTCTCGTGATCGGGGCCGGGATGGCAGGGCTCGCCTGCGCCGCACAACTGGCGCATCATGGCGCGCGGGTCACTGTGCTCGACAAGGGCCGCGGCCCGGGCGGGCGCATGGCGGCGCGGCGGGTGGAGATCGGGGGCGAGCAGGTCAGCTTCGATCACGGCGCGCAATATTTCACCGCGCGCGATGCCGCCTTCAGCGAAGCTGTTGCGCAATGGGAAGCCGCCGGTGTCGCGGCGCGCTGGCCGGCGGCGGGTGATGACGCATGGGTCGGCACGCCCGGCATGAACGCCCCGATCCGCGCCATGGCCGAAGCGCTGGACGTGCGCTGGAACACCCGCGCCGAGCAGATCACGCGCGCGGATGCGTGCTGGCGGATCGCGGCTGGCGAGGCGGTTTTCACCGCAGCGCGCGTGCTGGTCGCGGTTCCGGCGGAACAGGCTGCGGTGCTGCTTGCCGGCGTCGCCCCGGCGCTGGCGCAGCTGGCAGGCGCGGTCGTCTCTGCACCGTGCTGGGCGGTTATGGCCGGATTTGCGCAATCCCTGCCGATCGCCGGCGATTGCTACCGCAGCGAAACTGGCCCTGTCAGCTGGGCTGCACGCAATTCGGCCAAGCCGGGGCGCAGCGGTGGCGAGGCGTGGGTGATCCACGCCAGTCCTGCCCGCAGCCGCGCGCTTGTCGACCGGCCTAAGGACGAGGTTGCCGCGATCCTGCTGGCCGACTTCCTCTCGGCCACCGGTTGTGCGCCTGTCACCCCGCTGCATTGCGACGCGCATCGCTGGCTCTATGCGCTGCCACAGGCGCTCTCGGGCGAGGGCGCGCGTTTTGACGCGGCGCTCGGCCTCGGGATTGCGGGCGACTGGCTGCATAGCCCGCGGGTAGAAGGCGCGTGGCTTTCGGGCCGGGCGCTGGCGGGGCTGGCCGCAGCCTAGCCCCGGATTGTCAGGCCGCCATCGGCGCTGGGCAATAGCGCGCCAAATAATCACCATGCCCGGGCATATGTTGCACGAGGTAGCGGATCGATTTCTCCATCTCGTCCACCTCGGTGCGGGTCGTGGCCGGATCAAGCGCGTCGGCCATCGCATTGTGGCCGCCCATCTGGATGCCTTGCCCCATCATCACCGCGGCCCAGCTGGTCTCGGTGAACAGTTCGTCCTCCTCGCGGAAGATCTGGCCGTTGGCTCGGAAGATCTCCACCTTCTCGGTGAGCGTATCGGGCACCGGCATGGTGCGCACATAGTTCCAGAAGTCGGAATCGGTGCGCTGCGTGGCGTTGTAATGCAGGATCAGGAAGTCGCGGATGCGGGCATATTCGCGGCCCGTCAGGCGATTGAAGGCATCCTCCTGCGCCTGTGTCACCCCGTCCAGCGACAGCAGCGAGAGCAGCTTGTCGATCCCGGTGTTGATCAGGTGGATCGAGGTGGACTCGAGGGGTTCCATGAAGCCCGCCGCCAGCCCGAGCGCGACGACATTCTTGTTCCAGAACTTCTTGCGCCGCCCTGTTACGAAGCGCAGCCAGTTGGGCTCGGCCTGCGGCTTGCCCGCGATATTACCGAGCAGGATGTCGAGGGCCTGCTGGTCTTCCATGTAGCTTGAACAATAGACGTGGCCGTTGCCGTTGCGGTGCTGCAGCGGCACCTGCCATTGCCAACCTGCGCTATGCGCGGTGGCGCGGGTGAAGGGCGGGGGCGGGCTGCCGTCGTCGCGCTGGCAGGGCAGGGCGACCGCGCGGTTGCAGGGCAGGTAATTGCTCCAGTCGTCATAGCCGGTTTGCAGCGCCTGTTCGATCAGCAGCCCGCGGAAGCCCGAGCAATCGATGAACATATCGCCCGCCAGCTGCCGTCCGTCATCAAGAGTGACGCCTGTGACAAAGCCGGTCTCGCCATCAAGCGCGACGTCGATCACCTTGCCCTCCTGCCGCACCACGCCGCGCCCTTCGGCCAGCTGGCGCAGGAAGGCGGCATAGCGCCCGGCATCGAGGTGATAGGCGTAATTCACCGGCGGCAGATCATCGCGCTTGAAATCCTCGGTGCGCGCGAACTTGCCGAAATAGGCGGCCATGGTTTCGAGGTTGAACACCTGGATCGGACGCTTGTCGCCGCCCTGCGCCATGCGGTGCCAGACATGGTGGAAGCTGATCCCGCCCATCGTATAGCCATAGGCGCCGAAGGGGTGGATGTAGCTGTCGCCCAGCTTGCCCCAGTTTTCGAACTGGATGCCCAGCTTGAATGTGCCGCCCACGGCCGCGAGCATTTCGCGCTCTTCTACCCCGATCAACTGGTTGAAGCCCACAAACGGCGGAATCGTTGCTTCGCCCACGCCGACCGTGCCGATCGCTTCGGATTCGATCAGTGTGATTTCCACAGGCCGGCCAGCCTTGAGGCGCGACAGCGCGGCCGCTGCCATCCACCCGGCCGTTCCGCCGCCGACAATGATTATGTGTTGAATTGTCATGTTTTCCTCGGTCCCAAAAGGGCCTTTGCGGGCCTCTGATCCGGGATTTTGCCGCCCGGTGAAGTGTTGCCAGAATGCAATATGCAGCGCGGATTACAAGTCTTGAGAACGCTAACAACATACGCTACGAATACACCTGCAAGCGCCAGTGACCGGCACGAATCTGTCACGGGGCAAGGGGAGGTTGAAACATCATGAAATACGCAAGCGTTGCGCCGCGTCGGCGTCTGTTCGCACTGAGCACTGCATCGGCCATCGCGATCGCGACAGCCACGCCCGCCATGGCGCAGGACGCTGAGGCCGAAGAACCGGCCGCTGAAGATGCGGTCGCTGCCGATCCCAACCAGCCCGAAATCGTGGTGTCCGGCTTCCGCGCCGCGCTTTCCTCCGCGCAGAATATCAAGCGCGGCGCCGACACCTTTGTTGATGTGATCACCGCTGAAGACATCGGCGCGCTGCCTGACCGTTCGGTCGCAGAGGCGCTGCAGCGCGTGCCCGGCGTGAACATCGGCCGCTTTGAGAAGCCCTCCGATCCGGATCGCTTCTCGGTTGAAGGCACCGGCGTGATCGTGCGCGGCCTGAACTTCGTGCGTTCGGAACTCAATGGCCGCGACATCTTCTCGGCCAATGGCGGCACCGTTCTCAACTTCAACGATGTCTCGCCTGAGCTGCTTGGCCGGGTCGAGGTGTTCAAGAACCTCACTGCCGACATGGTCGAAGGCGGGATCGCCGGGACCGTGAACCTCGTCACCCGCAAGCCGCTCGACCGGCGCGGGTTCCATCTTTCGGGCACGCTCGAAACCAATATCGGCGATCTGGCCAAGGAATGGTCGCCCGGCTTCTCCGTGCTCGGTTCGACCACCTTTGAAACCGATGCCGGTACGCTCGGCGTGCAGCTTGGCTATGCCAAGTCGGAACTGATCAGCCGCACCGATGCCTCGCAGATTGCCGACCCGTGCTATCGCCCGGCAACGCTCGCCGGATCGTGCTTCCGTGTGCGTCCGGTCGGTAGCGGCGGCATCTCGGGCGGCACGCCGCTGTTCGACGAGACCAACTTCCCGCCGGCTGGCGCGCTGGTTGTGCCCAAGGGCGCGGGCGTGCGCACCACCGATCTCGAGCGTGACCGTGAGGCCATCTCGGGCGTGGTCCAGTACGAAAGCCCCGATCGCAGCTTCCTCGTCACCGCCGAATGGCTGCGGTCCGACACGCGTTTCTTCACCAAGGAAAACGCGGCGATCGCACTGGTGAATGACGACGCGCTGTTCCCGGTTCCGGCCGCAGGCAGCACCTGGGAGTTCGACGAGAACGGCCAGTTTGTCCGCGGCATCCTGAGTCAGCGCATCGGCGATGCCTACGCCAACCCGTTCGGTCGCGGCGGCATCCCGCTCGAACTGCTGCGCTTCGAGCGCGAAACCCGCGCGATGACGCAGGATCTTTCGCTCGACATCGACTGGAGCGTCACCGATCGCCTGCGGGTGAACTTCGAGGTGCAGCACATCGAGTCCGATCTGCGGCAGGATTCGATCATCGGCACGATGAGCACCTGGGCGAATATCGATCTCGACGTCTCGGGCGAAGTGCCGCAGGTGCAGTTCCTTGCGCCTCCGGGCGCGCCGGCTGATTACTTCACCTCGGGCCAGAACACCTTCTACTGGTTCCTGCTCGACAGCATCGCCCGCAACGAAGGCCAGCTCGACAGCCTGCGCTTCGATGGCGAATACGACATCAGCGAAGACGGCTTCTTCAAGCAGGTGAAGTTCGGCGCACGCTGGTCGGATCGCGATCAGACCACGCGTGACACCAACTTCAGCACCTGGGGCAACCTTTCGGCACCGTGGGCCGGGCGTGCAGGCTGCGCGCCGTGGAACGCCGGACCGGGCTGCGCGGCAACGGGCGGCTTCCAGCCGGGTCGTTTCTTCACCGGCCTGCCCGGCCAGGAATTCGCAATTGCGGGCGGCGCCTTCGTCGATGATTTCCCGGCCTTCTCCAACTTGTCGAGCCCGTTCGACAACGGCTTCCAGCGCGGCAATGCGCCTGCGCCGCTGCCGGGTGGCGGGTTCTTCTTCGGCGGGGATGATTTCCTCGGCGAATATCTGGCGGGCGACTCTGCCCGTCAGGCTCAGGCGATCAATACCTTCTCTCAGACGCCCAACCCGTTCTTCGGCGTGCAGAACCGCACCTTCAACAACGCCCTCACCGGCGAGGTTGTGGCCTGCGATCCGTTCTGCACCCCCGAAATCAGCACGGTCGCCGAAACCACCAAGGCCGCTTACGCGCGCGTGGATTACGGCACCGACTTTGATAACGGCTGGAAGCTGATCGGGAACTTCGGCCTGCGCTACGTCGAGACGCAGATTGAGGCGGCCGGTCTGATCGGCTTCCCCAACGGTGCGTTCTTCGATGATCCGGGCGCTGGCGGTAACGGCGACGGGATCGTGCAGACCACCGAAGTGGCGGAATCCTGCGGCCGGGCGCCTCCGGGCCAGATTCCGGGCTTCTGCCGCCTCTCGCCCACGCGTCTGGCCGAATTCGCCGCAGCGCATACCGGCGAAATCGTGCTCGACGATCGGACAATCACCTTCGACAACTGGCTGCCGAGCTTCAACGCTCTGCTTGATACCGGCAACGGCCTGTTGTTCCGCTTTGCCGTCTCGAAGGGCATTTCGCGTCCCGAACTGGCGGCGTTCCGCTCCGGCGGTGGCATCGGCGACAACACCGGCAATCTTGTGGCCAACGGCACGCTTGATACCGGCGCGCTGTTTGCACTTAACACCGGCAACCGCGACCTGCTCCCGATCCAGAGCTGGAATTACGACCTCTCGATCGAATGGTATTTCGATAAGGTCGGCTCGCTGACGCTGTCCGGCTTCATGAAGGATATCAAGGGCATCGTTGATCGCGGTGCGACTGTTGTGAACTTCGTCAGCCCGGGCGGCACGGCGCTCGATGTCGAGGTGACAGGTCCGGCGAACCAGCAGGACGGCCTGCTCAAGGGCGTCGAAGTCGCCTACCAGCAGACCTTTGACTTCCTGCCCGGCTTGCTCAGCGGGTTCGGCACGCAGCTGACCTACACCTATGTGGACGGCAGCGAGTTCCGCAACACCAACCTCGGCAACAACCAGAGCCCGTTCGCAGCTTCCCAGCCGCTGGCCGGCATCTCGGAGCACACCGTCAACGCGACGCTGTTCTACGAGAAGGACTGGCTCTCGGCCCGTGCCGCCTACAACTGGCGTTCGGACTTCCTGATCACTCCGCGTGACGACATCTTCCCGTTCTCGCCAATCTGGGGCGAGGCGACCGGGCAGCTTGATGCCTCGGTGTTCATCACGGTGAAGGACGGTCTGAAGTTCGGGGTGCAGGGCGTGAACCTGCTCGACGAGGTGTTCAGCACCAGCCAGGTGATCGACTTTGACGGCACACGGGTGCAGCGTTCGGCCTTCCGCAACGACCGCCGCTTCACCTTCCTCGCGCGCTTCGACTTCTGATCGCGCGCAAGAGCATGACAATGGCAGGGCTGCGACGAGCGGGAACGCTGGCCGCAGCCCTGCTGCTTTTGGGCGGTGCGACACACGAAGCGCCGCAACCGCTCGCCCCGCTCGAAGGGGCCGGCTGGGAGCTGGCGTGGTCTGACGAGTTCGACGGCGAGAGCCTCGACCGCACCAAGTGGGCACCCGAAGTCTCGTGCTGGGGCGGGGGCAATGCCGAGCGCCAATGCTATACCGACAGGCCCGAGAATATCGCGGTCGAAGGCGGAATGCTGCTGCTGAAGGCGCGCAAGGAGCGCTTCACTGGCCCCGCGCGCCCGCCCGAGATTGCTGCGACACCCAATCCTGACATCCTGCAATTCTACACCTCGGGCAAGGTCCGCACGCGCGGGCTTCACGCGTGGCGGTATGGCCGGATCGAGGTGCGCGCCAAGGTTCCGCCGGGGCAGGGCACCTGGCCGGCGGTGTGGATGATGCCCGCGCACGACATTTATGGCCCGTGGCCGCTCTCAGGCGAGATCGACATTCTCGAGGCGGTCAATATCGGCGCCAAGTGCAAAGTGTGTGAGGGCGGCAAGGGCGAGAACCGCACCATCAGTGCGCTGCATTTCGGCAAGCTCGCGCCCAAGAACCGCTTTGTCGATCACCGCAACGCGCTCCCCGATCTGGCGCTGCCGTCGGATGGTTTCCACGTCTATGCCGTCGAATGGGGCGAAGGGCTGATCCGGTTCCTGGTGGACGACCGGGTGCATCTCACCGTGCCGGCTGACAAATGGAGCACCGGGTCGCCGCTCGCGCGCGGCAATCCGGCCGCCCCGTTCGATCAGCCGTTCTACATCATGGCCAATCTGGCCGTGGGCGGAAAGCTCTCCGAAGAAAACAACGCGAAAGGGCTTGCGGGCAAGAGCTTTCCCGCGCAATTCGCTGTCGATTGGATCAGGGTCTATCGTTGCGCTAGCGATCCCGCAAAGGGACGCACGTGTATGCGTTGATGTTTACGGGAATGGCGGGACCATGGCGCGGGGGCGCAAGACAGTCACGATCAGGGACGTTGCCGAGGATGCGGGCGTCTCGCTCCAGACGGTAAGCCGGGTGGTGAACGGCGGGCCCAACGTGCGCCCGCAATTGCGCGACAAGGTGCGCGCCGCGATTGAACGTCTGGGCTATGTGCCCAGCCTTGCCGCCCAGCGGATGAGCGGCTCGCGCTCCTACATCATCCTTGCCATCAATGATCGCGAACGCACGCTGGCCGACTGGCGCGAGCGGCGCGGCACCGACTGGGTCGACCAGATGCTGCTCGGCGGGATCCTGACCTGCTCCAAGCACGGTTACCGCATGATGGTCGAGCTGATCGACACCCATTCCGATCATGTCGAGCGCGAGCTGGGCGCGGCAATCTCGGCGTTGCAGCCCGATGGCGTGATCCTGACGCCCCCGCACTCGGAAAACGCGCTGATTACGGGCCTGCTGACGGAGCGCGGCATTCCCTTTGCGCGTATCGGCTCGAACGCCCCGGGGCCGGGCATTGCGCTCACCATGGGCGATGAAGGCGCCGCGCACCTTGCCACCGCGCGCCTTGCCGAACTTGGCCACCGCCGCATCGCGATGGTTGCTGGCCCGGCACAATACAGCCTCAGCGGCTGGCGCATCGAGGGCTGGAAGCGCGCCATGCGCGAGCTGGGCCTGCCATCCGATGGCCTGCTGGAAGCGGGCGATTTCGGCTACGAATCCGGCACCCGCGCGGCGCGCGCGCTGCTGGACCGCAATCCCGATTGCACCGCGATCATCGCCTCCTCCGACCAGATGGCGCTCGCGGCGCTCGAAGTGGCGCGCGAGCGCGGGCTGAGGGTGCCGGAGGATATCTCGCTCATCTCCTTCGATAACACCCCGATCGTGCGCTTCACCCAGCCGCCGCTGACCGCGATCGACCAGCCGATTGCCGAAACGGTCAGCCGCGCTGTCGAGCAACTGATCGCGCGCGGGCCGGACGGCGCGGATGATGCCGTGATCGAAGTCGCGGCCGCGCTGGTCGAACGGCTCTCCACCGCGCCTGCGCCGGGCAGCGCTTGACCGCGCCTCTGTTGCCGGAACCGGAACGCCAGCCGCGCTGGTTCCTCCTGCTTTATGCACTCGCAGCGGCGGGCGGGGCGGTGGCCTTTGTCCCGCTGCTGACAGTGCTGCTGCCCCAGCGTATCGCCGAATTGCAGGGGGGTGAGGATGTCGCTGTCCTCGCGCAGGTCACCTTCTTTGGCGCGGTGGTGGCCAGTGTCGCCAATATCGCGGTCGGCACGCTGAGCGACCGCAGCCGTGTGCGCCGCCCGTGGATTCTCGCCGGGCTGGTGCTGTCGAGCGGGCTGCTGATCGCCGTTGGCGCGGCGCGCTCGGCCAGCGAGTTGGTGCTGCTCGTGATGGCGTGGCAGGTCGGGCTCAATCTCATGCTTTCGCCGCTGATGGCCTGGGCGGGGGATTGCTTTCCCGATCATCAGAAGGGCGTGCTGGGCGGCGCGCTGGCGTTGTCTCCGGCGCTGGGCGCTTTGGCGGGCTCGCTGGTGACATGGGGCGCGTTGGTGCCGCCCGGTGCGCGGCTGTGGCTGGTGGCGGCGCTGGTGGCGATGCTGGTGCTGCCAGCGGTGCTGCTGGGCGGCGGGCGCGTGCGGCCCGCCTTGGTGGAACCGCGCCCGCCTGCGCACCCCGATGCCCCTGCGCGCGCCGATCATGCCGTGCGGCGGATGTGGGCGGCCCGGTTTCTGGTGCAGGTCGCAGAAGGGGGGATGTTCGCCTTTCTGCTGTTCTGGCTGCGCTCGATTGCGCCCGGTTACCCCGAGAACGCGGCCGCCAATATCTTCAGCATCGTGCTGCTTTGCGCGGTGCCGGCGTCGCTGGTGCTGGGGCGCTGGTCGGATCGCCATGGCCGCCCGATCCTGCCGCTCGCCGGCTGCGCGGTGTTGTGCGCGATGGGCCTGCTGGTGATGGCGGCCTCGGGAAGCCTTGCGCAGGCGATTGCAGGCTATGTCGTGTTCGGACTGGCGGCGGCGATTTTCCTCTCGCTCCACTCCAGCCAGACCCTGCGGGTGCTACCGGCCCCGCAGCATCGCGGGCGCGATCTGGGGGTGTTCAACCTCACCAATACCCTGCCGGCGATGGTGATGCCGTGGCTCACCGTGCTGCTGGTGCCGGGCCTTGGCTATGCGGCGCTGTTCGTGCTGTTTGCCGGCCTCGCGCTGGCGAGCGCCGCGCTGCTGGCCTCGTTCGTGCGTCCGCTGCAATCCCCGCTCGGCTGAACGCTTGTAGCTTGCAAAAGCGGACGCGAGATGTAGTATCTTGATAACGTTCTCAAGAGGACACATGGCCAGCAGGATAATGGTCTTGGGAGGGACTTTTCTGGTGAAGCGACAGATTTTCGGGCAGCTTGCGGCAAGCGCAGGCCTCGCCGCATTGCTGGCAGGCTGCGCCGCCAATGCCCCGGTGCAATCGGCCAGCGCGCCCGTTGCCGCGACCCCTGCAACGCCGGAGCAAATGCTCGCGCGCATGAGTCTTGAACGCAAGGTTGCGCAGATCGTGATGCCGGACATCGGCTCGATCACGCCGAAGGATGTGAAGCGCTACCGCTTCGGCACGATCCTCAATGGCGGCAATTCCGGCCCCTATGGCAATGACAAGGCACCCGCGGCCGACTGGCTCAAGCTGGCCGATGCCTATTGGGACGCCTCAAGCGCGCCTTTGCCCGGCGATGAGCCGGTCATCCCCGCCTTGTGGGCCACTGATGCGGTGCATGGCCATGCCAATGTCATCGGCGCGACGGTGTTTCCGCACAATATTGCGCTGGGTGCGACAGGCGACGCTGATCTGATCCGCCGCATCGGCGCTGCCACCGCGGTCGAGATTGAAGTGACCGGAATCGACTGGACGTTTGCTCCCACCATTGCTGTGGCGCGCGATGATCGCTGGGGCCGCACCTATGAAAGCTATTCGGAAAATCCCGCGCTGGTCGCCCGTCTCGGCGCAGCGATGGTCGAAGGCCTGCAGGGCCGTCCGGGCGAGCCGGGCTTCCTCGGCAAGGGCAAGGTCGCCGCGACCGCCAAGCACTTCTTCGGCGACGGCGGCACCGCGCAGGGCGTCGATCAGGGCGACGTCAACGGTGACCTCAAGGAGCTGATGGCAATCCACGCCGCGCCCTATCCGGCCGCGATCGGCGCAGGCGTGGCGAGCGTGATGGCCAGCTTCAACTCGATCAACGGCACCAAGATGCACGGCAATGCCCCGCTGCTGACCGGCGAGTTGCGCGGCAATCTCGGCTTTGGCGGCCTCGTGGTGGGCGACTGGAACGGGCACGGGCAGGTCGAAGGCTGCACCAATGCAAATTGTGCGGCCTCGCTGCTGGCTGGTCTCGATGTCTACATGGTGCCCGAGGACTGGAAGGCGCTCCACGCGTCGCTGGTGCGGCAGGTCAAGAAGGGCACGATCCCGATGGCACGGCTTGATGAGGCGGTGCTGCGGGTGCTGCGGCTGAAACAGGCGCTCGGCACGTTTGATGGCGAAGTGAAGCCCTCTGCCCGCGCATTGGGCGGGCGCTGGGAGCTGCTGGGATCGGCCGAGCACCGCGCGATTGCGCGCGAGGCGGTGGCCAAGTCGCAGGTGCTGCTCAAGAACAACGGCGTGCTGCCCTTGAAGCCCGGTGCGCGGATCGAAGTGGCCGGGGGCGCGGCCGATAATGTTCCGCAACAGGCTGGCGGCTGGTCGATCACCTGGCAGGGCGGGGGCGATCTTACCGCTGCCGATTTCCCCGGTGCCACCTCGATCTATGCCGGCATTGCTGCCGCTGCCCGCGAGGCGGGCGGCGAGGCTGTTCTGGCGCCTGAAGGCAACAGCGCAGCCAAGCCCGACGTCGCGATCGTGGTGTTCGGCGAGGAGCCCTATGCCGAGTTTGTGGGGGATCGCAAGGACATGGCCTTCCGCGACGAGGAAGGGCTGGAGCTGCTCCGCGCCTACCGCGCCAAAGGTGTGCCGACGGTGGCCGTGTTCCTTTCGGGCCGCCCCCTGTGGATGAACCGCGAGCTTAATGCTGCCGATGCCTTTGTCGCCGCGTGGCTGCCGGGCAGCGAGGGCGCAGGCGTTGCCGATGTGCTGTTCGGCAAGCAGGCTGCGACCGGACGCCTGTCGTTCAGCTGGCCCGCGCGGTGCGATGGCACCCCTGTCAACGGGCCTGAGGGCGCGCTGTTCGGGCTCGGCTATGGCCTTGATCTGGCCAGCACGTCGCAGCTTGCCCCGCTCGACGAAACCTGCGCGGCGCTCACGGCTGATAGCGGGGCGGCGTGGTTCACGTCAGGCAAGCTGGGAATGCGTGTTCAGGCGGTGGCCGATAATGCGGTGCTCCCCGATTTGCGCGGGGTCGGCAACGGCATCACCGCCACCGGGATAGACCGCAAGGCGCAGGAAGACGCGCGGCGGATCGCCTTTGCCAAGGGCGCAAAGCTGACGCTGAGCGGCCCGGATAGCGAGGCAGGCTGGCGCATCACCTATCAGGTGAACGCCCGCCCGGGTGCGCCGGTCACCGTGACGGCCGGGGGCAAGACGCTTGATATCACGCAGGGCCTGTCGGTCGCCGAAGGCAAGGGCTGGCGCGAAATGGTGCTGGGCGCGTCGTGTCTCGGAAAGACTGGCGATCGCCTGACCTTCGCCTCGAAGGGTGCGTTCACGATTGCGATCAGCGAGATCACCCGCACCGAAGATGGCGCGGCGACCGAGTGTTCGTTCTAGCGCACAATCCCTGAGAGCGGCTTGCCGATGCGGCCCGGGAACAGCCGCGCCAGCGTCTGCGCCGGGTCGAGCCGGAAATGCTCGGCCACGGCGCCGGCCAGCACGCTTTCAAGCGCGATGGTGGGCGCAAGGTCGCGGCCTTCGTAAAGCTGGCGCGCGGCAAGACCCGGCCAATCGGCCTCCACTCGACCGCCGCGCACGTTGCCGCCCATTACCAGCGCCGCGCTGGCGGTGCCGTGATCGGTGCCGCCGGTGCCATTAAGCTGGGCGGTGCGGCCGAATTCGGTGGCCACCAGCACCAGCGTGTCGCGCCATTCCTCGCCCATGCCGGTGCGATAGGCCGCCAGCAGCGCATCAAGCCCGCGCGCCTGCCGGGCAAAGGCCCCGCGCTGGTTGGCGTGGGTGTCCCAGCCGTCGACCTCGATCATCGCGATCTGTGCCCCGCGTGCGCCCTGCATCAGCGAGGCGACCAGCGCGCCATTGGCACTGGCATCGCGCAGGCTGTTGAGGCCGTCATCCCCTGCCATCGCCCGGGTTTCGATCGCGCGGGCCCACAGGCTGGCAAGCTCGCTATCGGCTTCGTAGAGCGCGCCGACGCGGGCCATGAAGTCATCGCTCGCAGCCGGCAGGGCCGAGGGCGCGTAGCTGGAGACGGGCGCATCGCCGCGCAGCGCCAATGGCACCGCAGGCGCAATCGCAAGGGCACGCGGCATCTCGCCGCGCTGGGCCTCGCCGGTCAGAGTGACAAGCCGGTTCAGCCAGCCATCCTTGGTCGCGTAGGGCGCGCTCCCGCCGGTCTCGAGCAGGTTCTGCGCATCGAAGTGCGAACGCTCGCGGTAGGCGGTGGCAGCGGCGTGGACGAACAGCGCCTCGCCCGATGCGGCCGCCTTGCCGACCTCTGTCAGCGCCGGGTGCAGGGCAAAGAAGCTGCCGATCCGGGGCGCGCTCGCATAATCGGCGAGCGCCGCGCCGCGCAGGGCTTCGAAGCCGGGATCCCCCACGGGCGCAAGCATCGCCAGGCCATCGGCTGCTCCGCGCAGCAGCACGAACAGCACTTTGCGGGTGCCGGTGGTCTGCGCCAGCGCGATGCGCGGCAGGGCAAGCCCGCTGGCGCCCAAAGCGAGCGATCCGGCCAAGAGGGTACGACGATCAAGACGGGTGAGCATCGGGGCTATCTCCGCATCATTTCAGGGGCGACAAGCAACAGCGCAAGCGCCTGCCGCCCGCTTTCGGCGCGGGTCAGCCAGGTGCGCGTCATATCACTGAGGGCATCGGGGAAGGCAGCTTCGGCGCGGGCGAGAACATCGTCGGCGGGCGCGCCCTGCGCCATCCGCTCGGCCAGTTCGACGCGGCGGAACAACACATCAGGTGCGGCCCAGCTGGCGGCGAGATCATCATATCCGGCGGGCGAGGGCGCGCGCCACGGGGTCTGGCCCAGCTCGCCCAGCACCCGCGCAATGCGCTGCGGCTCGAGCCCTTCGAGGCCCGACAGGCGCATGGCGGCAATGTACCACTCAAACGGCGTGCGGAACTTGAGCGGGCCTGGCGCCCAGGCCTCGGGCGACGCGATCAGCGTGCGGGTGAGGCTGGCGAGATCGCCGCCGGTGTTGCGGAAATCGGCCTCCAGCCGGGCGACGAGGCTTGTCGGCGGGGTGTCTCCGGCAAAGTGCCGTGCGAATTTGGTGGCGATGAAGCGTGCGGTGGAAGGGTGCGCGGCGAGATCGTCGAGCACCGCCAGCGCCTGTCCGGGGCCGCTGGCAGCGTAGGTTTTGCCGAGGATTGTGCGTGCGCCCGGTTCGTGCACCAGCGCCACAAAGGCCGCGCCGCTGGCTTGCTCCTGAGCAAATCGTCCGACCCGCCCGATGCCCGGAACCGTCCAGCCAGTCAGCGCGCGGGCCAGTTCGGTCACGTCGGCCTGCGCATAGCCGCCCCCCACGCCCAGCGTATGCAGTTCGAGCACTTCGCGCGCGAGGTTTTCGTTGAGGCCGCGCGGGGCCTGCGGATCGGCATTGGCGCGCGCGGCACGGCGCTGCTGGAACGGCGCGTTCGGCCCGATCGACTGGAACTGGTCGAGATAGAGCAGCATCGCCGGATGCAGCACTGCCGCCTTCAGCAGATCGGAAAACTTGCCCAGCACGTGCGGGCGGATCGCGGTAAACTCGTGCGGGCCGACTTCGAACTGCGTGCCCGGCTTGCCGAGCGATACGCTGAAGTGGTTCGACCAGAAATGCACCAGCCGCTCCACTAGCGGCGTCTCGCTGGCGACCGCGACGTTCACCCGTACCGCCAGATCGTCAATCGCCACGCGGCGGGCTTCGAGCAGCTTGGTGCGATATTCGGGCGGCAGCCCGGCAAGCGCGGCGGCGCGGGAGTTATCGGCGCCGGTCTCGGCCATCATGGCCGCCTCGCCGCCGGCCGGAGCCATCGCCGGATCGGCCATTTCGCGCACCTCGCGCCGCAGCGTGCGCAGGGTCTCGATCATCTCGCCGGTCTTGCCGCGGGTCTGCGCGCGCGCTGCAATCGGGGCAGGGGCCGGATCGAAACTGTCGAGCTGGGCCAGCAGCCACGCCTTGGGGTCGCGCGGTGCACGCGCGCCGCAGGCAAGGCCGTAGCCGAACCGGTTGAGGGCAATGCTGACAGCGCTCATCTTCGTGCTCCGCTTGCGGTTGTCCCCTTGCAGGGTTCTACCATTCAACGGCGCACGCGCCCAATCCCTTCGCGCGAATTACGGCTCGATGATCGCAAAGCCCTGCGGCATCGGATCAAGCGCATCGACCAGCGTCTGGAGCCCCGCCGCATCGCCCTCGACCTGAAGTCCGGCCGCCTGCATCGTGCTGACCGGCTGCTTGAGGAACATCAGCGCCAGCAGCATCGCGCGCGGTCCGCGGATGGTGACATCGGGCGCGGCGGCCGTAGCGCCCATGCGCCCGATCATCACCCGGCTGTTGGCCTCGATCAACGCCTGCTCCTTGCGATCGGTCAGTTCGAGCGCGATCGTCAGCTTGCGGTTGCCGAAGCGCTCGGGCGCAAAGCGGGTGGCGGCGGAATCGAGCAGTTCCTGCGTGGCGAGCGCGGCGATCATGTCATTGCTCTGCGCCGGCGGACGAACCGGGCGGACAGCGCGCAGATCGGCGGCGGCGGAGAGGAACTGGTTGCGCCAGATCGCGCTTTCGGACTGGTAGCCCTGCTGTTCGTAGCTTTGCGCCAGCAATGCGCGCGCGGCGGTGTTCTGCGGCTCGGCAAATACAAGGTTTTGGAGCAGATCGGACGACCAGCGATAATCGCCCGCAGCCATCGCGTTCTCCGCCAGCGCCACCACGCGGTCTGCGCCACCCAGCGCTTGGACCAGTTTGCTTGCGCGCGCCACCGGCGGGTGCGGGTGAAGGTTGGCGGGCACGGCATCATACCAGCCGAGATAGAACTGGTAGATCGCCTTGGCGTTGTGGCTGGTGGTGCCGTAATAGCCGTGGGTCGACCATTCCTGCGCCAGATCGGCCGGCGGGACGAGGGCTTCGGCGATCTCCGCCATGGTCTCGCCGCGGTTCATCCGCCGCACGGTCTGATCGTGCAGCCAGCGGTAATTGTCGCGCTGGGCTGCAAGCCATGTTGCGCCCTCGGCACGGCCGAACACTGGCCAGCAGTGGCTCGAGATAATCGCCTCGCTTTTGGGCGCATAGCGGGTCACCGCTTCGTCGAGATAATGCGCCCAGGCCCGCGCATCGCGCACTTTGGCGCCGCGCGGGGTGAGGATGTTGTGCAAGCTGCAGGTGGCAATTTCGGCGGCGAGGAAGGTTTTTTCCGGCGCGATGTAGACATTGAACTCTGCCGGTGCCTCGGTGCCCGAGACGATCTGGAACTCGAGCGCCACGCCGTCCACCTCGCGGGTCTCGCCGCTTGTGGCAATGGTTTGGGTCGGGGGGATCAGCGACAGGGTTCCGCCCGAAAGGCCCATGCCGATGCCGCTGCCCATCTGCCCCTGCGCGCCCGGCGCAAGGCCGGTGCCGAACTGGTAGCCTGCGCGCCGCATCATCGCGCCGCCCGCCATGACGTTCTCGGAGGTCGCCTCTTCCATGAAGCCCTCGGGCGCGATCACCGCGACCTTGCCGCTTGCCACAGCGGCGGCATCGATCACCCCGCGCACGCCGCCGAAATGGTCGCCATGGCTGTGCGAATAGATCACCGCGCTCACAGGGCGTGCCCCGAGCGTCTGGTTGACCAGCGCCAGTGCCGCCTTGGCGGTCTCGACGCTGGTGAGCGGGTCGATCACGATCCAGCCGGTGCTGCCGCGGATCACGGTCATGTTCGAAACGTCGAACCCGCGCACCTGCCACACGTTTTGGCTGACCTGATAGAGCCCGTGATGCTTGAGGTGGCGCATATGCCGCCACAGGCTCGGGTTGACGGTGGCCGGGGCCGGGCCTTCGACAAAGGCATAGGCATCAAGGTTCCACACCGGTGCGCCGGCAGCGTTGCGGATCAGCGGATCGGGCAGGGTGGCCAGAAAGCCGCGGGTGGAGAAATCCGCATCGCGCGTGCCGTCAGGCGGCAGCGCCGCGCCAGTCGAGGTTTGCGCTGCGACAGTTGCTTCGGAGGCAGGCGATGGTGCTGCTGCCTCCTGTTGTGCCGACGCGCTGCTGGCGGCCAGCACCGCAAGCATTGCGAAGCCTCCGCCGAAAACCGGTTTGCCCATGTCCCTCTCCCTTTTCTCCCGCGGCGGTGATGCCTGCGCGGGGCGCGGGTTTCAAGGGTTCAGCGCCGCCAGACTGAGCACAATCCCACCCGCCGCGCAGGCCGCCAGAATGCGCAGCACCGACCAGCGCAGCCGGAAGGCGAGCAGCACGGCGAGCGCCGCCAGCAGCCCTGCGCGCCAGTCGAAGCTCGTCCACACCGGCCAGTCGAGCCGCAGCGGGCCAACTTCGGCCTCGCCCACCTGCGCAAACAGCACATTCAGCGTGAACCACGCCGTGAGATTGGCGATCACGCCGACGACTGCCGCAGTGATCGCCGCCAGCGCCCCCTTCAGCCGCACCGCATGGCCCAGCCGGTCGATCCACGGGGCGAAGGCAAAGATCCACAGGAAGCACGGCGCAAAGGTCACCCACGTCGTGAGGGCAGCGCCCAGCAATCCGGCGACCAGCGGTGAAAACGGTTCTGGCGCGCGGAAGGCGGCGAGGTAGCCGACGAATTGTGTCACCAGGATCAGCGGGCCGGGGGTGGTTTCGGCAAGGCCCAGCCCATCGGCCATCTCGCGCGGGGCAAGCCAGCCGAAGCCCTGCACCGCCTCCTGCGCCATATAGGCGAGCACGGCATAGGCGCCGCCGAAGGTGACGATGGCGAGCTGCGAGAAGAACGCGCCGATGTGCCACAATACGTGATTTTGCCCCAGCGTCAGCGCAATCAGCACCATCGGCGCGGCCCAGATCGCGCCCCACACCATCACCGAATTGATCGTGCTGCGCCATGGGCGGGCGGGGAGGATGGCATCCGCCTTGCCCGGCTTGATCGCGAGCAGGTCTGGCTGCTTTGCTGCCACCAGCATCCCAATCACGCCTGCGCCAAGCACGATCAACGGGAAGGGCAGATCAAGCAGGAACAGGCCCACAAATGCGCCCAGCGCCAGCCCGCGCTTGAGCCCGGTATCGAGCGCGCGTCCCGCAATCCGCAGCAGCGCCTGCACCACAATCGCCAGCACCGCTGCCTTCACGCCCAGAAACACCGCCTCGACCAGCGCGAGATTGGCGGCGAGGGCATAGAGCATCGACAGCGCAAGGATGATCACCGCGCCGGGGATGACGAACAGCAATCCCGCCGCCAGCCCGCCGCGCGCGCCATGCAGGCGCCAGCCGATCCATGTCGCCAGCTGCTGTGCTTCGGGGCCGGGCAGCAGGTGGCAGAAATTGAGCGCGTGGAGGAAATCCTCCTCGCCGATCCAGCCGCGCTCCTCGACCAGTTCGCGGTGCATCAACGCAATCTGACCGGCCGGCCCGCCGAAGCTGAGAAAGCCGATGCGGGTGAAGGCGCGCAGCAATGCGCCAAAGGATGGGGATGCGTGGGGGAGGGGGGTAACAGTCGGGATGCCGGTTTCGGCCATGCTTACCTCGCGGTCAGATGCCTGCCGCAGGGGGCAGGGCAACGAGGCAACACTTGGGCCGCAGCCGGCCTTGACGGGAGGTTGCTTCGACCCGTGACTTGGAGATAGCGTCGCGCGCTGGCGGCATCAAGCGGTCACTGCGCCGGGCCGGTTTCCGTCTGCGCCGCCTGGACCGCAACCATGTAATCGACGATTTGCGGGATCGCCGCTTCGTCGATCGGGGCCTTGTAGATCTCGATCATCTTGGTGACTTGCGATTCCCACTTTGCGCGCGGGATTTTCGGCTGTTGCAGCATCGTCGAGGGCGAATGGCAGGCGGTGCAATTGGCGATCACCGCATCGCGTCCCGGCAGATCGGGCAGATCGAGCGGATCATCGGGCAGGGTGATGCTGGCATCGGCGAAGGTGACCTCGGGCGCACGCTCGCAGCCGGTCAGCAGCAAGGCGGCGAGGATGATGGCAGCGGCTCTCATTGCGCCCTCAGGGTGATGCGTTCGATCACGTTGCGGGCATAGCCTGAAGGGTTCCAGTTCAACGCCTCGGGCTGCACTGCGCCCTTCGCATTGGCCGCACGCACACCGATATTGGCAAGGTCGCCGGTTACTTGCGGGATCGTCACGCTCCACCGGCGGAAGGCATAGGGGCCTTCGTCGGGGCCTAGTGTGCAAGTCATCGCCAGCCCGTTGCCCACCAGATCGACCTTGGTGAGGGCCGCATCGCCGCCCATCGCGATGCCTTCGAGCGTCAGCGGCTTGCCCTTGGCCACCACCGCGCCATCGGCGTGGCTGGTGATGAAGGCGCGCGGCGGCATGGCTGTGATCGGGACGGTTGGGAAATCCTTGTCCTCGGGCGTGATCGGCGCTTCGGGCATTCGGTAGGATTTGGCGACGTAATAGCTGTCATCCTCGCCGGTCAGCACCTCGATGGTGGCGAGCATCTTGACCCAATAGGTCGAGAACCAGCCCGGCACCACGATCCGCAGGGGATAGCCGTGGAGCAGCGGCAGCGGCTCGCCGTTCATGCCCCAGGCCACCAGCACGTCGTCGCGCAATGCGATGTCCATCGGGATCGACTTGACGAATTGCGGCGCGCCGTCGGTCATCGGCACGTCGAGCCCGGAAAAGCGCACGCGGGCCGCGCCCGGCGCCACGCCGGCCTTGGCGAGCACATCGCGCAGGCGCACCCCGGTCCAGCGGGCGCAGCCCATCGCGCCATTGCCCCACTGGGTGCCGGTCACCCGCGGCTCGGACAGGCCCCGGCCATTGCCCGCGCATTGGTTGATGGCGACCACCTCGACCGTCTCGCCCGCGCTGGCGATGTCGTCGAGCGTGAGCGACACCGGCGTCTTGACAGCGCCGCCAATCGCCACGCGGTGGGCAGCGGCGTTGATCTCGGTCGGCATCGACCAGTTCCAGCGCACGAAAAACCGGTCGTTGGGGGTGATGACCCCTTCGCGGAAGGCGGCCATCGGGGTTTCGAGCAGGGGCGGACGAATGCGCTGGACGATCATTTCGCTCTTGCCGGGGAAGGCCGGTTCGAGCGGGCGCAGGCTCGGGCCGCCGGGCAGGCCGAGGTCGATCAGCTTCTGCGCCAGCACCGGGGCGGCCAGCGCCGCGCCAAGCCCTCCGGCACCGGCACCCGCGATCAGCGCGCGGCGGGTGAGCCTGTTGTTGCTCATGCGTCGGCTCCCTCCAGCCGTTCGATCAGCGCGCCGATCTCGGCAACCGCAAGACCATGCGCGGCGAGCAGATCGCCGATATCGTCGATCCGCGCCATCTCGCCATCATCGCGCATGATCGAACAGATCACCGCCGCATCGCCGGCCCCTGCCATGCGGGCGAGGTCGATTGCAGCCTCGCAGGCCGCAGGGCGCGCCAACACGCCGCCATCCTGCGCGATCAGCGGGAAAACGTGGCCGGGCGAATGGATATCCGCTGCGCTTGCCCCGGGCGCGATCGCCACCGCCACCGTGTGCGCGCGATCGGCGGCGGAAATGCCGGTCGATACGCCGCTGGCCGCCTCGATCGAGCGCGCGAAAGGCCGTCCGGTCTGGCGATGGGGGCCGGGGTTGATCAGCGAGAGGCCGAGCTGCGCGGAGCGTTCCGGGGTCACCGCAAGGCAGATCAGCCCGCGCCCATGGGTTGCCATGAAGTTGATCGCCTCGGGCGTGATAGAGCGCGCTGCACACATCAGATCAATGTCGCCGCCGCGCAGCCGGTCGCCCGCGATCACCACGATCCGGCCGGCTGCAATCTCGGCCAGCGCGCGATCGAGCTCGCCGCCCGCGTTCACGCCAGATCCCTTCCTGCGGCAAAGCTCCGGGCGCCCAGCACCACTTGCTTGCCGACCAGTTCAAGCTGGCCCCGCGCGCGTTCGTCAAGGCATTCGCCATCGGGCGAGAACAGCCCGCGATAGGTGCGGATGGTGGCGCCCATCGGGGTCGGCCAGCCGCGCAAGGCATGGGTGATCGCGCGCATTGTGAGCAGCGTCGACATCGAGGCCTGATCGCCGAATGCGGTGGCAATCAGGCCGACAGCGCGGCCATCAAGATAGGGGCGTTCATCGCGGGCGAGATCTTCAAGGTAATCGAGCGCGTTTTTGACCACGCCTGAAATCGTGCCGTGATAGCCGGGTGCTGCAATCAGCAGGCCATCAGCCGCGCGCACGGCCGCAACCATCTCGGCCCCTTGCGAGGGATCGTGGAGCGGCCCGAGATAGTGGGGCAGGGCGGTGAGATATTCGCCGCCGAACACGGTCACCTCGGCCCCTTCGCCGCCAGCAATGCTGGCCGCGAGGCGCAGCGCCTGCTCGGTCGAGCTGCCAGGATTCACCGTGCCGCCAAGGGCCACGATACGTGTCATGCGGAGAAATTCCTTTCGGTCATGTAAGTGGCAAGCCGCGCGGTTTGCGCAGGCGTGAAATGAAGGCCGAGCTTGGTGCGCCGCCATAGCACATCTTCGGCGGTTCGGGCCCATTCCTCGTCCATCAGGTGATTGACCTCGGCCGCCGTCAGCCCGTGGCCGAAGGCTTCGCCGAGAACGGCGGCGCTTGCCGCGTCGCCGAGGAAAGCGGCTGCCCGCGTGCCATAGAGCCGCACCAGCCGCGCCGCTTCGGCCTCGCCCAGAAACGGATAGCGCGCGGCCAGATCGGCAGCGAGCGCAGGCGCATCGAACCGCCCGAAATCGCCGCCGGGCAGGCTGGCACTGCCGGTCCAGTCACTGCCCGCCAACCGGGCGCAGAAGGGCGCAAGCTGGCGCACCGCCTCGGCGGCAAGTTCGCGATAGGTGGTGATCTTGCCGCCGAACACCGACAGCAGCGGCGGCGTGCCATCGGTGCCGCCATCAAGCTCGAAACGGTAGCCACGTGTCGCCGCCTCGGGCTTGCCCGATCCGTCATCGACCAGCGGGCGCACCCCCGAATAGGTCCACACCACATCATCAGGCGTGATGGGCGTGCGGAAATATTCCGAGGCGCCTTCACACAGATAGGCGATCTCTTCCGGGCTGGCGCGCACCGCGTCGAGCCCGGCGGTGTGATCGACATCGGTGGTGCCGATCAGCGTGAAGTCCTGCTCGTAGGGGATCGCAAAGAAGATCCGCCCGTCGGGCAGCTGGAAGAAATAGGCAAAATCGTGGTCGAACAGCTTGCGCACCACGATATGCGAGCCGCGCACCAGACGGATGCGCTGGCTGGCAGGCTCGCCCGCACGGCCCAGCAGATCGAGCACGCGCGGGCCGGCGGCATTGACTATTGCGCGGGCGCTGAAGGTCTCTCCGCCTGCTTCGATGCGCCAGTGATCGCCTTCGCGTCGCAGGGCCGTCACCTCGCAGCGGGTGCGCACGTCGGCACCGCGATTGGCGGCATCGCGGACGTTGAGCACCACGAGCCGCGCATCATCCACCCAGCCATCCGAATAGGCAAAGGCGCGGGTGTATTCAGGCTTCAGCGGCGCGCCGGCCGGGTGGCGGGTCAGATCGACGCTTTGCGCGGCCGGCAGATATTTGCGCCCACCGAGGTGATCATAAAGGAACAGCCCCAGCCGCAGCAGCCAGCGCGGGCGCAGGCCGGGGCGGTGGGGTAGGATGAAGCGCAGCGGCCAGATGATATGCGGCGCGATGCCCCACAGCACCTCGCGCTCGGTCAGGGCCTCGCGCACCAGCGAGAATTCGTAATGCTCGAGATAGCGCAGCCCGCCGTGGATCAGCTTGGTCGAATTGGACGATGTGCCTTCCGCCAGATCGCCGCGTTCCAGCAGCAGCACGCTTGCGCCGCGTCCCGCCGCATCGCGCGCGATCCCGGCGCCGTTCACCCCGCCGCCGATTACCGCGATGTCGAATACGCCCGCGCTCATATCGCATACCGCGCAAAGGCCAGCGCCGCGCCGAGCGAGGCGATGGTCGCCGCCAGAACCGGCATCACGGAACGCCAGCCCAGTTCCAGCAGCAGATCGGTGCGGGTGCGCATCGCGGTCGCAGTCACTGCCAGCAGCAGCAGGGCTTTGGACAAGGTGAGCGCGTGGGCGGCGAGGGCAGGGGGTAGAGTGATAAGCGAATTGAGCACCACCAGCCCCAGAAACACAAGGATGAAGCCCGGCAGCATCGGCACCCGGCGCGCGGTGCCGGTGGCGGCAATCGGCTCGGCCCGGGCGATCCACAGGGCCGCCAGCGTCACCAGCGGCGCCAGCAGCGCCACCCGCGTCAACTTGACCACAGTCGCCTGCGCGCCTGCCGCATCGGACACGGCGAAACCGGCCCCGATCGCCTGCGCCACGTCATGGATCGATGCGCCGACCAGGAACCCGGCCTGCGCGTCGGTGAAGCCGAGCATCGTGGTGAGCGGCGGATAGGTAACGAGCGCGATGGCCGAAGCTGCGGCAAGGATCACCAGCGTCAGCGTGAACTGCGCCTGTTCGATCCGCTCGCGTCCGATCACCCCGTAAAGCGCCAGCGCAGCCGACGCGCCGCAGATCGCGGTCGATCCGCCTGCGAGCAGTCCCACCGCGGCGCTTTGGCCGGTGGCGCGGGCGGCCAGCAGCGCGGCGATCAGCGCGGCCGCCATCACCAGCGCCAACCCGGCAAAGGGGATAATGCCCATCGCGCTGATCTGCATCAGCGTTACCTGCAGGCCCAGCAGCATGATCCCGGCGCGCAGCCCGTGGCGCGAGGTTGCATCGAGCCCTTCATGCGTGCGCGCATCGCCCGCCGCGAAATTGAGTGCCAGGCCCAGCAGCAGGCCGGCAAGGATCACCGGGACGCCGTAATTCTGGCTCATCCAGGCCGCTGCCGCGCTGGTGATGGCGCAGATCGCAAAGCCCGGCACAAACCGCGAGAGGGGCTTGCGCTCGGCCGGAGCAGGGGCCGTGTCGGCGAGCATGATCTCGCCGAACAGGTCGCCCGCATAGGCATCGAAATCGGGGCGGCGTCCGCTGGTCATCGCGCACTCATCATCGGGGTTTTGCCTTGCCCATCATACCCCGGATTGCCTCTGTTGCACGCGCTGTTGTCACTGGTGTGTCTTACGGTGTCATAAGCCTATCGCTGCTGTCGCCGCAATGCAACCGCAAGCGCGCTTCATGCGGCCAGCGGCAGCGCGTCGTCATGGCGGCGGATGGTTGGCAGCAGCCACTGGAACCACGCCAGCGCAATCAGATAGGATGATGCGGCGAACACGAACAGCGGCACAAAGCCGAAGCCTGCATCAAGCACACGCCCTGTTACCAGACTGATTGCCACGCCGCCCATGTTGCCCATGAAGGCGCCAAACGCGGTGACCCGCCCAACCTTGGCATGGGGGACGACGTCGGTGATGGTCGAGAAGATCGACAGCGAGAAGCCCTGATGCCCGGCCATCACCACCCCGATCATCACCGCCACCGGCCAGAACGAGTTGAGTTGCAACACCAGCGGCAGCGGCGCGACCATCAGCGCGCAGACCAGCATCACGCCCTTGCGCACACGGTTGGGGCTGACCCCGCGCTCCAGCAGCTTGGTCGAAACCCAGCCCGCCAGCAGCGCGCCGAGGCCCGATCCGGCAAAGGCAATCGCCAGCGGCACCGCCAGTTCGAGGGTCGAGAGGCCGAATTCCTTGCGATAATAATCCGCCAGCCAGAAATTGATGAACCACCAGGTCATGTCGGAAAGCGCCTTTGCGCCGATGATCGCCCAGGTCTTGCGGTTGGCGAGGATCGCGCCGTAGGTATCAGCGGTTTCGCCTGCGGCGGGGTTGGTGCTGATCGTGGTCTCGCGCAGCTGGGTGAGGCCGCGCGCCAGCCACATCCATGCGACAAGCGAGAGGAAGCCGCCGATCCCGCCTGCCACCAGCGCCCCGCGCCAGCCGACGCTCAAGGCCAGCGCCGGGATCACAAACGGCATCGCGATCGTGCCCGCGCCCGCCAGCATCGTCGCAAATCCGAAAGCAAAGCTGCGCTGGTCCGGCGCGAACAGCGTGGCGACGGTCTTGATGGTGAGCGGCGTCTGCACCGCTTCGGTGACGCCGAGGCCCATGCGTGCGGCGACCACCTGCCAGGTTGTCATCGCCCAGCCATGCGCCATGGCCGCAATGCTCCACGCCGAAGCGCCGACCTGCATCGAACGGTGCACGCCCAGCCGGTCAACCAGCCAGCCGGTGAACAGAAAGGCGAAGGCGGCTGAAAACTGTGTCACCGCCGCCAGATCGCCGAAGTCGCTGTCGCTCCAGCCGAAATCATCCATCATGTCGGGCTTGAGGATGGCGATGATCGGGCGGTCCATCGCGTTGAACACGCCCGCGATGCACAGCACCGTGAACAGCGACCAGCGCAGCCGGGCGGACAGGGGCGAAGAATTGGCGGCCATCACAGGTTCCTAGGGCTCGTCGGCGGGGGGTGGGCAAGCAGGGGCAGACAAGAAGGGCCGCCGGATCACTCCGACGGCCCCTTGCTGTATCACGATCCGGCGCAGCGCATCACATGCGGGCGCGCAGGCTGATCCCGAAGTAACGATCCGCATCGCGCGGGATCTGCAGACGCTGCCCGTTCGACACGTTGAGCAGCACGTAGCTGTCATCGGTGAGGTTGCGCGCGTGGAAGGTCACGCGGAACTTGTCGTCCGGATCCGAGAAGCCGACCGAGGCGTTCCACATGCCATAGGCATCGATCGGGCCCTGTTCGCCGAGATCGGAGAACTGGCTGCTGGTGTGGCGGTAATCGGTGTTGAGGTAGAGCTGCAACCCGCCCAGATCAGCCGTGTAATCACCGCCGATGGTGTAGACGAACTCGGGTGCGAGCGGCAGCTTGGTGCCGTTGCGCGCATCCGGCGCGTTGGTGGCGGGGTTGGGGTTGAATTCCTTGACCTTGGCATCGGCATAGGCCGCGCTGGCACGGAAGTTCAGCCCGTCGATCGGCGCGAACACCAGATCGGCTTCGAAGCCCTTGCTCTCCACGGTGCCGGCATTGGTCAGGTTCGAAACCACCGCGCCGTTGAGCAGCACGAAGTTGTTGGCCTGGAAGCCGTCATACTCGACCATGAAGGCCGACAGGTTGAACTGCACGCGGCGATCCCAGAACTGCGACTTGAGGCCGACTTCGAAGCTGTCGGACAGCTCTTCGGAGATCGGGATCGCGTTGGTGGGGGCGGTGTGGTTGAAGAACACGTTGAACGCCGGGCCCTTGTAGCCGCGGGTGTACGAGCCGTAGAGCATGATGTCTTCGGTCGGCTCGAACTGCAGCACCGCACGGCCCGACAGGTTGCCGGTGTCGGTCGATCCGGCCGAGGTATTGGTGCCGTTGCCACCATTGGCAATCAGGCCGCCAGCCGGGTTAAGGTTAGTGCCGGGGCCAGTGGCCGGCAGGCCATTGGTGGCATTCACCGCCGGCGCGCGGGTGTGGGTGAATTCAAGATCATCCCAGGTGTAGCGCAGGCCGCCGGTCAACGAGAGCTTCTCGGTGAAGCGATAGGTCGCCTGCGTGAACACTGCGAAGTTCGTCGAGGTGACATCGCTGAACGAAGTCGCGGTCGGGAAGATCGTGTTGACGGTGTCAGTCAGGTTGCACGGGCGCGCCCCGGTGCGCGGATCGACCGGCAGGGTCGAGCTGGCGCAGGTGACGTTGCGACGCGTGAAGACCTGGCTGTTTTCCGACTGCCACGCAAACGCGCCGACCTGATAGAAGAACGACTTGGTCTGATCCGAGGCAAGGCGCACTTCGGCCGAAAGCTGCTCGGTGCGCACCACACCGTTATCATGCAGCTGCGGCGTGCCGACGATCGCGCGCGGCAGGAAATCGCCGTCGCGGAATTCCTCGTTGAACCAGTTGCGATAGCCCAGCACCACGCTGAGCGTGTGGGTGTCGGTAATGTCGAAATCGCCCGAGCCGGTGATGCTCCACTGGCGGTCCTTGGCGCGGGTGACGAGGTCGTGGTTGATGAAGCGCTGGTCTTCGCCCTGCGCCGATCCGCCGGGCAGGCCGAGTTCGGCATCAAGCACTGCGCCGCGGCTGACGGCTGTGACGTCGGCGCAGCAATTGTCATCGGATTCGAAGTAGTCCGCGATCAGGCGCAGCTCGGTGCCGCCGTTGCTGTAATCGAGAATGCCGCGCGTGCCGAAGCGCTTGTAGCCGTTGACCTCGCGCTTGCCGCCCTGATTGACGTTGGTGATGTTGCCATCGAAGGTGCCGTAGAAGCCGGTGACCCGCGCTGTCAGGTTATCGCTGAGAGGGCCAGACAGAGCGGCCTTCATGCGCACTTCGTCGCCTTCGAAATAATCGATGCTGCCTTCGGCTTCAAAGGTGTCGCTGCCGCCCTTGGAGACGATATTGACGAGACCGGCCGAGGCATTCTTGCCGAACAGCGTGCCCTGCGGGCCGCGCAGCACTTCGAGGCGCTCGATATCGACCAGATCAAGGAAGGCCTGGCCCGAACGCGACAGCACGACGCCGTCGACAACGGTGGACACGCTCGGCTCGGCAGCGATCGAGAAGGTGATGGTGCCGACGCCGCGCATCACGATCGCGCTGTTGGCGCCCGTGGTGCCCTTGCGGAAGGTTACCGAGGGGACGATGGCGCTGATGTTTTCGAGGTTGAACACCACTGCCTGATCGAGCCGGTCGCCCGAGACAGCCGTGATGGCAATCGGCACATCCTGCACATTTTCTTTGACTTTTTGTGCGGTGACAATGATTTCCTCGACCTGCGCCATGGCCGGCGCGGCGTGCATCATCGCAAGCGAACTGGCTGAAAGTGCCAGAGCCTTGAACGCAATTCGGGTGGTGGCGGACATGATATTTCTCTCCCCTGCAGCGTGATCAACTCATCCGGGCGAGCTGCCCTGTGGTCGATCTTTCGGGCTTCGGGTTGCGCTTTCTGTCGCGTTATGTCAAGCGGTGTCACATAAGCGCGACAGGGAGAGTGTTGCACATATGTTGCAGTTGGCGGCCAGACAGGACGGGTTCGACCTGAGCCTTGGTGTGTGCTGCATCCTCTCTCATGGCGCTGATTTTTTTGCACTTTCCATCGGATCAGGCGATCCGCAGGTGACCATGGTGCGCGGCAATTTCCGCATGGCGGATCACTTTTCTCCGGCACCGCCGCTGACGGCCTGTGTGGCCGAGGCGAGCGGCGCGATCATCCTCTCCAGCGCTGACGGTGCAGCGCGGGCGCGGGTGCAGGTGGCAGAGGCTGTCGCGGGTGGGGCCGGGCGGCTGACTATCACCGCGCTTTCCCCGCATGATCGCATCACGGTGGATTTTGCCAGCGCCCCAGAGGATGTGCTGTGGGGCGGGGGCGAGCAGATGAGCTATCTTGCTCTCAATGGCCGCCGCTTCCCGATCTGGACCAGCGAGCCGGGGGTGGGGCGCGAACCCGGCACGCCGCTCACCGACACGGCGAGCGCCGACGGCTCGTTTGCGGGCGGGGATTACTGGACCACCAACTATCCCGAACCCACGGTGCTGAGCTCAGGCGGCTGGGCGCTCAGTCTTGCCAACGCCGATTATTGCGAGATCGATTGCACCGTGCCCGGGCGGCTGCGGCTGCACGTGTGGGCCGGCGAAGTGGCGATCGATCTGTTCGAAGGCGCGCCGGCCGATCTCACCCGGCAATTGGCCGCCCGCTTCGGTCCGCGCCACGCGCTCCCCGCATGGGCGCTCGGCGGAGCGGTGGTTGGTCTCAAGCAGGGCGAGGCCAGCTTTGACCGGCTCGAAGCCTTGCTGGACGCGGGCGCTGCCGTCAGCGGCCTGTGGTGCGAAGACTGGGTCGGCATCCGCGAGACCAGCTTTGGCCGCCGCCTGTTCTGGGACTGGCAGTGGAACCCCGCACGCTACCCTGATCTGCCGCAGCGCATCGCCAGCCTCAAGGCACGCGGCATCCGCTTCCTCGGATATGTGAACCCCTATCTCGCGGTAGACGGCCCGCTCTATCCCGAGGCAGCCGCGAAGGGCTTCTTCGCACGGCGGCTCGACAGCGACGAACCCTACCGCGTCGATTTCGGCGAGTTCGAGGCGGGCGTGGTGGACTTCACCAATCCCGCCGCCGCCGACTGGTTCGCCGAAGAAGTGATCGGCAAGCGGATGCTCGATTTCGGGCTTGATGGCTGGATGGCCGATTTCGGCGAATACCTCCCCACCGATCTGCGCCTGTTCGATGGCGATCCGATGCAGGAGCATAACCGCTGGCCGGTGCGCTGGGCCGAGGTCAATGCCCGCGCTGTCGCCTCGCGTGGGCGTACGGGCGATGTGCTGTGGTTCATGCGAGCAGGCCATACGGGCGTGCAGGCGCATTGTCCGCTGCTGTGGGCAGGCGACCAGTCGGTCGATTTCAGCCGCCATGACGGCATCGGCACGGTGATCACCGCTGCCTTGTCGTCGGGCCTCGTCGGCAATGCCTTCAGCCATTCGGACGTCGGCGGCTACACGAGCCTGTTCGGCAATGTCCGCACAGAAGAATTGATGCTGCGCTGGTATGAACTCGGCGCGTTCAGCCCCGTGATGCGCACCCATGAAGGCAACCGGCCGGACGACAATCTCCAGATCGACAGCGCGCCCGAACTGATCGCGGCATTTGTCCGCTGGAGCCGCGTTCACGCAGCCCTCGCGCCCTATACCGCGCACCTTGTGGACGAAGCGCAGGCGACCGGGCTGCCGGCCCAGCGCGCGCTGTTTTTGCATTATCCGCAAGACGCGGAAACCTTGCTGGTTCAGGATCAGTTTCTCTACGGTGCCGATCTGATGGTGGCACCGGTGATCGAAGCGGGGGCGGTGATGCGCAAGGTCTATCTGCCGGGTGATGCCGGCACGCCGTGGCGTCATGTGTGGAGCGCAAAGGACTATGCGTCCGGCTGGCATGACGTGGCTGCGCCAATCGGTCAGCCGCCGGTGTTCTACCGCGAGGGAAGCGGTTTTGCCGCGCTGTTCGCCAGCCTTGCGACGGTGCCCGCATGAGCCGCGACAATATCCGCCCGAATATCCGCAATGTCGCCGCGCGAGCAGGTGTGGCGGTGAAGACGGTCAGCCGGGTCCTCAACGGCCACCCCTATGTCAGCGCCGAACTGCGCGAGCGGGTCGAACAGGCGATGGCCGATCTCGATTACCGCCCCAGCGTCGCGGCGCGCATCCTGTCGGGCGCCAAGTCCAACCAGATCGCGCTGATCTACGATAATCACAGCCCCTATTACATGTTCCAGATCCAGAAGGGCTGCTGGGAGGTGTGCCAGGAAAAGGGCATTCGCCTGCTGGCCCAGCCGGTCGATGTCGCCGATCCGCGTGTCGGCGATCAGGTGCGCGGGCTGGTGAGCGAGACCCATGTGGACGGTATCATCCTGTCCTCGCCGGTGACCGATTGCGATCCGGTGCTGCGCGCGCTGGAGGGGATGGACGTGCCCTTCGTGCGCATTTCGCCGGGCACCAACCACGCGCTGACATCCTCGGTGTTCATGGACGACGCGCAGGCCGCCGACGACATGACCACCCATCTGATCAACGCCGGGCATCGGCGGATCGGGTTCATCAAGGGCCACACCAATCACATGGCGTCCGACGATCGCCTGTTCGGATACCGACGCGCGCTCGACCGCGTGGGCATCCCGTTCGAGCCGCAACTGGTGGCAGAAGGCGAGTTCGATTTCGATTCCGGCGTTGCGGGCGCAAGGGCGCTGCTCGATCTGCCCGAATGCCCCACCGCGATCTTCGCCTCCAACGACGATATGGCCGCCGGCGTGCTCGCGGTGGCGCATGATCGCGGCATCATCGTGCCAGCCGATCTGTCGGTCGCAGGGTTTGACGATACCACGCTGGCGCGCACCGTCTGGCCGCCGCTGACCACGATCAGCCAGCCCATGGCCGATCTGGCGCGCACCGCCACACAGATCCTGATTGCAGGCGGGGACATTACCCACAAACGCCTGCCCCATACGCTTGTGGAGCGCGCTTCGGTCGCTCCGCCAAAGAGGAACCCGTAGATGAGTGAACTGCCCCTTCCGCCTGCCAGCCGTATGCTCGGGACAAGCGGCATTGCCGTCTCCCCGATTGCGTGGGGCATGTGGCGCCTGACCGAAGACGGTCGCACCGCTGCCGATGCGGCGCGGCTGGTGCACGCCGCGCTCGATGCGGGGATCACCTTCCTCGATACGGCAGACATCTACGGCTTTGACGGGGCAGGCGGGTTTGGCGATGCCGAGGCGCTGCTGGGCGAGGTGCTGGCTGCCGAGCCCGGCCTGCGCAGCCGCATGGTGCTGGCGACCAAGGGCGGGATCATGCCCCCGCTGCCTTACGATCAGAGCGCGGAGTACTTGCGCGCCGCGATCGATGCCTCGCTCGCGCGGCTGAAAGTGGACAGCGTTGATCTATGGCAGATCCACCGCCCCGATATTCTCGCCCACCCGCAGGAAGTCGCGCGCGTGCTTGATGATGCGGTGGCAAGCGGCAAGATCCGCAGCCTTGGCGTGTCGAACTTCACGCAGGCCCAGACCGCCGCGCTCAACCATTTCCTCGGGGCCAAGCTGGTCACGACCCAGCCGGAAATCAGCCCGCTGCGGATCGATTGCTTCGAGAATGGCGAGCTTGATCAGGCGATGATGCTGGGGCTGACCCCGCTGGCGTGGTCACCGCTGGGCGGCGGCAGGCTGGCTGCGCCCGAGAGTGCGCGGGACAAGGCGGTGGCCGCTGCACTGGACGTGGTGGCCGAGGCGCAGGGCGTCTCGCGCACGGTCGCGGCCTATAGCTGGCTGATGGCGCACCCCGCCGGGATCATCCCGATCATCGGCTCGCAAAATGCTGCGCGGATTGCCGAAGGAGCGCAGGCGCTGACAGTGCGCTGGACGCGGGCGGATTGGTATGCGGTGCTTGTCGCCGCGCGGGGCGTGCCTTTGCCGTAGCTCCACGCACGGGGCGGGGATCGAAACAGAACAGAACTTGGGATGGGATTGAGGCCATGACTGAACAGCAACAATGCGAAATCGCGTGGTTTTCCGCGCTGTGCGACGACGATTACGAATTTCTCGGCGTGCCCGACCAATATCTCCAGTCGAGCTGGGAGCATTGCCGCAACATCGTGATGCGCGCCGAAGAAGGCGGGTTCGACAATATCCTGCTCCCCTCGGGCTACCAGCTTGGCGTCGACACCACGATCTTCGCTGCGGCTGTTGCAACGCAGGTTAAGCGCATCAAGCTGCTGTGGGCGACCCGGATGGGCGAGGATTGGCCCCCGCAGCTGGCGCGCCGCATCGCGACGCTCGACCGCATCCTCGGCCCCAATGCCGCGGGCACCGGCGGGCGTTTGAACGTCAACATCATCTCCTCCGATATGCCGGGCGAGAAGATCGAGAGCGCACCCCGCTACCGCCGCGGCACCGAGATCATGAAGATCGTCAAGACGCTGCTGAACGGCGAGCATCTCGATTTCAACGGCGAGTTCTACCAGCTCAAGCTTGATCCGCCGCGCATCACCACGCTCAATGGCAAGTGCCCGCCGTTCTACTTCGGCGGCCTCAGCCACGAAGCGCGTGAATGTGCGGCCGAGGCGGCGGATGTCTACCTGATGTGGCCCGACACGATGGACAAGGTGCGCGAGAACATCGCCGACCTGAAGGCGCGCGCTGCCAATTATGGCCGCACCCTCAAGTTCGGTTACCGCGCCCACGTGATCGTGCGCGAAACCGAGGACGAGGCGCGCCACTATGCCGACCGCCTGCTGTCGAAGCTCGATGACGAGGCCGGCCGCGCGATCCGCGAAAAGAGCCTCGATGCCAAGAATTACGGCGTCCAGCGCCAGCAGGAACTGCGCGGCGCTGCCGATGGTGACGGCTTCGTGGAAGAGAACCTGTGGACCGGCATCGGCCGCGCGCGGTCAGGCTGCGGAGCGGCGATCGTCGGCACGCCCGATCAGGTGCTGGCCAAGCTGCGCGCCTATCAGGCCGAAGGGATCGAGGCCTTCATCCTGTCGGGCTATCCCCACGCACAGGAAGCCGATCTGTTCGCGCGCCACGTGCTCCCGCATATCGCGCACGGCCCGCTCGAAATGTGATCGGAAGGGAAGGTCTGGCTGGGGCGGAAGGATTCGAACCTTCGCATGGCGGTACCAAAAACCGCTGCCTTACCGCTTGGCTACGCCCCAGCAGAGGCGCGCTCTATAGCGAGTCGCGTCAGGATGTGAAGAGGGCGAAGCTGGGGAAAATTGCGCTCTCGCCCGCGGCCTATTCCGGCGGTCCGAAAACCAGCCGCTTGCCCTCGAAATCGGCGGCCGAATGGCGTTCTTTCAGCTGGGTGTCTTCATCACCCCAGACCTTGTTGACGATCCGTCCGCGTTGCACCGCCGGGCGCGCATTGATCTCGGCGACCCAGCGGGCGACGTTCTGATATTCGTCGATGCTGAGGAAGGTCTTGGCGTCGTTGTAGATGTTCCCTTCCACAAACGGCGCGAGCCAGGGGAAATTGGCGATGTCGGCGAGGGTGTATTCGTCGCCCGCAAGGAAGCGCGTCTTGGCCAGCTGCTGGTCGGCCACATCGAAGATGCGCTTGGTTTCCATCGCGTAGCGGTTGATCGGATATTCGTATTTTTCCGGCGCATAGGCGTAGAAATGGCCGAAGCCGCCGCCCATGAACGGGCCGCTCGCCACTTGCCAGAGCACCCAGCTGAGCACTTCGGCGCGGGCAGCGGGATCGGCGGGGAGGAACATCCCGAACTTCTCTGCGAGATGGACGAGGATCGCCCCGCTTTCGAACACGCGGAACGCGGTAGCGCCGCTCTGGTCGAGCATCGCGGGGATCTTGGAATTGGGGTTCACCTCCACAAAACCGCTGCCGAATTGCTCGCCTGCGCCGATATTGATCGTCCAGGCGTCATACTCGGCGCCCGCGTGGCCCGCTTCGAGCAATTCCTCAAGCATTACTGTCACCTTCACCCCGTTGGGCGTGGCGAGCGAATAGAGCTGGAAGGGGTGCGTGCCGACCGGCAGCGCCTTTTCCTCGCGCGCGCCGGCAGTGGGCCGGTTGATATTGGCGAAGCGCCCGCCCGAGACAGTGTCGGCGCTCCATACGGCGGGCGGAGTGTAGGTGGCGTCGGCCATGATTGCGGCTCCTTTGATGTCTGACGCGACACTTGGGGCCTCGCCTGCGCCCGCGCAAGCATCGGCGGCCATCGAAAGCCTAGGGGGCGGGAAAGCAGGACTTTTCGCGAGGCTTCTAGGAACGGCAAGGATTAGCCGCTAGAGCAGCCACGCACATCATCCGGAGCGCGCAGAAAGCACCATGAGCGAGACCTCGCACCCTTTCTATGATGCCCATGAACATGGCTTCGTGCGCGTGGCGACGGCGACCCCGTGCAGCCGCCCAGCCGACGTTGCCTATAACACCGCCGGTGTGCTGGCCGAGGCGCAGAAGGCCCACGCTGCGAACGTCGATCTGGTGGTATTCCCCGAACTGACGCTGTCCTCCTATGCGATCGATGATCTGCTGCTCCAGCACGCGCTGATCGAGCGGGTCGAGCAGGCGCTGGCAGAGGTGGTCGCGGCTTCGGCTGATTTGCATCCGGTGTTGATCGTCGGCGCGCCGCTGCGGCGGGCGGACAAGCTCTACAACTGCGCGGTGGTGATCGCGCATGGGCAAATTCTGGGCGTGGTGCCTAAAAGCTTCCTGCCCAATTACCGCGAGTTCTACGAAAAGCGCCATTTCGCCCATGGGCGCGGCTGCACCGATCTGTGGATCGGGGTGGCGGGCGAGGAAGCGCCGTTCGGCACCGATCTGGTGTTTGCAGCGGCGAACCTGCCCGGCTTCCGCTTCGGCATCGAGATTTGCGAGGATTTCTGGGCGCCGATCCCGCCGGGGATGCAGGCCGCGCTCGCAGGCGCGCTGATCCTGTGCAACCTGTCGGCCTCGCCAGTGACGATCGGGCGCGCGGATGATCGCCACCTGCATTGCCGCTCGTCTGCCAGCCGCGCGATTGCCGCCTATGTCTATTCGGCCAGCGGCCACGGCGAGAGCACCACCGATCTCGCGTGGGACGGGCAGGGCGTGATCTACGAGATGAGCACGCTGCTGGCGGAAAGCGCCCGGTTTGACCGGTCGGGCGAGCTCACCATCGTCGATATCGACACCGAACGCCTGGCTGCCGAGCGAATGCGCAACCAGACTTTTGCCGATGCCGCCGAATGGGCGGGGCGGCCGGACGATTCCTATCGCCGGATCGTGTTCGAACACGCCTATGCCGAGGGTGATATCGGCCTCGTGCGCCCTGTTGCGCGCTTCCCCTTCGTGCCTGACCGGCCCGAGAAGCTCGACGAGGACTGCTACGAGGCGTTCAACATCCAGGTCGATGCGCTGATGCGGCGGATCGAATCGACTGCGGCGAAAAGCCTCGTAATCGGCATTTCCGGCGGGCTCGACAGCACCCATGCGTTGATTGTGGCGGCCAAGGCGTGCGACCGGCTGGGCCTGCCGCGCACCACCATCCGCGGCTACACCATGCCCGGCTTCGGCACGTCTGACGGCACCAAGTCCAACGCCCACAAGTTGATGGCGGCGATGGGCATTACCGCAGGCGAGATCGACATCCGCCCGGCAGCGAATAGGATGCTCGAGGATATCGGCCACGCCTTCGCGCAGGGCGAGCCGGTGCATGATGTGACCTTCGAGAATGTGCAGGCGGGCCTGCGCACCGATTACCTGTTCCGCCTTGCGGGCCAGCACGGCGGCTTTGTGGTCGGCACCGGCGACCTTTCGGAACTGGCGCTCGGCTGGTGCACTTACGGCGTGGGCGACCACATGAGCCACTACGGCGTCAACGCCGGCGTGCCCAAGACGCTGATCCAGTATCTGATCCGCTGGACGATCCGCACCGCGCAGTTCGATGACGTGTGTGCCGATGTGTTGGGCGCGATCCTCGATACCGAAATCAGCCCCGAACTGGTGCCGCCGGGTGCGGACGGGCAGATGCAATCGACCGAGAGCCTCGTCGGCCCCTATGAATTGAACGACTTCTTCCTCCACCACGTGATCCGCTATGGCCAGCGCCCCAGCAAGGTCGCGTTTCTGGCGTGGCACGCATGGAAGGCGGCCGATGCCGGATTGTGGCCCGCCGGCTTTCCGCAGGACGGGCGCAATGCCTACACCTTGGCGACCATCTGCCACTGGCTCGACAGGTTCTGCGCGCGCTTCTTCGGCTTTTCGCAGTTCAAGCGTTCGGCGCTGCCCAATGGCCCCAAGGTCTCTTCTGCCGGCGCGCTTTCTCCGCGTGGTGACTGGCGTGCGCCATCCGATGCGGTGGCGACGGTGTGGCGCGAGGAATTGCGCGAAAACCTGCCTGCCGAAGTCGCGCAAGAGGTGTTCGGTAACGCCAAGCTCTGATGCCCAAGAGCCTGCCTCTGTCTGCGCTCGGCATCATGCTGTTCTGCAATGTCGCCTGGGCGATGAATGTCGTGGTCAGCAAGATCGCGGTGAGCACGCTGGGGTTGCCGCCGCTGTTCTACACCGTGTTGCGCTCGGCGACGGTGCTGGTGGTGCTGTTCCCGTTGCTGAGGAACGTCCCGCAGCGCCTGCCGCTGGTGCTGACGATTGGCTTTGCGGTCACCGGCGGCAGCTTTGGCCTGCAATTTGTCGGCCTGCAGACCGCGAGCCCTTCGGCAGTCGGCATCGTCAACCTATCAGGCGCGCCGCTCACGGTTCTGTTTGCGATCCTGTTTCTGGGCGAGGAGGTGCGCTGGCGGCGCGGGCTGGGCATGGCGCTGGCGCTGGGCGGCGTGGGTCTCGCGATCGGCGCGCCTTCGGGCACGAATGATCCGGTGGGCCTCGGCTTTGCCTTTGCCGGCGTGCTGATCGGGGCCTTCGCCTCGGTGTTCGTCAAGCGGCTGGCGATTGGTGCGGTCGCCTTGCAGGCCTGGGCGGCACTCGCCTCGCTGGCGGTGATGCTGCCTGCCACGCTGGCGATGGAGAGCGGCCAGATCGCAGCCGTCGAAGCTGCGCCGTGGGCCGTGGCGGCCTGCGTGGCGTTCGCCGGGCTGGTCGTCTCGGTCGGCGCGCATTCGGCCTATTTCCGGCTGTTCCAGGCGCATGATGCCAACCTGATCGTGCCGCTCACCCTGCTCACCCCGCTGCTGACGATTGCCTTCGGGACATGGCTGACGGGCGACGAGATCGGCTGGCCGCTGATCATCGGCGGAGGCATGGCGCTGATCGGGGTGGCGATCATCGTGATCCGGCCCAGCCGCACGATCTTCAAACCGCAGATGATGCGTCCGCGGCTTTAGGGCGCCGGCTTGCCAGTGGTGAGCGGGGGACGCTGCGACCCTGTCGGCGGCGCCCCCCGCCCTTGTTACGCCGCCAGCGCGATGGCGGCCTCCTGAGCAGCGGCGATCTTGGCTTCGCCATCGGCGCCCATGATCCCGTCGGCAGCGATGATTTCGACATCGGTGATGCCGAGGAAGCCGAGGAAGAAGGTCAGCCAGCGGCTCATGAAGTCAAAGTCGCTGCCCACCGGCGTGCCGCCGCTGGCGATTGCGAGATAGGCCTTCTTGCCGGTCAGCAGTCCTTCCGGGCCGGTGGCGGTGTAGCGGAAGGTGGTGCCGGCACGCGCGACCAGATCAGCCCAGGCCTTGAGGCTGGCGGGCGGGCCGAAATTGTAGATCGGCGAGGCGATCACGATGGTGTCAGCCGCCTGCAGTTCGGCGATCAGGGCATCGGCGATCGCGGCCAGTTCGGCCTGTTCGGGCGTGCGGTCAGCCGGGGCCGTGAGGTTCGCGCCAAAACGCTCGGCGCTGACGAAGGGGAGGGTCTCGGCGGCGATATCGCGGGTGGTGACGCTCGCGCCGGTCTTGGCGGCGAGGCCATCGACGATGCTCTGGCCAAGCCCGCGCGAGATGCTGTCGGCGTCCGAACGGATGCTGGCGGTGAGGTAGAGAATGTTGCTCATGGCGGTATTCCTTTGCTGTCAAAAAGGGGTGGAGCCGGCCGGGGAGAGGGGGAGGGGCCGGCCGGCTCCGAGGGGAAGGTTAGGCCGCGTCGACCAGCACGACCTCGCTGTCTTCGAGCGCGGTGATGGTGATGCTTTCCAGCTGCGTGATCGCCACGCCGTCGCGGGCATTCGCCTCGACATCGGCGATCCGCACCTTGCCGGTGGCCGGCACGAGGTAGAGGTGGCGATCCGCCGAACGCGGCGTGTAGGTCACGCTCTCGCCCGCCTTGATCGTCGCGCCCAGCACGCGGGCATCGGCGCGGATCGGCAGCGCGTCATTGTCATTGGCAAGGCCACTCGCCAGCGGGATGAAGCTGCCGTTGCGGTCATCCTTGGGGAACTGGCGCGCACCCCAGCTCGGCTCACCACCGCGGGTGTCGGGGATGATCCAGATCTGGAAGATCCGGGTTTCCTCGTCCTCGAGGTTGTATTCCGAGTGGCGCACGCCGCTCCCGGCGCTCATCACCTGCACGTCGCCCGCTTCGGTGCGGCCTTCGTTGCCCATGCTGTCACGGTGGGTGATCGCACCCTTCCGGACATAGGTGATGATCTCCATGTCGCTGTGCGGATGGGTCGGGAAGCCCGTGCCCGCTGCAATCGCGTCATCATTCCAGACCCGCAGGGCGCCCCAGTGGACGCGGGCGGGATTGTGGTAGCTCGCGAACGAGAAGTGGTGATGCGCATCGAGCCAACCGTGGTTGGCCGCGCCGAGGGTGTTGAAGGGACGAAGTTCGATCATGTCGTGTCTCCTGTCTTGGTGAAGCGGAGATAGGTCATCACTCTCGAACGGATAAGTGCGATAAAACTTGCTAAGATGTTCGGATTATCTGAACATAAGCGCCATGAAACTCGGCGAACCCACCCTCGATCAGCTGCGCATTTTCATCGCCGTGGCCGAACATGGCAGCTTTGGCGGCGCGGCCAAGGCGATGGGGCGTGCGGTTTCGGCGGTGTCCTATGGCATCGCGCAGCTGGAGGCGGCGCTGGCGCTCAGCCTGTTTGATCGCGAAGGATCGCGCCGCCCCGAGCTGACCGCGGCGGGCGCGGGATTGCTGGCTGAAGCGCGCGCGATTGCCGACGGGGCTGACGCGCTGCTGGCCAAGGCGCGCTCGCTCCATGCCGGTCAGGAGCCGTCATTGACGCTGGTGGTCGACGTGATGGTGGCAGGCGAGGTGACCGCGCACGTGCTGGGCGAATTCCGCCGGATGTTCCCGACCTGCGCGCTGACCTTGCGGATCGAGGGGCTGGGCGCGGTCGCCGCCTGCGTGATCGAGGGCGGATCGGACCTCGGCATTGCTGGCCCCGTGCCGGGCGATCATCCGGCGCTCGAACGCCAGGCCGTGGGCGAGCTTGACCTGATCCCGGTCGCCGCGCCCGCACACCCTCTGGCGCGCGCCGGCATTACGGCCGGGGAGAGCCGCCGGCATCTGCAACTGGTGCTGACCGACCGTTCGCCGCTCACCGAGGGGCGCGAGTTTTCCGTGCTCAGCCCGCTGACATGGCGCTTGGGCGATCTGGGCGCGAAACACTCGCTGCTGCGCGAAGGGCTAGGCTGGGGCAATATGCCGCGCGCGATGGTGGCGGCGGATCTGGCGAGCGGCGCGCTGGTGGAACTCGATCTGCCCGAAAAGCCCGGCGCCCATTATGGGCTATCGGCCATATGGCGACGCGACACCCGGCTCGGCCCGGCGGCCAGCTGGTTGGTCGATGCGTTCAAGGAGGGGCTGGGGGGTTAGGGCCCGAACAGCACCGGTTCATCCCCCGCCTTCCACGGCGCGAATTTGGGCATGATCGCGGCGAACAATTCCGAGGTCGCTAGCCGCGCCAGCCAGGCTTGCAAGTGCGGTAGGCGCTGCGCTGCAAACCATTCGGGATCGATGCCGGCAAACTGGCGGATGAAGGGAAACAGCGCGATATCGGTGACGCTGCGGTTCTCGCCGCACAGGTAAGCCTCTGCCTCCAGCCGTGCCTCGAGCCTGGCCAGCAGCGCGAGCGCCGCCGCGCGGTGATCGGTCACGCCGTCCTCGTCATACCGGCCCGGATATTTGGCGCGGTCGAGGTGGTGTTTGAACGCCCCGTCGTTGACCGCGATCAGCGCAGGCTCATCGCCCGCCAGCCAGCCTTCGGGGTCATTCTGCGCCAAAGCCCAGCGCATGATGGCAAGGCTCTCGTCAATCACCGTTCCATCGGCGAGCACCAGCACCGGCACGGTTGCCTTGGGCGAGGCGGCGATCAATTCGGGCGGCTTGGCGGCGAGCTTTACCTCGCGCAATTCTACCACGATGCCGGCCACCCACAGCGCCATGCGCGCGCGCATCGCATAGGGGCAGCGGCGGAAGGAATAGAGGACCGGCAACGCGCTCACGGTTGCGGCTTGCGCACCGCGCCGACGTGCAATTCGCCGCGCGCCTTGGCGAGCGCTTCCTGCCGTTGGCGCTCGGCGTAACCGGCGCGTTGTTCGGGGGTGCGCTCACCGATGCAGGCGGGGCAGCTCACCCCGTCTTCGTAGTCCGGATGGGCGAGTGCGGCCTCGTCGAGCGGGCGGCGGCAGGCGCGGCACAGCTGGAAGGTGCCTTGCGCCAGCCCGTGGCCGACGCTCACCCGCTCGTCGAACACGAAGCATTCGCCCTGCCACAGGCTTTGTTCTTCAGGCACTTGTTCGAGATATTTGAGGATGCCGCCCTTGAGGTGATAGACGTCCTCCACCCCCTCGGCGCGCAGAAAGCTGGTCGATTTCTCGCAGCGGATGCCGCCGGTGCAGAACATCGCCACGCGCTTCTTGCCGGTGAGCAATTCTGCGCGGTGTGCGCGGAACCAGGCGGGGAAGTCGCGGAAACTTGGTGTCTGCGGATCGACCGCGCCGGCAAAGGTGCCGACTGCCACTTCGTAATCATTGCGGGTGTCGATCACGATGGTCTCGGGGTCCGCGATCAGCGCGTTCCAGTCATGTGGATCGACATAGGGGCCTGCTGACAGCGTCGGGTCGATATCGGGTTCGCCCATGGTGACGATCTCGCGCTTCACCCGCACCTTCATGCGGTGGAACGGCATTTCGGGGGCGGCCGAGAACTTCACGTCGAGGCCCTCGCAGCCCGGCAGCGCGCGGATATGGCCGAGCACCGAGGCGAGCGCATTATCGGTGCCCGCAATCGTCCCGTTGATCCCCTCGCGTGCAAGCAGCAGGGTGCCCTTAATGCCATGCGCCTCGCAGGCTGCCAGCAGGGGTGCGCGCAGGGCTTCGGGGTCGACGAAAGGCGTGAACTTGTAGAGCGCGGCGACTGAGATCAAACCCGCATCACCCAGCCATGCGTGTCCGCGATCTGGCCGTTTTGCACGCCGACCAGCCGCTCGCGCATCTTGGACGTCATCTGCCCGATCCCGCCGGCGCCGATGTGGAACTCGCCTTCGGGCGAGGCCACGGTGCCGACCGGGGTGACCACCGCCGCGGTGCCGCAGGCCATGGTTTCGAGCAGCATCCCGCTGGCGGCTTCCTCGCGCCATTGGTCAATCGAGTAGGGCTCCTCGCGCACTTCCAGACCTTCCTCGCGGAGCATGGCGATCAGGCTGTCGCGGGTGATGCCGGGCAGGATCGTGCCGGTCAGCGGCGGGGTGATGACGGTGCCATCGGCGCGCACGAAGAACAGGTTCATGCCGCCCAGTTCCTCGACCCACTTGTGCTCGGTGGCATCGAGGAACACCACCTGGTCGCATCCCTTGGCGATTGCCTCGGCCTGGGGGACCAGCGAGGCGGCGTAATTGCCGCCGGTCTTGGCTGCGCCGGTGCCGCCGGGGGCTGCGCGGGTATAGTCCTGCGCGACCCAGATCTTGACCGGATTGACGCCCTTCTTGAAGTAATTGCCCGCCGCGCTGAGGATCACGATGAACTTGTATTGCTTGGCCGGACGCACCCCGAGGAAGGCTTCGGAGGCGAACATGAAGGGCCGGATATAGAGCGCGCCGCCCGCGATCGGCGGGAGCCAGTTTGCGTCTGCCAGCACCGCTTCGCGCACGGCGGCGATGAACAGCGCTTCGGGGATCTCCGGCATCGCCATGCGCCGCGCGCTGGCGTTGAAGCGGCGCGCATTGGCCTCGGGGCGGAACAGCGACAGCCCGCCTTCGGGATGGGCATAGGCCTTCATCCCCTCGAAAATTTCCTGCGCATAGTGCAGCACGCTCGCCGCCGGATCGAGACTGATCGGGCCGCGCGGGCCGATGGTGGGCGTCTGCCAGCCGCCCAGCGCCTCGTCATAGTCGATCACCACCATGTGATCGGTGAACACCGTCCCGAACCCGGGATCGGCAATCAGAGCATCGCGGGTGGCATCGGGCGTGGGCGAGGGGTGGGGCAAGCGGGTGAAGTGCATCATTTGCGCCTAATGCTGAGAGGCTCTCAGGGCAAGATTACTCTTGGGTGCGCTGCAACGGTCGCAAAGCGACCGCAAGGCCGACTGGCCGCCCGCAGCGACGCGCCCGCAGGGCGTGTGAGCGAGGATTTCGCATCGCGGACGCGATGTGGAACACAAAATACGGTCGCATAGCGACCGCGAGCGCCCGCGCGCGAGCCGCAGGTGCCCCGCAGCGAAGCGGAGGGGGTAGCACCGAGGACGAAGGCGCGGAGGCGGGTTCGCAAAAACAAAAAATGAAAAGGGCGCTTCCAGCCCGTCGGTGGAAACGCCCTTTCATGGTCAGCGGCCGGAAGTGCCGCTCACGAAGCCTTACTTGGCACGAGGATTACCGAGTATGCTCCGTAGGGATCTTCACCGACCTCGCTACTGAACCATGAGACATCGGATCACCTCCTTTCAAGCTTGTGAGCAGACCCCGCCGTTTCACCGGGGGCCGAGAGCCGCGCGCGTCGCTGGCCTCGAGGAGCAATGTGAATCATGGAGCGCGCCTCGACAAGTCTTGTAATTATCTTTTCCCGCGTCATAATCATGCCTCGCTGCGGGATGCCGCTGGCTTGGACGCCTGAGGGAAGCCTCGGGCGTTTTTCGTTTCGGGGGCGGTTGTGGACAGGCTGGGGGCAAGCCTGTGGATATTAATGTATAGAATCGGGAAAAAGTATCGTCATCGCGAGCCGAAGGCGCGGCGATCCATGGTCTGACTTTTCATCACGACGCGCCGCCAGATCATGGATTGCTTCGTTGCCCTTCGGGCGCCTCGCAATGACGAGCTTTACCGACAATCCTCGATCACCCGGCTGACCTCGGCCCAGCTTGGCAGATAGAGCGGGGCTTCGCCTTCGGTCTCCACGGCGAAATGCCCCTTGGACAGCGCCATGGCATCGAGCAGCGGGTCGGAAGCGCCAACCGCGAACATGATCAGCGACGGTGTTCCCAACTGGGCGGCCAGCGTGCGCTGCGCGGTTTCGGTGCGGATCGTCATCGCCACATCGCGCTTGGCTGGCCTGCCGACGCGTGTGAGCAGGATTTCCGGGCCATTGGGCTGCGTCACGCAAGTGAGGCTGAACAGATATTCGCCCGCGGGATCGGCGAAAAGCGCGCGCTTGCCCTGGCCTTGGCCGTAATCGGTGTAGCTCCATCCGCCCGAAGTCAGCGCGGCATCCATCCAGCTGTCGCTCGCCGGCGCCTGCACCACCACCGGTGCCGGCGCTGGGCGCGTAGAGGCCGGGCGAGCGACCGGCGCGGGGGCCGAGGCGGGCGTATTGGACGAAGGCACGCAGGCCGACAGCATCAGTGCGCAGGCGAGGACAGGCAGAGCAGCTTTCATGCGCACACTTTGCGCGCTAGGAACCGCTCTTGTCCATGCCCGAGCATCCCTCACGCCCCGCAAAAGCGCAAAAGCGCCGTGTCGATCAATTGCTGGTCGAGCGCGGCCTCGCGGAAAGCCGCGCCCGTGCACAAGCGCTGGTGATGGCAGGGCTGGTGTTTGCGGGCGAGACCAAGATCGACAAGCCCGGCCACCAACTGCCCGAAGACGCCGTTCTCGATGTGCGCGGGCGCGATCACCCCTGGGTCAGCCGCGGGGGCATCAAGCTGGCGCACGCGCTGGAGCATTTCGGGCTCGATCCGGCGGGGGGAACGGCGATGGATATCGGCTCGTCCACCGGCGGCTTTACCGATGTGCTGCTGAGCAATGGCGCGGCTCATGTGTTTGCGGTGGACAGCGGCACCAACCAGCTCGCGTGGAAATTGCGCGAGGATCCCCGCGTGACCGTGCTCGAACAGACCTCGGCACGCATCCTCACGCCCGAACTGATCGACCGGCCGTGCGACTGGGTGGTGTGCGATGCCAGCTTCATCAGTCTCGCCAAGGTGCTCGAACGCCCGCTCGAACTGGCGGCCACACCGTGCCAGCTGGTCGCGTTGATCAAGCCGCAATTCGAAGTTGGGCGCGAGGAAGTGGGCAAGGGCGGGGTGGTGCGCGATCCCGATCTGCACGCGCGGGTGTGCGACGAGGTTCACCAATGGCTCGACGGGCTTGGCTGGGAAATCCAGGGGATTGTGGTAAGCCCGATCACCGGGCCGCAGGGCAATGTCGAATTCCTGATCTCGGCGCGTCGCACGACGCAAGGGGGCTAAGGCACATGCAGAACCGGAAACTGATGATACTCGCAGCGCTTGCCATCGCGCTGGGCGTGGCGGTCGCACTGGGCGCTTTCAGCTAAACACATCCCCCGCAAGGATCGCACAAAAGAAAAGACCGGCAGCAACCCGAAGGTCACTGCCGGTCTGTTTCTGTCCGTTCCCTGATCCTTAGATCAGGGCCGGCAAGCCGTTAGGCTTACTCGGCAGCCGGAGCTTCTTCAGCCGGAGCGGCTTCAGCAGCAGCAGCTTCGCCTTCAGCGGCCGGGGTTTCGGCAGCCATGGCGTCAGCGGCCGGGGTTTCGGCAGCCATGGCGTCTTCAGCAACGGCGGTTTCGTCAGCGGCGGTTTCGGTGGCAGCTTCTTCAGCAGCCGGCGAGCAAGCGACGACGCCGAGAGCGAGAACGGCGGCGAGAGCGAAGGTCTTCTTCATGGTTTCATTTCCCCTGTAGGGCCGCTTTGCGGCCCGCAATGAGCGGAAGCGCGTGGGTTGTTTATATCTTCCTGCCGCCACCACACTTCCGAATCACGGCAGGAATGTGGCAGCCTCTAGCAGAGCATTGCCACAATCCCCAAGCGTTTCGTGAAGTTTCCCCCCAACTGCGCGTTGGCAGCGCCTTTATTGCGCCCGAAACAAGGGCGCGTTGTGCTTCATTGCGGGGCACAATGGGCTGTCGGGTTTGGCGCTGGTGCAGGGCTCTGTTATCGCAGCGCCACAATCGGCCGGCTCAGGAGAATCACCTGTTGCCGTGCCGCAGGAGGAACTGATGAACGTCCTTGCATCCAAAGCGCAATTGCGTGCGAGTTTCTTGCGCTGGGCCCTTTTCATGGTGCCGTTGGTGCTGCTGGTGGGCTTTACTGCGGGCCAGTTGGGCGGGCCGGACAGCGCGTGGTTTGCCGGGCTCGCCAAGCCGGCGATCTATCCCCCGCCGGTGGTGTTCGGGATCGTCTGGAGCATCTTGTTCGTGCTGATCGGCTTTGCGCTGGCGTTGGTGGCGAGTGCATGGGGCGCGGCCGGGCGCGGGCTCGCACTGGGCGTCTTTGCGGTGCAGTTCCTTGTTACCCAGAGCTGGACTGCGGTGTTCTTCGGGATGCAGGACATGACGAACGCGCTGTATGTCATCGGCGTGGCGGCGGTGCTGCTGCTTGTGGCAATCGCACTGTTCTGGCGCGTGCGGCGGATGGCGGCGCTGCTGCTGCTGCCCTATCTCGGCTGGGTGTCCTTTGCCGGAGCGCTCAACTACGCCTTTATCCAGGCCAATCCCGATGGCGGCGTGCGCGGTGCCAGCGGCGCGGAAACCCGGGTGGAGTTGTAGAACTCGCGGGAGTGTGATCCCTTAGGCTACCACCGCTGGCGTGTAGCGCTGTTCGGACGGCGGAGCACGTCCGCAAGCTCGACCGCGCGCCCGCGGCGATGCTGCCTGAAGGGCGTGAGAGCGAGGAGGATGCTTGCACTTCTGTGCAACCATCCCCAAAAAGAAAAAATGCAAAGCCAGAACCCGATCATCGCCGACCTCGTCAAAATCGCCAACAGCGCCGCCGGAACCATGGCGGGCATGACCCGTGAAGCCCGCGAAGGCGCGCGCGAACGGCTGCGCGAGGCGCTGGGCGGGATCGATTTCGTCTCCCGCGAGGAGTTCGAGACGGTCAAGGCGATGGCCCAAAAGGCCCGCGAACAGGCCGACGCGCTCGAAGCGCGCCTGGCGGCGCTGGAAGCCAAATCCACCAAGAAGTGAGGCCTGAGCGCAGGCCATGAACCTGCGCGCGCCTGCCATCCTGCTCGCGGCCCGGGCGCAGGGCGAGACCGGCGCGATTGCGCGGCTGATGACGGCCGAGCATGGCCTTGTCGCCGCCTATGTCGCGGGCGGACGCGGGCGGCAGATGCGTGCGGTGATGGTGCCGGGCAACCGCGTCGCGATGGATCTGGCGGTGCGCTCGGCCAATCAGCTGCCCTTTGCGCGGCTTGAACTCGAACATTCCCGCGCTGCCTTGATGACAGAGCCGCTGCCCGCGGCCGCGATCCAATGGGTCTGCGGGCTCACTGCGGCCGCGCTCCCCGAACGCTATGCCGCGCCCACGCTCTATGCCGCGCTTGATGCGCTGCTTGAAGCGATCGCGGTTGCGCCCTCGGCGCGCGGGTGGGTTTCGGGACTGGTTGCCTATGAAACGATGGTGCTGTCAGAGCTGGGCTATGGCCCGGCGCGCCCTGATCCGGCGACCGATTTCGAAGGTCTGCTGGCCGCGCTGGCCCGGTTGGAGCCCCTGCTGGCAAACTCGCTGCTTGCAGGCCGAAAGAGCGATGTTATGGCCGCTCGAAAGCTGCTTACCGAGCGGCTGAGGCGCATCACCTGAAAGAACGTGTCATGAAGATTGCAGTCCTGCCCGGCGACGGGATTGGCCCCGAAGTCACGGCCGAGGCCGTGGCGGTGCTCGAAGCCTTGTCGCTGCCCGGATTGACCCTGTTCGAAGGCGATGTCGGCGGGATCGCCTACAAGCGCCACGGCCATCCGCTTCCGCAAGAAACGCTCGATATGGCGCGCACCGCCGATGCGATCCTGTTCGGCGCGGTGGGCGATCCGGATTGCGATGATCTCGAGCGCGCGCTGCGCCCCGAGCAGGCGATTCTCGGCCTGCGCAAGCATCTCGGCCTGTTTGCCAACCTGCGCCCGGCGCGGGTGTTTGCGGGGCTGGAGCATCTCTCCCCGCTGCGCGCCGATATTGCCGCCGGGCTTGATATGCTGATCGTGCGCGAGTTGACCGGAGACGTCTATTTCGGCGCCAAGGGCCGCCGTGTCACCGCTGCGGGCGAGCACGAGGGCTGGGACGAGATGAGCTATGCCGAGGCCGAAGTGCGCCGCATCGCCCATGTCGCCTTCCGCGCTGCCGAAGCGGGCGGTCATCCGGTCACCAGCGTCGACAAGGCCAATGTGCTCGAAACCAGCCAGCTGTGGCGCGATGTGGTGATCGAGGTGGCCGGCGAGTATCCCGATGTGCCGCTTGATCACATGTATGTCGATAATGCCGCGATGCAGGTGGTGAGCCACCCCGATCGCTTCGGTGTGGTGCTGACCGGCAATCTGTTCGGCGACATCCTGTCCGATCTGGCGAGTGCGGCGGTCGGCTCCATCGGCCTGCTGCCAAGCGCCTCGCTGGGCGAGCGCGAGACGGAATTCGGCACCTTTGGCCTCTACGAACCGATCCATGGCAGCGCGCCCGATATTGCCGGTCAGGGCAAGGCCAATCCCCTCGCAACGATTCTGTCTGCCGCGATGTTGCTGCGCCATTCCTTCGGTCTGGATGCCGAGGCGGCGCGGATCGAGGACGCGGTGGCTGCCGCGCTGGCAGACGGGTTCCTTGGCGGTGATCTGGGCGGAAGCCACGGCACCGCCGCCATTGGCGAAGCGGTGCGCGCGCGCTTGTAATACCATGCCGCTCGAGCTTGCCATCATCCTGCCGACTCTCAACGAGCGCGGCAATCTGGCCTCGCTGGTGACGCGGATTTCCGGCGCGATGGGCGAGAACGCGGGCTGGGAAGTGATCATCGTCGATGATGACAGCCGCGACGGCACGGCGGACGAAGCACGCGCGCTGGCGCTCACTGACAGCCATGTGCGGGTGATCCAGCGCATCGGGCGGCGCGGACTGGCGAGCGCCGCGATCGAAGGCTTCTGCGCCACCGCCGCGCCTTTTGTGGCGGTGATGGATGCCGATCACCAGCACGATCCCGCACTGCTTCCGAAGATGCTGGCGGCATTAAAGGCGGGAGAGGCCGACATCTGCGTCGCCAGCCGCTTTGCCGAAGGCGCGAGCACCGCGGACTGGGCTGCACCGGAACGTGAGCGCCTGTCGACCTTTGCCAATGGTCTTGCCCGGCGGCTGACCGGGGTGGAACTCACCGATCCGATGAGCGGCTATTTCATGCTACCTGCCGCCGCCGCGCGCGCGCTGGTTCCGCGCTTGTCGGGGATCGGCTTCAAGATCCTGCTCGATCTGCTGGCGACGGCCAATACGCCCATGCGGGTCAAGGAATTCCCCCTCAATTTCGCCGCCCGCCTGACAGGAGAAAGCAAGCTGGACCGCGCCATTCTGTTCGATTTTCTCGCCGGGCTTTACGACAAGACGCTCGGCCGGGTGATCCCGACCCGTTTCGCCCTGTTCGGCACTGTCGGCGCGCTGGGCGTCGGGGTGCATTTTGCGGTGCTGACCGTGCTGCTGTTCGCCTTTGGCGAGCGGTTCGCGCTAGCGCAGACGGCGGCGGTGCTGGTGGCGATGAGCTTCAACTTCTGGCTCAACAACTGGCTGACCTATCGCGACAAGCGGCTGACCGGCTGGAGCGCCCTGCTGCGCGGTTGGCTGGGCTTTATCGCGACCTGCGCGGTGGGCGCCTTCGCCAATGTCGCGATCGCTACGTTCCTGGAAGGGCGGGGCGTGTTCTGGGCGCTCGCGGCGCTTGCGGGCATCGTGGTGGGTTCGGTGTGGAACTACGCCCTGTCGAGCCGTTTTGTGTGGGGTAGGTTTTGACGCTTCTCTCGTCATTGCGAGCGCAGCGAAGCAATCCATGGCCTAACCATTCAGTTCGAAGAACAAGTCCCGCCACTCCGGATTCCCGGTTTCGATCAGAGCGATCTTCGCCTTTCGCGACCCGCCCTTGATCTGCTTTTCGCGCGTGATCGCGTGCTCCATTGTGGCATGGAGTTCAAACCACACGAGCCGTTTGCAATTGTGCTTGGCCGTGAACCCTTCGACAATTCCTTCGCGGTGTTGCCAAACGCGTTGCGGCAAATCCGACGTCACGCCTGTGTAGAGCGTTCCATTTTTGTGGTTCGCCATGATGTAGACTGCGGGCTCAAACTCGGACGTTCGGTTCATGGATTGCTTCGCCTTCGGCTCGCAATGACGAGGTTTACCGCCACCCGTCGAGCCACATCCACTTCACGTAACTCGCTGCGCCCAGCAGCGGGGCGGCGGAGAGGATGCGGTAGAACACCGCGAACACCGCCACAGAAGCAATCGGGATCGCCCAGCCGATGCCCTTCGTGTCCGCGTTGCGGCGCAGGTCCGATGCCGTGAGCGCGAGGGCTGCGAGCAGGAAGAAATGCGGCACGAAATAGTGGTAATAGAACTGCACCGGCTTGGGCGCGATCAGCCACAGGCCGAGGCTGGCTGAATAGCCGATCACCACCGCCAGCTTGGCCCACTGGCTGCGCCACAATCCGCTGGCGAGGCACCACAGCAGCGCGGGCAACCCGATCAGCATTGTCAGCGGATTGCCGATCAGCAGCACGCCGCGCTGCGCCCCGTCGGTCATCTCGTAAAGATACCAGATCGCGCGTGTGTTCAGCATCCATTGCGGCCAGGTGCTCTGGTACTGGTGGGGCGTGAGCACCTGCTGCTGCAGGCTGAGAATCTCGCCGTGGAAGCCGATCAGGCCCTGTTCGGCGAGCGGCGAGGGGCGCAGATATTCCGCCAGCCAATAGCCCGGCACAAAGGTCAGCGCATAGGCAGCAAGCGGCACAATACCGAGCCACACGAAGGCCTCGACCAGCGTTATTCCCGGCACGGGCGCACCGCGGCGGCTGAGGAACAACCGGCGGCGACCGGCCCCGAGCCGCGCCGCGAAGAAAGCAAGGCCCGGCAGCATGGCGAGGGGAATCGCGTTCCACTTGGCGCCCATCGCGCAGCCCAGCGCGATGCCGGTGAGCGCGAGGCGCCAGTGGCCCTTCTCCGGCTCGCGCACGGCAGCGGAAAACTGCCATGCCGCCACCGCAAGAAACGCCGCCATGAAGATATCGAGCATCGCGATGCGCGACTGGATGAAGAGGTGAAAGCCGCTTGCCAGCAACACCCCGAAGGCAAGCGTGGCGAAGCGATCCATGCTGGCGTGCCACAGCGCGCGCATGCTTGCGAACAGCGCCAGCGTGCCGGCCGCCCACGACATGATCCGCCAGCCCAGCGGATTATCGCCCAGCAGCATCATGCCGGCCGCGATCAGCTCCTTGCCCAGCAGCGGGTGTTCGCGGTTGAGATATTCGCCGTGCCCGCCCTGCATAAGCGCGAGTAGCGACCGCGCAGCGGGGAGGTAATGCACCTCGTCGAAGAATGGCTGCGAGGGGATCCCTAGCCGCCAGCCTGCCAGCAGCGCGTAAAGCCCGGTCAGCAGCAGGCACCACGCGAGCGGATCACGCGGGTGAACCGGCGGGGCGGTGTCGAGCGGGGAGGGGGCGTGCGCGGCTGCCATGCCCGCGCCGCTTAGGGCAGGGGTAAGTGCCTTCGCAAGCGGGATTATGGCTTGGTTGCCGTAGCCCGCTCCAGCCAGAACAGGCGCGCGCACATGGCCAGCAGGCCGATGCTGGCGGTGGCAAGGATCAAGGCGGTCCACAGCGGCAGGCTCATTCCCTGCGCACGGGCACGCGGCGCGATCAGGAACAGTGCGACGGTGACCGCAATCAGCAGATCCCACCAGACTTGCACGCCCCACAGGTTGCTGGTGTGGTTGGCGAGCACCGGCATCAGCCCCTCGGCCCAGATGGTGACGCCCGAATAGGCCGCAAATCCGCCCGCCACCGCAGCGGCGAGGGCGGGGCTGCCGATCGTTTCGCGCCGCGCCAGCACCCAGCCAACTGCCACCAGAATGGCGGCAATTCCGCCGATAAACAGCGCGACGTAGGGGGTAAGGGCGAGGTCCATGAGAGTGTCTCCGAGAGATCTGTAGCGATTGCTACATTGGCTTGTAGCATCGTGTAGCGATTGCTACAAGAGCTCGATGCCACCGCCGCCATCCAAGCCGCCGATGAGCAAGGACAGCCTGCTGCCGCTGCTGGCGCAGCACGTGCTGGCCCATGGCTTGGGGCAGGCGAGCCTGCGTCCGCTGGCCAAGGCTGCGGGCACATCGGACCGGATGCTGCTCTATCATTTCGGCACCAAGGAGGCGCTGATTGCCGAACTGCTCGGCTATCTCGCGCGCACCTATGCCGCCACGCTCGATGCCGCGCTGGCAGGCGAGCGGCCGGTTACACGCGGGCAGGTGGTCGCCCGCATTCTCAAACACGCGCGCCATCCGGCAACGCAACCCTTCACCGCGCTATGGTGGGAAATTGTCGCCGGGGCTGCGCGCGGCGTCGATAGCTACCGCGCCGCCGCGCAGGCGATGATGGACGAATTGCTCGGCTGGCTAGAAGGGCAGATGCCGGCTGGTGATCCTGATCCCAAGGGCGGGGCGCGCTATCTGCTCACGCTCATCGAAGGCACGCTGATGCTGGCTGCGATCGGCCACGAAGGCACTGCGCGTGACGGCCTGCTTGCGAGCGGGCTTGCAGCGTCCTAGAGGGCCTCCCCATGAAAAAGACCACCGGAATGGACCGCGCCGCCACTCAGAACTGGCGCCCCGCCACCAAGGCGCTGCGCGGCGGCACCTGGCGCAGCGAACATGGCGAGACCAGCGAGGCGCTGTTCCTCACCTCGGGCTACACCTACGACGACGCCCAGACCGTGGCGGACCGTTTTGCCGGCACCGCGCAAGGCATGACCTATTCGCGGCTGCAGAACCCCACCGTCGCCATGCTCGAAGAACGCATCGCGCTGATGGAGGGGGCCGAGGCGTGCCGCGCGCAGGCGAGCGGGATGGCGGCGATGACGGCGGCGCTGCTGTGCCAGCTTTCGGCGGGCGACCACGTTGTTGCCGCGCGTGCCGCCTTCGGGAGCTGCCGCTGGCTGTGCGATACCCTGCTGCCCAAGTTCGGGATCGACGTCACCATCATCGACAGCGCCGATAATGCCGCGTGGGAAGCCGCGATCCGGCCCAACACCAAGGTGTTCTTTTTCGAGACCCCTGCCAACCCGACGCTCGATATCGTCGATCTCGCCCATGTGTGCGGCGTGGCGCGCGCGCACGGGATCACCAGCGTGGTCGACAATGCCTTTGCCTCGCCGGTATTGCAGCGCCCGATGGCGTTCGGTGCGGATGTGGTGGCCTATTCCGCCACCAAGCTGATGGACGGGCAGGGCCGCGTGCTGGCAGGCGCGATCTGCGCCAGCAAGCAGTGGATCGACGACGTGCTGATGCCGTTCCAGCGCAACACCGGCCCGACATTGAGCGCCTTCAATGCCTGGGTGGTGCTGAAGGGGCTGGAGACACTGCCCCTGCGCGCCTTCAAGCAGTCCGAGCAGGCGGTGGCGCTGGGCGAATTCCTCGAACCGCGGGTTGTGGCGGCGGGCGGGCATCTGCTCCACCCCGGCCTGCCGAGCCACCCGCGCCACGCGCTGGCGATGCAGCAGATGGATGCGACAGGGCCTATCTTCGCGCTCGATGTCGGCACGCGGGCGCGGGCCTTTGCGGTGCTCGATGCGCTGAAGCTGATCGATATCTCGAACAATATCGGCGATGCGCGCAGCCTGATGTGCCATCCGGCCTCCAGCACCCACGCCAATATGGGCGACGAGGCGCGGGCGGCGATGGGCGTGACCGAAGGCCTGCTGCGCATCAATGTCGGGCTCGAGGATATTGCCGATCTGATCGAGGACATGGATCAAGCGCTCGCCGCGGCAGGAATATAGCCGCGCAAACGGCGCGCGGCGCACGGCTCGCGCCATTTTGGACACGGTTCGTCTTGGGTAGGCAGCGCGTTTCGCGCAAAGGACATCGGTGCGCGCCAGCCGCGTGCTAAATGCCCTTTAACCTCTGAAGCGAAACGGTTATTCTGCGCGCCATGGCCCCGAATGATGATCCCTTCTGGCAGGCTGCGGCCTCCCATGTTGCAGAGCTTGGCCTGCCCGCCGGCGCGGTTTTCGCAGGCTCCGGTTTCCAGGCGCTCCTGCCCGGTTGCCGCACCATCGACAGCCCGCTCGCTCCCGATTTCCCCGCCGCCTTCGTGCTCCACAAAGGCAGGCTGGATGAAGTGCCCTCGGCCCTGCTGCTGGCCGCGCTTGATCGCTATGCGGTCAGTTTCGCCAACGAGGTGTTCTTGGTGCTCTCGCAGACCGGCTCTCCGGTCGCGGCAGACAATCCGCACGTGCCGGGGCGCGAAGCCTTGCTGACGGCCGCGATCGAAGCGCACGAGCGCAAGCCTGCTGCCGCCCCGCCGCTGCAGGAGCGCAAGCGGATGCCGGCGGTGCATGTCGGGCAGGGGCGGGTGCTGCTGGAAAGCGCCTTCGGCCATCTGATGCTGGTGAACGGGGGCGACACCGCGATTGTCCCGCACCTGATCCGCGACGGCTTCTTTGACCGCAATCTCACCAACGTCATCGATTCGATGCTCGTCAGCGGCATGACCTTCATCGATATCGGTGCCAATTGCGGCACCTACACGATCTATGGCGCGGCGCGGGTCGGGCGCGAGGGCCGCGTGATCGCGATCGAGGCGGCGCCGGCGATTTCCGCGCTGCTGCAGGAAACCGTGGCGATGAACGGGGCGGAGCACTGGTGCGAGGTTCTGGGCTGCGCCGCCGGGGCCGAACCCGGCACGCTGGTGCTCCACACCTTCGCCTCGCGCCAGGGCGGCAACACCGTGCTGCCCGAGATTGCCGATGTCGCGCGCGAGGCGCTGGGGGAGACCGTCGAGACGGTCGAGATCCCGTGCCGCACGCTGGATGATATCGTGGCCGAGCGCGATCTGTCCCGCATCGATCTGATCAAGATCGACGTCGAGGGGTTCGAGCGCGAGGTGCTGCTCGGCGGGCGGGCCACGCTGATGCGCTATCGCCCGAAGCTGATCATCGAGTGGCACAATGCCTTCTTCGACAAGCGGCCCGGATCGGCGCAGGTGCTCTATGACCTGCTCACCACCGAGCTGCGCTACAGCTTGCATCGTATCGAGCAGGGTGCAACAACCCGTCCGGTCGTGTTGGACGATCTGCGGCACGGCCATGCCGATCTGGTGGCCCTGCCATTGCCCTGACGGGAGAATTCATGGCTGCCCGCGTTGAACTGGTCTTCGATTTCGTCAGCCCCAACGCCTATCTGGTGTGGTGGCCCCTGCGCGAGCTGGTGAACCGTTACGAGGCGAGCCTTGATGTGGTGCCGGTGTTCCTCGGCGGGATGCACAAGCTCACTGGCAATGCCCCGCCGATGATCCGCGACGCCGAGGTCAAGGGCAAGAACGACTACGCGATGCTGGAAATGCAGCGCTTCATCACCAAGCACGCTTTACGCAAATACCGCCTCCACCCGCAATTCCCGTTCAACTCGATCACTTTGCAGCGGATGCTCTACGCCGCCGATCAGGACGGGCGCGGGGTGCAGTTTGCCGAAGGCCTGCTGCGCCCGATCTGGGAAGAGGGGCTCGACATTTCCTCGCCCGAGGCCATCGGCGCGGCAGTGGTGGCGGCCGGTTTCGACGCCGCCGACCTTGTCGCCCGCGCGCAGACCGATGACATCAAACAGGGCCTTGTTGCCAACACCGACGCGGCGGTCGCCCGCGGCGCCTTCGGCATCCCGACCATGTGGGTGAACGGGACGGAGATGTTCTTCGGCAAGGAACGCTTGGGCCAGATCGAGGAACTGCTCGCCAAGGGGTGAGGGGAGCGGGCGGCGGGTTCCAGTCTGAAACCGAGCTACCGTCCCGCATTGCGTCCATAGCTCGACGTCAGAATTCCGGCGAGCTGGTTCATCACCGCGTCGTAATAGGCCCCGCGGAAATGCTGGTCGTAGCTTTTGAGCGCGGCGTCGATCTGCTCGCGCTCGTACATCCGTCCGCCGACCATCAGGAACTCCCATTTCCGCGCGATCACGACATCGGCGCGCGGGTCTTCGCGCAGGATCAGCAGGTCGGCAAAGTTGCCGACCGCAATCCGGCCGATTTTCCCCTGATCGACATGGCGGCCATTTACGGTGGTGGCGGCCACAAGCGCTGCCTCGTCACTTCCAAAGGCATTGGCCAGCATCCCCATCTGGAGGTGCAGCGACTCCCCCGGCACGACATAGGGCATGATCACGTCGGTCCCCGCCAGCACGTCGATCCCGGCCTGCCGGGCTTTGCCGACAATCGCCAGCTCTGCCGAAATCCCATTGAGGTCGGCAGCGACTGCTTCGGCGGTTTCCGGGTGAGCGACGATCATCGGCCATGCCTGCTCCCAGAAGGCCGGCAGGTGGCGCAGGCCCTTTGTGGCAGGGAAGCGCTTTCGGTCCGATGCGGTCAGCCGCGCGGTCTGGTTCGCCTCTGTCGGCAGGATCGAAAGGCGGTTTGCCTGCATCAGCGCGATCACTTCGGCAATCCCAGCCTCGCCCATCGTCGCCACATCCTGACTGCGATAGTCAAAGTCTTCAGGTGGGGCCTTGTGCAGATAGGGAACACCGGTGAAGTGTTGGACTTCGAAGTCGGATATATCGCGCAGGTTTACAGCGTGCGGCGTGTGGCCGACCAGTGGCAGGCCTTGCCGTTTTGCTTCAACGGCGGCGGCGGCGAAGGCGGCTTTGGGCAGGCCCGTATAGGTCTTGATACAGCTGACCCCTTCCGCTTTGAGCCGCTTGACGGTGCTGACCGCCTGCGGCCCGTCCAGCACCTGCAAGGCGCTCGGCCAGCTTGGGCGCTCGCCATCGAGCACTGGGCCACAGCGATACATCCGCGGCCCTGCAATCTGCCCCGCCGCAATATCGGCCTGCAATGCGGCGATGCTGTCATCGGTCTGGCCCATGTCGCGCACGCTGGTCACGCCGTATTTGAGGTAGAGCAGCGAAAACAGGCGCTGGTTGCCGATCGCAAGTTTGGGCGGGGTATGAACATGGGCGTCTATCAGGCCGGGCATGACGATGCAGTCCGGACAGATTGGCGCAGCATCGCCCGCGCGGGTAGGCCTGATTTCGGCGATGCGTCCGTCTTTGACCACAATGGTCTGGCCGGGTAAGGCAGGCTCGCCGGGGTTCCAGATCGTGACTCGGGAAATCATCCTGTCGGAACGCGACGGCACCGGCACATCGGGCGGCAACAATAGCCAGATACCCGCAAGGCAGGCGAGCACCAGCGTAACAAGGGTGCCCAGCAACCAGAAACCAATCCGTCGAACCATACAGCTCCGAAGCGGACGCGGGCGAATAATCGCCTGCCGCTAAGGGTTTATCGCAGAAGCAGGGTCTTGGGCGCAAGAGCTGTTGGCATAGCGCAGCTCACCCCGCCGTCACATCCTCCAGCGGCACATCCATGATCGGATAGCGCCGCCACTCGGCCCAGTCATAGTGCCACCATTCATTGGCGAGCGGGACGAAGCCCTCGGCCACCATCCAGCTTTCCAGCAGCCGGCTCAGCGCCAGCGCCTCGGCGGCGGCGGCGGTGTTGTTGCGATAGGCGGCGGGGGTGAAGTCGTCATAGGGGCTGGGCATTGCCACCTCTGCGCCATTGCGGTGCAGCGACAGGTCGATCGAGCACCCGCGATTATGGCGTGATCCGGCGGCCGGATCGGCGACGAATTCCCGCTTTTCGGGCGGTGTTGCTTCCCACATGGCCTGCGTGATGCGCCAGGGGCGATAGGCGTCGAAGATCAGCAACCCGTAACCTGCCGCCTCGGCGCGGGTCTGGACGCGGGACAGCGCCTCGGCGACCGGACGCTGCGCCACGGCGCGGGCGAGCGGATAGAGCACCCGGCCCATGAAGTTGGCAGGGGTGGCATAGCGGATATCGAGCTTGAGGCGCGGATCGAAGCGGGCGAGATCGACCAAATCGGGCGCGGCGGTCGCTGCGGGATCTTGCGGCAGGGCGAGCGCGCTGCGCCCCCGCACCGCGCAACCGCCGAGCATTCCCGCCAGCATTCCCCCAACCGCGCCCGCGCCGATGCCCCGCAAGGCGGCGCGGCGGGTGAGCGGGGCGGCTGGTCTCGTGGTCTGCACGGTCACGTCTGGCTCCCCGGTTGCGATGTCCCGCCTTATGGCGTGCGGGTGAAGCCCCGCACAAGCCCCTTGCCTTTGCTGCGCCAAATCATAGGCTTGGCGAATCGAGGGGCAAGCAGGGGTCGCAGTCGTGAAAGGGATTTTCCGCGTCGCAGGCGGATTGGTGCTGGCGATGATGCCGGGCACCGCAGGGCTGGCCGCGAGCGCGCAAGAGGCCGCTCTGGCGCCGTCTGCCGCCGCCACGGCCTCGGTCGAGACCGCGCCTGCCCCCGTCACCCGCGCTGCCGATCTCGTCACTGAACCCGCCGCCGAGCGTCCGGCGCTGATCCCCGCCTCGCACTTTGCCGGGCGCAGCGCCTTTCGCAGCTTTGCCATGTCGCCCGATGGCACGCGCCTCGCCGTGCTGCGCGATCGCGCCGGCAAGCCCGAGATCGTGCTGCTCGATGCCGCCACCCGCGCCGTGCTCAAGGTGTTTCCCGCGCAGGACGATCAGTCGATCAACTGGTTCGAATGGGCCGGCAACAGCAAGCTGCTGATCTCGGTGTCCTTCCCCGGCAAGTATTACGGCTATCAGGTGCGCGCCAGCCGCCTGCTGGTGCGCGATCTCGACAGCACGCAGGCGTGGATCCTGCCGGTGGCGCGCGATGCGCTGTGGGGCGGCGATCTGGTGCACATGGCCAAGGACGGCTCGGAAGCGCTGGTGGCGGTGCGCGACTATGTCAGCGCCGATCCGGCGGTCTATCGCTACGTGCTGGTGCCCGAGGCGAAGCCGGAAAAGGTGGTCAAGCCCAAGTCGGGCGTGTCGAACTGGTATGCGGATGATGGCGGCGTCGTGCGGCTCGGCATGGGCTGGGAGCGGCGGCAGCTGCGGGTGTGGTATCGCAAGGACGCGGCGAGCGAATTCGCGCTGGTCGGCAAGCTCAAGGCCGATGACGAAAAGAGCCGGTTCTGGAGCGTCGTCAGCGTCATCTCGGGTTCGGACAAGGGCTATGTGCTCGAGGAAGGCGAGAACGGCCGGGTGGGCGTGCGATTGTTCGATTATGCCAGCGGCACCGCGCTCGAAACCTTCTACGAGCACCCCGAAAGGGACATCGACGAGCTGTGGCTGAAGGACGATGGCAGCCCGCTCGCCGCGCTCTACACCGATGATCGCGACCAGATCCACTGGTTCGACAAGAGCCGCGCGCAGCTCAACGCCGATCTCGCCAAGGCGATGCAGCTTGATGATGTGGTGATCGTCTCGCGCTCGCAGGATGACGGACGGATGCTGATCTGGGGCGGCAACGAGGCCGATCCGGGGGCGCTGTTCCTGTTCGATTCGCAGGAGCGCACGCTCAACCTGTTTGCCAATTATCGCCCCGAACTCGATTACCGTCTGCTGGTGAAGCCGCAGGCGGTGCGATACCGGGCGCGCGACGGGCTGGGCATCTCGGCCTATCTCACCCTGCCGCGCGGGCGCGAAGCCAAGGGGTTGCCGCTGATCATCATGCCCCACGGCGGCCCCTTCGGTGTGCGCGACAAGCTCGAATATCGCGACGAGGTGCAGCTGCTCGCCAACCGCGGCTATGCCGTGCTGCAACCCAATTTCCGCGGCTCGGGCGGCTATGGCGACGGTTTCTACGAGGCCGGCGCCGGGCAGATCGGGCGCGGGATGCAGGATGATATCGACGACGCGATGGACTGGGCGGTGGCAGAGGGCATTGCCGATCCCAAGCGCGTCTGCGTGATCGGCGGCTCCTATGGCGGTTATGCCGCGCTGTGGGCAGTGCTGCGCAATCCCGAGCGCTATGCTTGCGCCGCCAGCTGGGCCGGGGTGACCGACTGGGACAAGATGCTCGCCTATGACAAGCGCTATCTCACCAGCAGCGGCAGCAAGGCATGGCAGGCGAGGGTGCGCGGCGACGAGACCTTCGATCTCGACGCGGTTTCGCCCTATCGCCTCGCCGCGCAGCTGACGCGTCCGGTGCTGCTGGCGCACGGGACAGCGGACGACAACGTGCCGTTCCGGCAATACGAGCTGATGGTCGCTGCGGCGAAATCGGCGCCCGTGCCGCTGACGACGCTGGTGATCCCGCGGGAGGGGCACTCCTTCTCCTCGGCCAAGTCCGAACAGCAGTGGTATGATGCGCTCGATGCCTTTCTGGCGGCGCATAATCCGGCCGATCAGCTCGGCCCCGACGGCACCTTCACCCCGCCGCGCGATGCGGCCAGCACGGGCAATGCGGTGCCGATCACCCTGCCGGGGATCACGCCGGGCCAATGAATCTTGTCGCCAGTCGGGATACAGGGGGGATTACGCACGTTGTGCCCCTTGTGACCCGGCGAAGAATCGCTAACTTGCGAGGCGACATGAAAGAGTTCTTCCAGCACGCCGCAACGACCGATGGGGTCACTGTCCGGGTAGCCGTAAACTACCTGCCGGAACAGTCGCACCCGGAAGCGGGCAAGTGGTTCTGGGTCTATCACATCCGTATCGAGAACGCCTCGCACGAGCCGCTGCGCCTGCGCACGCGGCACTGGCGCATCACTGACGGGCGCGGGATGGTCAATCATGTCGATGGCGAGGGCGTGGTCGGCGAACAGCCGCTGCTCGAGCCGGGGCAGAGCCACGATTACGTCTCGGGCTGCCCGCTGACGACGCCGTTCGGCTCGATGGAGGGGTTCTACACCTTCCAGCGCCCCGACGGCGCGTCCTGCGAAGTGCGCATCCCGTTCTTCCCGCTCTCCGCGCCCGAGACCGCCGAAGGCCGTAGCCCGCGCTGAGGCGTGGTCTTGCGATAAGCCTCCCGCGCGCCTAATTCACCCCGCGTGAAGCGCACCCATCTCCCCCTCAACGCCTTGCGCGTGTTCGACGCGGCGGCGCGGCACCTGTCCTTCACCCGCGCGGCGGACGAGCTGGCGGTGACCCCGGCGGCGGTCGGTCAGCAGATCCGCGCGCTTGAGGACGTGCTCGGCGTCGTCCTGTTCCGCCGCACTTCCAAGGGGCTCGAGCTGACGCCCGAGGGGGAGGCGGGGCTCGATCCCTTGCGGGAAGGCTTTCTGCGGTTCGAGGAAAGCGTCGAGGCGATGCAGGCGGGACAAGCCTCCGACCGTTACACCATCGCCGTCCCGCGCGAGTTCTACGCCGAGTGGCTTGCCCCGCGCCTCGCCAAGTTTCAGGCAGGCACACCGGGGGTGCAATATATCCTCGCGCCCGATGAACACGCCGATTTCACCGAGGCCAATCTCGATCTCGCGATCCGGCTGGCTGACGGGCCGGGCGAGCTGGAGGGGGTGCAACTCGCCCCTGCGCTGCGCGTCACCGTCGCCGCGCCCGAGCACCGCGATGCGTGGATCGACTGGCCCGGCATGGCCCTGCCCGATGGCGTGAACCCCTGCATCAAGGCCGGCAGCCCCGGACAGGCGCTCGCCTCGGCGCTGGCGGGGATGGGCCGCACGATCCTGCCGCTGGCGCTGGCCGAGAGCGCGGCTGCCCGCGGGAGCCTCACCGTGCTCGAAGGCCCCGAGCCCGCGCAGCGCGCCTACTGGCTGCTCGCCCCCCCGCCGCAATGGCGCAGCAAGAAGGTCAGGAGTCTTGTCGGGTTCCTCAGTTCCTGAGGAACCCTTGTGTTCCGCACGCCCTCCGGCGTGCGAAATCCTCGCTCATGCGCCCTTTGGGCGCGTCGCTGCGGGCGGCCGTTCGGCCTTGCGGGCCTTTGGCCCGTTTCAGCGCCTTTAGGTGAGGTCTGCACCTTCGTCCTCCTCCCCCAGCACTTCGTCGCGGATTTGTTCGTAGAGCCAGTGGCCGGGGATCACGTAGCGCGCGTCGACATATTGCGCGTGGCGGTGGCGGATGATGAAGCACAGGATCGAATTGGCGCGCGGGTTGGAAAGCCCCTCGGCCAGCGCGCGCTCGATCGCGCAATCCTCGATCCGCTTCACCCCCCAGCCGAGCGCCTCGTCCCAGGCGGCCGCAAAGCCCTCCGCGCCCGGCCTGGCCCGCAGCTTGTAGAGCGCCTCAAGCGAGCGGCCGATATGCACCGCGGCCGCTGTGACGATGCCGGTGACGGCAAGATGCGCGACAAAGGCGCGCTGGAGATCGGGCGTGATCGAATTGCGCCGCGGTTGCTTGTGCAGATAGGGCGGGAATTCGAGCAGCGGATCGCTGTCCGACACCACAATCGGATTGAACTCCCACGCGACCTCCGAGGTGGCCTGCCGCGGGATCTTGCGCTTGTTGCGCTTGGTGGGGGTATCGTCGGAGAGCATGGGGGGAGGGGTGGCAGAGATTTTCCGGGTAGGAAAACCCTTCTCCCCCTCCTTTTCAAAGGAGGGGGCAGGGGGGTGGTTGCGCGGGCCGAAGGCGCGCGCCGAGAACGGGAATCGCGGGTGGTTACGTGGGCCAAAGGCGCGCGCCCGGAAAGGCACCACCCCGCTGCGACTAGGCCTTGGCAAGGGCCAAGCCCAAGTCTCGCCCCCCTCCTCTCAAGAGGAGGGGGGACTGGCGCAGAAACTCCCCTCCCGCTTGTGGGAGGGGTTGGGGGTGGGCGCGGAGCCACCAAGGGCGCGCCTGCCACAATAACGGCGCGCAGCGCCGCAAGGCCGAACGGCCGAGCTTATGCGAGGAAAGCCAAGCAGCGCGGACGCGCTGCGCCCGGCGCCTGGACGCCGGCAAGCAGGCGAGTTTGTTATAAATTTCGTCATTGCGAGGAGCGTAGCGACGCGGCAATCCATAAACAGGTGGTCGTGCTTGTTGCGCTGGCTGGCCATGGATTGCTTCGCTCCGCTCGCAATGACGAACGAGGGTTCATTGGCGCCGCGAGTCTGTTTGTTTTCGCCCTCAAGCGCCGGGCGCGGGCCGTCCGGCCCGCTTGGCTTTCGCGCCATAAGGCGCGGCGGCCGGTCGGCCTTGCGGCGCTACGTGCCGTACACCGCCACACGCTAGGGTGTAGGATGCCGCCTGCCGCTCCAACACCCACCCTTGACCCCCCACCCAATCCCGCCTAAGGGCGCGCATCTTCCGGAGTGATCCGGATTGAGCTGAACATTGCCGGTGCGTCCTCTCAAGCAGGGTAGCCGTCAAAGTAACCCGGTGGCCGAAGGGCCGGATATGCGGGTGGAGCGTTTCGGCTTAGACGTCACGCCAGCTTTGGCTGGGTGTTTGCAGCGGGCTTTGTGCTTGCGGTGAGCGGTCCCGGGTCAAGCCCGGGATGACGGGCTAAGTGCCACACTCCTCCCACATTGTCTGGCTTCAGTGTTGCCAGTCTCGTCCGGTTGGTCGGTGCCATTGCGTGCATCGGTCTCGGAAAAGCGCGGAGCCCCTTCAGGAAAAGTGGGCACCGGTTTTCCGCCCGGAAGGGGCGACCCTGATCGGGCAAGTCGCCCGATCAGAAACCAAAGGTGAAGTGAGAACTTAATGCCGACGATCAACCAGCTGGTCCGCAAGGGCCGCGTTCCGCAGAAGGCCAAGTCCAAGGTCCCTGCGATGGAACAGAACCCGCAGAAGCGCGGTGTCTGCACCCGCGTCTACACGACGACCCCGAAGAAGCCGAACTCGGCGCTGCGCAAGGTGGCCAAGGTGCGCCTGACCAACCAGCGCGAAGTCATCTCCTACATCCCCGGCGAAGGCCACAACCTGCAGGAGCACTCTGTTGTGCTGATCCGCGGCGGGCGTGTGCGCGACCTTCCCGGCGTTCGCTATCACGTCCTGCGCGGCGTGCTCGATACGCAGGGTGTCAAGGACCGCAAGAAGAGCCGCTCGAAGTACGGCGCCAAGCGTCCGAAGTGACCTGTCCGGGGGACAGGTCATCCTGAATAGCTCGCATCAGGCGCGCGTAGTTCAGGATCCATGGTGCCCCTGGGTGGTGAGTTCGCAAACAAATTGAAGGGCCTGATCCACGCCGACAAATGGACCCTGAAACAAGTTCAGGGTGACGGTGGTGGAAAGGTCTTAAGGAGAATATCCGATGTCACGTCGTCGTCGTCCCGAAAAGCGGGTCATCCTGCCCGATCCCCAGTACGGGGATCAGATCCTGTCGAAGTTCATGAACAACCTCATGCTCGACGGTAAGAAGGCTGTTGCCGAAAAGATCGTCTATGGCGCGCTTGCCACGGTGGAATCGAAGGCCAAGGCCGATCCGATCCAGCTGTTCCATGATGCGCTGAACAATGTGAAGCCGCAGGTCGAAGTGCGCAGCCGCCGTGTTGGTGGTGCGACCTATCAGGTGCCGGTCGAGGTTCGCCCCGAGCGTGCCCAGGCGCTCGCGATCCGCTGGCTGATCACCGCTGCGCGCGGTCGTCCGGAAACCACGATGGCCGCACGGCTGTCGGGTGAGCTGATGGATGCGGCGAACAATCGCGGCAATGCGGTCAAGAAGCGGGAAGATACCCACCGCATGGCCGACGCCAACCGCGCCTTCTCGCACTACCGCTGGTAAGCGCGCGGGCAGCGAAAGCGGCCGCCCCGGCGTAAAAAGGGGCGGCCGGTCTTTCCGCTGTCACATATGCAACTATATGGAGCGCGCGCGGGGCCGTGTTGGCCTGGTAACGCTCCTCCAACGCTCAAGGAAATCACCATGGCACGCAGCCATCCGATCGACCGCTACCGCAATATCGGCATTATGGCGCATATCGACGCCGGCAAGACCACCACGACCGAGCGGATCCTGTTCTACACCGGCAAGTCCTACAAGATCGGCGAAGTGCACGATGGCGCGGCGACGATGGACTGGATGGAGCAGGAGCAGGAGCGCGGGATCACGATCACGTCCGCCGCGACGACTTGCTTCTGGTCGGTTGCCGATGGTCCGGAACACCGCATCAACATCATCGACACCCCGGGCCACGTGGACTTCACGATTGAAGTCGAACGTTCGCTGCGCGTGCTCGACGGCGCGGTCGCCTGCTTCGACGGCGTGGCCGGTGTTGAACCGCAATCCGAAACCGTATGGCGTCAAGCCGACAAGTACGGCGTCCCCCGTATGTGCTTCATTAATAAGTTGGACCGCACCGGCGCCAACTTCAAATATTGCGTCCAGTCGATCATCGATCGTCTGGGTGCCAAGCCGGCTGTGCTCTACATTCCGATCGGCCTTGAAGCTGACCTCAAGGGCCTGGTCGATCTGGTCCACAACCGCGCGATCATCTGGAAGGACGAATCGCTCGGTGCCGAGTTCGTCTACGAGGAAATCCCGGCTGATCTGGCTGACGAAGCTGCAATCTACCGCAGCGACCTGATCGAACTCGCCGTCGAACAGGACGACGAAGCGATGGAAGCCTACCTCGAAGGCAACGAGCCTGACGTCGCGACGCTGAAGGCGCTGATCCGCAAGGGCACGCTCAACCAGTCGTTCGTTCCGGTGTGCTGCGGTTCGGCGTTCAAGAACAAGGGCGTGCAGCCCCTGCTCGACGCTGTGGTCGACTACCTGCCGTCGCCGCTCGACATTCCTGACGTCCAGGGCGTCAAGATGGATAGCGACGAGCCCGACAGCCGCCCCGCGACCGACGAAGCGCCGTTCAGCGCGCTCGCGTTCAAGGTGATGAACGATCCGTTCGTCGGCTCGCTCACCTTCATCCGCATCTACTCGGGTTCGCTCAACAAGGGCACCTACCTGAACTCGGTGAAGGACAAGAAGGAAAAGGTCGGCCGTATGCTCGAAATGCATGCGAACGAGCGCAAGGACGTGGATGAAGCCTTTGCTGGCGACATCATCGCGCTGGCCGGTATGAAGGAAACCACCACCGGTGACACGCTCTGCGCTGCCAATGCGCCGATCGTGCTCGAGCGGATGGAATTCCCCGAGCCGGTGATCGAGCTGTCGGTGGAACCCAAGACCAAGGCTGACCAGGAAAAGATGGGCATCGCGCTCAACCGCCTGTCGGCTGAAGATCCCTCGTTCCGCGTCTCGACCGATCACGAAAGCGGCCAGACCATCATCAAGGGCATGGGCGAACTGCACCTCGACATCATCGTCGATCGCATGAAGCGCGAGTTCAAGGTCGAAGCCAACGTCGGCGCGCCGCAGGTGGCTTACCGCGAATACCTCGCCCGCGAAGTCGAAGTCGATTACACCCACAAGAAGCAGTCGGGCGGCTCGGGCCAGTTCGGCCGCGTGAAGGTTACCGTGATTCCCGGCGAACGCGGTCAGGGCGTGATCTTCGAAGACGTCATCAAGGGCGGTAACATTCCGCGTGAATACATCCCGGCGATCGAAAAGGGCTTCCGCGAACAGGCAGCCAGCGGTCACCTCGTCGGCTTCCCGATCATCGATTTCAGCATCAAGCTGACCGATGGTGCGTACCACGACGTCGACTCGAGCGCGATCGCGTTCGAAATCGCCGCCCGCGGTGCGATGCGTGAAGTCGCGCAGAAGGCCGGTATCAAGCTGCTCGAGCCGATCATGAAGGTTGAAGTGGTGACCCCCGATGATTACCTCGGTGACGTCATCGGCGACCTCAACTCGCGGCGCGGTCAGATCCAGGGCACCGACACGCGCGGCAATGCCCAGGCAGTCGAGGCGTTCGTGCCGCTCGCGAACATGTTCGGCTACGTCAATGAACTGCGCTCGTTCACGCAAGGCCGTGCGCAGTACTCCATGCAATTCTCGCACTATGACGAGGTTCCGGCCAACGTCGCAGCCGAGGTCAAGGAGAAACTTGCCTAAGCCGATCGATCGGTCTAGGGGCGGCGCCTGATTCAGCGGGCACCGCCGTTCTCCCGCGAACACATCGTTTCATTCAAGAAGGTACACCAGAGAAATGGCCAAGGAAAAGTTCCAGCGGAATAAGCCGCACTGCAACATCGGCACCATCGGTCACGTTGACCATGGCAAGACCACGCTGACCGCTGCAATCACGAAGGTGATGGCTGAAACCTACGGCGGCGCCGCCGTCGACTTCGCCAACATCGACAAGGCTCCGGAAGAGCGTGAGCGCGGGATCACCATCTCGACCGCCCACGTCGAGTACGAATCGGCTGCGCGTCACTATGCGCACGTCGACTGCCCGGGCCACGCCGACTACGTGAAGAACATGATCACCGGTGCCGCCCAGATGGACGGTGCGATCCTGGTTGTGAACGCTGCTGACGGCCCGATGCCGCAGACCCGCGAGCACATCCTGCTTGCCCGCCAGGTCGGCGTGCCGGCGCTGGTCGTGTACATGAACAAGGTCGATCAGGTCGACGACGAGGAAATCCTCGAGCTGGTCGAACTCGAAGTGCGCGAACTGCTTTCGTCGTACGACTTCGATGGCGACAACATTCCGATCATCAAGGGTTCGGCTCTGGCCGCTCTCGAAGGCCGTGATGACAACATCGGCAAGGATTCGGTGATTGCGCTGATCGAAGCCGTCGACAGCTACATCCCGCAGCCCGATCGTCCGATCGACAAGCCGTTCCTGATGCCGATCGAAGACGTGTTCTCGATTTCGGGTCGCGGCACCGTGGTGACCGGCCGTATCGAAACCGGCATCGTCAACGTGGGCGAAGAAGTCGAAATCGTCGGCATCAAGGACACCCGCAAGACCACCGTCACCGGCGTGGAAATGTTCCGCAAGCTGCTCGATCGCGGTGAAGCTGGCGACAACGTCGGCGCCCTGATCCGCGGCGTTGCCCGTGAAGAAGTCGAGCGCGGCCAGGTTCTCTGCAAGCCCGGTACGGTTAAGCCGCACACCGAGTTCGAAGCCGAAGTCTACGTGCTGTCGAAGGACGAAGGTGGCCGTCACACGCCGTTCTTCGCCAACTACCGCCCGCAGTTCTACTTCCGCACCACCGACGTGACCGGCGAAGTGATCCTTCCCGAAGGCACCGAAATGGTGATGCCGGGCGACAACGTTTCGATCGGCGTCAAGCTGATCGCGCCGATCGCCATGGACGAAGGCCTGCGCTTCGCGATCCGCGAAGGCGGCCGCACCGTGGGTTCGGGCGTCGTTGCCAAGATCACCAAGTAAGGTTCTGCTCCCGCCTGGGAGCTGACTGAACGCAAAATCGGCCCGGCCGCTCAGATGAGCTGCCGGGCCTTTTTGTGTGAGGACAGGTGACCTCTGGTTCTCCGGCCCGGCCGCATATCCAAGCGGGCAGGGCAGGGCAAAACGGGAGGATGTGCGCGGTCATTTCGCGGTCACGCAATTTCCTTTCAGATGGGTCTTGCAACCGCGGGGCGCTCCCCGTATAGGCCCCCATCCGCAGACGAGATTCGTCCCGTCTGTCACGCAATTCAAAGAGGCCGCCCGCTCTCGGGAAACCGGGAATGAGCGGGGCCGGCCTTTGTTTTTGGAAATGTCGGGCAACCGGCGGCTCCTTGGCTCTTTCGCATCGGTAGTAGGACATGGAAGCTCAGAATATCCGCATTCGCCTCAAGGCGTTCGACCACCGCGTTCTGGATCAGGCCACCGGCGAAATCGCCGATACGGCCCGTCGGACCGGCGCTCTTATTCGTGGCCCCATTCCGCTGCCGACGCGTATCGAGAAGTTCACCGTGAACCGCGGTCCGCACGTCGACAAGAAGTCGCGCGAGCAGTTCGAGGTCCGCACCTACAAGCGGCTGCTCGACATCGTGCAGCCCAACGCCCAGACCGTGGACGCGCTGATGAAGCTCGATCTGGCTGCTGGCGTTAATGTCGAGATCAAGCTGGCCTAAGCCAGCCGAAATGCCCCTCGCAAATTGCAGGGGGCCTCTATCGTTGGGGCCACAAGCGCCCCGCTTACGATAGGGTGGATACCGCCGGATGAACTATCCGGGCTGCGTCCCCCGTCTCGCTCCAGCGGCCACCCGGCCAGCGGAGCACTCAGCCCGGACGGGGCGATGCATGACAATTTGGGCTGAACGGGGCTGCGGCGATTTCGTCGTGGCTCGCCAAGCACCTTGCGGATGGTCCGTAGGGTGCCTCTGTTGAGGAGTAACTGACGATGCGCACCGGCGTTATCGCAAAGAAAGTCGGGATGACCCGCCTCTTCCAGGAGGACGGACGGCACGTGCCTGTGACCGTTCTCGCGCTGGAAGATTGCCAGGTGGTTTCGCACCGCACTGCTGACCGTGATGGCTACTTCGCCGTCCAGCTCGGCGCGGGCGAAGCCAAGCAGAAGAACGTTGCCAAGCCGCAGCGCGAGCATTTCGCCAAGGCTGACGTTGGCCTCAAGAAGCAGGTCGCTGAATTCCGCGTCGACGATGCCGATGGCCTCGTGCCCGTCGGCGCGACGATCAGCGCCGAACATTTCATCGCCGGTCAGATGGTCGACATCACCGGCCACACGCAGGGCAAGGGCTTTGCCGGCGCCATGAAGCGCTGGGGCTTCGGCGGTATGCGCGCCACCCACGGCGTTTCGATCTCGCACCGTGCCCACGGTTCGACGGGTAACCGTCAGGATCCGGGCCGCGTGTTCAAGGGCAAGAAGATGGCCGGCCACATGGGCGACCGTCAGCGCACCCAGCAGAACCTCGAAATCGTCCGCACCGACGCCGAGCGCGGTCTCCTCTTCGTCAAGGGCTCGGTCCCGGGCGCGAAGAATGGCTGGCTGCTCGTTCGCGACGCCGTGAAGCTGCCGCTTCCCGAAGGCGTGCCGTTCCCCGGTGCGATCCTTTCGAAGCATGCGCCTGTCGCTGAAGAGACCCCCTCGGTTGCCGAAACGGCTGTCGAAGATGTGGTCGCAGTCGAAGCCGTCGAAACCGACGCTCCGGCCACCGACGAAAACAAGGAAGGCTGAGCCATGAAGATTAAGGTTCAGAAAATCGACGGGAAGGCGTCGGGCGATATCGAACTGTCGGATGACGTGTTCGGCATGGAGCCGCGCGCTGACATCCTGCACCGCGTTGTGACCTGGCAGCTTGAAAACCGCCGCGGCACCGCCCGCCCGACGCGTGAGCGTTCGGACGTTGCCCGCACCGGCAAGAAGTTCGGCAAGCAGAAGGGCGGCGGTACCGCTCGTCACGGCGACCGTGCAGCTCCGATCTTCATCGGCGGCGGTAAGGCCCACGGCGCGCGCAAGCGTGACTTCGAGCAGTCGCTCAACAAGAAGATCCGTGCGCTCGGTCTCAAGATGGCGCTTTCGAGCAAGGCCAAGGACGGTCTCGTCGTGGTCGACACTCTGGAACTGGCCGACGCCAAGACCAAGCTCCTCAAGGGTCACCTCGAGACTGCCGGTCTCAAGGGCAAGGTCCTTGTGATCGACGGCGAGCAGGTCGATGCGGGCTTCAAGAAGGCCGCTGGCAACCTGCCGGGCATCAACGTGATGCCGGCGATGGGTGCCAACGTCTATGACATCCTCAACCACGACACGCTGGTGCTGACCAAGGCCGCCGTCGAAAAGCTGGAGGCGCGTTTCAATGGCTAAGAAGCAGACCGTCGATGCGCGTCACTACGACGTGATCCTCGCGCCCCACATCACCGAAAAGTCGACGCTCGCAAGCGAGCACAATGCTGTGGTCTTCAAGGTTGCGGGCAGCGCGACCAAGCCGCAGATCAAGGAAGCCATCGAAGCGATCTACGACAAGAAGGTCGTCGCGGTGAACACCCTGGTCGTCAAGGGCAAGACTAAGCGTTGGAAGGGCAAGCCCTACACGCGTTCCGATGTGAAGAAGGCCATTGTCACCCTCGCCGAGGGTGAAATGATCGACATCACCAGCGGTATCTGAGGCCAAGGGACAGGACACGAACAATGGCACTCAAGAACTATAAGCCGACCAGTCCCGCGCGCCGCGGTCTGATTCTGGTCGACAAGTCGGCCCTGTGGAAGGGCAAGCCGGTCAAGGCGCTTACCGAAGGCAAGCACAAGACCGGTGGCCGCAACAACAAGGGCCATGTCACCTCGCGTGGCATCGCCGGTGGTCACAAGCAGAAGTACCGCTTCATCGACTTCAAGCGTCGCAAGTGGGATCAGCCGGCTACCGTCGAGCGTCTTGAATATGACCCGAACCGCACCGCCTTCATCGCACTGGTGAAGTACGAAGACGGCGAGCAGGCCTACATCATCGCGCCGCAGCGTCTGGCTGTGGGTGACGTGATTGTGGCGGGCGAGAAGACCGACACCAAGCCGGGCAACGCAATGCTGCTTGGCCAGATGCCGGTTGGCACCATCTGCCACAACGTCGAGATGAAGCCGGGCAAGGGTGGTCAGATCGCACGTTCGGCCGGCACTTATGTGCAGGTCGTCGGTCGTGACCGCGCCATGGTTATCGTGCGCCTCAACTCGGGCGAGCAGCGTTACCTGCGCGCCGATTGCATGGGCACGGTGGGCGCGGTGTCGAACCCCGACAACGCCAACCAGAATTTCGCCAAGGCTGGCCGCAAGCGTTGGATGGGCGTCCGCCCGCTGACCCGCGGCGTTGCGAAGAACCCGGTCGACCACCCGCATGGTGGTGGTGAAGGCCGGACCTCGGGCGGTCGCCATCCGGTGACCCCGTGGGGCAAGCCGACCAAGGGTGCTCGCACGCGCCATAACAAGCAGACGGACAAGATGATCATCCGTTCGCGTCACGCGAAGAAGAAGAGGTAAGAGACGATGGCACGTTCCGTCTGGAAAGGCCCGTTTGTCGAGCTGAGCCTTCTGAAGAAGGCTGAAAGCGCGCAGGAAGCGAGCAACACCAAGCCGATCAAGACCTGGTCGCGCCGCTCGACTGTGCTGCCGCAGTTCGTCGGGCTCACCTTCAATGTCTATAACGGGCACAAGTTCATTCCCGTTACGGTTTCGGAAGAAATGGTCGGGCACAAGCTCGGTGAATTCGCGCCCACGCGCACGTTCCCCGGTCACGCTGCCGACAAGAAGGGCAAACGCTAATGGGCAAGGCAAAGGCACCCCGCCGCGTGGGCGATAACGAGGCGCTGGCCGTCGGCACCACGATCCGTGGTTCGGCGCAGAAGCTTAACCTCGTTGCGGCCCTGATCCGCGGCAAGAAGGCCGAAGAGGCGTTGAATATCCTCGCCTTCTCGAAGCGGGCAATGGCGCGCGATGCGAGCAAGGTGCTCGCCTCGGCGATCGCCAATGCCGAGAACAACCACAACCTCGACGTTGATGCGTTGATCGTGGCGGAAGCCTCGGTCGGCAAGTCGGTGACTATGAAGCGGTTCCACACCCGCGGCCGCGGCAAGTCGACGCGCATCCTCAAGCCGTTCAGCCGGCTGCGGATTGTCGTTCGCGAAGCAGAAGAGGCGTAAGATGGGCCAGAAGAGCAATCCGATCGGTCTGCGCCTGCAGATCAACCGCACCTGGGACAGCCGCTGGTACGCCGAAGGGCGTGACTATGCGCAGCTGCTCAAGGAAGACCTCGCGATCCGCAAGTACGTGATGGAAAACCTGCCCCAGGCAGCGATTTCCAAGGTCGTGATCGAACGCCCGGCCAAGCTGTGCCGCGTGTCGATCTATGCCGCACGTCCGGGCGTCATCATCGGCAAGAAGGGCGCAGACATCGAAAAGCTGCGTTCGAAGCTCGCTTCGATGACCGCCAGCGAAGTGAAGCTGAACATCGTTGAAATCCGCAAGCCGGAAATCGATGCCAAGCTCGTTGCGCAGGGCATTGCCGACCAGCTGGTTCGCCGCGTGGCATTCCGCCGGGCGATGAAGCGTGCGATGCAGTCGGCCATCCGTCTGGGTGCCGAAGGCATCAAGATCACCTGCGGTGGCCGTCTCGGCGGTGCCGAAATCGCCCGCGTTGAATCGTATCGTGAGGGCCGCGTTCCGGCGCACACCCTGCGTGCGAACATCGATTACGCCGAAGCCGAAGCTCTGACTGCTTATGGCATCATCGGGATCAAGTGCTGGATCTTCAAGGGCGAGATTCTTGCCCATGATCCGACCGCGCAGGATCGCCTGATGATGGAAGCGCAGACTTCCGGCGTCCGGCCGGCCCGCTAAAGGTAACAGATCATGCTGCAACCGAAAAAGACCAAGTTCCGCAAGGCCTTCAAGGGCCGGATCAAGGGCGAAGCCAAGGGTGGCACCACCCTTAACTTCGGCTCCTATGGCCTCAAGGCTCTCGAGCCGGAGCGGATTACCGCTCGCCAGATCGAAGCGGCGCGTCGTGCGATTACCCGTCACATCAAGCGTCAGGGTCGCCTCTGGATCCGCGTCTTCCCCGATGTGCCGGTGTCGAAGAAGCCTGCCGAAGTCCGTCAGGGTAAGGGCAAGGGTTCGGTCGAATACTGGGCGGCGCGCGTTAAGCCGGGCCGCATCCTGTTCGAACTCGACGGCGTCGCTGGCCCGCTGGCTGCGGAAGCATTCGAGCGTGCAGCAATGAAGCTGCCGATCAAGACCAAGGTTGTCGCCCGTCTTGGCGACACCAGCCACCTGGGAGGCGAATAATGGCCGACTTCGCGGACCTTCGCACCAAGACCGATGATCAGCTGAACGCGGAGCTCACCGAGCTCAAGCGCGAGCAGTTCAATCTGCGGTTCCAGGCTGCGACCAACCAGCTCGAGGCTCCCTCGCGCATCCGTCAGGTGCGCCGGACCATCGCGCAGATCAAGACGCTGCAGAGCGAGCGTGCGGCGAAAGCCGCCGCCGCCAAGGCGTAAGGAGTAAGCAGAATGCCCAAGCGCATCCTCGTCGGGACTGTGACCTCCGACAAGACCGATAAGACCGTGACCGTGAAGGTCGAACGCAAGGTGAAGCACCCGCTCTACGGGAAGATCATCCGTCGTTCGAAGAAGTATCACGCGCACGACGAGAACAACGAATACACCGTGGGTGACGTGGTGCGGATCGAAGAGACCCGCCCGATCTCCAAGACCAAGACCTGGGCCGTCAAGGACCGGGTGGTCGCGGGCGGCACCCAAGCGATCGAGGCTGATCTCGACGTCGCGGAAGCCGGCAACTGAATTAGGCGTAAACGGAACTGCCGGGCCCCAGTCGGATTGGGCGTCCCGGTAAGCCAGTGAGAAGGAAGACGGATCCATGATCCAGATGCAATCCAATCTCGACGTCGCGGACAACAGCGGCGCCAAGCGCGTCCAGTGCATCAAGGTGCTGGGCGGGTCGAAGCGTCGTACCGCGGGCGTCGGCGACGTGATCGTCGTCTCCATCAAGGAGGCGCAGCCGCGCGCCAAGGTCAAGAAGGGCGATGTCCATCGCGCTGTGATCGTGCGCACCCGTAAGGACGTTCGTCGTCCCGACGGCACCGTGATCCGCTTCGACACCAATGCCGCTGTGCTGGTCAACAAGAACGAGGAGCCGATCGGCACCCGTATCTTTGGCCCGGTGGTGCGTGAACTCCGTTCGCGCGGCTTCATGAAGATCATCTCGCTTGCGCCGGAGGTGCTGTGATGGCTTCTGCTAAGATCAAGAAGGGTGACAGCGTCGTCGTGCTGTCGGGCAAGGACAAGGGCCGCACCGGTACGGTCGCTCAGGTCATGCCCAAGGACAGCAAGGTTGTTGTCGAGGGCGTGAACATCGTCGCCCGTCACCGCAAGCCGAGCCAGCAGAACCCGCAGGGTGGCATCGACCGGTTCCCGGCCCCGATGCATGTCTCGAAGGTGGCGCTGGCTGATCCCAAGGATGGCAAGCCGACCCGTGTCCGTTTCGAAGTTAAGGACGGCAAGAAGGTTCGCGTTGCCGTGAAGAGTGGGGAGACCATCAATGGCTGATTATACCCCCCGGATGAAGGCCAAGTATGAGGCCGAAATCGTCAAGGCGATGACCGAGAAGTTCGGCTACACGAACCGTCTCCAGGTCCCCAAGCTCGACAAGATCACGCTCAACATGGGCGTAGGCGAGGCGAGCCAGGACAAGAAGAAGGTCCAGACGGCCGCCGAGGAAATGGCGCTGATCGCCGGCCAGAAGCCGGTCATCACTATCGCCAAGAAGTCGATCGCACAGTTCAAGCTGCGCGAAGGCATGCCGATCGGTTGCAAGGTCACCCTGCGCCGCGAACGCATGTACGAATTCCTCGATCGTCTCGTTACCGTGGCCATGCCGCGCATCCGTGACTTCCGCGGGCTGAACGCACGTTCGTTCGATGGCCGTGGCAACTACGCGATGGGGCTGAAGGAACAGATCGTGTTCCCAGAAATCAGCTACGACAAGATCGAGAAGGTGCGTGGGATGGATATCATTGTCACCACCACCGCCAAGACCGACGAAGAGGCGCGCGAATTGCTGCGTCTGTTCGGCTTCCCCTTCCAGGGCGAAGCCAAGACTGAACAGAAGGAAGCGGCGTAAGCCGTCCTCCGCATTGAGACACGAAGAGAAGAGAGCTTAAGTCCATGGCGAAACTGAGTTCGATCAACAAGAATGAGCGTCGCAAGAAGCTCGTCAAGCAGTACGCTGCGAAGTACGAGAAGCTGAAGGCGATCGCGAATGACACCTCGCTTGACGAGACCGAGCGCCTGGTCGCCCGGCTCAAGATGGCGGAGCTTCCGCGCAACGCGAACCCGACCCGGGTGCGCAATCGCTGCGCCACCACCGGCCGCCCGCGCGGCTATTACCGCAAGTTCGGCATCAACCGTATCGAACTGCGCGAACTCGGCAACAGCGGGATGATTCCCGGTCTGACCAAGTCGAGCTGGTGAGGACCAAGTAGATGGCAATGACCGATCCCTTGGGTGACATGCTCACCCGTATCCGCAACGGCCAGCAGGCGAAGAAGGACTCTGTCCTCACTCCCGCCAGCAAGCTGCGCGCCAACGTTCTCGAAGTGCTCCAGCGCGAGGGCTACATCCGTGGCTTCTCCGAGGACAACTCGGGCAAGCACCCGGCGCTGCGGATCGAACTGAAGTATTTCGAAGGCGAGCCCGCGATCAAGCACGTGGCCCGCGTTTCGAAGCCTGGCCGCCGCGTCTACTCGGGTTCCAAGGAACTTCCGACGATCCGCAACGGCCTTGGCATCACCATTGTCTCGACGCCGCGTGGCGTGCTCTCGGATGCCGAAGCACGCAACCACAACGTCGGTGGCGAAGTCCTGGCGGAGGTGTTCTGATGAGCCGCATCGGCAAAAGGCCGGTGGCGATCCCCGGAGGGGTGACGGCCACCATCGAAAACGGCTCGCTGAGCGTGAAGGGGCCGAAGGGCACCATGTCGCTTGGTCTTTCCGATCTCATCGACTACAAGGTCGAAGAGGGCGAGATCCAGATCAAGCCAGCCAATGGCAGCAAGCAGGCGCGTGCCTTCTGGGGCATGCAGCGCACGCTGGTGTCGAACCTGGTTGAAGGTGTGACCGCTGGCTTCACCAAGACCTTGGTGATCAAGGGCGTCGGCTACCGTGCGAACGCGCAAGGTGCCAACCTCAAGCTGCAGCTCGGCTACAGCCACGATGTTGATCTTCCTGTGCCGGAAGGCCTTGAAGTGAAGACCCCGGATCAGACCACGATCGAAGTGTCGGGCATCGACAAGCAGGCCGTGGGTCAGTTCGCCGCGGAAATCCGCCGCTGGCGCAAGCCTGAGCCGTACAAGGGCAAGGGTATCGCCTATCGCGGCGAGTACATCTTCCGCAAGGAAGGGAAGAAGAAGTAAGATGGCAAAGCTTTCCCTTTTCGAACGTCGCCGTCGCCGGGTCCGCACTGCGCTTCGCGCTCGTGCCGGTGGCAAGCCGCGGCTCTCGGTGCACCGCACCGGCCGTCACATCTACGCGCAGATCATCGATGATGCTGCCGGCCGCACTGTTGCTGCTGCCTCGACGCTGGGTGTCAGCGCGAGCGGTGCCAATGTCGCGGCTGCTGCCGAAGTCGGCAAGCAGATCGCCGAGGCCGCCAAGCAGGCGGGCGTGACCACTGTCGTGTTCGATCGCGGCGGCTTCCTGTTCCATGGCCGCGTCAAGGCGCTGGCCGATGCCGCCCGTGCCGGCGGGCTGGAGTTCTGATAATGGCTGACGAAAACACCATTGAAACCCCCGACGTGGTGACCGACGTCGCTGCCGAGGGTGGTGAAGCCCAGGGTCGTCGTGGCCGTGGTCGCGGCGGCAATCGCGATGGCGGCAACCGTGAAGGCGGCGGTCGTGGTCGCGGTGGTCGTGACGATCGTCGCGGCGGCAAGCAGGAAGAAGATGACGGCATCATCGAGAAGCTGGTTCACATCAACCGCGTCTCGAAGACCGTGAAGGGCGGCAAGCGCTTCGGCTTTGCTGCGCTGGTTGTGGTCGGTGACGGCCAGGGCCGCGTCGGCTTTGGCCACGGCAAGGCTCGCGAAGTGCCCGAAGCGATCACCAAGGCGACCGCTGCCGCACGCAAGAAGATGATCCGCGTTCCGCTCAAGGAAGGCCGCACCTTGCACCATGACGGCAACGGCCGTTTCGGTGCTGGCAAGGTGACCGTCCGTTCGGCGCCTCCGGGCACCGGCATCATCGCCGGCGGTCCGATGCGCGCCGTGTTCGAGAGCCTCGGCGTTGCCGACGTGGTGACCAAGTCGGTCGGCACCTCGAACCCCTACAACATGATCCGCGCCACCTTCGACGCGCTGTCTGAGCAGACTTCGCCGAAGTCCGTTGCCCAGCGTCGCGGCAAGAAGGTTGCCGACCTGCTGGGTCGGGGCGGGGCCAGCGCAGCCGAAGCGGAAGCCGAAGCTGCGGCGATTGTGGAGTAAACAGTCATGGCTACCATCAAGATCAAGCAGATCGGCTCGCCGATCCGTCGCCCTGAAAGCCAGCGCAAGATCCTCATCGGTCTTGGGCTCAACAAGATGCACAAGGTCGTCGAGCGGCAGGATACCCCTGAAGTTCGCGGCGCGATCGCCAAGATCCCGCATCTGGTTCAGGTGATCGACTAAGTTACAGCGAGGCCCTGCGGAAGCGGGGCTTCGTTTTCTATCAGCGCGACAAAAGCGAAAGCGAGTGCACGACTATGAAACTGAATGACATCCGCGACAATGCCGGTGCCCGCAAGGGCCGGATGCGCGTCGGCCGTGGTATCGGCTCGGGCAAGGGCAAGACCTCGGCACGCGGCCAGAAGGGCCAGAAGGCCCGTTCGGGTGTGGCCATCAAGGGCTTTGAAGGCGGCCAGATGCCGCTGCACATGCGTCTTCCGAAGCGCGGCTTCAACAACCCGTTCGGCAAGGACTACGCCGAAGTGAACGTTGGCATGATCCAGAAGTTCATTGACGCGGGCAAGCTCGACGCCAAGGCCACCATCACCGAGGAAGCACTGCGTGAAGCAGGCCTCGCGCGCGGCGGCAAGGATGGCGTGCGTCTTCTCGGCAAGGGCGAATTCACCGCCAAGGCCACCATCGCTGTGACCGGCGCGACCAAGGGCGCGATTGCCGCGGTCGAGAAGGCTGGCGGCAAGGTCGACGTGGCTCCGGCCCCGACCCCCGAGCACGAAAAGAAGCTCGCTCGCCGCGACGCCAACAAGGCGGCCAAGGCAGCAAGCGGTAAGTAATCGACGAAAGGTGACGCGCGGGGGTTCGACAAGAGCCCCCGCGCTTCCTATTTGGGCTCTCGCGCGCCGGGCCAGGCCCTTCGTAGAGGGCAGGGGCGACAAGTCGGCGTTGCAGGAGAGGGTTTCGGATCGCGGCGCCACACGGGGCTGCTCCGGGCCAAGAGCTAGGATCGACGGGACGACATGGCATCACGCGCCGACAATATCGCGAGCAACCTCAACCTCGGCAATTTCGCCAAGGCGACCGAGCTTCGCCAGCGCATCTGGTTCACGATCGGGGCGCTGATCGTCTTCCGTTTCCTCAGCTTCGTTCCGCTGCCGGGCGTCAACCCGCTGATCCTCAGCGAGCTGTATGACCAGACCCGCGGCGGCATCCTCGATCTGTTCAATACCTTCTCGGGCGGCAGCCTTGAGCGCATGAGCCTCATCGCGCTCGGCGTGATGCCCTACATCACCGCCTCGATCGTGGTGCAGATGGCTTCGGCACTCCACCCGACGCTGGCGGCGCTCAAGAAGGAAGGTGCATCCGGTCGCCAGAAGCTCAACCAGTACACCCGCTATGGCGCGGTGGTCCTGTGCGCGATCCAGGGCTACTTCCTTGCGGTCGGCCTTGAAAGCTTTGGCGCGCAAAGCGGGCTGCAGGCGGTGGTTGATCCGGGCTACATGTTCCGCATCACGACGGTCGTTAACCTCGTTGGCGGCACCATGTTCCTGCTGTGGCTGGGTGAGCAGATCACCAGTCGCGGCATCGGCAACGGTGTTTCGTTGATCATCATGGCCGGCATCGTCGCCCAGTTCCCGACCTTCGGCACCAACCTGTTTGAAGGTGGACGCACCGGCGCAATCTCGCCGGCGGTGATCATCGGCTTTATCGGCATGGTGGTGGTCCTGATCCTGCTGATCTCGTTCATGGAGCGCGCCCAGCGCCGCTTGCTGATCCAGTATCCCAAGCGCGCCACCCAGCGCGGCATGATGCAGGCCGAGCGTTCGCACCTGCCGCTCAAGATCAACACCGCAGGCGTGATCCCGCCGATCTTTGCAAGTTCGCTGCTGCTGCTGCCGCTGACGATTTCGCAATTTGCCGGCAGCTCGGTCGATTCCGATAGCGGGTTCGGTGAGTTCATCGTCACGCTCAACCAGTATCTTGCGCATGGCCAGCCGCTTTACATGGCGCTCTATGCCATCGGGATCCTGTTCTTCTGCTTCTTCTACACCGCGGTTGTGTTCAACCCGGAGGAGACGGCGGACAACCTGAAGAAGAACGGTGGCTTCATTCCGGGCATCCGTCCGGGCAAGCGCACTGCGGACTATCTCGAGTATGTCCTGACGCGCATCACCGTGGTCGGCGCAGTCTATCTGACCCTGGTTTGTGTGATCCCCGAATACATGATCGCCCAGACCGGCATTCCGCTGTTCCTTGGCGGCACCTCACTGCTGATCGTCGTCAACGTTACGGTCGACACGATCACCCAGGTCCAGTCGCACCTGCTGGCGCACCAGTACGGCGATCTCATCAAGAAGGCTAAGCTCAAAGGGCGGATGCGTTAAGGGCTAACGGAAGTCCACTTGACGCAACGCCAGCCTTAGTTGAACCCGCAAGACAGAAAGCCAGCCGCAGGCAGCGACCTACGGCGATAATGGGGGACGGTTCGTGAACATCATTCTTCTTGGGCCTCCCGGTGCTGGCAAAGGCACGCAGAGCGCCGGTCTGGTCGAGCGGCACGGCATGCGCCAGCTTTCGACCGGCGATATGCTGCGCGCGGCCGTCAAGGCTGGCACCCCCGTTGGCCTCAAGGCCAAGGAAGTGATGGAGCGCGGCGAACTCGTCTCGGACGAGATCGTCTCTGATCTGATCGATGCCGAACTTGCTGCGATGGGCCCGGAAACCGGCGCAATCTTTGATGGCTATCCCCGCACCGCGGCGCAGGCGGATTCACTCGATGCGATCCTTGCCCGCAACGGCCGCACGCTCGACCACGTGATCGAACTCGAAGTAAACGAGGACGCGCTTGTGGTGCGCATCACCGGGCGCTTTTCCTGTGCCAAGTGCGGCGCGCTCTACCACGATACGGCCAATCCGCCCTCGACGCCGGGCGTGTGTGACAGCTGCGGCAGCACCGAATTCAAGCGCCGCCCTGACGATAACGAGGAAACCGTGCGCACCCGGATGCAGGAATATCGCGCCAAGACTGCGCCGATCCTGCCGGGCTACGAAGCGCGCGGGATTGTTACGCGGATCGACGGCATGGCCGCGATTGATACCGTCGCCGGTCAGATTGACGCGATTCTGCGCAGCTGATTGCGCAGCGGCGCTTTCGCGCCTGCCTGCTTTCGCCTAATCACCCTCGCAACGAGGGAGGTTGCTGTTATGCCGAAGTTCCGTTTGCCCCATGGGCTCGCCGCAATTTCGCTGCTGGCAGCCGCCCCGGTCGCTGCTGAAGTGACTAGCAGCGGGCCGCTCGGCTTCGTCTCGCGCCACGAGGTTGTGGTCGAGGCCAGCCCCAAAGCAGTGTGGCTTGCGCTGATTGCGCCCGCGGGTTGGTGGACATCGGGTCACACTTGGTCGGGCGATGCCGCCAATCTCTCGCTAACGCCGCAAGCGGGCGGCTGCTTCTGCGAGAAAATCCCCGAAGTCGACGAGCCCGGTCGCTTCACGCTGGAAGGCAGCGTGGAACATATGCGCGTGATCCAGGCCTATCCCGAAGTCGCCCTGCGGATGCAGGGTGCGCTCGGCCCGCTTCAGAGCGAACCGGTCACGGGCGTGCTCACCATCGCCATCAGCAAGACCGAAGCGGGCACGCGGATCGTGTGGGAATATAATGTCGGCGGCGCAATGCGATACGAAGTGCCGGTGATTGCGCGCGCGGTCGATGCAGTGATGGGCATCCAGCTGGCCTCATTGGCCAAGCCGCTCGGGTTTGTGGCGATGCCGGAACCCGAAACATCCGCTCCCGCGACCGAGGCGCCCGCCGAAGAACCCGCTCCCGTGGGAGAGGAGCCCGCGCTCAAACCTGCCCCCGCAACCAAGCCTGCGCCGACCGCGACAAAGCCCGTGCTGGCACCAGCGGCAGCCAAGCCTGCTGAACCCCGGATCGATTCCGCGCTCGGCCTCAAGCCTGCAACTGCTCCGGCTACCGCGTCCAAACCAGTGCCCAAGCCTGCGGCCAAGGCCCCGTCGGTCGAAGATGCGTTCGGCGATCTTGAGGACAATCCGCGGCGTTAATTGCGCGGCGGGCGGGGTAGGGCAGGGCTCGCCTATCCCGTTGAAGCGCGAACCGGTTTCGGGGATAAGTCGCTCTGCGCGGCTTGCGGTTGACGGCTCGCGCGAATCGGCCTATGCGCGCGGCTCATTCGACACGTTCGAAGAAAGTTCGGCAGGCATCGCCCTTGCGCGTGCCGACCGGGCTTTTTCCCGTTTACAGTCCCGCTCCGGTGCGGACCACAACGGCAGCGAACGCTAGGATGAATGAGCGTTGAGATAGGGGCGATGCCATGTGGCTCGTAAACCCCTGTGGAGCATGGAGAAATAAGTGGCTCGTATTGCCGGGGTCAATATCCCCACCAACAAGCGCGTGATCATCGCGCTCACCTATATTCACGGGATCGGTCGTACCACGGCTGTCCAGATCGCTGACAAGCTCGGCATCGCGCATTCTGCACGCGTGCAGGACCTCACCGATGAGGAAGTGCTGCGGATCCGCGAAACCATCGACGCCGATTTCACCGTGGAAGGCGACCTGCGTCGCAACACCGCGATGAACATCAAGCGCCTGATGGACCTGCGTGCCTATCGCGGCCTGCGTCACCGTATGGGCCTGCCCGTTCGCGGCCAGCGCACTCACACCAACGCCCGCACCCGCAAGGGCAAGGCCAAGCCCATCGCGGGCAAGAAGAAGTAAGCTGCGGGCCTAGGCCCACCAGCTTTTTCCTTCTGACGAGCTAGAGGAACACGAAAAATGGCACGCGAACCAGGCCGTATCCGGCGCCGTGACAAGAAGAATATCACGAGCGGCGTTGCGCATATCAACGCCAGCTTCAACAACACCATGATCACCATCACCGATGCACAGGGCAATGCGATCAGCTGGTCCAGCGCCGGCGCGATGGGGTTCAAGGGTAGCCGCAAGTCGACCCCGTATGCTGCGCAGGTCGCAGCCGACGATGCCGGCAAGAAGGCTGCTGAGCACGGTGTGCGCACGCTCGAAGTCGAAGTGAAGGGCCCGGGCTCGGGCCGTGAAAGCGCACTGCGCGGCCTCGCCGCTGTGGGCTTCAACATCACCTCGATCCGTGACGTGACGCCGATCCCGCACAATGGCGTGCGTCCGTCGAAGCGTCGCCGCGTCTGATCCGCCGGGCAGGCGGCGGCAAATCGTGCCGTCGCCGCCCGAACGGGCCAGATGCTGCGCCACGCTGACGCGCACCCGGCCCGCCCAGAATGTGAACCGCCCGACAAGGGCGAATTAGGGGAAATCCATGTCCGTCAACACGAAGAACTGGCAGGAACTCAAGAAACCCAACACCCTCGAAATCAAGGATGGCGGCGATCGCCAGCGCAAGGTGACCTTCGTGGCCGAACCGCTCGAGCGCGGCTTTGGCCTGACGCTTGGCAACGCGCTGCGCCGGGTGCTGCTCTCCAGCCTCCAGGGCGCCGCGATTACCTCGATCAAGATCGAGAACGTGCTGCACGAGTTCTCCTCGCTTGCCGGCGTGCGCGAGGACGTGACCGATATCGTCCTCAACGTGAAGCAGATCGCGCTGAAGATGGAAGGCGAAGGCCCCAAGCGTTTGCAGCTCTCGGCCACCGGCCCGGGCGCGGTGCGTGCAGGTGACATTGCTGTCACCGGCGACATCGAAGTGATGAACAAGGACCTGGTGATCTGCCAGCTCGATGAAGGCGCGACGCTCAACATGGAGCTGACTGCTGACACCGGCAAGGGCTACTCGCCCGCCGTGCAGAACCGTCCCGTCGATGCGCCGATCGGCCTTATCCCGGTCGACTCGCTCTATTCGCCGGTGCGTCAGGTCAGCTACAAGGTCGAGAACGCCCGCGTCGGGCAGGAGCTCGATTACGACAAGCTCAGCCTCACCGTTGAAACCGATGGCACTGTCACCCCGGAAGATGCCGTGGCCTATGCCGCACGCATTCTGCAGGATCAGCTGACACTGTTCGTCCACTTCGAGGACGGCATTCCGCAGCCGCAGAGCGCGATGATCGGTCACGCCGTGCAGCCGGAAGAAAGCGACGCCAACCAGCTCAACCGTTACCTTCTCAAGAAGGTGGACGAGCTGGAACTGTCGGTGCGTTCGGCCAACTGCCTCAAGAACGACAACATCATCTACATCGGCGATCTGGTCCAGAAGACCGAAGCCGAGATGCTGCGCACGCCGAACTTCGGCCGCAAGTCCTTGAACGAGATCAAGGAAGTGCTGTCCAGCATGGGTCTGCGCCTCGGCATGGACATCCCTGGCTGGCCGCCGGAGAACATCGAAGAGATGGCCAAGAAGCTGGAACAAGAGCTTCTCGGTTGATGAATTGGTGAGCCCCTGCCAGCGGCGGGGGCTTGCATATCGGGCGAATGTGGCGGCCCTGATGGCCACCGGGATGGAGCTACCTTGCACGGGCTCCCTACGAACGAAGGAAAACGAATATGCGTCACGGACATTCTGGCCGTAAACTGGGCCGCAAGACGGGTCACCGCAACGCCCTGTTCCGCAACATGGCTGCCGCGCTGATCAAGCACGAGCAGATCACCACCACGCTGCCCAAGGCGAAGGAACTGCGCCCCTATCTCGAAAAGCTGATCACGCTGGCAAAGCGCGGTGGCCTTTCGAACCGTCGTCTCGCCATGAGCCGTCTGGGCGACGAGACCCAGCTCAAGAAGCTGTTCGAAGTTCTGGCCGAGCGTTATTCGGATCGCGAAGGCGGCTACACCCGCGTGCTGCGCGCCGGCATCCGCCCGTCGGACGCTGTGCAGATGGCGATCATCGAACTGGTTGACCGCGACGAAGCTGCCAAGGGCCAGGATTCGGGCCCGGTGCAGACCGCAGAAGATTACGAAGACGCCTAAGCCGCGCTTCGCACAAACACAGGCAAGGGCCGGGGCGGGAACGCTTCCGGCCCTTTCCTTTTGAGCGCTTTTCTTTTGGACGCGGCGGGCTAGTGTCGCCGGCATGATCCGCTCTGCCTTTGCAGCGACAGCGCTGCTCCTCGCCGTCCCCGCCACAGCACAATCCCAGCAGGAGGCGCTGGATGCCCGTTACGACCGGGCGTTGGCGGCCGGCTACAAGGCGCTGATGCTTTGCAGCACGATCGCGGTGGCCGAGCGCAACGGCACCACCCGCACGCCGGCAAGCGTGGAGGCGTGGGAGCTCACCGGCATCCAGACGCCGCACAACGCGATCATCGGCGACCTGCCTTACGAAATCAACCGCCGGCCCAGCGGCCAGATCGCGCACGTCGCCGTCACATGGACCGACATGATGCCGGCGCGGATTGCGGTCTATTATGGCGCTGAGACCGGCTGTTCGGTGCTGCCGATTGGAGCAGGGGACGAGGTCAGCGCTGCGCAGGCACCCATGAGCGCCGCACCCGCTGCGCCGGTCCAAGCCGCTGCGGCAGACCCTGCGCTCGGACAGCAGCTTGCAGCGCCCTTTGTCCGCGCATTCGAAGGCGGCTTTGGCGCGGGAACGCGCACCACTGCGGTGCTGGTGCGACAGGGCGGGGCGCAAGCCGAACGCTATGCCCCCGGGTTCGATGCCAATACCCCGCAGCGCACCTGGTCGGTTGCCAAATCGATTGCGGCATCGCTGGTGGGTGGGGCGGTGCTTTCGGGCGAGACCAGCGTCGATGATCCTGTCGGCCTCAATTACTGGCGCGCTGGGGGCGCAAGCGATCCCCGCAACGCCATCACTATCGACCACGCTTTGCGGATGAGCACCGGGCGCTATTCCGACACGCCCGGCAATCGCACCGATGCGCTCTATTTTGGCGGATCAAGCGTCGATGAAACCGCGCTCAACTGGCCGGCACTGCACGCGCCGGGCACTGTGTTCCGTTATGCCAATAATGACACGCTGCTGGCGGTGAAGGCGATTGGCGACTGGCTGACCTTCTATCCACCGCACGAATTTTTCGCGAAGCTGGGGATGAACCATACGGTGGCCGAGACCGACAGTCGGGGCGAATACATCCTGTCCTCGCAGGTGTGGACGACCGCGCGCGATCTGGCGCGGTTCGGCCAGCTCTATCTCGATGATGGCAAGCTGCCCTCGGGCGAGCGCATCCTGCCCGAAGGCTGGGCCAAGTATGTCGCCACCCCGTCCGGCCCGCAGCCCGAAGGCGCGTTCGGTTATGGCGCGGGGTTCTGGCTGATGAACAAGTCCGAAGGCGTGCCGTCCGACACCTACGCCGCCTTCGGCAATCGCGGGCAATATGTCGTGATCGTGCCCAGCCGCCAGGTGGTGATCGTGCGCCGGGGCGAGGATCCGCCGGGTGCGGGCTTCGATATTGCGGCCTTTACCCGCGAGGTGCTGGCGGCACTCGGTCGCTGAAGTTCTGGTTGGTTCATCAGAATGGCGATTTAGATTAACAATCGCTGTCAGACCAATTCAGCTTCGTCTCAGTGCGAATCGCGCATTCATCGCATGACACCGGCGCAATCACGCTTCGGTGCCAAGCGAGGATAAGACTGATGACGACCACCCCCACGAGACTGGCGCGGACCACGCTCGGCACGCTCGCGGCCGGTGCTCTGGCCGTCGCTGCGGCCACTCCGGCACTGGCTGACAATCACCGTAACCGCGACCGCGACGGCATCGGCGCGGGCGAGATCATCGCCGGTGCGGTGGTGATCGGCGGGATTGCCGCACTCGCTGGCGCCTTCGATGGCGACCGCGACTACCGCGACCGCGGCGACCGCTGGGATCGCGGTGATCGCTGGGATCGCGGCGGCAACGGCTTCAACGGCGGCGCACGCGGGGCGGTTGAACGCTGCGTGCGGGCGGCGGAAAATCAGGCGCGGCGCTTCGGCGGATATCGCTATGCCGATGTCACGGACGTGCGCGATCTTGATCGCACCCGCTTCGGCTTCCGCATTCAGGGCCGCATTGAAGTCTCCGAAGGCGCACGCTGGGGTGGTGGCCGCGATTTCGACCGCGGGCGCTTCACCTGCCGCCTCGACGGGCGCGGCGCGCCGGTCGTGACCTTCGATGGCATCCGCGGTCTGCGCTAAGCCTTTCTCCTGGCTCGTTTCCCCTTGGCGAGCCTCTCTGGCCGCCTCGCTTCCTCACGGATGCGGGGCGGTTTGCTGTGCAGGCGGCGTTCAGCCGGGCGCAAGCCTTGCGCGGGTAATTCGAGTCCCATCAGGGCGATTGGTGGGCGCTCGTCATAGTAAGGAGAGCTCTTGATGGCTCCGAACATCCGTGCCTTGGCGCTGGCTGGCGCGATTACCGCCGCCACGGCCTTTGCTGTCCCCGTGCAGGCTGCTGCGCCGGCCACCACCACCTTCGATCAATCCGCCTTTGGCGCGAGCCGTTTCGATCCTGCCAGCACCAGCGCCGATTGGCGTTGCCGGGGCGGGCGCTGCAACCGCTGGGGCCACCGTGGCTGGCGGCGTGACCGCGTGGACGCAGGCGATGTGCTGATTGGCGCTGCTATTCTGGGCGGGGTGATCGCCATTGCCAATTCCAACAACCGCCGCGAGCGGGAGCGCGATGTCGTCATCGTCGAGCGCGACGGCGATTGGCGCGATGATAACCGCCGCTTCGATGACCGCCGCACCGATCGCCGCAACACTGGCTCTTCGGGGCTCGATAGCGCCGTCGACCAGTGCCTCACGCGGATCGAGCGCGATGTGCGGGTCGAGAGCGTCGACAATGTCGAGCGCACGGGACGTGGCTGGCTGGTCAGCGGCGCGCTGTTCAACGGATCACAGTTCGAGTGCCGGATCGGCAATGATGGACGGATCGAAGGCGTCGATTTCGGCGGCGGCTTTGCGGGCGGTGACTGGGGCGCTGCTTCGTCGGACGCCGCCGCCCCGCGCGCCGACGGCCAGTGGAGCGATCAACGCTATGCCGATGCGCGCCTTGCCGCGGGCGGCCTGAGCCAGCCTGACACGCCGGCTCCAGCAGTGGCCAGCGGCGCGAGCTTGCCTGCCTATCCCGGCGGGCCAGTCCCGGGCGAGGACATCCCCGAGACCATCCCCGAAGCGGTGGACTCCGATATCGGCGGCTAGTCGGTATCGCCGGGTCTGTAGCTCGGCAGGCCCCAATCCCACCGGATCGCTGCCGTGCGCAGGGCAAAGCCGCAGGCGAACCCTGCGGCCCATGCCCATGCATCGGGCCAGCCGGTGAGGGGGCCAAGGCTCATCCCCGCCACTGTCAAGGCGGCGGTGAGCGCGGCGGGGGTGACGTAAAGCTCCGGGCTCATGATGATCGAGGGGCGACCGGCGACCACATCGCGGATGATCCCGCCCACGCAGCCGGTGATCACCCCCATCAGCGCGGCCGGAACGGGCGGGACGCCGTAAGCCAGCGCCTTGGCACTGCCGAGCACCGCATAGGCGGCGAGCCCTGCGCCATCGGCATAGGCAAAGCCCTTGCCCTCCCACAGCCGCACAGGCGTGAACCACGCGATCAGCGCGGTGGCGAGGCACACGGCGGCGACCCACGCGTCGGTGATCCAGAACACCGGCGCGCCGATCAGGAGATCGCGCACCGTGCCGCCGCCAACCCCTGTCACGAGTGCAAAGAAGCCCATCGTGACGAAGGTCTGCCGCAGGCGCGCGGCCAACACCGCGCCCGACAGCGCGAACAGCGCGATCCCGGCAATGTCGAGCCAGTCGAGGATCGGGGTGAGGACTGTGGGGGTCATGGGGCCGGGACGACAACCCGGGCCTTGCGGCGGCGGAACATCAGCACGCAGCCGATCAGCGCGCCCACCAGCGATAGCGCCGCAAACAGGATCAGCAGCGGGTGGCTGGTGTCCTCGCGTGCGGAGAGGTCCATGATGTGCAGGCCCCAGGCAAAATCGAAGGCGCGCCACCAGCGGGTGCGCACCGCCTCGATCGCGCCGGTATCGCGCCCGACATAGACATTGGTGCCGTCTTCCAGTTGCAGTTGCCATGCGGTGAGCGGGCGGCGGAAATCGAACGGGGTGTTTTCTGCGCTGAACAGCGTCACCTTGCGAACCTTGTCACCGCCCACGATCAGTTCTGCCACCAGCGCGCGGGCGGCTGCGGCATCGAGTGGGGGAATGGGCTTGCCGCTGGCGAAATCGACCCGCCGCGTGGCGCCGTCGAGCCCGGTGAGGATCGCCACCGCACGGCCTTGCTGCATCACCACCCGCATCTCGGCCAGATTGGTGTCTTCTGCTGCGAGCGTGCTGCCGGGGATCACGAGCGCCTCGGCAGCGACTTCGCGCTTGATGTGATCGCCGCGTACCGCCTCGATCGGGCGCGCAACCATGAACAGGCCAGTCGCCAGCCACATGGCGATCGGCACGCCGACCAGCCATCCGAGCCAGATGTGCCATTTGGCAAGTGTGCGCATCGTCACCTTCATCATCGCGCGGCCATGGCGAAGCGCGCTCAGCGGTGCAAGATGTTCGCGATGGCGTCAGCCGCGGCGATGCAATCGAGATCAGCCCAGCGCGGACCGATGACCTGCATCCCGCACGGCAAGGCGCTGCCGAGATAGGTGCCGGCACCGATCGGGAGCACCGTTGCAGGCAGGTTCGGGAAGGTCGCGATCCCGGCATAAACCAGCGCCTTGCCACCCGGCTCCTCCGCGCCGTTGATGCTCAGTGTGCCGCGGAACACCGCCTGGTCGGAATGCGGCACGGCGAGCACCGGCGCGGGTGGCACCAGCACAAAATCATAGGTGGCAAACAGCGTCTCCCACTGCGCCATGCAGACGGCCTGCGCGTTGAGCAGCGCGAACCAGTCGGTTGCGGTCGCGCGCTGGCCGTCGGGCGCGGGGGCTCCGTTCGACATGACGATGTTCATCATCTTGAGATAGCTGCGATAGTGCTGCGCCTGATCGGGCAGCAGGTCGCTCGCGCGGTCGATCGTGATCCCGGCGCGGGCGAGCGTATCATAGGCCGCCTCGGTGGGGGTGCGCACGCTGTCGTCGAGCGGTGATCCCGGCAGATCGGTGAGCGCCAACAAGCGGCATTCGGCGAGCGGCTTGGCCTTGCGGCGGAGCGGCATTTCGCCGCCGATTTCGGTGAGGATGGCAAGGTCTGCGGCGTTTCTGGCCAGCGGCCCGGCGACGCTAAGCGCACTGTCATGCGCGGCAAGGAAGCCTTCGCGCCGCGCATAGGCCGGAGAATCATGCCCGCGCTTCGAGACGAGGCCCCATGTGGCCTTGTGCCCCCACACCCCGCAGAAATGCGCCGGCACGCGCACGGATCCGCCGATGTCGGTGCCATAGTCGCACGCCGACATCCCGCTCGCCACAGCGGCCGCGCTGCCGCCGGAGGAGCCGCCAGGCGAGCGCGCGGGATCATGCGGATTGCAGGTACGGCCATAGACCGGGTTGAAACTCTGCCAGTCGGTGAGATCGGTGGGCACATTGGTCTTGCCGACGATCACCGCGCCTGCTGCCTTCAGACGCCGCACCAGTTCGGCATCCTTCGCGGCGATATGATCGCGATATTCGGCATGGCCGAAGGTGGTGGGCAGGCCGGCGACATCGAAGCTTTCCTTGATCGTCATCGGCACGCCGAACAGGGGCTGATCGGGCTGCGGGCCAGCAGCATCGAGCGCGCGGGCGGCAGCATAGGCCGCTTCGAAATTGGGCACAGCCAACGCGTCAATGCTGCCATCAAGGTGCTCAAGCCGTACAATCGCGGCATCAACCGCCTCGGCGACGCTCAGCCTTCCTTCGCGGATCGCCGTCGCTGTGGCGAGCGCGCCGGGTTCCTCGGTCAATTGCGGATAAGCCATGCGATGCCCCTCTCTTTTGCATCATGCTATCGGGCCGTGCGACTGGCCGAAAGCCCGCTGGCAACAATTGCTGTTCAATTCAGCGAGCGAAGCTTGGCGGTGATACGCGCGCGCATATCAACCGGCATATAGAGCCCTTCGCCATGCGCGGCGATCACCCCGGTGTCGATCGTTTCGATGGTGATGCTGTAGTCCGTCAGCCGGCCCGTGCGCTTGGCAAGTGCGCGGTCGATTTTGGCGCGTAGCTTGGCAAAATCGTTCTCGAAATTCTGTGCCAGTGCCTGAGTGATCGCGGTCTGGAACTCGGGTGAATTGGCCAGCGCGAAGAGAAACTCCCCGCCGATCACGTCGGTCTCTCCCGTTACGCGGATGTCGCGGAAACTCACGGCGCGTGAGCCGGGCGCGTTCTCGGGCCGGGCAGTCAGCCAGATCGTCCCGCTTGCACGCTTGATCAGCGGCAGATCGGAATTGGCGGTGAACTTCCCGCCGACCGCGATGCGGCCCTGTCCCGTGCCGTAGACGCTGATGTCATCGAAGGTCGCGATAACGCTGCCATAGTTCTTGATGACGAAGGGGCGTGCGGCGCGCTTGGTCAGGGCTTTGGCGATCACCGGTTCGAGCACCGCGTAATCGGCGATCACCGGCACGTGCAGGATCGACTGCGGCGCCTCCTTCGCCCGCCGTGCGAGCGGGGGCAGCGCGGCGGGAGAGACCGCTGCGGGCTTCTTGCCCACGAAGGTCTCAAGCTGCGCATCAAGCCCGAGCCGCAGGGTCAGCGCGCGGCCCTTCACGTCATAGCCGCCGAAGCGGAACTGCTGCGGAGTCAGCCGGCCCCAGACAGCGGGGTTCACGCGATTGAGCTCGAACACCTGATGCGCCGTGCGCCAGCCCTTCTCGGCCGTGGGCCTGACCGCAAGCCGCGCCAGTTCGCGCGCGATGATCCGTTCGATATCGCGCCGCAGCGGGCGCAATTCGCGGTCGGCCTCGCTGGTGAAGGTGATCCGCCGTCCGAGGAAATCGATCCCCGGCGCGCGGGTCCAGCGATAATCGAGCCGGGTGGTGCCGGTGAGCTTCCACTCGGGCGTCAGATCAAGCTTCAGCGAGAGCGCTGCCTCTGCCGCGCCGGTCCCGGTTTCGCCCTTCAGAATGCCCGCAACATCGCGCGCTGCCAGTGTGCCGGTGACGGGCAGGGTGACAATCAAGGCCTCTCCGCGCCCCGACAAGCGCAATCGGCCGCGCGTGACCTTGCCGACGATCCGGCATTCGATCTTGGGCGATTTGACCTTGAACAGTGCAAGATCGACCTTCTTCGAGGCCACGCATTCACTGCCTGGACGATCAATCTGCCACAAGGTGCGCGGCAATTCGCGTTCCAGTGCACGTTCCAGATCGCCCAGATCGACGGCGAGATCGACTGCGATGTTCGATGGTGTTTGTGGAAAGACAATCCGGTCGGTGGCGCGCGGCGGGGTGTCCGAAGCGTCGTCGGCGGCCTTGCTACAGGCGGAAAGCAGCGTGAGCGCCGCCGCCGCCCCGGCTATCATCAACTTGCGCAGCGCTCCCACCTGCGTCTCCTGTGCCCGGTGTCCCCCGGACCCTCTAGCGGATCAGGAGGTTGCAAGAAAGCGCCCGTCGCGCCCCGGCTTTCGCATCGTCATGCCGAGCGCTAGTCCGAAGCCGAGAATGGGTGAGGCGCCATAGCCGATCAGCGGGTAGGGGAAGGGCGCTATCACCGCCATTGCGCCGAGGGCGAGCAGCAGTGCGGCAAGAGCGCAGCGCTCTGCCCGCTCGGTCTGCGGGTCGAAAATTAGGTGCCAGAGCGGAAGAACGAACAGCATCAACGCCAAGGCTGCTGCCCCCAGCGCCGATCGTTCGGCCACATGGGGCAGTACGCTTTCGGTAAACACCTGCGGCTCCAGTGTGCCCGCGCCGAACGTGATCGCCGCCAGTGAAAAGCCTGCGGCGGCGACAAGTGCGAAGGCCATTTTGCGATGGAGCCAGGCCAACGCCGCGCTCGCCGCCGCCAGTGCCGCCAGCGCCGCCGCGTCGGGTTGCAGCGCGAGCGCCGCTCCTGCCAGCGCGAGGAGCGCGGGGCCGTAGCGGGTCTCGCGCGCGGCGATCACGGTGATCAGCGGCAATAGCAGCGCGCCCGAATGTAAGGCCACCGGCCCGGCGGGCAGCCAGCGCGCTACGCCGCCTACCTCGGGGCCGAGCAGCAGTGGAAGGAACAGCCCCAGCGCCGCCGCCGATGCCAATGTCAGGCAAAGGCTCCGGCTAGCAGGCGCGCGCCCCAGCATGATCCACGCCAGCGCCAATGCGAGCGCGCCCGCGTTGACTGCAAGCAGCCGCGCGGGCGCGTCAAAGGCGTAGAGATAGCAGAGCCCGCCCGCAGACGGGATCAGCAGTGGCAGGGCGAGGCGCAGCCGGTCTGGAAACTGTGCCCCCATCGCCTGCCGGCTTACATATGGATCGGCTTGCCCGTCACCGCCATCGCCGCTTCCTTGAGAGCTTCGGCGTGGGTGGGGTGAGCGTGGCAGGTGTAAGCGATATCCTCGCTGGTCGCACCGAATTCCATCGCCACACAGGCCTCGGCGATCATCGAGCCGGCAAGGCTGGCGATGATCCACACGCCGAGCACCCTGTCGGTCTCGGCATCGGCGATCACCTTGACGAAGCCGTCGGTGTCGCGGTTGGCCTTGGCGCGGCTGTTGGCCATCATCGGGAACTTGCCGACCTTGACGTTGAGCCTGCGCTCCTTGGCCTGTTCCTCGGAGATGCCCACGCCCGCAATTTCAGGCGCGGTGTAGACGACGCTGGGGATCACATCGTGGTTCACGATGCCGGTGAGGCCGGCGATGTTCTCGGCCACCGCGATGCCCTCATCCTCGGCCTTGTGGGCGAGCATCGGGCCGGGGACGACATCGCCGATGCCCCAGATGTTCGGCACAGAGGTGCGGAAATCGTGGTCGATTTCGATCTGCCCGCGCGCGTTGACGGTGAGCCCCGCCTTGTCCAGCGCCAAGCCATCGGTGTTCGGGCGGCGCCCGATCGCGACCAGCACGTGGCTGGCGGTGAGTGTCTGTGCATCGCCGCCCGCGGCCTTTTCAATCGTGAGGGTGACGGTCTTGCCGTCCACGCTCGCGCCAGTGACCTTGTGGCCGAGCATCATATCCATGCCCTGCTTCTTGAAGATCTTCTGCGCTTCCTTGCGCACGTCGCCGTCCATCCCGGGGAGCACCTGATCGAGGAATTCGACCACGGTGACCTTCGCACCCAGACGCCGCCACACCGAGCCCAATTCGAGGCCGATGACGCCGCCGCCGATCACCACGAGGTGTTCGGGCACTTCATCAAGTTCCAGAGCGCCGGTGCTGTCGACGATGCGCTTGCCCGCGTTGTCGACGGTGACGCCGGGGAGCGGGGTGACGCTGGAGCCGGTGGCAATCACGATGTCCTTGGCGGTGATCTTCTCGCCGCCGACATTGACTGTGTGCGCGTCTTCAAACGCGGCATGGCCCTTGAGCCAGGTGACCTTGTTCTTCTTGAACAGGAATTCGATCCCGCCGGTGAGCTCGCCCACGGCCTTGGTCTTTTCGGCCATCATCTTGCCGAGATCGAGTGTCGGGGTGGCGGTGATGCCCCAGGTGGCGAAATGGCCGTTCGCGGCCTCGTCGAACAGCTCCGAGCCATGCAGCAGCGCCTTCGACGGAATGCACCCGACATTGAGGCAGGTGCCGCCGAGCGTGGCGCGGCTCTCGACGCAGGCGGTTTTCAGCCCCAGCTGCGCCGCGCGGATCGCCGCGACATAGCCGCCGGGGCCGGCACCGATGATGAGGACGTCGTAATCGTAGGAATGGTCGGCCATTTCCAAAAACTCCGTTCGCCCTGAGCTTGTCGAAGGGCTGCACTTCACTTGGGGTCCGTCGCTCCGAAAGGAAGAGCAGGGCTTTGACAAGCTCGGCCCGAACGGAAAAAACGTTACAGATCAATCAGCATCCGGGTGGGATCTTCGATTGCTTCCTTGATGATCTTGAGCGCCGTCACCGCCTCGCGCCCGTCAATCAGGCGGTGGTCGTAGCTCAGCGCGAGATACATCATCGGGCGGATCACGATCTGGCCGTTACGGACCACCGGACGATCCTCGATGCGGTGGAGGCCCAGCACTGCCGACTGCGGCGGGTTGATGATCGGGGTGCTCATGAGCGAGCCGAACACGCCGCCGTTCGAGATCGTGAATGTGCCGCCGGTCATGTCTTCCATGGTCAGCGTGCCGGCCTTGGCGCGCGCGCCGAAATCGGCGATGTCCTGCTCGATCCGGGCAAAGCCCTTCTTGTCGGCATCGCGGATCACGGGGACGACAAGGCCGTTGGGCGCCGAGACTGCGACCGAGATATCGACATAGTCGTGATAGATGATCTCGTCGCCATCGATATAGGCGTTGACCGCGGGGACGTCTTTCAGCGCAAGGCAGGCGGCCTTGGCGAAGAAGCCCATGAAGCCCAAGCGAATGTCGTGCTTCTTGGCGAACAGGTCCTTGTACTTGTCGCGCGCTTCCATGACCGCGCTCATGTCGACATCGTTGAAGGTGGTGAGCAGCGCGGCATTGTCCTGCGCGCTCTTGAGCCGCTTGGCGATGGTCTGGCGCATGCGGGTCATCTTGACCCGTTCCTCGCCGCGCGCGCCGCCGGTGGTGACGGGGGCAGCAGCCGGTGCCGAAGGAGCCGGAGCGGGGGCGGGGGCCGTGCCGCCCGACTTCTTCGCTTCGGCGGCAGCCAGCACGTCTTCCTTGGTCAGGCGGCCATCCTTGCCGGTGCCCTTGATGGTCGAGGGATCGACGCCATGTTCCAGCACCGCGCGGCGCACCGCGGGCGACATGGTCTGCGCAGCGCCCGGAACCTCCTCGGTTGCAGCCGGGGCCGGGGTCTCCGCCTTGGCGGCAGCCGGAGCAGGAGCGGCCGCCGTAGCGCCCGCTTCGATCACTGCGATCACCGCGCCGACTTCCACCGTGTCGCCCACCGCCACGCGGTGCTCGGACATGATGCCTGCGACGGGCGAGGGCACGTCAACCGCGACCTTGTCGGTTTCGAGGCTGCAAATCGGCTCGTCCACCGCGACCGCTTCGCCCGGCTGCTTGAGCCATTCGGCGATGGTGCCTTCGGTAACGGATTCGCCCAGAGCGGGGACTTTGATTTCGGTGGCCATTTTAGCGGGTTCCTGAAACTTGACTTTATCTTGTGTGAAGTATGGCGGGCGCTCAGAGCCCAAGCGCGGCGGCGATCAGCGCCTCTTGCTGGGCTTTGTGGCGGCTGGCGAGGCCGGTGGCGGGCGAGGCCGCTGCGTCGCGTCCGGCATAGGTCGGGCGCTTGCCCTGATGCCCTGCGGCGGTCAGCGCATCCTCGATCCGCTCGTTGACGAAGAACCATCCGCCATTGTTGCGCGGTTCTTCCTGACACCACACCACGTCCTTGAGGTTCGTCATGCGCGACAGGCGCAGCGCGAGCGGATCGCCGGGGAAGGGGAACAGCTGCTCGATACGGATGATCGAGACATCCTCGATCCCTGCCGCATCGCGCGCTTCCATCAGATCATAAGCGACCTTACCCGAACACAGCACCACGCGCCGCACCTTGTCATCGGCAATCGTCTTGCTGTCGGACAGGATGCGCCGGAACTGGCGATCACCAAGGAACTCGGCCTTGCTGCTCTTGGCCAGCGGGTGGCGCAGCAGCGACTTGGGGCTCATGATGATCAGCGGCTTGCGGAAAGACCGCAGCATCTGGCGGCGCAGCACGTGGAAGTAATTCGCCGGGCTGGTGATGTTGCAGACGCACATATTGTCGTCAGCGCACAGCTGGAGGAAGCGTTCGAGCCGCGCCGAGGAGTGCTCCGGCCCCTGACCTTCATAGCCGTGGGGCAGCAGCATCACGAGGCCGTTGGCGCGCAGCCACTTGCTCTCGCCCGAGGCCACGAACTGGTCGATCATGATCTGTGCGCCGTTGGCGAAGTCGCCGAACTGGCCTTCCCACAGCACCAGGCTGCGCGGGTCGGCCATGGCGAACCCGTATTCAAAGCCGAGCACGCCGTATTCCGACAGGGTGGAATCGTGCACTTCGAACTTGCCGTGCGGCAGGGTGCTGAGCGGCACATATTTACGCTCGGATGTCTGATCGACCCACACCGCGTGACGCTGGCTGAAGGTGCCGCGCCCGGAGTCCTGCCCCGACAGGCGCACGCCGTAGCCTTCCATCACGAGGCTGCCGAAAGCGAGCGCCTCGGCGGTGGCCCAATCGAAGCCTTCGCCAGTGCTGAACATCTCGCGCTTGGCGGCGAGCACGCGGTCGAGCGTCTTGTGGACTTCGAGATCGGCGGGAACCTCGGTCAGCACCCGGCCCAGCGATTCCAGCATCTTGGGCTCGATCGCGGTCTCGACGCTGCGGCGTGCGGTTTCGGGGTCTGCTGGCTTGTTAAGCCCGGCCCAGCGCCCGCCGAACCAGTCGGCTTCGTTGGCCTTGTAGCTCTTGCCCGCCTCGAACTCGGCTTCCAGCAGCGCGACGAATTCGCCCGCCACCCGCTCGCGGGTGCCCGGCTCAACCACGCCTTCACGCACCAGCCGCGCTTCATACGAGACGCTGACCTTGGGGTGGGCGCGGATCTTGTCGTACATCAGCGGCTGGGTGAACTTGGGCTCGTCGCCCTCGTTGTGGCCGAAGCGGCGATAGCACCACATGTCGATCACGACATCGCGGTGGAAGGTCTGGCGATATTCGACTGCGAGCTTGCAGGCGAAGGTCACCGCTTCGGGATCATCGCCGTTGACGTGCAGGATCGGCGCCATCACGCCCTTGGCGACATCGCTCGGGTAGGGCGAGGAGCGCGCGAATTTCGGCGAGGTGGTGAAGCCGATCTGGTTGTTGATGATGAAGTGGACGCAGCCGCCGGTGTCGTAACCGGGCACGCCGGAGAGCGAGAGGCTTTCCCACACCACGCCCTGGCCCGCAAAGGCCGCATCGCCGTGGATCAGCACCGGGAGCACCTGGCTCTTGGTCTTCAGATCGTCGCGGATCGCCTGCTGCGCGCGCACCTTGCCGAGCACCACCGGGTTCACAGCTTCAAGGTGCGAGGGATTGGGCACGAGGCTCATGTGCACCGAGATGCCGTCAAACTCGCGGTCGGTGGAGGTGCCGAGGTGATACTTCACGTCGCCCGATCCGCCGACATCATCGGGGTTGGCTGAGCCGCCCGAGAATTCGTGGAAGATCACGCGGTAGGGCTTGGCCATCACGTTGGCGAGCACGTTCAGGCGGCCGCGGTGGGCCATGCCGTAGATGATCTCGCGCACGCCGGCGCTGCCGCCATGCTTGATCACGGCTTCGAGCGCCGGAATCATGGATTCCCCGCCATCAAGGCCGAAACGCTTGGTGCCGACATATTTGCGGGCGAGAAACTCTTCGTATTGCTCCCCGCGCAGCACGGCGGCGAGGATCGCCTTCTTGCCTTCGGGGGTGAACTGGATCGTCTCGCCCGGGCTTTCGAACTTGTCCTGCAGGAAGCGGCGTTCCTCTGTGTCAGCGATGTGCATGTATTCGAGGCCGACCTTGCCGCAATAGACTTCGCGCAGGCGCTGGTGGAGCTTGCCCACCGTGGTCCATTCCATGCCGAGCACGCCGCCGACATAGACGTCCTCGTTCTCCTTGCCCGCGAGGCCGTGCCATTCGAGCGTGAGATCAGCCGGGCCGGTCCGGTCGACCAGGCCGAGCGGATCAAGCTGCGCTGCCATATGGCCGCGCACACGGTAGAGCCGCACCAGCGTCATCGCCGCGATCGAGAGGGCAGCGGCTTTCTTGGTCGCTTCGGGATCAAGCGGCTTGCCTGCGTCCTTGGCTGCCTTGGCGACCGCGAGCGTCATCTCGGTCGGGTCCATCGCCGCCGTCAGATCGGCCGCGCTGTCGCTGAGCGCATCCAGCCAGCCGCGCCGTTCCCACGAAGGGCCGGGCTGCGGGCCTTCCTGATCGGTGAAGGCGGGGAGGAAGTTGTGCGGTTCGTTGCCCATGATGGGACTCCCGGGGAGGAGAAAATAATGAGGAGAAAGTTTGGCCCCCCGCCTGTGCGAGGGGCCGGTATTCAAAACGGCGGTTAGGCCAGCTCTTTCAGCATCGCGGCGAGCGTTTCGCCGAGCAGACTGGGCGAGGGCGAGACGCGGATGCCCGCATCTTCCATCGCCGCGATCTTGTCTTCCGCGCCGCCCTGGCCGCCCGACACGATTGCGCCGGCGTGGCCCATGCGGCGGCCCGGAGGGGCGGTGCGCCCGGCGATGAAGCCGACCATCGGCTTGGCGCGGCCCTTGGCGCGCTCGGCCTTGATGAAGGCGGCGGCTTCTTCTTCGGCCGAGCCGCCGATTTCGCCGATCATGATGATGGACTCGGTTTCCGGATCGTCGAGGAACAGGTCGAGCACGTCGATGAAGTTGGTGCCGTTGACCGGATCGCCGCCGATGCCGACCGCGGTGGTCTGGCCGAGGCCCGCCATGGTGGTCTGGTGCACGGCTTCATAGGTGAGCGTGCCCGAGCGGCTGACGATGCCGACCGAGCCCTTCTTGAAGATGTTGGCCGGCATGATGCCGATCTTGCACTCGTTCGGCGTGAGCACGCCGGGGCAGTTGGGGCCGATCAGGCGCGACTTGGAGCCCTGCAGCGCGCGCTTGGCGCGGACCATGTCGAGCACCGGGATGCCTTCGGTGATGCAGATGATCAGTTCCATTTCGGCATCGATCGCTTCGCAGATCGCATCAGCTGCGAACGGCGGCGGAACGTAGATGCAGCTGGCAGTCGCGCCGGTCGCAGCCTTGGCTTCGCGCACGGTATCGAACTGCGGCAGGCCGATATGGGTGGTGCCGCCCTTGCCGGGGGTCACGCCGCCGACCATCTGCGTGCCGTAATCGAGCGCCGCCTGGGTGTGGAAGGTGCCGGTGTTACCGGTCATCCCTTGGGTGATGACCTTGGTGTCTTTGTTTACGAGGATGGACATTCAGAAACTCCGTTCAGGCTAATCCGGTCAACTTCCGCCGAGCCATACGCCGCGGTCGTAGAGTGAGAGGCTATATTGGTCCGCGCTCGCGAAGGGGCGGGCGGCGGCGCATTGGGCAAACTGCTGGCGTGCGCCTGCAAGGAAGCGATCCTGATCGAAGGTAATCCGGTCAGGATCATTTTGGCTGGCGACCGCAAGATCGAAGCAATCGCGCGCCATGGCGAGATTTTCGGGGCTATCGGTCTCGGGCCCTTCGAGCGCGGCATAGATGCGGGTCAACCGCGTCTTGTTTTCCGCCCGCCAGTTCATGCAGGCGCGCCGCTGGGTGCCGTCGGTGAGCGTGACAATCTGGGTGTCGCTGCAAAAGACTCGCTGTTCCTGCGGGACATCGCGCGCAAAATCTTCCGCCACCTCCGCCCGATCGACCTCGCGCGCAGAAATCTGCGGGCTCACGAGGCTGATCAGGAGGAGCGAGGCGAAAAGCTTATGCAAGGCTGCTGTCCAGCGCCTTGCACGCAGCGAGCAGTTCCTTGACCGCATCGACGCTGACGCCGAGGTTGGCCTTTTCCTCGTCGGTGAGGCTGATCTCGATCACGTCCTCAGCGCCGCCTGCACCGATCACCACGGGGACGCCGACATAAAGCCCGTCGAGGCCGTACTTGCCGTCAACCTGCACCGCGCAGGGCAGGATGCGCTTCTGATCGTAGAGATAGGCTTCGGCCATTGCGATCGCGCTGGTGGCGGGGGCGTAGTAGGCCGAGCCCGTGCCGAGCAGCGCGACGATCTCGCCGCCGCCCGAACGGGTGCGCTTGACGATTTCGCCGAGGCGATCTTCCGAGATGCCCTTGATCTTGGCCATGTCGGCCACTGGAATCCCGTTGATGGTCGAATAGGACAGCACCGGCACCATCGTGTCGCCGTGGCCGCCGAGCACGAAGGCGTTCACGTCCTTGACGCTGACACCGAATTCCCACGCGAGGAAGGTGGCGAAGCGGGCCGAGTCCAGCACGCCGGCCATGCCGACGACCTTGTTGGCGGGCAGGCCCGAGAACTCGCGCAGCGCCCACACCATCGCATCAAGCGGGTTGGTGATGCAGATCACGAAAGCATCGGGGCAGTTGTTCTTGATGCCTTCGCCGACGGCCTTCATCACCTTGAGGTTGATGCCGAGCAGATCGTCGCGGCTCATGCCGGGCTTGCGCGCGACGCCTGCGGTGACGATCACCACATCCGCGCCTGCAATATCAGCGTAGTCATTGGTGCCGGTGATGCGGGCGTCAAAGCCTTCGACCGGGCCGCACTGCGACAGATCGAGCGCCTTGCCCTGCGGCACGCCTTCGACCACGTCGAACAGCACGACGTCGCCAAGACCTTTGGTGGCTGCGAGGTGGGCGAGCGTGCCGCCGATGTTACCGGCGCCGATCAGCGCAATCTTGGTGCGGGCCATGTGTGGACTTCCTTCCCTGATCCATCGGGACGAAGTGAAGGCGCACACTTAGACACATGGCGCCGGTGCCAACCCCCCGTCCCAAGCGGCAAGGCACCCGTTACGTGACGGGCGGTAGGCCGCTCAAAACGCGATTGCAACCGTCAAAAGGGGGCAAGCGGCAACTATCTTTGCAAACAGTTCGCAGTTTCATTAATGCGGTCAGGCCAACCCCTCAGGGAAACGCCTTAGCGCCCTTGTGGCCGATCAGGCAGGGGCAAGCACCCGCTTTGCCGCAGCGGCAAGGCGGCGATCGAACATCCCGGTGATCGCGATCCACTGCTCGGCCACTGGCGCATTGCCCTCGCCGGCGGCACGGGCGGCTTCGGTATGGGCAACCCGCGCCGAATCGAGCCCGTGGCGGGCAAAATGGCGCAGCGCCTCCACCAGCACCGGATCGAAGGCGCCCGGCACCGCGACATCTGTGTCGGCGCTGTTATCATTGGCCGCCATCACCCGCACCCGCGTCACGAGCCCCCGTCCGTCAGCTTTCCGGCCAGCAAGGCGTGCGGGATCATGGGCGGGTGCGAGGCGGATGGACATGAGTGCGGGACTTCCTGCTGCGACAGTCTCGCCCTTCAGATGAGGGGCAAGCTGAACTGTTGTTCTGCCGGAAGCTCTAGCAACCCACGCCTGAAGCCTTGGTGCCCGAACAGGGTTTCGGGCGCCTTAACCCTGATTTCGCGGTTATACTTAGGGGCTTAGCTGCTTTCTGTAGGAGCCGGAGCGGGCGCGGCGGGCGCAGGAGCCTCGCCGGGGCGCGCCTTCCATTGGCCAGCGCGGGCATATTCGGCCTTCACCGCGCCTGTTCCGCTCAATGCCGGAGTCGCTGCCGTGCTCGCCGGAGCGACAGGTGCAGCCGCCGCGCTTTTCGGGGTTGCAGCGCGGGCGGGCGCCGGGCCGAGATCATAGGCAATCACCGGAAGGGCAGGCACGGCTTCGGGCAAGGAGGAAACCGTGCTCGGCGCGCGCTGAGAGGGGCGGCTTTCCAGACCGGCATAGGCCATGGTGAAGGCGTTCTTCTCCCCCGTACCGCCGCGCAGCCGGTAGAACCGGTGCGCACCGATTGTGCCGAGATGATCGAGCGAGCCGGCCCAATAGGGATTGACCCAGAGCGTGTGATAATGGGTCGCGTGGCCGACGGGTGCATAGACGCTACCCGCCAGCGCCTCGGCCGCGATGCGCTGCGCCCGCGCCCAGGTCGTGCCCGAAGGCCGACGCGCCAGACTGCCGTCGCAGGTGAAGGTGAACTGGCAGCCCGTCCGGCGTTCCGATCCCTGATAGACCACGCCGCACACAGAGTTCGGCCATGCAGGATGCGCCACGCGGTTGAGCACCACCTGCGCCACGGCGCGCTGGCCCGCCTCGCTTTCGCTGGCGGCTTCGTACCATACTGCCTGCGCAAGGCATTCCTGCGCGCGGGCATGGGTGAGGCCGACGCCTGCGGAAAAGAACGGTCGCGCTGGTGCGCCGACATCGATCAATGCGCCCAGCTCGCGTCCGGCTTCGCCCCCGGCTGCCAGCGGATCGGCTTTGGGCAGGGCCACCAGCGGCGTGCCGGCGGGATCAGCCATGTAGAAGAACGCCGAGCCGGGAAAGCTCATCCCTGGCCGCTCGAACGGCAGCGCGGCAGCAGCAGCGCGGCGTGTCGCGAGCGCTGCGGTGCTCTCGACTGCGGGGCCGGGAAGGGTGCCGACGCCGCCTGTGGCTGCCATCGCCGGCACCGTAAGCGCGGCCAGCAGCACCGCCAGCCGCTTGCGCCACAACAGCGGCACAGCGCGCCAACCAGTGCGGCCGGTGGGAGCGATGCCAGCCGAAGCGGTGAACGGGAAGAGGGAACGCTGCGATGTCATGATCTGGCGCCCGCCCTACGCGCGCGGGTGCCCGGCGGCGAGAGCGCCTCATCCCCGCGTCCCGAAACCGGACAGGTGGCCGCCTCAGCTTAACCCGTTGCACGGGCGAACGCGCCGCCCTATCGCCGGGGCCGGATATGGCGCGGGATCGCAACAGGATGGGCAGGGGGGCAGCGTGGTGGTTCATGCTGGCGGCGGGGGCGCTCGTCGCTGCCGGATGCGTGCCTGATGCCCCTGTGACAGGCCGCAGCAAGGCCGCGGCGACCATCGTCAGTCTCAACCCCTGTCTTGATGCGATCCTTGTGGAGATTGCGCCGCCCGAACAGGTGCTGGCACTCTCGCATTACAGCCGCGATCCGGGCAGCAGCTCGATCCCGCCGCACATCGCAGAGCGCTACGGCGTCACCGGAGGGACAGCCGAGGAGGTGATCGCGCTCCGGCCCGATCTGGTGGTGGCCTCGATTTTCCTGCCGCAGCCGACCCGCAGCGCGCTTGAACGCGCGGGGCTGAAGGTGGCGACGTTCGGCAGTCCGGTGACTGTGGCCGAGAGCGCCGCGCAGGTGCGCGCCGTGGCGGCGCTGGCGGGACAAGAGGCGAAGGGAGAGGCGCTCGCCGCCAGCATCGCCGCAGCGCCCACCATCGCCCCGCCGCCGATCGACGCGCTGCTATGGCAGCCGGGCGAGATCGTCGCGGGCGAGACAACGCTGATTGCCGAGTTGATGCGGCAGGAGGGCTTCGCCAGCCACGCCGCCGCGCGCGGATTGCGCCAAGCCGATCACGTCACGCTGGAGCGCGTGCTGGCCGATCCGCCGCAGGTTCTGATGGTGGCAGGCGATGCGCCGGGCCAACGCCATCCGCTGCTGGATGGCGCGTTCAAGCCAATGCAGATCGCCGCGTTTGATCCCTCGCTGATCTATTGCGGTGGACCGACCATTCCCAAGGCGCGGGCACGGCTGCGCGCCATCCGGGCTGCGGCGGAGCAGATGCTGTGAACCGCGCGAGCCTTGTCTTTGCGGCGCTGCTGGCGGTGCTGTTCCCGCTCTCGCTGCTGGCCGGGCGGGTGTGGATTGCGCCGAACGATTTCGGCCCCGGCAACACCATGCTGATCCTCGCCGAACTGCGCCTGCCGCGCGCGGTGCTGGCGGTGGTGATCGGCGCAGGGTTGGGGGCTGCAGGTGCGGCGATGCAGGGCTATCTGCGCAATCCGCTGGCCGATCCCGGCCTGTTCGGCATCGCGCCCATGGCCGCGCTGGGCGCGGTGGCGAGTTTCTGGCTCGCCCCGCTGATCCCGCCCGCCTTGGCCGCATGGAGCCTGCCGGTGCTGGCGCTGACAGGCGCAGGGCTCGGCATGGCGGCGCTGGCGCTGATCGCGGGACGCACCGCGGGCGATGCGGCAGGCGGGGCAGGCGGCGGGATCGCGCTGTTCACGCTTGCTGGGCTGATGACCGCGAGCCTTGCCGGCGCGCTCACCGCTCTGGCGATCACACTGGCCCCCAGTCCCTTTGCCCTGTCGGAGATCGTGCTGTGGCTCAACGGCGCGCTCACGGATCGTTCGTGGCGCGAAGTGGCGATCGCCGCGCCGCTGGTGGCCACCGGCATCGGCGTGCTGGCGTTGGCGGCGCGCAGCCTCGATGCGTTGACGCTGGGCGAGGAGGCGGCGCGCTCGATGGGGCTTGATCCGGCGCGGCTGCTCGGACTGCTGGTGGTGGGCGTCGGACTGACCGTGGGCGCGGGCGTCGCAGTTGCGGGGATCATCGGCTTTGTCGGCCTGGTCGTCCCCCATCTCGTCCGCCCGTTGACCGACCGTCTGCCCTCGAGCCTGATCCTCCCGAGCGCGCTGGCTGGAGCCTGCCTTGTGCTCGCTGCCGACAGCGCGGTGCGGATCCTGCCGCTGGTGACCGAGCTGCGCCTCGGCATCGCGCTCTCGCTGATCGGCGCGCCGTTCTTCCTGTGGCTGCTGGTGCGGATGCGGCGGGGGCAGGTATGATGCTCGCGGCGCAGAACCTCACGCTGACACGCGGCGGCAAGCCGGTGGTGGAGCGCGTCTCGGCGCAGCTGGCGCCCGGCACGATCACCGCGATCCTCGGCCCCAATGGTGCGGGCAAATCGAGCCTGCTGCTGGGGCTCGCCGGGCTGCTGGCACCCGCTGAGGGGCGTGTGGAGCTGGATGGGCGCGATCTGGCCGCGCTGGACCCGCGTGAACGGGCGCAGGCAATCGGCTATCTCCCGCAGGCCCCCGAAATCGCGTGGGACGTGTCGGTCGAAAGCCTCGTGGCGCTGGGCCGCCTGCCGTGGCGTGATCGCGGCGCGGACGCGATTGCCGCGGCGATCGAGGCGCTGAGCCTTGCGGACCTGCGCCACCGCCCCGCCAGCCGCCTTTCGGGCGGCGAGCGTGCGCGGGTGTTGCTGGCGCGGGTGCTGGCGGGAAGTCCGCGCTGGATCCTCGCCGACGAACCGCTCGCCGCGCTCGATCTGGCGCACCAATTGGCACTGATCGCGCATCTCAAGGCCTGCGCTGCGGGCGGGCAGGGCGTTGCGGTGGTGCTGCACGATCTCGGCATCGCGATGAACCACGCCGACCGGGTGCTGGTGCTGGACCGCGGGCAGCTGGTCGCCGAGGGTGCGCCGGCGGAGGCGCTCGATCCCGGCCTCATTGCGCAGGTCTGGGGGGTGAAGGCGGAGTGGCTCGGCCCGCCCGGCGCGCGGGCGCTGCAAATCGCCGTGTAATTTTCGGATGGGTGAAGATGCCGGAACGTGAGCGGTGTGTCGTCGGGACAGATCGTCATGCCCGCACACGTCCCGGCGCTTTGCTACTTATGCTCGGTGGTCAGGTTGCGACCCTCGAAGGGACCCGGCCATGATCGGCAAAGAGGACTTTCCAACGCCGTAAAACTGCGTGGCTGGCGACTTCAGTTTTTCTGTAGGGCGGCATAGTTTTTCGCCAAGCATCAGAAAAAATGTACGAAAAATCTTAATCGGGGCAGGGCGATTGGGCGGCGTATCGTTCAGACCGCAAGAATTCGCGCGCGATGCTAGGCAAGCGCGCCGCGTCCGATTAGGGCTTTGCCCATGCCGCAACGCGATATCCCTGCTGTCACAAGCCTCGCCGATCCGTGCTGGCTGCCGCACACCTATGATCCGGCGCGCGCCGCGCTCGGCCTGCTGCGGGTGCCGCGCGAACGGCTGAGCCAGCCCGCCTTCCTCGCCGATCTGGCGCGCGAAACCGGGTATGACAGCGCCGAACTGCCGCTTGCCGGGCTCGGTCGGCTGGCGCCGCCCGCCGAGACGCCGGTGACGTTCATCTTCCATACGGCCTTCTGCCGTTCGACCCTGCTGGTGCGCGCGCTCGAACAGCCGGGCATCAGCACCGGCCTGTCCGAGCCCGGCATTATCGCCAGCCTCGCGGGCGCAGGAGCAGCAGGGCAGGGCGCGCTGGCGCCGGTCGCAGCGCTGCTCGCGCGGCCATGGGGCGCAGGCGAGGCGGTGTTCATCAAGCCGACCAACCACGCCAACCGGCTCGGACCCGGCCTGATGCAGGCGCTGCCGCAGGCGCGCGCCGTGCTGATGACCAATCCGCTGCCGTCCTTCCTTGCTGCGGTGGTGCGCAAGGGGATGTTGGGGCGGCGCTGGGGGCGGCAGCTCTATCTTGAGCTGATGAGTTATGCAGGGATGGATCTCGGCATGGACGGGCGCGAGCAATTCGCGATGACCGATCTGCAAGCGACCGCGCTGGCGTGGTTCCTCAACCAGCGCCTTCTTGCCGCGCTGGCGAGCAATTTCGGCACGCGGGTGCGGGTGCTCGACGGCGATGCCTTCGCCCGCGATCCGGCGGCGACGCTGGCGGCGGTCTATGCATTCGCCGGAAAGGACGTTTCACCGTCGCAGATCGCTGCCATCGCCAGCGGCCCGGTGTTCGCGCGTGACGCCAAGACCGGCGAGGATTTCGCCGCCAAATCCGCCCGCGACAACGCCGCAACCAGCAGCACGGTGACCGATGACGAGATCGCCAAGGTCAGCGAGTGGATCGGCCTGATCGCCCAGCAGGCGGGGCTCGCCGTGCCGCTCGCCCAGACGCTTTAGCGCGCACGCGGCGGGAAACCTCCGCGCCGCTCGTCCGTTGCACCCATGAACCGCCCCTCCTATCTGCGGTGGCCTGCGGATAACCCCTCAGCGCCGCTCTTGACCCACGCGAACATTTCCGGAACACACCCCGCCCATGAGCCTTACCACCATCTCCGTTCGCGGTGCGCGCGAGCATAATCTCAAGGGCATCGACATTGATCTGCCGCGTGATGCGCTGATCGTCGTCACCGGGCTTTCGGGCAGCGGCAAGTCGAGCCTCGCCTTCGACACGATCTATGCTGAAGGGCAGCGCCGCTATGTCGAGAGCCTTTCGGCCTATGCGCGCCAGTTCCTCGAGATGATGCAGAAGCCCGATGTCGAGCATATCGACGGGCTCAGCCCCGCGATCTCGATCGAGCAAAAGACCACCAGTCGCAACCCGCGCTCGACTGTGGCGACGGTAACCGAGATCTACGACTATATGCGCCTGCTCTGGGCGCGGGTCGGCACGCCCTATTCGCCTGCCACAGGCCTGCCGATTTCGGCCCAGACCGTGAGCCAGATGGTCGACCGGGTGATGACGCTGCCCGAAGGCACACGGCTGTTCCTGCTCGCTCCGGTGGTGCGCGGGCGCAAGGGCGAATATCGCAAGGAGCTGGCCGAATGGCAGCGCGTCGGCTTCACCCGCGTGCGGATCGACGGCGAGATGTATGCGATCGAGGATGCGCCCGCGCTCGATAAGAAGTTCAAGCACGACATCGAGGTGGTGGTTGACCGGATCGCGGTGAAGGAGGGCATCGAGACGCGGCTGGCTGACAGCTTCGAACAGGCGCTCAAACTGGCCGAGGGGCTGGCCTATGTCGATCTGGCCGATGGCGTGGTGCCGGGGCGCGAGGGCGAGGAGCAGGGCGCCGGCGCGATGAAGGGCGCAGGGCTTGCGCCCAACCGCATCGTGTTTTCCGAGAAGTTCGCCTGCCCTGTCTCCGGCTTCACGATCGAGGAGATCGAGCCGCGCCTGTTCAGTTTCAACGCCCCGCAAGGCGCGTGCCCGGCGTGTGACGGGATCGGCGAAAAGCAGCTGTTCGATCCGCAACTGGTGGTGCCGAACGAGGCGCTCACCCTGAAACAGGGCGCGGTGGTGCCGTGGGCCAAGTCCAATCCGCCGTCGCCCTATTATATGCAGGTGCTCGCCAGCCTCGCCAAGGCTTACGGGTTCGATCTGACGACCCCGTGGAAGGATCTCGCGCCCGATCAGAAGCTGATCATCCTCCATGGCACGGGCGGGATACCGGTGCCGCTGACCTTCAAGGATGGCCGGCGCGAATATACCGTCAACAAGGCCTTCGAAGGCGTGATCGGCAACCTGAACCGCCGCCTCCTGCAGACCGAAAGCGCATGGATGCGCGAGGAGCTGTCGAAGTATCAGACAGCGCAGCCGTGCGAGACCTGTGGCGGCAAGCGGCTCAATGAAAAGGCGCTGAGCGTCAAGATCACCGGGGTCGATATCGCCACGCCGGTGCAGATGAGCGTGGCCGATGCCAAGGCCTGGTTCCTGAAGCTCGATGCGCAGCTGACCCCGCAGCAGAGCCAGATTGCCAAGGCGATCCTGAAGGAAATCAACGAGCGGCTGGGCTTCCTCGACAACGTGGGCCTCGACTACCTCAACCTCGATCGCACCAGCGGCACCCTCAGCGGCGGGGAGAGCCAGCGCATCCGACTGGCCTCGCAGATCGGCTCCGGCCTGTCGGGCGTGCTCTATGTGCTCGACGAGCCGAGCATCGGCCTCCACCAGCGCGACAATGACCGGCTGCTGGAGACGCTGAAGCGCCTGCGCGATCTCGGAAACACGGTGATCGTGGTCGAGCATGACGAGGACGCGATCCGCGCCGCCGATTACATTGTTGACCTCGGCCCGGGCGCGGGCGTGCATGGCGGCGAGGTGGTGGCGGAGGGCACGCTCAAGCAGATCCTCAAGGCCAAGGGCAGCCTCACCGCCGACTACCTCACTGGACGGCGCAAGATCGAGGTGCCGGCCAAGCGCCGCAAGGGCAACGGCCACAAGATCGTGGTCAAGAACGCGCGCGCCAACAACCTGAAGGGCGTGACCGCGAAGATCCCGCTCGGCACCTTCACCTGCATCACCGGGGTTTCGGGTTCGGGCAAGTCCTCGCTCACCATCGACACCTTGCAGGCGGGCGCGGCGCGCACGCTCAACGGCGCGCGGGTGATCGCGGGCGCGCATGACGCCATCACCGGCCTCGAATATTGCGACAAGGTGATCGAGATCGACCAGTCGCCCATCGGCCGCACCCCGCGCTCCAACCCCGCCACCTACACCGGCGCCTTCACCCAGATCCGCGACTGGTTCGCCGGCCTCCCCGAAAGCTTCGCGCGCGGCTACAAGCCGGGGCGCTTCTCCTTCAACGTCAAGGGCGGGCGCTGCGAGAAATGCCAGGGCGACGGCCTCATCAAGATCGAGATGCACTTCCTCCCCGACGTCTACGTCACCTGCGAAGAATGCCACGGCAAGCGCTACAACCGCGAAACGCTCGAGGTGAAGTTCAAGGGCCTCAGCATCGCCGACGTGCTCGACATGACGATCGAGGACGCCGAGGAGTTCTTCAAGGCCGTGCCCCCGATCCGCGAGAAGATGCGGATGCTGAACGAGGTGGGGCTGGGCTACGTGAAAGTCGGCCAGCAGGCGACGACCCTGTCAGGCGGCGAAGCCCAGCGGGTGAAGCTGGCCAAGGAACTCGCCCGCCGTTCGACCGGGCAGACGCTCTACATCCTCGACGAGCCGACCACCGGCCTGCATTTCGAGGACGTGCGCAAACTGCTCGAAGTGCTGCACCGGCTGGTGGAGGGCGGCAATTCGGTGGTGGTGATCGAACACAACCTCGACGTGATCAAAACCGCGGACTGGATCATCGATCTGGGCCCGGAAGGCGGCGTGCGCGGCGGGGAGATTGTGGCCGAAGGCACGCCCGAGCAGGTGATGAAAGAGCCGCGGAGCTTTACGGGGCAGTATCTGGCGCCGCTTTTGGGGCGGTGAGAGCGGCGTCTTCCCACCTCACTCCGCGGGCAGCGCTTCGGCAGGCCTGGTCTTGCGCACAGGGGCGGGGCGGACGGCTTGGCGGGCAGGGCGGCGGCGGGGCTTGGCCACCGGCGGGGCGCTCAATGTCCAGCCGGTCGCGAGGAAGCTGCGCCGTTCTAGCCCGGCATGGTCGCCTTCGGGAAAGACGTTGATCGCGGCGTAGCAATCGGGGACCATCAGCGCGACCTCGCAGGTCTCCGGCAGGGCGGCGATGTCGATCCGGTAGCGCCAGCGATCATGGGTGATGGCCTCGCGCTTGACGGGCAATTGGGTGAAGCTGCGCGCGTCGAACGGGGTGATGTCGGTGTGGGTGATGCCGTTGATGACGATCACGTCGAACGCCAGCTCGCGCTGGCCCGGTGCGCGCCGCACCGCGATGTCGCTACGGGTGGCAGGGCCGGCCCAGTTGCCGGGGCCATAGCCGGTCGTCTCGGACGGATACCACCCGCCGCGCAGCCAGATCCCGCCGCCTTCCTCGTGGAACACGCGCGAGGCATTGGCGGGATAGTCCCACGGCGCGCGGCGCTGCTGCACCCCCGCTGACCATGCGGCATAGCGGCTCACGGCATAGTGGTAGAGCACGTTGTCGAGCGCAAACAGCGCCGGGCGCGCGCGGACGGCGGCTTCGAGCGCGGCGAGATCGACCCCGTCCTGCGGCGCGTGGTTGGTGGCATAGTCCCGCTCGGCAGCGCGGTGGCCGGTGTCGTCCTCCCACAGCGGCACGAAGTCATCGATCCGGTCGGTCGGCACCAGCCAGCGGATGCGATCAAGCAGGCGCGGCAGTTGCTGCACGGCCAGCGCCCAGAAGCCGCGGCGCTGCTCCTCGATCGCAAGCGGGAGGAAGGCGCCGAGCAGATAGCGGCTCTGGAAATCGGTGAAGAAGTCTCCGAAGTGATCGAAGAAGCTGCCGGGATCAAGCTCGCGCGCGGCGCGGCTGAGGCGGCGTTCGGGCTCGCGCCTGATGTGGCGGTAGTTCGACATGATCTGCGCCACCGGTTCGCGCACGGTCACGAGCAGATCGGCGAGGTTGCGCTGGCTCAGCAGCTCGCCGGTGACATGCGCCTCGACGAAGTCATGCTCCGTCAGGCACCGCGAAAAGCGCTCGCAATCGGTGGGATAGGTAAACTGGCCGACCTGCTGATGGGCGCGGCCGGGGGGGAAGGCCGAAGCCAGCCGGCGGGCCAGGGTCTGCCCGCCGGTCTTGGGAATGTGCAGATAGAACATGGTCTCTCCCCGCAGGTCCGCAAATGCGAGGCGCGAGTCTGTCCCCGGCCCCGGTCAGCGGCAAGCCGGGATGCATCCTATCCGGAGCAATCCGCAGGTCGCGCTGTCAAAGCGTTAACGGGCAGACTGTGCCAACCCTTTGCACGGGATAGGAAATTCTAGGCCTCGCCAGACGGAGCAGGGGCAGGGCGCGGCCACAGGGCCAGCGCAGCAAAGGTGGCGATGCCTGCCGCGAGCATCCACAGGAACGCCCCCTCGATCCCCATACCCCAGTCGAGCACCCCCAGCACCGCCACTTGCACGATGATCGCGCCGAAGGCTGCGCGGGTGCCGCTGCCGATCCCCGCCAGCCCCATGATGATCGGCACCGCCAGCACCGCCGCGATCGCACCAGCATCAAGCACCAGATCACGCAAGCTATCGCCCGAGGCCGCCACCAGCGCGGCGAACACGCCCGCCACCAGCGTCGATCCGCGCGCGGCGTGGAGCATTCGGCTGGGTGAAGCCTCCGGATCGAAGCGGCGATACCCACTTTCAGTCGCCACGGCAGAGACTGCCAGCAGCGCGGAGTCGACCGAGGACAGGATCGCCGAAAGCAGCGCGCCGGTGAACATGATGTGCAGCCACGAAGGGAACAGCGCGTGGGCAAGGCTTGGCAGGAAGGTCTCGTCGCTGGCCAGCTCCACCCCCAGCACCGGGCCGAGCGCCGGGCCGAACAGGCCGAAGCTCACCGGCACCAGACCCACCACCAGATAGATCGCCGCGCCCGCCAGCGCCCCGCGCCGCGCGACTTCGGGGGAGCGCGCTGCCAGCGTACGGGAGAGCGCCTCCTGGCTCACCATCGTCCCTGCGATCGGCACCAGCCACAGCTCGGCCCAGGCAGTCCAGCTTTCGCCGGGCGAGCGGAACGACCAAGCCTCGGCAGGGACGCTGGCCACGGCGGCGGCGAGGCCGCCATGGGCGTCCAGCATCAGGAAGGCCAGTATCGCCATCGCGGCGATGATGATCACGCCCTGCACGATGTCGGTCAGCACATCGCCGGCCAGCCCGCCAAACATCGTGTAGGTCAGCACCAGCAACGTCGCGCCGGCCAGTGCGGTGGTGAAATCGAGCGATGAGGCCGCAGCAATGATCGTGGCAAAGGCGTAGAGCTGCGCGGCCGACCAGGTGGTGGCGCTCAATGCGATAACGCCAGCGGAGAGCACTTCGGTGCCTTCACCAAAGCGTGCGCGCAGGAAATCGGCGATCGTAATATAGCCCCCGCTGCGCAGCCGGTATGCAAAGAACAGCGCGATAGCGAGGATGCCGAGGGCATAGGCGAAGGGTTCGGTGCGTGCGCCGGCAAGGCCGCTGCTGGCGACTTCCGAGGAGGTGGCGATCAGGCTTTCAGAGGCAAACCACGTGGCAAACAGGCTCATCCCGACCGCGCCAGCGCCAAGGCTGCGTCCGGCGACCAGATAGTCGGCATCGGATTTCGCCCCGCGCCCGGCCCAGGCGGCGATCAGCACCTGCCCGAAGACATACAGCAGGATCAGCGCGAGTGTGATGGCTTTGCCCCCCTGTTCCCCGAGGCCCGGCGGAGCGCGTCGGCGCTGCGCGATGGGCCGCGATGCCCTCTAGCCGCGCCAGCACCGCGTGCAAGACCCGATGCTCGGGGCATGGGTGTGCATCCCGGCACCGGCTGCACGCGTACCTCCCGGCGACGGGGCCGATGACGGAGACTTCAGATGCTGCACCTGCTTTCGCATTCGCGCCTGACCATCCTGCCGGTGGCCGCCGGCATCCTCGCGCTTGTCGCTGCCAGTGCTGCGCCCGTGGTGGCAGGCACGATCAATTCCAATCTGCAGATCGAGGCGGGCAAGACCTTTGAACTGGGCGGCGGGCAGGAAGGGGCCTTCACCGTCACCGGACGCAACACCGGGCCCGTCGCGGTCGAGATGCTGGGCAAGCCCGAGGGCGGGGCGGCGGTGGTGCGCGGAACGGTCGCTCCGGGCGGCGCGGTCGAGGCGCGGTTTGCCGCGGGCGAGATGGCGCTGCTGCGCAATACCTCGTTATCGCGCATGGCAGCGATCAAGCTGAAGATCAGCGGCGATACATTGGCTTTGGGAATGAGCTACGCGGATAACCGCTGAGGCTCAGCTCTCGATCAGCTCAAGCTCGACTGTGGCGTGGCCGCGCGCGACAAGGCCCAGCTCGTCTGCGGCAGCACGGCTGACATCGATCATCCGGCCGCGAGTGAAGGGGCCGCGATCATTGATGCGGACCACCACGCTACGACCATTGGCAATGTTGGTCACCCGCACGAGGCTGCCAAAGGGCAGGCTGCGGTGTGCGGCGGTCATCGCGCCATTGTCGAACGCTTCGCCGCTGGCGGTGCGGCGGCCGTGGAACTTGCTGGCGTAGTATGACGCGCTGCCGCTGCCGAGCGGAGTGGCAACAGCTGCTTCGACCGGCTGGCTTTCAGCCGGCGTATCGATGGGCGCTTCGACAAGCGGCACGATCTCGGCGCTGGCGGCAATCTCCGCGCTCGCTTCAAGCGGCAGTGCGTTGCCGGACGGGGTTGCTGCGGTCGATGCGGCCAGCGGCGCCATGCCGAGCGATACTGCGACCAGCGCCGCACGCAGGCTGCGTGCCTTGAGGGTGGCGGTGGAGATTCCCGTCTTCATGGCGGCGGCTTTAGAAAGGGAGCCTCAAGAAAGGCAAACCGCGGCAACGTGTCGTCGCTGGAGAGGCGCTGCCGAGGCATGAGCTGACCCGAATTTGCGATGAAACGTTGAGGAGGGCGGCGCGCGGCGCGGCAGTTTTGCCGGATTTTCGCCTGCGCGAATCGGGAAAGCGAGGTTGGGGGCGTGTTGGAATGCGGCGCGGGAGGCCCGGAAATCTGCGCGATATTCCGATTTCGCGGCAATCGCAGAATGCAAATGGGGCCGGCATTGCTGCCGACCCCACTCTCACCAGCGCGTGGACATCCCTTGCTCCTGATGCGTCCGGCGAACCTTCCGCATCGCTTGCTTCGGGGCATACTTGGCGCCCGATGTCTGGCCCCGATGCGTCTGTGTCTTGCGACACTCGTCACCGAGATTGCTCACCGGCGCTCGCGCCGGCATCCGGCTTTCGCTCCTGCCCTGCTACGTCCTTCTTGGGCCTAAACCCTTGAGTTTTCGCTGCATTACGCAGTTGCTTGGCCGAGGCCGATCCCTTTGTCCGATCCGGGCTTGCGGCGGATCCGGACTTGCGCCCGTTTCCATCACCCGTTCCGGCCAGGTTTCCGGCCTGTCCGGTGGCTCAGCGTCGCTCCCGCTTCAACAAGCCGACTTGCACTCAGCCGAAGCCTCCTGCATGCCTTCTCTCGGCAGGCGCGTGGACAAGAACCACCGCCATCCTTGGAACTAAAACCCCCTTAACTTCAAGGCCTTGCGGCTTTCCGTTCCGGTTGCTTCGTGTCCCGAAGACAAGTTGAAACTGCGCCTCAACCGGCGATCTGGCAACATCCGGAAGGGCGAGTTTTCCACTTCCGGCCGGATCGCCTGTGGACACGGGTGGATAAGTCAACGCCTCGTCGCATTTGTCGCAAAAGGGGCGGAACGGCGGGCTTTGAACCGCCTTCAAACTGTCATCTTGGCGTCAACAGACCCCTGCGCCGATCATGGCGACTCGGTTTTTCCCCGCTTCAGCTGCCGAACGACCCCGCAATGACCGCGCAATGAGCCGACAACGCCCCGGTCACGCGTCGCGGTTGCGGCGGGACAGCAGGCGCAGGCGCAACCCGTTCAGCTTGATGAAGCCTTCCGCGTCCTTCTGGTCGTAAGCGCCGGCATCATCTTCAAAGGTGACATGGGCTTCCGAATAGAGCGAGTAGGGCGATTTGCGACCCACAACGCTGGCCAGCCCCTTGTAGAGCTTCAGCCGCACCGTGCCAGTGACCTTGTCCTGGCTGTGATCGATCGCGGCCTGGAGCATCTCGCGCTCGGGGCTGAACCAGAAGCCGTTGTAGATCAGCTCGGCATAGCGCGGCATCAGTTCATCCTTGAGGTGCGCTGCGCCGCGATCCAGCGTGATCTGCTCGATCCCGCGATGGGCGCGGGCGTAGATTTCTCCGCCGGGGGTTTCATACATCCCGCGGCTCTTCATGCCGACAAAGCGGTTCTCGACCAGATCGAGCCGGCCGATGCCATGCTTGCGGCCCAGATCGTTCAATGCGGCGAGCAGCGTGGCGGGGCTCATCGCCTCGCCGTTGAGTGCCACCCCGTCACCGCGCTCGAAATCGACCGTGATGTATTCCGGCACATCGGGCGCATCCTCGGGATTGACCGTGCGCGAATAGACATAGTCGGGCGTTTCCTGCCACGGATCTTCCAGCACCTTGCCCTCTGACGAGGTGTGCAGCAGGTTCGCGTCGGTCGAGAACGGGCTTTCCCCGCGCTTGTCCTTCGGCACGTTGATCTGGTGCGCTTCGGCCCAGGCGATCAGCGCGGTGCGGCTGGTCAGATCCCATTCGCGCCACGGGGCGATCACCTTGATATCCGGATCGAGCGCATAGGCGCTGAGTTCGAAGCGCACCTGATCATTGCCCTTGCCGGTTGCGCCGTGGGCGATGAAATCGGCACCGGTTTCATGCGCGATCTCGACCAGACGCTTGGAAATCAGCGGCCGCGCAATCGAGGTGCCGAGCAGGTAATCACCTTCATAGCGGGCATTGGCGCGCATCATCGGGAACACGAAATCACGCACGAATTCCTCGCGCAGATCCTCGATGAAGATGTGATTGTCGGGAATGCCCATCGCCCGGGCCTTGGCGCGCGCGGGTTCGATTTCCTCGCCCTGGCCCAGATCGGCGGTGAAGGTCACCACTTCGAGCCCGCGTTCGGTGCTCAGCCACTTGGCGATAACGCTGGTATCGAGACCGCCCGAATAGGCGAGGACGACTTTCTTGGGCTGGGCCATGGCGGGGTTCCTCGGGAAGCGCAAAAGGAAGCAAGAACTTTCGGGCGCGCCCCTAACAGCGCACGGCGCAAGCGGCAATCAGCCATTCGATGACGTCTGCGCTGACTGTGCTAATGTATTAATGTAACGTGGTTTTTTAACGTGACTTGTGATCGGAGCATGCGTAGGGGGCGTGCGGGATCGTTACTTTTGGAGGTTACAAAATGCACCGATCCCTATTTCTCGCCGCGCTGACTCTGCCCTTTATCGCCGCTCCGGCGATGGCACACGAAGTGCTGCATGCCGGCCATGATGCCCACGCTCACGGCAAGGGCTGCGGCCATGATGCGCTTGAACATGCCGGCCATGTCGACTTCCTGCACGATGGCCACCTGCATCACGGCCATGCCGGCCATATCGACGAGCACGCCATCGAAGTCAGCTCGACCAATCCTGAAGCGGAAGAACTCAGCGCCACTGTCACCAATGATGCGCATATGCACGGCCATTCGGGCGAAGAGCATATGAGCGTGCAGCACGGCGCCCATGTCGATTTCATCCACGACGGGCGGCTGCATCATCTGCACGGCAATCACGCTGATGATCACGGCCCGGTAAACCTGCTCGCAGCCAGCTGACGCCGTTGGCGCGCGGCTATCCTAGCAGGTAGTCGCGCGTGATCGGCAGAGCGTGGCGGCTGCGGATATACTGGATCTGGTAATTGCACATGCTGCCATGCTCGAACACGGTGGCCGCGCCCGCGAGATAGAAGGTCCACATCCGGAAGAAGCGTTCGTCATGCAGCGCGATGATCGCGTCGCGGTTGGCCATGCAGTTGGCATACCAGCAGCGGATCGTCCTGGCGTAATGCAGCCGCAGCGTTTCGATATCGGCGGCGATCAGGCGGAACTTCTCGCTCGCCGCCAGCGTCTCGGACAGGGCGGGGATATAGCCACCGGGGAAGATGTATTTGCGGGTGAAGGCATCGGTGGTGCCGGGCCGGCCCATCCGCCCTATGGTGTGGAGCAGCATCACGCCGTCATCCGCCAGCATCCGGGCGCAAGCCTGGAAAAAGGTCTCGAACTGGTTGCGCCCGACGTGTTCGAACATCCCGACCGAAACGATCCGGTCAAACCGGCGGCCCGAAGCGGCGGTGTCGCGGTAGTCCTCGAGCAGAATGGTGACCTTGTCCGCCACCCCTGCGGCCCGCACCCGTTCGCGCGCTAGGCTGGCCTGTTCTTCCGATAAGGTGATGCCGGTGACGCGGACATCGTGATGGCGCGCCAGATGGATCGCCATCCCGCCCCAGCCGCAGCCGATATCCAGCACCTCCTGCCCGGCAGAAAGCGCCAGCTTTTTGGCGATGTGCGCAAGCTTTGCCCCTTGCGCCTCTGCCAGCGTGGTGACGCCATCTGGCCAATAGGCGCAGGAATATTGCCAGTGCTCGCCATCCAGCATCAGCGCGTAGAGCGCGTTGCCGATATCATAATGGTGCGCGACGTTGCTTTTCGATCCGACACGGTTGTTGATCTGCTCGGCGGCAAATCCGGCGCGGTTGACCAGCCGTTTCAGCACGCTGGGCCGTCCGATATCGCCGCCCCTGTCCCACGCATTGTTGGCGCGCAGCAGGGTGACGAGGCCCATCACGTCGCCTTCCTCGATCAGCAGGCGGCCGTCGATGAAGGCTTCGGCTGCTCCGAGCCGCGGGTCCATGACGATATCGCGCGGAACAAGCGCATCGGTGAAGCGCAGCACGATCTCGGGAAAGCCGGGGGCAGGGGCGCCAAAGGTGTGGTCACTGCCATCGGCGAACACCACGCACAAGCGGCCGTGCCGCACGGAGCGGGCGAGAAATCGTGTCAGGAGGGCCTTGCTCATGCGTCTCCTTTCGTGGTTCTGTCAGGCGGGGTTACCCGATCATGCCGGTTTGGCAAGATCGCGGGGATGGAGGGTGCGATGACCGAGGCAAAAACCACGATCACCGGTGTAGCGGTGGAGGCATTCATCGACACGGTCGAGCCGCTGGCGAAGCGCGAGGAGGCGCGGGTGCTGGATGCCATGTTCCGGCGCGTAACGGGCGCGGCGCCCAAGATGTGGGGGCCGACGATGATCGGCTACGGCGAATATCGCACCACCTATGACAGCGGGCGCGATGTCCACTGGATGCGCAGCGGGTTCAGCCCGAGGAAGGCCAAGCATTCGCTCTATCTGATGGGTGGCTATTGCGACGACACCACCGCTGCCCAGCGCGACGGGGCGCTGGCGCGGCTGGGGAAATACGCCACCGGCAAGAGCTGTCTTTACATCAACAAGCTGGCTGATGTTGATCTGGCGGTGCTGGAAGAGATCGTCGCAGCTGACTGGCAGACGATGCTGCGGCTGTTTCCGGAAGGCTAGGCCGTGCGCCTCAGACGCCGGCATACCACTGGTATCCGGCGTAATCTTCCCAGAACCCGCCTTTGCCCAGACCCACATCATCGAGGCTGGAAACCGCTTCGATCCCGGTGAGATACTTGGCCTGCTTGTAGCCGAGCTGCCGCTCGATCCGGGCCCGCAACGGCGCGCCGTTCTTTTCGGGCAGCGGCTCGCCGTTCAGCGCGTGCGCGATGATGGTCTGCGGGTGATAGGCCTCGACCATGTCGATGCTCTCGTAATAGGCGTTGCCGTAGAGCGTGTCGGCGCAGCGGAAAAGGATGAAGTTGGCTTCCTTGCGCACCTTGGCCGCATCGAGCAGTGCGGACAGCTGCGGCCCGGTCCATTCGCCGATCGCGCTCCACCCTTCCACGCAATCGTGGCGGGTGATCTGCGTGCGCTGGGGCAGGGCGCGGACATCGGCGAGGCTTAGGGCGAGCGGCTGCTCCACCAGCCCGCCGACCATCAGCCGCCATTCGGGAAAACCGCCGGCGAGCTGCTGACGGTAGAAATCGCTATCGACGGTGACCGAGCCATTGCCCTTGAAGGTGGGCGAGCGTTCGGCGCGGGTATATTCGGGCGCGAGCCCCTGCTTGCCGGCCAGCGCACGGTGCGCGGCGCGGTGCCAGCCTTCGGCGGTTTCGAACAGGCTCTGCCCGGTCTCGCTCCCGGCGATCTTGGAGCAGGCGCCTGCGCCCAGCGCGACCAATCCGGCGAGCAGCGAGCGGCGCTTGATGTCAGCCATGGTCCGGGGCTCCTTCGATTGCGGGTTGTTCGAGGCTCGGGGCGGCGGTGGGGGTCGGTGCAGCGATCCGCCCGCCGGTGAACATCTCGAGGATCAGGCGCCAGTTGGCCAGCGCCAGCACCATGTGGATCACGAAGAAGCCGAAAATGCCCCAGGCCGCGATGAAATGCAGCGAGCGCGCGCTTTGCCGCCCGCCGAGCACCTCGAGCAGCCAGGGCGCGGCGGCCTGAAAGCCGGGGCTGATCGCAAGACCGGTGAACACCATCAGCGGCAGCAGCACGCCAAACACGCCGCCATAAAGGATCTTCTGCACCGGATTGTAGCCGTGGCCCGCATCATCGCCGTCTGCCGAATGCGCCCTGAGCGAGGCGATCACGGCTGCCGGAGTCCAGTCCGCAGGGCGCGTCACCAGTCGGCGGCGGAAGTGGCCGTTGACCAGCATCGCAACCCAGATGAACAACAGCCCCACGCCAAACGGCCACGCGGCAAGGATATGCCAGTCGCGCGCCATCGCCAGGTTGTAATATTGCGGGATTGTCGCCCAGCCGGGGAAGCGGATCACGCTCAGCCAGGCATCCTTGGGAACAAAGCCGTAATCGCCCCAATAGAGGTAGCGGTGGGCGTTGGAGATGTTCAGTCCCGACATGAACAGGACGATGATCGCCACCGCATTCACCCAGTGCCACAGGCGGGTTGTGAGGGCATGCTTGATCATGCGGATTTCATCCTTTGTCGTCCGCCGCAGCCAGCTCGCGCGCCAGCCAGATCACGTCACGCGGCTGATCGAGCAGGTGCTGGCCGCTATCGATGAACAGCGTCTCTCCGCTTGCCAGTGTGCCGCCGGCGAGGAACAGCGCGGCATCGGCGATTTCATCCGCGCCGGTCTTGCGGCCGAGCAGGTTCATGCGGTGCGACAGCTCGGTTTCTTCCTCGCGCTGATCGTGGCTGGCAAGGATCGCGCCGGGCGCGATGCCATAGACCCGATCCTGCGGGGAGCGCGCGCCCTTGGCCAGCATCCCGATCGTGGCCGCCAGCGCGTGCTTGGACATGGTGTAGCTGAAGAAATCGGGGTTGGTGTTGGCGATCTTCATGTCGGTAATCTGGATCACCACGCGCGTCCCCGCGCTCGCGGCGTGCGCGAGAAAGGCTTGGCTCATCCGGGCGGGGGCGAGGGCGTTGACCTGCATCGCCTCCCGGTTCGTTGCCGGATCGAGCGCGGTTACACCGTCGTAGTGAAACACCGAGGCCGAGTTGACGAGACAGCGCCAGTCGGGCTGCCGATTGGCCAGCTGGCGGATCGCGGCCACCGCCGCTTCGTCGTCCATGAGATCAAAGCCGATGGTTTCAGCGGAGGGCAGGGTGGCCGCCAGCGCCTCAGCCTCGGCACCGGACGAGCGGTAATGGATCACCACGTGCCAGCCGGCTGCGGCGAATTTGCGGGAGAGGGCGCCGCCGATACGGGTCGCCCCGCCGGTCACGAGAACGGCGGGGCGGGTCATGCGGAGATATTCATCAGGTTTGGCATGGCAGCATGGCTACCAGTGCCGGATGCCGGCTTCAATCAATGAAGCCGCGCGCATCGCGGGAAGCGATCAGCGGCAGCGCAATTCGCCGCGATCGATCTCGCGACCGATCAATCCGCCTGCAACCCCGCCGATGATGGCGCCGAGGGTCTTGTCGCGGGCCAGTTCCGCGCCGGCCAGCGCGCCGACGCCGGCACCGATCACCAGACCGGTTGTGCCGTTGTCGCGGCGGCAGTGGTAGCGCCCGTCATCGCCGCGCCACACGCTGTCGTTGCGGCTCAGGCGGCGGGGTTCGAGATAGTAGCCGCGGCCGTCATACAGACGGTCCTTCGCGCGCTTGCCATAGGCCTTGGCGTGCGGCGGCGGATCAGCTTGCGCTGGGGCGGCGAGCGGGAGGCTCATGGCCCCGAGGGCAAGCATGATGGCGATCTTCTTCATGGCAGTCTCCTGACGGTTGGTCTGCGATTGAACGGAGCCTAACCTGTTCATGGTTGCCTTCGGGTGAACGCAGGCGCGGCGATCGGGCTCCCACCGTGGCAGGAGCCCGTTTCGTCGTGTCGATCAGCGGCAGCGCGTGCCGCCGCGGTCGATCTCGCGGCCGAGCAAACCGCCGCCAACTGCGCCGAGCACCGTGCCGAGCGTGCGGTCTCCGCGGCGGTCAACCTCGCGGCCGAGCAGCGCGCCGACCCCGGCACCGACCAGCAGGCCGACGGTGCCATCGTCCTTGCGGCAGCGCCAGCGGCCGTCATTGCCCTGCCAGTAACGATCGCGCTCGCGGTAGCGGCGGCCATCGTCATAGTCGCGGTCACGCTCGCGATAGCGGCGACGGTCGCGGCGGTCGCGCCAGTCATCGTCATCATCGTCCCTGCCATAGGCAGCCACAGAGGTGAAGGGCAGGGCGTTGCCCGTGTAGCTGGCGAACACCGATGCGGGCGCAGCAGGAAGGTCGGCGGCCTGGGCCGGGGCAGCAAAAGCCGCCAGCGACCCGGCGGCAGCGATGAGAGCAAGGTGTTTCATGTGCATTTCCTTGTGGCGGCTCCCCGATGGAGCCCGACTGTTTTCGTTCATCTAACTGGAATGCGAGATGAACGAAGCACATAGGAAACGGTTAAGGTTGGCCGGATATTCCCGGCCCTGCGCAAGTCCTTGTTTATACGAGACGAACAGCCGCGCGCTCGCGCAATTTGGGGCTGAGCGGGGCCAGTTCGGCGAGTTCGGCCAGTTCAGCTTGCGTCGCCTTGCCCGCCACCAGCGCCCGGAACACCCGCGCCACGCTCCAGTCAGCGGCGCCAAGCGCGATTCGCTCTATCGAATCGCCCGCGGCCACTTCGCCCGTTTCGATCACGCGGAAATACCAGCCGCTGCGGCCGCTCGCGATGATCTTCGCCACCATTCCCTTGTGGCCGAAGCGATGCTCGATTTTCCAGCACGGCTGGCGCGGCTGGCTGATTTCGATCAGCGCCGAACCGAGCCTGAAGCGGTCGCCGATGTGGACCCTTTCCTCGGTCAGGCCGGTCACCGCGAGGTTCGATCCGAAGCCGCCGGGTTCGTCCAGCGCCGGATGATCGCCAATAGCCTCGCGCCACCACGCATGATGATCCAGCGGATAGAGATGCAGCGCCATCTCCGGCCCGCCATGCACGCGGCGGTCGGCCTGCTCGTCAGGCGCGAGGCCTTCCGCCAGCACCTGCACGCGGCCCTCGCGCGGGCGCTTGGTGATGGCGCTGAGTTCCGCGCCGTTGAAGGGGCGGGCGGTGCCGGTGCAGACGGCTTCGATGGTGTGCTTCATGGCTTGCTCACAGTGAGATCGATCCAGTCGCGCTGGGTGCCGTCGGACGCCTTGCCCGCGTAGGTCGCCTGCGCATGGAGGGCGAACCCGGCGGCCTGATAGGCGGCAATCAGCCATTCGGGCGAGGGGAAATTGTGCAGCCGCCCGAGCAAATCGCGGCCTTCGCCGTCACCCAGCTTGTAGCTCGCAAAATGCCACCCGCCCGGCACCAGCGCGCGGTGGATGCGCGCCAGCACATCGGGCAACGCGGCGCGTGGGCAATGCAGCAGGCTGGCGTGGGCCCAGACGCCGGCATAGGCGGCCTCGGCGTCGAGTTCGTCGAATGCCATCACCCGCGCTCCCAAGGCGAAGGCCTGATTGGCGCGGGCCACAAGCGCGGGGGTGGCATCGGTGGCATCCACCGCAAAGCCGCGCTGTTTGATATGCGCCGCATCGCGCCCGCCGCCGCAGCCCAGTTCCAGCACCGCCGCGCCGGGAGGCAGGCGATCAAGAAAGGCATCGAGCTGGTGGCTGTGCGCTTCGCCCGAATGGAACACCCAATGCGGCGCGCGATCCTCGTAAAAGGCAATCGTGTCGGGATCGCGGCTCACGCGCTCAGGACGCCGGTTTTTCGACCGGCATGACGTTGTAGGTGCGCACCTCGGCCTGGGTGAGGCAGTAGCGGGTGCTGGGGTTATCCTCGCTCTTCACCGCCTGCTGCCTGTACATCACATCGGTCAGCAGCTTGCGGCTGATCCCCATGCGGATGAGAAAGTCATTATCCTCGCTCGCCAGCATGGCCGAGGATTGCTCGATGCTGGCGATCAGTTCGGTGGTGGCCTTGCTGCCTTCGATCACCACCTCGTCGATCATGGCGCGATCCTGCGTGTGGGTGAACATATGGACCATGAACACCCCGCCATCATCCACCACCCGCCGGTCGCCGCCCATGAACACGAAGTTGCAGGCCGAAAAGCACGCCCAGCCGGCCGGCACGCGGGTGAGCATCCCGCGGTAGGAGCGGATGATCTTGCCCGCTTCGTTGCCCGCGCGGGCATTGCCGCCGCGGCTGCGCAGCCAGACTTCCTCGATCCGCTCGTCCGCCTCGATCGCGGCCTTGAGGCGCGCGGGCAGGGTGGCATCGATCGTGCCCTCGGCCAGCAGCACGCGCTTGCCGCCCTTGTCGGCCGGGGTGAGGGTCATGGCGGTGGTCGGGCCGAAATCGGGTGTGGCCGGGCAGGTGGGATTGTCGGCGTCCATCTTGGTCGCCCCGGTCAGCAGCGCCAGCGCGGCGAGCGCCGCGAGGGTGCGGGCCATGGGGGGGCGAGCGCGCCGCATCAGGCGACGATCGAATAGCGCGCCGATCCGGGCGCCTTGCACATGCGCTTTTCAGCGCGGGCTTCCTCGCCTTCGATGATGACGACATCGGTGACGGTGATGCAGTCGAGATTGCCACGCGAACCCTCGCGCGAGGTCACGGTCGAGGTGCCGCTGACATTTTCGCGGGTGGCCGATGTCCATGACGCCGAGGCGCCAACGTCGGGCGTCGCGCCTTCTTCATTGGCGCGGGTGGCAGTGAGTGTGGCTTCGGCCGCCTGCTTCTGCTCCTCGGGGTCGAGGCGGCAGGCGATGCTTTCGGACAATTGGTCGGAGAATTCGGGCACCGGCAGGAAGGATGGCAGGCCGGCCCCGCGTGCGATCTCGTCCACCGCGCCGCCCAGCAATCCCCCGAGCGCGCCGCGTCCCTTGTCGCCCTTCTTGCCCTTGGCGCAGTTATCGGCCTTCTCCGCGCCGCGCCGCGAGCTGTTGAACAGGTTGCCGAGCTGGGCCTGCGCGGGAATAGAGGTTGCCGCCAGCGCCAGCGCGCCGAGCAACATCGCAGCCTTGGGTCCGGAATTGCGCATCGCGATCCTCCCTTGTGGGCGTGGCGACGAGCCTACGCCGCGCCGGCAGCAGCGTCAATCAAGTGCGGCAGCGGCCTCGGCTTCGCGGTCGCGTTGAGCGCGGCTCTTCTTTTCGGCGGCGGTTTTCAGCTGGCCGCAAGCCGCATCAATGTCGCGCCCGCGCGGCGTGCGCACCGGAGCGGAGAAGCCGCCCTCGAACACGATTTCGGAGAAGGCGCGGATCCTGTCAGGCGCGGAGCATTCGTAGCCTGCGCCCGGCCACGGGTTGAACGGGATCAGATTGACCTTGGCCGGCAAGTTATACTGCCGCAACAAGCGCACCAGCTCGCGCGCATCATCGTCAGAATCGTTCTTGCCCTTGATCATCACATATTCAAACGTGATGCGGCGCGCGTTACTGGCGCCGGGATAATCGGCGCAGGCCTGCAGCAGCGCTTCGATACCGTATTTCTTGTTGAGCGGCACCAGCTCGTCGCGCACATCCTTGCGCACGCCGTGGAGGCTGACGGCAAGGTTCACGCCGATTTCCTCGCCGCAGCGCTCCATCATCGGGATGACACCGCTGGTGGAGAGCGTGATGCGGCGCTTGGAGAGGGCGAGGCCATCGCCGTCCATCACCAGCTTCAACGCATCGCGCACGTGATCGAAATTGTAGAGCGGCTCGCCCATGCCCATCATCACGATGTTGGTGAGCAACCGGCCGTCGGCGGTGTAGTGACCCGCCTCGTCATCCTCGTCGATCACGTCGGCATCGCTGATCATGCTGCCCTTGGGCCATTCGCCCAGCGCGTCCCGCGCGAGCATCACCTGCCCGACGATCTCGCCCGGCGTAAGGTTGCGCACCAGCTTCATCGTGCCGGTGTGGCAGAAGGTGCAGTTGAGCGTGCAGCCAACCTGGCTGGAGACGCACAGCGTGCCGCGGGTCTCGTCCGGGATGAACACCATCTCGAAATCATGGCCATCGGCGGTGCGCAGCAGCCACTTGCGGGTGCCGTCAACCGAATGCTGCGCCTCGACCACATCGGGGCGGCCGATGACGAAGCGTTCAGCGAGCCACGGGCGCATCGACTTGGCGATGTCGGTCATCGCCTCGAAATCGGTGACGCCGCGGTGGTAGAGCCAGTGGAACACCTGCTTGGCGCGCAGCTTGGCGGCCTTGTCATCGAGCCCTGCCTCGGCGAACAGCTCGCGGATGCGCGGGCGGGGCAGGCCGATCAGGTCAATACGGCCGTCAGCACGCGGCGTAATGTCGCGCGTGGCGGGAACCGGGTCAACGAGGCCCGGGATGGACATGAGTGCAGTATCGGCCATGAATGGCGGCCATATAAGGCCAAGCGCGGCGTTTGACCAGACGCCCTTGCTGGCGGGCCACCTTCGGTGGCGCAAACCGCCCCCCCCGCCTCCCCACCCGGCCACCAATAGTACCACTATGTTATGGTGGCCGGGTGGGGAGGCGGGGTGGGCGGTCTGCAACGCTAATGTCAGCGCCTTTGCGCGCAGCCGACCGTCGCCGCATCGATCGCGGTCGCGGCTCCGGCAAGGGCATAGCGATCGGTAAAGGTGCCGCCTTTGGCCCCTTGTGCCGAGACGCTCATGCGTGCGGCTGAACGCAGCGCGGCGACAATCGCGGCATCATCGCGCGCGTCCTTGGCCCAGGCGTTGCGGCCCTTGGCCACCAGCGTGAAGCGTGTGTTGCCCACCGCCAGCCTGACGCTGCCCGAAACCTCGCGCGACAGCACGAAATGCACCGCGCCGCGCACCTGCTGCTTGGGCCAGTTCGAGACTGTCGCATAGGCGGGGGCAGCCGGTGCGCCTTGCGCCTTGGCAATCGCATAGCAGCGCGCCGGCGACGCATCGCGAAATGCCGCCCAGCCTTCATAAACGCCAAGACTGTCACGCGCAGAGAGCGGCGCGGCGAGGGCCAGCAGGGCGCCGAGCGCAAGAGGGGCAGGCAGCCTAGTCATAGTCGATGCCCAGCACCTCCCATTCCTTCGCGCCTGAGGGAAGGGTGACCACCCGCAAATCCCCGATCATGGCGCCCCGCAGCGCGCGGGCCATGGGTGAGTTCCAGCCGATCCGGCCTGCACCCGCATCCTGTTCGTCATCGCCCACCAGCTGCACGGTCTGGTGATTATCGTCCTCGTCCGCGATGGTGACGCGCGCGCCAAAGAACACGCGGCTGCGATCCACCTGCGCGGCGGGATCGACCACCCGTAGCGCTTTCATCCGCTTGATCAGATGCGTGAGTTCGCGGTCGATCTCGCGCATTTTCTTGCGGCCATAGAGGTAATCGCCGTTCTCCGAGCGGTCGCCATTGCCCGCCGCCCAGCTGACGATCTCGACAATCGCGGGACGCTCGGTGCCGAGCAGCAGGTCATAGCGCGCCTTCAAGGCGGCCATGCCCGCAGGCGTGATGGGGGCGCCCGGTTTGGGGGTCATACGAGGCGGTTCAGCGCAGGAAGGTGTTGATCGGACGCGGCAATCCGGCTTCGTTCGGATACATATGCGAATAGGTCACCGCGTTGCCGATCACGCGCATGATGTAATAGCGCGTCTCGAAATTGGCCGGGATCTTCTCGACCCAGGTGACCCAGTCGATCGCCCCGGTGCGCGGATCGCCGTTCAGCCGCAGCCATTCGTTCACGCGCCCCGGCCCGGCATTGTAAGCGCCCACGGCGAGCGGATAGGCACCGCCGTAATAGCTCATCATCCGCGCGAAATAGGCGTCACCCAGCTGGATGTTGTAGCTGGGCGAGCCGGTGAGGTCGGCGGCCATGTAATTCAGGCCGAGCTTGCCGGCCTGCTCGCGCGCGGTGCCGGGCATCAGCTGCATCACCCCGCGCGCGCCGGCGTGTGAAACACGGGTGCGGTCGAATTCGCTTTCCTGCCGGCTGATCGCGTGGACCATCGTCCAGTCATTGACGATCGGTGTGGGGATCACCGGAAAGCCGATCCGCTCGTATCCGGTCAGGCCGTTTTCGCCCGCCTTCATGCCGACCACCACCGCCATTTCATCAAGCCGCGTTTCGGCGGCGAGCTGGGCTGCCATGGTGAGCTCTTCGGGCGTGTTCGCCTCGTCGCCCAGCGCCTCGAAGAACCGCCGCTCGGTGCGCCAGTCGCGGCGATTGACCGCCATTGCGCGGATCGCCTTCACCAGCGCATTGCCTTCAAAGGCGGCGCGGTCGGCCGCGGTGATCGTGACCTCGGGCAGCGGATCGAAGCGCGGCATCTGGCGCCCCAGCGCGGCAATCGACAGCTGGCCGTAATAGTAATGCGGATAGGCAGCGGCGCGCTCGAAATGCTGCCGTGCTGCGGCCTCGTCGCCCGCCTGGCGCGCGGCGCGTCCGGCCCAGTAATAGCCCTTGGCCTTGGTCAGCGGCGTGCGCGCGGCATCGCCGTAACGCTGGAACAGCGGGGCCGCCGCCCTGCCGTCGCCAAGGTTCCACAGCGCCTTTGTGCCGCCGAGCCACACCAGATCGGTGTAGCGATCGCGCAAGGTGAAGCTGGTCTGCGACACATCGGTGCCCGGCGCGAACAGATCATCGACGCGCGCGGCAATCTGCGCCGCCTCGCGCGAGCTGGCCGATTTGGCCAGCGCCAGCATATCGCCGACAAATTCCTCGGGCTCCAGCGCCGGGCGGCTAAAGCGCGGCCCGGTGGTGAGCGTGCGCACCGCTTCATCGCTTTGGTTGGTCGCGCGCAGATAGTTGACGAGATTGAACACAAAACCCGGATCGGCCATCGCGCTCTGCGGCACAGCAATCCCCGATTCTGTCGGGCGGCCGCCGCGCAGCAGCGCGAGGCGGGCCAGCGCCAGCGGACGGTCCGCCTCTGCGATGTTGATCATCTGCCGCGATGCGGCATCGGCCTTGCCCTGCCACAGCAGCGCATCCATCCGCGCGGCGTGATCCTCGGGCGTGAGCTGCGCGCCATACAGCCCGATCAGATAGAGTTCGACCGGATCGCTCATCGCCCCGCCGCGCCACGCCTTGCGCGCCTCGGCCAGCGCCTCGGGACGCTGCGCGCCGGCCAGCGCCAGCGCATAGCGCGCGCGCGCCGGATTGGTCAGCGGCGGGTTGGCATCGAAATAGTGCAGCAGATCGGCCTGCGACGGTGCCTCGTTCTCGAGCACGTTCTCGGCCCGCAGCCGCAGGATCTCCGCGCGCGGGAAATTGGGGTAGGCGAGCACAAAGCCGGCATAGTCGACAAACCGCATCTCGCGGCTTGCCTGCAGCATTTCCCAGCGGGCCAGCGCCGTGCCCATTTCGCCCGGCTGGCGCGCCACCAGATTGCCGCCATCAGCGCCTTGTCCCCAGCTTTGCGCTGCCAGCGGCACCGCCATTCCCGCCAGCACCAGCGCCGCTCCGGCAAGAGCAAGGCGGCGGGTCTTGGGCAGCGGGATGTGGACCATGCTGGACATAGTGCCGATCGGCTCCTTAGTAGTCGCTTAACAAGGAAGAGAACGAAGCGTCGCTCCGGTTTATTCCGATCTAACGGTGAAGACAGGACAAAAGCAATGTTCAGCGGATCGATACCCGCTCTGGTGACTCCTTTTCGCGGCGGGACGTTTGATGAAGCGGCCTTCCGGCGGCTGGTTGACTGGCAGATCGAAAACGGCAGCGCCGCGCTGGTGCCTTGCGGGACCACCGGCGAAGCCTCGACCCTCTCCAACGCCGAGCACCACCGCGTGATCGAGGTGTGCATCGAGCAGGCGGCGGGCCGGGTGCCGGTAATTGCGGGCTGCGGCTCGAACGACACCCGCAACGCGCTGTTGCACATGAATTTCTCGCGCAAGGCAGGGGCTGCGGCGGGGCTGTGTGTCGCGCCCTATTACAACCGCCCGAGCCAGCGCGGGCTGATCGCACATTTCAGCTTTCTAGCCGAAAACAGCGATCTGCCGATTGTGCTCTACAACGTCCCGGGCCGCACCGTGACCGATCTCGAGGACGAGACGGTGGTGGCGCTGGTCAACAAGTATCCCGACAGGATCATCGCGATCAAGGATGCCAGCGGCGATCTCAGCCGCGTCGCCGATCACCGCATGGGCATCGGGCGCGAGTTCTGCCAGCTTTCGGGCAATGACGAGCTGTGGCTGCCGCACGCGGCGGCCGGCGGGCGCGGCTGCATTTCGGTGACGGCCAATGTCGCGCCTGCGCTGTGCGCCGAGTTCCACGATGCGATTGCGGCGAACGAGCTGAAGCTGGCGCGGCAATTGAACGACCGCCTGTTCCCGCTGCACTACGCGATGTTCTCCGATGCATCGCCTGCGCCGGTGAAATATGCGCTGAGCCGCGTCCACGACTGGATCGAGCCCGACGTGCGTCTGCCGCTGGTGGAATGCTCGGACGAAGCCAAGCGCGCGGTGGATGAGGCGCTGGTGCTCGCTGGGGTTCTACCCGCTTAAACCACCTCGTCCTCGTCCAGAAGGGTTTCGGCAAAGCCTTCGGGCTCGCTCGCCAGAATCGCGTCGGTGATCGTGTCGATCCGCGCGCCGACCCGTTCGGGGTGGGAAATCGCCGCGATGTGGAACAGCGCGTCGCCCTGATGCACCACCGGCAACGTGGCGTGGCCGATGATGATCCCGTCGATCGGGCTGACCAGTTCCTGCGCATCCTCGCCGAACAGGCCCGCGACGCAGGCGAGCAGATCGCCCTTGCGCACCGGATCGCCGCTTTTGCGCACGCGGTGCGTCACCCCGCCGCGCGGTGCCCGCACCCAGACAGAGCGGTTTGCGCGCGCCGGGATGCCGACTTCGGTGAGGCCATCATCCGCCTCGATCATGCCCAGATGCGCCAGCACCCGGCTGACACCCGCCACCCCGGTCTCGATTGACAGCCGGTCAAACCGCAAGGCCTCGCCCGCTTCCATCAGCAGCATATCGACGCCCTTTTTCTGGGCGAGATCGCGCAAACTGCCGTCGCGCAGCGGGCTTTCGATGATCACCGGCGCGCCGAATGCCATTGCCAGCTCCACGAGCCGTTTGTTGCCTGCCGCGATGCGGATCTGCGGCAGGTTGTAGCGGTGGATCGCGGCGGTGTGGATGTCGATGCCCAGCTGGCAGCGTCCCACAATCTCGCGGTAGAAGATGTTCGCCAACTGCCCCGCGAGCGATCCGCCCGCGCTGCCGGGGAAGCTGCGATTGAGGTCGCGCCGGTCGGGCAGGTAGCGCGAATGGGTGATGAAGCCGAAGATATTGGCGACCGGCACCAGCAGCACCGTGCCGGCCAACGCCTGCGGATCGATCTCCTGCGCCAGCCGCTGGATCACCGCCGTGCCGACAATCTCGTCGCCGTGGATGGCCGCGCTCACGAAGATCGCCGGGCCGGGCCTGGCGCCGTGCAGCACCCTCACCGCTAGCGACGAGGCGGTGCCGGTGGCCAGGGTGGTGATCGGAAAGGCCAGATCGCGCGTGGTGCCGGGCGCAATATCCTCGCCGGCGATGGTGAATGGTTGAACCTGATCCATGATGCGCGTCGCCCCCTCGACCTGCCCCGCAAGCGCCAAGGAGTAACGCGCAAGTTGCCAAAGCGCAAAGCCCCTCGCTTTTTCCCGCGCCGGTGCCTACATCGCGCGTCCCATGGCACGCCCCAAACCCGTCACCTTCGACAAGCTCAAGATCGTCGCCGAGAACCGCCGCGCGCGGTTCGATTACTATATCGAGGATACCTTCGAGGCCGGGCTCGCCTTGCAGGGCACCGAGGTTAAGGCGCTCAGGGCGGGCGAGGCGAGCATTGCCGAAAGCTATGCCGAGGTGAAGGATGGGCAGGTGTGGCTGATCAACGCCAACATCCCCGAATACAGCCACGGCAACCGCCTCAACCACGAACCGCGCCGCCCGCGCAAACTGCTGCTGCACGAGCGCGAGATCGAAAAGTTCGTCGGTGCGGTGGAGCGCAAGGGCATGACGCTGGTGCCGCTGATGGTCTATTTCAACAGCACCGGCCGGGCCAAGGTCGAACTGGCGCTCGCCAAGGGCAAGCAGACCCACGACAAGCGCGCCACGATCAAGGACCGCGACTGGAAACGCGACAAGGCGCGGTTGATGCGCGACAAGGGTTGAGCGCGCGGGGCTGAGCGGGCGGGCCTGAACGGACGGGACTGAGCGGGCAGCGCTGAAAAAATCACGGTTTGCGCCGGATTCACCTACTGGTCAGGAACCCGATGCTACCCATATGCGCTACATGGTTCCTGTGATGATTCCCGTTCTGCCAGCTGTGACGAGCCGTGCGCCTGAGCGCCGGGGCGGGGCGTGCCTGTGACGCAGTCTGAATCGCCCAAGCCAAGTGTCTCGAAACGCTCGAAGACCTGGGCGATGGACATCATCCGCAAAAATACGCCGACCCGTGAGGAAATGGCCGAGAACAAGTATCTCGCTCCGATCGCGCACCGCTTTCTTTCGCCCGAATTGTGGCGCTTCACCCGCCGCTCGGTGCCGCGCGGCGTGGCGCTCGGGCTGTTTGCGGCCTTCATCATTCCGCTGGGGCAGATTTTCCTGTCGGCCTTTCTCGCCTTGCCGATGCGCGCCAATGTGCCGCTGGCGGCCTTGGTGACCTTCGTGACCAACCCCTTCACGCTGCCTTTCTGGCTGGTGATCGCCAACCGCATCGGCGACTTCACCTTGCGCTTCGATGCCACCGCGCCGGCCGTGGCCAGCGCCAAAGCCAATAGCGGGGTCTGGGCCTTCCTGATGGATGCCTATCAGGTCGCCGGTGCCACGGTGGTGGGTTATCTGGTGCTTTCGCTCGTCGCTCCGGGGGTGGGCTATGTGGTGTCCGGCTGGGTGTGGCGCGCTGTGGTGGCGCGCAAACGCGCCAAACGGTTGAAGGTGATGGAAGCCCGGCTCGACCAGCGGCTCGGGGCGCGTTAGGGACGGGAGCTGACCGGGCGCGATGCGCGCTACGGTCGCGATCCAGCCACAGGAACACCCGCGCTTGTCCGAGCCCAGCCGCCGCATTCCCCGACGCCCGGAGCTTCCCGCGAGCGGCCAGCTGGAAAGCCTGGCTGCGCTCGCGCCGTCTTCCACGCTTCTGATGGGCCTCGCCGGCGCGCTGGTGGTGAGTGCGGCAGTGCTGTTTCTGGCGACCTCGAGCTGGCTGGTGGCGCTGGCGTTCCTGCTCGGGGTCGGCGTGCTGCTCGGTGCGGGATTGGTGTTCGAGCGGATGCGCACCGCGCCTGCGACCGATCAACTCGCTCCGCCGGACTGGACAGTAACCGTCGCCGCGATCGAGCAGGCCGGCGAAGCCGTCGCCATTACCGACCGCGCCAACCGTCTCGTGTGTGCCAACAGCCAGTTTCTCGAAAGCTTCGGCGTCAGCGCCGCGCCCCCCGCGCTGCCGTTCGCGCGCGAGGCACTTGAGGTGGTGACCCGGCTGGCGCGCGATGCCTGGCGTGACGGAGCCGCCGCGATCGAACTGCTCCCCATGCCCGAAGGCGAGGTGGACTGGCAGATCTCCGCCATGCGCGCAGGGCGGGGCGAGGACCATCTGGTCTGGCGGCTGCGCCCGCTGACCCGCGCCAGCAGCGTGAGCCTGGGCGCGCTCGATCTCGCCGGACCTTTCGGCAAGATGCTCAGCCGGGCGGGAATCGAGACCGCGATCACCACGGCCGACGGCATTATCCGCGCTGTCAGCGCCGGGTTTGCCGAGCGCGCCGCAGGTGATGATCGCGCCACCTTGATGGGGCAGGACTTCGTCAGCTTCCTGCGCAGCGACGAGCGTGACCGCATCTTCTTCGCCCGCGAAGGGCGCGGCGGCACCCCGCAGACGCTGGTCGACGTGCCGCTGATCGATCCTTCCACCCAGACCGTGCCTGCCGGGCCGGACGAGGCGACCTCGCTGATGCTCCTGATCGATTCGGGTGTCGGCATCGGCTCGGGCTGGGATGGCACCGCGCAGGCCGGGGTCGCGCAGCTTGACGCGCTGCTCGGACAATTGCCGCTCGGCCTCGCCATGACCGACCGTGACGGGCGCTTCCTGTTCGGTAACGAGGCGTTCCTGCGCGCGGTCGCCCGCGAAGGGCGGGGGCTGCCCGCCTTCCCGACCGATCTGGTCACGCGCGAGGACAAGCCCGCGCTGTCCGACGCGGTGCGCCGCCACGGGCGCGGGCCTTCGACCAGCGGCGACGTCGCGGTGCGGCTGGTGAACAGCCCGGAAGAACCTGTCTCCCTCGGCCTGGCCGGCGTGCGCGGGCTGGGCGAGGCAGCGGTGCTTTTGAGCCTTGCGGATTCAAGCCAGGAAAACCAGCTGCGCCGTCAGGTCGCGCAGGCCACCAAGATGCAGGCGGTCGGCCAGCTCGCCGGCGGGGTCGCGCATGACTTCAACAACGTGCTGACCGCGATCATCGGCACCTGCGATCTGATGCTGCTGCGCCATATCCCGGGCGACAGCGACTACGACGATATCCAGCAGATCCGCGCCAATTCGAACGGCGCCGCCGCGCTCACCCGCCAGCTGCTCGCCTTCTCGCGCCAGCAGACCCTGCGCCCCGAAGTCATCCAGCTGCCCGATGTGGTGAGCGAGGTCAGCCCGCTGATCAAGCGCCTGCTGGGCGAGAAGATCACCTATTACGTCCAGCATGACCGCAATCTCGGACCGGTGCGGGCTGACCCGCAGCAGCTCGAACAGGTGATCATGAACCTCGCCGTCAACGCGCGGGATGCGATCCAGTCGCGCGGGAATGGCACCGGCCGGATCTCGTTGTTCACCCGCCACCTGCACGCGACCGAGGTGGTGCAGCTGGGTTCCGAAGTGCTGCCTGCGGCCGATTACACCGTGCTGATCGTGCAGGACACCGGCGGCGGCATCCCTCCGCACGTGCTGCCCAAGCTGTTCGAACCGTTCTTCACCACCAAGGAACAGGGCAAGGGCACCGGCCTCGGCCTGTCGACCGCCTACGGGATCGTCAAGCAATCGGGCGGCTTCATCTTTGCCGACAACACCAAGGACAAGTCCGGCCACCCGACAGGCGCGCGCTTCACGGTCTATTTCCCGGTGCATCGCGGCGAGGTGCCCAAAAAGCGCGAGGTCAAGGCGCCGCTGATCTCGTCCGAATGGTCGGCCGGCGGCAAGGTGCTGCTGGTGGAAGACGAGGACATGGTGCGCGCCGTCGCCGAACGGGCGCTGGTGCGTGCAGGCTATGATGTAAAGGCCTGCGCCAATGGCGAGGAGGGGCTGGCGGCCATCACCGAAGGCACGGTGCAGTTCGATATCGTGGTCAGCGATGTGGTGATGCCGGGGATGGATGGCCCCGCGATGGTGCGCGCCATCCGCGCACGGCTGCCGAAAATGCCCGTGCTGTTCATGTCGGGCTATGCCGAGGAACAGCTGCGCCGGGACATCGACATTCCCGATATGCACTTCATTCCCAAACCCTTCAGCGTGGCCGCCATCGGCGACAAGGTCGGCGCGGTTCTGCGCCAGGCGCGGACCGATCAGGCCGAAGCCGAAGCGGCCGCCAAGTAAGAGCACGCAAGCTTTTGCCGGGCTTGTAGGAAATTATTTTCGTTCCCCCCTTGTTCCAGTAGAACAAATGCGATACATCGCAATCCCAAGGACGGTCGTCGAAAACTGGTGACCGCCTCTAGGCAAGCGAAGGAGCGCGTGCGATGGCTACGTCATTGAAGCTGGTAGATAAGGAAAAAGACGTGGATCGTCAGAAGGCTCTCGAAGCCGCGCTCGCACAGATTGACCGGGCTTTCGGCAAGGGTTCGGCGATGAAGCTGGGCCAGAAGGAAACCATGCAGGTCGAAGCGATTTCGACCGGCTCGCTCGGGCTCGACATCGCGCTGGGCGTGGGCGGTTTGCCCAAGGGCCGCGTGATCGAAGTCTATGGTCCGGAAAGCTCGGGCAAGACCACGCTGGCACTGCACGTGATTGCCGAGGCCCAGAAGGCCGGCGGCACCGCAGCCTTCGTCGATGCCGAACACGCGCTCGATCCGGTCTATGCCAAGAAGCTCGGCGTCAACATTGATGAACTGATCGTCTCGCAGCCTGATACCGGCGAACAGGCGCTCGAAATCGTCGACACGCTGGTGCGTTCTAACGCGATTGACGTGCTGGTGGTCGATTCGGTCGCGGCGCTGGTGCCGCGCGCGGAAATCGAAGGCGAGATGGGCGATTCGCACGTCGGCTTGCAGGCTCGCCTGATGAGCCAGTCGCTGCGCAAGCTGACCGGCTCGATCAACCGCTCCAAGTGCATGGTGATCTTCATCAACCAGCTGCGCATGAAGATCGGCGTGATGTACGGCAATCCGGAAACCACCACCGGTGGCAACGCGCTCAAGTTCTACGCGTCCGTCCGGCTCGACATCCGCCGCACCGGCCAGATCAAGGACCGTGACGAGATTATCGGCAACACCACCCGCGTGAAGGTGGTCAAGAACAAGGTTGCCCCGCCGTTCAAGCAGGTCGAATTCGACATCATGTATGGCGAAGGCATCTCCAAGATCGGGGAAATTCTCGATCTTGGCGTCAAGGCCGGCATCGTGGAGAAGTCGGGGAGCTGGTTCTCCTACGATTCCATCCGCATCGGTCAGGGCCGCGAGAACGCCAAGACCTTCCTCAAGGAAAATGCAGAACTTTGCGACCGCCTGGAAGCTGCGATCCGCAGCCGGACCGACGCGGTGGCCGGGGAGATGATGACAGGGCCGGACGCGGACCCCGAAGACTGATCCCCAAGCGGGCGTGCGCGCGGAGTGTCCCCTCCGTGCCTGTCCCATGGCGCCCGGAAACCCGGAAAGCCGGCACGAGACCTCTCTCCAGGGCTCGGGCCGGTTTTTCGTTTCCGCAGCCGGGGCTGCACAGCGCCTTTGCCGCGCTGCAATTGTGGATCAGCGGCAACACTCAGGAGGTGCGGTGAAGCGTGGCCTATGCGCGCTCCATTGCCTAACGCCCTCGCATTGCCTAACTGCACCGCCATGAGCTCTACCAACGAAATCCGCCGGTCCTTCCTCGACTATTTCGGCAAGGCCGGACACGCCGTCACGCCGAGCGCGCCGCTCGTTCCCTACAACGATCCGACGCTGATGTTCGTCAACGCCGGGATGGTGCCGTTCAAAAACGTGTTCACCGGGCTCGAGACCCCGCCCGCGCCGCGCGCCGCCTCCTCGCAGAAATGTGTGCGCGCCGGGGGCAAGCACAATGATCTCGACAATGTCGGCTACACCGCGCGGCACCACACCTTCTTCGAGATGCTCGGCAACTTCTCGTTCGGTGACTATTTCAAGGAACAGGCGATCGCGCACGCCTGGACACTGCTGACCGGCGAATGGGGCCTGCCCAAGGACCGGCTCACCGTCACTGTCTACCATACGGATGACGAAGCCGCCGGCCTGTGGCGCAAGATCGCCGGCCTGCGGGAAGAACGCATCATCCGCATCAGCACCAATGACAACTTCTGGTCGATGGGCGACACCGGCCCCTGCGGGCCGTGTTCGGAAATCTTCTACGATCACGGCGACCACATCTTCGGCGGCCCTCCCGGCAGCCCGGACGAGGATGGTGACCGCTTCGTCGAGATCTGGAACCTTGTGTTCATGCAATACGAGCAGCAGGCCGATGGCACCCGCCGCGATCTGCCCAAGCCCTCGATCGACACCGGCATGGGGATCGAGCGCGTCGCTGCTGTCCTGCAGGGCGTCCACGACAACTACGACACTGACACCTTCAAGGCGCTGATCGCGGCCTCGGAAGGCCTCACCAATGTCGCCGCCAAGGGCGATTCGGCCGCCAGCCACCGCGTGATCGCCGATCACCTGCGTTCGGTCAGCTTCCTGATGGCCGACGGCGTGCTGCCGTCGAACGAGGGCCGCGGCTATGTGCTGCGCCGGATCATGCGCCGCGCGATGCGCCATGCGCACCTTTTGGGCGCAGCCGAGCCCCTGATGCACCGCCTCGTGCCTGCGCTCGTGACCGAGATGGGCGCTGCTTACCCCGAGCTTTCGCGCGGGCAGGCGCTGATCGAGGAAGTGCTCGAGCGCGAGGAAACCCAGTTCCGCCGCACGCTCGACAAGGGCCTCAAACTGCTCGACGAAGCCACCGGCGACATGACGACTGGCGGCGAGCTCGACGGCGAAATCGCCTTCCGCCTCTACGACACCTTCGGCTTCCCCTATGATCTTACCGAAGACGCCCTGCGCGCCCGCGGCATCGGGGTGGACCGCGAGGGCTTTGACGCCGCGATGGCGCGCCAGAAGGCGGCGGCGCGTGCGGCGTGGAAGGGCTCGGGCGAAGCGGCCTCGGGCGAAGTCTGGTTCGACATTGCCGAGCGCGAAGGCGCGACCGAATTCACCGGCTATGCCGCCACCAGCGGCGAGGGCCGCGTGGTCGCCATCGTCAAGGGCGGGGCTGAAGTCCAGCAGGCCGGCGCGGGCGACGAGGTGGTGATCCTCACCAACCAGACCCCGTTCTACGGCGAAAGCGGCGGCCAGACCGGCGATGCCGGCAGCATGGCGAACCTCGCCGGGTTCAAGGCCAGCGTCACCGACACTGCCAAGCCGCTGGGCCGCCTCCACGCGCATCAGGTGCGCATCGCAGCCGGCGCGATTGCGGTCGGCGACACGGTCGAGCTCAAGGTCGATGCCGAGCGGCGTGACCGGATCCGCGCCAACCATTCGGCCACCCACTTGGTTCACGCCGCGCTGCGCAACCGGCTCGGCGGGCACGTGACCCAGAAGGGCAGCATGGTCGCCGAAGACCGGCTGCGCTTCGACTTCTCGCAACCCGTCGCGCTGACCCCTGAGGACATCGCGGCGATCGAGGCCGAGGTGAACGCCGAAATCCGCGCCAACGAAACGGTCGGCACCCGGCTGATGACCCCGGACGATGCGGTGGCCGCGGGCGCGTTGGCGCTGTTCGGCGAGAAATATGGCGACGAAGTCCGCGTGCTCTCGATGGGCCGTTCCAGCCGCGAAGGCCGGACCTATTCGGTCGAACTGTGCGGCGGCACCCATGTGCGCGCAACGGGCGATATCGGGGTATTCCGGATCGTTTCGGAGAGCGCGGTGTCCTCGGGCGTGCGCCGGATCGAGGCGTTGACGGGCGAGGCTGCGCGCGCCTGGCTGGTGGCACGCGAGGATGCGCTCAAGGCAGCGGCGGGCGTGATCCGTGCGATGCCGGAGGAAGTGCCTGCGCGGCTCGCGGCGCTGATGGACGAGCGCAAGCGGCTCGAAAAGGAACTGGCCGAAGCCAAGAAGGCGCTCGCGCTGGGCGGCGGCGGGACGGGCGGGGATGCAGCGCCGGCCGACGAAGCGATCGCGGGCGTGGCTTTCAGCGGTCAGGTGCTGGGTGGGCTCGATCCCAAGGAACTGCGCCCGCTGCTCGATGCGGCCAAGCAGCGCATGGGTTCGGGCGTGGCGGTGATGATCGCGGTCAACGATGGCAAGGCGAGTATCGCCGCTGCCGTTACGGATGACCTCACCGCGCGCTTCAGCGCGGTCGATCTGGTGCGCGCAGGCGTGGAAGCCCTCGGCGGCAAGGGCGGCGGCGGTCGGCCCGACATGGCGCAGGGCGGCGGCCCTGATGGCGACAAGGCGGCCGAGGCGCTGGCTGCGGTCAGGGCCGTGCTGGCGGGATGAGGCGACGCGGCCTCGGCTGTATGGCCGCGCTGGCCGCGCTGGCGGGGGCTCCGGCCGCATCGCAGGAAATGCCGGGCCTCACCTTCGGCGGGACTCTGTTCGATGTGACAGGCGCGGGGACGCTTGAACTTGGCACCATCGACGATGTGTTGCAGCCATTTGCGCGGGATTTCCAGAAGGGGCGCGAACGGCTCGCGGTTGAGGTCACGGTGGACCGTGACGGGACCGTGATAGATTGCAGGACCAAAGCCTCACCGATCCTGGCCGAAGCGGGCCAAGCTGTTTGCGCCAATGCGGTGAAGGCCGGACGGTTCCGCCAATATCCGCAGCTTGTGCTGGATTATACTCGGGCGACCTATGGATTTGCGATCCGCGCCATGCGCGAACAACCGGGCAAGGGCGCGCAATTCCTGATCAGCCCGGACTTTCCGCTGAGTAGGATATCCATCCGCTTTGGCAGCGATCCCATCCCGCCCGAGGGGCAGCGGCTCAAGATTACCGATCTTGTGGCAACCCCGATGGAATATCCCCGCGAGGCGCTGCAAAACGAAATCGAAGCGCGGGTTATGGTTGCGGTCACTTTCGGCGTGGATGGCCGCACCAAAACTTGCCGCCCGGTTTATTCGTCGAATACGTCCCGGATGGCTTACGAGACCTGTCTCGCCGCACGCCGGGGGTTTCGATTGATCAGTCCGCCGGACGAGCGCCCGTTCAATTGGATAACCACCTGGAAACTGGCTGACTCATCCTCCTAACCCGCCGCGCTGTTGGTTGTCCGCAGCTTCGGCTTTTCCGTCAGCCCGCCCTCGCGCTCCAGCTGTTCGCGGAATTCGTCGCGCTTGGCGTGAATCGAGGCGATCACCGGCCCCATCGCCACGCCGATATCGACCAGCACGGCTTCGGACAGTTGCAGCGAGCTTTCCAGCGTCTCTGGCACCGCATGGCTCGCCCCTGCGCGGTACAAGGTCGCGGCGTGATCCATGTCACGGGCGCGGGCAACGATCAGCAGATCGGGATAGGCCTGCCTAAGCTTGGTGACGAGACGCTGGGCGAGCACCGGCTCGTCCATCGTCAGCACCACTGCGGGCGCGTTTTCGACCCCGAGCCGCGCCAGCGTGCCGCGCCGAGCGGCATCGCCGAAGGTGGCGCGGTAGCCGTCCTGCCGGGCGACGGCAATCAGGTCGGGGTTGGAATCGATCATCACATAGGGCCTGGCATGGGTGTGCATCATATCGGCCACCAGCCTGCCGACGCGCCCGCCGCCGACGATAATGGTGCGCGCCTCGGCGTCATCATCCCCGCCCGGGAGCTGCGGCGCATGGTCCACCCGGCGCGCGATCATCCGCCCGAGCTTGGCCAGCAGCGGGGTGATGGTGAGGCCGATCGCCGTGACGGTCTGCCAGAATTGCGCGGTATCGGTGTCGATCACCAGCGCCGCCGTGGCAGCTGCCAGCACGATCAGCGATGTCTCGCTGGGGCTGGCCATCATCACGCCGGTCTCGGCGGCGGTGCTGCGCCGCGCGCCCATCAGCCGCAGCAATACGCCGGTGACCAGCGCCTTGAACGTCAGCACGCCCACCACGGCGAGGGCAAGCGCGCCGATCTGCTCGGTGATCTCCACCAGATTGATGCTCATGCCGATGGTGATCAGGAACACGCCCAAGGCAAGGCCCTTGAACGGCTCCATGATCAGTTCGACTTCGGTGTGATATTCGGTTTCGGCGATCAGCAGGCCCGCAATCAGCGCGCCGACGATGGGCGAGAGGCCGACCAGCGCCGTGGCAAGGCTCGCGCCGATCACCACCAGCAGCGAGGCGGAAAGGAACAGTTCGGGGCTCTTGGTGCGGGCGGCCTGCGCGAACAGGCGGGGCAGGGCAAAGCGCCCCACCACCAGCAGCACCGCGATCACCAATCCGCCTTGCCACAGCGTGGTGATCAGGCCCGCCCAGCCTTCCCCTTGCGCATTGGGGGCAAGCGCGCCGAGGATAAAGATGATCGGCACGATCATGATGTCCTCGAACAGCAGCATCGAGAGTGCCGCGCGGCCCACCGGCGTGCGGGTGCCTGATAGCGGCAGCACAATCGCGGTCGAGGAGAAGGCCAGCGCAAAGCCCAGCGCCAGCGCGCCAGAAGTGCTCATGTCGCTCACGAAGCCAAGGAACACAGCGAGCGATGAGCCGATGATGATCAGCTCGAGCGCACCGAGCCCGAACACCAGCCGCCGCAATTGCCACAGGCGGTTGAACGACAGCTCCAGCCCGATCGCGAACAGCAGCAGCACGATGCCGAAATCGGCAAACGGTGTGAGCACCTCGGGATTGGTGATGGTGATGTGCTCGATCCACGGCACACGCGCCACCAGCGAGCCGAGCCCGAACGGGCCGACCGCAACGCCGATCAGGATGAAACCGATGATCGGGGTGATGCGAAAGCGCGCGAAGACCGGAATCACGATCCCGGCTGCGCCAAGGATCACCAGCGCATCGGACAGGAACGGGGTAGGGGTGAGTTCGCCAGCCACGTCATCGGCTTACCGCGCCGCGAAGGTGCTGTCACTTGCAGTGTGCGGGGGCGGCTAACGTTCCTCGCCAAGTGGGTCCTTGATGTTGCCGACGCGCTTGTCCCACTCGATCCGGTAGAGATCGAAGCGGCGATCGGCGAGGTTCTGCACCGTGCCCTCGGCCCGCGCCCAGCTGAGATCGGCAAGGTTGACGTCGCTGATGGTCAGCGTCTCGACATTCTCGGATGCCTCGGCCGCAATCCCGTCGCGCGCGAAGGGAAAATCGCAGGGTGTGAGGATGCAGCTCTGGGCGTATTGGATGTCCATGTTGGCGACATTGGGCAGGTTGCCGACATTGCCGCTCATCACCACAAAGCACTGGTTTTCAATCGCCCGCGCCTGCGAGCAATAGCGCACCCGCATATAGCCTTGGCGGCTGTCGGTGCAGAACGGCACGAAGATGATCCGCGCGCCTTCGTCCACCAGCCGGCGGGCGAGTTCAGGGAATTCGCTGTCGTAACAGATCAGCACGCCGATCGGCCCGCAATCGGTGGGGATCGCATCGATGCTGTCGCCGCCCTTGATGTTCCACCAATAGGCTTCGTTGGGAGTGGGGTGGATCTTCTCCTGCGCGTGGATCGATCCGTCGCGCAGGCAGACATAGGCGACATTGTGAATGTCGCCATCGGGCATCCGGGTGGGGTGCGATCCGCCGATGATGTTGATATTGAACGCCAGCGCCATCTCCGACAACCGCTGGCGAATGCGCGGGGTGTAGTCGCTGAGCGTTTCGATCGCTTCCAGCGGGGTCAGTTCCTTGGGTTCGGCCGACAGCAGCATCACCGTGAACATTTCCGGAAAGACGATGAAGTCCGCTTCGTAATCGGCGGCAACATCGACGAAATATTCGATCTGCTTCATGAATTCATCGAAGCCCGAGACAGCGCGTGATTGCAGCTGGCAGGTGGCGATGCGGACGCTTTCGACATCGCGCGGCAGGCGGTGCTTGGGCGGGGATTCGCTGTCGACATAGGGGTTGCGCCAGACCATCCGCACCGCATTGCCGCGGCTGGCCTTGTCCTCGGGCAGGTAGCGCGGAAGGATGCCCTGCGGCTCGAATCCGTTGGCCAGCTGGAAGCGCAGCACCGGATCGTGGATCTTGCTGTCGATTACGAGGCCAAGATATTGCTCGGGGCTTTCGGCGCGATTGGCCTTGCGGCGCTTGGCGCGGGCATAGCCCGGCATCCGCCCGCCGAACACGATCCCGGTAAGGTCGAGCCGCTCCGCCAGTGCGCGGCGTTCTTCATAGAGCCGCCGCCCCAGCCGCGTGCCGCGCACCTGCGGATCGACGCAAAGCTCATAGCCGTATAGCCAGTCGCCGGTCGGATCGTGGCGACTGCCAAAGCCGTTGCCGGTCACCTCGTCCCAGGTGTGATTCGACAGCGCCACGCGCTCGTCGAGCCGCATCGAGGCGCAATACCCCACCACCGCGCCATCGAACAGCGCGACAAAGCAGCCTTCGGGATAGTTGTTGATCTGCCCGCGGATTTCGCCCTGCGTATAGGCGGGCAGATCATCATAGGCACGGCGGACCAACTCGCCGATCGCCCGCACGTCCTTCAGTTTCGCCTGACGAATTTCAAGCCGCGCGGTTGATCTGCTTGCCAAGGTTCCTCCTCGCGCCGGGCCTTAAGCCTGGCTGGCCATTTCCTTTTCGAGGTTCTGCACGATCGTCTCGAAGAACTGCTCGGTGGTCTGCCATGCCTGACCGGGGCCGATCAGCAGCGCCAGATCCTTGGTCATGTAGCCCTTTTCGACGGTCTGGATGCAGACCCGCTCGAGCGTTTCGGCAAACTTGACCACATCGGGCGTGCCGTCGAACTTGCCGCGATACATCAGCCCGCGCGTCCACGCGAAGATCGAGGCGATCGGGTTGGTCGAGGTCGCCTTGCCCTGCTGGTGCTGGCGGTAATGGCGGGTGACGGTGCCATGCGCGGCTTCGGCCTCGACGGTCTTGCCATCGGGGCTGAGCAGCACAGAGGTCATCAGGCCGAGCGAGCCGAAGCCCTGCGCCACGGTGTCCGACTGCACGTCGCCGTCGTAGTTCTTGCACGCCCAGACGAACTTGCCCGACCACTTGAGCGCCGAGGCGACCATGTCGTCGATCAGGCGGTGTTCGTAGACGATGCCCGCGGCCTTGAACTGTTCGGCAAAGCCTTCGGTGTCGAACACTTCCTGGAACAGGTCCTTGAAGCGCCCGTCATAGGCCTTGAGGATGGTGTTCTTGGTGGAGAGATACACCGGCCAGCCTAGGTTGAGGCCGTAGTTGAAGCTCGAACGGGCGAAGTCGCGGATCGAATCGTCGAGGTTGTACATCGCCATCGCCACACCGGCGCTGGGGAAGTCGAATACGTCGAGATCAATCTTGTCGCCATTGTCGCCGTCCCACACCAGCCGCAGCTTGCCCGGGCCCGGGATCAGGGTGTCGGTGGCCTTGTACTGGTCGCCAAAGGCATGGCGGCCGACAACGATCGGATCGGTCCAGCCCGGCACGAGGCGAGGGACGTTCTCGATCACGATCGGCTCGCGGAAAACCACGCCGCCCAGGATGTTGCGGATCGTGCCGTTGGGCGACTTCCACATCTTCTTGAGGCCGAATTCCTCGACGCGCTGTTCGTCAGGGGTGATGGTGGCGCACTTCACGCCGACACCGTACTGCTTGATCGCGTTGGCGGAATCGATGGTGACCTGATCGTCGGTCGCATCGCGATTCTCGATCGAGAGGTCGTAATAGTGCAGATCAATGTCGAGATAGGGCAGGATCAGCCTTTCGCGGATCCACTGCCAGATGATCCGGGTCATCTCGTCCCCGTCGAGTTCGACCACCGGGTTGGCGACTTTGATTTTCTGCATGGCTGTTGCCCTATCCTTCTTGCCCCGTCTGCGCAGGGCTGTGATTGACCGACAGGAAGTTGTTCAGAGCCCGTCCAAAGGCTCAAAGATCCCGCGCGGGCTTTAGCAGAGGAGCGCGGCCTTGCAAGGCGGGGCTGCCGCAAATGAATGGCAACGGGTGTTGCGCCCCGTGCAAGTCGTTGGCGCGCCAGACACAAAAAAGCCCGCCGGGTGAGGGCGGGCCATTTGCCAATCCAGCCTTCAGGCCGATCCGATGGTGGGCGTAGCAAGGATTGAACTTGCGACCCCTACGATGTCAACATAGTGCTCTACCACTGAGCTATACGCCCGCACCATCGGCCTCGCCCCTCTCGGAGCGGACCGGCCCTTTATCGCAGCCCTTTGGAAGGTGCAAGCGATTCGAGCCGTGCAAATATCAAACCCGCGCCTCGCCTGCATCCTCGAACATGCGCTCCACTTCGAGCACCAGATCGCGCAGGTGGAACGGCTTGGACAGCACCTTGGCGGTGGGCTGTTCGCGGGTGGCGCGCAAGCTCACTGCGGCAAAGCCGGTGATGAACATCACCTTGGTGTGCGGCGAGATCTCCGCGCAGCGCTGGGCGAGTTCGATTCCGTCCATTTCCGGCATGACGATGTCGGACAACAGCAGATCGAAATCGCCGGTTTCAAGCAGGGGGATCGCCTCTGTGCCGCGGTCAACCGCGCTCACCCGGTAACCGGCATTGGTCAGCGCACGTTCGAGATAGGTGCGCATCGCCTCTTCGTCTTCGGCGAGCAGGATGCGCGGGGAATTGGTCGATGTCATGCCAGCCGTATAGCACGGCGGATTTAAGAAATCTTTCCTTCGTGCTCGCGAAAAAGCTGGCGTTAGCCGCTGGCGGCGGGCGATCAGGCTTTGACAGTGCCCGGCAAAGGCGGCAGCAAGGCAGGCGACATGTCGCGCTTGTCCCCCGGCCCTCACCTCGAACCCGATCCCGCAACGCCGGGAGAGGGCGCGCGCGTCAGCGGCGGGCAGGTGCCGGGGCTGGAGGGAAGGGCGGCCTACACCTTTGCCGCGCCGCGCCAGATGCGTTTGCCCGTGCTGGTTGCGGTGCCGCACGCAGGGCGCGCCTATCCCGCAGCGGTGCTCGATCGGATGCGTGATCCGCAGGGCGCGCAATTGCGGCTGGAGGACCGGCTGGTGGACCGGCTCGGCCGGATGATCGCGCAGGCGACCGGGGCTGGCCTGCTGATCGCCCATGCGCCGCGCGCGCTGATGGATCTCAACCGCGCCGAAGACGATATCGACTGGGACATGATCGAGGGCGGCCGGCCTGACGATCTGGCAGCGCAGCCCGCCGCCTCCGGCACCGCGGCGAACGGCAACCGCCGCGCGCGCAGCGGGCTCGGGCTGGTGCCGCGCCGTCTGCCGGGCTCGGGCGAGATATGGCGGGGGCGGCTGGCGCGCAGCGAACTGGCCGCACGCATTGCCGGCATCCACCGCGCCTACCACAGCTTTCTTGCCGACGAGCTTGCCCGCATCCGCAAGGTGTGGGGCGCAGCGCTGCTGATCGATCTGCATTCGATGCCGCCGCTGCGGCCGGTCGATGGCGAAGAGCACGCCCCGCAGCTTGTGCTTGGCGACCGGTTCGGCGTCACCTGCCACCCCAGTTTGATGGGCGCAGCGCTGCGCCATCTTGAGGCCCGCGGGCTACCTGCCGCGCAGAACCGGCCCTATTCGGGCGGCTATGTGCTCGATCGCCATGGCGCGCCGCAGCACGGGGTTCATGCCGTGCAGGTCGAAGTGTGCCGTGCGGCCTATCTCGATCACCGCCTGGCAGAACCGGGCGAGGGGCTGGCGGGCATGGCCGCCGCGCTGGCCGATCTGGTGCGGGTGATGGGAGCCGAGACGGCGCTGCTCGGCGGCGGCGAGAGCCTTCAGCAGGCGGCCGAATAGTCTCGCTCAAAGAAAACGGGCGGCCCTGCCACGCAGAACCGCCCGCCTTTATCTGTGCATCAGGCCCGTGCAGGCCCGGCGCGTCAGCTCAATTGGCTGCGCCTTGCAGTTCCGGCATCCTGCCGAGCGACATCTGGCGCTCGAAGATGGTGCGCATCAGGTTGAGCGAGAACAGGTGGGCGTGGATGATGATCAGCATGCCGTTCTTGTTCAGCTCTTCGAGGGTGGCAGCCGGCAGTTCGCGCAGCTTTTCCTCGTTCACCATCTGGAAGCCGCGATAGACGAACGGCTTTTCCGGCTGATCGTTGCGGGTGATGGCGATTTCGCCGTCCATCAGGATGCCGAGCTTCTTGAGCTCGTCCATGAACTGCTTGGTGCGCTGGCCGGCTTCTTCGAAGCGGCGGCAGAATTCGAGCACGCCCTGCGTGTATTCGGTGGGCGCGGCGGCTTCGTCGAACAGCGCGAGGCCTTCGTCACGCTTGCCGATGAAGTTGACGGTCGGATCGAAGCAGAGCGACAGCTCTTCGGCATCCGGACGCAGCTTGGCGAGCATGAAGGGGTAGCGGCGCACATAGGCCGGAACGTAAACAAGGCTGGTCAGCTTGTTGTCGTCGCCCATGAAGGTGTTGACGCCTTCGTTGAGCCCGAACAGCGCGATCGGCAGCGGGGTGTCACCGGCGGTGAACACGATCGGGTAGTGGCGCTGGGCATCGATGAACTCGTCGGTGGTCACCGGCACAGCATGGGTCTGGCCGAGAAACGCCGCGTCTTCGAGCGTGCCGACCTTCCAGTCGGCATGGTCGCGGCTGTTGAGCGGCAGGAGGTCGTTGTAGAACAGCGGAAGTTGCGGTTGCGGCGCGCTGGCCATGAATTCGTCTCCGAGAAAAATCAGTTGCGGGCGATCCCTGCGGCAGGGCTCCCCCGCCGGACGGGGCGCGCTGTAGGCGTTTGCGGGCCTAGGTGCAAGCCGCAGGGGGCGTCATCACCAGCTTGCCGGGATTGAGCAGACCGTGCGGATCAAGCGCCTGCTTGACGCTGCGCATCAGCGCCAGCGCCACCGGATCATGCAGCCGCGCCAGCTCTGCCACCTTCATCTGCCCGATCCCGTGCTCGGCGCTGATCGATCCGCCCCATTGCTTGACCAGATCATAAACCGCGCCGCTTACCGCCTTGCCCTCTGCCTCCTCCCACGCGCCGCGCATTGCGCCTGCCGGGGCAAGCACGTGGAAATGGACATTGCCATCGCCCAGATGGCCGAAGGCGACGGCACAGGTGCCGGGAAAGGCGGCCTCGATCGCGGGGCTGGCGGCAAGGATGAATTCGGGCATCCGCTCGACCGGCACCGAGATATCGTGCTGCATCGCCGGACCCAGCGCGCGTTCGGCGGCCGAGATGGAATCGCGCAGCAGCCAGAAATCCTCGGCCTGGCGCTCGTTGGCGGCAATCACCGCGTCGGCCAGCAAGCCGTCTTCCATCGCCGCGGCAAGGCTGGCTTCGAGCCGGTCGCGCAAGGCGGCGCTGTCCATGCCGGGCGAAACGCATTCGATCAGCGCGTTCCAGCCGTGGCGCTCGGCCAGCGGGGCGCGGGCGGCGGGCAGGTGGGCGAGCACGGAATCGAGGCAATGCGCCGGCACCACCTCGAAGCCTTCGAGGGCCTCGCCCATGTCACGCTCCACCCGCCGCAGCAGGCTGCGCGCGTCGGTGATGGTGGCAAGCCCGGTCCACGCCGTCACACGGCCGGTGGGCGCCGGCAGCAGGCGCAGCGTTGCCGCGGTGATGATCCCGAGCGTGCCTTCCGAACCGATCAGCAGCTGCTTCAAGTCAAACCCGCGATTGTCCTTCTTGAGCGGGGTGAGCGCATCGAACACCGCACCATCGGCCAGCACCGCTTCCAGCCCCAGAACCTGCGCGCGCATCGTGCCGTGGCGCAGCACCTGCGTGCCGCCGGCATTGGTCGACACCAGCCCGCCGATGGTCGCCGAACCCTTGCCGCCCAGTGTCAGCGGGAAGCGCAGGCCTGCGTTGCCGGCGAGATCGTGGAGGCGCTGGAGGATTACGCCCGCCTCGCACACCACTTGCCCGGCTTCAGCATCGAGATGGCGGACCGCGTCCATGCGCCTGAGGCTCAGCAGCAGCGCGGTGCCGGTGGCATCGGGGGTCGCGCCGCCTGCCATGCCGCTATTGCCGCCCTGCGGGACGATCGGCACGCCATGCGCCGCACACAGCTTCACGAGCGCGGCGACTTCGGGGGTTGAGGCGGGCGAGGCGAGGGCGAGCGCGCGCCCGGTGTAGCGCCCGCGCCAGTCGGTCAGCCAGGCGTCCATCCGCTCAGGATCGCTGGTCAGTCCGCGCGGGCCGAGCAGGCGCGCGGCATCGGCAAGAAAGGCGGCGGAATCCGGGGCAGAAAGGGGCGCGTCCATTGTTGCGCCCATGCCACAGTCTGCGGCAAATGTGCCAGAGGTTTTGCGCTGGCGGTCAAGCCAGTTAAGCCGGGGTTCAATTGCCGACGTTAGGCGGGATGGCGGCGCAAACCGCGCTCACGCCCCGCCTTGTGCCTTTCCGGGAGACAGCTTCAACCGCCATGCACAGCCTGTTTGTCCTTGCAGCGCCGATTGCGCTGATGCTGCCATGGGCAGCCGGGACAGATGCGCCTGCGCGCGGCGCGCCTTCCGCTCCGCAATGCGAGGCGGCGGGCCAATCGGCCGCTCCGGCGCCGGTGCAGGGGGTCAATCCGCTATCGGCAATGCGCAGCCAGCAGATCGCGCGGCAGGTGCGGATCGAGCAGCGCGTAGTGGTGCGGATCGCGCCGGCTTCCTCGGCGGTGCGGCAGAATATGCTCGCCGAACTGCCCCAGCGCGCGATTTCCTCGCGGTTCGAGGAAGCGGGCAAGGAAAAATGCGTGCCCCTCGAGGGCATCGCCGGGGTGCAGACCGGCAGTGGCAACCGGCTGGTGCTGTTCCTGCGCGACCGGCGGATGATCTCGGTCAACCTCGAAAAATCGTGCCGTGCGCGCGACTTCTACTCGGGCTTTTATGTCGAGCGCCGCAAGGACGGGCGGTTGTGCGTTGATCGGGACAAGCTGCAATCGCGCACCGGCGTGCGCTGCGAGGTGGAATCGATGCGCCGGCTGGTCGAAGTGCGCGACTAGCCAGACCGCGACCGAGCGCGCGTTTCCTTGACTTTCGTGCCCGTTTAAGGGAAAGGCGCGGCGGCCTGAAGCTGCGCGCGGCGCGCAAGGGTCAGCAATCCCGGCAGCGACCCTGCCCGCTATTCTCGGACACCACACACCGCATGACCTTCGCCGATCTCGGCCTTTCGCCTGAATTGCTCAAAGCCGTCGAGGATGCGGGCTACACCACGCCGACCGCGATCCAGGCGCAGGCGATCCCCACCGTGCTGATGATGCGCGACCTGATCGGCATTGCCCAGACCGGCACCGGCAAGACGGCCAGCTTCGTGCTTCCGATGATCGACGTCATGGCCTCGGGCCGCCGCCGCGCGCTGATGCCGCGTTCGCTGATCCTCGAACCGACCCGCGAGCTCGCCGCTCAGGTGGCCGAGAATTTCGAGAAATACGGCAAGAACCACGATCTCAAGATGGCGCTGCTGATTGGCGGCGTGCAGATGGGTGACCAGCTCAAGGCCCTGTCGGACGGGGTCGACGTGCTGATCGCTACCCCGGGCCGCCTGATGGACCTGTTCGAGCGCGGCAAGATCATGCTCAATGGCTGCGAGCTGCTGGTGATCGACGAGGCCGACCGGATGCTCGACATGGGCTTCATCCCGGACATCGAGTTCATCTGCTCCAAGCTGCCCGAAACCCGCCAGACGATGCTGTTCTCGGCCACCATGCCGCCGCCGATCGAGAAGCTGTCGAAGAAGTTTCTGACCAATCCCAAGCGGATCGAAGTCAGCCGCGCCGCCTCGACCAACGCCGATATCACCGCCTTCAAGGTTCCGGTTAAATCGCGCGCGAAGAAGGACACTTTGCGGTGGTTCCTCGAGAATGATCTCGTCGAAACTGCGATCATCTTTGCCAACCGCAAGACCACCGTGCGGGAATTGAACCAGAGCCTGACCCGGTTCGGCTTCCGCTCTTCCGAGATCCACGGCGACATGGACCAGTCCAGCCGGATCAAGGAGCTGGAACGCTTCAAGGCGGGCGAGGTCAATATTCTCGTGGCGTCGGATGTTGCCGCGCGCGGCCTCGACATCAAGGGCGTCAGCCACGTGTTCAACTACGACACGCCGTGGCACCCCGATGATTACGTCCACCGCATCGGCCGCACAGGACGCGCCGGCGCCAAGGGCCGGGCTTTCACCTTCGTTTCGGAAGAAGACGCCGAAGCGATCAGCAATGTCGAAAAGCTCACCGGCAGCGCGATCAAGGTGTTCGGCAAGGAAGACGTGCGCGTTGACCTCAGCGAAGTGATCGCCAAGGCCGAAGCCGCCCAGGCCGAGGCCCCGCGCGAGGCCTCCCGCGAAGAGCGTGAGGAACGCAAGCCGCGCCGGTCGCGCGAAGACCGCGAGCCGCGCGAGGAACGCACTCCGCGTGAAGAGCGCGCTCCGCGTGAAGAACGTGCTCCCCGCGAGGAACGTGCTCCCCGCGAAGAACGCCCGCGCCGCGAGCGATCCGCTCCGCGCACCGATCAGGTCACGGCCAGCGACGATCGCAAGCCGCGTCGCCGCTATTCGGAAGACGACGCGCCCGTGCCCGCCGGCGAATGGAACGGCCCGCGCCCGGCGTTCCTCGACATCAGCTTCGACTGAGGCGCTTAACGCTTTCTTCGCCACTGCCGCGCTAGGCCTGCGGGCGTCATGGACGCCTTTCTCGAAGCCCTGCGCGAAACCGTCAGCGATCCGCTTCCGGCGGCGCTGGTGTTTGCGGTGCTCGCGCTAATCGTCAAGCGCGACAAGGTGTGGGCCGGCCTCGTCGCCGCCCGGCGCGAGATCGGCACCAATCTGGGACTTTTGCTGTTCAACGGGGTGGTGCTGATGCCGCTCCTGGCGCTGCCGATGGCGGCCTATCGCGATCTGATCCCGCGCATGCCCGAACTGATGGAATTCTGGTCCGGCGTCCCGGTGATCGCGGTGGCGATCCTGGCGCTCGTGATGATCGATTTTGCCGCCTATTGGCGCCACCGCTTCGAGCACAGTCCCCAATTGTGGCGCATTCATGCGACCCACCACGCCGACGAGGCGATGAACTGGCTCACGCTGCATCGCAAGCATCCGCTTGGCGAGGTGATGAGCATGCTTATCGATCTCGTCCCGGTGCTGCTGCTGGGGCTGCCGATCTGGGCGATCGTGCTCGCGGGGCTTGTGCGTTCGTGGTGGGGCTATTTGATCCACGCCGATGTGCCTTGGACATTGGGGCCGGTGGGCAAGGTGATGATGTCGCCTGCCGCGCACCGCCTGCACCACATCCGCGACGAGGCGCTGATGGGCGCGAATTACGGCAACACCATCACGCTGTGGGACCGTTTGTTCGGCACCTACACCGATCCTGCCCCTTACGTGAACTGCGAGACCGGCATCGCCGAGGGCACCCGCGATGTGGCAGGCGAATTGCTGCGGCCGTTCGAAGCGCGCTACTGGCGGCAAGCGGGGCCGGAGGCGGCGACGATTGCCGCCACTGAAGCACCCTGAGCGCGGCCATGCTGCGACATCTGCGCGGCTGGCTGGATGACAAGCGCCGCGATGCGCATGATGCCTCACTCCTGCGCAAGATCGAGCAGCATGGCTGGACGGCCAACTACGTCTTCGACAAGCGCGATCCCAACCATCGCGATTTTGCCTATACGATCGGCTTCAGCGATTTCGGCGCACCCGAACTGATCGTCTTTGATCTCGATGCGCAGTTCATCAATGGCCTGTTCTGGCAGTATTTCCATTATCTCAAGTCGGGTCAGGAACTGGTCGACGGTCTCGTCTTCCGGCCCAGCGACATGCCCGGGTTCGAGTGCACGCTGCGCAAGGCGGTGAGGCCCGAGACATGGGAGCAGCACGTGTTCGATGCGATGCGGTACTCCCGGACACAGGGGCGCGAAGACAGGCCGCCGGTGATGCAGATCGTCTGGCCGAGCGCGTCGAGCGGACATTATCCCTGGTCGCCGGGCTGTCCGCAGGACTACGGAGAAATCCAGCCCCAGCTTTATGAGAGCGCGCCGCCTGAAGGCGCACCCGTGTTCGACGCGATCGCCTATCCCACCACCTTCACAAAGCTGTCCAGCACACGTTTCTCGCCCGCATTCTCGAACAGGATGGTGAGCTTGTTGCCTTCCTGATCGATGACGCATCCGGTGCCGAACTTGTCGTGGCTCACCATCGCGCCGATCGCGATGTCGCTGCGGGCAGGGGCGGCAAAGCTGGCGGCCGAGCGGGTGTTTTCGCGCACCCGGGCAGGCTTGGTCTCGTAGCCCGAGGTCAGCGCCCGCTGCCAGCCGGGGCCGCGGGTTTGGGCCTTGGACGGGTAATCGCGCGCGACATGGGCGAAGGGGTCTTCCTGCTCGCTCCAGTTGGCGCGCCACAGGCTGGCCCCGCCGGTAAGCGTGGTTTCCTGATCAATATGTTCGGCCGGCAAATCCTCGATAAAGCGCGAGGGGATCGAACTCACCCATTGGCCATAGATGCGGCGGTTGGCGGCGTGGAGGATGGTGCAATGCCGCCGTGCGCGGGTGATCGCCACGTAAGCGAGGCGGCGCTCCTCCTCGAGACTGGCGAGCCCGCCTTCGTCGATCGCGCGCTGGCTGGGGAACACGCCTTCCTCCCAGCCGACGCAGAACACATTGTCGAACTCCAGGCCCTTGGCAGCGTGGATCGTCATGATCGTTACCGTCTCGCCGGCGTCCGATCGGTCATTGTCCATGACGAGGCTGACATGCTCGAGGAAATCGCCGAGCGTGGCGTATTCCTCCATCGCGCGCGCGAGTTCGGAGAGGTTCTCGGCGCGGCCTGCGCTCTCGGGCGAACGGTCGGCGGCGAGCATGGCGTTGTAGCCCGCTTCTTCCAGCACCAGCCGCAGAAGATCGGATGGCGAGAGCACCTCGGCCTGCTCGCGCCAGTGCAGGAACTGCCGCAGCAAGCCGCCGATGGTGATCGCGGTGCGCTTGGGCAGTTCATCGCTGTCGGCCAGTTGCAGCGCCGCGGCGGCCAGCGGCAGTCCGGTGCGGCGCGCATGGCTGTGCATCTGCTCCAGCGCCTTCGCCCCGAGCCCGCGCTTGGGCTGGTTGTGGATGCGTTCGAACGCCAGATCGTCTTGCGGCTGGGCGATGAGGCGCAGATAGGCGAGCGCATCGCGGATTTCGGCGCGTTCATAAAAGCGGAAGCCGCCGATGATGCGGTAGTTGATCCCGATTTGGATGAACCGGTCTTCAAACTCGCGGGTCTGGTATTGCGCGCGCACCAGAATGGCGACCTGATCGAGCGCTGCGCCTTCGCGTTCCAGCCGCTCGATCGCCTCACCCACCCGGCGCGCTTCCTCGGGCGCGTCCCACACGCCGATGACCTTGACCTTGTCGCCGCCGTTCACCTCGGTCCACAGCGTCTTGTCATGGCGCTGCGAATTGGCGCGGATCAGGCCTGATGCTGCACCCAGAATATGCGGAGTGGAGCGGTAATTCTGTTCGAGCCGGATCACCTCGGCGCCTGGAAAATCCTTTTCGAACCGCAGGATATTGGCGACTTCCGCGCCGCGCCAGGAATAGATCGACTGGTCATCATCGCCGACGACGCAGATGTTCTTGTGCTCCTGCGCGAGCAGCCGCAGCCACAGATACTGGACTGCGTTGGTATCCTGATATTCGTCCACCATGATGTAGCGGAAGGCGCGCTGGTAGTGGCTCAGGATGTCGTAATGGCTGCGCAGGATGTTGAGCATGTGCAGCATCAGATCGCCGAAATCGCAGGCGTTGAGCTGGCGCAGGCGTTCCTGATAGCGGGTGTAGAGCGCGGTGCCGCGGCCATTGGCATAGGCCTCGTTCTCCACCGCATCGAGATCGGCGGGGTTGAGGCCGCGGTTCTTCCAGCGATCGATCAGACCGGCCAGCTGGCGCGCAGGCCAGCGCTTTTCATCAAGCTCGGCCTCGGCGATCAGCTGCTTCAGCAGCCGCAGCTGATCATCGGTGTCGATGATGGTGTAATTGTGCTGCAGCCCCACCAGTTCGGCATGGCGGCGCAGCATCTTGGCGCAGATCGAATGGAAGGTGCCGAGCCACGGCAGGCCTTCTGCCGCCGGGCCCAGCAGATGGCCGACCCGCTCGCGCATTTCGCGCGCGGCCTTGTTGGTGAAGGTGACGCACAGGATCTGCGAGGGGAACGCCCGCCGCGTCGCCACCAGATGCGTCAGCCGCGCGGTGAGCGCCGCGGTCTTGCCCGTGCCCGCGCCCGCCAGCATCAGCACCGGGCCCTCGGTCGCAAGCACAGCGGCGCGCTGCGGCGGATTGAGCCGCGCGGCATAGGCAGGCACCGGATCATGGGCCGGGACAGATGGGGGCAAAGTCGTGCTCATGGTCTCATGCGAACAGGTAGGGAACATTGTCGGCGCGGGCAAGCGCCTTGGCACAGCTTATCGACGGTGCGGCTCAGGCGGCAGGCGCGGCGAGCCGGAACAGGCTGAGCTTGGCCTTGCCAACCTTGCGCATCGTATCGAGCGCGAGGCCGTTGATCGCCGGATCCTCGTTGAACGCGGTTTCGAGGCTGATCCAGGTCTGCGGGCCGATCCAGCCGAGGCGCAGCAGCCGGTCGAGCGCCACTTCGCCCGCGCCCGAGTGATAGGGCGGATCAGCGAAGATCAGATCGAGCGGCTGGTTTGCGGCGCGCAATTGCGTGGCGGAACCGGCCTCGACCCGCGCCTTGTCGCGGGCGCCGAGCGTGGTGATATTGGCGCGGATCGCATCGAGCGCTGGGCGGTCCTGCTCGACAAACAGGCACGTCGCCGCCCCGCGCGAGAGCGCTTCCAGCCCGAGCGCGCCGGATCCTGCAAACAGATCGGCGACCTGCAAGCCTTCGAAATCGCCGAGCCGGCTCACCAGCATCGAAAACAGCGTCTCGCGCGTGCGGTCGGCCGTGGGACGGGTGGCATCGCCCTTGGGCGCGACCAGCTTGCGACCGCGCCATTCGCCAGCGATGATCCTCACTTGCGCGGACCCCGCGGCGGGGTGTTGCCGCGCGTCGGGGCCGGACGCTTGCGTGATGGTGAGCGCGTGCCGGTGGGCGAGCCCGGGCCTCTGCGCGGTGCGTTCGTCAGGGTCTCGTTGCCCTTTCGCGGCGCTGGTCCTGCGCGATCAGCGCCCTTGCGCGGCGGCGTGGCAGCGCGATCAGAGCCCTTGTTAGAGGCGGTCGCAGGACGACCGGGGCCTTTGCGTGCCTGAGAACGCTGGGGGCGTGCGGCGGCATCATCATCCTTGCGCGGCGCAGGGCGTGCGGACGGCGCTTTGTGCGGCGCAGGTCGCGCTGGACGCGGCGGTTTGGCGGGCGCGGGAGCCGGGGCGGCGATCACGACCTTGTCCGCCTTCTTCACCCCGCCGCGCGGGATCGGCGTGCCGGTCATCTCGGACAGGAAATGCGCTACCGGCTTGCCGGTCAGTTCGACCGCCTGCCCACGCGGCAGATCACCGATGTTGAACGGGCCGTATCCGGTGCGGATCAGGCGGTTGACCTGCAATCCGAGATATTCGAGCACGCGCCGCACTTCGCGGTTCTTGCCCTCGGTGATGGTTATCTCGATCCAGAGATTGCGGCCCGAACTGCGTTCAAGATTGGCGTTGATCGAGCCATAGCGCACCCCGTCAATCTCCACCCCGTCCATCAGGTCTTCCAGCTGGCTTTGGGTCACCACACCGAAGGCGCGGGCGCGGTAGGTGCGCGGCACCTTGGTGGCGGGCAGTTCCATCGTGCGCTTCAAACCGCCGTCATTGGTGAGCAGCAGCAGGCCTTCGGTGTTGAGATCGAGCCGTCCGACCGGGATCAGCCGCGGCGTGCCCGCGGGCAAGGCATTGCGCAGGGCGGCGTAGATGGTGGGGCGGCCAGCCGGATCACGCTCGGCGGTGATGAGGCCGGTGGGCTTGTTGAAGGCGAACAGGCGGGTCGCTTCGGCAGCGGCAACGGGTTTGCCGTCAACGGTGACGCCTTTCAGGCTTGCCAAGATCGTGGCCGGGGTATCCAGCACCGTGCCGTCCAGCGCCACGCGCCCTTCGGCAATCATCCGCTCGATCTCGCGCCGGCTGGCGATCCCGGCACGGGCGAGCAGCTTGGCGATACGGTCCCCTTCGGGACGGTCGGTGGAGCGGGGGGGCAGGGTGGGCATGGCGCGGCGACTAGGCGTTCAACCCGCCGCCCGCAAGGCTTCAGCCACGATCTGGTCAAACCGCGCAATCCCGCCTTCGAGCGTGCCGAGCGTCAGGTGGGTGATCGCGCCCGAGGAAAGCCCCTGCTGGCCGAGTTCGGCAGCGCGGAAATCCTCGCTCGCGAAGACCCCGCCATCGAGCAGGTTCCAGCTCCTTTCCCAATGCGCCAGCGCCTTTTCGGTGGCCGGGGCCTCGGGAATGAGCATGAAATCTTCCACCAGCGTAAGGTCTGCCGCCTGCGGCATCAGCACCATCACGTTCACATAATCGGGGCTGGGTACGATGATCGTGGCGGGCAGCAGCTGGTAGGCGAAGGTCACCACGCGCCGCAATTCGTGCATATTGGTGAGATCGACCTCGGCCATCTCCTCCAGCCGCCCGACGGCGGAACGCTGGTGCGGGCCGATCTGGTCGCCTGCGGTGATCCCGTCCTTGAAGAACGGGCCGATGGTGGCAGCGTGCAGGCGGGTGACATGGTAGCTTTCAAGGAAGGCATCCATGATCAGCTTCCAGTTGCCGCGCACCGTGTGCAGCTTACGCCGGAACAGATGCGCCCCGCCAAGGCCGAAGCTGTCGAGATCGCCGCCTACGGCTTGTGCATGGGTGAAGTCGGCCCCTTCGGCTGGCGCGAACCAGATCAAGCCGCCCGCCTCGATGTTGGGCAGTTCCACGAGGCCATAATCGCCCTTGTCCATGCCGGGGAAGGTCTCGGGCCGGGGCAGGGCCATAAGGCCTCCGTCGAGCCGGTAGGTCCAGGCGTGATAGGGGCAGACGAGCCGCTTGGCGCATTGCACCTCGCTGCCCTCGACCAGTCGCGTGCCGCGGTGGCGGCAGACGTTGAGGAACACGTGGGCGCGGCCCTCGGCGTCGCGGGTGATCAGCAGCGGGCGGCCGGTGGCATCATGCGGCACCGCCATGCCGGGCTCGGGCAGCAGCGCGGAGGGGCAGATGACCTGCGGCAGGCGATCGAACAGCGCCGCCTTCTCGCGCCCGAAGTGATCGGGGCAGGTGTAGTTGCTCGCCGGCACCGTCTGGATGCCGCCTGCGACTTTGCCGATCCCGTCCCGGATCGCCTCGGCCAGTGCCAATTGCCCGGCGGTGGGGCGCAAATTGGGCATATCTGTTGTGGCAGCGTTCATCGCTCTTTTCTCATCCTCTCAACCCGGCCTAGTGTGGCACGAAACCGGGCCAGAGCAAATCTCCGGCCGCAATGATGGGATCGTCAATGGCTGAAGCCGCCCTCGAACACCCCACGCGCCTGTCGCGCTGGCTGACGCTGATGGCCTCGCTGCGCCATCCCAAGACCGGCTATGTGCTGTTGTTCGGGTTCGCCTCGGGCCTGCCCTACGCGCTGCTGCTCGGCACGCTTTACGCGTGGCTGACCGACGCCAAGGTCGATGTCGAGACGATGGGCGTGTTCTCGCTGATTGGCCTCGCCTACGCCTTCAAGTTCCTGTGGTCGCCCGCACTGGACCGGGTCGATCTGCCGGGCCTGCGCAAGCTCGGCAAGCGCAAGCAGTGGATCGTGACCGCGCAATTGCTGCTGGGCGGCATTCTGGTGGTGCTGTCGCTGCTCGATCCGTTGTCCTCGCTCGGTGTGTTCTCGCTGCTGGCGGGGATCGGCGCCTTTGCCAGCGCCACACAGGACGTGGTGATCGATGCGTGGCGCGTCGATGTCGCGGACGAAGTGGCGACAATCGACATCCTCTCGACCGTGTTCCAGATGGGCTACCGCGTCGCCGCGCTGGTGGGCGGGGCGCTCGCGCTGTTCATGGCCGAGCGGCTGGGCTGGCCGACGGTGTTCGCCAGCATGGGCGGGATCCTGCTGTTCGTGGGCTTCCTCGGCCTGTTCGCCCCGGATGCCGAGCGCAGTGCTGCCACGCTGGCGGACGAGCGCAGCAATCTCGGCACGCTGCGGCAGGCGGGCCAAATGACCCCGCGGGTGCGCGCTATGGCGCTCGGCGCGGTGGCCTTGCTGTGGGGCTGGGCGCTGGTGACGGTGCTGGTGTTCATGGTCCGCTCGCTGGCGGCAACACCCGAAACGCGGCCGGACTCGACCGAGTTCGTGACGCAGATGGGCCCGCTGATCGTGATCGCCACCGTGGTAATCCCCGGGCTGATTGCCGGCTGGCTTGAAGCGATGCGCAAGCAGGGCCGCCATGTGCTGACCGCCGATGCGCCCGCGCGCACGGCTTACGACACCGCGCTCGATCACGGTTACCGCGCGCTGATCCTGCCCTTGGCCGAGATTATCGGGCGGCTGAAATGGGCTGCCGTGCTGGTGATCGCGCTGGTGCTGTCCTACCGCATCACTGACGCGATCTGGGGCAGCTTTGCCTACCCGTTCTATTTGGGCGAGCTGCAATATACCAAGGACGAGGTGGCGATCGCCTCCAAGTTCTTCGGGGTCGGCGCGCTGATCGTGGGCCTTGCGCTCGGCGGCACGCTGCTGACGGTGATCGGCCGCATGACCACGCTGACGCTGGGCGCGGTGATCGCGGCGCTCACCAACCTGCTCTACGCCGATCTCGCCATTGGCGGCGCGCGGATGCAGCTGGCGAGCGACCTTACCGGCTTCACCTGGCTCGCGGGGCAATTCGGCGCGGACGACCGGATGGCGCGGCTGATGCTGACCATCGGGGCGGAGAACATCGCGGTCGGCATCGCGGGGGCGGCGTTTGTCGCCTACCTCTCGAGCGTGGTCGCCAAGGGATATAGCGCGGTGCAATATGCGCTGCTGTCCTCGCTGACGATGCTGGTGGGGACGCTGGGCCGCCCGGCGCTCGGCCAGATGATCGAGGAGCGCGGCTATTACGACGTCTTCCTTCTGACAACCGCGATCGGACTGTTTGCTGTGGCGCTGTGCGTGCTGGAATGGGTGCGGCAGGCGCGCTCGGGCAGGCCGGAGAATGCGCCCCCGCCGGAGCCGGAACTGGTCTAGTCCGGCAGCTCGTCGTTGAGCCTGAGCACCTCGCCAGCGAGGTAGAGCGAACCGGCGATGAGGACGGGCAGCCCGTCATCGGCGATCATCGCCATCGCGCTCGGCACATCCGGGGCGGGGCGAGCATTGCTGCCGAAGGCCTCGGCCGCGTGCCAGTCATGCCCAGGCACCGGCACCGCAGTGATACTCGCCAGAGTGTCTGCAAGAGGGCCGATCAGCGAGGCGGGATCCTTGCCCTCGATCATCCCGATCACGAGGTGCAGGCGCTGGCCCGCGAAGTGTGCGCCCAGCATCGCGCCTGCCTGCGGGTTGTGCCCGCCATCAAGCCAGACTTCGCGGGTGCCAGTGAGCGGCCCCGCTTTGAGACGCTGCATCCTTGCAGGCCAGCGGGTCGCCCGCATGCCTCTGGCCACAGCCAGCGGACCAACCGCCACCCGGTCCTGATGCTGGATCATGGCGAGCGCCAGCCCGGCATTCTCCACCTGATGCGCGCCCGCTAGTGCGGGGCGAGGGATCGTGAAGGTGCCCGCCTGATCACGATACGTTGTCATGGCGCCCGGCCGCACATCCCAGGCATCGCCGCACATTGCCAGCGGTGCGCCTGCGCGAGTGGCAGCAGCAATCACCTCGCGGTTGGACTCGGGGCGGTAGGATAGCGTCACCAGCGGCACGCCGCGCTTGGCGATTCCTGCCTTCTCGAACGCGATGCGCGCCATCGGCTCCGTGGGCACGCCGTCCTCGGGCGCGAGCAGGAAGCGTTCGTGATCGAGGCCGAGCGCGGCGATCCCGCAGGCCGCCAGCACCTCGGGTTCGAGCACATTGGTCGCATCAAACCGCCCGCCCATGCCGACTTCGACCACGCAGGCATCTGCTGGCACGCGGCTGAAGGCTAGGAAGGCTGCGGCGATGGTGACTTCGAAGAAACTCGGGCCGAGGTCCGCGCCTGCATCAAGCACCTCAGCCAGCACCGCCGCCAAAGCCTCGTCAGAGATCAGCTCCCCCGCCAGCCGGATGCGCTCGTTGTAGCGCACGAGATGCGGCGAGGTGGTGACGTGGACCTTATAGCCTTCCGCCTCCAGCATCGCGCGCAGGAAGGCGCAAGTCGATCCCTTGCCATTGGTGCCCGCCACGTGGAACACCGGGGGCAGCGCACGATGCGGATTGCCGAGACGGTCCAGCAGGGCGCGGATCGTCTCCAGCCCCAGCCGTCCCTGCGGCACGCTGAGCGCGCTCAGCCGATCAAGCTGCGCCTGAACGCGCGGGTCGTCCGACCGTCCGAAATCGAGCGGTTTCACGGCAAGGCGCGGGTCAGGCCGCCTTCACGGGTTGAAGATAGTCGAGCACCTGCGCCAGCGTCGCCTTCAGCTCCCAGCGCGGCACCACCATATCGACCATGCCGTGCTTGTGGAGATATTCGGCACGCTGGAAGCCCTCGGGCAGCTGCTCGCGGATCGTGTCCTGGATCACGCGCTGGCCCGCAAAGCCGATCAGCGCGCCCGGCTCGGCAATGTGAATGTCGCCGAGCATCGCGTAGCTCGCGGTCACCCCGCCGGTGGTCGGGTCAGTCAGCACCACGATATAGGGCAGGCCTGCGGTCTTCAGCCGCCGCGTCATCACTGTCGCGCGCGGCATCTGCATCAGGGAGAGGATACCCTCCTGCATCCGCGCGCCGCCCGCCGCCGTCACCACGATATAGGCGCAGTGGCGATCCAGCGCCTTTTGCGCGCCCTCGCAGAAGGCCTGTCCCACGGCCATGCCCATCGAGCCGCCCATGAAGCTGAAGTCCTGCACGCCGACCACGGCAGGCCGGTTGTCGATCATGCCCGAGCCGACCACGAAGGCATCCTCATGCGGGTTCGCCGCGCGCGCGGCCTTGAGGCGATCAGTGTACTTCTTGGTGTCCTTGAACTGCAGCGGGTCTTCGGTGACCTTGGGGAGCGGCAGCAGCTCGAAACCGGGATCAAGCAGCAGCCCCAGCCGCGCATCCGCGCCGATCCGCCCGTGATGCTCGCATTTCGGGCAGACGCTGAGGTTGTCTTCGTACTCGGCGACGAACAGCATTTCCTGGCACGAGGGGCACTTGATCCACAGATCCTTCTCCGTGGTCTTCTTCTCGTTGCTGAAGCCGAGCGTGCTGCGGACGCGGGTGAACCAGTTCATTCGGTTTGCTCCTGTCGGGCGGCGTGGACGGCCGCGGCGAGGGCCGAAGTCAGCTCCCTTAGCTTGGCCGGAGCGTTAGCGCCATATTCGCCGCAGATTTCCACCAGCGCCGAGCCGACCACGACCCCATCTGCCACCTTGGCGATAGCAGCGGCCTGCTCGGGCGTGCGCACGCCGAAGCCGACCGCGATCGGCAGGGTGGTCGATTGCTTGAGCCGTGCCACGGCCTTTTCGATGCTCGCCTGCACGGCCTGCTGCTTGCCGGTGATCCCGGCGACCGAGACGTAATAGAGGAACCCTTCGGAGCCCGCGAGCACCTGCGGCAGGCGCGCGGCGTCGGTGGTGGGGGTGGCGAGGCGGATCGGGGCGATGCCCTTGGCGCGCAGAGCCGGGCCGAGCGCGTCGTCCTCCTCGGGCGGAATGTCGACGCAGATCACGCCGTCCACGCCCGCAGCAGCAGCGGCCTCAGCGAACCATTCCGGCCCGCGCCGCACCATCGGGTTGGCATAGCCCATCAGCACCAGCGGCACCTGCGGGTGCCGGGCGCGGAATTCGGTGGCGTAGCGCAGCACGTCGGCGGTGGTGGTGCCTGCGCCGAGGCTGCGCAGATTGGCGCTCTGGATCGCGGAGCCATCGGCCATCGGATCGGTGAAGGGCATGCCCAGCTCGATCACATCCGCGCCAGCTTCCACCAGCGCATCGAGATTGGCCGCGGTGTCGCCATCACCCGCGGTGATGAAGCAGACGAGCGCGGGGCGGGGGGCGGCGAAAGTTGTGGCGAGGCGGTTAGTCATTTCGCAGAGGTCCACCAAGCCCATGTAGTCACCACCATACAAATCCCGAAAGCAACGATAAACACCAGTATCGCCCAAATCTCAGTTGCCGATGGAAACACATCTGCAAAACTGTCACTACCAAACCGCGCTTCTTCTGCGATGTGTCTGGTTGCCAACGAACCAAGCATGACAACTTGGAGCAGAAGCACAATTGCTAACTTCCAATCTCTCTTCACGATGTGACCCCAGACATTAATGCATCGTCATTGCGAGCGTAGCGAAGCAATCCATGGACCAGCGCCATGGATTGCCGCGTCGCCTTCGGCTCCTCGCAATGACGAGCGGTGGGCCTCAAAGCTCCACCCCAAGCTTCTCCGCCACGGTGAAGATGTCCTTGTCACCGCGCCCGCACAGATTCATCAGCACGATGCTGTCCTTGGGCATGGTCGGCGCGACCTTCGCTACTGCCGCTATGGCGTGCGAGGGTTCCAGTGCGGGGATGATCCCCTCGGTGCGGCAGAGCAGCTGGAAGCCTTCCAGCGCCTCGTCATCGGTGACGGCGGTGTAGTCGACGCGGCCCGATTCCTTGAGCCACGCGTGCTCTGGCCCGATGCCGGGGTAATCGAGGCCTGCGCTAATCGAGTGGCCTTCGGTGATCTGGCCGTCTGCGTCCTGCAGCAGATAGGTGCGGTTGCCGTGGAGCACGCCGGGCGATCCGCCGAGCAGGCTGGCGGCGTGTTCGTCGCCGTCGAGGCCGTGGCCCGCCGCTTCGACACCGAGCATCTTCACCGAGGGATCATCGAGGAAGGGGTGGAACAGCCCCAGCGCATTCGATCCGCCGCCGATGCAGGCGACCAGCAGGTCGGGCAGGCGGCCGGTGCGGCTCAGCATCTGCGCGCGCGCTTCCTTGCCGATCACGCTCTGGAAGTTGCGGACCATCTCCGGATAGGGGTGCGGACCGGCGGCGGTGCCGATGATGTAGAAGGTGTCGTGGACATTCGCGACCCAGTCGCGCAGCCCTTCGTTCATCGCGTCCTTCAGCGTCGCGCCGCCGCTGGTGACAGGGATCACTTCGGCGCCCAGCAGCTTCATGCGGAACACGTTGGGCGCCTGCCGCTTCACGTCCTCGGCGCCCATGTAGATCACGCAAGGCAGGCCGAAGCGCGCGCACACCGTGGCGGTGGCGACCCCGTGCTGGCCCGCGCCGGTCTCAGCGATGATGCGGGTCTTGCCCATGCGCATCGCCAGCAGGATTTGCCCGATGCAATTGTTGATCTTGTGCGCGCCCGTGTGATTGAGCTCGTCGCGCTTGAACCACACCTGCGCGCCGCCCCCAGGATTCCCTTGGGAATCCGCCAGCAAACGGAGCTCTTCGGTGATGCGCGGGGCGAAGTAGAGCGGGCTGGGGCGGCCGACATAATGCTCCAGCAGGTCGTCAAATTCGGCCTGGAATGCCGGATCGGCCTGCGCCTTGCGATATTCGCGATCGAGATCGAGCACCAGCGGCATCAGCGTCTCGGCGACATAGCGTCCGCCGAACTGGCCGAAATGGCCGCGGTCATCAGGCTGGGTGCGGAAGGAATTGAGGTGCGTGTTCATAGGCGGGCGGCTTTGCAGAAGGCGGCGATTCTGTCCACGTCCTTGATGCCGGGCGCGCTTTCGACGCCGGAGGACGTGTCGACGAGCGGCGCGCTGGTGAGGCGGATGGCCTCCGCGACATTGGCGGGGGTGAGCCCGCCGGCAAGGCCCCACGGTGTCGGCGCCTTGTAGGCTTTGAGCAGATCCCAGTCGAAGCGCGTGCCATTGCCGCCGGGCAGGCCCGAGGCGGGCGCATCAAACAGCAGCCGGTCAGCCGCACCGTGGAAGCGGGCGGCGTCCGCAAGCGATTCTGCGTCCCGCACGCCGAGCGCGCGCCATGCGGCGATGCCGGTCGCAGCGCGAAAGCGGGCGAGGGTTTCGGGCGTTTCGCTGCCGTGGAACTGCACGACATCAGGGCGCACCTCGCGCACCGCCTCGGCAAGTAGCGCGGACGAAGGGTTCACCACCAGCAGCACCGTCTTGACGTGCGGCGGTATCAACCCGCGCAGCCGCGCAGCATCGGCGAGGCTCAGATGGCGCGGGCTCTTTTCGAAATGGACGAGGCCGACATAATCCGCGCCTGCCTGCACCGCAGCGGCGAGGGTTTCGGGGGTCGAAAGCCCGCAGATTTTGACAAGTGCGCCCGGCATCGCAGCGTCCCTACGCGGCTCCGAGCGGCTTTTCCAGCACCGCAAAGGTCACCGGCGGATCGCGCAGCACGGGGAAGGGGCGCGTCTCGCCGGTGCGCCGATAACCGCGCCGCTCATACCACGCGATCAGGCTGTCACGGCTGTCGATCACGGTCATCTCCATCGCGGCGATGCCCAGCCTTCGGGCGTGGTCTTCCGCCGCATCGAGCAGCCGCCGCCCGAGGCCTGACGACTGGAGCAGCGGGGAAACACACAGCATCCCGAGATAGCCCAGCGTCCCGTCCTTGCGGGTGACCGCCACGCAGCCGATCAGCTGATCATCATCCCGCGCGGTCAGGATCGTGACGGCAGGATCGTCCAGCAGCGCCTCGACCTCGCCCGGCGCGGTCCGCTCGTCATCGAGAATATCCGCCTCGTGGTTCCACCCCTGACGCGCCGAATCCCCGCGATAGGCGGCTTCGAGCAGGGCCTTCAACGCGGGCGCGTCCTCCGAGGACGCCTCCACAATGGCGATCAAAGCGTGCCCTCGATTGCCCGCGCCGCTGCCACCGGATCCTCCGCACGGCTGATCGGGCGGCCGATTACCAGCACGCTCGCGCCATTGTCGCGCGCCTGACGGGGGGTGACGACGCGCTTCTGGTCGCCGGTGCCGCCGCCAGTGGGGCGCAGGCCGGGGACAACGAAGTAGCCGTCTTTCCAGGCCTTCTTGACCATGCCGACCTCTTGGCCCGAGCACACGATCCCGTCGAGCCCCGCCGCATGGGCAAGCTCAGCCAGCCGCATCACCTGCGTTTCGGCGCTGCCATAGACCCCGGTGGCGGTCAGATCATTGGTGTCGAGGCTGGTGAGCATGGTCACTGCCACCACCTTGGTGCCGTTGGCGGCGGCTGCCTTGGCATCCTCCATCATCGCGCGCCCGCCGCTGGCGTGGACGGTGACGATCGCGGGTTCATAGACATGGATCGCCTGCATCGCGGCGGCGACCGTGTTGGGGATGTCGTGAAACTTGAGATCAAGGAAGATCGGCAGGCCGAGATGCGCGATCTCATGCACGCCGTGGCTGCCGTGGGCGCAGAAGAACTCGAGGCCGAGCTTCACGCCGCCGATATGCGCCTTGACCTTGCTGACCAGCGCCTTGGCGGGCTCAAGCTGCGGAATGTCGAGCGCGAGATAGACCGGATTGCTCATTCGCCCGCTCCCGCATCGGCAATGTCTGACGGGCTCAACGGATCGGCGGTTTCTGCCGGTTTTGTCACAGGATTATCCACAGGTGTATCGACAGGAGTGGCGGAGGTCGCCGGGGTTTGCGGTTCGTGATGGCGGGCGAGCGCAGTGTGCTTGAGCGAGTTCTCCAGCGCCTTGACCCGGCGATTGAGGCCCCATTTCACGCTGAGGTGATAGGCCCAGAGCGGCACGAATCCGAGCGCGAAGGCCAGCAGCACCAGCACCGGCACCTTGGTTTCCAGCACGAGATTCTGCCACAGCGTCAGTTCGACCGGCTGCCAATTGTAGATCGCAAAGATCAGGAAGCCGACGGCGGCGAGAACCCAGATGATGGTGCGTAGGATCTTCACGTCGCGCGCCTCTCCCGATGGCCCAGTGCGCCGCCGAACCTAGGCGATTTGACGCCTGTGTCCAGCATCCACGCCTGCGGGCGCAGGGCCTCAGCCGAACACCCGCGCGAAGATCGTGTCGACCTGCGCGAAGTGGTAGGCGAGATCGAACTTTTCCTCGAGCTCGGCCTCGGGCAGCGCGGCGGTGACGTCCGGATCGGCCTTGAGCAGATCAAGCAGCGAAAGCGTACCGCCGCTCTCCCACACCTTCATCGCGTTACGCTGTACGAGGGCATAGGCGTCCTCGCGGCTGACGCCCGCCTGCGTCAGTGCCAGCAGCACGCGCTGCGAATGGACGAGGCCGCCCATGCTGTCCAAGTTCTTGAGCATCCGTTCGGGGTAGATCAGCAGCTTTTCGACCACGCCGGTCAGGCGAGCGAGTGCGAAATCGAGCGTGATCGTGGCGTCCGGGCCGATGAAGCGCTCCACCGACGAGTGCGAGATATCGCGCTCGTGCCACAGCGCGACATTCTCCAGCGCGGGTAGGGCATAGGCACGGATCATGCGCGCCTGGCCCGTGAGGTTTTCGGTCAGGATCGGGTTGCGCTTGTGCGGCATGGCCGACGAACCCTTCTGGCCGGGCGAGAAGTATTCCTCCGCCTCCAGCACCTCGGTGCGCTGGAGGTGGCGGATTTCGACCGCGAGCCGCTCGATGCTGCCGGCCACCACGGCGAGCGTGGCGAAATACATTGCGTGGCGATCGCGCGGGATCACCTGCGTGCTGACGGGCTCGATAGCGAGGCCGAGCTTTTCGGCGACGTGTGCTTCAACCGCCGGATCGACATTGGCAAAGGTGCCGACCGCGCCGGAGATCGCGCAGGTGGCGATTTCCTTGCGCGCGGCGACCAGCCGGTCGCGGCAACGGTCAAACTCGGCATAGGCCTGCGCCAGCTTCAGCCCGAAGGTGACCGGCTCGGCATGGATGCCGTGGCTGCGGCCGATGGTGGGGGTGTATTTATGCTCCATTGCGCGGGTCTTGATCGCGGCGAGCAGCGCGTCGACATCATCGATCAGCATATCGGTCGCGCGGGCCAATTGCACCGAAAGCGTGGTGTCGAGCACGTCGGAGCTGGTCATGCCCTGATGCATGAAGCGCGCCTCGTCGCCCACCTGCTCGGCCACCCAGGTGAGGAAGGCGATCACATCATGCTTGGTGACGGCTTCGATCGCGTCGATTGCGGCGACGTCGATGGCGGGATTGGTCGCCCACCAGTCCCACAGCGCCTTGGCCGCGCTGGCGGGGACGACGCCGAGTTCGCCGAGCTTCTCGGTCGCATGGGCCTCGATCTCGAACCAGATGCGATACTTTGCCTCCGGCTCCCACAGGGCGGTCATGGCGGGACGGGCGTAGCGGGGGACCATCATCAACTCCGGTTGGGCAGGGTGTTGCGGGCGCGGTAGGCAAGCACGCCCGCCAAGGCAAGGGCGGCCGCACCCCCGATCAACACGCGCACAAGCTGCGGATCACTGCTGGATCAGGCTTGCATCGATGGTGGCGGCCACCCGGTTGGCGGCGGTCCGCGTCAGGTGATGCGCGTCCCAGTAGTTGAGCACGCCGTCCTGCACCACGCGGCAGCGCCCGGCAGGGCAAAGCGGCGCGGCGGCGTCGACAAAGGTAAAGCGCGGATCGCGCGCGGCGAGGGCCCGCAAGGCGGCGTTTATGGCGATGCCCTGCGCCTTGGCAGCGGGGTAGGACGTGGGGCAGACGGCATTGCGGAAGGCGCGGCAGCGCAGCCAGCCGTCAAACATCGGTTCGGCGGCGGTCTGGGCCGAGGGAGTGTTGCCGATCAGGATGATCCGCGTGCCCTGCGGCAGCTGGTTGGCGAGCTGTTCGAGGCTAGCCGCGATCGCGCGCAATCCGGCTGCGCTGTCGGGTTCAACGAGGGTTTCGGAATCGCCCTCGACGATCATGCGATCCCACAGCTGCGCCCAGATGATGGTGCGCACCCCGCGCTCCTGCGCCAACGCAACGAGGCGCGCGGGCATTGCCCGGCACTCTTCGCCCCCCGGATCGCTCGCCCGCAGATTGGCAAGCCCGGGCGCGGACAGGCACGAGGTCTTGGCAAGCAGCGCGCCCTTGCCAAAGCGGGCTGTCAGCGCGGCGTGATATTGCATCGCGTGGCTATCGCCATAGAGCACGAAGGGCAGCGGCCCGGCGGGCGGAATGATGACCGGCTCGGGCACAGGGAGCGGCCGCTCGCCGCCAAAGCGCGCCGCCTCGGTTATGCTGGCCGAACTCAGCAGCCGCAGATGGCCCGCCAAGCCAGCCGCCGCCGGCAGCGCCAGCGCGAGGCCGCAGGCAGTCAGCAGCGCCCCGCGCCCTGCCAGCAAGCGGCGCTGGCGCACCGGTTGTTCCAGCCAGCGATAGGATGCCCAGCCGAACACCACCGACGCGGCCACCAGCGCCATGGTTACCGCCAACGGCAAGTCGCCGAACCAGATATAGCGCGCCAGCTCCAGCAAGGGCTGGTGCCACAGATAAATGCCGAAGCTCACCAGCCCGAGCCATGTCAGCGGCGGCAAGGCGAGCAGCCGCCCCGCCGCATTGGCAGGCACGGCAAACAGGATCACCAGCGCCGTGCCCAGCACCGGCAGCAGAAACATGACGCCGGGCGCAGGGGTCTCCGGCGTGATCAGCACGAATCCCGCCGCGATCAGCCCCAATCCGGCCAGCGCCGGCAGCCCCCGCGCCCCGGGGCGCAAGGCGGCGGGCAGCAGCGCGCAAACCGCGCCCAGCGCAAACTCCCACAAGCGCGCAGGCAGCAGATAGAACGCGGCCAGCGGCGAAAACTGCACCAGCGCCAGCGCCAGCACAAAACTTGCCAGCCCGAACAGCGCCACCATCGGCAGCATCGCCACGGGCTTCCAGCGGCGGCACAGGATCAGCGCCAGCGGGAACACCAGATAGAACTGTTCCTCCACCCCCAATGTCCAGGTGTGGAGCAGTGGCTTCATCCCCGCCGCGGAGTAGAAATAGTCGACCTCGCGCGCATACAGCAAGTTCGAGCCGAACAGCGCCGAGGCGGTAAGGCTTTGGGCAAAGGGCTTGAAATCCTCGGGGCTGAGCACCGCCCAGGCCGCGATGCCCGTCGCCGCCAGCATCACCGCCAGCGCCGGCACGATCCGCCGCAGCCGCCGTTCAAGAAAGCGCCACTGGCTGAAGCGTCCCTCGGCCATTTCGGCCGCGATGATCCCGGTGATGAGATAGCCGCTGATCACGAAGAACACATCGACCCCGGTGAAGCCGCCGGGCAGCGCAGCCAGCCCGGCGTGATGCGCCACCACGCCGCCGACAGCCAGCGCGCGCAGACCGTCGATCTCGGGGCGATAGGAGGAGCGGCCCGGTGGTGCCGGGCCGTCGGCTACGGTCATCAGATCAGTCCCTTGGCCCTGAGACTGGTATGCCCCTCGCGCCCGATGATGACGTGATCGTGGACGGTGACGCCGAGCAGGCGACCGGCTTCGGCAATGCGCTGGGTAATCTGGATATCGGCGCGGCTCGGTTCGGGGCTACCCGAGGGGTGATTATGGACGAGGATCATTGCGCTGGCGCCCACATCCATCGCCCGGCGGATCACTTCGCGCGGGTGGATTGCCGCCTCGTCGATCGAGCCGTCACCCAGATGATGATCCTCGATCAAACGGTTCTTGGTATCGAGATAGAGAATGCGCACGCGCTCCACCGTGAGATGCGCCATGTCGGTGGTAAGGTAGTCGATCAGCGCCTGCCAGCTGGATAGCACCGGCTTCTTGATGATTTCGCCGCGGGTCATCCGCCGGGCCGCGATGGCGACCGCTTTGAGCGCCGCCGCGCTGGTTTCGCCCACGCCTTTGACGCGCTGCATCGCCTTGGGATCAGCATTGAGCACGCCTGCAAGACTGCCGAATTGCGCAATCAGCGCCTTGGCTTGCGGTTTGGTGTCGCCCTGCTTGATCGCGGCGAACAGCAGATATTCGAGCACTTCGTAATCGGCCAGCGCCTCGGCCCCGCCGGTCAGCAGCCGTTCGCGCAGACGTGCGCGGTGGCCTTCGCCAGCAGCCTTGCCGGCGTCGGAGCGCGGTTGCGGCTCTGCACCAAAATCAAACCCGTCTTCAGCTTGCGGCAATGCGACCCCCGACAGGAACTCCTGCAAGCTCTTACATTGCCTTTGGGCAGCGATACGCGCAAGGGTTGGGAACAATGCCGGTGGCAGATGCGCAGCAGATCGATGAGCCGCAGGGCAGCGGCGGGCGGCGGCTCTGGCCGCGGCGGTGGCGCACCCGAATCGCAGCGGGTATTGCGGCGGTAGCGATTGTCGGCGGCAGCGCCTCGTGGATCGACCGCAATCGCATCGTGCGCGACATCGTTGACGATTATCTCGCCGAAAGCGGCGTGGCCGCGAATTACGACATCATCAGCATCGCTCCGCACCGGCAGGTGATCGAGAACCTCGTTGTCGGTAATCCGGCGCGGCCCGATTTCACCGCGCGGCGAATGGTGATCGAAACCGGGATCGGCTGGGCCGGGCCCGAACTGCGACGCGTGAGCGTCGAGGGCGCACGCGTTTATGCCACCTACACCGGAGGCAAGTTGAGCCTCGGCGCGCTCGATCCTCTGATTTTTACCGACAGCGAGGAGCCGCCAGCGCTGCCCGCCATCGATCTGGTTCTGCGTGATGCGCGCGCCTTGCTGCTGAGCGATTACGGCGCCGTTGGCGTGAAGCTGGAAGGGGCGGGCAGGCTTGATGACGGCTTTGCTGGCACGCTGGCAGCAAGCGCGCCGGGTGCAGGGATCGATGGCTGCCGTGCCGAGGAAGCGACGCTCTATGGCACACTCACCACCAAGAATGGCGCGCCGCGGCTCGATGGTCCGTTGCGGCTGGCGGGGCTCGACTGCGGCGGCGCTGTGCTTGCGCGCGCCGACATTGGCACCCGGCTGACGCTGCGACGCGATTTTGCCGGGGCCGAGGGGGATTTCGCGCTGACGGGCGCAGGCCTCTCCTATGCCGCGCTGACCAGCCAGACGCTAAGTGGCACGGGGCGCGTGACTTGGTCGGGCGAGGGGCTGGTGGCGGCGCATGATCTGGCACTCGCGGGGATCGCGGCTCCGCAAGGCACGCTCGCGCGTCTGACGAGCGAGGGCACATGGCGCGGCAGCAGTGACGCGGCACGCGGGCAATGGCAGGGGAACCTGCGCGGCACAGGCCTTTCGGCTGACGCGGCGCTGGGGCCAGCACTGGCGGCGGCGCAGGACAGCGCGCAGGGCACGCTGATTGCACCCCTGATCGCCAAGGCGCGCGGCGGGCTGGCGGCGGCGCTATCGGGCGCGGCGTTCGAGGCCGAGGCGATTATCCGCCACAAGGGCGAGGGCGTTTCGCTGGTCATCCCGGCAGCCCAGCTTGCCAGCCGCAGGGGCGAGCGGGTGCTGGCGCTTTCGCAGGTCAGCGCGGGGATTGCTGCGAGCGGGCTCACTGGCCTGCGCGGGAATGTGCTGGCGGGCGGGGCAGGTCTGCCCAACATCAATGGCCGGATGGAGCAGGGCGCGGACGGCAGCTGGTCGCTGCGCCTCGCCATGGCTGAATATAGTTCTGGTGCGAACCAGTTGGCGATCCCGCGCCTTGCGGTGCGTCAGGCGCCCGGCGGCACGCTGCGATTCGAAGGGTTGGTGAGCGCGAGCGGCGATCTTCCCGGCGGTGCGGTGAGCGGGCTTGATGTGCCGATGGAAGGCAGCTGGTCGGCGGCGCGCGGGCTGGCGCTTGGCACGCGTTGCACCGCTGTGCGGTTCCGCTCGTTGGCGCTGTCGGGTCTGGCGCTGCCGGGGCAAGGCCTCACCCTCTGTCCCCAAGACGGCGCGCCGCTGCTGGCTTACCGCGACAGCTTGAGGATCGCCGCAAGCACCGGCCCGCTGACGCTGACAGGCACGCTCGGGGAAAGCCCCGCCCGGTTTGCTGCCGACAAGGTGCTGCTGCGCTATCCCGAACCTTTCGCGGTCGAGGGCCTCACCGCCCGCATTGGCGCTGGGGGCAGCGAAGCGCGCCTTTCTGCCGCGACGCTGACAGGCAGCCTGTCGGGCGACATCGGCGGGGCCTTCGCAGGCGGCGCGGCGCAACTTGAGGCGGTGCCGCTCGATCTGGGCGCATTGGCCGGGCGCTGGTCCTTTGCCGAGGGCGTGTTGCGGGTGGAGGAGGGCGTCTTCACCCTCACCGACCGTCCGCCCGAAGGCGGTGCGCGGTTCAATCCGCTCGCCGCGCGCGGGGCGGTGCTTACCCTTGCCGACAACGCGATCACCGCGCGCGCCAGCTTGCGCCACCCGGGGTCCGACCGGCTGGTGGCCGAGGTCGATATTGTCCATGATCTCGGCACCGCAGTCGGAAGCGCACGGCTTGGCGTCCCTGGGGTGGCCTTCGACCAGCGGCTCCAGCCCGAGGATCTGACCTATCTCGCCAAGGGTGTGATCGCCTTTGCTGATGGCACCGTCAGCGGCACCGGCCGGATCGACTGGCGCGGCGAGGATATCACCAGCAGCGGCACCTTCGCCAGCGACGGACTGGACTTTGCCGCCGCTTTCGGCCCGGTGCGGGGCCTCAAGGGCGAGGTGCGCTTCACCGATCTCATCAACCTCACCACCGCGCCCGACCAGCGCCTCGCCATCGCTGCCATCAATCCGGGGATCGAAGTGCTCGCCGGGACCGTGCAGTTCGAATTGCGCGATGCCACGCTGCTCAGCCTTGAAGACGCGCGTTTCCCCTTCATGGGCGGCGAATTGCGGATGCGCCCGCTGGCGATGGATTTCGGCCAGCCCGAGGAACGGCGCTACGTGTTCGAGATCATCGGATTGGATGCGGCGACCTTCGTGACGCAGATGGAGCTGACCAATTTGGGCGCCACCGGCACCTTTGATGGTACGGTGCCGATTATCTTCGATGCCGATGGCAATGGCCGGATCGAACAGGGCCTGCTGCTGAGCCGCGCGGGCGGCGGCAATGTCGCCTATATCGGCGAGCTGACCTACGAGGATCTGGGGGCTATGGGCAATTATGCCTTCTCGGCGCTGCGCTCGCTCGATTACCGGCAGATGAGCATTGGCCTCAACGGCAATCTGGCCGGCGAGATCATCACCAATTTCGATTTCGACGGTGTGCGGCAGGGGGCCGGCACCAGCCAGAACTTCATCACCCGCCGCCTCGCCAAGCTGCCGATCCGCTTCAAGGTCAATGTCCGCTCGGAGAATTTCTACGAGCTGGCCACCATGGTCCGCTCGTTCTGGGATGCCGATTTCCTCGGTAATCCCGTCGACAAGGGGCTGCTCAAGGCGGAAAATGGCCGCTTCGTGCCGGCGGCCCCGCAAAAACCTGTTCAACCTCCCGAAAGCGAAAGCCAGCCATGATGCACACCGAATTGACCGCGCCGAGCCACGCTGCCACATCTCGCCGCCCAAGCAGGGCAGAGGAACAGCACGTGGAACGGCAGGGTAAAGGGAAGCGCCGGGCCATGTTGGCAGGGGTCGCGATCCTTTCGGCAAGTCTGGGCGGTTGCATCAATATTGCCGCTCCTGACGAGCCGATCGTGATCGAGCTCAACATCAACATCCGGCAGGAAGTGATCTACCGGCTGGCGGAAGACGCGGCCAACACGATTGACGAGAACGCGGACATTTTCTGAGGGCCTACCGCTTCGCTACTTGAGGCCCGACGAGTCCGGTTTTCCATGGGAGAAATGACAGTGCGCAATTCCATTCTTGCAGGCTTTGCCAGTCTCGCCGCCATCGGCCTGGTGGCCACCCCTGTCCTTGCGCAGCGCGATCCGGCCTACGCCGCTGCGCGCTCGGCGGGCAAGGTTGGCGAGCAGGCGGACGGCTATCTCGGCATCGTCGGGGCGGCCGATCCGGCGCTGCAGCGCCTGGTCGACGACATCAATATCAAGCGCCGCGCGGTCTATGCCGAAAAAGCAAAGGAAAACAACGCCACGCTCGAAGCTTACGCGCTCACCGCCGGGTGTCAGGCTGTTGCCCGCACCACGCCGGGCGAGAAGTATCGCGCGCCTGACGGCAGCTGGCAGACCCGCACGGATGCCGCGCCGATCCGCGATCCGCGGTGTCCCTAGTTTCTCGCACTTGCACAAAACTCAGCCGTCTCGATGTTGACACCTTTCTAGCCCCCTTCTAAGGGGGCGGCGCCCTCGGCGGGCACCTGGTTGCGCGTGTCTTGTCGTTCCCTCTAAGGAGCATGGCATGAGCGACGAGAAACCCGCCCGAGAACCTATCGTCGAGGATGCGCGGATTGACGCGCTCGAAGCGCGGCTGAAAGCCGCACGCGAGCGTGAAGAGCAGCGTAACCGGCCGACAGTGCAGGGGACCGATGCGAATTACCGCAGCGGCAACCGCGCGCTGGCCAGCCTCCTCGGCGGGATTATCGGCGGCCTGGTTATCGGCTTTGCGGTTGACGCACTCGCCGGAATCGCGCCCTGGGGTCTGTTGACCGGACTGTTCCTCGGAACCGCATCGGCCTTCAGAAGCATTATCCTTGCGGCGAAGACACGTCCCGAGGGGCAGGCTGACGGGCAGGACAAGCAGGATTAAACCCGCTTGACCACCGGCAGACCGCCTTCAGGGGCGTGTTTCATGTGAAACATTTGAGGACCCAGATCGTGGCAGCCGAAGAAGGCAAGGTCGATCCGATGAAGCAGTTCACCATCGAGCCCCTGTTCGGCTCGGATTGGCAACTTGCGGACGGGTTCAACATCGCATTCACCAATTCCGCCCTGTGGATGGCGATCACCGCCGTCGTGGTGTGGGTGTTTGTTGCCGGCGGCATGAAGCGCCAGCTGGTGCCGGGTCGCTGGCAGATGGCGGTCGAGACCATGACCGGCTTCATCGACGATATGCTCGAAGCCAACATCGGCAAGGCCGGGCGCAAGTATGTGCCCTACATCTTCTCGCTCTTCATGTTCATCCTGTTCGGGAACCTCCTCGGCCTCGTGCCGGTCGGCGTGATCCCCGGGGTGCATGCCTTTACCTTCACCAGCCACTTCACCGTTACCGGCGTGCTGGCGATCCTCAGCTTCTCGATCGTGCTGATCGTCGGCTTCTGGAAGCACGGCTTCCACTTCTTCTCGCTGTTCGTGCCCAAGGACACGCCGTTCGTGATGGCGATCTTCATCGCCCCGATCGAGTTTGTGTCCTTCATGGTGCGCCCCTTCAGCCTCGCCCTGCGCCTGTTTGTGGCGATGATGGCGGGCCACGTGCTGCTCAAAGTGCTGGCAAGCTTCGTCATTGCCGGCGGCGGTGCCGGCCCGGCGCTGGGCGCTGCGGTGGGCATTCCTAGCTTTGTGCTGATGGTCGCCATCAGCGCGCTCGAAATCCTCGTCGCCGGCATCCAGGCCTATGTGTTTGCGCTGCTGACCTCGCTGTATATCAACGACGCGGAAAACCTTCACTGAGAGCCCCTCGGGCTTTCTTCGATACCCTCACTAACAATCAGATTTTTCTAAGGAGTTTATTACCATGGACGCACAAGCTGCAGCTCTTCTGGGTGCCGGTCTCGCGGCGATCGGTGCCGGTCTCGCCGCTCTGGGCGTGGGCAACGTGTTTGCCTCGTTCCTCGAAGGCGCGCTGCGTAACCCGGGTGCTGCCGACGCGCAGCAGGGTCGTCTGTTCATCGGCTTCGCGGCCGCCGAACTGCTCGGCCTGCTGGCCTTCGTCATCGCCGTTCTGCTGATCTTCGGCTAAGACCGGCATGCAAGTGGCCGGGCGGCACGGGACAACCGTGCCCCCGGCGCTTACAATGTTTCGGTGCCATGGCTTTGCGCAGATAAAGGTCGATAATGCCTCAGATCGTTCAAATTGCTGACACGCTCACCAGCCAGGTCTTCTGGCTGCTGGTGTTCTTCGGCCTGACCTTCCTCGTTGTGGGGTTGGGCATGGTGCCGAAGATCATGGGCACCGTCGACCTGCGCGACAAGCAGATCGCTGACGACCTCGCTGAGGCGCAGGCCGCCCGCGATGCCGCCGACAGCGAGGAAGCAGCCTGGCGCAAGCGCGAGAACGACAATCGCGCCGCAGCCCAGGGAGTGATCGCCGAAGCCAAGGCCGCCGGTGCCAAGGCATCCGGTGCCAAGCTGAGCAAGGCCCAGAAGCGGCTCGACACCCGTCTCGCCAAGGCTGAAACCGCGATCGAAGCCGCGCGCAGCAGCGCCATGGCTGAGATCGAGGCAGTGGCCGCCGATGCTGCACGCGATATCGTCGCCCGCATCGCCGGTGCGACCGTTGAACCCGCCGCTGCCGAGGCTGCGGTCAAGGAGGTAATGGCGCATGGCTGATATTCTCGCTCTGCTCGCCAGCGGCGCCGAGGGCCACGCCGAACCTTCGGTGCTGGGGCTCGACTCCTACCAATGGGTCGCGCTTGCGATGCTCGTGCTGGTCGGGGTGTTTGTGTGGAAGAAGGTCCCCGGCCTGATCACCGGCGGGCTTGATGCCAAGATCGCCGCGATCCGCGCCGCGCTCGACGAAGCCAAGGCGCTGCGCGCCGAGGCCGAAGCGCTGCGGGCCGAATATGCCGCCAAGATCGCCGGCGCCGAAAAGGACGCTGAAGCGATGCTGGCCGGTGCCCGCGAAGAAGCGGACGCGATCCTCGCCAAGGCCGAAGCCGATAGCGAAGTGATGGTCGCCCGCCGCCAGCGCATGGCCGAGGACAAGATCGCTGCGGCCGAGCGCGCTGCAATCGCCGAGGTGAAGGCCAAGGCCGTAACCGCCGCTGCGGCCGCCTCGAAGCTGCTGATCGCCAAGGCGCACGACAAGAAGGCCGACAAGAAGCTTGCGGACGAGGTTATCTCCTCGCTGTAAAGCGCACCAGTTTTCCGGTTCGGAGAGGGGGGCGGTCCAACGAGGCCGCCCTTTTTCTTTGGTGCGCAGCGGCTGTGGCTGCTTGACGGTTCTGGCCGCGCTCCCTTAGCCTTGTCGCCATGAACACAGCCGTAGTTATCGCAGCAACTTTGCTGGCAGGGCTGGCCGCTGCACCCGCCGCTTGGGGCGCGCAGGCCGCGCCGATCATGCTATGGGGCCAATTCACCACCGCCACCCCCAAGGCGGAAGCCAAGACATTCATGAACAGCCTGCCGAAACGACATCTCGAGGTGATCCCGGGATGCCCCGCGCCGTTCGGCTATCGCAGCGGGAAGGGCGGGCTGGTCACAATCTCGTTCATGGGATCGCAGGCCCCGGCCGAATGCTTCCCGAGGCTCCGCGCGCAGTTCGAGGCTGAATTGGGCGAGCCCGAACTGGATACGGCCCCCTTCGGCTCAGTCATCGGCTATGGCGGCGGGGGCGTGCTCGACACGACATCGACAGGGCTGATGCTGGTCTGGCGCGAGGGAGACAAAAAGACCAAGCTGATCAGGACGCCCTATGGCGGGTACAATCTGATCTTCACCGTGCGCGAGGACAAATACCTCTACTGAGCGTCAGGCCTAGCTGCCTGGCACGAACACCACTTTGCCCACCAGCCCGCGGCTCGCCATCGCCGCGAAGCCTTCGCGCCAGCGGGACAGCGGCAGGATACGGTCTATCGCCGGGGTGATGCGGACTTCTTCGGCCAGCACGGTGATGGCGTTCTGGATCGCGCGTCCGCGTTCTGGGAAGCGGCGGACATATTCGCCGGCGCGCAGGCCGACGATGCTGAAACCCTTGATCAGCGGGATGTTGGTCGAGATGTCGGCGATCCGCCCGCTCGTGAAGCCGACCACCATCAGCTTGCCACCGAAAGCGACGCAGCGGGTTGATTCGTCGAATACGTCGCCGCCCACAGGATCGAACACGATATCGGCGAGCGCGCCTCCGGTGAGATCGGCCACAGCCTCGCGAAAGCGCCCTTCGGCCAGGATCACGGAGTCCGGCGCGGCGAGGGAGGCGATCCGCTCGGACTTGTCCGCGCTGCCGGTGGTGGCGATCACCTTTGCCCCCAGCGCGCGGGCCAGATCGCAGGCGGCAAGGCCTACGCCGCCGCTCGCGCCGTGAACCAGCACCCATTGGCCTTCGCGCAATCCGCCAAGTTCGACGAGGCTGGTGTAAGCGGTCGAATAGGCCGCGCCCATCGCGGCCGCGGCGGGAAAGTCCATGCCGCGCGGCATGGCGGAGAGCTTGCCGGCCGCAACGCTGGCGATCTCGGCAAAGGCGCCGGTCTTGTTGCCGCCCATCACCCTGTCGCCGGGCGCAAAACCGCTTGCCGGATCGGCCTCGATCACTTCGCCGGCAAATTCGAGGCCGCTGGTGAAGGGCACCTCGGGTTTGAACTGGTATTCCCCGCGCGTCATCAACAGGTCGGGGAAGTTCAATGAGGCGGCGCGCACCTGCACCAGCACCTCGCCGGACGCGCGGGTGGGGGCAGGGATGTCGGCGAGCAGCACACCGGACAAATCGCCCGACAGCTGTTCGACCCTGAGGGCCTGCATCGTGCTAGAAATTGTCCTTGGCCGCCCGCAAGGCCGCGAAGGTCTCGTAGGGCGCAGTGCCGCCCCATTTGGCCATCATCGCCGGGTCATCGGCGCGCAGGAATGGGTTGGTGGCAAGCTCGCGTTCGAGCGTGGTGGGCACGGTCCATTCATTGCGCGCGCGCTTGGCCGCGATTTCATCGGCATAGGCGGCAAGAGCAGCGTTGGCAGGATCGGCATGGAGTGCGAACTTCGCGTTCGATGCGGTATATTCGTGCGCGCAGTAGAGCAGGGTTGCTGGCGGCAGCGCCTTGATGCGGCTGAGGCTGTCCCAAAACTGCTGCGGCTCGCCTTCGAACATTCGCCCGCAGCCCAGCGCGAACACCGAATCGCCCACAAAGGCGACGCCTGCGTCGGCCAGGTGATAGGCGATGTGGCCATTGGTGTGGCCCGAGACATCGATCACGGCCGCTTCCACCTTGCCCAGCATTACCGTATCGCCGTGGCTGACGATACGGTCGATCGGGAACTTGCCGGAGATTTCGGCCGGGCCGGTGATGGTGCAGCCGGTTGCTGCCTTGATGGCTTCGTTGCCGCCGGCGTGATCGGGGTGCCAGTGGGTGTTCCAGATCTGGGTGATGCGCCAACCCTTCATGTCCGCTTCGAGCAGATAGGCCTTGGCATCGGGGGTGTCGATCGCCGCAGTCTCGTGACTGTCGGTGTCGTGGACGAGGTAGCCGTAGTTATCACTAAGGCAGGCGAACTGGTGAACATGGATCATGGGCGCGACCTTACAGGGGCCGCCCATAAAGGAAAAGGCCCGCCGCTCCGGTTTGGAGGGCGGGCCTTTGAATTTCGGAGGCGCCCGCCCACAGGGGGCGGGCGCCTCAAGAGTGTTATTCGCTGCCCTTCTTGAGCGCGGCGCCGAGGATGTCGCCCAGCGACGCACCCGAATCCGACGAACCGAACTGGGCCACAGCTTCCTTTTCTTCGGAAATCTGACGCGCCTTGATCGAGAAGTTCGGCTTCTTCGAACGATCGAAGCCGATCACCATCGCATCGACCTTGCTGCCGACCTGGAAGCGGTCCGGACGCTGCTCGTCGCGGTCACGGCCGAGATCCGAACGCTTGATGAAGCCGGTCGCGCCGTCTTCGCCAACCTGCACTTCCAACCCGCCGTCACGCACTTCGAGCACGGTGACAGTGACAGTCTGGTTCTTGCGCAGCGAACCGCCGCTGGTCGCGCCTTCAGCCGAAGGTGCGCCCTTTTCGAGCTGCTTCATGCCAAGGCTGATGCGCTCCTTGTCGACATCGACATCAAGCACGATGGCCTTGACCATTTCGCCCTTGCGGTGAAGCGCCAGCGCATCTTCGCCCGAGATGCCCCAGGCGATGTCCGACATGTGAACCATGCCGTCGACGTCGCCATCGAGACCGATGAACAGGCCGAATTCGGTAGCGTTCTTGACTTCGCCTTCGACTTCGGTGCCGACCGGGTGCTTTTCAGCGAACTCGTCCCACGGATTGCGCTGGGCCTGCTTGAGGCCGAGGCTGATGCGACGCTTGTCGCTGTCGACTTCGAGCACCATGACTTCGACTTCCTGCGAGGTCGAGACGATCTTGCCCGGGTGGACGTTCTTCTTGGTCCAGCTCATTTCCGAAACGTGGACAAGGCCTTCGATCCCGGCTTCCAGCTCCACGAAGGCGCCGTATTCGGTGATGTTGGTGACCTGGCCCGACAGCTTCATGCCGACCGGATACTTGGCAGCAACGCCATCCCACGGATCGCTTTCCAGCTGCTTCATGCCGAGGCTGATGCGCTGGGTTTCGGCGTTGATGCGGACGATCTGCACCTTCACGGTGTCGCCGATGGCGATCACTTCGCTCGGGTGGTTGACGCGCTTGTAGCTCATGTCGGTGACATGGAGCAGGCCGTCGATGCCGCCGAGATCGACGAAGGCGCCGTAATCGGTGATATTCTTGACGACGCCGTCGATGATCTGGCCTTCGGCGAGATCATTGATGAGTTCGCTGCGCTGTTCGGCACGGGTTTCTTCGAGCACTGCGCGGCGCGAGACCACGATGTTGCCGCGGCGACGATCCATCTTGAGGATCTGGAACGGCTGCGGCACGTCCATCAGCGGGGTGACATCGCGCACGGGGCGAATGTCGACCTGCGAGCCGGGCAGGAAGGCCACGGCGCCATCGAGGTCAACGGTGAAGCCGCCCTTGACGCGGCCGAAGATGCGGCCTTCGACGCGCTTGCCTTCGCCGAATTCGCTTTCAAGCTTGTCCCAGGCGGCTTCGCGGCGGGCGCGGTCGCGGCTGAGCATGGCTTCGCCATCGGCGTTCTCGACGCGGTCAACGAAGACTTCGACTTCGCCGCCGACGGCAAGGCCGTGGTCATCTTCGCCGCGGGCGAATTCCTTGAGGGGGATGCGGCCTTCGCTCTTGAGGCCGACGTCGATCACGGCGTAGCCGTTCTCGATTGCGGTGATGGTGCCCTTGACGACGCGGCCTTCAAAGCCGTCTTCGCCGGCACCGCCGAGTTGTTCGTTGAGCATCGCCTCGAAATCGGCGCGGGTGGGCATTTGGGTTGCCATAAGTCAGGTTAGTCCTGTGTTCGTTGTGCTACCGGCCACCGGTTTTTCCGGGGTCTTAAACTGCTTCCCGTGCACCATTGCGCGGGCTGGCAGGGCAAGAGGCCGTTCGTCTCCGCGAGGCCTCATGCCGCCGCGAAGGTTCCTTCAACCAAGAATGATTGCCAGAACGGCCGCGCGCCTAGGCGAGGGACGCGTAAAATGCAAGGAGATTGCGGCGATCCGCGAGGCTTCCTGTCAGCGCCGCAGCGCGCCGAGCTGGCGGTTGTGGAGGCCGGTCAGCGCGATCAGTGCAATCGTCGCACCCACCAGACACATCAGCATATCCCACTGGGTATCCCAGGGATCGCCCTGCGTGCCGAGGAATTCGTCCGCGCCCTGGCCGAGCATCATCGCTGCGCCGAATTCGATCAATTCGTAGGTCGCGCTGACCGCAAGGCAGCAGGCGAGCACCAGCACCTGCAGCAGCGCGCCGCGATGCAGGCCGCCCCCGCGGATCAGCAATTCGCGCAAGACAATCGCGGGAACGAAGCCCTGCATCAGATGCCCGAAGCGGTCATAGGGATTGCGCGCGAGATCGAACCATTCCTGCACTTCAAAGCCGATCGGCATGCGGGCGTAGGTGTAGGCTCCGCCCAGCATCAGCACGAGTCCGTGAAATCCGATCAGCGCGAGCGCGAGACCGGTCAGCGGAAACCGCCGGGCGGTGACCCACAGCACGGGTAGCGCGATCAGCACGGGCGCTACCTCCATCCACCATGTTGCGCGGTCATAGGGTTGCCAGCCTGATGCGGCGAGCGCCGCCAGCCACACCAGCGACAAGGCGGTCAGGCCGCGGCGAGCCATCATTGGGCGCGGCTCAGTTTATGCTGAACCGCCTCGATTGCCGCTTCGATCGCGGCATCGCGGCCAAAGTGCGTGGTGTCGATCACCAGCGCATCAGGGGCGGCCATCAACGGTGCATCCTTGCGGCCCATGTCGCGCGCGTCGCGAGCGGCAATGTCGCGCTCGATATCGGCCAGCAACGCCGCGATCCCGCGCCCCTGCATCTCCAGCCAGCGGCGGCGCGCGCGTTCCGCCACGCTGGCGGTCACGAACAGCTTCACCGGGGCCTCGGGCGCGATGACGGTGCCGATGTCGCGTCCGTCGAGCACTGCACCGCCGTCCTGCAAGGCAAAGGCGCGTTGACGTTCATAAAGCGCGCGGCGGACGGCGGGGTGCACCGACACGCGGCTTGCAAACCCGCCCACCTCTTCGGACCGCAGAATGTCGTCATCGAGCAGGGAATCGGCAAAGTCGCAGGCGGACAGTGCCTCGCTTGCATTATCGGGATCGTCGCCGTTCAACTGCACCTGCCGCCCGACTGCGCGGTAGAGCAGCCCGGTATCAAGATGCGGCAGACCGAAATGCGCCGCGAGCGCCTTGGCGATGGTGCCTTTGCCTGAAGCGGTGGGCCCGTCGACAGCGATAATCACGCGGCCGCCTCGGCCAGCAGTCCCATGAAGGTCGGGAAGCTGGTGTTGATCGGGCTGGTATCGTCAACGCTGACACCATCGCGGCTGACGAGCCCTGCGACCGCCATGCTCATCGCGATGCGGTGATCGAGCATCGTCTTGACGCGGGCGTTGGCGCTGCCGCGCAGCGGCTCGCCGCCGGTGCCGTGGATGGTTAGACCGTCCTCGTGTTCCTCGACCCGCGCGCCGACGCTGCTCAAGGCGGTGGCCATGGTGCTGAGGCGGTCGCTTTCCTTGACCCGTAGTTCCTCAAGGCCCGACGTGCGGGTGGTGCCGCTTGCCAGCGCGGCGGCGACGAAAAGCACCGGAAACTCGTCGATCATGCTGGGCGCAATCGCGGGGTCGACATCGATGCCGGTCAGCGCCGCGTGGCGGACGCGCAAGTCCGCGACCGGCTCCCCGCCGACCTCGCGCGCGTCCACCTCGGTAATATCCGCGCCCATCTGCCGCAGCACGGCAAGCAGGCCTGCGCGGGTCGGGTTGAGGCCGACGTTGAGGATGGTAAGGTCGCTCCCTGGCACCAGTGTTGCCGCGACCATGAAGAAGGCAGCGGACGAGGGATCGCCCGGAACCACCACATCCATCGGCTTGAGGTCGGCCTCGCCGTGGATGGCAATCACTTTCTCGCCGTTCTCCTCGCCCACTTCGAGCCGCGCGCCGAAGCCGGTCAGCATCCGCTCGGTATGGTCGCGGGTGGGGACGGGCTCGATCACGCGGGTGATGCCGGGTGTGTTGAGCCCGGCCAGCAGCACCGCGCTTTTGACCTGCGCGCTGGCCACCGGCAGTCGATAGGTGATCGGCACGGCGGGGCTTGCGCCGCGCAGCATCAGGGGCAGGGTGCCGCCCCCCGAGGCTTCGATGCCCGCGCCCATCTGCGACAACGGATCGATCACGCGGCCCATCGGGCGGCCCGAAAGGCTCGCATCGCCGATGAAGGTTGCCGTGATCGCATGGCTCGCCACCAGGCCCATCAGGAGGCGAGTGGAGGTGCCCGAATTGCCCATGTCGAGCGCGGACTTGGGTTCGAGCAGGCTGCCGAGCCCTGCGCCATGGACGGTCCATGTTCCATCATCCGCGCGGATGATATCGGCCCCGAACTGGCGCATCGCGGCAGCGGTCGCCAGCACGTCTTCACCTTCGAGCAGGCCGGTGATGCGGCTCTGGCCCACGGCGAGGCCCGAGAACATCAGCGCGCGGTGGCTGATCGACTTGTCGCCCGGCACGCGGATAGTCCCGCGCAAGGGGTTGGCGGCGGCGAAAGTGTGGCTGGTCATCAGGCGGCGGTCTTTGACAGCGCCCTGCGCTTCTGGCAAGGCGCGCCGCGCGCGGGGCCGCACGCTCTTGATAAAGAGCTTGCCGGAACCCACTATCCTGACGCAACCCGACGCGAATTTGCGCAAGTTTTCGCCCGCCCCTGCAGGGGTTGGCCTGTATTGAGGAATAAAGATGGCAAAGCCCGAATGGGGTACCAAGCGTACCTGCCCCAAGTGCGGGGAGCGGTTCTACGATCTCGGCAAGGATGATCCGGTGACCTGCATCGAATGTGGCGACACCTGGTCGCCCGAGCCGGTGCTCAAGTCCAAGCAGCCGATTCCCTTCGAAGAAGAGAAGAAGGTTGATGCCGACGCCGACGCCGATCTGGGCGGCGACGAGGATATCGACGATCTGGAAGATATCGAAGACATCGACGAAGACGGCGATTCGCCCGATAACGACGTCGATCTCGGCGGGGACGACGATCTCGGCGTTGCCACCGGCACCGGCGAAGACAACGAAGACGAAATCTGATTTTTCATCTTGCAAAGGTGAGGCGGCCCTTCTAATGGCCGCCTCCCGCAGGCAGGGCGCTTCGTTCTGCTTGCACGATGACTGGTTCGGGGCCTTAGCTCAGCTGGGAGAGCGCAACACTGGCAGTGTTGAGGTCAGCGGTTCGATCCCGCTAGGCTCCACCAATCATCCTGATCAAAGTCGAAGAATTGGCTGCCTGAGGCAGCTCCCTTCGCAACGCTGGCCGACGAGGTTTCGTCCGCCGGCGTTTTTCGCATGATGCGGGCGCTGCGGCACCCGCGAGGAGAAGTTGGCGATGTTCGACACGCTGTCCGACCGTCTTGGCGGGGTCTTTGACAAGCTCAAGGGCCGTGGCGCATTGCGCGAGCAGGACGTGCGCGACGCCATGCGCGAGGTGCGGATCGCGCTGCTCGAAGCCGATGTCGCGCTCCCCGTCGCCCGCCGCTTCATCGATGCCGTTACCGAAAAGGCCGTGGGGCAGGATGTGCTGCGCTCGGTCACGCCGGGCCAGCAGGTCATCAAGATCGTCCATGACGAGCTGGTGGAAACGCTCGGCGGGACCGAGACCGAGGGCCTGAACCTCGACGCCAAGCCGCCGGTCGTGATCATGATGGTCGGCCTGCAGGGCTCGGGGAAAACCACCACCACTGCCAAGCTCGCCAAGCTGATCCGCGAACGCCACGGCAAGAAGGCCCTGATGGCCTCGCTCGACGTCAATCGTCCGGCCGCGCAGGAACAGCTCGCGGTGCTGGGCGGGCAGGTCGAAGTGGCGACCTTGCCGATCGTTGCGGGCCAGCAGCCGGTCGATATTGCGCGCCGTGCGATGGAAGCGGCACGCTTGCAGAACTTCGACGTGCTGCTGCTCGATACCGCGGGCCGTCTGCACGTTGATGACGCGCTGATGGCCGAGATGAAGGCCGTGGCCGGCGTTTCGGCCCCGAATGAAGTGCTGCTGGTGGTCGATTCGCTCACCGGCCAGGACGCGGTCAACGTCGCGCAGAGCTTCAGCGGCGAAGTGCCGCTGACCGGCGTTGTGCTGACCCGCATGGACGGCGATGCCCGCGGCGGCGCGGCGCTCTCCATGCGCGCAGTCACCGGCAAGCCGATCAAGTTTGCCGGCACCGGCGAAAAGCTCGACGCGATCGAAGTGTTCCGCCCCGGCAGCGTGGCCGACCGCATTCTCGGCATGGGCGATGTTGTCAGCCTGGTCGAAAAGGCCGCGGCGACGATCAAGGAAGCCGACGCCGAAAAGATGGCGCGCAACCTCGAGAAGGGCAAATTCGATCTCGACGATCTCGCGATGCAACTGAAGCAGATGCGCGCGATGGGCGGCCTCGGGATGCTGGCGGGCATGATGCCGGGCATGAAAAAGGCCAAGGCCGCGATGGCCAATTCGGGCATGGACGACAAGGTGCTGGTGCACATGGAAGCGATCATCTCCTCGATGACGGCCAAGGAACGCGCCAATCCCGATCTGATGAACGCCAAGCGCAAGAAGCGCGTCGCAGCCGGCAGCGGCACCGATGTGCAGACGGTCAACAAGGTGCTGAAGATGCATCAGGAAATGGCCCGCGCGATGAAGCAGATCAAGAAGATGGGCGGATTGAAGGGCCTCGCCTCGATGTTCGGCGCTGGTGGCGGCGGGATGGGCGGAATGCCCGGTTCCGGCGGCCCGATGGGCGGCATGGGCGGGGGCGGTCTGCCCGGTCTTGGCGGCCCCGGAGGGATGGGCGGATTGCCCGGTCTCGGTGGCCCGCCCCGCATCAAGAAATAGTTTTAGTTCAGCAGTTTAAGTTCAGAAATTTAATCAATTCCAATCGAAAGGTAGTATCCCATGTCCATTTCCATCCGGCTTTCGCGCGGCGGTGCCAAGAAGCGTCCCTATTACCGCATCGTCGTCGCCAACAGCCGCAGCCCGCGCGACGGCAAGTATCTCGAGCAGATCGGCACCTACAACCCGCTGCTCGCCAAGGATTCGCCCGAGCGCATCAAGCTCGTCGAAGACCGCGCCCGCTACTGGCTCGGCGTTGGCGCACAGCCGACCGATCGCGTCGCCCGCTTCCTCGATGCCGCCGGCATCCTGGAGCGCGCTGCTCGCGTGAACCCCAAGAAGGGCGAGCCGGGCGAGAAGGCCAAGGAGCGCGCAGAAGAGCGTGCGGCCAAGATTGCCGAAGCCGAAGAAGCTGCACGCGCCGCTGAAGAAGAAGCCAAGGCCGCTGCTGCCGCTCCGGCGGTTGAAGAAGCGCCCGCCGCTGAAGAAGCCGCTGCCGAAGAAGCGCCCGCCGCTGAAGAAGCTGCCGCTGAAGAAGCGCCGGCTGCTGAAGAAGCACCTGCTGCTGAAGAAGCCCCGGCTGCCGACGAGCAGGCTGAAGGCTGATTTTGGCCATGACCAAGCCCGTCACCCTCGCCGCCATTGCCGGCGCGCACGGGGTGGCGGGCGAGGTGCGTCTGAAGCTGTTCGGCGAGGGTGTCGCGGGCCTGTCCTGCTACAAGACCTTCAACGACGGCGCGCTGACGCTGCTCAAGATCCGCGACGACGGCAAGGGCGGGGCGGTTGCCCGCTTTGCCGAATGCACCTCGCGCGCCGATGCCGAAAGGCTGCGCGGCACCGTGCTCACTGTGCCGCGCGAGGCGCTGCCCCCGCTGGCCGAGGGTGAGTTCTACCACGCCGATCTGCTGGGGCTGCCGGTGGTCACCGATGCGGGCGAGGCGGTCGGTACGGTTCTCGCCATCGAGAATTTCGGCGCGACCGACATCATCGAGATTACCCGCGCACCTGTCCCCGAGAAGGGGCCGAAAACCTTCATGGTGCCGATGATCCCCGCCGCTGTGCTGGAGTGGGATGAACAGCGGCTTGTGATCGCGGCAGGATTCGCCGAAGATTAGGGCGTGAGCCCACCGCGCGACGAACTCTGGCACCGCATTGCGGCCCATGACATCGGGCCTTCCGACGCATCGCTGAGTTTTGCCGCCCGGCTTGCCCGCGAGAACCGCTGGAGCCATGCCCATGCCGAGGCGGTGATCGGCGAGTATAAACGCTTCTGCTACCTCGCACTGACCGCCGGCCACGAGGTCACCCCGTCCGACGCGGTCGATCAGGCATGGCACCTGCATCTTACCTACAGCCGCGACTACTGGCAGAGCTTTTGCCCGGACGTGCTGCGCGCCGATATGCACCACGGCCCGACCAAGGGCGGGGCGGCCGAGCGCGACCGGTTCTACCACCAATATGCCGCCACGCTCGCCGCCTACGAGGCTGCCTTTGGCTCCGCGCCCCCCGCCGCTATCTGGCCGGCTGCACAGCGCCGCTTTTCTGTCGATCCAAAAGCAGTGCGTGTTAACTTTTCCGATGGTATCTTCCTGTCACGCCGGGTCGCGCTGGCGCTGGGTCTGATCTTCCTCATGGTAGGCTGGCTCGCGGGAAGGATTGTGTGATGGAGCTGTTCTCGTCCTGGACGGGCAGCGATTTCTTGCAGTTTTACATCATGCTGCTGGTGCTGAGTGCCGTGGCAGGGTGGTGGATACCTGCGCAACTTCGCCCCGCCGGCCGCGCGAGCGAATCGCTCGATGCCGAGGATCTGGCGATGCTCGGCGGCGGGCGCGAGCGGTTTGCCGATTCGCTGCTGGCCGATCTGTTCGTGCGCGGCGGGCTGGCGGCGGTGAGCGCAGGCAAGTTAGAAGTGGTGCAGCCGGGCCTTCCGGCCAGTCCGGCAGGCAAGGCGCTGCTGGCTTACGGTGCGCCGATTTCGGCCAGCGCGGCGAGCAAGGCGGTGGGCGTCCATGCCGAGCGGGTCGCCGCACGGCTGCGTCGCAGCGGGCTCTTGCTGCGTCCCGAGGAACTCACCCAATTGCGCTGGCTTTCGATTGCGCCGTTCTGCGCGCTGCTGCTGCTCGGCCTTTACCGCCAGCGCGCCGGCAGCGCCGAGGGCGAGGCGACCGGCTTTCTGGTGATCCTGATGGTGCTGACGGCGGGGCTGGCGCTGCTGCGCTTCTTCAAGGTCGATCACCGCACCCGCGCGGGGATTGCGGCGGTGCAGGGCTTTCGGGCGCGGGCCGCACGCCTCTCTGCCGCACCGCGTCCCGAAGAGGTGGCAACCGCTGTGGCGCTGTTCGGCACCGGCGTGCTGGTCGGCACCCCGTGGGAGCCGGTCCACGCGATGCGGCACCAGAGCGGAGGCGGGGACGGCGGCAGCAGCGACAGCAGCAGCGATGGCGGCAGTGACGGCGGCGGCGGTGGCTGCGGTGGTTGCGGGGGCTGACTTCCCGGCGTAAGCGGCGGGTATGACGAAGCTTCCTGTCGCCATTGTCCAAGCCGCGCCGATCCCGCTCGATTTCCAAGCGGGGATCGACAAGGCTGTGCGTCTGGCGCGTGAAGCGATCGACAGCGGCGCGCGGGTGGTGGCGTTCGGCGAGACCTTTCTGGGCGGCTATCCGCTGTGGCTCGATGAAGCCCCCGGCGCGGCCTTGTGGGACCATCCCGGCACCGAGGCGCTCCATGCAATCATGCTGGAGCAAGCCGTGGTCGCCAATGACGAGCGGCTGCTGCCCTTGCAGGAACTCGCCGATGCGAGCGGTGCGTCAATCAGCATCGGCGCGCATGAGCGGGTGCGCCGCAGCCTCGTCAACAACCAGCTGACCTTCCGCCCCGGCCTGCCGGTACTCGATCACCGCAAGCTCGTGCCGACCCATGGCGAGCGCCTGATCTGGGCGCGGGGCGATGGCTCGACGCTGGGGGTGCATCAGGCCGAGTGGGGCCGGCTCGGCACGCTGATCTGCTGGGAGCACTGGATGCCGCTCGCACGCGCGGCGATGCACAATCTGGGCGAGGATGTGCACGTGGCGGCATGGCCGACGGTGCGTGAGAGCCACCAGATCGCCTCGCGCCATTACGCGATGGAGGGCCGGTGCTTTGTGCTCGCTGCAGGGCTGGTGCAGGTGAAGGATGATCTGCTCGATGGGCTGGAGCGGGTCGCCCGCGCTCAAGTAGCCGAAGGCGGTAGCGCAACAGAGACTCGCGGCGCAGCGCGTGAGTTGCTGGAGGCGATCCCCGGCGAAGTGCTAAACCGTGGCGGCTCGCTGATCGCCGCACCCAATGCCCGCGTGATCGCGCAGGCGGGCGAGGGCGAGGAGACGCTCTTCGCCGACTTGGACCTTGACGAAATCGCGGCGGGGCTGACCACCCTCGATACTGACGGGCATTATGGGCGACCTGATGTGTTCGAGCTGACAGTTGACACGCGGGCGAAGGATGGGGTGAATTGGACTATGTAGCCGCATTCGTCGTCGCGCTTGGTATCACGCTTGCCGTCTCGATCCTTGGCGTCATCTTAGCGGTTTTCTGCTGGGCAGCGCTTCGTGGCAGTTCATTCGTAAGCGACGAGATTGCTCTTATCAAAGCGTGTACAGGACTGTTTCCAACGGGTCTGACATTAGCCGCGCTCGTAGCCCTTTTTCACATATTGAGCGAAGAGACCCGTGATACGTATAGTGCCGGCATATCTATCGTGGTGCTCACCGTTGTGCTGGTGTTGAGTATTGGATGGCCTGCTAGCTACCTTGTGGCGCGCCGATTGACACTTCGCCGCTAGGATACGCATGACCTTCGTCGCCACCATCCTTACGCTCTATCCCGAGATGTTCCCCGGGCCCCTAGCGCTCACTTGGCGCCCCAGGTGACCGAGTAGGACATGTCTTCACGATAGGCCATCGGCCCGGCACCGTGGTAGAAGCGGTAGAGGCCGGTCTTGGGGATCGTGACTTCCAGCCGCCCGCTGGTCTTGCCGCTGATAGTATGCATCTCGGGTGTGTGATCGAGCGCGGGCCACGGACGGATATCGATGAAGACCGTGCCGTCGAAGCCCTTCTTGCTGTCCACCTCGTAGTCGATGAAAGCCTTCTGCCCTTCGAACAGCACCATGGTGCGCGGGCCGGCGGGGATATAGGTCGCGGCCATGCCGTCGCGGCTGTAGTGGTAGTAGCCGAGATAGGGGAACAAGCCCGAGATGTAGGCCAGCAGCCATGCTACCAGCGGGACGATCACGATCCAGATGCTGAAGCGTATCAACGTGCCGCGGTATTCGGGGCCGATGCCGCCTTCGTCATCCTCGCCATTGGGCGCGGGGCCGAACAACAGGCCGGCAGCCCAGTCGGACGGACCCGTTTGCCGCTGATTATGCATGTCGAACAGACCCATAGTCATCGCTCTATCCGCACAAGCTTAGCAAATGTTTGACATTGAACATCCTGCGGACAAAGCGCTGTGGACATGACCTTCGCCGCCACCATCCTCACACTCTATCCGGAGATGTTCCCCGGGCCGCTCGGGCACTCGCTCGCGGGCCGCGCCATGGCCGATGCCAAGTGGGCTTGCGAGACGGTGCAGATCCGCGACTTTGCCGAGGACAAACACCGCACCGTCGATGATACGCCCGCAGGCGGCGGAGCGGGGATGGTGCTCAAATGCGATGTGCTGGCGCGGGCTTTGGATAGCGCACCTGCTGCTGGCCGCCCCATCCTCGCCATGACTCCGCGTGGCAGGCCCATCACCCAAGAGCGCATCCGCGAACTCGCAAGCGGCCCCGGCGTCATCATCCTGTGCGGCCGGTTCGAAGGCTTTGATGAACGCCTGTTCGAAGCCCGGCCAGAGATCGAGCAGGTCAGCCTCGCCGACATTGTGCTTTCCGGCGGCGAGATGGCGGCGCTCACCATCCTTGACGCTTGCATTCGGCTGCTTCCCGGCGTAATGGGCGCGCCTTCCAGCGGAACCGAGGAAAGCTTCGAGACGGGGCTCCTTGAATATCCGCACTATACCCGACCTCAGGAATGGGAAGGGCGCACGATCCCCGAAGTGCTGCGATCGGGGGATCATGCGAAGATCGCGGCGTGGCGAAAGCTGCAAAGCGAGAACGACACACGGTTACGCAGGCCGGACTTGTGGGAGCGCTATGAGGGCGCTCGGGTCCAGCCTGCCTCTGGCGCGCGGCGAAAAGACAAGGAACCGGACCAGTGAACCTGATCCAGCAGATTGAAGCCGAAGAAATCGCCAAGTCCGGCAAGGACATCCCCGAATTCCGCGCAGGCGACACAGTCCGCGTCGGCGTGAAGGTGAAGGAAGGCAACCGCGAGCGTATTCAGGCCTATGAAGGCGTCGTGATCGCCCGCTCGAACCGCGGCATGGGTTCGAACTTCACCGTCCGCAAGATGAGCTTCGGCGAAGGCGTCGAGCGCGTCTTCCCGCTCTACTCGCCCATCGTCGAAAGCATCACCGTGGTGCGTCGCGGTGTCGTGCGTCGGGCCAAGCTCTATTACCTGCGCGGCCGCACCGGCAAGAGCGCGCGTATCGCCGAGCGTCGGGACAACACGCCCAAGGCGTAAGGCGTGCCAGCCAGCAATTTCGAAGGGCGGCTCCGCAAGGGGCCGCCCTTTTCGTTTGCCTCTTTGCATTCGCATCAAATTGTCGTCATTGCGAGCAACCGATAGGTTGCGCGGCAATCCATGGTGCGCCGTGGATTGCTTCGCTTCGCTCGCAATGACGAGGTTGAGCTTGAGATGCGTTCCCTGCTTTTTGCCGCTGCCTTACTGTCTGCCCCCGCAATGGCGGAGGATGAAATGACCACCGAATCCCCCACCTTGACTTTCGAGCGGGTGTTCGCATCGCCCGGCCTTGATGGCCCCGCACCGCGGCAGGTGCGGCTGTCGCCTGATGGCCGCTACCTTACCCTGCTGCGCAACCGCGCCGATGATCGCGAGCGTTATGATCTGTGGGGCTATGACATCGAGACCCGCGAATGGCGGATGCTGGTGGATTCGCTCGCGCTGGGATCGGGCCGCGCGCTTTCCGAAGACGAGAAGATGCAGCGCGAGCGGGCGCGGGTTGCCGGGCTCAAGGGCATCATCGCCTACCAGTGGGCGAGCGACGGGGCAGGCGTGCTGGTGCCGCTGGACGGCGATCTCTACCTCGCCAAGCTGGATGGCACTGTCACCCGCCTGACCGACACCGAAGGTACCGAGCTCAATCCCCAGCTGTCGAGCAAGGGCGGCTATGTCAGCTTCGTGCGCGACCGGCGGCTGTGGGTCGGCCCGGTCGGCGCGGAAGCCCAGCCCATCACGCCCGCAGACGAGGCTGAGACGATCCGCTGGGGCGAGGCCGAATTCGTGGCGCAGGAAGAAATGGCGCGGCTGCAAGGCTATTGGTGGAGCCCTGATGACAGCCGCATCGTCGTGCAGCGCACCGATGAAGCCAGCGTCGGCATCGTCACCCGCGCGGCGATCGGCGCGAAGGGCACCAAGGTGTTCGACCAGCGCTATCCTGCCGCCGGCACCGATAACGCCGTGGTCGAGCTGTTTGTGATGAACCCCGATGGCTCGGCCAGCGTGAAGGTCGATCTCGGACTCGATTTCGATATCTACGTCGCCCGCGTCGACTGGGCGCCGGATGGCAGCGCGATCTATGTGCAGCGGCAGGACCGCGCACAGACCAAGATCGATGTGCTCAGGGTCGATTCCGTCACGGGGGCGAGCACCGTGTGGTTCACCGAAGCAGCGGCGCGGCCCGATTACTGGGTGAACCTGTCGGACAATTACCGCTTCCTCAAGGACGGCAGCCTGCTGTGGTGGTCCGAGCGCGACGGCTACGGCCATTTCTACCATTACGCCGGCGGCACATGGACCCAGCTGACCCGCGGCACCGCGCCCACCACCACGCTGGTGGGCGTGGACGAGGCGGCGGGCACCTTCACCTATCAGGCGGCCAAGGATGTGCTGACCCAGCAGATCTACCGTGCGCGGCTTGACGGCACGGGCGAGCCCGAACTGCTGACCGATCCCGCCTTCACCAACGGCGCGAGCATGGATGGGAAGGGGCGGCTGCTCTACGTCACGCGCTCAAGCCCCAACCAGCCGCCGCAATCCTATCTGGCGACGCCAGACGGCAAGCAGGTCGCGTGGATCGAGGAGAATGCGGTGGCGGGCGAGCATCCCTATGCGCCCTTCCTCGCCAGCCATGTCACGCCCGAATACGGCACGATTGCCGCCGAGGATGGCACACCGCTGCACTGGATGATGCTCAAGCCGAAGATGGAACCGGGCAAGCGTTATCCGGTGTTCTTCCAGCACTATGGCGGACCAGGCCCGCAGACGGTGACCAGGGGCTGGGGCGGGGCGCTGGCGCAGGCGATCGTCGACAAGGGCTATATCTGGTTCCAGCTCGACAATCGCGGATCGGCGCATCGCGGCGTGGACTTCGAACAACCGCTCTACCGCGCGATGGGCGGGGCCGAGGTGCGCGACCAGAAGGCCGGAGCGCAATTCCTGAAGGCCCTCGATTTCGTCGATCCCGACAAGGTCGCGATCTATGGCTGGTCCTATGGCGGCTACATGACGCTGAAGCAGCTCGAAGCCGATCCGGGACTTTATGCGGCGGGCATTTCCGGCGCGCCGGTGACCCGCTGGGAGCTTTACGACACCCATTACACCGAACGCTACATGGGCGATCCGCGCGAGGTGCCCGAGGCTTACGAAAAGGCCAGCGCGATCCCCGACGCCACCAAGATCAGCGATCCCTTGCTGCTGATCCACGGCATGGCGGACGACAATGTGGTGTTCGAAAACTCGTCCGAATTGATCTCGGTCCTGCAGGAAAACAACGTGCCGTTCGAAATGATGCTCTACCCCGGCTACACCCACCGTGTCGGCGGGGAGAAGATCGGCCCGCACGTGTGGAACAGCATTTTCCGCTTCCTCGAAGCGCGCGGGGTGACGCCGCCTGAGTAGTTTCGCTCGGAAACATAGCTATTCGTCATGCTGAACTTGTTTCAGCATCCATCCCGCACCATAGAGCAGCGGCGTGGACGGCACGATGGACCCTGAAACAAGTTCAGGGTGACGGCGGTCCTTGGATTTTTCGGGAGTTCTTATGGGTTACCGGGTGGCAGTGGTCGGCGCGACCGGCAATGTCGGACGCGAGATGATGCAGGTCCTCGCCGAGCGCGAGTTCCCGTGCGACGAGGTGGCTGCGGTCGCCTCGAGCCGTTCGGTCGGCACCGAGGTGGAATTCGGTGACACCGGCAAGATGCTCAAGTGCAAGAATATCGAGCATTTTGATTGGGCTGGCTGGGACATTGCGCTGTTCGCGGCAGGCTCCGGCCCGGCCAAGGAATATGCTCCCAAGGCGGCGGCGGCTGGTTGTATCGTCATCGACAACTCATCGCTGTATCGTATGGACCCCGATGTGCCGTTGGTGGTGCCGGAAGTGAACCCCGACGCGATCGACGGCTACACCGCGCGCAACATCATCGCCAACCCCAACTGCTCGACCGCGCAGCTGGTCGTCGCGCTGAAGCCGCTGCATGATTTTGCCACCATCAAGCGCGTGGTCGTCTCGACCTATCAATCGGTCTCCGGCGCGGGCAAGGCGGGAATGGACGAGCTGTTCCAGCAGAGCCGCGCCATTTTCGTCGGCGATCCGGTGGAGCCCGCCAAGTTCACCAAGCAGATCGCGTTCAATGTGATCCCGCACATCGACAGCTTCCTGGATGACGGTTCGACCAAGGAAGAATGGAAGATGGTGGTCGAGACCAAGAAGATCCTCGATCCCAAGATCAAGCTGAATGCCACCTGCGTGCGCGTGCCGGTGTTCGTCGGCCACTCCGAGGCGGTGAATATCGAGTTCGAGAACGAGATTTCGGCCGAGCAGGCGATGGACATTCTGCGCGAGGCGCCCGGCGTGATGCTGATCGATAAGCGCGAGGACGGCGGCTATATCACCCCGGTCGAATGTGTCGGCGATGCCGCCACCTACGTCAGCCGCGTGCGTGAAGACCCGACGGTCGAGAACGGCATCACGCTGTGGTGCGTCTCGGACAACCTGCGCAAGGGCGCGGCATTGAACGCGGTTCAGATCGCCGAACTGCTCGGCCGCCGTCACCTGAAGAAGGGATAGGCGCGATGCGGCTGGCTCTCCTCGCTCTCACCGGCGCTGTGGCTCTGGCAGGCTGCGACAGCGGCACTGTGCCGAGTCCGGTCGAACGCCAGCAGGGCGAGGTGGAGAAGGCGCCGATTGCTGCCAACGCCGTCGAGCTGCGCTCCGAAGGGCTGGCGGCCGGATCCGAGGCGTTCTTCTTTGCTGCCGGACAGCAGGAAGTCGAAACCGCGCTCGCAAAATCGCTCGGGCCGGTGCTGCGCACAGGCGCGAATAATGAATGCGGTGCAGGCCCGGTGACCTTCACCGATTTTGCCGGCGGGCTGACCGTGCATTTCCAGGAAGGCCGGATGGTCGGGTGGAACTGGCACCTTGCTCAGGATGGCGACACTCCGCCGACGGGGACAGTGAAGCTGGCAGGCGACGTGCAGGTGGGTAGCGCGCGCAATGTGGCCGAGGCCGCGCCCGGCTATGCCGCAGTCGAAGGCAGCACCCTGGGCGAGGAATTCGCGCTGGGCGAGCGGATCGGCGGGTTCATCACCGCCGACAAGGTGGAAATGCTCTACGCCGGGACGCAGTGCTTCTTCCGCTGAGGCGGCCTATTCCGACAACACCACCGGCGTGCCTGCACGCCCCGTGTTCCCGCGCATCAGGAAGGCGAGCGGGGCGGCGGCGAGCGTGATCCACATCATCAGCCAGAAATCATCGACATAGGCGATCATCGCCGCCTGCCGGTTGACTTCGGCATCGACGAGGCTGAGCGCCACATCGCCCAGTGCCTGAAACCGGTCGGCGGCGGAGACATCGACCAGGCTTCCCGTGGCCGCTGTCACATGGCTGGCGAGATCGGCGTGGGCGGTCTGGATGTTTCGGGCGAGCAGCACGGTCATCCACGAAATCCCGGCCGAAGCGCCCAGGGATCGGAACAGATTGAGCAGGCTCGATCCATCGGTGCGCAGCGCCGGGCTGAGCGTCGCAAAGGCGCTCACCTGCAGGGGAATGAACACCAGCCCCATGCCCAGCCCCTGCAACAGGCCGCTGATGATCACGTGCGCCTCATCGACGCTGAGCGACCAATGCGCCATCTGCCACAGCGAAAAGGCGCAGATCACAAAGCCGCTCGCCACCACCGGGCGCGCATCGATTCCGCGGCGCATCATCAGGCCGGATAGCTGCATCGAGATCAGGATTCCGACCCCGCGCGGCATCAAGACGATTCCGGTGTCGATCACGCCGTAGCCGAACAGGGTCTGCAACATCGGCGGCAGCAGTGCCATCACCGCGAACATCACGATCCCGATCACCACCATGAAGCCTAGCGCGATGGCGAAATTCCGATCGGCGAATAGCGCGCGCTCGAACATCGGAGCCTTGGCGGTGACGAAGTGGACCACCACCATCCACGTCGCCGACAGGGTCAGCAGCAGGTAGACCCAGATTTCGGCCGAGGCGAGCCAGTCGGCCTGCGCGCCGCGATCGAGCAGCAACTGGAACGCCGCCAACGCCACGGCCAGCAGCACAAAGCCGGTGATGTCGAACCGCCGCTCGCGCCGCGGGCGGGCGGGCAGAAAGGCGATCAGCAGCGCCAGCGAGGCAAGGCCCACCGGCAGGTTGACGAAGAACACCCAGCGCCAGTTCGCCGTCTCGGTCAGCCAGCCCCCGAGGATCGGGCCAAGGATCGGGCCAATCATGATCCCCATGCCCCAGATCGCCATGATCTGCGGGTGGCGACTGGGGCGAGTGGCATCGAGCATGAAGGCCTGGCTCAAAGGCGCAATGAACGCACCTGCAACGCCTTGCAGCGCGCGGAAGGCGACCATCTCCTCAAGGTTCTGCGCCAGCCCGCACAGCATCGAGGCGAGGATGAACCCCGTCACCGACCCGATGAACAGCCGCCGTGCGCCGATCCGGTCGGCCAGCCAACCGGTGATCGGCAGCGCCACCGCCGAGGCGATGATGTAGCTGGTTAGCACCCATGTCACGGTGTCCACCGTTGCGCCCAGCGAGCTCTGCATATGCGGCAGCGCCACGTTGGCGATTGTGGTGTCGAGGATCTGCAGCAGAGAGGCCGCCATCACCCCGACGATCATCAGCGGGTAATTGCCGGTTGTGAGCTCGGGCAGATCGCGGGCAGGAGGCAACGGCGCGGTTGCAGCCGGCGCGGCCTGACTGGCCATCTCAGCGCGCGCCGCGATTGTCGGTGAAGACGGTGACCTCGCTCGAAAGGCCCGCGATCAGCTGGCGCGGGCTGGTGCCTTCCATGGCGATGCGCACCGGCACGCGCTGCGTCACCTTGACCCAGTTGCCGGTCGCATTCTGGGCCGGGAGCACGGCAAACTCCGCGCCTGTGCCGGCGCCAATCGAAACGACGCGGCCCTTCAGAACCAGATCGGGATAGGCATCGAAGCGCACTTCGGCGCGCTGGCCGATCGCCATGTCAGCCAGATCGGTCTCCTTGAAATTGGCTTCCACATAGGTCGAACCGGAGCGCACCAGTGTCAGCACCGGCAAGTTGGGCACAACTTGCTGGCCAAGCTGCAAGCGTTCGGCCTGCGCGATGCGCCCCGCGGCAGGGCTGCGGACTTCGGTGCGGCGCAGCGCGAGTTCGGCGCTGGCGCGCTGTGCTTGTGCAGCGGCAACCTGCGGGTTGACCCCGGGCACTGCCGCCCCGGTGGCGAGCCTTGCACGCGCCTCGCGCTGGCGGTCCTCAGCCTGCCGCACCGCTTCGCGCGCCTGCGCCAGGGCCTGCTCGGCGGCCTCGTAATCGGCCTTGGTGGAAAAGCCCTTTTCGCGCAGCGCCCGCACACGTTCAAACCGCGCTGCGGCAAAGCCGACGTCCTTTTGCGCGGCAGAAATATCAGTGCCGGTGAGATCGGCGGAGTTGCTCAGCGCAATCACGTTCGCCTGTGCGCTGGCGATTGCGGCATCGGCCTCGGCAATCTGCAAGCGGAGGGGCTCGGGATCGATCCGGAACAACAGGTCGCCCGCGGCCACTTGCGATCCATCGGCCACCAGCACCTCGACAATTCGCCCGCCGACTTCGGCGCTGACAGCGACCATGTCCTGCTTGATATAGGCATTGTCGGTGGACACCTCGCCGGCAAGGCTCTGCCAATAGATCAGCGCGCCGATTGCGAGCGCCAACGGCACCGCCAGCATCAGCGCCCAGCGGCCCCACGGCTTGCGGACAGGCGAAGCGGGGGTCTCGCTTGCGCTGTCGCGGGTGATGGCGGGATCGGCTTCAGCCATTGGCCACCTCCGGCAGCCGGGCTGCGGCGAGATTGGCGGCGATGCGATCGAGCATTCCCGCAAAGCTGGCGCGCTCGGCGGCATCGAAGCCGTGCAGCATATCATCGAACAGCGCCTCGACACTGGCGCGCAAGGCGGTGACGATCCCGCGGCTCTTGTCGGTGAGGTGAAGGATGCGCGCACGCCGGTCTGCCGGATCGCTCTGGCGTTCGATCCAGCCGGCGTCCTCGAGCCGGTCGGCAATACGGGTGAGGGTGATCGGCTCGATCTCCAGCCGCTCGGCATAGAAGGCCTGATTCTCTCTCGGGTGCCGCTCAAGCGCAAGCAGCAGCCGCGCCTGCGGGCCGGTGATGCCAAGCCCGCGCACCCGTGCATCGAACAGGCGGCGCAGCTGGCGCGAATTGTCGGCGAGTCGGTAACCGGTGGCGATACTCATGCGTGCCCTTATAATAAGCAGGCTTAGTATCTTCAAGCGCCCGCTGGCCCCGCGCCGCGAACCGCGCTAGCACGCAGGGCATGACCCTTCATGCCGACCTGTTCTTCAGTTTCCGCTCGCCCTATTCCTATCTCGCGGTGGGGCGCTACCGGGCGCTGGCGGCGGAATGTGATCTGACGATCGCCCTGCGCACCGTGCTGCCGATCGCAATCCGTGATCCTGCAATCCTGTTTACCGGCAATCCCCATGTCGGGCGCTACATCTTCATCGATGCAGCCCGCAGCGCGCAGATGATGGGCATTCCCTATCGCTGGCCGCGCCCCGATCCCGTGGTGCAGAACCTTTCTACGCGAGAGATCGCAGCCGATCAGCCGCATATCCATCGCCTGTGCAGGCTCGGGCAGGCGGCCGAGCGACGCGGGGCAGGTCTGGCATTTGCCGACGAGGTTTCGCGGGTGATCTGGTCGGGCACAATTGATGACTGGCACACAGGCGATCATCTCGCCGGAGCATCGGCGCGGGCGGGGCTGGACTTTGCCGCGCTCGACGGCGAGGCGCAGTCCGATGCCGCCGCACTCGACGCCGAAATCGCCGCCAATCAGACCGCGCTTGAAGCCGCCGGTCATTGGGGCGTCCCGACACTGGTGTTCAATGGCGAACCCTTCTTCGGGCAGGACCGGATCGAGATGGCGCGCTGGCGGATGGAGCAAATGGGGCTGGAGCGCCGCGGATGACCGAGACTTTCACCAGCTTCGACGGCACGGCTATCGCAGTGCATACCGAGGGCGAGGGCGCCCCGGTGATCCTGCTCCACGGGCTGTTTTCCAGTGCGCACATGAACTGGATCAAATGGGGCCATGCCGAGCGGCTCGCGGCGGCCGGCTTACGCGCGATCATGCCCGATTTCCGCGTTCACGGCGCCAGCGCTGCTCCGCAGGACGCCGCCGCCTATCCCCCCGGCGTGCTGGTGCGCGATGTTGCGGCGCTGATCGATCACCTCGGGCTGGAGGAGGGCGAATATGACCTCGTCGGCTTCTCGCTAGGTGCGCGCACTGCGGTGCATGGCTGCGCAAACGGTGTGTTCGCCCCGCGCAAACTGGTGCTGGCGGGCATGGGTGTTTCGGGCCTCGCTGACTGGACACGCCGCGCGGGCTTCTTCACCCGCGTGATCGACGAGTTCGACACCATCACGCGCGACGATCCGGCGTGGCTCTCGCGCCAGTTCCTGAAGTCGCAAGGGGTGGACCGGGTCGCGGCCAAGCTGTTGCTCGGTGCGTTCGAGGATCTCGATCTGGCGGGGCTCGCCAACATCGCCTGCCCGACGCTGGTGATCTGCGGCGAGAACGATCAGGACAATGGCTCGGCCCGCGATCTGGCGGCGCTCCTGCCCGATGCCACCTATGAGGAAGTCCCCGGCGGCCACCTCGACAGTGCGACCAAGCCCGAACTGGGCGAGGGGATCGTGCGGTTCCTCGCCGCTTGATTCGCGCCGCGGTGCAGTCCAGACACGGTCAGAATTGTCATTCGGGCGTCGCGGGGGAGCCAACACCATGAAATTGATCGCTATGCTCGCGGGCGTCGGCGCCCTATCGCTGGCCGCCTGCGCGCCGGTGACCGGGCCGGCAGAGGCGGGCGCTGAGGCCATGGCACCGACACTGTTTGTCGCGGCCAAGCGCGGCAATACGCTCTCCAAGGTTGACCTTACCACCGGCAAGGAGGTGCTGCGCCTGCCGAGCTGCACCAACCCTCACGAGCTTGCGACGTCGCCTGACGGGCAGCACGTGGCGCTCGCCTGCTATGGCGGGACGAGCGTGGACATCTTCCGCACCGACAGCCTCGCACGGGTCGCCAGTATCGATTTGGGCGCCAATGCCCGCCCGCACGGCATCGTGTGGCACCCGAGCGGTGATCTCTACGCCACGGCCGAGGGGCGGCGTTCGATCTTCTGGCTCCGCACCCCGCTCGCCGAAACGCGCGAGGTGTTTGAATTCGCCACTGGCAAGGACGGCAGCCATATGCTCGCTGTCAGCCCCGATGCGCGCACCGCGTGGACCACCGATCTCGGCTCGCGCACGGTCACGCGGATCGACCTGCGCACCCGCCGCGCGCCGCTGTCCGTGACCGTGGGCGAGGAGCCGGAGGGCATATCGCTTTCGCCTGATGGCAGCACGCTGTGGGTCTCGGCGCGCGGCTCCAATCAGGCCTTTGCGCTCGATCCGCAGACGATGGAGGTGCGCGCAACGGTTGCCACAGGCCGCTTCCCCTTGCGCATCGCGGTGCGCCCGCAAGGCGATGTTGCCGTCACCTCCGACCTGCAGGACGGCAGCCTCAGCGTGATCGACACCGCCACGGCCAAGGTGATCCGCACCATCGCTGTCTCCGGCCCCGCAGAGGCGCAGGCACGCTTCCAGGTCACCATCCTGTGGTCGGACGACGGCAAGCGCATCTATGTCGCCGAAACAGCCAGCGATACGGTGGCCGAGGTCGATTACGCCAGCGGCACCGTGCTGCGCCGCCTGCCGGGCGGCGAGGGCGGGGACGGGATGGCGATCCTGCCTTGAAGCAGGCGAAGCCCCCATTGGTCGTTGGTTGGCGTGAGCTCGTCAACCTGCCCGAACTCGGCCTTGCCGGCATTCCCGCCAAGATCGACACCGGCGCGCGCACGTCTTCGCTCCACGCGATCGTGCTCGAGGATTTCCTGCGCGATGGCGAACGCTTCGTGCGCTTCGCGGTCGACTGGGACGGGGTGCGCCACAATTGCGAGGCGGTGCATGTCGATGTGCGCGGCATCACCAGTTCCAACGGCGAGAGCCAGGAGCGGTTTGTCATAAAGACGCCGCTCTCTATCGGTAATCTCACCTTCAGGGCGGAAATCAGCCTGGCGGATCGTTCCCAGATGCAGTTCCCGATGCTGATCGGGCGCACCGCGCTCAGGCGCCGGATGGTGGTAGATAGTGGTCATTCGTGGCTGCAATCCCCGCCGAATGCGGATATGGGGCGCACCCGCCGGTAGAACGCCGGTATTGAAAGGCCTCCCATGAAAATCGCGATGCTGGCGCGCAATCCCAATCTTTATTCGCACCGGCGCCTGAAGGAGGCTGCCGAAGCGCGCGGTCACACCCTCGACATTCTCAACACGCTGCGCTGCACGGTGCATATCGCCAGTCACCGGCCCGAGGTGTTCTACAACGGCGCGCCGGTGGCGGGATACGACGCGGTGATCCCCCGCATCGGGGCCTCGATCACGAACTACGGCCTTGCGATCCTGCGCCAGTTCGAAATGCGCGGCGTGTGGTCGCTGAACGAGAGCGTCGCCATCGGCCGCAGTCGCGACAAGCTGCGCAGCCTCCAGATCCTCGCCAAGCACGGGCTCGGCCTGCCGCTGACGGCCTATGCCAATGATCCCAAGGCCGCCGAGGAGATTATCAAGGCCGTTAAAGGCCCGCCGGTGGTGATCAAGCTGATTGAAGGCACGCAGGGCATCGGCGTGGTGCTCGCCGAGACCATGAGCAGCGCCAAGTCGGTGATCGAGGCCTTCCGCGGGGCAAATGTGAACATCCTCGTGCAGGAATTCATCAAGGAAGCCGGCGGCACGGATATCCGCGCGCTGGTGGTGGGTGGCAAGGTGGTGGCCGCAATGAAGCGCACCGGCGCGCCGGACGAATTCCGCTCCAACCTCCACCGCGGCGGCAGCGCGCAGGTGATCAAGATCACGCCGGAGGAACGCTCCACCGCTGTGCGCGCAGCCAAGCGCATGGGGCTGAACGTGTGCGGCGTGGATATGCTGCGCAGCAATCATGGCCCCGTCATCATGGAGGTCAATTCCTCGCCCGGCCTCGAAGGCATCGAGAGTGCGACCGGCAAGGACATCGCCGGCCAGATCATCGACTTCATCGCCGCCAACGCCAAGGACGGTCAGACCAAAACCAAGGGGCGGGGCTAGGGGCGCGCTGCCGCTCGACGCAGCCAGACACGCACGCTAGACTCCTGATTTTCTGAGGAGAATTGTCGGTGAAAGTTGGGATCGCGGCACTCGCACTGGCCCTGCTTGTCGGCACTCCTGTCGCCGGGCAAGACAAGCCGCGCGAGGTCAATATCACGCAGGGTTCGACGCCGGGCTGGATACCGAGCGAGCAGCTTGAGGCCGAGGCGCTGGCGACCTTGCAGCGCTTCAACGACCTCGTCGCGGCGGACGATTACGATGCGGCCTATGCCATGATCGGCGCAGGCTTGCGGGCGCAATATCCGCTTGAGCGGTTCCGCGCGGATCGGGCGCAGTCCGCCGCCGCGCGCGGAAAGCTGGTTTCACGCGATCTCATTAAGCTCACATGGACCAAGGATGGTCTCGGCGTGCCCTATCCCGGCACGTTCGTTGCGATCGATGCCAGCGCCGTCTTCGCCAAGGCAAAGCGTTTTTGCGGCTATACCATTCTTCATCAGGCGCCCGGCGCAGACGGGTTCACGATCACGCACTTCGAAGAGAACGTGCTCGATAACGAGGCCTTCGCTCAAATTGCCGGCCAGCACAGCGAATTGCAGGCGCTGCTCGTGTGGCGGCTGATCGCGCGCAATTGTCGCAATTACTCCCCCGAACCTCTGCCCGAAACCCTCGCCGAGGGGATCGAGTATCGCAGCGTCGCCGAAGCCCGTGCCGCCGTTTCGGCGCGGGAGGGCATCGAGACCAAGGTCGAGAACGGCTGGACCGTAATTATGGATCAGGCCAGCTATTCGATCTGGTCCTTCGCACCCGAGGGCGCGTCGACCTATCCTTCGGTCGTCAAGCGCTGGGTGGAACCGACGGGGCAGGACACTTCGCGCGCCTCCATGGCGATGCGCTGCGAGGCGGAAAAACGCCTCTGCGATGCGTTGTTCGACGAGATGGCGCTGCGCAACGGCTTCACCCCGGTCTCGCTCGAGCAATAGCGCCCCTCACGCATTCCGCGCCATCAACCCGCCGTCGACAGGGATCGCGACCCCGGTGATGTAGCTCGCTGCGGGGAGCACCAGTGACAGGGTGATGTGCGCGACTTCCTCCGGTTCGCCATAGCGGCGGAGCGCGGTGCGGCGCTTGGCGAAGATGGTCTTGTGCTCCTCGGCCACAGCATCGGTCATTGCGGTGCGGATCGGGCCGGGGCAGATGCAGTTGACCGTGATGCCCTCAGGGCCGAGATCGACTGCGAGGCCGCGCGTCAGCCCGATCACACCGGTCTTGGCCGCGACATAGGGCGTATCACCGGGGGTCGCACCGAGGCCTTCGGTCGAGGCGATGTTGACGATCCGCGCTGCATCGCTCTGACGCAGATGGGGGAGGGCGGCGCGCACTATGCGCTGGTGTGCGGTCAGCATCACAGCCAGCGCGCGGGTCCAGATTTCCTCGTAAGCCGGATCATCAAGGCCGCAGAAGCTCGACACTCCGGCATTGTTCACCAGAATGTCGATCCCGCCGAAATCCTCGGCAATCTGCGCGATGACCCGCGTAATCGCCGCGCCATCGGCGACATCGAGCGCGTATGACCGTGCATCCGGCCCGCAATCGGCAGCGACAGCCTCACAGGCGGCTTGATCAAGGTCGATCACCGCCACGCGGGCGCCTTCGGCTGCGAACAGGCGCGCGGTGGCGCGGCCCATGCCGCTGGCCGCTCCGGTGATGATGGCAACGCGGCCGGCAATCGAGCGGGAGCGGTTGGGGCTGGGCATGGCGGGTGTCTCGCTGTTCGGGAACCGCAAGGCTAACCCAACGGGTCTCGCGCGTCACCCCGTGGCGAATTATTCCAAGGTTGGCGCTGCATTCTCGGTTAGGACGGCCTCGCGCCTGCTTTGCGCCAACCGGAGTCTCCTGCATGATCGCACGCAATCTTTCCTCGCCCGTGGCCCTTGCTCTTGCCGGCCTCGCGCTGGCTGCAGCGGCGCCGGCGTCTGCGCAAAGCCGCAGCGTTGACGACCGGCTCAAGGAGAAGGGCATTGCCTTCGAGGTTGACGAGGACGGCGATTACAAGCTCGGCATCAGCTGGTCGAACGAAGGCCGTTCGCAGATCGTGTTCATTTCGGGCCGCACCGAGGAAGTCGGCGGGATGACCGTTCGCGAGGTGTTCGCGCCGGCCGCTATCGTCAAGGATCACGATATCACCGGCGCCAAGGCGCTCGAATTGCTCGAAGCCTCGGGCAAGACCAAGCTGGGCAGCTGGGAAATCCGCGGCGGCGTGGTCTATTACGTCGCCAAGGTGTTCGACTCGATCTCGGCCAGCCAGCTCGAGACGGTCATCGCGATTGTCTCGGAAAGCGCCGATGACAAGGAAATCGAACTCACCGGCGGCAAGGACGATCTGTAAGCCGCGCGGCGCGGCCGCCGTTCCCTAGCGGAACGGCGGTTCGTTAAACGCGCGCAGCTTGCGGCTGTGGAGCCGGTCGCCCTCGTCGCGCAGCGCTGAGCAGGCGACAATGCCGATCTGCAGGTGCGCCGCGATGGCCTCTTCATAGAACTTGTTGGCCTGCCCCGGCAGCTTGATTTCGCCGTGCAGCGGCTTGTCCGAGACGCATAGCAGCGTCCCGTAAGGCACCCGGAAGCGGTAACCCTGGGTGGCGATGGTCGCGCTTTCCATGTCGATCGCGATCGCGCGGCTCTGCGAAAAGCGCTTGGCGGACGAGGAGTAGCGCAGCTCCCAATTGCGATCATCGGTGGTGACCACGGTGCCAGTGCGCATCCGCTGCTTGAGGTTGGCGCCTTGCACGCCCGAAACGTCCTCCGCAGCCAGCGCCAGCGCCTGCTGCACTTCGGCAATCGGCGGGATCGGCACTTCGGGAGGAAGCACGCAATCGAGCACGTGATCGTCGCGCAGATAGGCGTGGGCGAGCACGAAGTCGCCGATTTTCTGGGTCGAGCGCAAGCCGCCGCAGTGGCCGATCATCATCCACGCATGCGGGCGCAGCACCGCAAGGTGATCGCAGATGGTCTTGGCGTTGGAGGGGCCGACGCCGATATTGACCAGCGTGATCCCACGTCCGTCCTCGCGGATCAGGTGATAGGCCGGCATCTGGTGGCGGCGCCATGCGGTGTCGTTGAGCTGGTCCTGCGCGTGGGCGGTCGGCTCGCGGATATCGAGGCCGGCCGCACCCGTCAGCGCGACATAGCCGTGCTGGCCGATCTGGGTTGCCCCCCAGTTGACGAACTCATCGACATAGCGGTGGTAGTTGGTGAACAGGATGAAGTCCTGAAAATCGCTCACTTCGCTGCCCGTGTAATGCTTGAGGCGGGCCAGCGAGTAATCGGTGCGCAGGCCATCGAACAGCGACAGGGGCATATCATGATCGCCGTCGATCTCGATCCCGTCGGCCAACTCGTCGCCGATCAGGGCAAGATCGGTCGAGGGGAAGTGCGCCGCGATATCCTGCGGCGCGATGCCGACCATCGCTGCACCCGCCTCGCCATCGAGCACATAGGGGAAGGGGATTTCCTGGTGCGACCGTTCGACCGTCACTTCGATTTCGTATTCGGCGGCGATCAGCTGGAGCTGTTCGGTCAGGTAGTGCGCGAAGAGATCGGGCCGGGTGACGGTGGTCGAATAGGTGCCGGGCATCTCCAGCCGGCCGAAAGCGCGGCTGCGATCGCGCGGCGCGCCGACACCGGCATAGCGCAAGGTGATCTGAGGATAGGCATAGCTGCCATCCTCGCGCTTGCTTGCCGGCGGCATCGTGCCGTCGCGGCCATAGGCGATCACGTCGTCGCGCAAGCTGCGCACCGCGTCGTCATAATGTTGCTGCAGCTGGGCGAGAATGGCGGGAATGTCGATCATGGCAGTTGTTCTGCTCCTTTCTTGTTATTGTTCTGTGTCAGCATCTTCGCGTGTGCGGGCGCTGTTTACAAGAAGGGCGCGGGAATCGCATTCGATCCCCGCGCCCCTTGCGCTTGCAGCATGATCGCAAGGATCAGGCGTCGTCGCTCTCGTCGAGCAGCTCGGCCGGAATTTCGCCCGGCTCGAGGTTGGCTTCGATGCGGGTGGCATCGGCCTGTTCCTCGATCGCGCGCTGTTCGTCTTCGAACATCGCGGCTAGCACATCCACACCTTCGCTCTGCAGCTTGGCTTCGTCGTCCGAACGGGCGACATTGGCCTTCACCGTCACGCGCACTTCGGGGTGCAGGGCAACGGTCACGTTGTGCATCCCGATGTTCTTGATCGGCGCGCCGAGGATCACCATGCGCTTGTCAACGACATGGCCCTGATCGGCGAGGCCCGACACGATGTCGCGCACGCTGACCGAACCATACAGCTGGCCGGCGTTCGAGGCAGCGCGGATCAGCACCACTTCTGCGCCTGCAACCTTCTCACCCTGCGCTTCGGCAGCGGAGCGGCGTTCGGCGTTTTCGGTGACCAGACGGTCACGGTTGGCTTCGAAGACCTTCTTGTTGGCTTCGTTGGCGCGCAGGGCCTTCTTCTGCGGGAGCAGGAAGTTGCGGGCGTAGCCGTCCTTCACAGTGACAACGTCACCGATCGAACCGAGCTTCTCGATGCGTTCGAGGAGAATGATATCCATGGTCTTTCTCCTCTTACTTCACGATGAAGGGAAGCAGGCCGATCTGGCGGGCGCGCTTGATCGCCTGGGCCAGTTCACGCTGCTTCTTCGCCGAAACGGCGGTGATGCGCGACGGCACGATCTTGCCACGCTCGGACATGAAGCCCTGCAGCAGGCGCACGTCCTTGTAATCGATCTTCGGGGCGTCCTTGGCCGCGAACGGGCAGGACTTGCGGCGGCGGAAAAACGGGCGTGCCATCAGTCGCGCTCCTCACGGGTTTCGCGGCGCTTACGCTCGCGTTCGTTCTTGCGCATCATCACGCTGGGGCCTTCCTCGTGCTCTTCCACGCGGATGGTGATGTAGCGGATGACGTCTTCATTGATACGGGTCTGGCGCTCGAGCTCAGCAACAACCGAGCCGGGGGCTTCGATGTTGAGCAGCACGAAATGCGCCTTGCGGTTGCGCTCGATCTTGTATGCGAGCGACTTGAGGCCCCAGGTCTCGGTCTTGGTGACCTTGCCGTTGCCGGCCTCGACGATTTCGGTGGCTTGCGCCGCCAGCGCGTCAACCTGAGCCTGGCTCAGATCCTGACGTGCGAGAAAGACGTGCTCGTAGAGAGCCATCTCGCGTCCTTTCACTACCATGCCGATCGCTGGCTGATCCGTTCCGAATGAACGGGGCCCCTCCGGCTTTCTTCGATACTTCGCAGGGCGGTTCCCAAGCGAAGCGCGGGCCCTTACAGCTTTGGTGTGCAATTGCAAGTCTTGTCGCGCGGGAACCGGACGGGCAGGCGGGCGGTTCAGGTTGAGCGATTCGCAACAAAGGGGTTTATCTGTGCCATCAGGACTGGTCGCGCTGCTCGATGATATTTCGGTGATCGCCAAGGCGGCATCGGCTTCGATTGACGATGTTGCCGTTGCCGCAGGGCGCGCGGGCACCAAGACGGCCGGCGTGGTGATCGACGATGCGGCGGTGACGCCGAGCTACGTCACCGGCCTTTCCCCGGCGCGCGAGCTGCCGATTATCTGGAAGATCACCAAGGGCAGCCTGAAAAACAAGATCGTCTTCCTGCTGCCGGCGGCGCTGCTTTTGTCCGAGTTTCTGCCTGCCGCGATTGTCTGGCTGTTGCTGCTGGGCGGTTCGTTCCTCGCCTATGAAGGCGCAGAGAAGGTCATGGAGAAGCTCGGTTTCGGCAAACACGGCGAAACGCTCGAGGACGAAATCACCGATCCGGTCGCCTTCGAAAACGAGCGCGTGGGCGGGGCGATCCGCACCGACTTCATCCTGTCGGCCGAGATCATGGCAATTGCCTTGGCTGAGGTCGCCGACGAGACGCTGGTGATGCGCGGCGCGGTGCTCGCTCTGGTCGCCGTCGCGGTAACGGTGGCGGTTTACGGTGCGGTCGGGCTGATTGTGAAGCTTGATGATATCGGGCTGCACCTCACCAAGCAGGCGCAGGCGGCCCAGCAGGCGTTCGGACGCTTCCTGTTGCGGTTCGTGCCCAAGCTGCTCACCACGTTGTCGATTGTCGGCACTGTGGCGATGCTGTGGGTGGGCGGTCACATCGTTGTCGATAGCTTGCACAAGCTTGGCTGGGACGGGCTCTATGGCCCGATCCATGCGGCAGAGCACGCGGTGCACGAAATGACAGGCTCGGCCGGCGGCGTGCTGGGCTGGCTGACCGCGACTGCGATGTCGGCGGTGGTCGGGCTGGTGCTGGGCAGCATCATCGCCTTTGTCCTGCACAAAGTGCTGGGTGTGGGCGCTGACAAAGCCCACTAGGCAAGCGCCATGATCACACCTGTCCTTTACACCTGCGCCCGCTCACGCGGCCTGCGCGCCACCTGGGCTGCCGAGGAAGCCGGGGTGGAGATCGACCTCAAGATCCTGCCGTTCCCGCCGCGCTATCTCGCGCCCGAATACATGGAGCTGAACCCGCTCGGCACGGTGCCCATGCTGGTGGATGGCGAGACGCGGATGACCGAGAGCTGCGCCATCGCGCATTATCTTGCCACGCGCCAAGGCTACACACCGCTTGCGATTGCCCCGGGCGAGCGCGACTATGGCGAGTATTGCGACTTCACCTACCACGCCGATGCCACGATCACCTTCCCCCAGACGGTCTATATGCGCTTCTGCCTGTTCGAGAAGGACAAGGGATTGCAGGACGCCGGCCACGCCTATGCCAAGTGGTTCCACAAGCGGTTGGTGAAGGTGGAGCAGCGGCTTGAGGGCCGCGAGTTCCTCTGCGCTGACAGGTTTACGGTGGCCGATATCTGCGTCGGCTACGCGCTGATCCTTGCCGAGAGCGTCGGGCTGGACGATGGCGTGCCCGAGAGCCTCAAGCAATACCGCACAAGGCTTACGGCGCGGGAGGCATACCAGCGGGCGTTAGCGCGGGAAGAAGAAGGCAGGAAGGCGCTCGAAGCGCGCTAGGCGGCCTGATCCGGCGTCACCGGCCTTGCCGAAAGCTCGCGCCGCAGCAGCTTGCCGATCGGATCGCGCGGGAGCTGGTCCACGAACTCGATATAGCGCGGCCGCTTGTAGCCCGCGATCTGGCCCTTGAAGCGCGCGGTGATGTCCTCGCGCGTCAGGTGCATCCCCGGCTTCAGCACCACAAACGCCTTCACCGCCTCGCCCCACTGCTTGTCGGGCACGCCGCAGCAGCCCGCGTCGGCCACCTCGGGCATGGCGGCGAAGATCGCATCGACTTCGGCCGGATAGACGTTTTCGCCGCCGGTCTTGATCAGCTCCTTGGCGCGGCCGAGCAGGTAGCCGCGCCCGCGTTCGTCCATCGTGCCAAGGTCACCGGTGCGCAGCCAGCCGTGGCCCAATGCAGCCTCGCTCGCCTCCGGGTTGCGCCAGTAGCCGAGCATCACCGAGGGGCCGCGCAGGCACAGTTCGCCTTCCTCGCCGGGAGGGAGGTGATGCCCCTCCGGATCGAGCACGGTCATCGTGACGTGCGGCAGCGTCCAGCCGATCGAGCGGGGCGCTTCGAGCATATCGGCATAGTCCATGAAGGTCGCAAAGCCGCAGATCTCGGTCTGGCCGTAGCCGCCGACCACCCGCGCGTCCCACTCGCGTTCGATAAATTCGTACATCTGCGGGCGGCCCATTCCGGCGCCGCCGGTGTAATTGGTGAGCGGCATCACGCCGCTGCGGATCGGCTCCATCGCCTGCCACGGGAAACAGATGGTGGGAAAGGCGCTGGTGGTGGTGCAGGCCTCGCGGTGCAGCAGGTCGAGGATCGCGGCGTTGTCGTCATCGCGGCCCGCAAACACGCTGGTGCCGCCGCAAGCGAGCATCGCGGCGACCTGCTGCATCCCCACCACATGGAACAGCGGATTGACCGACAGCAGCACCTCGCTCTGCGAAAACCCGCGGTGTTGCGCAAAGCCCAAGGCCGATGCGGCCACCGCGCTGACAGCCTGCAGGCAGCCCTTGGGCCGCCCGGTCGTGCCGCTGGTATACATCATGTAGAGCGGGCGATCGGGCGTGAGGTTCAATCCGAAATCATAGGCGTGGGGGAGGGGGCCATGGGCGCTGGCGACGGCGGTCTCGAAAAACCCGTCGCCTGCGTGGTGTTCGTCGACCTGATGCACTTCGCCCGCCGCGGCCTCTGCCAAGAGGGCAGAAAAACGCGGATTGACGAAGGTCATCGCAGGCTCGGCATTGCCGCAAATCCACGCGATCTCGGCCGGAGCCAGCCGCCAGTTGAGCAGCACGGCAATCGCTCCGATCCGGGCCGAGGCCAGCAGCGTGGTGAGGAACGGCGCACCGTCGGTCAGCAGCAGCGCGATCCGGTCTCCCGGGCCGATGCCCTTCGCCAGCAGCCAGCAGGCAAGGTTGGTCACGCGCGCGTCAAGCTCGGCCCAGGTCAGGCGCTGCGCCCCGTCAACCGTGGCTAGCCGGTGGGCATGGCGCGCGGCGCAATTGGCCAGCAGCGTATCGAGCGAGAAATCGCGGGGGTGCATGGGAGCCAAGCTAGCCGCGCGCACCCGCTTCAGCCATCAGCGATTTTGGGAATTCGCGCTGTCGCAATCATGCCCGCAAGCGCTGCATATGCGATTGGGCCAGGGCACCACCAGCACGCCGCGGAAAAACAGGTTTTTGCCGCAAGCCGGGCAATTGAACCGCAGCATCGGTGCATTGGCGATCACCAGCATCATGATCGCCGCCGCAAAGGCGAGGGTGGAATGGCCGTAAAGCCGGTCAACCAGCACGACCATGATGATCGCAAGCGCCAGCACACCGAGCATCATCCGCGCATGGCGGACGGCCCGGGCGTAGCGGCTTAGGGGAGCTGGGCGAGGATCGATTGGGCGAACTCCGTCAGCGTATCGTCGCGCGCGCCCATCACCACGATCCTGTCTCCCGGGCGGGCGAGCGCGGCGATGCGCGCGCCGCAATCGTCGCGCGCGGGGATGTGTTCGGCCTGCCCGCCCGCCGCGTTGATCAGCGCCACAATCCGCTCGCTGCCTTCGCTGCGATCAACCGTTCCGCCGAAATACACCGGATCGCTGAAGATGGTGATGTCATCCGGCCCCAGCTCGCGCGCGAAGGTTTCGGCGAGTTCGGCGCCCATCTGGCGCAGCGGGCCGTAGCCATGAGGCTGGAAGAAGGCGATCACGCGTCCGGGGGTCGCCTTCAATGTGCGCAAGGTCGCCGCGCATTTTTCCGGGTTGTGGCCGAAATCGTCGATCACCGGAATGCCGCCGGGCGAGGTGCCGACCACGTCAAACCGGCGCGCTAGGCCGGCAAAACCGCGCAGCGCATAGGTTGCATGACCCACCGCGATACCTACCGCGCTCGCCGCTGCGATGGCGGCCAGCGCGTTGGAGAGGTTGTGCAACCCCGGCACCGGCAGGATCAGCGGGAATGCCTCGCGGCTGCGGTTGTCGATCACTGCCGCTCGGATGCCCAGTTCGCTCTGGTCGATCGAGTCCGGCTCGATGGTGATGTCGGCGTTCTGGTTCCTGATGGCGAAGGTCACGCATTCCCGCGCGCGGGGCACCAGATAGGACGCCTCCGGGCTATCGAGATTGATCGCGGCCGAGTTTGATGCGGCGACGAAATTGCCGAACAGCACGCGCAATTCCTCGATGCTCTTGTGATCGAGGCTGACATTGAGCAGCACGCCCACGGTGGGCCGGTAAAGCGCGATCGAACCGTCGCTTTCGTCCACTTCGCTGACAAACAGATCAGGCCGGCCGATGCGCGCGCTGGCAAAGGGGTTTTCGGCGCTGGCGAAGTTCTTCATCACCGCCCCGTTCATCACCGTGGGATCGTAGCCGCCCTCGCTGAGGATCCAGGCGATCATGCCGGTGACAGTCGATTTGCCCGAGGTGCCGCCGACCGCAATCGAGAAGCCCGCATCGTTGAACAGCGCCGAAAGCAGCTCGGCCCGGCTCAACCGCGCGCAGCCAAGTTCGCTTGCGCGGGCGACTTCGGGCACGGTGTTTTCGATCGCGGCGGATGCGATCAGCACCTGATCGGGCGAGGTCACCCCGCTGCCATCCTGCGGAAACAGCTGGAAGCCATGGTTTTCGAGCCATCGGAACTTGGCCGGCGTGCGGCCCTGATCGCGGCTACGATCCGATCCGGCGACCGGATGCCCCAGCCCGTGCGCAATCTGCGCGAGAGGCAACATGCCCGACCCGCCAATGCCGCAAAAGAACAGCGCTCGGCCGTCAAGCGACCCGGCTTTGACCCCGTTTTCCATCTGCCGCTTGGTTATTGACTTGCGCGCCCACTGACAAGCGCCATAGGCTGCGTTGCATGACGAATATCGCCATCTGCGCGCCTGCCACGCCGATCACCCGCGAGCAGCAAGCGGCGCTCGAAGCGCTGGTCGCGGCGGAATATCCCGCCCACCGCGTCACCTTCCACGACCAATGCTTTGAACGCGCAGGCCACTTTGCCGGCGATGATCTCAGGCGCCTGACCGCGCTGCTCGAATGCGCCAATGATCCCGCCTTCGACGTCGTCTGGTTCGCCAAGGGCGGCTATGGCTCGAACCGTATTGCCGAAGCCGCCGTGGCGCAGATGAATGTGAGCGCGCGGGCCAAGACCTATGTCGGCTTTTCGGATGCGGGCTATCTGCTCGCCGCGCTTTATCGCAACGGAATTGGCCAGAGCGTGCACGGCTCGATGCCGGTCAGCGCGCGCTCGGATGGCGGGAAGGAGGCGATCCGCCGGGTGCTCAACTGGCTCGGCGGTGATACCAGCGGGGTTGAGCCGAGCGTCGATGGCGTGACGCCCATGGCGGCCTTTAACCTGATCACATTGGCGATGATCGCAGGCACGCCGATGATGCCCGACCTGACCGGCCATGTGGTGATGGTCGAGGAAGTGGCCGAACATCTCTATGCGATCGACCGGATGTTCTTCCACCTTGCCGGAACCCTGCCGCGGATCGCCGGGCTGAGGCTGGGCGCGATCACTGACGTACCGGAAAACTATGTTGAATTCGGTCAGGGCGAGGAGGATATCGCCCGCTTCTGGTGCGCGCGCGCCGGCATTCCCTATCTCGGCCGCGCGCTGATCGGGCATAATTCTGCCAACAGGGTTGTGCCCTTCGGCCTTGCCAGCCCGCCCGCGCAGGCGTGGCGGCGCGCCCCAAAATCAAAATAGACGGGGTGATGATGCGCGCGTTTCTATTTCCGGGGCAGGGCAGCCAGAAGGTCGGCATGGGCGTGGAACTCGCAGAAGCCAGCGCAGCAGCGCGGGAGGTGTTCGGCGAAGTTGACGAGGCCTTGAAGCAGAAGCTTTCGGTGCTGATGCGCGAAGGCCCGGACGACCAGCTCACGCTCACCGAAAACGCGCAGCCCGCAATCATGGCCAATGCCATCGCCACCTTGCGGGTGCTGGAGCGGGATTTCGGCGTGAAGCTGACCGCCGCCGCCAATTGCGTGGCGGGCCACTCGCTCGGCGAATATGCCGCGTTGTGTGCCGTGGGCGCATTCGGGCTCGCTGACACGGCGCGCCTGCTCAAACTGCGTGGGACTGCGATGCAGGCGGCTGTGCCGCTGGGCGAGGGCACCATGGCGGTGCTGCTGGGCGCCGACATTGATCAGGCCAAGGCCTTGGCCGAGGCCGCAGCGCAGGGCGAGGTGTGCGAGGTCGCCAACGACAATGATCCCTCTCAGGTCGTCATCTCCGGCCACACCGGCGCGATCGAACGGGCAGTGGCGCTGGTCAAGGAATTCGGGATCAAGCGCGGCATGATCCTCAACGTTTCGGCCCCGTTCCACTCCTCGCTGATGGCACCGGCTGCCGAGCGCATGGCAGAGGCGCTGGAGGCAACGCCGCCTGCGGCCTTCACGCTGCCGCTCTATGCCAATGTCACCGCCGCTGCCGTCACCGATCCCGAGGCCGAACGCGCGCTGCTGGTCGAGCAGGTTACCGGCCGCGTGCGCTGGCGTGAAAGCGTGCTTGCCATGCGGGCGGACGGCGTGGAAAGCTTCGTCGAACTGGGCGGCAAGGTATTGGGCCCGATGGTCAGCCGGATCGACAAGGACGCCCAGGTGACGAGCCTTGTGACGATGGCTGATCTTGAGGCCTTTGCGAAGGAGATCGCGTGATGTTTTCACTGAACGGCATGAATGCCCTTGTCACCGGCGCAAGCGGCGGGATCGGGTCGAGCATCGCGCACGCGCTCGCCTCTCAGGGCGCGCGGCTTGCGCTGTCGGGCTCGAACCCTTCCAAGCTGCGGGCCTTCCGCGATGAGCTCAACGAAGCCTATCCGCACCACGATCACGATGGCCATGTCGAGATCACCTGCGATCTGGGTAACACCACGCAGGTCGAAGAGCTGGTGCCCGCCATGCTCGACACTCTCGGCACGATGGATATTCTCGTGAACAATGCCGGCATCACCCGCGACAATCTGGGGATGCGGATGAAGGATGATGAATGGGATCAGGTGATCCGCATCAACCTTGAAGCCAGCTTCCGCCTGATGCGCGCCGCCGCCAAGCCGATGATGAAGGCGCGGTTCGGGCGGATCATCAACATCACCAGCGTGGTGGGCAGCACCGGCAATCCCGGGCAGATGAACTACTGCGCCGCCAAGGCAGGCCTGACCGGCATGACCAAGGCGTTTGCGCAGGAAGTCGCCAGCCGCGGGATCACCGCGAATTGCGTCGCCCCGGGCTTCATCCGCACCGCGATGACCGCTGCGCTCGATGAAAAGCAGCAGGCCGCGATCAATGGGCGCATTCCGATGGGCCGGATGGGCGAGGGCGCGGAAATCGGCGCGGCGGTTGCCTTCCTCGCCAGCCGCGAGGCGGCCTATGTGACGGGCGAAACGCTGCACGTGAACGGCGGGATGGCGATGCTGGGATGATCAGCGGGCGTTCTTGCCCCCTTATCCCCAGCCACGTCACCCCTCGCAAAGCCGCCAACTTGCCCGTATTGTCGCCTGCGCTAAGGTTTTACGCACTTTCCGGCGCTTGAGGGCGATTCCTTTCGTCTCGGCGCAAGACACAGGACCGATAGGGACAAGCGATGAAGGCCACGATCGAACGCGCGACGCTGCTGCGGTGTCTTTCCCATGTTCAATCCGTGGTGGAGCGGCGCAACACCATTCCGATCCTGTCGAATGTGCTGATCGACGCCAGCGACGGCGGCAGCGTCCGCGTGATGGCGACCGACCTTGATCTGCAGGTGGTCGAGACGATGTCGGCCTCCTCGGTGGATCAGCCGGGTGCGATCACGGTTTCGGCGCACCTCTTGTTCGATATTGCACGCAAGCTGCCCGAAGGCAGCCAGGTGAGCCTGACCACCAGCGACAACCGGTTGGAAGTCAAGGCGGGCCGCTCGAACTTCAAGCTGCCGACGCTGCCGCGCGATGATTTCCCGGTGATCGTCGAAGGCGATCTGCCGACCAGCTTCGAACTGTCCGCGCGCCTGCTCGCCGAGCTGATCGATCGCACCCGCTTCGCGATCTCGACCGAGGAAACGCGCTACTACCTCAACGGCATCTTCCTGCACGTCACCGACGAGGACGAGCCACTGCTCAAGGCCGCGGCTACCGATGGCCACCGCCTTGCACGCTTCACGATTCCGCGGCCCGAAGGCGCGGCCGGGATGCCCGATGTGATCGTGCCGCGCAAAGCCGTGGGCGAGCTGCGCAAGCTCCTCGAAGAAGCGCTCGATAGCAATGTCCTGATCGACCTTTCGGCCAGCAAGATCCGCTTCACGCTCGGCGGCGAGGGCGGCATGGTGCTCACCAGCAAGCTGATCGACGGCACCTTCCCCGATTACAGCCGCGTGATCCCGACCGCGAACGACAAGCTGCTGAAGGTCGATCCCAAGCTGTTCTTCTCGGGCGTGGACCGCGTTGCGACCATCGCCACGGAAAAGACCCGCGCGGTCAAGATCGGGCTGGATCACGACCGTGTGACGCTCTCGGTCACCTCGCCCGACAACGGCACCGCCGCTGAAGAAATCGCGGCCGATTACCGAGCGGAAAGCATGGAGATCGGCTTCAACGCCAATTATCTCAAGGACATCCTCGGCCAGATCGACGCCGAGACGGTTGAACTGCACCTGGCCGATGCCGGCGCGCCGACTCTGATCCGCGAGAATGAAGCAAGCCGTGCGCTTTATGTGCTGATGCCGATGCGGGTGTGAACCCCGCAATACGCGAGGGGAACTGCCGATGACTGCTGTGCAAGTCCACGTCCGCAAGGGCGCATTGAGTGAAGCCGCGCTGGCTCAGCTCCCCTTAGCCCCGCTGGCAGACGGCGCGGTCCGGCTTGCGGTCGAGAGCTTCTCGGTTACTGCCAACAACATCACCTATGCGGTGGTGGGTGACGGGTTCAAATATTGGGACTTTTTCCCGGCACCAGAAGGCCTTGGCATCGTGCCGATGTGGGGCCATGCGCGGGTGATCGAAAGCTGCCATCCCGATATCGCCGTGGGCGAGCGGGTCTACGGCTATCTGCCGATGGCGAGCCATCTGGATGTGCGCCCGGGCAAGGTGACCCCCGGCGGTTTCCTCGACACCACCGATTATCGCCAGCCGATGAGCCCGGTCTACAACAGCTACACGCGCCTTGCTGCCGATCCGGAGCATGATCCGGCGCGCGAGGCAGAGCGGATGATCTTCGGCCCGCTGTTCCGCACCGGGTTCCTGATCGAATACTTCCTGCGCGGGGCTGACTGGTTCGGCGCCGAGCAGCTGATCGTCACCAGCGCCTCGTCGAAAACGGCGATGGGGCTGGCAAGCGTGGCGCGGCAATCCTCGCCGCAGGTGCGCCGCATCGGTCTGACGTCAAAGGGCAATGTCGGCTTTGTCGAGGCAAGCGGGCTTTACGACGAGGTTGTCGCCTATGACGATCTTGAGCGCTTGCCGGTCGTCCGCAGTGTCAGCGTCGATTTCGCCGGCAATGCTGATCTGCTGGCGCGGATACACCGCCATTTCGAGGACGCGCTGGCCCATTCTGCGCTGGTCGGGGTGACCCATATCGAGGCCCGCTCCACGTTCGGCGGGGGCGAAGCGCTGCCCGGACCCAAGCCTGCGCTGTTCTTCGCGCCCGATCACGCCGTCGCCTTCTTCAAGGCGCATGGGCCCGAGGAAGGCGGCAAGCTGGTCGCTGCGGCCTGGCGCGAATTCCTCAAGGCCGCCGATGGCACGATCGCGATCGAGCGCCATGCCGGCCTTGATGCCGCGCGCGAGGTGTTCCTTGCGATGCTGGCGGGCAAGGTCGATCCGGCCAAGGGTATTGTGATCGAACCCTAGGCCGCGCAGGTCGGCGGATTACTCTGCCGCTTCGGCCAGCGCCGCGCGCTGTGGCCCGCGGATGAGCCCGCCGGGGGTCTCTCCAGTCCACGTGCCATCGCGGAACGTCACCACGCCGCTCTTGATTGTGCAGACATAGCCGTCGGCCTTCTGCAGCAACCGCTTGCCGCCTGCGGGCAGATCGAAGGCGAGCCACGGCTTGCCGAGCTTCAGGGCATCCATGTCGATGACATTGAGATCGGCCAGATAGCCGGGCGCGATCACCCCCCGATCCTCAAGCCCGTAGAGCAGCGCTGTGTCGCGGCACTGGCGCTTGATCGCCTGTTCGAGGCTGATCCGCTCCCCGCGCTTGCGGCTCTTGACCCAGTGTTCGAGCATGAAGGTGGGCGAGGCCGCATCGCAGATTGTCCCGCAATGCGCGCCGCCATCCGACAACGAATTGACCGTATCGTCGGCGTGCTGGAGCGGGTGGAGGAAATCGAGATTGCCCTCGGCGTAGTTCAGGATCGGCAGGTAGATGAAGCCTTTCGCATCATCGCGGCACAGCAGATCGTAGGCATATTCCTGCGCGTCCATGCCGGCCGCACGGGCGCGGGCGTTGACGCTTGCTTCCGACCCCGGTTCGTAATCGAAATCGGGGTCCATCTCGTATTGCAGCGCCCAGCCTTGGGTGATGACCATCACGACGCCGAGGATGTCTTGCGGGGCGGCGCTGTAGTCATTGGCTTCGGCCAGCAGGGCCGCCTTGAAGGCGGGATCGAGCAGCTTGGCCTTCTGCGCCTCCCACGGCAATTCCTTGATCGCCTGCCAGCTGGGGCGGAATGCGAACGGGTTCACGCTGCCCTGCCATGCCATGATGATGCCATTGCCGCGTAGCGCGATCTGGGCGACGATGTTGGCGCCATTGTCGTTCTCGGCGCGCATCAGGGCGATCTGTTCGGAGAGCGGCAGTTCCTTGGCGATCGATTGCAGCGCAGCAAAGGTGACGGGGATCTTGGCCTCGCGGCTCAATTTGCCCATCCATTCGAATTCATTCCACTCGCGCTTGAGGTCGCTCGCCATCTCGAACACGGCATGGCCGCCTGCGGCTGTGGCGCGGCCCATCGCCTTGCCGATCGCGACCAGCTCTTCCGGCGTGGCGGTGGTGCCGGGGACAAGCTCGCCGTCCACCGACTTGTGCAGCACCGTGCGCGAGGTCGAAAAGCCCAATGCGCCGGCGCGCACGCCTTCTTCGACGATCGCACTCATCGCGGCGATGTCGTCGGCTGTCGGCACAGCGCCCGGCTTCTCACGCTCGCCCAGCACATAGGCGCGCACCGCGCCGTGCGGCACATGGGTGCCGATATCGACAGTGCGGGGGAGTTTCTCCAGCGCATCGAGATATTCGGGGAAGGTCTCCCAGTCCCACGTGATCCCTTCGGCCAGCGCCGTGCCGGGGATATCCTCGACGCCTTCCATCAGGCTGATCAGCCATTCGTGACGATCGGGCTTGGCCGGCGCAAAGCCGACCCCGCAATTGCCCATGACGACGGTGGTGACCCCGTGCCAGCTCGAGGGGGCCATTTCCTGATCCCAGGTCGCCTGACCATCATAATGGGTGTGAATATCGACAAAGCCGGGCGCGACGATCTTGCCCGCCGCGTCGATTTCCTGCGCTGCGCTGCCGGCAATCTGGCCGACCGCGACGATCACGCCGTCCCTGATCGCGACGTCCCCGGCATAGCCCGGTGCGCCGGTGCCATCCACAATCGTGCCGCCCCGGATGATGAGGTCGTAGTGCGCCATATTCTCTCTCCCGTTTGGCGGAGAGAATGTCGCAATCGTGGCAGGCTGTCCAGCGGGGCGGTTAGGCCGCCGCCATTCGCCGTGCCTCTTTCACCGCTTCCCTCACCGACTCCGGCTCGTCCAGGAATTCGCGGATCGCGGCCACGCTTTCATCCGCATGGGTGAGCAGGAACAGGTGCCCGCCGCCAGCGAAGGTTTGCAGCCGCGAATTGGGGATCATCGCTTTCAGGATCTTGCCGTTGGCGAGCGGGACGATCTGATCGTCCTCACCCATCATGATCAGCGTCTGCTTGGTCATGAAGGGCAGTGCGGGCAGGCTGCTCCAGCCGATCATGCACAGCAGCTGATACATGTAGCCGCGCGGGGAAGGGGGCTTCAACCGGCCGATATGGCTGTCCTTCTGGTGATCGGCCCCGTCCTTGTCGACCCCGCCATAGAGCGTGGCGAAGTGTTCATTCATGAACTCGGGATCGATGTAGCGGCGCGGATCGGCCATCTTGGTGAAGGCCGCCGGATTGCCCGGAACCATCAGCATCCCAGGCGTGGTGGCAATCAGCGTGAGGCGGCGGGTGCGGCCGGGATGTTGCAGCGCGAAGTGCTGCGCCATTGCGCCGCCCCACGAAACGCCCATCACATCGACTTCATCCAGCCCGTATTTCGCGAGCAGCTGCGCTGCCGTCCAGCTCATGGTGAAGGGGGTGTAGGGGATCAGCGGATCGGGCGATTCGCCGGTGCCGGGCATGTCGAACATGATGAACCCGCGCTCCGGCAAAGCGGCAGCGAGCGGGGCGACAGCTTCGATATTCGCACCGATGCCGTTGAAGAACAGGATCGGCAGGTGATCGGAAGGCATATCAAGCCGCCAGGTCGCAACCCGTAGCGTCCGGCCGCCTACCTGTTCCATCGAGACGACCGCGTCGTCCATTGCATTGGCCACGAATTCACGTCCTTTCTGGCCCCCTCGCAAGGGGCGGGTTGGGCGCGTTCGTCGATCCCTCACGAACGCGCCCATAATGGTTCGCGCGGGCGTTTTCGCGTCCCCCCGGACGCACCCGCGCTGCACTGCAATATCAGACTTCTTCGACGACGTAGAGTCCCGGTGCCGGATCTGTCGGCTTATAGGTGTCATTGCCCAAGGCGGCAGGGGCCGGCTTCTTCTTGCCAGAGCGCGCATGCACCCATTCCATCCACAGCGGCCACCAGCTGCCTTTCACCTCTTCGGTGCCCTGCAACCACTCGTCAGCGGTGGCAGGCAACTTGCCCTTCTTTTTCTGGGCGTAATACTTCGCCTTGGGATTGGTCGGCGGGTTGAGGATCGCCTGCATGTGGCCCGACTGGCTGAGCACGTAGGTGACATCCTTCGAACCGAACAGCTGGGTCGAACGATAGGTCGCCTTCCACGGCGTGATGTGGTCGGTCACCCCGCCGAGGATGAACAGATCGGCGGTGACCTTGGAGAGGTCGATCTTGTGATCCACCATCTCGATTTCGCCATGCTTGGTGAAGGCTAGCGTTTCGTAGATCGTCAGGAAGTCGCCCATCAGCGTGGCCGAAAGGTTGGTGGCGTCCGCGTTCCAGAACAACACGTCGAAGGCCGGCGGATCAGCACCGAGCAGGTAGTTGTTGATGACGTAGTTCCAGACCAGATCATTGGGGCGCAGCCAGGCAAAACCGCGCGCCAGATCGTCAGCCTTGATCACGCCGGCCTTCAGCGCACGCTGGCGGGCGAGCTTCATGCCGTTTTCGGATACCAGCGATCCTGCCTCGATATCGGTCGCCATCGGGTGCAGCACGCACACCATCAGCGTCAGCGTGCCAAGCAGGTCGGATTTGTCGGCCGCAAGCTTGCTGGCGAGCATCGCTGCGGTCTGTCCGCCCGAACAACCGGCCGATACGTTAACTTTCTTCGCGCCGGTAATCGCGGCCACCGCTTCCATCGCCTCGCGGCAGGAATTGACGTAATCGGTCATCCCCCAGCGGCCCTGTTCCTTGGTGGGATTGCGCCACGAAATCACGAAGGTCTGGATGCCGTTGTCGACCTGCCATTTCACCACCGACTTATCGGGGGAAAGGTCGTTGATATACATCTTGTTGATCTGCGGCGGGATGGTGAGCTGCGGGGTCTCGTAGACCTCTTCGGTGGTCGGCGCGTAGTGGATCAGCTCCATCATCTCGGTCCGCAACACGACCGCGCCCTTCGAGGTGGCGACGTTCTCGCCCAGCTTGAACGGGCGCTTGTCGACCTGGCTGACCATGCCCTTGTTGTGGACCAGATCGTTGTAGGCATTCTGCAAGCCCTTGATCAGGCTCAGACCGCCCGAATCGATCACCCGCTTCTGCGCGGTCGGATTGCCGGCCAGCGTGTTGGTGGGCGCGAGGCCATCGAGGATGATATTCGCGATGAAATTCGCGCGGTTGCGTTCCAGCTCGTCAAGCTCGAGCTCATCCAGCCAGCCGCGCATCCCTTTCTGCACCGCAAGGTAATATTGCGCACCGGCGCGGAAGAAGGGGTTATAGGCCCAGGCTGGGTCCATGAACCGCTTGTCCTTGGGATCGGGGGCGAGTTCGCTCTTGCCGGTAAGGATCTTGACCATGTCCTGCGCCATCGCGGTGGAATGGCGGATGAAGCGGGTGGGATCAGACGCGGTCTCGCGCAGCAGCAGGGCCACCGCGCTCACGAAATCCTCGCGCGCAACGCCGATCAGCGGCCCCAGCGCATTGGTCGACTGGGCTGCCTCGTTCTCGAGCCGTACTTCGCTGTCTGCCATCGGATCCCCTGTGTGCCTGATGTTCTTTTTGTCGGCTTGAAGCCGTGGCCCAAGATGCAGCCTGCCAACGCAAGTTGCAAGCACTGGCGCAAGGTCCAGGAGGCCCCGCAGAAAGCTGCTCGTAAGGATTTTGTTTACCGCATCGATTCACGCTTTTCCAAGGGGTGCAGGTGCATTGGCTGGCCATGTCAGGGGCACCCGCCAGCATACCGCAGAACGCGGAGATTTACCCCTCGGGGGATGCGGCTGCTGTGCGTCTGCACGCTGTGGGCGCGGAAACCGACAGCGACAGCGCCGAGCGAGGGTCTGACGAGCGGCGCAAGGCCGAGCGCCAGCGCCCCGAGCAAATCGCCGGCCTCGCGCAGGAACTGACCGACGCAGAAGAGGAACAGCGGTTCTATCTGCCACGGCAGGGGCGTGCCATGGCCGTGTCGCTGCTGATCGCCTTTGCGATTGCAGGATTTGTGTCTCCCCGCTGGCCGGGCTTGACCCCGACGGTCACAGCGCTGTTTTCGGCTGCACTCTTCGCAGCCTGCGGGTGGTTCGCCGGGATCGAGCGCCGCAGTCAGAACGAATGGCCGATGCGCGCGGCCTTGCTGGTGATTGCCAACATCGTGCCAATGATGTGCGCGGGCTTTACGCTTGCTTCGGGGGTTGCCGTCGGACTGCCGTGGCAGTGGGCTGTCGCCACACTGGTGTGCATCAATGCTGCTGCCGCCGTGCTGTTCAGCGGGCGCATCGCATCGTTGTTCAGCGCCAATATCGCCAGCTGGGCGGGGTTTGTGGTGTTCGCTGTGCCGGGCCCGCTCACCTATGCCGCGCTGACCGGGGCGGGGGTGACGCTGATGCTGATCGCGCAGATTGAATGGCGCGCAGCAGAGCGCCGCCGTGCCTTGCGTGAAGCGCGCGAGCGGGTGGCTGCGCGCGCCGAGGACATTCTCAAGAGTTTCGAGGAGAGCGGGCAGGGCTGGTTCTGGGAAACCGATCGCCGCGGGCTCATCACCTACATCTCGCCCAAGGCGGCAGCGGCCCTGGGCCGCGAAAGTGGCAGCCTGCGCGGCGCACCCTTGCGCGAGATTATCGACACCGGGATCGAATCCGACGAAACCGAGCGCAGGCTTGCCTTCCACATTTCCGCGCGTTCCGCGTTCCAGGATCTTGAACTGCGCGCTGCGTCTCCGGGCGAGGAACGCTGGTGGGCGCTGACCGGTCGTCCGGTGTACGATTCCTACAAGAATTTCTGCGGCTTCCGTGGCCATGGCACCGATCTGACCGAGCAGCGTCGTAGCGAACAGCAGGTCTCGCGCCTCGCGCTTTATGATTCCCTCACCGGCCTCGCCAACCGGGTGCAGATGAGCAATGCGCTCGAGCAAATCCTCGCCGCCCCGGCCAAGCGCGAGCGCGCCTGTGCGGTGCTGATGCTCGATCTCGACCGTTTCAAACAGGTCAACGACACGCTTGGCCATCCCGCGGGGGACGCGCTGCTCAAGCAGGTGGCGGAGCGGCTTGACCGGGTGATTGGCGCGGAGGGACGTTGCGGGCGTCTGGGCGGCGATGAATTCCAGGTGCTGATCCCCGGTGATCGCAGCCGCGAAATGCTCGGTGCGCTCGCCCGCGAGATCATCGCCGTGCTATCGCGGCCTTACTCCATCCATGGGCAGAGCGTGGTGATCGGAGCCTCTGTCGGCATTGCCTGCGCGCCGCAGGACGGGGGCACCAGCGAGGTGCTGATCCGCAATGTCGATCTGGCGCTCTATGCCGCCAAGGATGCCGGGCGCGGGGTGTTCCGCTTCTACGAACACGGCCTGCACGCCGCCGCGGAGGAGCGCGCCGAGCTTGAGCAGGATTTGCGCGATGCGATTGCGCGCGGCGAATTGCTGCTCAACTACCAGCCGATTGTCCATGCCGCGAGCGAGACTATCGTCGGCTTCGAGGCGTTGATGCGCTGGAACCACCCGCGCCGCGGTTCGCTCTCGCCTTCGCGCTTCGTGCCGATTGCCGAGGATGCGGGGCTGATCGACCGGCTCGGGCAATGGGCGTTGCAGACCGCCTGCGCCGACATGGCCCGCTGGCCCGACAAGCTGCACTGTTCGGTCAATGTTTCGGCGCTGCAATTCGCCAATCCGGAATTGCCGACCATCGTTGCCAGTGCGCTCGCGCATAACGGCATCGATCCCGCGCGCCTCGAACTTGAAATCACCGAAAGCGTGTTCGTCAGCGATACGCCCGGCACTGAGGCGACCTTCCGCGCCCTGAAGAAGCTGGGTGTGCGGCTTGCGCTCGATGATTTCGGCACCGGCTATTCCTCGCTCGGCTATCTGCGCAAGGCCCCGTTCGACCGGATCAAGATCGATCGCACCTTCGTGCGCGGGGCAACCGAACAGGGCAGCCGCAACGGCGCAATCATCGCAGCGATCACCAGCCTCGCTGAGGTGCTGCACATGGACACCACGGCCGAAGGCGTGGAAACCCATGACGAGCTTGAACTGGTGCAGCTGCTCGGGTGCAGCCACGTGCAGGGCCATATCTATCACACGCCGATGAGTGCGGACGATGCCGAACGTCTTGTCGCCGGCGATCTGGTTGCGGTGGCCAGCGGCCCGCAATCGGCCCGCGCGCCCCGCCATGAGCTGCTGCGCCGCGTCGTGGTGGTGCACAAGGGCAATCGCCAGAATGCCAGCTTGCGCAACATCTCCGAGGGCGGGGCGATGGTCGAAGGCCTATGGAACATTTCCGAGGGCAGCGTGCTGCGGATCGAGTTCAGCCCCAGCCAGTCCGTCACCGGGCAGGTCCGCTGGTCGCACGAGAACCGACTGGGCGTGGAATTCCACGTGCCGCTGCGCTCGCGCCACGATGGCTCCTTTGTGCTGCCGCGTCTCGTCGAAGGCTGAGACCCAGACCGTCCTCGAAGCGTGGTTAGCCGCCGGTTAGCCATTTTCGGAAAGGGCGCATCTTAGCCAAAAAATAACCATCGCACTTTACCGATGGGTGAGAGGCTGCTCGAATCCGCTTGGATACCGGGCGCACTCGCGATTTTGGAGGTTTTGCCCGAGGTGTCCCTCAAGGGTCTCTTGTCATCGCGCGGGTCGTCCGCAATGCGCAGCTTGCGCGGAGAGGCCGCATCGGCGCTCTCCGATGGCGAGCGGCTGGCGATGCTCGACGAGCTCGAGAAGTCGGGGCTCGGCTGGTTCTGGGCGAGCGATTCAGCCGGCAAGCTGACCTATATTTCCGCTGCGATTGCCGAGCGGCTCAATGTGCCGCTGGGCGATCTGCTGGGTCAGCCGATGGTGAACATCTTCACCGGCGCCGAACGCGAAGGGCGCGCCAAATCGCTGCCGCTGATGCTGGGGGCGCACAAGGCCTTTACCGGCATTGCGGTCCGCTCGTCGCGCAGGCCCGATGGCCCGGTGCTGCGTCTGGCCGGGCAGCCGGTGTTTTCCGGCACCGCACGCTTCGCAGGGTTCCGCGGCATTGGCGCCGACATCACCGATGAGTTCTTCCGCGAGGAAGAGACCGCAAGGCTGGCGCGCTACGATTCGCTCACCGGCCTCAGCAATCGCCACCGGATGGCGCAACTAATCGACAATGCACTGACCGCATTTCGCGCCGCCAAGCGCAACTGCGCGGTGATGATGCTCGATCTCGACCGCTTCAAGCACGTCAACGACACGCTTGGCCACGCGGCGGGGGACGAACTGCTGAAGCAGGTTGCCGCGCGTTTGACCCGTGCGATCGACCGCGAATGCGAGATCGGCCGGCTCGGCGGCGACGAATTCCAGGTGATGCTGCCCGATATCGACGATCGCGGCGAACTGGGCGAGTTGGCAGCCAAGATTATCGCCATCCTGCGCCAGCCCTATTCGCTCGAAGAAGGGCGCTGTGTCATCGGCGCATCGGTCGGTGTCGCGATCGCTCCGCATGACGGGGTGACCTGCGAGGAAATCGTGCGCGCTGCCGATCTGGCGCTTTATGCCGCCAAGAACGGCGGGCGCGGGCAATACCGCTTCTTCTCGGGCGAGCTTGAAAACGAGACGATCTTCCGCCGCCGGCTCGAACAGCATTTGGGCGATGCGCTGCGCGAGGAGCAGCTGTTCCTGCGCTATGAACCGATCGTTGATGCCGCCACGCAGGCCGTGCAGGCGGTCGAGGCGCATGTGTGCTGGAACCATGCCGACCGCGGCATCATCGACGAAGACGAATTCGCGCAGATCGTGGAAGGCTCCAGCCTGATTGGCGAAGTCGGCATCTGGGCTATCCGCGAGGCCTGTCTTCGCGCGGTGATGTGGCCCGATAGCGTGCGGATCGCGGTGAATGTGCCGGTCGCGCTGTTCCTTGCCGAAGGCTTTGTCGAGCAGGTGAACGAGGCTCTGGACGAGGCCGGCCTTGCGCCTGCGCGGCTTGAACTGGAAATCAGCGAGGCGGTGTTCTTCGGTGATACCAGTGTGGTCGATCGCACGCTTGCCAGCCTGTTTAAGCTGGGTGTGCGCATGACGCTCGATGAATTCGGTTCGGGCTATTCCTCGCTCGCTTATCTGCGCCGCGCGCCGTTCGATTCGATCAAGATTGATCAAAAGCTGGTGGTCGAGGCCGAGCGTCACGACAGCCGCGAGCTCGGGCTGGTGCGCGCGATCGTTGCGCTCGCCGGGGCGCTGCAGATGGACACCATCGCCAACGGCATCGAAAGCGCCGGTCTGCTGGCGCGTCTGCGCGAATGCGGGGTGCGTTATCTGCAGGGCGCGATTTTCAGCGAGCCGGTTGATCTGGACATGCTCGATCAGGAAATGGCCGGCGGCACGTGGAAGATCGAACCGGGCTCGAACCGCACCCGCCGCGCGCGGCGGCGCACGGTGTTCCGCAAGATCCAGGTGATCCACGACGACTACGCCTACGAAGTGACGCTGCGCAATCTGTCGCGCACCGGGGCGTTGATCCAGGGCTTGGCCAGTGTGCCCAAGGGCACGCAGTTTGTGGTGGATCTCGGCGGCGGGCAACTCGCGGTCGCAACCGTCACGCGTTCGAGCGGGGACACGCAGGGGCTCGAGTTCGAACAATCGCTGGTGGATGATGGTTCGGGCGGGCTGTGCACCCGCAACCGCGTCTCGCCCTATGCGCTCGCGTCGGCCGGCGCACCGCTCGCCGCGCTGGCGCCGGGTAGCTACCAGGGCATGGTCGGCGGTCTGATCGAACAGAGAGGCGCGCCCAAATTCGGCTACGCCCCCGGGGCGCGTCTCGACTGACAGCTTTTGAAGCGGGCCGGCTGTTGCGTTTTTCTCGAATGACTTTGCCACACTGCAACGCTAAGTCGCGGCGGTAATGACTGACCTTTCCAAAATCCGCAATTTTTCGATCATCGCCCATATCGATCATGGCAAGTCCACGCTCGCCGACCGGTTGATCCAGTTCACCGGTGGGCTCACCGAGCGTGAGATGTCGGCGCAAGTCCTTGATAATATGGACATCGAGAAAGAGCGCGGTATCACCATCAAGGCGCAGACCGTGCGCCTCAACTACACCGCCAAGGATGGCGAGACCTATCAGCTCAACCTGATGGACACCCCCGGCCACGTCGACTTTGCCTACGAAGTCAGCCGGAGCCTTGCCGCCTGCGAGGGCGCGCTGCTTGTTGTCGACGCGGCGCAGGGCGTCGAGGCGCAGACGCTCGCCAATGTCTACCAGTCGATCGAGCACGATCACGAGATCGTCCCTGTCATCAACAAGATCGATCTGCCCGCCGCCGAACCGGAGAAAGTCCGCCACGAGATCGAGGAAATCATCGGCCTCGACGCCTCCAACGCCGTGCTCGCATCGGCCAAATCGGGGATCGGCATCGCCGAAGTGCTCGAAGCCGTCGTCACCCGCATCCCCGCGCCCAAGGGCAAGATCGACGCGCCGCTCACCGCCAGCCTCGTGGACTCGTGGTACGACCCCTATCTCGGCGTCGTCATCCTCGTGCGCGTGATCGACGGCAAGCTCACCAAGGGCCTCAACATCCGCTTCATGCAGGGCGGCACCCAGCACCTCGTCGACCGCGTCGGCTGCTTTACCCCCAAGCGCACCGATCTGGCCGAACTCGGCCCGGGCGAAATCGGCTTCATCACCGCCCAGATCAAGGAGGTGGAGCAGGCCCGCGTCGGCGACACCATCACCACGGTCAAGAACGGCGCGACCGAGGCGCTGCCGGGCTACAAGGAAGTGCAGCCGGTGGTGTTCTGCGGGCTGTTCCCGGTGGACGCAGCGGACTTTGAAAAGCTGCGCGAAAGCATCGGCAAGCTGCGCCTCAACGACGCGAGCTTCTCCTACGAGATGGAAAGCTCCGCCGCGCTGGGCTTCGGCTTCCGCTGCGGGTTCTTGGGCCTGCTGCATCTGGAGATCATCCAGGAACGCCTCAGCCGCGAATACGACCTCGACCTGATCACCACCGCGCCCAGCGTGGTCTACCGCATCCACCTCGGCCATTCCAAGACCGAGGATGCCAAGGTGATCGACATCCACAACCCCGCCGATTGGCCCGATACCAACCGCATCGAGGTGATCGAGGAGCCGTGGATCAAGGCGGTGATCTACACCCCCGACGAATATCTCGGCAGCATCCTGAAACTGTGTCAGGACCGCCGCGGCATCCAGACCGAGCTGACCTATGTGGGCGGCCGCGCGCAGGTGACCTATGAACTGCCGCTCAACGAAGTGGTGTTCGATTTCTACGACCGGCTGAAGTCGATCAGCCGCGGCTATGCCAGCTTCGATTACGAGCAGATCGGCACGCGCGAGGGCGACCTTGTGAAGATGAACATCCTCGTCAACAACGAGCCGGTCGACGCGCTCAGCCTGATCGTTCACCGCGGCGTGGCCGAAGAACGCGGCCGCGGGATGTGCGAACGCCTCAAAGACCTGATCCCGCGCCACCTGTTCAAGATCCCGATCCAGGCGGCCATCGGCGGCAAGGTCATTGCCCGCGAAACCATCGCCGCGATGCGCAAGGACGTGACCGCCAAGTGCTATGGCGGCGACATTTCCCGCAAGAAGAAGCTGCTGGACAAGCAGAAGAAGGGGAAGGCGCGGATGCGGGAGTATGGCAATGTGAGCATCCCGCAGGAGGCGTTTATCGCTGCCTTGAGAATGGGTGAGGAGTGAAGCCTTGAAGCCCCCTCCTCTTCAGAGGAGGGGGTTGGGGGTGGTGCAGAGCTGAGGCGCGGCGTTTCTCGCCGCGCAACCACCCCTCTATCCCCTCCTTTGAAAAGGAGGGGAGGGAGAAGCTAGGAGCGAGAGGGCGCATTCCGGCCGGGGGGGCTGCGAAGCAAGACCCGTTCGACGTTAAGACGCGGCTTTGCCGTTGCTAACTTTCAATCCTCCCCTTCAGGGGAGGGGGACCACCGAAGGTGGTGGAGGGGCGCACCGCCCTTCGCGCAAGTTTTCCACGCATTGACGCGGAGAGGTCGACACTTCCCCCCCTCCCGCCTGCGGGAGGGGCTGGGGGTGGGCGTGTAAAAGCGCTCGCTCCGCTCGTTCCCACCCCTAACCCCTCCCGCAGGCGGGAGGGGGATCATATGCTTATGAGTTGGCAACCGCTTGACTCTATTGCGCTGACGCAGGATCACTTGCGCATGGCTTTTGGCGTGTTCATGCACAAGGACGGGTCGGTTTACGACGACATTCCCGAAGTGCATTACCAGTTTCCGAAGATATATCTGAGCCGCGCCAAACAAATGGTCGGCGACTGGATTGTATATCGCGAGCCAGTAAAGCTTCCGCAGTCGAAAGGATTTTTCGCTGTCGCGAAGGTCGAACGGATCATACCCGATCCAGATCGGGCCGATCATTTTCGCGCTTTGATTGAATCAGGCAGTTATTTGCCATTCGAGCCAACAGTTCCGCACAAGGTAGACGGTCAACCAGTTGAGCGAGATTTGGCCAATGCACAGGCGGCTGTTCGACCTCTCTCCAGCACTGACTTTGCGCGGATTATTGCCCTCGGATTGCCGGAGGAAATGACGCTGCCGCGCGTTGGTGATGCAGAGCCACTTGACCGAGTTCGCGAAGAGCAAACACCATTCGAAATCGAGCGACCGCTTGTCCAATCTCTCACCAACCGCCCATTCCGCGATCGAGCTTTCCGCCGCGCAGTGCTTCATGCCTATGATGGGCGCTGCGCAGTAACCGGATGGCGGCTGGTCAACGGGGGAGGGCGGCTTGAAGCCGAAGCCGCGCATATTCGACCTGTTGAGCACGGCGGGCCAGACTCGATCCGCAACGGACTGGCGCTATCGGGAACAGCGCATTGGATGTTCGACCGTGGTTTGATTGGCGTTGCCGACAACCACGAGATTGTGATCCATCGAAAGGTCAACGACCGAAGTGGCGTGCAGGACATCATTAATCCGACTGGTAAGCTGATCACTCCTTCGCGCGATGCGGACCACCCACATCCACAGTTCCTCGAATGGCACCGGAATTTTCACGCCTTCGCTGTCTAGAAACTAGCCGCAACCGGCCCCTCCACCATCCTGCGGATGGTCCCCCTCCCCTGAAGGGGAGGGTTGCGCGCTGCTCTCACACCCCCGTCAGCAAGAAATCAAGCGCACCCAAAACCACTGCGCCTTCGCTTTCCAGCGAATCCACTTTTTGCCCCAACTCGCGCACCTCAATTGCCGAAAGAAACTGCGTCATCAGCACGTAGCGCTCCCCGCCAAGGACAAAGACGGGATTGAGAGTGCGCGCAGGCTTGGGCGCGGCGTTTTCCGCGATCAGCGGCACGACCACGCGGGTTTTGAGGCCGTCCAAAAGATCGGCCTGACAATCGACCACCAGCGCACCGCCGCGCTTCAGCTGGTAAACATCGAAGCGTGCCATCAGAACAGGCGCCCCTAAAACAGGCGGTGGCCCGCGAGCGGCAGGCCGTTGGCCTCCACCCAATCATTCGCTGCTGCGACCGCTTCGCCGTTTTCCTGAAGCCAACGCGCCGCCTCAGCTTCGCGGATCGCATCGCGCAGGCCGCGCTCTGCGGCTTCGGATACGGTAATGCCAAGCCGCTTGGCATCGGCGAGGTAATCCGGGCGGATCGTCATGGTGGTGCGCTTTCGCGGGGTGGTGGGCGTTTTGAGCCGGCTGGGCGTATGGCTGTTCATGTGGGTAAAGTATATGCATTGAATGTATGCATCAAGAGGAGGCGCCGTTCGCCCCTCCACCATCCTACGGATGGTCCCCCTCCCCTTGAGGGGAGGACTCCTGCGCCTCGCCCTCAGGGGTCGAAGTTGTCATCCATCACCGTCCACGCTGTCTTCGGCGGGCGCGGGGGTTTGGGTTTGCCGTGGGACCAGCCCTCGGGCGGATGCCAATCCTCCTCAGCCTCCTCCACCCGCGCCGCCGGGCCTGACAGCCGCTTGATCCCTTCGCCCTTCTCGAGCGCGTCTTCCCCTGCTGACCAGCGAGGTTCCATCACCTTGCGCGTCGCGGCGTCCGCCTGCATCGCGTCCAGGTCACGGTCGCGCAGGGCGACGAACTGCGCCCAGGCCTCGCGGGTTTCTTCGGAGAGGCTCACCCATCGGGCCTCGCGCTCGGCCTGGAGGCGCAGGCGGATTTCCTCGACCTTGCGGTCGATGCTGGCGCGCACCTGTTCGGGCGAGACGTTGCGGGTTTCGGCGCGCTGCTCGGCCTCCCATTCCTTGCGCCATTGTTTCTTGAGGCGCTCAAGTTCCATCTGGCCGACCGCGTTCAATCCGCCCATGCCCGAGACGCGCTTGCCGTCCGCGAAGCGTTCAGGCGCGCGGTTGCGCAGGATGAACATCAGCAGCCGGTCGTTGTAGCGGCGGCGGGTGCCGATGAGCTTGCCATAGGAGTAGAGCGGTTCCTCCACGCCGTTGAGCGCGCGGTCCATCACCACGTCCTCGACGCGGGCCACGCCGAGCTGCAACGCGGCCTCCCACGCCTTGCGGAAGCTCTCCGCCTCGGGCTGGCGGCGCAGGTGGTAGGCGCCCACGGTGCTCATGTTGACCGCCTTGCACGCGGCATCGACCGAGCCGGTATCGGCCAGCGCCTCGATGAACGCGCTCTGGCGCTCCGGGGTCCAGCCGTCGTGGCGTTCGCATTTGCGCGGGACGGGGGTGAAGGTGGGGAGCTCTCCGGCGGGAACGGGGAGGCGGGCGGTGCGGGGGTCTTTGCGGCGGGTCATTCTTTTCCTTTCGCACCCGCCTGCGCGGGCGCGGTTTCCTCGCTCATGCTGGCTGCGCCAGCGTCGCTGCGGGCGGGCGGTTGCCCTTGCGGTCGCTGACGCGACCGATTGGGTTGCACCACAAAACCGGCGAGTAGGAAAATGTGGGCCGATTGCGCGGGCCGTGCTCGCTTCACTTCCCATTCATTGCCCCCACGGTTATAGACCCGCCCATGATGACCACTTTCTACTCCCGTATCGCGCGCGCGGCTCTGATCGCAGCGGCGCTTGCTACCACCGCCGGATGTGCGCGCAGCACCGAGGGCAAGGACGTCGCCTATGTCGCGCGCGACGTCGAATCGCTCTACGCCGAGGCGCAGCGGCGGCTCGATCGGGGCAACACGCTGGTCGCCGCGGCGCTGTTCGACGAGGTGGAGCGCCAGCACCCCTATTCGCCCTGGGCCCGCCGTGCGCAGCTGATGAGCGCCTTCAGCTATTACATCGCGCGCGATTACAACAAGGCGATCCAGAACGCGCAGCGGTTCCTGTCGATCCACCCGGGCAACAAGGACGCGCCGTACGCCTATTATCTGATCGCACTGAGCTATTACGAGCAGATCAGCGATGTGAACCGCGACCAGAAGATCACCGAGCAGGCGCAGACCGCGCTGCGCGAGGTCAACCGTCGTTTCCCGCAGACCGAATATGCCGCCGATGCGCGGTTGAAGCTCGATCTGGTGGCGGATCACCTGGCCGGTAAGGAAATGGAGATCGGCCGCCATTACCAGCGCATGGGCATGTGGCTCGCCGCCGATATGCGGTTCCGCAACGTGGTCGAAAAGTTCGACACCACCAGCCACACGCCCGAGGCGCTCTACCGCCTCGCCGAAAGCAGCCTTGCGCTGGGCGTGCCGGAAGAAGCGGTGAAATATGCCGCGGTGCTGGGCGCCAACTACCCCGGCAACGAGTGGTACGACAAGGCGTTCAAGCTGGTCGACAAGCACGCGGCGGGTGTGAAGCCGATCTGATTGCCCTGCCGCCGCGCTGCCGCAAAGGTGCCGCGCCACAGCCTGCGCCTGGATGGGCCGAACGCCAGCGATACTGCGGTGGTCGTGACCGCATCTGTTGATCAGCAGCCGGCCTTGCTTGCATAATTGCCGGGCGCATTTACCATCACCCCTCAAGCCGCTCATCATGAGCGCGCCGAGGGTGAGATCGACTTAAACAAAAAAACACCCGAATAACCGCCGCGATAGACAAGTAATCTTGCGGCTCATCATAATTGCGTTGGAAGCGTCGCAGGCGTTTTCAGCGCTTCTTCGCTTTTATATCGTGAAAGCGGAGCATTCGACCTGATGCGTCGGATCGCCGTTATTAGTTAATAACGCTTAACTTTATTTCCCTCTCGACAACGAAACTTGCAATGATAAGCATTGTGAATCGGCTGCTATCCTGGGGGAGGGCTGGTCGTTGACGCCTTTGTGGGAGATATCACAGATGAAAATGAAGTTGTTGGTCGCAATTGCGGCACTTCCGATGGTTGCACTGGCAACGCCGGCGCAGGCCCAGAAGGCGGGGGACAAGATCGCCGGCAGTTACATCTGCGTGTTTGATAGCAACAAGGTTTCGCGCGGTAATGCCAATGCCGAAGCCCAACGTTCGGCGCAGGCGGCCCAGGGCCAGCTGAAGCACGTCTACAGCGTCGCGATCCGCGGCTTTGCCGTGAATGCCGCGCCGCAAGCGATTGCCAATATGCAGGCCAACAACCCGAACATCGCCTATTGCGAGCAGGATCAGGTCGTCACCCAGGTGCAGGGCAAGCCCGGCGGCGGCGGCGGAACTGTCACGCAGCCGGCGCAGCGGCTCCCCTGGGGCATCGCCCGCGTCAATGGCGGCCGCGCCGGCGCCTTCGCCACCGCTTGGGTGATTGATGGCGGCATCCAGCTGGATCACCCCGATCTCAACGTCGATGTTGCGCGCTCGCGCACCTTCCTTGGCAAGGGCGGCCCGGGTGACGAAGGCGGCCACGGCACGCACGTTGCCGGCACCATCGCCGCGCGCGACAACGCGATCGGCGTGATCGGCGTTGCGCCGGGCGCTCCGGTTGTGGCCGTGCGCGTGCTCGACCGCCGCGGTTCGGGCACGACCTCGGGCGTGATCGCCGGCGTCGATTATGTCGCGGCCAATGGCCGTCCGGGTGACGTTGCCAATATGAGCCTCGGCGGCGGGGCCAGCACCACGCTCGACAATGCGGTGATCAATGCCGCAGCCGGCGGCGTGCGCTTCGTGCTCGCGGCGGGCAATGATGCGGCCAATGCGGCCAATTCCTCGCCTGCGCGCGCCAATGGCCCGAATGTGTTCACGATCTCGTCCTTCGCAACCGGCGATATTCGGTCGAGCTTCTCGAACTTCGGCAACCCGCCGATCGATTATGCCGAGCCGGGTTCTGGGATCCTTTCGACCTGGATCGGCAGCGGCTACAACACCATCTCGGGCACCTCGATGGCAGCGCCGCACTTTGCGGGTATCCTGCTTCAGGGCGCACCGGGCGATGGCGGCCGGGTCTCCGGCGATCCGGACGGCACCCCCGACGTGATCGGCGTTGTGCCCTAAACCTGCCCCGCTGAGGGACTTGCAGACGGGGGTCCGGTTCGCGCCGGGCCCCCGTTTCGTTGGGACGCCTGTTCGAAACTCGCCGCGCCACCGTGACCTGCGCATGGGCTTGCGCTAGAGGCTGTGGTGATGCTCACCCGCCTGTCGATCCGCAACATTGTCCTTATCGAAGCGCTCGATCTCGATTTCGCGCGCGGGCTGGGCGTGCTGACGGGGGAGACGGGGGCGGGCAAGTCGATCCTGCTCGACGCGCTGGGGCTGATTCTCGGCGATCGGGCCGAGACCAGCCTGGTGCGCGCCGGCGAGGACAAGGCGAGCGTTTCGGCCAGTTTCGAATTTGCCGCGCTCCCCGCTGGTATTGCCGCCGCGCTCGATGATGCCGAGATCGCGATCGAACCGGGCGAGCCGCTGATGATCCGGCGGCAGGTCAAGGCCGATGGCGGTTCAAAAGCCTTCATCAATGATCAGCCCGCCAGCGTCGCCTTGCTGCGCGAATTGGCGCCCGCGCTGGTCGAACTCCACGGCCAGCATGATGATCGCGGGCTGGTGAACCCGCGCGGCCACCGGCTGCTGCTCGATCGCTATGCCGGGACCGACACCGCCGGGCTGGAGCGCGCCTTTGCCGATTGGGCGCGCGCTGAAGCGCAACTGGCAGAGGCCCGCGCCGATGTCGAACAGGCCAAGGCCGATCAGGATCTGCTGATTGCCCATCTCGCCGAACTTGCCGCGCTGGAGCCGGTGGCCGGCGAGGAAGCGCGCCTCGCCGCCACCCGCGCCGATATGCAGAAGGGCGAGAAGCTGGCGGGCGATCTGGAGGGCCTGCGCCACATCTGGGAAGGCTCGGATTCGCCGCTCGCCGCGTTGCGGGTCGCCGCGCGCAAGCTTGACCGGATTGCCGATCAGCACCCGCTGCTCACCGAGGCGCTCGCTGCGCTTGACCGCGCGGTGATCGAGGCGGGCGAGGCCGAGGAGCGGCTGGAGAAGGCCGCCGAGGCGCTGCTGCACGATCCCGCCGCACTCGAAAATGCCGAAACCCGCCTGTTCGAACTGCGCGCCGCGGCCCGCAAGCATCGCTGCGATGTGGACGATCTGCCCGAGCTGATGCGCACCATGCGCCAGCGCTTGGATGCGATCGAGGGCGGGGAGGCGCAATTGGACGCGCTGGAGGCCGGCGCAAAGGAAGCCCGCACCGCCTATCTGCGCGCCGCCGAGGCTGCGCATGAGGCACGCGCTGCGGCTGCGGGCAAGCTCGATGCGGCGGTGGCGGCGGAACTCGCTCCGCTGAAGCTCGATGCCGCGCGCTTCCGCACACAGGTCGCCAAACTGCCCGAAGACCGCTGGGGCGCGAGCGGCATGGACGCGGTGGAGTTTCTGATCTCGACCAACCCCGGCGCGGATTTTGCGCCGCTCAACAAGATCGCATCGGGCGGCGAATTGTCGCGCTTCATCCTCGCGCTCAAGGTCGCGCTGGCGGAGAAGGGCGGGGCGGCCACCATCATCTTCGACGAGATCGACCGCGGCGTGGGCGGGGCGGTTGCCAGCGCCATCGGTGAACGTCTGGCGCGGCTCGCGTCGCAGGAAGGCCAGTTGCTGGCGGTGACGCACAGCCCGCAGGTCGCCGCGCGCGGGGGGCAGCATTACCTCATCGCCAAGGCCTCCAGCGGGATCGTGACCAAGACTTCTGTGGTGCTGCTCGATGCGGCGGGGCGGCAGGAGGAGATCGCGCGGATGCTGTCTGGGGCGGAGGTGACGCCCGAGGCGAGAGCGCAGGCGGATCGGTTGCTGGAGGGGGTGTGAGTGGAGGTTTCGGATCAAGGACGCCACCACCCCCCGAGCCCCTCCTCTGACGAGGAGGGTAAGAAGGGCGACAAAGCCCCCTCCTCTTCAGAGGAGGGGGTTGGGGGTGGTGGCGTTTTGCCAGAAACGCTGCACCAGCGCGCCCGGATGATGCGCAACAACCCGACCGAACCGGAAAAGCGCCTTTGGATGGCCTTGCGAGACAGCCGTTTTGCTGGCTTCAAGTTTCGTCGACAGGATGTGATTGGCCAGCGGATCGTTGATTTCTTTTGCCCGGCAAAGGGCTTGGTGATTGAGGTTGATGGCGAAACCCATGATGCCGAGGCCGATAAGAGGCGCGATCTGCAGATGCTGAGGGCGTCGGGGTTCACGACCGTGCGATTGACCAACGCCGATGTGATGGGAAATCTTGAAGGGTGCCTGACGAGATTGAAGATGGTGCTGGAAGATTTGCCTGAGCGTTGGGCTGGCGCGGCGCGTCACCACCCCCCGGCCCCTCCTCTGAAGAGGAGGGGGAGTAATGCGCCTCCTTCCCATCCTCCTGCTCGCCGCCACCGCCTGCGCTCCCATTACGCCCGCGCCCGAGGAGGCCAAGCCCATGGTGCAACCCAATAACGCCATGTTCGGCACCGACGCCAATCTCGCGCCCTCTGCGCCTGACGCGGTGCTGCGCTATGCCGATCACCCGCGCGGGTTCGCGGAACTTCGTCTGCCCCAAGGAACCGGCCCGTTCCCGCTCGCAGTGATCTATCATGGCGGGTGCTGGAAGACCGGCATCGCCTCGCAAGCCTACATGGCCCCGCTCGCCACGCGCTGGCAGCAGCAGGGCATCGCCACATTGAATGTCGATTACCGCGAGGTCGGAGATGGTGGCGGCTGGCCCGGTTCGTTCACCGACTGGGCGGCTTCGGCCAAGCTGATTGACGAGGTCGCGGCGCGTTATCCAATTGACCGTGCGCGGGTCACGCTGGTTGGCCATTCGGCGGGCGCTTTGCCGGCGCAGTGGCTGGCCCGCGCCGACGGGGCGGATGGGCCGGTCGGCACGCGCCTGCGCTCCAGCGTGCGGGCGGCGATCGTGCTCGACGGGCCGGCCGATGTCGGCGCCGAGCAGCCGGCCTTCGATGCCTTGTGCCAGTTCTCCGCCGTCGATCCCTTCATGGGCGGCGCACAGCAGCGCTTCCCCGAGCGCTACAAGGCGATTTCGCCAGCGACCATCGCGCCGCAGCTTGCCGAATTGCTGTTCGTGCAGGCGCGGCTCCCTGCACCTTCGGCCGCGACGCAAGCTGCGCTTGTGGCAGGCGGCACGCAGGTGACGGTGCGCGAGAACATGGGGCAGAGCCATTTCGCGATTCTCACCCCCGGCAACCCCGTTTACGAATCCAATGCGGCAGCGATGCTCGCGGTTCTGAAGGGTGCACCCTGAGCAGGTTTGAAGCCGCTGCCGCACCGCGCTATGTTGCTGCCATCCAAGGGGGGAAACGCTATGAAGCATACCATTTCGCTGTTTGGTCTTGCCGCCGCTCTGGCCGCCTGCGCGCCGTCCGCGCCGCTTGCCACCACGCCGCCTGCGCCCGATGCGCGCTTTGCGGTGACCGATACCAAGGATTACGGCCCCGAGATGGTCGATGCGGCCCCCTCCGATCCGCCCACGCTGAAGGTCGCCTATGGCACCGCCTCGGCGCTGCAATTTGGCGAGTTGCGGGTGCCCAAGGGCAAGGGACCGTTTCCGGTCGCGGTGATCTATCACGGCGGGTGCTGGGCAGGGATGGGCGCGCCCTCCAATGTCGCCGCGCTCGCCAGCTTCCTGTCGCGCAACGGCGTGGCGACCTGGACGCCGAGCTACCGTGAGCTGGGCTCGGATGGCGGCTGGCCCAACACCTTTGCCGATTGGGCGCAGGGCCTCGGCTATGTCCAGACGCTGGCCCAGACCTATCCGCTCGATCTGAAGCGGATCACGGTGATGGGCCACTCTGCCGGAGCGACCCCGGTGATGTGGCTGCCGACCGGGCACAAGGGCGACGAGGTGATCAAGCCCGATGTGCCCAGCGTGCAGGCGGCGGTGGTGATCGACGGGCCGATGCGGGTCGGCGATCTGGTGGGTGTGGACGCGATGATCTGCGGCCGGCCGGTGATCGCGCCGATGATGGGCGGCACGCCGGCCCAGGTGCCGACGCGCTATGCGATGCTCGATCCGCTCGCCAACAAGCCGCTGGTGAAGCGCCTGCTGGTGATCGACGGGGCGCTGCCCGATCCTGATCCGGCGATGATCGAGGGCCTCAAGGCGCAGGGCATCGCGGTCGATGTGATCCGCGTGGCGCAGGATCAGCACTTCAATATGCTGGTCCCCGGCACCAAGGATTTTGCCGCGATCGGCCCCGCGCTGCTGGACATTGCGGGCGGGCGCTGAGTAAGCGTTCGGCATGAGCGTAGACGGGTTGAGCGAGGCGGATGCCGCCAATGAGATGATGCGGCTGGCGAAGGCCATCGCCAAGCATGACCGCCTCTATCACGCCGAGGATTCGCCCGAGATTTCCGATGCCGAATATGACGCGCTGGTGCGCCGCAATGCCGCGCTGGAAGCGGCGTTCCCGCATCTGATCCGGCCGGACTCGCCCTCGCGCAAGGTCGGTCATGCGGTCGCCGCTTCGCCGCTCGGCAAGGTGACGCACGAGGTTCGCATGATGAGCCTCGACAATGCCTTCTCGCCCGAGGAGGTGGCCGAGTGGCTGGCGCGGATGCGGCGGTTCCTCAACCTGCCTGACGATGCCCCGCTGGCCTGCACCGCCGAGGACAAGATCGACGGGCTGTCCTGCTCGCTGCGCTATGAAAACGGCCGTCTTGTGCGTGCCGCAACGCGGGGGGACGGGCAGGTGGGTGAGGACGTCACGGCGAACGTCGCACACATCCCCGACATCCCGCAAACCCTCCCCGCAAGCGTGCCACAAGTGTTCGAAGTGCGCGGCGAGGTCTATATGGAAAAACAAGCCTTTACCGCACTTAATGCTGCGCAGCATGAAGCGGGCGGAAAGCTGTTTGCGAACCCGAGAAATGCCGCTGCCGGAAGCCTGCGGCAGAAGGATGCGAGCGTCACCGCAAGGCGCCCCTTGCGCTTCTGGGCGCATGGCTGGGGCGCGGCCTCGGAGCTTCCCGGCACGACGCAGAGCGAGGTGGTGACACGCTTGCGAGACTGGGGCTTCCCCATCTCGCCGCTGTTCACCCGGATCTCGGGCGACGCCGAGGCGCTGATCGCCCACTTCGATGCCATCGGCAAAGCGCGCCCAAACCTCGCCTATGATATCGACGGCGTGGTCTACAAACTCGACCGGCTGGACTGGCAGGAGCGTCTGGGCTTTGTCGCCAAGGCCCCGCGCTGGGCGCTGGCGCACAAGTTCCCCGCCGAGCGCGCCGAGACTATCGTGCAGGGCATCGACATTCAGGTCGGGCGCACCGGCAAGCTGACGCCGGTGGGCCGCTTGGCGCCGGTGCTGGTGGGCGGGGTGACCGTCACCAATGTCACGCTCCACAACCGCGACGAGATCGCACGGCTTGGCCTGCGCGTGGGTGACCGCGTGGTGATCCAGCGGGCGGGCGATGTGATCCCGCAGGTGGTCGAAAACCTCACCCGCGACGAACCGCGCGAAGCCTTCCCGTTCCCCAATCACTGCCCCGAATGCGATAGCGAGGCGGTGGCCGAAGAAGGCGAGGTCGATGTGCGCTGCACCGGCGGGCTGATCTGCCCCGCCCAGCGCACCCAGCGCCTCGAACATTTCGTCAGCCGCAAGGCGCTCGATATCGAGGGGCTGGGCGAGAAAACCATCGCGCAGTTCTTCGCGCTGGGCTGGCTTGAAAGCCCCGCTGACATTTATCGCCTGCGCCAACGCCGCAGCGATATCCTCGCTCTTGAAGGCTGGCAGGAAAAGTCGGTCGATAATCTCCTCGCTGCCATCGAGGCCAAACGCGCGCCCGATGCGGCGCGGCTGCTGTTCGCGCTCGGCATCCGCCATGTGGGCGAGGTGACGGCGCGCGACTTGATGAAGCACCTCCACGAGCTTCCCGCCTTGCGCGCGCTGGCGACGCGCGCCCACGCTGGCGATGCCGAAGCGGCCAGCGAGATCACCGGGATTGACGGCATCGGCCCAGCGGTGATCGAGGCCTTGGGCGATTTCTTCCACGAGCCGCACAATGTCGCGGTGTGGGAGGACTTGCTCGGGCAGGTCACCCCGCCGCGCTACGAGGTGCAAACCGTCGCCAGCCGCGTCGCGGGCAAGACGGTGGTGTTTACCGGCAAGCTCGAAACCATGAGCCGTGACGAAGCCAAGGCGCAGGCCGAACGCCTCGGCGCCAAGGCGGCGGGCAGCGTCAGCGCGAAAACCGATCTGCTGGTCGCCGGGCCGGGCGCAGGCTCGAAGCTGAAGAAGGCCGCCGAACTCGGGATCGAGACCATGGACGAGGCGGGCTGGGCGGCGATTGTCGCCGAGGCTTTTGGGGGCGGCGCGGTATGATGCGGAAGCTCGCGCCCGCGCTCTACGCTGCTCTGATGTTCGCCCTGCCGGCTCCGGCAAGCGCGCAGACGCCCCCTTTGACCGCGCCAGCAGCCGATGCCGAGACGATTACAATCCCGTTCAATCCGCCGCTTGGCACGCCTGTCACCTACGCACTGCGGTTTGAACGCAAGCGTCCGAGCGGTGACGGTGTGTTCGATTTCGAGCAGCGGCTCACTTTCGAGCGGCTGGGCAGCGGCTATCTCCTGCGGCTCGAAACCCTGTCCTTTTCGAGCGGTGGGCCGCGCTTCGATCTGGCTGACAAGCGGGTGCTGGACGCTTTGCCTGCGGCCCTGAGGCCCTATCTCCTCCCGATGGCGATCGAGCTTGATGATGCAGGCGAGATGGTGCGGATGCGCGACTGGGAGGCGGTGCGCGCGCAGTTGCGCCAGATGCCCGAGGCTGCTGCGGCCATGTCGGGGGTGCCGCTGGACGCAGGGGGGCGGACGGCGTTTGAACTTGTTTTCGGCCCGATCATCAATGGCTCGGCCGAAGAGGCCCCGGGGCTGATGATCCGCGGCTGGCCGGCCGTGCTCGGCTATGGCGGAGGAGAATTCGTGCTCGGCGAGCCTGTCGAGGCGGAAACCGAGGTCAGCGGCGGGCTACTTCCCGGCGCGGTTCCCGCCACGTTGCAGGGCGTGGTGACCCGCAACGCTGATGGCCAGCTGCGCCTGATCCAGACAGCGCGCTTCGATCCTGAAGCAATGCGCGCGGCAACGCTGGCGGTGATCGACATGATGCGGGCAGCAGCACCCGGTAGGGACCGTGCGGCGGCGGCTGACGAGACGCTCCAATCGCTGGAGATCACCGACGAGGTGGAGATCACCTTCGATCCGCTGACGGGCCTGTCGATCAGCGCCAGAACCGCGCGGCTCACCAGCGTCACCACCGGCACCGGAAGCGGGGGCGGGGGCGAAATCATGACGATCCGGCGGATCGCGCCATGAGCGACTTGCCCACCTAATTCCACCGACAAGTCCTGCGCATCGCGGCGCTGCGGCGCAGGGGGCGAGAAAACCGCGAGGTCGGTTTTTCCTCGCAGCATTCCCCTGGATTGCGTGGGCGCTTGTCGCAGCGCCGCGTCTGATTATTCCGCCATGCGGAATGCAGCCTTTCCCAAGACGCTGATTAACGCTGCAAATGACAAGGCTTAATCCGTGAGCGTTCCAGACCTTCGGCCGCTCGGCCAGCCCCCGATCTTTACAGAATTTGAAAACAGGAAAACCCCATGAAATATGGCCTCGCATTTGTTGGTATCGGCGCCCTGGCCACCGCAGGGCTCGGGGCCTTCTCTTACGCCAATGCAAAGCCGGAGGCCGCGGCACAATATACCGCGTCAGGTGCGTTGATTTTCCCCAAAGACTACCGGGAGTGGGTGTTCCTGACTTCGGGCGTGAACATGACTTACGGCGCTCCGGTCACCGGCATGGGCCATGATATGGTCGACAATGTTTTCGTGGACCCGCAATCGTGGCAGGAATTCAAGCAGACAGGCAAGTGGCGCGATGGCACCGTCATGATCAAGGAACCGCGCATGGGAGCCAATGAGGGCTCGATCAGCAAAGGTGGCACGTTCCAGACCGAGGACGTGTTCGGCCTTGAAGTCCATGTGAAGGATTCCACGCGCTTCAAGGACGAGTGGGCGTTCTTCGTTCACGCTGACGGACAGCCCGCAGAAGCGATCCCCGGCGACGCGGAATGCTACGCGTGCCACAAGGCAAATGGCGCGGTTGATACAACCTTCGTGCAGTTCTATCCGACCGCGAAGCCGATTGCGGAAAAGGCGGGAACATTCGACGCATCGAAGTAGCAGTCTGTTGGGTGCCGCGTGGCGGGCGGGCTCTGGTTTGAAGGCTTGGGCCGAAACTTTCGCGGGATCTTGCCACCAGCCGCTCATCGCCGAGCGACTGTGGCACGCATTCTTCGCGCGGCTTTATTCCAGCTTCACCGGTGCCGAGGTGGCGGCGGTGCAGGCCTATCTGAGCGAGCTTGCTGCCAATGATCCTTGAAGAACTCCTCCCCCAAGCCTTGCGCATCGCGGCGCTGCTGCGCGCGCGGGGCGAGAAAATCGCAGTGGCTGACGGCGCGACGGGAGGCCTGATCGCGGCCACGCTGCTGACGGTGCCGGGCGCGCTCGATTTCTTTGTGGGCGGCGGGGTGGTCTATTCTCTCCGCGCCCGCGACGTGCTGTTCGCTCTCCCGCGCGAGGCCTACAAGGGGATGCGCGGCGCGAGTGAGGACTACGCCCTGCTGCAGGCGCGCGCGATCCGCGATAATCTCGGCGCGGATTGGGGGCTGGCGGAAAGCGGATCGGTGGGCGGTTCCACCCATCCGAGCGGTGCGCCTGCCGGCCGCAGCGTCGCGGCGCTGGCGGGGCCTGGCGGGGAGCATACGCGCCTCATCGAAACCGCCTCGGGCGACCGCATCGCCAACATGGCCGCCTTCACCCGCAATGCGCTTGCGCTGCTGGAACAGACGCTCGCGCAATAATTTTCGCATCGCCTGTCGAATCCGGCTTGCCGCGTGCGTCTCCCTGTCAGAGCCTTGCCATTCCGGCGGGGCCGAGGACGGAGACGAGCCATGCAATTCATGCTGATGATCAACGAGGATGAAAGCGCCTATGCCGGACCCGATGGTGCAGCGCTGCTCGAGGCGACGCTGGCCGGGCATATGCAGCTGGCCCACGATCTGGTGGCGGCGGGAATCCCCTTTTCGGGCGAGCGGCTGAAGCCTGCGGCCACCGCCACCACCGTAAAGTTCGATGCAGGCGCGGTGTCCTTGCACGACGGCCCCTTTGCCGAGACGCACGAGGAATTGGGCGGGTTCTACATCATCGATGTCGCCAGCCTCGACGAAGCGATCGCCTGGGCCAAGCGCATCCCGGTGCCCAAGGGCGGGATCGAAGTGCGCCCGATCTGGCCGATGGAGGGGTGACAGCGCACGGCGATCTGGCCGCCGATCTGGCGAGCGCGATCATGGCGGCGCGGCCCCGCGTGGTGGCCGCGCTTGCCGCGCAATTGCGCGATCTCGATGCGGCGGAAGATGCCTTTGCCGACGCCGCCGCATCCGCCCTCGCGCTTCCCGAGCCGCCCCGCGATGTGCCCGCCTGGCTGTTCGTCGCGGCCAAGCGCTGCGCGGTGGATGCAATCCGCAAGGGCGAGGCCGAAGCGCGCAAGGTGGATGCGCTGGCGGAGGTAAGCGAGATGGCCGATATCCTGACCCTGCCCGAACCGATCCCCGATGAACGCCTGCGCCTGCTGTTCATCTGCTGCCATCCCGCGCTCGGGACAGAGGTGCGCGCGCCGCTCGCGCTAAAGGTGATCTGCGGGCTGCCGGTTGCGCGGATCGCGCAGCTGTTCGTGGTGAGCGAGCCGGCCATGTTCCAGCGCATCACCCGCGCCAAGGCCAAGGTGCGCGAGGCGGGGATCGCGTTTGAACTCCCCCCGCGGCGCGACTGGCCCGAGCGGCTGGGCGCGGTGCTGCTCGCGCTCGAACTGGCGTTCACGGCGGCCTATGCCGATGCGGGCGGTGAGCTGTTGGCGGCGCTTGAGGAGGATCTGGGCGCGGAGGTCGAGCGGCTGGCGCTGCTGGTCGCCGAACTGGTGCCCGACGAGCCCGAGGCGCTGGGGCTGGCCGCGCTGGTGCTGCTCGCGCGGTCGCGCCATGCGGCAAGGCTTGATGCGAACGGTGCGATGGTGCCGCTGTCGCAGCAGGATGCGGGGCAGTGGGACTTTGCACGGATCGAGCAGGCGCGGCGGCTGATGGACCGCGCGGCGCAGGCGGCGCGCTCCGGCCCCTATCAGGTGATGGCGGCGATCCAGCTCACCCATGCGCGCCGCGCATTCGACGGGGTGACGGATTGGGGCGCGGTCCTGCGGCTTTATGATGTGCTGCTGGCACTGCGCCCCTCGCCAATGGTGGCTTTGAGCCGCGCGCTGGCCTTGGTGCAGGTCGAAGGCGCTGCGGCGGGGCTTACGGCTTTGGAGGCGCTGCCTGCCGAACGGCTGGCCTTGGCGCGGCCCTATCATGCTGCGCGTGCCGATCTGCTGGCGCGGGCAGGGCGCAAGGCCGAGGCAGCTGCCGCTCTCGATGCCGCGCTGGCGCTGTCGCCCCCGCGCGCCGAGCGATTGTGGCTGGAGGCGCGGCGGGCTTCGCTGGTCTAGCGCACCTGTCTGCGCCGCCGCAGCCACAGGATCGCCCAGTCACCGCGCTGGAGCCTTGCGGCCATGCGGAAACCGGCGCGCAGCATGGCGCGCTTGACCGCCGCCTCCTGATCGCCCGCCAGCAATCCGGCGAGCAGCAGGCTGCCGCCGGGTGCGACAGCTCGGGCGAAATCGGGCGCCAGGCTCACCAGCGGGCCGGCGAGGATATTGGCAATCAGCAGATCATAAGGCCCGCGAATGGCGATTAGCGGATCGTCCATCCCGTCGGCCACCACCATCACCGCCGCGCCCTTTTGCGCGCCCATCGGGATGCCGTTGAGCGCCGCGTTTTCCTCGACCACCGGCACGCAGACCGGATCGATGTCGGTGAGCGTGACCGCCGCGCGCGGCCACAGGGCGAGGGCGGCAAAGCCGAGCAATCCGGTGCCGGTGCCGATATCGGCGACATTGCGCGCGATCAGTCCGCTGGCTTTCATCTGGCCCAGCATTTCGAGGCAGCCGGCAGTGGTGCGGTGCTGGCCGGTGCCGAAGGCCTGACTGGCGGGGATGACGAAATCGATCGCGTCCGGGTCAGCCGGATAGTCCGGCGTGTGGACGTGGAAGCGCCCGGCGCGGATCGGGGGCGCATTGTGCTGGCTCAGCGTCACCCAGTCGGCGGGCGGCAGTTCCTCGGTGGTGATTGGCGGCGCCTTGCCTTCAAACAGCCCCGCGAGCGCGGCCTTCTGTTCTGTGCCGGGTTTCCTCGGATACCAGCCTTCCAGCACCCAGTCGTCCGGCCGGTCCTCGGCCACCTCGCGGCCCGCGATGACGAGTTCGAAATCCCAGTCGTCGATGTCGTCATGCGCCAGCAGCGCGGCCTGCACGATGCGCTTGGGGGCGTGGAGGCTGAGCTTCCACGTTGTGCTATCGGACAAAGCTGGCTCCATTGGCGTCGATCACCGCGCCGGTCATACTGGGCGGTGCATCGAGCGCGCAGAAGGTGATGATGCTAGCGATCTCGTCCGGAGTCGCGACGCGGCCCAGCGGAATGTCCGCCAGCAGACCCGGCCCGCCGCGGCTGGCCAGGTAATCATCCGCCATGCTGGTGTCGGTGAATCCGGGGGTCACCGCAAAGCTCAGGATGCCGTCCTTGGCATAGGCCCGGGCGATGGTCTTGTGCATCCCGATCATCCCGCTCTTGGCGGCGGCATAGTGCCAGTGCGCCGGCGAATCCCCGCGATAGGCCGCACGGCTGGCCACGTGCACCAGCCGCCCCGGAACCCCGCGCGCCTGCCAGTGCTGCACCGCAAGACGCGAAAGCTGCGCGGCCGAGGTGAGGTTGACCCGCAAGGTGTCCTCCCACGCATCGAGCCATTCGAGGTCCGAACGATCGAGCCGGTTGGCCTCGAACCGTCCGGCATTGTTGACCACCACGTCGATTTCGCCGCCTGCGACATCCAGCGCCAGCTCCCACAGGCCTTGCGCGGCCAGCGGATCGCCGAAATCGGCTGCGATCATCGGCACTTCGCCCGCGCCGCCGGCCACAGGGCGCGAGCCATGGCCGATCACCTGCGCCCCGCGCGCACCCAGCGCCACCAGCGCCGCCTTGCCGATGCCCCGGCTCGATCCGGTTACAAGAATGTGTCCCATGCAATTGCCTATCCCGAAATTTGCAAGCTGTGTCCACCATGTCGCGGCTTGCACCCCGCGCTGGCGGCGTTAAGTGGGAGAGCCGGTAACAGGGACCAGACGGGATCATCATGAACCAAAGACCGCTTTCTCCCCATTTGCAGGTGTGGCGCTGGGGGCCGCACATGCTTGTTTCGATCCTTCACCGCGCCACCGGCGACGGCCTGGCGCTGGTCGGGCTGGCTGTGCTGGTGTGGTGGCTGGGCGCTCTGGCGAGCGGGCCCGAGGCCTACGCCACGTTCCAGAGCGTGATGGGTTCGCCCGTCGGGATGCTGGTGCTGGTCGGCCTGTCGTGGGCGTTCTTCACGCACATGATGAGCGGGATGCGCCACTTCGTGATGGATATCGGTGCGGGCTACGAGCTCGATACCAACAAGTTCTGGTCGATCGCCTCGCCGGTGATCGCGGTTGTTCTCACTGCGGGCTTCTGGGCCCTGATCCTCACCAGGTAAGGAACGGGCTATGGGTAACGGAACCTCCATCGGACGCGTGCGCGGGCTTGGCCCGGCACACCACGGCGCGCATCACTGGCTGGTGCAGCGCTTCACCGCGATCGGCAATGTGGTGCTGATGAGCTGGCTGCTCGTCAGCCTCGTGATGCTGGGCGATTATGGCCATGCCAATGTCACCAAGTGGCTGTCGCACCCGCTCAATGCCACGGCGATGATGCTGCTGGTGATCAGCCTGTTCTGGCACGCGCGGCTCGGCCTGCAGGTGCTGCTCGAGGATTACATCCACGACGCCGGCTCCAAATTCGCGCTGCTCTCGGCGCTCAATCTTGCAACCATTGGCGGCGGCGCCTTTGCCATTTTCAGCGTTGCCGCGCTCGCATTCGGAGGACAGGCCTGATGGCTACCGCAGCACCCAAGGGCACCGCGAACGACGTTGGCGGGGCGCATCTGAAGGGCGCCTATACGATTATCGATCACACCTATGATGTGGTGGTGGTGGGCGCGGGCGGCAGTGGCCTGCGCGCAACCATGGGCGCGGCCGAAAGCGGCCTGCGCACCGCCAATATCTCCAAGGTCTTCCCCACCCGCAGCCACACCGTGGCAGCGCAGGGCGGGATCGCCGCCAGCCTCGGCAACAATTCGCCCGATCACTGGACCTGGCATATGTATGACACCGTCAAGGGGTCGGACTGGCTGGGCGATCAGGACGCGATCGAATATCTCGCACGCGAAGCCCCGGCGGCGGTTTACGAGCTTGAGCACGCCGGTGTGCCGTTCAGCCGCAATGCCGATGGGACGATCTACCAGCGCCCCTTCGGCGGGCATATGCAGAACATGGGCGCTGGCCCGCCGGTGCAGCGCACCTGCGCCGCGGCTGACCGCACCGGCCACGCCATGCTCCACGCTCTCTATCAGCAGAGCCTGAAGTATGATGCGGACTTCTTCATCGAATACTTCGCGCTTGATCTGATCATGAGCGAAGTCGGCGGCGTGAAGCAGTGTGTCGGCGTGATGGCGATGTGTCTGGATGACGGCACGATCCACCGCTTCCGCGCCCAGTCCGTGGTGCTGGCGACCGGCGGCTATGGCCGTTGCTACTACACCGCCACCAGCGCCCACACCTGCACCGGCGACGGCGGCGGGATGGTGCTGCGTGCTGGCCTGCCGCTGCAGGACATGGAGTTCGTGCAGTTCCACCCGACCGGCATTTACGGCGCAGGCGTGCTGATCACCGAAGGCGCGCGCGGCGAGGGCGGCTATCTCACCAACTCCGAAGGCGAGCGCTTCATGGAGCGTTATGCGCCGTCCGCGAAGGACTTGGCGAGCCGCGATGTGGTGAGCCGCTCGATGGCGCTGGAAATGCGCGAAGGGCGCGGTGTCGGGCCGGATGGCGATCACATCTACCTGCACCTCGATCACATTGATCCCAAGGTGCTGGCCGAACGCCTGCCGGGTATCACCGAAAGCGGCAAGATCTTTGCCGGTGTCGATCTCACCCGCCAGCCGCTGCCGGTGACCCCGACGGTGCATTACAATATGGGCGGCGTGCCGTGTAACTATCACGGGCAGGTCGTCACCCTCGGGCCGGACGGCAATCCCGATACGGTCATCCCCGGGCTCTATGCCGTGGGCGAGGCGGCGTGCGTTTCGGTGCACGGGGCCAACCGCTTGGGCTCGAACTCGCTGATCGACCTCGTGGTGTTCGGCCGTGCGACCGGGCATCACCTGCGCGACAATCTTGTGCCCAAGGCCAAGCAGCCCGAACTGCCGGCCGACAGCGCCGATTTCGCGCTGACCCGTCTGGATCACTTCCGCTATGCGCAGGGCGGCTCGCCCACCGCGCAGATCCGCGCGGAAATGCAGAAGGCGATGCAAAAGCACTGCGCCGTGTTCCGCGATCAGAAGCTGATGGACGAAGGCGTGGCCAAGCTCGCCGAGCAGAACAAGCGGATGGAGGACATCCACGTCACCGACAAGTCGCTGATCTGGAACTCGGACCTGATCGAGACACTCGAGCTCGACAACCTGATGGCGCAGGCCAATGTCACCATGGCATCGGCGGCCAACCGCAAGGAAAGCCGCGGCGCCCACGCGCACGAGGACTTCCCCGATCGCAACGACAAGGAATGGATGAAGCACACCATCGCCTGGTTCGACGGCTGGGGCGGCCGCGGCAGCAACAGCCGCATCGATTACCGTCCGGTCCACGAATACACGCTGACGGATGATATCGCCTATATCGAGCCCAAGGCGCGGGTGTATTGATCGCCCGCTTGTTGGCGTGAATCACAAGACAGGAAGGCCCGGTCCCGCAAAGGACCGGGCCTTTGCTTTTTTGACAGGCATGGGGTTGCCGCTTGACCCTCCTCGCACTCGCAGGCAACTTGTTCACCGATGAACAGGGGCGCGATTATCGCAGGGGCTTTGGCGGCGTTGCTGGCCGTGCCTGCGCTGTCCCAGTCTTCGGCCCAATCTTCCACTCCCAATCCCAACCAGCCCCCGCCGCACACCGCGCCGTTCCCTGATCTTGGCAGCGGGGAGAGCCGGCCCGAGCGGCGCAAGTCCTACGAGATCGGCCCTGAATTGCAGCGCGGGGTCAGCGCCGCGCAGATCCGTGCGCAGCAGCGGCGGCTCGATAGCGCGCTCGCCGCGCTTAGCCCGCAGCAGCCGGGCGTTCCCGAGGCCTATGTCGTTACCGTCGCGCTCGATAGCGATCCTGTCTTCGCCCGCGAGGCACGCGAGGCGGGGCGGGTGCTGGCGGCGCGATACGGCGCGGACGGGCGCACGCTGACGCTCGCCGGGCCGGACGGGGTGCGCGACGACGCCCCGCACGGCTCGATCACAGCGCTGGTGCTGGCGCTCAGCCATATCGGCGGGCTGATGGACGCATCCGAGGATGTGCTGGTGCTCTACACCACCAGCCACGGTTTCGATCTGGGGCTGACCTATCACTACGGCGATAGCGGCTATGGCGTGCTCAGCCCGGCGCGATTGAAGGCGGCGCTGGAGGAGGCGGGGATCAAGCGCCGCGTGCTGATCCTCAGCGCCTGCTATTCGGGCGTCTTCGTCCCGGTGCTCGCCAGCCCCGACACCGCGATCCTCACCGCAGCCGCCAGCACCCGCACCTCGTTCGGCTGCGCGGCGGAGAATGACTGGACCTTCTTTGGCGACGCGCTGATCAACCGTGCGCTGCGCCAGCCGGTGGCGCTGGGCGAAGCGGCGCAGCTTGCCGGGCGATCGGTCGCCGAATGGGAGACCAAGGCGCGCGTGCTCGCCTCGTTGCCGCAAACCAGCATCGGGGCCGAGGCCAAGGCGTGGTTGCCGCAGATTGAAGCGCGGATGCCGCGCCTCGCCAGCGCACCAGTGGGGCGGCCAGCGTTTGATCCGGCGGCGTTTATGGCGCCGGTGGCGGCGCAGAAGGCGCGCGCCGGGCAGAAATGATCTTCACCGGCTTGGCCAGCATCTGGCCCTTCATCCAGCCTTCGCCCGCGTCAGGATCAAGCGGGGTGGCATGGATCGCGGCGACCACATCCATGCCTGCGGTGACATAGCCGAACACCGCATAGCCGGTCTTCCACACCGGATCGCTCGAGGCAGGATCGGCGTTGAGGCCGGTCTGGTCCTCGATCATGATCGAAAAGTCGCCATTGGCGGTGCCGGGCGCGCCCATCGCCATCGATAGCGCGCCGTGGGTGTGGGTGAGGCCGGTCTGGCTGGTGGGTTCATGCTGGATGCCGGGCAGGATGCGCTTGGCCTCCCACCGCGTGCCGCCTTGCAGCAGGCCGTTGGGGCGCGGCTCCTGATCGAGCCGCATCGCGCGGTAGAACACCGTGCCGTCAAACCGCTTTTCATCGACATAGCGCAGGAAATTGGCGGCGGTGACCGGCGCGCGTTCGGTTTCAAGCGCGATGGTGATGTCGCCCAGCTCGGTGGTCAGCACCACGCTGATGCTGGCGGCATCGGGGAAGGGGCGCTTGCCGGGGCGGGCGGTCGCAGGGGTCGGCGGGACAGCGGCGACCACGTTGGGTGCTTCGGCGGGCGGGGCGGTGCCGGCGATTTCGAACTTCATCAGCAGCGTGCGCTGGCATCCGGCGCCGGGTTTGGTGTCGCAATTGCGGAAATTGTCGTCCGAGACGAGGTAGAGGAAATCGCCGCGCGGCTCCTCGCGCAAGGCCAGCCCTTCGAAATTGTCGAGCATTAGCGGCGGGGCGAGGATCGCCAAAGTGGTCGCGGTGTTATCGGGCGCCAGCTTCACAATCGCCGCACTGTTGCCTGCGCCCGGCGTATAGCTGCGGAACAGGATGTAGCAGGTGCCGTCGGCGGCGCAGTCGGCATCGGTCGGCACGCCGCCCGCCTCGGCGATCCCGGCGGGGGCGTGAAGGGCAAAGCTCTGCGCGCCCGCGGGCGTGATCCGCAGGCAATTGGGGCGCGCCGGATCGGCCCATTCCCCGCAGGCCAGCAGCCCGCCATCATAGGCCGCGAGCGTCTCGATCCCGCCATTGGCCGCGGCCCCGGCGATCAGCGCCGCTGCACCATCCTCACTGCCGCTCGCAGCGCCGCCGAATTCGGCATAGCGCCCGATGCGGTGGTCCTGCTCGAAGGCGATCAGCCACTCGCCGCCCGGCAGGCGCGCAATCGCCTCCGCATCGCCGCGCTCCTTGCTGCCCAGCTTGCCGCCCTTGGCATCCTTGAGCGGTGCGATGGTGACGCCCGAGACATCGACCAACCGGCCCTGCACATCCTCGGGCCGCAGCACCAGCCAGCGTCCGTCATCGCTGACCGCGTGGAGCGCGCCGTCGTGCCATTCCAGCCCGGAGATGCCGCCGATCTCCGCCTTGTCGGGCATGATTTCCACCCCGCCGCGAAAGATCAGCTCGTCCACCTGCTTGTCAGGTTCGCCCGGCGCGAGTTCGGCGGGCTGGGTGAGGGGGAGGAATTCTTCGGGCTCGGCCTGTGCCAGCACGGGCGCGGCAAGAACGAGCAACAGGGCGGAAAGGAGCGCGCGGTGTGTCATCCGTCCGAACATATCGGCGCTTTGTCGAGGCGCAAGCGCACTGGCGTTTGTTCATCGGGCGGCAATGTTTACAAATGTAGTCGGTATGACTACAGGTGTAATCAGCCGACAGGGAGTCAGCCACGTGAACACGCCCGAAGAACCGCTCCACGAACGCATCACCGATGCCGAATATGCGGTGATGGAAGCCCTGTGGGAACGCCCCCGCCAGACCGCCACCGAAGTGTGCGAGGCGGTGTGCGAGGCGCGCGGCTGGGGCCTTGCCACGGTCAAGACGCTGCTGGCGCGGCTGGTGCAGAAGGGCGCGATTGCTTCGGCGCCTGATGGCCGGCGCTATCTCTACACCCCGGTGATTGCCCGCGACGCCTATGTCGGCGGCGAATCGCGGCGGCTGGTTGACCGGTTGTTCGGCGGCCGCGCCGCCTCGCTGGTGGCGCATCTGGCCGAGACGGAAGCGCTCACCGAAGATGATCTCGCCGCGATCGAGACCCTGCTCAAGGAGCTGCGGCCATGAACGGGATACTTGCCCATACGCTGGTGTGGACCGGCGTGCTGATCGCGCTGGTGTTGCTGGTGCGCCGTCCGGTGGCGCGCTGGTGCGGGCCGCAGGTCGCCTATGCGCTGTGGGCGCTGCCGGCTTTGCGGCTGATCCTGCCACCGATCACGGTTCCGGCCTGGATGGCGCCGCCGCCCGTGGCGGAGCCGGTCGCCGCCCCGCTGCCTGCACATGAAACAGTGGTGTGGCAATCGGCCGAGGCCGCCAGCGCCGCGCCGCTGCAAGCCGCGCCCGCCGCCGGCTTCGATATCATGGCATTGCTGGCTGACTGGCCGATGATCGAGGCGCTGCTGCTGGCATGGCTGGGCGGGGCAGGCGTGTTCCTGTGGCGCCGCTTTGCTGCCTATTTCGATCTGCGCGAGGCCTTGCTCGCCGAAGCGCGCGAGGTTGGCCGCGTTCCGGCGCTGATGGGCGCGATCCGGCTGGTGGAAACCCCCGGCACCGCAGCTCCGCTGGCCTTCGGCGTGCTCGATCCGGTGATTGCGCTGCCGCCCGGCTTCATGGCGCTGCATGATCGCCGCGCGCGCGATCTGGCGCTGGCGCACGAGCTGGCGCACCATCGCGGGTGTGATCTGGTGATCAACGTGCTCGTCCAGCCGCTGTTCGCGCTGCATTGGTGGAACCCGCTTGGCCGCTATGGTTGGCTGGCGCTGCGGCGCGATCAGGAAGCGGCCTGCGATGCCCGCGTGATTGCCCGCGCCGATGCTGAAGAGCGCGCCGCCTATGCTCTGCTGATTGCCCGCTTTGCCGCCACCCCCAACGCCGCACCCAACGCCGCGATCACAGCGCCGATGGCCTGTCCGGTGCTGGGCGAGAAATCCATCATCGAACGTCTGAGGAGCCTGTCCATGTCCCATTCTTCCCCGCGCAACCGGATTGCCGGCGGCGCCGTCCTCGGGGCAGCGCTGCTGATCCTGCCGCTCACCGCCTCGATCAGCTATGCCGCCAGCGAAGCCGTGCAGGAAGTGCCCGAGCCGCCCGCTCCTCCGGCGCCGCCCGAAGCGCCTGATGCCCCGCAGCCGCCCGAAGCGCCCACGCCGCCCGAGCCGCCGAAGGTTGTGATGTTAGGCGGCGACGAAGGCGAAGGTGATGCCAATGTCATCGTCACGGAACGGATTGAACGCGGCGAGGATGGCAAGGAGCGCAAGGTGCGCATCGTGCGCCGCCTCGCGCCGGGCCAGCAGCACCTGAGTGAAGCCGAGCACGCCGAAATGGAAGCGGCGCTCCACGAAGGCCTGGCAGAGGCCGACCGCGCGCTGGCTGATCTGCCGCGCACCATATCGGCCGCCATGGCCGATGCCGAAGCGGCGATGGCCGAAGCCCAGGCCGCACGCGGCGAGGCGGTTCGCGCCCGTGCCGAAGCCCGCGCTGCCAGTCGCACCCGCGTGATGATGCTCAAGGAATGCACCTCGGCCTTTGACGGCGAGGCGCAGGTCATCAAGGGCAAGGATGGCGCGCAAACCGTGATGATCTGCCAGCCGCGCATTGCCGCCACGGCCCGCCTCGGCCTGGAACAGGCGCGTGACGAGATCGCGCGCGACAAGGACATTCCCGAGGAAACCCGCAAGCAAGTCCTGCGCACGCTCGATGCCCAGATCGCGCGCTGGAAAGAAACGGAAGGCTGAGCGGGCCTATTTGCCCTTGGGCGCTGGCTTGGGCCGCGCGGGATATTTGCACCCGCGGCCCAGACCCAAACCTTTCAGGAACCCGCGCCGCACCATTCCCGCAGTATAGGCGGCGCGCAGGGCGCGGTCGTTCTCGGCCGCGCCCGTCACTTCGCGCAGGATCCCGCGGAACGGCAAGAACGAGCCCACCACGCTCTGCCCGATCCGGCCTTCGCTGAAGCGATCATTGCCGTCATCCGCAGCGATATCGTAGTCCGCGCCAAGCACGCTATCGAGCTCGGCAATATCGGCGACGATCGCGTTGCAGTTTTTCAGCCGCGCAGTCTCGTAAGGCATCTCGACCGCGACCTTGAGCGCCGGGGGAATGTCGCGCCCGTCGATGTTGAGATCGCGCAGCGGGGTCTTGGCAACCTCGGTAACATCGGGCTCGGGCATGGCCTGCGCCAGCAGCGGTGCGGGCGCGGCGAGCGCCAGCAGCAGGGCGAGCTTACGCCCCTTCGAAAAAGACGTCGCAGGCTGCATCATTTTGGCTTTCCAATCCGAGCTTGAGCGCCGCCATGCGTTGGCGGCTGGTGCCGTGGGTAAAGCTCTCGGGATTGATGCGCTGTCCCGCCCCGCGTTGCAAGGTATCATCCCCGATGGCGCTGGCCGCAGCGAGGCCTTCTTCGAGATCGCCCGGCTCGATCCGATCACTGTTCTTGCCCGCCCACATCCCGGCATAGCAATCGGCCTGCAATTCCATTGCCACCTGCAGCTGGTTGGCGGCCGAAGGATTGCGCTGCTGGGCTTGCCTCACCTGATCGGACAATCCGGTGATGTTCTGGATGTGGTGACCATATTCATGCGCGATCACATAAAGCCGCGCGAAGTCTCCGCCGGTGCCCGACATCTGGGCAAGGCTGTCATAGAAGCTGGTGTCGATATAGATGCCCTTGTCCGCCGGGCAGTAGAATGGCCCCACCGCCGAGGTCGCGCTGCCGCAGCCCTGGGTGCTCACCTGTCCGTTGCGGTAGAGATCGAGCACCGGGCGTTCAAACCCGATGCGGTTGCGTTCAAAGGTCGCGGCCCAAGTGGCATTGAGGCTGGCGAGCGCGCCGCAGGCTTCGGTGGCGTAGGCGCTGGCGGCGCAGACCTCCTCCTCGCTCAGGTCGCTGCTGGTGCCGGCGGCGGGGGCGGCCTGTTGCTGGATGCCCTCGACCATGCCGATGGTCTGCATCGGATCGAGCCCGAACACCACCGCGCCGATCAGCGCGATCACCAGCGTGCCGCAACCGATCCCGCCGGCGCGGCCCATTCCGCCGCCCCCGCCGCTGGATCGGACATCAATGTCGCCGCTGTCGAAAGGCCCGAGCTTCATCCGTCATCCCCTTAGCCGTTCAAATCGCTGGACAGCCGCCGCGCGCGCGGCAAAAGCATGGGGCCAGCCGCATACAAGTGCAGGAGTTGCCGCCAATGCTCAAGGGCCAGAATCTCGCCGGGAAGCGGGCGCTTGTCACCGGCTCGACCTCGGGGATCGGGTTGGCGGTGGCGCGCGCGCTCGCGGCGGAGGGCGCCGACGTGGTGCTCAACGGCTTTGGCGAGGCGCAAGCCATCGCCCAGCTGTGCGAGGAACTGGGCGCCAGCTATAATGGCGCCAACCTGATGGACGCCCCCGCGATCACCGCGATGATGGCTGAAATCGGCCCGATCGACATCCTCGTGAACAATGCCGGGATGCAGCACGTCGCGCCGGTCGAGGATTTTCCGCCCGAAAAGTGGGACGCGATACTGGCGCTCAATCTGACCGCGGCGTTCCACACCACGCGCCTTGCGGTGCCGGGGATGAAGGCGAAGGGCTGGGGCCGGATCATCAACACCGCCAGCGCCCATTCGCTCGCCGCCTCGCCGTTCAAGAGCGCCTATGTCGCGGCCAAGCACGGGCTGGCAGGTTTCACCAAGACCATCGCGCTGGAACTGGCCACTCACGGGATCACCGCCAACTGCATTTCTCCGGGCTATGTCTGGACCCCGCTGGTGGAGAACCAGATCCCCGACACCATGGCCGCGCGCGGGATGACCCGCGAGGCGGTGATCAACGACGTGCTGCTCGCCAAGCAACCGACCAAGAGCTTTGTCCTGCCCGAGGATGTCGCGGCGATGGCGGTGTTCCTGTGCGGCGATGCCGCGCGCAACATTACCGGCGCCAATTACAGCATCGATGGGGGCTGGACCGCCGAATGAGCCTGCGCCGCGCCCGGCTGCTGGTGACATTGCTGGCGGGCCTGCTGCTGGCCGCCTGCGCACGCGCACCGATCGCCAGCCTGCCGCCCGACGAGCGGATCGGGATCGCGCAGCGTCTGAACGCCGATATCGCTATGCTGGCGAGCGACGATTTTGCCGGGCGCAAGCCGGGCACCCCGGGCGAGGACAAGACGCTCGCCTATCTCGAACAGCGCTTTGCCGAGGCCGGGCTGGTGTCGGGCACCGGCGATCCGGGCAGCTATTGGCGGATGCCGGTCGATCTGGTCTCGGCGCGGCCGCTTGGCGGACAGCTGATGCTGGCGCAGGGGCGCAATGCGCTGGTGGTGCCGTCGGAGGATGGCGTGGTCATCACCCGCCGCCGCCGCGCGCTAGCCGCAGGTGGCCCTGCGACCGGAGTGCCGGTGGTGTTTGTCGGGCGCGGCGATCATCCGGTGACGCCCGAGGTTGTCGCTGGCGCAGTGGTGGTGCTGCTCGGCGAGGGAGGGCCGGTTCCGGCACGCCTGGACGAAAGCCTGCGCCAGCGCGCCACGGCTGTGCTGACGGTGCTGCCCGATGCGTCCGCGATTGCGGCCGTGCGCGCAAGGCTGGAGCGCGAGCGGGTGCAACTGGCGCGCGACGAGGTCGATACGCTTTCGGCCTATGTCACCGATGCAGCGCTGGCCAAGGTGCTGGGCGAGGCCAATTGGTCGCGGCTCAAGGACCATGCGAGCGACGCCGATTTCACCCCGATCGAGATCAAGCTGGCGATCAGTCTGGAAGCGACCGCGGATCGGCGCGAGTTTTCCAGCGCCAATGTGGTTGGCATGATCCCCGGGCAGGTGCCGGGATCGGGCGCGGTGCTTCTGCTGGCGCATTGGGACCATCTGGGCGAATGCGGCCCGCCCGGGGCGACCGACCGGATCTGCAACGGCGCGGTTGATAATGCCAGCGGGCTGGCGGTGATGATCGAGGTGGCGCGGCGCCTGAAAGCGGGGCCGGCGCTCGATCGCGATGTTTACGTGCTGGCGACCAGCGCCGAGGAGGCCGGGCTGCTCGGCGCGCGCGCTTTTGTCACAGCGCCGCCTCTTCCGCTCGCAAGCGTGGTGGCGGCGTTCAATCTCGATATGCTGGCGCTTGCTCCGGCGGGCGCTCCGGTGGGCTTTATCGGCGAGGGCCGCACGCCGCTTGATCCCGTAATCCTCGCCGAGATCGCGCGCAGCGGGCGCACCACCGGCGACAAGGCGCTGGCGGATAGCTTCCTGGCGCGGCAGGATGGCTGGGTGCTGCTTGAACAGGGTGTGCCCACAGTGCTGCTGTCGAGCGCCTTCGGATCGCGCCCCCTGCTGCGGCCCTTCCTCGACAGCGGATACCACCGCGCCAATGATGATGCCGAGGGGGTGGAACTGGGCGGCGCGATCGATGATCTGCTGCTTCACGAGGCGCTGGTGCGGATATTTGCCGATACCGCACGCTACCCGCCCCCGCAGCCGGTGCAGCCTTAGGGTCAGGGGCCTAGCGCAATCGGTAAACCGCGGTTACATGGGCCGCCACGAATCTCCCCTGCGGGAGATCCCCTCTCGCAATTGAAAGTGGCGCACATGGATATCCCGCTCGGCCTGACCTTTGATGACGTTCTGCTCCGCCCGGCGGAAAGCAGCGTCCTGCCGAGCATGGCCGATACCTCCACCCGGCTGACCCGCGAGATCAGCATGAACATCCCGGTGCTCTCCTCCGCGATGGACACCGTGACCGAGGCGGACATGGCCATCGCCATGGCGCAGCTGGGCGGGATCGGCGTGCTGCACCGCAATCTCGACGTCGATGCGCAATGCGCTGCGGTGCGTGCGGTCAAGCGGTACGAGAGCGGCATGGTGGTCAATCCGATCACCATCGGCCCCGATGCGACGCTGGGCGAAGCGCAGGCGCTGATGCAGCTGCACCGGATCAGCGGGATCCCCGTGGTGGACGCGAGCGGCAGGCTGGTGGGCATCCTCACCAACCGCGATGTGCGCTTTGCCGAAAATCCCCTCCAGCCCGTGCGCGAGCTGATGACGACCGAGAACCTCGCCACCGTCTCGCTCGGCACCGGGCAGGAAGAGGCGCGCCGGTTGCTCCATGCCCGCCGCATTGAAAAGCTGCTGGTGGTGGATGATGCCTTCCACTGCATCGGGCTGATCACGGTCAAGGACATCGAAAAGGCCGTCAATTACCCCAACGCCACCAAGGACAGCACCGGACGCCTGCGCGTGGCGGCCGCGACCACCGTGGGCGAAGCCGGCTTTGCGCGCACCGAAGCGCTGGTCGATGCCGAGGTTGATGTGATCGTGATCGACACTGCCCACGGCCACAACATCGAAGTCGCCCGCGCGGTGGAGCGGGTGAAGAAGCTGTCGAACGCCGTGCAGGTCATCGCGGGCAATGTCGCCACTGCTGAAGCCACGCGCGCATTGGTTGATGCAGGCGCCGATGCGGTCAAGGTCGGGATCGGGCCGGGCTCGATCTGCACCACCCGCGTGGTGGCAGGCGTCGGCGTGCCGCAGCTCACCGCCATCATGGAAAGCGCCGCAGAAGCCGCCAAGTCGGGCGTGCCGGTGATCGCTGACGGCGGCCTGCGCACGTCGGGCGATGCCGCCAAGGCGCTGGCAGCGGGCGCGTCCAGCGTGATGATCGGCTCGATGCTGGCAGGCACCACTGAAAGCCCGGGCGAAGTGTTCCTCTATCAGGGCCGCAGCTACAAGGCCTACCGCGGCATGGGCTCGGTCGGCGCGATGGCGCGCGGCTCGGCTGACCGCTATTTCCAGCAGGACGTGTCCGCGATGAAGCTGGTCCCGGAAGGGATCGAAGGCCAGGTGCCGTTCAAGGGCCCGGCATCCGATGTCGTCCACCAGCTGGTTGGCGGGATCAAGGCGGCGATGGGCTACACCGGCTCGGCCACCATTGCGGACCTTCAGGCCCGCGCAAAGTTCGTGCGGATCACCAATGCGGGTCTGTCCGAAAGCCATGTGCATGATGTGGCGATCACCCGAGAGGCACCCAATTATCCTACACGCTAGGCCCCGTTCATGATCCCCGCTGCACGCGTGCAGGCGGCGATCGAGCTGCTCGACATGATCATTCCGGCCGCGCGAGGGAAAGGTGCGCCGGCAGACCGCATCATCGCCGACTATTTCCGCGCCCGCCGCTATGCCGGTTCCAAGGACCGGCGCGCTGTGCGCGATCTGGTCTACCAGGCGATCCGCCTGTGCGGCCCGGTGCCCGCCAGCGGGCGTGCCGCGATGCTGGCGGTGGCCACGCAGGACCCCGCAATTGCCGCGCTGTTCGATGGCTCGCCGCATGGCCCTGCTGCGCGCGGGCCGAGCGAAGAGGCGGCCAAGACTGGTCTTGCCCCCAAATGGCTCGCCGCCGCGCTGCGCGGCTCGGGGCTGGGCGGGCCGGAGATTGCCGCGATGCTGGGCCGCGCGCCGCTCGATATCCGGGTCAATGCGCTGAAAGCCGATCGCGCGACTATCGTGCTGCCGGAAGCGGGCGAGCCGCTCGCCGCTGCGCAGGGCCTGCGCTTTGCCTCTGGCACGCAGGTCGAACAGTGGGAGGCCTATGCCGACGGGCTGATCGAAGTGCAGGATCTCGGCAGCCAGCTGATCATCGAGGCGCTGCCGATTGCGCCCGGCGACACCATCATCGATCTGTGCGCAGGCGGCGGCGGCAAGACGCTGGCGCTGGCTGCGCGGCTCGGCAATGCGGCCAGCATTATCGCAGCCGACACCGACAAGCGGCGGCTGGGCAATCTTGCCCCGCGCGCCGCCCGCGCAGGCGCCGCGATTGATCAGATCGTGCTGCTTGATCCGGACCGCGAGATGCAGGCGCTGGGCGGCTTTGCGGGTAAGGCCGATCACGTGCTGGTCGATGCACCATGTTCGGGCAGCGGCACGTGGCGGCGCAGCCCGGAAGGGCGCTGGCGGCTTGATCCGGCCGAACTTGCGCGGCTTAATGCCCTGCAGGATCACGTTCTGGATGTGGCGGCGCAGTTGGTGCGGCCCGGCGGGAGCGTGGCTTTTGTCACCTGTTCGCTGCTCGATGCCGAGGGCGCAGATCGGATTACCGCCTTCCTCACCCGCCATCCCGGCTGGCGCACCGATCCCGTCACGCTCCCGCTCGGGCGCCCGCGCGGGGCTGGTTGGCGGCTCGATCCGCTCCATGACGGGACGGATGGTTTTTTCATCGCCTGTCTGCGTTCACCGTGATAGCTTAGTCCGCTATGACCCAGCCTTCCGGTTCCCGGTCTCAAGCACTGAAGGAGCTTTTGATGCGTTTTGCGCCTGCTGCCGCCGCCCTGTCGCTGTGTCTTGCCATGACGGCGAGCGTGCTCAGCGCTGGCCCGGGCGCAGCGCCCGATCCGCGCGCGGCAGCCCTGATCGCACAGGGCCGCGCCTCGCTCGAAGCGGGCGAATCGCAGGCCGCGATTGACGCATTCGAAGCCGCGCTGGCGGTTGATCCGGGCCATACGCCGATCTTCATCAACCTTGCCGAAGCGGCGCGCCAGCAGGGCTTGCAGGGCAAGGCGATCCGTTACTACCGCGAGGCGCTGGAGCGTGATCCGGGCAACTTTGCCGCGATTTCGGGCGAAGGCGCGGCGCTGGTGGAAAAGGGCGCGCTCGAAAAGGCCAAGCGCAATCTTGCCAAGCTGCAATCGCTGTGCGGCGATGCCTGCCCTGAAACCGTGGCGCTGCAAGGCTCGATTGCTCGCGGCCCCTCGGCCCGGCTGGCGGCGGACAGCAGCGCGGACAAAGGCCCTGCGAGCAACTAGGCTCAAATCAGCGGGCCGAACTCCGCGACCAATGCTTCATAGACATCGCGTTTGAACGGCACGATCAGCTCGGGCAGCTGCGCGGGCGCGATCCAGCGCCATTCGTTGAACTCGGGCGGATCATGCGCTTCGAGGTTGATGTCGGCGTCGGTGCCGAGAAACCGGCCGAGGAACCAGTATTGCTCCTGCCCGCGATATTTGCCCTTCCACACCTTGCCCAGCAATTCGGGCGGCAGATCGTAGAGGAAGGGCTGCGATCCTTGTGCGATGATCTTCACGAGGTGCGGCGCGACGCCGATTTCCTCTTCAAGCTCGCGCAGCGCGGCGTCTTGCACATCCTCGCCCTTGTCGATCCCGCCTTGCGGCATCTGCCAGAAGCCACGCGCTGACGGATCGATCCGCTGGCCGACGAACACCAGCCCTTGCGCGTTCACCAGCATGAAGCCCGCGCAGGGGCGATAGGGCAGGCCTTCGGGGCTCATGCGGGGCTGCCCAGCATGAAGCGCATTGCGGCGATGATGCGTTCGAGATCCTTCTGCGTGCTCGGCACCATCTGGCGCAGATTGGTGAAGCTGTGCGTCACCCCGCGCATTTCGAGGAACACGCAGTCGCGCCCGGCATCGACCAGCGCGTGCGCATAGGCGCGGCCCGAATCGCGGATCGGATCCAAGCTGGCGGTGACGACGATGGTGGGCGGCGCGTTGCTGTGATCGCCCAGGATCGGGAAGCCGCGCGCATCGCTCCGGTCAGCCCCGTAGGCGGCATCGAAGAAGGCCATGGTGTCAGCAGTGAGCAGGAAGCCTTCGGAAAAAGCCGCCATGCTGGCCGAGCCGTTCGCGTCAGCCACCAGCGGGAAGATCGGCACTTGCAGTACCACGGGGACGGCCGCCGGATTCGCGCCCAGCAATTGCGGGATGACGACCGCGGCATTGCCCCCGGCGCTATCGCCGATGGTGATGATGCCGGAGGCTTCGCGGCCAAGTTCTGCGGGACTGCCGGCCACCCAGCGGGTCGCCGCCTCGCAATCGAGGATCGCGGCGGGGAAGGGCGCTTCGGGCGCGAGCGCGTAATGCACCGCGACCAGCGGCAGATCGATCAGCGCAGCAATCTCGGTGCAGAGCGCGTGGTGGGTGTCGAGATCACCGATCACGAACCCGCCGCCATGATAGAACATCACCACCGGCGAGGCCGCGTCGCGGCTCTCGCGTGCGTCGTAGAGCCGCAGCGGAATGTCGCCGTTCGGGCCGGGGCAGGCCAGATCGCGGATCACCGGCAGCGCGCGGGCGGGGCGGTCGGCGATGCCGTGCATCTTGATGTAGGACTGGCGCGCCTCTTCCAGCGTCATGTCGACCATCTTCGGCCCGTTCACCTGCGCCATCATGTCGAGGAAGGCTTTCATGTCGGGTCGGATGTATGGCGCGTCGGTCATTGGGTGTGTCTCTCTCCGGTATCTTTGGCGGTGCGATAGGCGAGGGCGGGCGGAACCGCCAAGAGCTTTTCCACTCGCTTGGACGCGCGCGCCGCGCTAGCCTGCAAAGCGATGGACAATCTGACACATAGCCTTGTCGGCGCGGTGCTGGGGCAGGCGGGGCTGAAGCGCACCACGGGCCTTGCCATGCCTGCACTGATCATCGGGGCGAACCTGCCGGACGTGGACGCGGCGTGCTTTTTCTGGCTGGAGGGCACCGAGCACCTCGCCTTCCGCCGCGGCATCACCCACGGCCCGCCCGCGGTGGTGCTGCTGCCCTTGATCTTGGCGGGGCTGCTGTGGGGCTGGGACCGCTGGCAGACGCGGCGCGGGACGCGGCCGGAGGCGCGGCTGCCGGTGCGGTTTGGCTGGCTTTACGCGATGGCGTTTATCGGCTGCCTCAGCCACCCGTTTTTCGACTGGCTCAACGTCTACGGCATCCGCCTGCTGGAGCCGTTCTCCTCGCAATGGTTCTACGGCGATACGCTGTTCATCATCGACGTGTGGCTATGGGCGGTGCTGATCGGCAGCGTCTGGTGGTCGCGGCGGCGGGAGAAGGCGGGGGTCGATTGGGTGCGGCCTGCGCGGGTGGGGATTGCGGTGGGGTTGGCGTATATCGGGCTGAATTGGGGCATTTCGCAGGTTGAGCGCGAAAGGGTGGCCGAAACGCTCCCTTATCTCGAATGCACGGATACGGCAGTGTCATGCGACTGGACGGTGATTGCCTCGCCGGTGCCGCTGGTCCCGTGGCAGCGTGAGATGATTACGACTTATGGCGATGGTCAGTGGTCGGTCAGCTCGGGTTCGGTCGGAAACTGCAATGTCTGGAGAGCGATGGAAAGCGCACGCGGGAGCCCGCAAGCCGACGCCTTCCTGTTCTGGTCACGGGCTCCCTTTGCCGAGAGGGCGCCGGATGGTTCGGTGATCTTACGCGATGCTCGCTTTACTGATCCGCGCGTGTTGGACCGGTTTTCGGTTTCATTGCCGGGTGTGGCGTGCATTCCGCTCCATCAAAGTCCAGTGATCGATTTGCCGGAACCAGCCGCCCCCTAATTCTTCATCCTGAACTCGTTTCAGGATCCATTCCTCCTCTCGCACCGCAGCCCGCAATTACGCGATGGATGCTGAAACAAGTTCAGCATGACGGCGTTAGTGGGGAAACGCGAAATCAGAGACACACATGACCCAAATCGTATGGCTGCGGCGCGATCTGCGCTTGGCTGACAATCCTGCGCTCTATCACGCCGCCAAGGCTGGCCCCGTTGTGGCGGTCTATGTGCTCGACGACGAGGCGCCGAAGCACCATGCCTATGGCGGGGCCTCGCGCTGGTGGCTGCACCATTCGCTTAGCAGCCTTGCGCAGAGCCTTGAAGCGCGCGGCTCCAAGCTGATCCTGCGGCGCGGCGATGCGGTGGAGGAGCTGACCAAGCTGGCGGCAGAGGTCGGCGCGAGCACCATCCACGCCAATTGCCACTACGAACCGTGGTGGCTGAACGCCGAGCGCAAGCTGGGCAAGAGCCTCGACCTGCAACTCCACCACGGCAACTATCTGATGGTGCCGGGCAGCATCACCACCGGGACGGGCGGGCAGTACAAGATCTACACCCCCTTCAGCCGTGCCGTCCGCGCCGAATTCCCGCCGCGCGACGAACTCCCCGCGCCCGAACGGCTTGATGCCCCTACCAACTGGCCCGCCTCGGCTGACCTCGCTGCGTGGAACCTGCTCCCCACCACCCCCGACTGGTCGGGCGGGATGGGGGAGTTCTGGCAAGTCGGTGAAGACGCCGCCCACGCGCGCCTCGCCGCATGGGAAGCCGACGTTGATACCTACGACGACAAGCGGAACCTCCCCAGCGTCGACAAGGTCTCGCGCCTCTCGCCGCATCTGCATTTCGGGGAGATTTCGCCGATCCAGATCTGGCACGCCCTGAAAGGCCACAAATCCAAGGGCTGGGACACCTACGAAGGCGAGCTGATCTGGCGCGACTATTCGCAGAACGCGATCCTGCAATTCCCCGCCTACGCCTCGAAGAACTACCGCGAGGATTTCGACCGCTTCCCGTGGCGCGATCCCGCCACGGACGAGGCCGCCGCGCGTGACTTGAAAGCCTGGCAGCAGGGCCGCACCGGCTACCCGATCGTCGATGCCGGGATGCGCCAGCTGTGGCAGACCGGATGGATGCACAACCGCGTGCGGATGATCACCGCCAGCTTCCTCATCAAGCACCTGCTGATCGACTGGCGGCTGGGCGAGCAGTGGTTCTGGGATACGCTGTGCGATGCCGATTATGCGTCGAACGCCACCAACTGGCAGTGGACCGCGGGCACTGGGGTGGACTCCAATATGTTCAGCCGGATCATGGCGCCACTCTCGCAGTCCGAGAAGTTCGACGCCGCGCGCTATATCCGCACCTATGTCCCCGAACTGGCGCGGATGGAGGAGCCCTATATCCACGATCCCGAGGAATTCGGGCGCAGGCCTGCGGGCTATCCGCGCAAGATCGTCCCGCACAAGGCCGCGCGCGAGCGGGCGCTGGCGGCATTGAAGGCGATGAAGGACGGCTGAGTAGGGCTTGCTCCTGCGCCCCTCGTCCGCCTATGCCGTCTCGCATAACAGACGAGAGGGTAAGAATGATTGGCCGGATCACAGGCATGGTTTCGGGCGCAGTGCTGGCAGCGCTGCTTGCGGGGTGCGCGGGCAGTTATTCCGGTAGCGCGCCGGTCGCAAGCGGCCCGCCAGCCCCAGCAGTGCGCCTCGTTCAGCCGCCCGCGCGTGGCCAGTCCGAACTGCAGGTGTTGTTCTGGAACGATACCCAGCGCTCCGAGCGGTTCCGCGCGATGGAGCAGTGGTTCGCCGGACACGAAGTCCCCGCCGCCAAATCCCCGCGCGCGCTGCCCAAGGGCGCGCCGCTCAGCCCCGCCTTGCAGGCCGAGATCACCGCCCTGATGCAGTCGACCAAGACCGCGGGCGTGATGGTGCTGGTCGATGGCAAGGTCGTGCATGAGGAATACGGCCTCGGGCTCAAGCCCACCGATCGCTGGACCAGCTTCTCGGTTGCCAAGAGCTTCACCTCGACCCTGCTGGGTGCGGCGGTGAAGGACGGGTTCATCACCAGCCTCGATGATCCGGTGACCAGGTATATCCCGGGCCTCAAGGGCTCGGCTTACGAGGGCGTCACCGTGCGCCAGCTCGCCACCATGACCAGCGGGGTGAAGTGGAACGAGAGTTATACCGATCCCAATTCCGACGTCGCGCAGATGAACCGCTTCGTGGTCGAATACGGCGCGGACGCGATTGTGGCGCAGATGAAGGCGCTCCCGCGCGAGGCCGAGCCGGGGGCGAAGTGGGTCTACAAGACCGGCGAGACCAATCTCATCGGCGTGCTGGTGGAAAATGCGGTGGGCAAGCCGCTGGCCGAATATGCGCAGAGCAAGATCGCCGAGCCGGCCGGGTTTGCAGGCGGGCTGTTCTGGATGGTCGATCCGCGCGGCGGGAATATCGGCGGGTGCTGCCTGTCGATCACGCTCGCCGACTATGCCCGCATGGGCCAGTTCGCGCTGGAGGGCGGCAAAGGCATCGTACCGGAAGGCTGGTTTGCCGAAGCGACTGACAGTGCGGTGGACTTCGGCACCAGCGGCTTCGGCTACGGCTACCAGTGGTGGACTTACCCGCAAGGCACCTATGGCGCGCAGGGCATCTTCGGGCAGGGGATCACGATTTTCCCGCAGCAGCGCGTGCTTGTCGCCTATGTCGGCAATTGGGCCACGGCGAGCGGCGGGCCGGAGCGCGGGCAGATGCTCGATCTGAGCCGGAAGATCGTAGCCGAGGCGAAGTAAGCGCCTCGCCTGCGGTTCAGATCACCTGACGGTAGACGCCCACATTGCTGTAACGCTGCAGAATGTTGTCGTGCACAATCGGGCTGAGAAGCTCCGAGAAGGCGCAGCCGACGATGCAGTTGTCCCACCACACCACTTCGGCTTGCAGCGCTTCGAGGCCGGGCAGGGTGAGCCAGCACAGCTGGCCTTCGTGCATCCGGTTGATCGAAGCGGCCGAAAAGCCCGAGATCGACAGATCGTGCACCACACTCTGGAAGGCACGGCCACCCGATGCGCGCAAGGTCGCCGGGATGGTCAGACGGGTGCGCGGGCTGCAGCGATCTTCCTGCGCGGCCAGGCGATAGGGATCGGTTTCCGGTGGCATAGCTTAAACCTCGATTTGCCGCACGGTTGAGAGCGCGGCCAGGACCACCGCCAGCAATGGCACGAGGAGCCTTAACGATCTGTTACCGCGGGTGCTTAATGGCGCGGTAAGGATGCCAAATTGCAGCCGGAGCCTATCCGATGCGCTCGCGGTGCAGGCTGTCGAAGCCTTCGGTGAGCAGCGTGACGAGGCGCAGCGCCACTTCTTCGGGCGGTTTGACTGTCATCGGGTCTTCGCCCGGATAGGCGCGGGCGCGCATTTCGGTGCGGGTTGCGCCCGGATCAATGATCGCCACCCGCAGCGGGCTGAGGCGCTCGACTTCGGCGGCGTAGGTTTCGAGCAGGTTTTCAAACGCGGCCTTGGTCGCACCATAGGCGCCCCAGTAGGCGCGCGGGGCGGCAGCAACGCTGCTGGTGAGGCCGATCACGCGGCCGGCTGCGGCGCGGCGCAGCAGCGGATCAAACCCGCTGAGCAGCGCCTGCGTGGCGACGACATTGGTGAGCAATGCCTGATTGAACTGCTTGGGCTCGATCTGTGACAGCGGGGTGAGCTCCGGCAGGTAAGCGGCCGCCAGTACGAGAATATCGAGTGTGTCCCAGCGCCCGGCAATCGCGCCTGCGAGCCGCGTGACAGCATCGGGCTCGGTCAGATCGAGCGGGGCGATGGTCGAGGTGCCGCCGATGGCGTGGATTTCGTCCTCGACCGCTTCGAGCAGCTTCACCTTGCGCGACACAAGGATCACGTGCGCGCCGGCTGCGGCCAGTTCCTTGGCGGTGGCAGCGCCGATGCCGCGGCTCGCGCCGGTGACAAGCGCAGTGCGCCCGGAAAGCGGTTTCACAGTCTCGGTCATGGATTACGCAGCCTTGGGATCAGCAAAGGGAAGTTCGGCGGTCTTCTGTTCGGACAGCGCCAGATCGGTCAGCGAGGTAGGATAATCGCCGGTGAAGCAGGCATCGCAGAATTGCGGGCGGACGGAATCGCGCTTCTCGTGCCCGACAGCGCGGTAAAGCCCGTCGATCGAGATGAAGGCGAGGCTATCGGCCTTGATGAATTCGCGCATTGGCTCGAGCTCCATGCGTGCGGCGAGCAGCTTGGAGCGTTCGGGCGTGTCGACCCCGTAGAAGCAGGAATGCGCGGTGGGCGGGCTGGCGACGCGGAAGTGGACTTCGGCGGCGCCGGCCTCGCGCATCATCTCGACGATCTTGAGGCTGGTGGTGCCGCGCACGATCGAATCGTCGATCAGCACGATGCGCTTGCCTTCGACCAGCGCGCGGTTGGCATTGTGCTTGCGCTTGACCGAGGAATGGCGCGCGCCGTCGGACGGCTGGATGAAGGTGCGCCCGACATAGTGCGAGCGGATGATGCCAAGCTCGAACGGGATGCCCGAAGCCTGCGCAAAGCCGATGGCCGCCGGCACGCCGCTATCGGGCACCGGCACCACCAGATCAGCCTCGCACGGGGCTTCCAATGCCAGTTCCTTGCCGATCGCCTTGCGCGCTTCATAGACCGAGCGACCCGCAAACACGCTGTCAGGGCGGCTGAAATAGACGTGCTCGAAGATGCACGGGCGCGGGGCCGGGCTGCCGAACGGGCGCACCGAGCGGATCTCGCCCGAGAAATCGACCAGCACCAACTCGCCCGGTTCGACTTCGCGGATCACTTCGGCGCCGACGACATCGAAGGCGACGGTTTCGGACGCGAACAGAATCGATTCGCCCATCCGGCCCATCACCAGCGGGCGGATGCCGAGCGGATCGCGGCAGGCAATCATGCCTTCGGGCGTCATCACGATCAGCGCATAGGCGCCCTCGACCAGCCGCAGCGCATCCACCAGCCGGTCGGCAATCGTGGGGTAACGGCTGGTGGCGACGAGGTGGATGATGACCTCGGTGTCCGACGTCGACTGGAAGATCGAGCCCTTGCCGACCAGATCGGCGCGCAGCATCATCGCGTTGGAAATATTGCCGTTATGCGCCACGGCAAAGCCGCCGCTGGCGAGATCGGCATAGAGCGGCTGGACATTGCGCAGGCCCGCGCCGCCGGTGGTGGAATAGCGCACGTGGCCGGCCGCCATGTGGCCCGGCAGTTCGGCAATCGCACCCGAGGACGAGAAATTCTCCGCCACATGGCCAAGCCCGCGGCGGACATAGAATTCGCTGCCGTCAAAGCTGACGATTCCGGCGGCTTCCTGCCCGCGATGCTGGAGCGCGTGCAGGCCGAGCGCGGTGGTGGCAGCAGCATCGGTCGCGTTGATCACGCCAAAAATCCCGCATTCCTCGCGCAGCTTGTCGCCGTCAGCATCGAGGAAGGGGTGAGTCACATTGATGGGTGTCATCGGCATCACCAGACCTGTTAGCGAGAGACCCGCCGGAGCGCATCGCCCCATTGGCGATGTGACGGATCAATTACAAGAAAAAGCGCGGCCCCGATGCAGGCTTTTTACTGACTGCGATATGACACCGGCCGCGCGCGCGAGGCGGGGGACACCGCCGTCACCGGGATTGCGACACTTACGCGCGCGCACTACAGGCAGCGTTCACCTAACAGGCAGCACTGACCCTCTCATGCTCTCCCCGTTCGAATGGATGATCGCCAAACGCTACCTCTGGCCCGGCAAGGGGGAGGCATTCATCGCGCTTGTCGCCGGGATATCGGTGGGCGTGGTGGCGCTTTCGGTGGCGCTGCTGGTGGTCGTGATGAGCGTCATGAACGGCTTTCGCGCCGAGTTGCTCGACAAGATCGTCGGCCTCAACGGCCATGCCATCGTGCAGGCCTATGGCGGCAGGCTCGACAATTGGGAAAGCGTGCTCGCCAATGTCGAGCGAACGCCCGGAGTGGTCGAAGCCTCGCCGCTGATCGAACAGCCGCTGCTGACCAGCTTTGGCGGGCGGGTGGAAGCGGTGTTCGTGCGCGGGCAGACCGACAAGGATGTCGCGGCGCTCGGCCCCAAGGTGGTGATGGGCGATATCGCCACCTTGCAGGACGGTTCGGGCCGCGTGGCGATCGGGATGCGGTTGGCACAGAATATCGGCGCGCGGGTGGGCGATACCATCACCATCATCAACCCGCAGGGCCGCACCACGCCGTTCGGCACCTCGATCCGCCAGATCGGCTACGAAGTCGGCGCGATCTTCGAAGTCGGCATCTATGACTATGACGAGAAATTCGTCGTCCTGCCGATCAAAGACGCGCAGACCCTGCTGCTGATGGGCGACCAGATCGGGATGATCGAGGTCACCGTCGATGATCCGGACCGCGTCGGCGAAATCCTTGCCCCGGTGGCTGACAAGCTGGCCGGGCAAGCGGTGATTGCCGACTGGAAGACGATCAACTCTGCCCTGTTCGAAGCCTTGCAGGTGGAACGCGTCGCGATGTTCTTCGCGCTGAGTTTCATGGTGCTGGTGGCCGCCTTTAACATCCTGTCGAGCCTGGTGATGCTGGTGCGCGCCAAGACCCGCGACATCGCGATCATGCGCACCATGGGCGCGACGCGGCGGAGCCTGACCAAGATCTTCGTCACCACCGGAACCACTATCGGCGCGATCGGCACCATCGCCGGGTTGCTCCTGGGCGCGGTGATCTTGTTCTTCCGCGAACAGATCGTCAGCTTCATCGCCTTCACCACCGGCCAGGAAATCTGGGATCCCGAGGTGCGGTTCCTCAGCACGCTGCCCTCGCGCACCGATCCGTGGGAAGTGTTCGGGATTATCATGCTGGCACTGGTGCTGAGCTTTCTTGCAACGCTCTATCCCGCGCTGAAGGCCGCCAATACCGATCCGGTGCAGGTGCTGCGTTATGAGTAACCGCGAACCCATCGTCGCCTTGCGCGATCTGAAGCGTTCGTTCGAGCAGGGCGGGCAGCGCATCGATGTGCTGCGCGGGGTCAATCTCGACGTGATGCCGGGCGAGATCGTGGCGCTGCTCGGCCCTTCGGGCTCGGGCAAATCGACGCTGCTGCAAGCGGTCGGCCTGCTGGAAGGCGGGTTCGAGGGCATGATCAGTCTGGCTGGGGTGCAGGCCGAACATCTCGCCGGGGACGAGCGCACGCAATTGCGGCGCGATCACCTCGGCTTTGTCTACCAGTTCCACCACCTGCTGCCCGATTTCGACGCGCGCGAGAATGTGGTGATGCCGCAGATGATCCGCGGCGTTGACCGCGCCGACGCGCAGGAGCGGGCAGACAGCCTATTGTCGAGCCTTGGCCTCGGCGAGCGGCTGACCCACCGTCCGAACCAGCTTTCGGGCGGCGAGCAGCAGCGGGTCGCGGTGGCCCGCGCGCTCGCCAACAAGCCCACGCTGGTGCTGGCCGACGAACCCACCGGCAATCTCGACGAAGCGACCGCCGACAATGTGCTTGCCGAATTCCTCGCGCTAGTGCGCGGCGAAGGCAGCGCGGCGCTGGTTGCGACCCATAACGAACGCCTTGCGGCGCGGATGGACCGCGTGGTGCGCCTGCACGACGGGGTGCTCACGGAAATCTGAACGGAAGGATCACCGCAAATGACCACGATCGCCGATTTCACTGTCACAACCAATCGCGGCGCCGAGATTGATCTCAAGGACAAGCTTGGCAGCGTGCTGCTGGTCGTCAACACCGCCAGCAAATGCGGCTTTACGCCCCAGTATGACGGGCTGGAAAAGCTCTACCAGCAGTTCAAGGATCAGGGATTTGAAGTGCTCGGCTTTCCCTGCAACCAGTTCGGCGGGCAGGAACCGGGCAACGCCGACGAGATTGCCGCGTTCTGCCAGGTCAACTTCGGCGTCACCTTCCCGCTGATGGCGAAGGTCGATGTCAACGGCGATGCGGCCTCGCCGCTGTTCGACTGGATGAAGAAGGAAGCCAAGGGGCTGATGGGTTCGACCTCGATCAAGTGGAACTTCACCAAGTTCCTGATCGACCGCGAAGGCAATGTGGTGAAGCGTTACGGCCCGCAGGACACGCCCGCCAGCATCGCCAAGGATATTGCGAAGCTGCTCGGATAGGCCAGTCATGAGCGATGATGGCCTCATCGAGGCATTCCGCCCGCTACTCTGGTCTCCAGTTATAGTTTCGATTGCGGCAGGACTTTTGTACCTGACCGGCGCGATCAATCCCGGCACGGTGGGCCTTCTGTGTAGCTTTGGCTGGTTGCCTTGGTGGATCGCCGCCGCAGTCGTGGGGTTCCGATCACGCTCAGGTGTCCGCCCGCTGCCGAAATCAATCGGCTATTCCCTGCTGATCGGCTGCGTAGCCTCCTATGGGGTGATGTGGGGCGTAAGCCTGATTGGATGATCGCACCCTGTGGAGAATTAACCCGCGCAGGTGCTTCCGGAATCGCCGCAATTTCCTAAACTGTGCTGATGCCCTTCGCTCCCTTCGTTCCTCTGCGCGTGCTGTCGTCCTATTCGATGCTCGAAGGGGCGATCGATCCCAAGGCCATCGCCAAGCTGGCGAAGGAGCGCGGCTTTCCCGCCATCGCCATCTGTGACCGCAACGGGCTCTACGGCATCATGGCCTTTGCCTCGGCGTGCAAGGGCGAGGGCGTGCAGCCGCTGATCGGCGCGCTGCTGGGCGTTGTGCGCGAGGGCGTCGAAGGATCGGGCGCGCGGGCGATCGATTATCTGCCGCTGCTGGCGCAGGACGAGGAGGGCTATGGCAATCTGTGCCACCTCGTCAGTCAGGCCCACCTTGATCGTCCGTTGGAGCTGGATCCCCACGTCACGCTCGCCGATCTCGAAGGGCGCACCGGCGGGCTGATCGCGCTCACCGGCGCGGGCGAGGGCGGGCTGACGCGCCTGCTCGCCGACGGCCAGCACGAGGCGGCGGCACGGCTGGCAGACCGGCTGACCGCGCTGTTCCCGCAGCGGCTCTATGTCGAACTGGCGCGCAATGGCGATTCCGTGTGCGAGCGCGCTGAAGAGGCGCTGATCGACCTCGCCTATGCCCGCGATCTGCCGCTGGTCGCCACCAACCCGGCCAACTTTGCCGAACCGCATATGCACAAGGCGCATGACGCGATGCTGTGCATTGCCGCTGCGACCCAGATCGAGGCGGAGGATCGCCCGCACTCCAATCGCCAGGCTTTCGTCAAATCCGACCGGATGATGCACGAGCTGTTCGCCGATCTGCCCGAGGCGCTCGCCAACACGCTTGTTATCGCCCAGCGCTGCGCCTTTGCGCCGCCCTACCGCAAGCCGATCCTGCCCAGCCTTGCGGGCGATCTGGCGGGCGAGGCGCGGATGCTGGCGGAGGATTCGCGTGCGGGGCTCGAAGCGCGGCTGGCGGCCTATCCCGACCTGACCGAAGACGAGCGCAAGGTCTATTTCGACCGCCTCGAATTCGAAATCAACGTGATCGCGAACATGGGCTTTCCCGGCTACTTCCTGATCGTGGCCGATTTCATCAAATGGGCCAAGGACCAGGGCATTCCGGTGGGGCCGGGGCGTGGCTCGGGCGCGGGCTCGGCGGTGGCCTGGGCGCTGACCATCACCGATCTCGATCCGATCAAGCTCGGCCTGCTGTTCGAACGCTTCCTCAATCCCGAACGCGTCTCGATGCCGGACTTCGATATCGACTTCTGCGAAACGCGGCGCGGCGAGGTGATCCGCTATGTGCAGGCCAAATATGGCTCCGATCACGTCGCGCAGATCATCACCTTCGGCAAGCTGAAGGCGCGCGCGGTGCTGCGCGATTGCGGGCGCATTTTGCAAATGAGCTACGGGCAGGTGGACCGCTTGTGCAAGATGGTGCCCAACCATCCGACCGATCCGTGGACGCTGCCGCGCGCGCTCAACGGCGCATCCGATTTCCGGCGCGAATACGAAAACGACAATGATGTGCGCCGGCTGGTTGATCTGGCGATGCAGCTGGAAGGCCTGCCGCGCAATTCCTCGACCCATGCCGCAGGCGTGGTGATTGGCGACCGTCCGCTGGCCGAGTTGGTGCCGCTTTACCGCGATCCGCGCTCGGATATGCCGGTGACGCAGTTCGACATGAAGCACGTCGAAAGCTCGGGCCTCGTCAAGTTCGACTTCCTCGGGCTCAAGACACTGTCGGTGCTGAGGAAGGCGGTCGATCTGCTCGCGCTGCGGGGGATCACCATCGATCTGGGCGCGCTGCCGCTGGATGATGCGGCGGTCTATGATCTGATGAAGGCGGGTAACACGGTGGGTGTGTTCCAGCTGGAATCCGAAGGGATGCGGCGCACGCTCAAGGCCGTGAAGCCGACCAATTTTGGCGACATCATCGCGCTCGTTTCGCTCTACCGGCCCGGCCCGATGGACAACATCCCGCTGTTCGGCCAGCGCAAGGCGGGGCTGGTGCCGATCGAATATCCGCACGAAAAGCTCGAAGGCATCCTTGCAGAAACCTACGGCATCTTCGTCTATCAGGAACAGGTGATGCAGGCCGCGCAGGTGCTGGCCGGTTACTCGCTGGGCGACGCCGACCTGCTGCGCCGCGCGATGGGCAAGAAGGTGCAGGCCGAGATGGACGCCCAGCGCGGGCGCTTCGTCGAAGGCTGCAAGGCCAATTCGGGCATCGAGCCCCGGCGCGCCAACGAACTGTTCGATTTGATCGACAAGTTTGCCGGCTACGGCTTCAACAAGTCGCACGCCGCCGCCTATGCGCTGCTCGCCTACCAGACCGGCTGGCTCAAGGCGCATTACCCGGAAGAGTTCTACGCCGCCTCGATGTGCTTTGATCTGCACCAGTCGGACAAGCTCAACATCTTCGTCGATGATGCGCGGCGCTATCCGAATGGCACAGGAGGCGTGGAGGTGCTGCCGCCCTGCATCAATGCGTCCGAAGCGCGCTTCACGGTGCAGCAGACCGAGACGGGCTATGCCGTGCGCTATGCGCTCGCAGGCATCCGCAATGTCGGCGAAAAGGCGATGGAGGCGATCGTCGCCGAGCGTGAGGCCGCCGGGCCATTCGCCAGCCTCAAGGATTTCTTCGAGCGCCTGCCGCAAGGCACCATGAACCGCCGACAGCTGGAAGGCCTGATCTGCGCCGGCGCGCTCGATAGCCTCGAGCCTGACCGCGCCCTGCTCAACGCCAATGCCGAGCTGTTGCTGGCGGTGGCCGATGCGGCGATGCGTGAACGTTCAAGCGGGCAGGCCGGATTGTTCGGCGGCGAGGACAATGTCGCAGAGGAGCTGCGGCTCCAGCCCGCCGAGCCGTGGAGCCGGACCGAGCGGATGGCCAAAGAGCGCGAGAACTTCGGGTTCTATTTCTCCGCCCACCCGGTGCAGCAATATCGCGAGGTTGCCTCGGCCAATGGCGCACGCACCTATCAGAGCCTGATGGAAGGCGGCAGCCCGGCAGGCGGGCGCGGCAGCGCGGTGATGGCGGTGCTGGTGGAAGGCATGACCAAGGCCCGCACCCGCAAGGGCGGAACCTTTGTGCGCGCCGATTTCTCCGACACCTCGGGGCAGTTTTCGGCCGCCTGTTTCGAAGAGGCGCTGGTGCCGCAGTTCGAGCGCTGGGCAGCCGATGGTGAGTGCCTGCTGCTGACAGTCGAACTCGATGCGCCGAGCCCTGACGAGCCCCCGCGCCTGACGGTGCGTTCGGCCCGCGCGTTGACCGCGGTGAGCGGGTCGACCGCGATGCAATTGAAGGCCGATATCGCCACGCATGACGCGCTGCTCGAACTCAAGATCGCGCTTGATGTCGAGGATGAGGGCGATTTTGTCGGCAATGGCGAGGTGATGGTGCGCGTGGCGCTCGAAGGCGGCGGGCACGCGCAAATCCGGCTTGGGCGCAGTTTTCTGCTGAACGGGGAAATGGCCGAGCGGTTGGCCGAAGTGCCGGGGATCAGCAATGTCGAGCTGGTGCCGGTCAAGAGCAAGGCTGCCTTGCGCCTGGTCGCCTGAGGCTTCCCACGAAAAAGGGGGCGGATCGCTCCGCCCCCCTCTCATTCGTCAGGTGGGTGAGGATTACATCCCCGAACCCGGACCGTAGGTCACTTCCACGCGGCGGTTCTGCGCTTCGCGCACACCGTCGGCGGTGGGAACCCGCGGCTGGCTTTCACCAAAGGCTTCGCCCATGATCCGGCCATCGGGAACGCCGCGCCCGGTCATGTAGCTGCGCACCGAAGCGTTGCGACGCTCGGCAAGGCCGACGTTGTAGCTCGCGCTGCCCGAGGTGTCGGTGTGACCGGCCAGCATCACGCGGGCCATGCCGCAATTGGCATAGGCTGTGATCGCGTTGTTGAGGATGGTCCCCGCCTCGGCCGTGATGTCCGACCGGTCAAAGTCGAAGAACACGATGTAAGGCCCGGTGCTGCACACGGGCTTGGGCGGCGGCGGCGGGGCAGGCGGCGGTGGGGGCGGCGGGGGCGGTGCAACCGGAGCGGGCGGCGGCGGGGGCGGCGGGGGCAGAACTTCCTTGCCGCCGAAGTTGTAGACCAGGCTCGCGAGGATCGAATGCGACGAATAATCGGCTTCGATCGGCAGGCCATTGGCTGCCTCGAACTCGAACCCGTCGACCACGAAGTAGCGATACTTCAGGCCGAGATCGAGATTGTCGCTGACCGCAAAGCGCAGGCCGCCGATGAGCTGCCAGGCGAAATCGGTGGCATCATCGTCGATCACCGTGCCGACGCCTGCCACTTCGACCGGCAGATCGACATTGGCAAAGCCAACGCCGCCGCCGCCGAAGATCTGCAAGCCATCATCCTTGCCGAATTCGATCAGGCCGTTGACCATGCCGCTCCAGATCGCGAGGTCTTCCTCGTTCTGCACCACCGTGCCGGACGGCACGACGATCCCGCCGGGCAGGATCGCGGAGTTGAGCACGGTCAGGCTGTCATACTTGGCGCGCTTGTAACCGCCTTCGGCCTCGAGCCGGAAGGCGCCGAAGTCATAGCCGAGCACGACATCGGCATCGATGCCCATCTTGGTGTCGGCAAAAGCGGCGTTGGTTTGCGGATCGGTGTTGGCAAGATCCACATCGACCTGATCTTCGAGGCTGACGCCGCCGTTGATGCCGATATAGGCCTGGCCTTCACGTGCCTGTGCAGGCGCGGCAACAATCGCTGCGGCGCTGGCGAGGAGAAATGCTAGGTTTTTCATAAAAGTCCTTTTGGTCGGGCACGGCGGCAATCTAGGCTCTGTGCATGGCAAAGTCGTGACAATTCGCCCGTTTGGCCGCCCTCACAGCCCCGATTGCCAAGCCGCCCGGTCAAGGGCATGAGAACGAGGGTATTCACGCTGCCATGCGCAACAATCGCGCAGGCCAACAGGAGAGAGACGGGACATGGCCGGAACCAGGCTCGGGGCAATGCAGGACTGGACCATGCGGGTGACCGCGGTGATCGATCACGCCGCGCGCGAGGCGCCGACGCGCGAGATCGTCAGCCGCTGGGCCGATGGCAGCGAGACCCGCACCGATTGGGCGGGCATCCGCCGCGATGCGCTGAAGATGGCGCAGGCGTTGCAGGCGCTCGGCCTCAAGCCCGGTGACAAGGTTGCCAGCCTCGCGATGAACCATGCGCGCCACCTCGTCAGCTGGTATGGCGTGGCGGGCATGGGCGGGGTGCTGCACACGGTGAACCCGCGCCTGTTCGATGATCAGCTCGAATATATCGTCAACCACGCCGAGGACCGCGTGTTGTGCTACGACGCGGCGTTCCAGCCGATTGTCGACCGGATGCGCAGCCGCTGGCCCACGGTCGAGCATTACATCTGCTACGATAGCGGCGCGCACAGCCCCGCCTTCGAGGACTGGATCGGCGCGCAGGACGGCGATTTCGAGTGGGTCACCGGCGCGGAAACCGATCCGTGCATGATCTGCTACACCAGCGGCACCACGGGTAATCCCAAGGGCGTGCAATACGAACACCGCTCGACCGTGCTGCACGCCATGTCCGGGCTTCAGCCGGCGGCGTTCAATTTCTCCAGCGCCTCGGTGATGCTGCCGGTGGTGCCGATGTTCCATGCGGCGAGCTGGGGCCTGCCCTATGCGGGCGCGATGGCGGGGATCAAGTTCGTGTTCTCGGCGGTCAATGATCCGGCGGTGCTGCACGATCTGATGCTTAAGGAGGGCGTGACCGACAGCGCCGGCGTGCCGACCGTGTGGCTGGCGCATTTCCAGTATTGCGATGCCAATGGCCTCGATCTTCCACCCTTGAAGGCCGCCACCATCGGGGGTTCGGCCGCGCCCAAGTTCATGATCGAGCGGCTGATGCGGAACGGCACCCGCGTCCAGCACGCCTGGGGGATGACCGAGACCAGCCCGATCGGCACGGTCGGCGGGCCGACCTGGGATTGGGACAGCCTCACGCTCGAACAGAAGGTCGAGAAAACGGCGATGCAGGGGCGCCCGATCTTCGGGGTGCAACTGCGCACGGTCGATCTGGACGACATGGTCACCGAACTGCCGCGCGACGGGGTAACCAGCGGCGCGCTCCAGATCCGCGGGCCGTGGGTGATCAAACGCTACTTCAAAGCCGAGAAGGACGCGGTGGGCAATGACGGCTGGTTCGATACCGGTGACGTCGGCATCCTCCACCCTGATGGCACCCTGCAACTGACTGACCGCACCAAGGACGTGATCAAGTCCGGCGGCGAGTGGATCAGCTCGGTCGAGCTCGAAAACGCCGCCTGCGGGCATCCGGCGGTGGCCGAGGCCGCCTGCATCGGCATCACTCACCCCAAGTGGGATGAGCGCCCGGTGCTGTTCGTGGTCAAGAAGGCGGGCGCCGAGGTGACCGGCGGCGAGATCATTGAGCACCTCAAGCCGCTGATTGCCAAGTGGTGGCTGCCCGATGCGGTCGAGTTCGTCGACGACATCCCTCACACCGCCACCGGCAAGATCAGCAAGAAGGACCTGCGTGACCGCTTTGCGGACTACACGCTTGCCTGACGCGACGATCCGGCCTGCGCTCGCGAGCGATGCGCAGGCCGTTTGCGCGATCTATGATTACCACGTCGCCCACGGCACCGCCTCGTTCGACAGTGCGGGGCCGAGCGTGGCGGAGTGGGCGGTCAAGATTGCCGAGGTAACAGCACAAGGCTGGCCGTTCCTCGTCGCAGAGCATGGCGGCGCGGTGCTCGGCTATGCCTATGCCGCCCAGTTCCGGCCGCGCGCCGCCTATGCCCGCACCTGCGAGAACAGCATCTACATCGCCGATTCAGCGCGGGGGCAGGGGATTGGCACGCGGCTGCTCGGCGCGCTCGTCGAAGCGGCCCGCGCCTGCGGGTTCGAGCAGATGATCGCGGTGATCGGCGGGGGCGAACCTGCCTCCGTCGCGCTCCACGGCAAGTGCGGGTTTGTCCATGCCGGGCGGATGCGCAATGTCGGCTTCAAGTTCGGGCGCAGGCTCGATACGGTCTATATGCAGCGCGATCTGACAGGAGAGGGATGGAATAATGGCTGAAGTTTACATCGACCCTTCGCCGGCCAACTTTCAGGGCTTCAAGGCCCTGCCGCGCGATACGCCGATCAACATGCTCAACCTGCTGCTGTATCGCGATCTGGCGGAGTATCCCGAAGGCCACGAGCACGCCGGCAAGGGCTGGAGCGGACGGCGCGCCTATGAGGAATATGGCAAGACCAGCGGCCCGATCTTCAAGCGCGTCGGTGGCAGCATCCTGTGGCGCGGGCGGTTCGAGACGATGGTGACCGGCCCCGAGGTGCGCGAGTGGCACGACGGCTTTGTCGCACACTATCCCAACGCGGGCGCGTTCTTCGAAATGATCAAGGATCCGGAGTATCAGCTGGCGGTGGTGAACCGCACCGCCGCACTGATCGACAGCCGCCTGATCCGGTTCGCTCCGGGCGAGGCGGGGGAGGGGTTCGGGTGAGCTACGCCTGATCGCCTAGCGCAGGTATTGTTCGGCAAAGGCGACCACGCGGGCGACATTTTTCTCGCTCAGGAACACTGGTTGCCACAGGCCCATATCCCCATGGCCTGCGCCTTCGAGCAATGCGAACTCTACCCGCACACCGCCCTTGCGTAGCGCCTCTTCCAGCACCCGCGATTGGCCGACGGGGACGAGGCAATCTTCGCTGCCCTTCTGTAACAGGAACGGCGGATCGTCCGCGTCGATATAGGTGATCGGATTGGCGGCAGTTACTTTGTCAGGCACGAGGCCAATGGGGGCGCCGAGATAGGCGGATTCGGGAGAGTCCGCAGCACCGTGATCGGGTGGGCACCCCTGTGCCAAGGCATGCGTATCCAGCAGGCTGAAATCGCTGGGCCCGAACCAGTCGATGACTGCCACTACCTTGCTCGAAACGCCCGGATTGCCGAGTGCGGGGTTATCGAACACCGCAGCGTTGCCTGTTGTCCCAATTAGCGAAGCAAGATTGCCGCCGGCCGATTGTCCGAAGACGAGGAAGCGGTCAGGATCGAGACGATATTGAACGGCATTGGCCCGCAGGAAGCGCACCGCCGCTTTGGCGTCTTCGATTGCGGCTGGAAACCTGGCCTCGCCCGACAGGCGATAATCGATCGAGGCGACTGCGATTCCCTTGGCCAGCAAGGCCTTGGCGATGGGCGCGTCGAGCATATCCTTGTCACCCATCTTGAACCCGCCGCCGTGGATGTTGATCACCAGCGGAAAAGGGCCGTTGCCTTCGGGAAGGTAGATGTCGAGGGTCTGCGCGGGCGAGAGCGCGGCGTATGCCAGATCGGCATGGTCAGGTTCTGGCAATGCGGCCGAACACCCGCCAAGCGCAAACAACGCCGGCGCGCAGGCCGATAGTAGCAGGAAACGAACACACGCTATCATTGCTAGCCTCGTCAATGCGATCGGTAATGACAGATGCAATGAGTTATAGCGCCCGCTCTGTAGCGCGCCAGCGTGTCCCTTAGCCGGGGCTCAGACTTCCCTGAGCCGCGGCATCAGCTCCACAAAATTGCAGGGCCGGTTGCGGGCATCGAGTTGCTCGGCGAGGATCCCGTCCCACCCGTCTTTAACCGCGCCGTTGGAGCCGGGCAGGGCGAAGATATAGGTGCCGCGTGCCACCACTGCGCAGGCGCGTGACTGGACGGTGCTGGTGCCGATGCTCTTGTAGCTGAGCCAGCGGAACAGCTCGCCAAAGCCGGGAATGTCGCGCGCGCTTTTTACCATGGCAAGCGCCTCGGGGGTGACATCGCGGCCCGTCAGGCCGGTGCCGCCGGTGCTGACGATGGCGTCAATCGCGGGGTCGTCGATCCACGCTTCGAATTGCGCGGCGAGAAGCGCGGCATCGTCTTTCACGATCATCCGCGCCGCCAGATTGTGCCCTGCGCCGATCACCCGCTCGGCCAGAATATCGCCCGAGGTGTCGGTCTCGGCGGTGCGGGTGTCCGACACTGTCAGCACCGCGATGTTGATCGGCTTGAAGGTGCGGGTTTCGTCGATGGCCATGACTGCGCGAGCCCTAATTTTCCAGCCGCGCCGAGCGCATCGCGGCGGGCTGCGGGAACTCCGGCCAGCGCCCCTGCGCCAGCGCGCGGCGGCTGGGCGAGGGGGTGCCGGCGGCGCGTTCATACATCCAGTAATTGCGCATCACGATCGCGACATAGCCGCGCGTTTCCCAATAGGGGATCGATTCCATCCAGAGCAGCGGATCGTTCTGATCGTTGATCTCGTAATTCCAGCGCCCGATAGGGGTGAGCCCGGCGTTATAGGCCGCCATGATCTTGGGCAGCGCGCCGCCGGTGGCGGGATGGTCGCGCAGCATTTCCAGATGCCGCTGGCCATAGGCAAGGTTGACCTGCGGGTCGTTCAAATCCTCGTAGCTTGCGCCGAGGCTGAGGCGGCTGGCGTGATCGCGCGCGGTGCCGGGCATGATCTGCATAAGCCCGCGCGCATTGGCGGGGCTCACCGCGTTGGCGCGGAAGTTCGATTCCTGCAGCGCATGGGCAAAGGCCAGCGCCGGATCGACCTGCCACCCGCCCACCGGCTGCCAGCGCGCCACCGGGAAGCGCAGGGCCGGATCGCTGCGGGTGCCATAGGGCGCGTTGTGCGCCATCCACAGCTGGGTCGCAGGCAGGCCAAGCTCGCGGGCGAGGCGGGCGAGGGCATCATACTGGCGCGACGGGCCGATCCGCGCTTCGTGGCGCAGCACTTCATCGGCAAGCGCCGGGCGTCCGATTTCGGTGAGGGCAACGGCAATGCGAACATTGGCGCGGCGCGAGAGCGCGTCCCAGTCTTCGCGCGCAAAGGGTGCGGGCGGCGCATGGGCGGGCAGTTCGATGCCGAGCTGGTCGGCTGCAAGCATCCCGTAAAGCGTCTCGTGCATCTGGGCGGCGGCACTCAGATGTTGCTGCGCCTGCCCCGGCTCGCGGCAGCGCACCAGCGAACGGTGCGCCCAGTAATGGCCGGCAGCCGCCAGCTCGGGATTGGCCGCGCGCGCGGCGGTGCGGGCAAAGGCCTCGCCCGCCAGCGAGCAATAGCCCAGGCGCCAGGCCGCGAGCCCTTCGACCCAGGCGCCTTCGGCCACCCACTCGCCCGAACCTTCGGCGACAGTGCGGGCCAGTTCGAGCGCGGCGGTGTCGTTGTTCTCGATATAGTGGCTCCAGGCGACCCGCTGGCGCCATTCGGCGCGCGCTTCGCTGGAAAGGAACAGGTCGGCTTCTGCCAGTAGGCGCTGGGCTTCGGTGGGGTTATCGGCCTTGATCGCCTCGAGGATCGCGGCCGAAGTGGCGGCGGGCATGGTGCCGTCGCTGGTGGGGCGCGGCAGGATGCGCTTGGGCGCGGAAGGCTGGCGGGCAAAGCCCTGCTCCTGCGGCAGCGCAGGCAGATACTCGACCCCGCGCTTGGCTCCCATGCGCACCAGCTGATCGGCCTGGGGCAGATCGGTGCCGGCGTTGAACCATGCGGTGATCTGTTCAGCCGAGACCTTGGGGCTGTTGGCGTGCGTGTAATACTCGGCGCGGGCAAGCTGGCTCAGCACGCCATCGGGCCGCGCGGCGAGCAGGGTTTCCACCTCGCCCCATTGCTCGGCGTCGATCATCGCGAAGAGCTGGCGGTAATAGGTGCGCTCCTCAGCCGAAAGCGCGGGCGCGATCACCGTCTGGCCTTGCGCGCCATTATCCCAGCGCGCGACCAGATCGCCCGATTGCGCCGCTGCCGGCACGCCAAGGCCCAGCGTCGCGAGCGCGAGCGCCGCCAATGCGGGCTTTGCGCGCTTCAATGTATCGCCGACCATTCCATCCATCTCCGCCAGAACCGGGCTTTAAGCCGGGGCATATCCATCAGGGCATCGAGCGTTTCGCTCATCATCACCGGAACCTTGCCGGTGTTATGGTTGATTTCCCGTAAACCATTTGCATCCGCCGCAGCCAGCATCGGGGCAAGGCCTGTCCCCAGCACCAGCAGGCGCTGCGGGCGGACAAGGCCGATGTGATGCAGCGTCACCGCGTCCATTCCGCCGGCTGCCAATCCGGCCAGATCGGCCATCGGCGTGTGGCACGGCAGGGCCGAGGCAAGATAGACCGCGTCTTCTCCCAAACCCATCGCTGCCAGAATATTGGCGAGCAGCCGGCCTTGCGGGCCTTCGAGCAGGGCATCGCGGTCCGCCTCTTCAGGCTGCGGCACCAGCACCATCAGCGCAGCGCCCTCCGGCCCGCGCGGGCTTATCCGGGGAAAGCTGCGTGCGGTGCCAAGCTCGCTCGCGGCGATCCACCACGCGCTAAAGGCGGCCAGATCAGCAGGCGGCGATTCGCCCAGCAGATTGCGGCGCAGGGCGGAGGCAGGTTCTTTCGGCGGCGCTGCAATCGCTGCGGTGCGCGCAGGGGCAGGCGCTTGCCGCTGCGGGGCGGCGACAGGCCCCTCGCTATTCACGGGGGCAGCACCAAGCGGCGCATCGGCCAACCACGCCGTAGCGTCATCGTGATAGTCGCAGTCCACCCCGGCGGCCTGCCACCAGGCAAGCGCCGCCTCGAATTCGCGCGCAAGAGGGAGATCGGGTCTGGTCATGCTGATGCAGGCAGGTCTTGACTGTCCCGCCCCCGCTTAGCAAGTGAACCACACAAGCAATTCGCCGGAATGTGCGGCGGGCGCGGCCAAAACACTCGAGGATCAGGAAAGCCCCATGAGCGAACGTGAATCAATGCCCTGCGATGTCGTGATTGTCGGCGGCGGGGTGGCGGGCCTCGCTGCGGCGATCAAGCTCAAGCAGATCAATGCCGAGCTTGAGGTGATCGTGCTCGAAAAGGGCTCGGAGATCGGCGCGCATATCCTCTCGGGCGCGGTGGTTGATCCCAAGTCGCTCGATGAATTGCTGCCGGAATGGCGCACGATGGGCTGCCCGATGGCCGAGACCCCGGTGACCGACAACTGGCACTGGGTGCTCTCGAAGACCGGCAAGACTTCGCTGCCCCACGCGATCATGCCGCCGCTGATGAGCAACCACGGCTGCTACACCGGAAGCCTCGGCAATCTCACCCGCTGGCTGGCCGAACAGGCCGAGGGGCTGGGCGTGATGGTGTTCCCAGGCTTCCCGGCGGCAGACGTGATGATCGACGAGGAGGGCCGCGTCGCCGGCGTGATCACGCAGGACATGGGCATTGCCGCGGATGGCAGCCACAAGGGTGACTACACCCCCGGCATGGAAATCCACGCCAAGTATACCCTGTTTGCCGAAGGCGCGCGCGGGCACCTCACCAAGCAGATGAAGGCCAAGTTTGATCTGGAGGCCAACTGCCAGCCGCAGGTCTACGGCCTCGGCATCAAGGAATTGTGGGACATTGATCCCAAGAAGCACAAGCCGGGCCGCGTGATCCATACGCAGGGCTGGCCGCTGACTGAAAGCGACAGCTGGGGCGGGGGCTTCCTCTACCATCAGGCGAACGGCCAGGTGGCGCTCGGGTTTGTGACCGCGCTCGATTACAAGAACCCCTGGGTCTCGCCCTATCAGGAGTTCCAGCGCTGGAAGCAGCACCCGGCGATCCGCGAGTATCTCGAAGGCGGCAAGCGCGTCAGCTACGGCGCGCGCGCGATCAATGAAGGCGGCTGGCAGTCGGTGCCCAAGCTCGCCTTCCCCGGCGGCGCGCTGATCGGCTGCGCGGCGGGCTTCGTCAACGTGCCGCGCATCAAGGGCAGCCACACCGCGATGAAAAGCGGGATGCTGGCGGCGGAAAGCATCGCGGCGGCGGTGGCAGCGGGTCACGAAAAGACCGAGCTGGCCGATTACGATGCGGCGGTCCGTTCGAGCTGGATCGCCAAGGAATTGCAGCTGGTGCAGAACGCCCAGCCTGCGGTCGCCAAGTATGGCGGCGACATCGGCACGGCGCTGGCGGGCATCGACATGTGGATGCGCACGCTCAAGATCGGCCTGCCGGTCAAGATGAAGCACAAGCCCGATTACAGCTACACCGGCCGCGCCGATCTCTACCCGAAGATCGACTACCCCAAGCCTGACGGCGTGATCAGCTTCGATCGCCTGACCAACGTCGCCTACAGCTACACCAACCACGCCGAGGACCAGCCGGTGCACTTGCAGGTGGCCGACCTTGGCTTGCAGAAGGCGAGCGAGCTGGCGGTGTTCGGCGGGCCCTCGGCGCGCTATTGTCCGGCGGGGGTTTATGAATGGCTGGAAGAAGCCGACGGCAGCCCCAAGTTCCAGATCAACTCGCAGAACTGCGTCCACTGCAAGACCTGCGACATCAAGGACCCCAACCAGAACATCAACTGGGTGACGCCGGAAGGCGGCGGCGGGCCGAACTATCCGAATATGTGATCTGACTAGGTGAGCGGGATCTCTCGGATCGGTGCACTGGATGTTGCGGGACTGATTTCCACACACATTGGATCTTACGTCGATATGGACTTCATCCAGTTCGTCGCCGTGGAGGGCGACGTTATCGACCTGTGGTATATGAATAGCGGCGGAGAAGGGCCTTCCGTTCATATCCAGCTTCAGAAGGTTGAGGAGCGGTGGGAGGTCGAACTGAAAGAGTTGCCGCCTGGCACGGAGCAGAACATTGAGGTGCCCTGATCCCATGGTTGACCTGTGACCCTCACCGAAACCGCCTACGCCAAGATCAACCTCGCGCTGCATGTTCGCAGGCGGCGAGAGGACGGGTATCACGAACTCGAGACCCTATTCGCTTTCGTGGATGCGGGCGATGTGCTGAACGCCGCGCCTGCCGCGCAGGACAGCGTCACCACGCTGGGCGAGTTTGCGGGGGTGCTGGACAATCCCTTCGACAATCTCGTCGCCCGCACGCTGAATGCCCTTCCGCGCCCGCAAGGCCTCGCGGTGACGCTGGAGAAGAACCTTCCCGTCGCGGCTGGCCTTGGCGGCGGGTCGGCGGATGCGGGGGCGGTGTTCCGGATGGTGCGCGACCTTTATGGCCTGCCTGACGACTGGCAAGCGCGGGCAGCAAAGCTCGGCGCGGATGTGCCCGCCTGCGTCCTCAGCCGCACCCATATCGGCCTCGGCACCGGCACCGAGCAGCTTGCGGTGGAAGACGACCTCGCCGGAACCCCCGTCCTGCTGGTCAACCCGCGTGTGCCGCTTTCGACCGGGCCGGTGTTCAAGGCGTGGGCCAGTGTGGGGGATGGGCAGGATCGCGGCGCTCTCCCCGACGGACCGGCGTCGAAGATCGCAAGGGAAGGGCGCAACGACCTCGAAGCCCCCGCCATTGCGCTCTGCCCGGTAATCGCTGAGGTGCTCGCGGCCTTGCATGCCACCAAGCCGTGGCTCGCGCGAATGTCCGGCTCGGGCGCGACCTGCTTTGCGCTCTACGACACCCCCGAGGCCCGCGATGCGGCGGCTGCGGCCATGCCTGCGGAATGGTGGACAATGGCCGGGCGGCTGCGGTGAGCGAGGTGTTCCGCCAACTCGGCACGCCAACGCCCGGCGGTATCGTCTGCACCGCCGACCACGCGTCGAACGCCGTGCCCGCCGACATCCCCCTCGGCATCCCCGCGCACCTGCTCCACGAACACATCGCGGTCGACATCGGCACCGAGGCTATCGCCGAACTGCTGGCCCGCGACCACGCCATCCCCGCCCACATCGCCGCCGTCAGCCGCCTCGTCTGCGACCTGAACCGCGAGGAAGCCGCCTCCGGCCTCGTCCCCGAAGCCAGCGACGGCCACCCGATCCCCGGCAATGTCGGCGCGGACAAGGAAGGGCGGCTCAGCCGCTTCCATCGCCCCTATCACTCCGCGCTCGAACAATGGCTCGAAGTCGCAGAACCCGCGCTGATCCTCTCGCTCCACAGCTTCACCCTGCGCCTCGCCACCAGCGATGCGGCGCGGCCGTGGCAGGTCGGCGTGCTCTACAACACCGACGACCGCGCCGCCCGGATCGCCATCCCGATGCTCGCGGCGGAAGGGCTGAATGTCGGTGACAACCTCCCCTATTCGGGGCGCGATCTCAATTACACCATGAACCGCCATGCGGAGGCCAAGGGCCGCCCCTATATCGGGATCGAGATCCGGCAGGATCTGGCGCAAACGCCCGAGGACCACGCCCGCTGGGCGCACATTTTGGCGAATATTGCGCAAAGGGTTGCGTCGGCGCTCACCTGAAGGCAGGGGACGTTTCACAAACCGGCACTTTCAGGAAATCTTATGTCGCAGACCTTTGACAAGTCGAAGCTCCCCAGCCGCCACGTTTCGGTCGGCCCGGAGCGCGCGCCGCACCGCTCCTACTACTACGCGATGGGCATGACCGAGGAGGAAATCGCCGCGCCCTTCGTCGGCCTGGTCAGCGCCGGGAACGATTCCGCGCCGTGCAACACCACCCTCAACGCCCAGGCCGATATTGCCCGCGAAGGTGTGATCGCAGGCGGCGGCACCCCGCGCCGGTTCAACACCATCACCGTCACCGATGGCATCGCGATGGGCCACCAGGGGATGAAGAGCTCGCTGATCAGCCGCGAGATCATCGCGGATTCAATCGAGGTTTCGGTCAGAGGCCATTGTTATGACGCGCTGGTCGGGTTCGCGGGCTGCGACAAGAGCTTGCCGGGCATGATGATGGCGATGCTCCGGCTCAATGTGCCGTCGATCTTCGTCTATGGCGGATCGATCCTGCCCGGAACGCACCGCGGGCATGATGTCACCGTGGTCGATGTGTTCGAGGCGGTGGGGCAATATGCCGCCGGAAACTGCCCCTTGCAGGAGCTGATCGCGCTCGAGAAGGTCGCCTGCCCGGGCCACGGCGCTTGCGGCGGGCAGTTCACCGCCAACACCATGGCCTGCGTGGGCGAGGCAATCGGATTGTCTCTTCCGAACAGCAACATGGCCCCTGCTCCTTACAGATCGCGCGATGATATCGCGGTCGCGGCGGGCCGCCAGGTGATGGAACTCGTCGCCCGCAATCTGCGCCCGCGCGACATCTGCACCCGCGCCGCCTTCGAGAACGCTGCGCGCGTTGTCGCGGCCACCGGCGGATCGACCAACGCAGCGCTCCACCTGCCCGCCATGGCGAGCGAGGCGGGGATCGACTTCGATCTGTTCGATGTGGCTGAGATCTTCAAATCAACGCCTTACATCGCTGACTTGAAGCCGGGCGGGAAGTATGTCGCCAAGGATATGCACGAGGCGGGCGGGGTCTATATGGCGATGAAAACGCTGCTCGACGGCGGCTTCCTCGACCCCAATCCGATCACCGTCACCGGCAAGACCATCGGCGAGAACCTGGAAGAGATCACCTGGAACCCCGATCAGAAGGTGTTCTACGATGTGAAGACCCCGATCACGCCCACCGGCGGGGTGGTCGGCCTCAAAGGTTCGCTCGCCCCCGATGGCGCGATCGTGAAGGTCGCCGGGATGGCGCGCCTGCAATTCTCCGGCCCGGCGCGGGTGTTCGATTGCGAGGAAGAGGCCTTCGCCGCCGTCGAAAAGCGCGACATTGCCGAGGGCTGCGTGATCGTGATCCGCTACGAAGGCCCCAAGGGCGGCCCCGGGATGCGCGAGATGCTTTCCACCACCGCCGCGCTGTATGGGCAGGGCATGGGCGAAAAGGTCGCGCTGATCACCGATGGGCGTTTCTCGGGCGCGACCCGCGGCTTCTGCATCGGCCACGTCTCGCCCGAGGCGGCCGATTGCGGCCCGATTGCGCTGATCGCGGACGGCGACATCATCAGCATCGACGCCGAGGCTGGGACGATCGAGCTCGACGTGGCGGACGATGTGCTGGCCGAGCGGCGCAAGGCATGGCAGCCGCGCAGCAATGACTATCAGTCGGGCGCCTTGTGGCGCTATGCGCAGGTGGTCGGCACGGCGCGCTACGGCGCGCTCACGCACCCCGGCGCCAAGGCGGAAACCCATGTCTTTGCGGATATCTAGCGCGCTTGGATTGCTCTGCCTGCTGGCGGCGTGCGGTGCGACAACCCCGCCGCCACCGGGGGACGAGGTTGAATGCGCGATCGGTTCAGGCGCCGATTTCTCGTCCGTCTGCACGCTGGAAAAGGTCGCGGGAACGCTGGATATCGTGCTTCATCATCCCGACGGCGGCTTCCGGCGGCTGACCCGCGATGCCGCCACCGGCACGCTCATCCCCCTCGATGGGGCCGAGCCGCTGGTTAGCGAGGCCGGGCCGCGAGGTGCCTTGCAATTCGCTGTCGGAGCGGATCGCTACCGAATCCCGCAGACGCTGCTGGAGCCTCCCCCGCAGTGACCGGCGCCGAGGTTCTCACCGCCGCTCAGATGCGCGCTGCCGAGCAGGCGCTGTTCGACTCGGGGACCTCGGTCACCGACCTGATGGAAATCGCCGCAGGGGGCGCGGCCGAGTGGATCCGGCGCGTTGCCGCCGGGCGCGCGGTGACGGTGCTGTGCGGGCCGGGCAACAATGGTGGGGATGGGTATGTAATCGCCCGCGTCCTGCGCGAGGCGGGGAACGCGGTCAGCGTGATCGCCCCGCTTGAGCCCAAGACCGATGCCGCACGCGCGGCAAAAGCGCGTTGGGACGGCCCGGTTGGCACCTCGGGCGCAGCGGCGGGAGACGTTTTCGTCGACTGCCTGTTCGGATCGGGCCTCGCCCGCCCGTTGGTGCCCGAGCACGCGCTGCTGTTGCGCGATCTGGCCGCGCGGCACCGTTTCTGTGTCGCGGTCGATGTGCCTTCGGGCATTGCCAGCGATAGTGGTGCGGTGTTGAATGACAGGCTCCCTGTCTTTGATCTGACGCTCGCGCTGGGTGCATGGAAGTTCGCGCACTGGAGCCTGCCGGGCCGCGCGCTGATGGGGCAGATGCGGCTCGTGCCGATCGGGATTGCACCTGTAGCGGGCGCGGCAATTGTTGTAGAACGCCCCAAGATCACGGTCCCTTTTGCCGAGACTCACAAATATCTCAGGGGCTTGCTTGGCATAGTTGCAGGCGCGATGCCGGGTGCCAGCCTGCTGGCCGCCACTGCGGCCCAGCGTGCAGGCGCGGGCTATGTGAAACTGCTCGCCCGCGCGGCCGATCCGCGCACACCTGCCGATGTCGTCACCGAAACCGCCCCGTTGGCCGAGGCGCTCGCCGACGCCCGCCTCACAGCGGTGCTGATCGGCCAGGGCCTCGGGCGCGACGGGGCGGCCAAGGCGATGCTGGGCGAGGCGCTGCGCCATGCGCGGGCACTGGTTCTCGATGCCGATGCGCTGATGCTGCTCGCGCCGAATATGCTGGCGCGCGACGTGCCGGTGCTGGCCACCCCGCATGATGGCGAGCTTGAAACCCTGTGCCGCAATTTCGGCGTGATCGCGGAGGGCCGCCGTGCGCGGGCGCTGGCGCTCGCCAAGGTCAGCGGCATGGTGGTGCTGGCCAAGGGACCGGACAGCATGGTCGCCGCGCCCGATGGCAGGCTGGCGCTCGGCACGCCTGCGCCAAGCTGGCTGTCGGTGGCGGGAACGGGCGATGTGCTCGCCGGAATTGCCGCGAGCCGGATGGCGACAGGGCGCGATCCCTTCACCGCCGCCTGCGAGGCGCTGTGGCTGCATGGCGAGGCAGCGCGGCGTGCTAGGCCTGCTTTCACACCGACGCAGCTTGCCGAAAGGGTCTCCGAGGCGCTAGCGGCGTGCCTGTGAGCACATCTGAAACCATCATCCGCCTCGCCGCCAAGGGCGACGGGGTTACCGAAAGCGGTCGTCATGTCGCGGGCGGCGTGCCGGGCGACCATGTCGATCCCGAGGGCATCATCACCCCTGGGCCGCACCACATCACCCCTGTCTGCCGCCACTTTGCCACTTGTGGTGGGTGCCAGTTGCAGCAGGCTGACGACGCGGTGCTGGCCGATTTCGTGCGCGACCGGGTGGTGAATGCGGCGAAGGGTCAGGGCCTGGAGCCTGCCGAGGTGCTGCCGGTCCACCTCTCGCCGCCGAACACCCGCCGCCGCGCCGGGCTACACGGGCTGCGCACCGCAAGGGGCGCGGTGCTGGGTTATCGCGAGGGCGGATCGCACCGCGTCGTGGATCTTGCCGAATGTCCGGTGCTGCATCCGGCCTTGGCCGCTCTGATTGCTCCTTTGCGCGCCTTTGTTGCTGGTTATGGCCCCAAGGCGATGGTCGGGATCGACCTGACGCTGGCCGATCAGGGTGTGGAGGCCAATCTCACCCACTTTCCGCTCGAGGGGCTCGGACCGACCGAGGCCGCGCTCGATTTCGCCCGAGAGCAGGGCCTGTCGCGGCTGACGATCGATCAGGGCTATGGCCCGGAAACCCAGTGGGAGCCCGAGCCGGTGACGGTGACGCTCGCGGGCGTGCCGGTCGGCCTGCCGCCGGGCGCTTTCCTGCAAGCGACCCGCGATGCGGAAAGCCGCATGGTGGCTGACGCGGCCGAATGGCTCGGCGAGGCACGGCTTGTGGCTGATCTGTTTGCGGGGCTGGGCACCTTTGCCTTTGGCCTCCGCGAGGGCCGCAAGGTGCTCGCGGTCGAGGCCGAGCGCGCGGCGCATCTGGCCAGCAAGGCAGCCGGAGCGCAGGCGGGCGGGCAGGTGCTGGCGATGCACCGCGATCTGTTCCGTTCGCCGCTGGAGCCCGCCGAGCTCAATCGTTTCGACGCGGTGCTGCTCGATCCCCCGCGTGCCGGAGCGCGCACGCAGGTGGCCCAGATCGCCGCGAGCACGCTGGCGCGCGTGGTCTATGTCAGCTGCAACCCCTCAAGCTGGGCGCGCGATGCGGCGGTGCTGGCAGAGGCCGGGTTCCGGCTGACCAAGCTGCGTCCGGTGGGCCAGTTCCGCTGGTCGACCCATGTCGAACTGGTCAGCCTGTTCGAGCGTTAGATCGGGCGATTAGCCGCGCAGCATGGCAAGGATCTGCTGCTCCAGCCAGTCACGCGCGTGCGGCTCGACATAGGCGTGGCTGGCGCCTTCGCAGCGGCGGACTTCGCCCTGTGTTTCGGCTGCAAGATCGTATGGCCACTGGGTTTCGAAAACTTGCGCCGTGCGGTCATTGGCGGCGAGAAGGATCACATAGGGCTTGCCCGAAGCATCGAGCCCGCGCGCCATTTCCTCTGCAAGACTGCTGGGTGCGGGCGCGCGCGATAGCGCCTGACGCAGTCCGCTGGCCAGCTTTGCCGGGCTGACCTTGCCGGTTGCCAAGCGGATCAGTTCGCGCGGATTCTTCAGTTTTTCAAGATAGCGGGCGCGAACCGCTGCGGGCGGGAGCTTCCCGGGGTCGTCCTCGATCGTCCAAGGGTTGGACAGGACCAACGCATCGCACAGATCGCCCTGCGCCAGCATCAGCGCCGAAGCCGCATCGCAATTGCCGAAAGCCACCACCCGCTCGATCTGCGGAGCGATGGCGCGGAAGGCTTCGATCGCGGCGGCGATATCCTTGAGCGAACGGCGAAAGCCGCGGTTCTCGCCCTCGCTGTCGCCCACCCCGCGGCGGTCGAAGCGGAACACCGGAAAGCCCGCGCGGGCGATCCGCGCGGCAAGCTCGGCCTGCCCGCCAAAGGCCCCGCTGCGGATCTCGTTGCCGCCGCTGACGATCAGCAGGCCGCTGGTGCCCGGTGCGGTGTCGAGCGTTGCGGCAAGGCGGAACGTGCCGCAGCCGAAGGTGAGCGGCAGGCGGCTCATGCCAGGCTTTCCGCAAGGATCGCTGCGAGCGCATCGGCCTGTCGGGAGTCCTCGCCGGGCTCGGCGCGCAGCCACAGGCCGGGGCCGGCGAACATCGCCTGGGCAATCTCGGTCTGCCCCTCGGCCAGCACCGGTTCGGCTGTATCGAGTGCGCGGATCAGGCCTGCGCCGAGTGTCCAGCCGCCCAGCACCAGACCTTCCGAGCGGCCCAGTGCCATCAGCGCCTCGGCTTTCTCCTCACGCCCCGTTTCGCGCGCAGCAATGGTGCGGGCGCGGATCATGCCGCGCAGCAGCTTGGGGCCGGATTGCGGTGCATAGTGCCAGCCGGGCAGGTCTTGGGGCGCGAGCAGTGCCCCGGCGCGGATCGCCAGCACATGGGTGGCGCGAACCGCTTCGGCTGCTGCCTGCATCCCGGTCTGCCAGCCTGCCAGCGTTTGAGTGCCGAGCGGGGCAAGGCTGTCATTGCAGCCCGGCAGATCGGGCAGGAAGCTGTCGATCCCGGCGCTATCGAGCCGCCGCATGACCTCGACCGTGAAGCGGCGCAGTTTGTTGGCCTCGTCAAACCACGCCGGGCAGACAAGCACGCGCGCGGTGCGCTTGCGATCGAAGGCTACCAGCAATTCCTCGCCGGTTTTGCCTTCAGCCAGCGGGATGGTCCACGTGGAGATCACGCGCGTGACGGTCTAGCTGGCGGCGAGCTTGGCCTTGGCAAAGGCCAGCAGCCCGCCATAGGTCTCGAGCATCTCGCCATCGACGTCATCATCCTCGATAACGATGCCGAGCCGGTCTTCCATTTCGGTCAGCAGGCCGGCAACCGCCATCGAATCCAGTTCGGGCAGGTGGCCGAACAGACCCGACTCAGAGCCGAATGCGGCAGCCTGTGCCGGATCAAGCCCGAGCACATCGGCAAGCAAGCCCTTGAGTTCCTGATCGAGCGCAGCCGCTTCGGCCTCGCCCGGAATGGTCGGAATGCTGTTCATCGGGTCGCCCAAAATCCCTGTCCTCGGCCGTGGCGGCGGGGCTTAGCCATGCGCGGGCGCGGGTGCAAGCGCCTCGGGAGGGGTGTGCTGGCGCAGACCGCGCAGCATCCGCTTGGCGAGCGGGCCCCAAGCGGCGGGCTGGCCTGCGTCGAGACAGTCGATGCGATAGCGCGGGCGCGCCTGCTCCATCCAGTCGGCCTTGTAGCTCTGGTCGCCCGTCCCGAAGTCGACGAGCGTGACCTTGTCGCGGTCGATGACGTGCTCGAACAAGGCCGCGCTGAGCGTGGTGCCCGCCGACAGCTGACGGTGGCTCTCAAGATGGGCGAGCTTATGGATATAGGCAATTGAATTTTCGACAGTCCAGCATTGCGCGGCGACAGTGATCCCCTCCGCGCGCGCCAGCCCCAGTCGCAATCGCCCGGCCGCGCCCTCGGCTTGCGCAAAGGCGCGCAGCATGGCGGGGTGATCCTCGTCCGGTTTCCAGCTGGCGGCATAGATCGCCTCGTATTCGGCCCAGACTGCGGGATCGAAATGGGTCAGGGTGGCGGTCTCGACCTTCTTGCCCTTGCGTTTCAGCGTCGTGCGCAGCGGGCCCGGGCGGCTCTCCCAATATTCGGCAAAGCTGCGACCACGCACAGGGAGGATGTGATTGATATCGCAGGGCTCCACCTGCACGCGCCAGCCCGCCGCGCGAAAGGCGCGGGCCAGCCGCTCGGCGGCGCCATCCTCACCCGGCACGGGTTCGAGCGTGACGCGGTGCCCGCGCTGCTTCAGCTGGCGTGCGATCGTTTCAAGCAGGCGGTCGCCCGCCGCTCCGGACGGCGCCAGCGCGCGCCAGGTAAAGCTGTACCAGTTGCGCAAGGGCGCGATTCGCCCCTCCTGCTCGGTCAGTGCCATCGCGGCGGTGGCCTCGGCATCGCTCGCCGTCGCGATCAACGGGGCGAGTCCGGTCCCGGCAAGCAGCGCAAACCACTCCGCGCGGTCGAACGGCGCGCGCGCTTCGCAAGCGGTCAGGGCTTGCAAGACGTTAACGCTATCGTGATACCGCGCTTCGATCACTGAAAGATGGCTCCCGTTCATGCCGCAACTGCCCGAACCCACCCCTTTCCCGCTCGACCATCTCGCCGAACTGGCGGTGGCAGCGGGCCATGGGGCGCGTCCGGCGCTGGCCTTGCGCGAGGGCACGCTTAACCACAATCAGTTAAGACAGCGTGTTGCGATGCTGGCTGGTTGGCTGGCGACGATGGTGCCCGAGCCGGGCGCGCGGGTGGCCAGCTGGGCGGCCAAGGGCGAGCTGACCTGTCTGCTGCCGCTTGCTGCTGCGCGGGCCGGGTTGGTCCATGTGCCGGTCAACCCCCTGCTCAAACGCGCACAAGCCGCGCATATCCTCGGTGATTGCGGGGCCAAGCTGCTGATCGGCACGGGATCGCGGCTCGCGAGCCTTGAACCGGGCGATGTGCCGGCAGGCTGCGCTGCGATCGGCGAAGCCGAGGCGCTGGCGGCCGCCGAAGCGGCGGGGCGCGCGCTGGGGCCATCGCAGGCTGATCCGCACGCGCTGGCGGCGATCCTCTACACCTCGGGTTCGACAGGCAGGCCCAAGGGCGTGGTGCTGAGCCATGCCAATATGTGGCTCGGCGCAGTGAGCGTGGCGCATTATCTCGGGTTGGCCGAGGATGATGTGACGCTGGCGGTGTTGCCGTTGTCGTTCGATTACGGGCAGAACCAGCTGTTCAGCACGTGGTTTGCGGGCGGATGCGTGGTGCCGCTCGACTTCCTCTTCCCCAAGGATGTTGCCAAGGCCTGCGAGCGCCACGGTGTGACGACGCTCGCCGCGGTGCCGCCCCTGTGGGTACAACTGACCGAGCTGGACTGGCCTGCCGAGGCCCGCGCCCCCTTGCGGCGGCTCACCAACAGCGGCGGGGCGCTGACGGTCGATCTCGTGCGCTCGCTGCGGACGATGTTCCCCGAGGCGCGGCTGTTCCCGATGTATGGCCTGACCGAGGCCTTCCGTTCGACGTTCCTCGACCCAATGTTGGTAGATTTGCATCCGACATCAATGGGTAAGGCGATACCCTTCGCAGAGATTCTCGTTATCAATGATGCAGGCGCCGTCGCCGCGGATGGCGAGGAGGGCGAACTGGTCCATTGCGGGCCGCTGGTGGCGCAGGGCTATTGGCAGGATCCGGAGCGCACCGCCGAACGCTTCAAACCCGCACCCGCTGCCTCCACTTATGGCGGCATGGCCGTATGGTCGGGTGACCGGGTGCGGCGTGATGCGGACGGCTTGCTCTATTTCGCCGGGCGGCGCGACGCGATGATCAAGAGCGCGGGCAATCGCATCAGCCCGCAAGAGATCGAGGACGTCGCGGTCGCCACCGGACTGGTGGCCGAGGCGGTGGCGCTGGGCGTGTCTGACGCGCGGCTCGGGCAGGCGGTGCATCTTGTGGTGCGCGGCGCTGGTGACGAAGCGGCGCGGGCGGACTTGCCCAAGCGGCTCCAGCGCGACCTTCCCAATTTCATGCAGCCGCAGCATATCCATTGGCGGCCGAGCCTGCCGCTCAATCCCAACGGCAAGATCGATCGCACCGCCTTGCAGGCCGAATTGAACAAGGAATATGCCGCATGAAGCCCGTCGGCCCGATCCCCGCCGGTTACGAGGCCATCGAGGGCGAGCTTGCCATTGGCGGGCGGCGCGTGAGCGACCTTGTTGCCGAGGCCGGGCGCACGCCGCTGTTCGTCTATTCGCGCGCCCACCTCGACGCCCGCGTGGCCGAACTGCGCGCGGCGCTACCTGCCCGTGTCGGGCTGAATTACGCGGTCAAGGCCAACCCGCATCTTGCCGTGATCGGCCATATGGAGCCTTTGGTTGACGGCTTCGACATCGCCTCCTCGGGCGAACTCGGGCTGTGCCTCACGCTGGGGATCGATCCGGCGCGCATCAGCTTTGCAGGGCCGGGCAAGCGCGACGACGAACTGGAAGCGGCGATTGCTGTGGGCGTGACGCTCAACTGCGAGAGCGAGGGCGAGGCTGCCCGCGCGCTCGCCATCGGGCAGCGGGTGGGCAAGGCCCCGCGCATGGCGATCCGGGTCAATCCGAGCTTCGAGATGAAGGGGTCGGGCATGAAAATGGGCGGCGGGGCCAAGCAATTCGGCGTCGATGCCGAACGCGTGCCGGCGCTCGCCCGCGCTGTGATCGCCCAAGGCGCGGAGTGGCGCGGTTTGCACATCTTCACCGGCAGCCAGACGTTGAGCGCAGATGCGATCATTGAAGCGCAGGCCAACGTGCTGGAACTGGCGGCCAATCTGGCCGACGCTATCGGCCACGGCCTGCCCAAGCTGAATATGGGTGGCGGGCTCGGCATACCTTACTTCCCCGGCGACACCCCGGTTGATCTGCCCCGCGTTGGCGCGGCGCTGGCCGAGCGGGTCGCGCACCTACCGCCCGCTCTGGCGGATACCGAGCTGTGCATGGAACTGGGCCGCTATCTGGTCGGCGAGGCGGGGGTGTATCTCACCCGCGTGATCGACCGCAAAACGAGCCACGGGGTGACCTATCTCGTCACCGATGGCGGGCTGCATCACCAACTGGCCGCGTCGGGCAATTTCGGGACTGTGGTGCGGCGCAATTATCCGTCAGCAATTGCAACGCATTACGGGGCAGAGCCAACAGAGGAAGTCAGCATCGTCGGCTGCCTGTGCACCCCGCTTGACCGGCTCGCTGACAATGTCGCGATGCCCCATGCCGACGTCGGCGATCTGGTCGCTGTGTTCTGCGCCGGAGCCTATGGTGCGAGCGCCAGCCCCTCGGCCTTCCTCGGCCATGGTCCGGCGGCTGAAATCCTCGTCTGAGCCCCGGGGGCGGACGGGGTCGTTAACGCCTGCCGAGGCACTGTCCCGTATCGGGATGGGGCCGGATTTGCCGCCGTATAACTAACAATATGTTCACCATTTCCGGCGAGAAGATGGCCATTGCCCGTAGGACACAGGTTGCAGGTCGCTCCTGCATCCGGCCTGTGCCCCCGGCGCGCGCAAGAATGGCCAAGGATCCTCGTCAATGCCCCAATCGCTGTCTCTCGTCCGTCTCGCAACGCTCGGGCTAACGCTCGCGCTCGCGGCCTGCGGGGGTGCCGGCACCGAGCTTCCCACAGCAAGATATGGCGGCGAGCCGATTGCCCCATCCGAACAATATACCATCGGCCCGCTCGACGAGATCACCATCCACGTCTGGCGCAACCCCGAACTCAGCGCCGACAAGGTGCGCGTGCGACCCGATGGCCGGCTGACAATCCCGCTGGTGCAGGACATTCCGGCGGTCGGCAAAACCGCCACCCAGCTGCAGGAATACATCGCGGGCGAATTGTCGAAATATATCGAGCAGCCGATTGTCTCGGTGATCGTCAACACGCCCGAGGGGAACTTCTCCCAGCAGGTGCGGATCATCGGCGCGACGCCGCAACCCGCCTCGCTGCCGTTCCGCGCCAACATGACGGTGCTCGACGCGATGATCGCGGTGGGCGGGCTCAATGAATTTGCCGCGGGCAACCGCGCCAAGCTGATCCGGCAGGATCGCGAAACCGCCAAACAGGTGGAATACCGCCTGCGTCTGTCGGACCTCGTCCGCAAGGGCGATGCCAGCGCCAATGTCATGCTGATGCCGGGGGATACGATCATCATCCCGGAAAGCCGGTTCTGACAGGGCCGCAGCAACCATGAGCGAGATTTTCGAGGAACTGCGCGCCGCATTGTGGACGGTGTGGCACCGCCGGTGGATCGCGATTGCGGTCGCCTGGGGCGTGTGCCTGCTGGGCTGGCTGGTGATCGCGATGATCCCCAACACCTACGAATCCAAGGCGCGTGTCTATGTCGACGTCGAGGACGTACTGTCCAAGCAGCTCGGCATTGCCGGCGACGGCAAGGAAGAGATCATGCGCGTGCGCCAGACGCTGTCGAGCGCCAAGAACCTCGAAAAGGTGGTCACCGCCACCCGCCTTGGCGAAGGCGTGACCGAGCGCGGCGCTCTGGACGCGATGACCGCCGAGCTGGAAAAGAAGGTCAAGGTGACGAGCGAGCAGGACAACCTGTTCGAGATCACCGCCGAAATCGGCCGCAGCGATCTGTCCGATGCCGAAAACGCCGTGCTGGCGCGCGATGTGGTGCAGAAGCTGCTCGACATCCTGCGCGAGGAGCATGTGGTCGGCAATCGTGCGGGCATCAGCTCGGCAATCGGCGATCTCGACCGCCAGCTTGAAGAACGCAAGCTCGAGCTGGAGGGCGCCGAACAGCGCCGCCTCGCGTTTGAAGCGCAATACCCCGATCTGGTCGGCGGCTCGGACAGCCTGTCGAGCAAGGTCCAGCAGTCGCGCTCCGATCTGCGCGCGGTTGATGCCGATCTCGCAGCGGCGCAGAGCGCGCTGGCGGCGATTTCGGGCCAGCTGGCCAATACCCCGCGCACTGTGGTGGGCGGACGCGATGCCACCGGGCCGAAGGCAGCGCTGCAACAGGCGCAGACCCAGCTGGCCGAGCTGCGCTCACGCGGGCTGACCGATAGCCACCCCGATGTCGTCTCCACCACCAGGCAGGTGCAATTGCTCGCCCGGCAGGCCGCTGCCGCCGGTGACGATGCGGGCGGCACCCCCAATCCGGCCTATTCCTCGCTGATTGCGATCCGCACCGAGCGGCAGGCCAATGTTGACGCCCTGCAAGCCCGCCGCGCCGCGCTCCAAAGTGATTTTGCCGCGCTGATGGCGAGTCAGGCCTCCGAACCGGCGGTCGCCGCCGAGGCCAACCGCATCAGCCGCGATTACGACGTGCTGCGGTCAAACTACGAAAAGCTGCTGCAAGACCGCGAGGCACTGCGCACGCGCGGCAAGGTCGAGGACAAGGCCAGCCAGTTCCGCTTCGATGTCATCCAGGAACCGGGCGTGCCGCAAAAGCCGGCGGCGCCCAACCGTCCGCTGCTGCTGCTCGGCGTGCTGCTGGTCGGCTTCGGCGCGGGCGCGGCTGTTGCCTATGGTCTGGGGCAGCTGAAATCGAGCTTTGCCACGCCGCAGAAGCTCGAGCGCGCGTTCGATCTGCCGGTAATCGGCGCGATCTCGCTGACCATTTCCGATGCTGCCCGCACGCTCGAGAAAAAGCGGCTCAAGCAGTTTGCCGGAGCCTGCGCCGGCCTTGTCGCCATGTTCATGCTCCTTGTTGCGATCGAGATCGTCTCGATCGGGACGATTGTGTGAGGGCGGGGGCACGCGCATGACCGATCAGGGCAAGATCAATCGCGAGGGCGCACGGCCCGCTTCGCTGTTCGAGCGGGCTGACGCCGCGTTCGGGCTCGGGCCGGTTCATACCGGGCCCAAGCTGCCGCCGGTGCCGGCTGTTCCGGCCGCGCTGCGCCGCGCGCCGGCTCCCGCGCCGCAGCCTGTCGCGCCCGCGCCGCAGGTGGTGGCCGCCCCTGCTGCCGCTGCTGCGCCGCCGCCTGAAGCCGTTGCCGCGCCCGAACCGGTGCCCGCGGTCGCCTTCTGCGGCCCCTCGGTTAGCATCGACCGCGATCACCTGCGCGATGGCGGGTTGCTGGTGCCCGAAGATCCGGTGACCGGCCTGCTGGAAGAGTTCCGCATCATCAAGCGCGAGCTGCTCGCGGATGCCCGCGCCTCGCATAGTGCACTTGCCCGCCGCATCCTCGTGTGTTCGCCCCATCCGGGCGAGGGCAAAACCTATTGCGCCACCAATCTCGCCATCGCGCTGGCGGCCGAACGCGATCTGGAAGTGCTGCTGGTCGATGCCGACGTGGTCAAGCCGAGCGTCGCCGCGCGGTTCGGGATCGACGCCGAGCAGGGCCTGATGGACGCGCTGGCCGATCCGTCGATCCTGCCGGAAAGCCTGGTGATCGCGACCGACATTGACGGCCTGTTCGTGCTGCCGGCCGGCACCGCCTCCTCGCGCGATGCCGAATATCTTGCCAGCGCCCGCACCGGCGCGCTTCTCGACCGGCTGACGCAGGGCGCGCCCAATCGTATCCTGATCTTTGACACGCCGCCGGCGCTGGCCGCCTCACCCGCCGCCGAGCTGGCCCAATATGTCGGGCAGGCGCTGCTGGTGGTGCGCGCTGACGAGACCGCCCGTGCGGCGCTGGAAGACGCGCAGCAGCTGCTGTCGGCTTGTGCGGATATCAAGCTGCTGCTCAATGCCACGCGCTACAGCCCCTCGGGCCGCCGCTTCGGCTCCTATGGGACGCGAGGCAAATGAGCTTGCGTTCTGCGATTCTGGCATGGCCTCTGGCGCTGATGGCGACGCTCGCCGCTGCGCCCGCGTGGGCGCAGCAGGGCCAGGCGCAGAACGGGAGCCTCGGTCAGGGCGCGGAGCAGGGTGCTTCGGGAACCCAGCGCAGTGAGCGCGTGATCCAGCCCTATATCGAAGCCTCTCAGGTGATCTCCGCCCAGCTTTCGCCGGGTGATGACGTGCTGACCTTCACCACTGTGGCGGTCGGCGTCGATATCAATGTGCAGGGCCGCAACAGCGGCGCGGCGATCTCACTGCGGTATGAGCGCAATATCGGCTACGACAATAACAGCGTCGATACCGACACCATCAGCGGGGTCGCGCGCGGCACGCTGGCGCTGATCCCCAATGCGCTGAGCTTCGAGGCCGGCGCGCTGGCGTCGCGCACCCGCGTGGATGCAGGTGGCGGCACCACCGTCAACCCGCTGGTGCGTGAGGATGCCGAGAGCCGTTTCTACAGCCTCTATGCCGGGCCGAGCCTCAACACCCGTCTCGGCGAGGTCGATGTGCAGGGCGTCGGCCGGATCGGCTACAACCGCTTCGAGAACGACGCGCTGCTGACCAATGCACAAGGCCAGCCGGTCGATGTGTTCGATGACAGCGTGACCTATCTCGGACAGGTGCGTGCCGGTTTCCGCCCCGATACGGTGCTGCCGGTGGTGGGCCTGGCGGTGACGGCGGGAGGCTTCCAGGAGGATATTGCCAACCTCGATCAGCGCGTGCGCGATCTCTACGTGCGCGGCGATGTGACGGTGCCGGTCAGCCCCACGCTCGCGCTGGTGGGCGGCGTGGGTTACGAGAATGTCGAGATTTCCAGCCGCGACGCGCTGCGCGATGCCGATGGCGATCCGGTGATCGGCAATGACGGCCGCTTTGTCACCGATTCCTCATCGCCGCGCATCATCGCGTTCGATGTCGACGGGCTGCTGTGGGATGTCGGCGTGATGTGGCGCCCGAGCTCGCGCACCTCGCTCGAGGCGCGGGTGGGGGAGCGTTACGATTCCACCACCTATTACGGCACCTTCACCTATGCGCCGAGCCAGCGCAGCGCCTTTGCGCTCAACGTCTATGACGGGGTGACCGGCTTTGGCGGCTTGCTGAACAATTCGCTGGCGGGCCTTTCGAGCGATTTCGAGGCGATCCGCAACCCGGTGACCGGCGATTTCGGCGGGCTGGTCAATGGCAGCGAAGGCCAGTCGATCATCGGCGGGCTCGGCTCGGTGCGCTCGGCGGCCTTCCGCGGTCGCGGCGTGCGGGCCTCATACCAGCGCAAGATCGGCCGTACCACGGCGGCATTGGGCGCAGGCTATGACCGGCGCACCTTCAGTGCTGCGCCCGGCACGGTGCTGGCCCCGCTCGATGGGCTGACCGACGAAAGCTACTACGTGATCGCCGGCGTGGACCGCCAGATCGGCCAGAACGCCAGCCTCAGCACCAACGCCTATATCAACTGGTTCGACGGCGCGTCTGACGGCGGCGATGTCACCGCGATCGGGGGTTCGGCGGCCTATAGCCAGTCGCTGACCCGCCGCCTCACCGCCCGCGCGGCGCTCGCGATCGATTACTTCGACAGCGAATTCACCGCTGAGGATTTCGCCTTCGCCACCGCGCTGGTGGGCCTGCGCTACGACTTCTGATTGGGGAACGACAAGCTCATGTACGAACAATTTTATGGGTTCACCGCCAGACCGTTCCAGCTGACGCCTGACCCGCAATTCTATTTCGAAAGCGTCAGCCACAAGAAGGCGATGAGCTATCTCGGCTATGGCCTCGGACAGGGCGAGGGCTTCATTGTCATCACCGGTGAGGTTGGCGCAGGCAAGTCGACGCTGGTTGCGCACCTGATGGAGCGGATCGATCCCGCCGCGCTCACCGTGGCGCAGGTCGTCACCAGCGCGCTTGATGGCGCCGAGCTGGTCCATGTCGTCGCGCAGGCCTTTGGTCTGGCGGTCGAAGGGCATGACAAGGCGGCCGCGCTGGGCGCGATCGAGCGCTTCCTGCAGGACGAGGCCCGCGCCGGGCGGCGCTGCCTGCTGGTGGTGGACGAGTGCCAGAACCTTGATCTGGCCGCGCTTGAAGAACTGCGGATGCTGTCGAACTTCCAGCTCGGCTCGCATCCCCTGTTGCAGAGCCTGCTTCTCGGTCAGCCCGAATTCCGCCGCACGCTCGCGCATCATCCGGACCTCGAACAGCTGCGCCAGCGGATCATCGCGTCGCACCATCTCGAAGCGCTCGATGAAAACGAAGTGGCCGCCTATGTCCGCCACCGCCTCGGCCATGTCGGGTGGAGCGGGCATCCGGACCTGACCGAGGAGCTGCTTGACGCGCTCTATCGCCAGACCGACGGGATCCCGCGGCGGGTCAATCAGGTGATGAACCGCCTGCTGCTGCTCGGCGCGATCGAGGAGCGCGGCGAACTGACGCTGGCAATGCTGGGCGATGTGGTGGCCGAGATGGCCGCCGATCAGACCCGCGGCGCGCATGGCCGCGGCGACCTGCGCAGCGCGCCGGTTTCCAGCGAGCCTGCGCCTGCTGTCGCTGCAGGCAGCCTGCCGGCCACCGAAGTGGCGGCCATGCTGGCTGACCGCGATGCCCGCACGGCCGAACTCGAAGCGGCTATCAGCGAATTGCAGGCGGCCGGCTCGGGACACCGCGATGCCGAAGGCGAAGCCCTTTCGCCCGAGGAAGTGCGGATTGCCGAAGCCCGCATCGCCGCCGAACTCGAACGCATCGAAGCGCGGCTTGAGGAACAGGAGCAATCCTTCCGCCATGTGCTGACGATGCTGATCGAGTGGCTCGAGGAAGACCCGTCGCGCGAGGCCGCGTGACGTGAACGCCCCGCTTGATTTCACATCTGCCGGCGCGCAGCCCGCGATCGTCAACGGCCTGTCGGTTGATGTCGAGGACTGGTTCCAGGTCGGCGCGTTCGAGAATGTGATCGCGCGCGGGGAGTGGGACGGAATCAGCACCCGCGTCGAAGACAATGTCAGCCGCATTCTTGATCTGTTTGCCGAGGCCGATGTGCGTGCGACGTTCTTCACGCTGGGTTGGGTGGCGCGGCGTCATCCCAAGCTGATCCGGCGCATTGCCGAGGCGGGTCACGAAGTCGCCAGCCATGGCTATGATCATGCCCGCGTGTTCACCTTTGATCGCAAGAACTTCGCGCAAGATATTCGCAAGGCACGTGAAATCATCGAGGATTGCTCTGGCGAGGCGGTGACCGGTTACCGCGCGCCGAGTTTCTCGATCGATCACCGCACGCCCTGGGCCTTCGCCGAGCTGGCCGAGCAGGGCTATGCCTATTCCAGCAGCGTCGCGCCGGTGGTGCATGATCACTATGGCTGGCCCGAAGCGCCGCGCTTCGCCTTCCGGCCGCTACCATGGTCCTCGCTGATCGAACTGCCGGTGACCACCGCGATGCTGGGCGGGCGGCGCGTGGCGGCGGGCGGGGGCGGATTCTTCCGGGTGCTGCCCTATGGCTTTTCGCGCTGGGCGATCCGGCAGGTGAACCGGATCGAAGGTCGCCCGGCGGTGTTCTATTTCCACCCGTGGGAGGTCGATCCCGATCAGCCGCGCGTGGCCCATGCCCCGCTGCGCTCGCGCTTCCGCCACTATACGGGCCTTGCCAAAATGGCGGACAAGCTCGGTGATCTGGTGCGCGAATTCCACTGGGGCCGGATGGACTTGATTGCGCACCGCGAAGCCGCGCACGCAGTCGAATTTCCGATCGTGGCTGCCGAGGCTGCGGCATGAATGCGCCCGTCAAAGCCGGTACTAGCGTGCGCGTGTTTGAGGGCCGCGATGCGCAGGATATGCGCCGGATCGAGGGTTTTCTCGCGGAACAGCGCGCGAGCCTGTTTCACCGCCCCGCATGGCTGCAGGCGGTCGAGGCCGGGACGGGCCAACGCGCCGCCGGGTTGGTGAGCGAACGCATGGGCATGATCACCGGTTGGCTGCCGCTTACGGAAGTGCGCTCGGCACTGTTTGGCAAGGCGCTGGTGTCGAGCGGGTTTGGCGTTGGCGGCGGGATTGTCGCCGAAAGCCCCGAAGCTGTCCGCGCGCTCGCTGCCGCTGCTGAAAACCATGCGCAGGCCAACGGCTTTGCCAGCATCGAACTGCGCGGCGGGCCGATCCCTCAGCACTGGGAGTGCTGGGACGACAAGCATTGCGGCTTTGTGCGTCCGTTGGCGGGCAGCGACGAGGCTGAATTGAACGCCATTCCGCGCAAGGCCCGCGCCGAGGTGCGCAAAGGACTTGGCTTCGGTCACCGGGTGACCGTGGGGCGCGGCGCGCGTGACATTGCCGCGCATTATGCCGCCTACAGCGCGAGCGTGCGCAATCTCGGCACGCCGGTGTTCCCGCGCGCGCTCTTCACGGCGATGCTCGACGCCTTTCCGGACAGCAGCGACATCCTCACCGTGTGGGACGGCGAGACCCCGCTGGCGAGCGTCCTCAGCTTTTATCACGATGGCGTCGTGATGCCGTTTTGGGGCGGCGGCACCTTTGCCGCCCGCGCCGCCCGCGCCAACGAGGTGATGTATTACGAACTGATGCTCCACGCCCGCAGGCAGGGCATGGCCCGGTTCGATTTTGGCCGTTCCAAAACAGGCAGCGGGCCGTTCGCCTTCAAGAAGAACTGGGGCTTTGCGCCCGAGCCGCTGACCTATGGCGCATGGACCGACGGGGACTTGCCCAAGCGCAACATCGATCCCACCGACGCCAGCTACAGCCGCAAGATCGCGCTGTGGAAGAAACTGCCGCTCCCCGTCGCCAACACTCTGGGGCCGTGGATCGCGCGCGGGCTTGCCTGATGGGCGGCGTCCTGTTCCTTGCCCACCGCGTGCCGTTTCCGCCCGACCGCGGCGACCGGATCCGCGCGCACCACTTGCTGAAGGCGCTGGCGCGGCTCGGCCCTGTCCACGTCGGGTGCTTTGCAGAAAGTGACCGTGCGGGCGAGGCAGCGTTGGCGCAGCTGGCGGCATCCTATTGCATCGCCCCGCGCACGAAGCCCCTGCCGCTCGCCGGGATCGAGGCGGTGCTGGCGGGCAAGCCGGTGAGCCTGACCGCGTTCCACAGCCGCCTGCTCGCGGACTGGGTGCGCCACACCATTGCTACCCGCGATATCGAAGCGATCGTCGTCTTTTCGGGCCAGATGGGGCAGTATATCCCGGCGGATTTCAGCGGCCGCGTGGTGATTGATCTGTGCGACGTCGATAGCGCCAAGTTTGCCAGCTATGCCGATGCAGGCGAGCGCGTGTGGCTCAACGCCCGCGAGGCGCGCTTGCTGGCGGCGGAAGAGGAACGGCTCGGTCAACGCGCTGATGCGACGATCCTGATCTCCGAGGCAGAAGCAGCGCTCTATCGCAGCCGGCTCACGGCTCCGGGCGGCGTTAATGTGCAGGTGATCGGCAACGGCATTGATGCGGGTTTCTTCGATCCTGCAGCAGTCTCCCCGCACCCGCTTCTCGCCAGCCTTCCGGGGCCGCATTTCACCTTCACCGGACAGATGGATTACCGCCCGAACGAACAGGCGGCGCTGTGGGTGATCGAGGCGTTGATGCCGCGCCTGCGCGCGCGTTTCCCCGAGGCGCTGTTCCATGTCGTCGGGCGCAATCCCACCGGCAAGCTGATGGCGCATCACGGCACACCCGGGGTGCAGGTGTGGGGCGAGGTGCCCGATGTGCGCCCCTTCATCGCGGCCGCAGACGCCGTGCTCGCGCCGCTGTTGATCGCGCGCGGCGTGCAGAACAAGGTGCTTGAAGCCATGGCGATGGCGCGCTCCGTGTTGCTCACCCCCGATGCTGCAACCGGCATTGCCGCGACCGACGCAGAGCACTGGCTGGTGAGCCCGCCCGATCCTGCCGCCATGGCGGAGCGGATCGCGGACCTGCTTGCCGCGCCGCAAGCGTCCGCCCGGATCGGCACAGCGGCGCGGCGCTTCGTGCTTGAACAACATGGCTGGGAGGCGATGCTGGCGCCGCTCGCTGGACTGCTCGGCAAAGGCGGACAGAGCGTGCGCCATGCAGCCTGAGCCTGCCGCCCTCTCGGCACCGCAAGCCAGCAAGGCAGCGTCAATGCCGGCCGCGTGGCGCTCGGCGCTGATGGCGTTTGGCGTTGGCGTGCTGGCCGTAATGCTGCTGGCCGCGCGCGAGTGGAGCGAGATGGCCCACCAGTGGTGGAACATCGATACCTATAACCACCTGCTGCTGCTGCCGCCGATCATCGCATGGCTGGCGCATCTCAAGCTGGGCGAACTGGCGCGGATCACGCCGCGCGCGTTCTGGCCCGGGCTTCTGCTGCTGGTTGCCGCGCTCGGCCTGTGGGCGGCGGGGCGCGCGAGCGGGATCAATCTGATCGCCCATGCCGGGGCCGTCGGCATGGTGCAGGCCTCGGTGGTGGCCGTGCTCGGGCTACGGGCGTCGCTGCTGCTGGCGCTGCCTCTGGCGCTGGGCGGCCTCCTCGTGCCCTTCGGCGACGAGATCATCCCGCCGTTGCAGCTGATCACCGCCGATATCGCGGTGGCGCTGACCCATCTGAGCGGCGTTCCTGCCCGCGTGGATGGCATCCATATCGATACCCCCGCCGGACTGTTCATCGTCGCCGAAGCCTGTTCGGGCGTGAAGTTCCTGATCGCGATGGTGACGCTGGGCGTGCTGGTGTGCTTCACCCGCTTTGCCAGCTGGCAGCGGCGCGCAGTCTTTATGGCGGCCTGCATCATCGTGCCGGTGCTTGCCAATGGCGTGCGCGCCTGGGCGACGATCTATGTCGCGCAGTTCATCGGCGCGGAGCGCGCCACCGGCTTCGATCACATCGTCTATGGCTGGGTGTTCTTCGCGATCATCGTGGCCGCGCTGCTGGGCGCAGCCTGGCGGTTCTTCGAGCGCGAGCCCGAGGATTATGGCTGGCGCGCCGCGGACCTTGCAGCACGGCACGGGATCGCGCGGACCGAAAATGGTGCGCTTGCGCCGGGCGGGGCTGCGCTCGCGACCATCGCCCTGGCAGCGATTGCCGCCTTGGCTGCCATCCTCTAGGCCGATCCACGCGATGTGCGGAATTGCCGGGATTTTCCATGCCGAGACCCCCAAGCCGGTCGATCCGACAAGGGTCGAACGGATGTGCGATGCGCTGGTCCATCGCGGGCCGGACGGGGCAGGGGTGTGGACCGATCACGGCGTCGGCCTCGGACACCGCCGCCTCTCGATCATCGACATCGCCGGATCGCCCCAGCCGATGCATTCCGCCGATGGGCGGGCGGTGATCGTCTTCAACGGCGAGATCTACAACTTCCGCGAATTGCGCCGCGAGCTGGAACAGGCAGGCTTCACCTTCCGAACCTCGGGCGATACCGAAGTGATCCTTGCTGCTTGGCAGCGCTGGGGGCCGGATTGCCTGAAACGGCTCGACGGGATGTTCGCCTTTGCCTTGTTCGATCGCGACAAGCGCCAGCTGTTCCTCGCGAGGGACCGGTTCGGGGTGAAGCCCTTGTTCCTTGCACACCTGTCGGACGGCAGCATCGCCTTTGCCTCTGAGTTGAAGGGCCTGCTCGCACACCCGCTGCTGCGCCGCCGCGTCAACCCGCAGGCGATCGAGGCCTACATGACCTGGGGCTATGTCCCCGACACGCATTCGATCCTTGCCGGCGTCGAGAAGCTGCCGGCGGGGCACTTCTGGCTGATGGAGCAGGGCCGTGCGCCGGGCCGGCCACAGCGCTGGTGGGACATTGATTTCACCCAGCGTGAGCGCGCAAGCGAGGCGGATCTTTCGGCGCAGCTGGTCCATCTGATGCGCGATGCCGTGCGGTCGCGCATGATTGCCGATGTGCCGCTGGGCGCGTTTCTGTCGGGCGGGGTCGACAGCTCGGGCGTGGTTGCGCTGATGAGTGAGGCGAGCGCCTCTCCAGTGCAGACCTGCTCGATTGGCTTCGATGTCGCCGCCTATGACGAGACCTCTTACGCGCGGCAGGTCGCGGCAAAGTTCGGGGCGGATCATGCCGAACGTATTGTTGCCACCGATGATTTCGCCGCCGTCGATACGCTCGCTGCGATGTTCGACGAACCCTTCGCCGATGCCTCCGCGCTGCCGACGTGGCGCGTGTGCCAGCTCGCGCGCGAGCGGGTGACGGTGGCGCTCTCGGGCGACGGAGCGGACGAGGCGTTTGGTGGATACCGGCGGCAGGTGTTCCACCATCACGAGGAACGGGCGCGCTCGGTGCTGCCTGCGGGCCTGCGCGGTCCGCTGTTCGGCGCGCTCGGGCGGGCTTGGCCCAAGGCCGACTGGGCGCCGCGTCCCCTGCGTGCCAAAGCGACCCTGCTGGCGCTCGCGGAAAGCGGCGAGGAGGGCTATGCCCGCGGGCTGTCCGTCACCACGCCCGAGGCGCGAGCTGCGCTCTATTCCGACAGCTTCGCCGCCAGCCTTGCCGGGTTTCGCGGCGAGGACGAGCTGATCGCCCTGATGCGCACCGCTCCGGGCCGCTCCGGCTTCGACCGTGCGCAATATGCCGACCTGACGTTCTGGATGCCCGGCGACATCCTCACCAAGGTCGATCGCACCAGCATGGCGGTGAGCCTCGAAGCGCGCGAGCCGCTGCTCGATCACCGTCTCGTTGAATTCGCCGCGCGCCTGCCGGAAGGGATGCGGGTGCGGGGGAGCACTGGCAAATATCTGCTCAAGAAATCGCTTGAGCGTTATCTGCCCCGCGACATTCTCTACCGGCCCAAGCAGGGCTTCGTCACCCCGATTGCCGAATGGCTGCGCGGGCCGCTGGCAGGCGCGGCGCGGGGGATTGGAGCGAGCGGGGGGCTGGCGCAGACAGGGTTCTTTGATGCCAAGGCGATTACGGCGATGGCCGAAGCGCATATTGCCGGCCGCGCGGATTATTCGCGCACCCTGTGGCAATTGCTGATGCTGGAAAAGTCCCTGACGCAGCTCGGGGTGTCGGCCTAGTCCTCGGCCCCGTGGCCCAGCGCCATGTATTCATCGGACTGCATTTCATTGAGGCGGCTGACCGTGCGCTCGAATTCGAAGGCCCCGTCGCCCGCCTGATAGAGTTCTTCCGGCACAGCCGCCGCGGTGGCGAACAGCTTCACGCGGTGTTCGTAGAGCGCGTCGATCAGCGTCACAAAGCGCGCTGCCTCGTTGCGGTTTTCCGGTCCCATGCGCGGGATGCCGACCAGAAATACCGTGTGATAGGCGCGCGCAATGGCGAGATAATCGGGCGCGCCGCGGGCCTCTGCGCACAGCTTCTTGAAGCTGAACACGGCGACGCCCTTGAGCGATTTGGGAACGTGCAGCGTGCGCTTGCCGCCCACTGCGAGTTCGCCAGCCGGCACGTGCGCCGCATCCTCGGGCGCAAAGTCGGTGAGCCGGAAAAATGCCTCACGCACCTTGGCCGTGGCCGCATTGCCGAGCGGCGTGTGCCATGTCGCCAGCCCGCCGATCCGGTCGAGCCGGTAGTCGACCAGGCCGTTCAACGGCACCACGTCCAATTCGCGCTCGATCAGCGCGATGAAGGGCAGGAAATGCTCGCGGTTCAAGCCGTCTTTGTAGAGATCGCGGGGCGGCCGGTTCGAGGTGGTGACAATGGTCACCCCGCGCGTCCCCATGAGCTGGGTGAACAGCCGGCTCATGATCATCGCATCGGCGGAATTGTTCACCACCATCTCGTCAAAGGCGAGGCACTTGCAATCGGCGGCGAGCAGCGCGGCCACCTGCGGGATCGGATCACCGCTCTCCGATTTGCGCACCTCGCGCATTGCGGCGTGAACGTCCTGCATGAAGGCGTGGAAGTGGACACGGTGTTTGGCCGGCAGGGCGAGCGTTTCGTGGAACAGGTCCATCAGCATCGACTTGCCGCGCCCGACCCCGCCCCAGATGTAGAGCCCGCGCGGGCGAGGGGCTTTCTTGCCGAGCAGTTTGCCAAGGAAACCGCTGGGCGGCTCGGATTCGAGCACCTCTTGCAGGCTCGCCAGCTTTTCGGCGGCTGCCCGCTGATCGGGGTCGGCGCGCAATTCGCCGGTGGCGATCAGCGCGTCATAGCGGGCGAGGAGGCCGGGCATGGGCGGGCGCTTCAGACGCGCGCGCGCATCTTGCGGATGATGCCGGAATAGCTCGCGACGATATCCTCGCCGCCGTCCTTGCCGGGCTGGGTGCATTGTCCGCGCAGGAACAGCATCTTGCCGGTTTCGCGGATGATCTCGGTCACTGCGTCCAGCGGCAGCTCCGGGTTGGCGCCGCCGACGAACTGGGTGGACAGCTCTACCGTCACGGACGGGCCGGCATCACCGCTGCCGTTGATGTGCATGGCCGAAAACAGCGAGATGTCGATCAGCGCCAGCGTCACCCCGCCGTGGACATTGTCGACCAGATTGGTGTGGCGACGTTCGGGGAACATCCGCAGGCGGCAATTCGCGCCTTCGCGCCGCACCCGCATCTCGCCCAACACCGCGGTGTTGAACCGGGTGCGGTCCATCATGTTCCACGTATGCCAACCGGCCTCGCCGCCGCATTCCTCGGCGCTGAGCGGGCGGTATTCGAACGGCACTACTCTCTCGCCCGCGTCAGCCATGTGCCTGCCCTGTCCGACCGATCAGATCGCGCGTTCGGCCATCATCTTCTTGGTTTCGGCGATCGCCTTGGCCGGGCTGAGGCCCTTGGGGCAGACATTCGCGCAGTTCATGATGGTGTGGCAGCGATAGAGGCGGAAGGGGTCTTCCAGATCGTCGAGCCGCTCGCCGGTCATCTCGTCGCGGCTGTCGGCCAGCCAGCGATAGGCCTGCAGCAGGATCGCCGGGCCGAGGAATTTGTCCGAATTCCACCAGTAGCTCGGGCACGAGGTCGAGCAGCAGGCGCACAGGATGCACTCGTAGAGCCCATCGAGCTTCTCGCGCTGTTCGGGCGATTGCAGCCGCTCCTTGCCCGAAGGCGTGGGGCTGACAGTCTGGAGCCACGGACGGATCGAGGCATATTGCGCATAGAAATGGGTGAAGTCAGGCACCAGGTCCTTGATCACATCCATGTGCGGCAGCGGGGTGATGCGGATTTCGCCCTTCAGATCCTCGATCGCAGTGGTGCAGGCGAGGCCGTTCTTGCCGTTCATGTTCATCGAGCACGACCCGCAAATGCCTTCGCGGCACGAGCGGCGGAAGGTCAGGGTCGGGTCGATCTCGTTCTTGATCTTGAACAGCGCGTCCAGCACCATCGGGCCGCAATCGTCGAGATTGATCTCGAACTTGTCATAGCGCGGGTTCTGGCCGGAATCGGGATCGTAGCGATACACCTTGAACGACTTGACCCGTCCCCCGTCCGCCTTGTGGACCTTGCCGCTGCTCTGAATCTTGGAGTTCTTGGGGAGAGTGAAGGTCGCCATGACGTGATCCCGTGTTCGCGTTTGCACCCTATCTAACGCCTCAGCCGGGTGTGGCAAGCGGGCGGTGCGTGTCCGATGTTGCATGGTTTCGCACAGGCGTTGACCATCGCTCAGCAGCCCTTGCTGGAGACACATGAGACACTGCCCAGGCGCGTAAAAAGCGCCCCCGCGCAGACATGCCCCGGGCGCAGGCGCAAAGCCTTTGAAAAACTGCGGAACCGTCGGGCCATGCGGGCACTTTAACGGTCATGGATAATGTAGGACAGAGCGCCGCGCGCATCCCCCGCACGGCCTGCGTTTTCGGCGCATCGGGCGGTATCGGGCGGGCCTTGTGCGAGGGACTGGCGGCAGCCGGGTGCGAGCGGATCTATGCCGGATCGCGCAGCGGAGCAGGGCCGGACAGTGCAGGCATAAGCCCGTTCGCCTTCGATTTGGCGGATGAAGCCAGTATCGCCGCCGCCGCCGAGGCCATGCGCGCCGATCCGCCCGAATGGGTCATCGTGGCGACCGGCGTGCTGACCTTGCCCGATGGCACCGGGCCGGAGCGCACCTACAAGCGGCTTGAAGCGGCGGCGATGGCCGAGGTGTTCGCGCTCAACACCATCGGCCCGGCGCTGATCGCCAAGCATATGCTGGCGCTTATGCCGCGCGGCAGGCCGTTCCTGTTCGCGGCGCTCAGCGCCCGCGTCGGCTCGATCTCCGACAACCGGCTTGGCGGGTGGCATTCCTACCGTGCGTCGAAAGCGGCGCTCAATATACTGCTGCGGAACTTCGCGCTGGAAATGGCGCGCACCCATCCGGAAGGCGTGGTGGTCGGCCTGCATCCCGGCACAGTCGATTCCGCGCTGTCGCAGCCGTTCCAGACCAATCTGGCTGACGGCCAACTGACCGCGCCGGCGCAAGCGGCGGGCAACCTGCTCGGCGTGCTCGCGCGGCTTGGCCCTGCGCAATCGGGCCGCGTGTTCGATTTTCGCGGCGAGGAAATCCCAGCCTGAGGCCTGCTCAGCGCGGGATCAGCCCGTGGCGCGCAAGGCCCTCGGCCACCAGCGTTTCGATCAGCTGTTCCTGCGTCCAGCCGGCCAGCTTGGCCGCGCGCCCGAACACTTTCTGCGACCACAGGTTGCAGTTGAGGTTGAGCTCGAGGAAGATGATCTCGCCGGTTTCCTCGTTCACGCGGAACTCGAAGCGGCCATAATCGAACGGGCGATATTCCTGCATCGCTTTCTGGGTGAGGTCGGTAATCCGGGCGATCATCTCGGGATTTTCGAACGGATCGAGCGAGTATTTCTGGCTGCGATCGACCAGATCGCGCTTTTCCTCATAGGTGCGCAGGTGCGAGGGATCGGCCTGACGGAAGATCATCATCGGCAGGATCACCGGCTCGCCATTGATGGTGATCACCGGCACTTCGACATCGCTGCCGTCGATGAAGGGTTCGACTAGCGCGTCGTGGCCGAGTTCGTGGACGCCGTGGACGGCCTTTTCGACGCTCGCCCAGTCGGTCGCGTCCATCACGCCCCAGCTCGCCGAGGAATTGTTGGGCTTGACCACAAAGCGCGTGCCTTCGGGGCACTTCGCCGGATCGATCGGCGCGCCGCGGCGGTAGATCGCCCAGGGTGCCGTCGGTACACCGGCATCGCGGGCGGCGCGCTTGGCCAGGTGCTTGTCATCCGACAATCCGCGCAGGATCGGGCTGGCCCCGAGATAGGGGATCCCGGCGCGCTCGCACAGCAGCGGGCACAGCATTTCCGAATTGAAGAAGCCTGCGCGGTTCAGCAGCGGAAAGACGAAATCGACCTCCGGCTTGTCGAACAGCACTTCGAACTTGTTTTCCACCCGCAGGTTGAGGCCGAGGCTCTTCAGCGTCTCGCGCATTTCGACGTGGTAGGTGGCGTGATTGCCATCCTCGGCGCTGCCCGAACCGTCCCACAGCGCGTTTTTCGCAATGAACATGATGGTGAGGCGCTGCTTGGCTTCCTCGGGGATGCGGAGCGGCTCGGGGAATGTCGTCATGGATGGATCGCCTTTCGCGGGAAGGGGCGCCGTTTAGTGCGCGGGCGACACGTGCGCCAGATGCATTTTGCGGTTTTATTGCAGGACGGCATTCTCTAGAGCCGCGCCGGACCCCGCCGTTGATCGCGAAAGGCTGCCCTTTGCCCCCTATGAACCGCCCGCTCGACGGGTTTGATGCCTCTCCGGACGCGCTGGCGCTGGTCGCGATGCTGGCCGGCGGGGGCGATGCGCGGATCACGCTGGAGGAGGCAAACGGCCTCAACCGTTACTTGTCCGCACCCTATCCGCGCGCTGTGCTGGCCTATTCCTCCTCGACCGTGAGCGACATTTCCGCCGATGCCTTCGCGCACCTGCTGGCAACATCAGCCGAGCGGTCAGCGCAGTCCTATGCGGCGCGGCTCGATGCGTTGCGCGGGCGGATCTGCGCCGCTTATGGCGTCAGCACGGATACCGAAATCGTCTTCGCGCCCTCGGGCACCGATCTAGAATATGTCGCGCTGGCACTGGCTTTGGGGCGGAGCGATCAGGGCATTCACAACGTGCTGCTGGGCGCGGACGAAACGGGCTCGGGCTGCATCCATTCTGCGCATGGCCGTTTCTTCGCCAACGAGACCGCGCTGACAGACGGGGTGGCGCCGGGCGAGGATATTGCCGGGATGGGCGAAATCACGCTGGTCGACGTGCCGGTGCGCTGCGCTGACGGGGCGGCGCGCAGCAGCGCCGAGATTGCCGCCGGAATGGCGAAGGAAATCGCTGCCGCGCGCGCTGCCGGACGGCATAGCGTGGTCCACTGCGTCCACGGCTCGAAGACCGGTCTGGTGCTCCCCGCGCTCGCCGATCTCGATGCGCTGCTGGCCGAGTTTGGCGATGCGGCGACCTTTGTGGTGGATGCCTGTCAGGCGCGGATCACCAGCGCGGCGATTGCCGATTATCTCGCGCGCGGTGTGATCGTGCTGATGACGGGTTCGAAATTCGTGGGCGCGCCGCCGTTCAATGGCTGGGCGCTGGTGCCGCGCGCGCTTGCTGCGGGGGCTGCGACCTTGCCGCAGGGCTTCGCCCGCGTGTTCCGCCGCGCCGAATGGCCCGCCGCCTGGCCGGGTGCCGCAGCCCTTGAAGACAGCGCCAACGCCGCGCTGGCACTGCGGCTCGAAGCGGCGCTGTTCGAGATCGAGCGGTTTCAGGCAATCCCCATGGCGCGGGTCGAGACGATGATCGCCGCGTTCGAGACGGCACTGCGCGAGCACCTGATGGGCCCGCTCGGCCTTACGCGCGTGACGCCTGGCAGCGGCGATGATGGCGAAAGCCCGATCGAGATGCGCACGCTGGCGACGCTGGATCTGTCGGGCCTGCCGGGCCTTGAAACTTTCGATGCCGCGCAGGCCGCGCACAAGGCGCTCGCACTCGACGGCATCCGGCTTGGCCAGCCGGTCAAGTGCGTGCGGGTGGACGGAGGAGGCTGGGGCGGCACCATGCGCGTCGGCCTGTCGATGCCGCAGCTCGCCATCTGGGACACGCTGAGCGCCGAGGCGCGTGACGCCGGGTTGGCGCGCGATATGACGCGGATTGCTGACGGCCTTTCCGCCGTGGCGGCGCGGCAGGCCGGTTGAAGCCGCTTTCCCTCTGCCGGCGTTGGGCTACAACCGCCCAAGGGCGTCGGAGAAGGGGAAAAATGAATGGGCCTCAAGGGCTGGTACGAAGCCAATATCATGCCGCGGCTGATCACCTGCGCTTGTAGTCAGGGCCAGGTGATGAAGCGTCGCAGCGCGGTGGTGCCGCGTGCGCGCGGCGACGTGTTCGAGCTGGGCTGCGGCGGCGGGATCAATCACGAATTCTATGACGCGGGCGCCATCACCTCTTACGCCGGGATCGACCCGCATGAAGGCCTGCTGGAAGGCGCGCGCGCCGCGGCGCGGGCCAAGGGGTGGGCGGCGGATCTGCGGGCAGGGCGGGGCGAGGCGATTCCCTTTGCCGATGCCAGCTTCGATTGCGCGGTGTGCACCTTTACGCTGTGCTCGGTCGATGATCCCGCGCAGGTGATGCACGAATTACGCCGCATCCTGCTCCCGGGCGGGACCTTGCTGTTTCTCGAACATGGCCGCGCGCCCGATGCGACGGTGCGCCGCTGGCAGGAGCGGATCGAGCCGGTGTGGAAGCGCCTCGCCGGTGGGTGCCACCTGACCCGTCCGATCACGAGTGCACTGGCAGGCTCAGGCTTTGCCGTGGAGCAGCTGGGCGAGGGCTATACCCCCCAGGCGCCGCGCTTTGCCGGGTGGATGGAGTGGGGCATCGCCCGCAAGCAGACATAAAAAAGGGCGGGAGAGGTTGCCCGCTCCCGCCCTTTTTATCTGATGTCAGCGCTGGTTACTCGCCGAAGGTGCGGCTCCACCAGCCTTTGCGCGGCTTGCCGCCGGCATCGTCGGCCGGAGCTTCGGGCGCGGGCTGCGAAACTTCGGCCACTTCCGCGGGCGAGGGATCGGCGGCCTTGGCCTTGCGCGGCGCACGCTTGCGCTTGGGCTTTTCCTCTGCGGCAGGCGCCTCTTCAGCGGCCTCGGCAGCCAGTTCGGCCGGAGCCTCCTCGGTCACGTCAGTGCCGGCTTCAGCGGCAGCTGCGGCTTCCGCTTCGGCTGCCAGCATCGCCTTGGTCTTGCGCGGCGCACGCTTGCGCTTGGGCTTTTCTTCGGCTGCGGGGGCTTCCTCGGCGACAGGTGCTTCGGCTTCGATCACGTCGGCTTCTGCGGCAGGAGCATCGGCACCGTCGGCGTTGTGCTCGCCCGCGTCGTCATCATCCTGAGCATCGCCTTCGATCACATCGCCGTTGGCATCGCGACGCTTGCGACCGCGACCACCACGGCGGCGACGCTTCTTGGGACGTGCCTCGCCATTATCATCGCCGCTTCCTTCGCCCGCTTCGGTGCGGGTATCGTCGTCGCCCGCGCCATCGGTGTCGCCATCGGCTTCGTTCTCGTCGCCATTGTCTCCCTCGGCGCCGTTTTCGCCTTCGGGCCGGTTGCGACCGCGACCGCCACGCCGACGCCGGCGCTTCTTCTTGCGGCCTGCATCGTCCTCGCCTTCGGCCGGTTCACGGCGTTCGCGGCGGGCACGCGGTTCGCGCTGCTCTTCTTCCTCTTCCTCGAAGGCTTCATCCTCCTCGGGGAGATCCTCGTCCTCGTCTTCGTCGATGATGGGATCGAAGCGCGGCGCCTGTGCCGGGCGCGGACCGGCGCTGGAGACGCTCATCTTCGCGCCTTCCTCTTCGCCTTCGGGCACGACTTCGACGCTCACGCCGTAACGCTGTTCGATCTCGACCAGATCGGCGCGTTTTTCGTTGAGCAGGTAGATCGCTGCTTCGGTGCTGGCGCCCAGACGGATCTGGGTGCCCTTGCCCTTGGCCGCTTCGTCCTCGATCAGGCGCAGTGCCGAAAGACCTGCCGACGAGGCGGTGCGCACCAGGCCGGTGCCGTCGCAATGCGGGCAGGCGCGGGTGGTGGCTTCGAGCACGCCGGTGCGCAGGCGCTGGCGGCTCATTTCCATCAGGCCGAAGCTGGAAATCCGGCCGATCTGGATGCGCGCGCGATCATTGCGCAGCGCGTCCTTCATCGCCTTTTCGACCTTACGGACGTTGGAGGAATACTCCATGTCGATGAAGTCGATCACGACCAGCCCGGCCATGTCGCGCAGACGCAGCTGGCGGGCAATTTCACGCGCCGCCTCAAGGTTGGTGTGCAGCGCGGTCTGCTCGATATTGTGTTCCTTGGTCGAGCGACCGGAGTTGATGTCGATCGAGACCAGCGCCTCGGTCGGATTGATGATCAGGTATCCGCCCGATTTGAGCTGCACCATCGGATCATACATCGCGCGCAGCTGGTCTTCGGCGCCGTAACGCTGGAACAGCGGGACAGGATCCGAATAGGCCTTCACCCGCCGCGCATGGCTGGGCATCAGCAGCTTCATGAACTGCTTGGCCGCCTTGTAGCCGTCCTCGCCCTCGACGACGACTTCCTCGATTTCCTTGTTGTAGATGTCGCGGATCGCACGCTTGATCAGGTCGCTATCCGAATGGATCAGCGCCGGGGCGACCGAGGCGAGCGTGTTCTCGCGGATCTCGTCCCACACGCGGGCGAGGTAATCGAAGTCACGCTTGATCTCGGGCTTGGTGCGGCTCATGCCGGCGGTGCGGACGATCAGGCCCATGCTGCGCGGCAGCTTGAGGTCCGAGACCATGTCCTTCAAGCGCTTGCGATCGCTGGTCGAGCTGATCTTGCGGCTGATCCCGCCGCCGCTGGTGCTGTTGGGCATCAGCACGGTGTAACGCCCGGCAAGGCTGAGATAGGTGGTGAGCGCGGCGCCCTTGTTGCCGCGTTCTTCCTTGACGACCTGGACCAGCAGCACCTGACGGCGCTGGATCACGTCCTGGATCTTGTAGCGGCGACGCAGTTCCTGGCGCTTGGCGCGCACTTCGTCGACCTGCTTGGCGCGGCTACGGCCACGTTCGCTGCCGCGATCGCCCCCACGCTCGCCTTTCCCGCCCTGACGGCGGCGCCCGCGACGACCGCGGCCGCGATCCTGATCGCCGTTTTCCGACGATTCGTCATCGCCGCGATCATCGTCACCGTTGTCGTCGTCCGAGGCATCATCGTCCGAAACATAACCGTCGGTGGCGCCATCTTCGAGCGTGGCGACTTCGTCCTTGTCGGAGGTGTCGACTTCCTCGACTCCGTTTTCGGCGAAATCTTCGGCGAGTGCTTCGCCGCTGTCGTCCTCGGCGTCGTATTCGTCGCCGGGCGAGATGCCGTCTTCTTCTTCCTCGGCGCGCAGACGTTCCTCTTCCTCGGCGGCCTCAGCCTCCTCGGCCAGCAGCGCATCGCGGTCTGCCTTGGGAATCTGGTAGTAGTCGGGGTGGATTTCGCTGAAGGCGAGGAACCCGTGCCGGTTGCCGCCGAAATCAACGAAAGCCGCCTGAAGCGAAGGTTCGACCCGTGTTACCTTGGCGAGATAGATATTGCCTTTGATCTGCTTGTGTTCGGCAGATTCAAAATCGAATTCCTCAATCCGGTTGCCCTGCAGGACCGCCACCCGGGTTTCTTCCGGGTGGCGCGCATCGATAAGCATGCGCGTTGCCATTGAATATTCTCCATGCGTCCGGCCTTGCCCGCTTGGGGACATGAAGGGGACGCCAATTGTGGGATGAACCGACCAGCCCGATGGGGCGGCCGGCAAGGGTTGTCACGCCGGGCCCGCGAAGGGCCAGAGGCGCGAAGCTTGTGTCTGAAGCGGCAGGACTGCGGCGCTCGGCCGCGCTCCGGCCCGCAACGGCACAGGCGGGCAAAGCGCGCTGTGTACCAAATTGCGGGGAAAAGCGTCTTGTCACTACATCAACCTGTTCTGGAACCGGGCGCCGTGAAAGAAGAGGGAGCCCGGTGCGAGAGGTGGGCTGTTCAAGTGCCGGGGCACCAGATGCAACCTCTCGAGCAACAGTGCTAGCACCGTGGGACAAACCCCGCAACTCTATTGCGTTATTGGCAGGCAAGAACGTAAGCGAATGACGACATGAGCTTTCGCACTCTGCTGCTGATCGTGCTGCTGGTTCCCGGGCTTCTGCTCGGCGGGGCGGCGGTGGCGGGATGGCGCTTTCCGGTCCCTGCATTGGGCCGCGAATATGTGTTGCGTTTTGTGCTCGCTGGCGAGGCCGTTTCGATCGATCTGCCCGATATTGCCGGCCCCGATGATCCCGCGCTGCCACTGGTGGTGATTGATGCCGGTCATGGCGGGCGCGATCCCGGCGCGGTTGGCGCCGATGCGCAGGGGCGCAAGGTACAGGAAAAGGACATCACTCTCGCGCTGGCGCTGGCGTTGCGTGACGAATTGCTGCGGTCTGGCCGCATCCGCGTGGCGCTGACCCGCGCGGATGATCGCATCCTGCCGCTCGGCCACCGCCCCGAGATTGCCCGGCAGCTTGAAGCTGATCTGTTCGTATCGATCCATGCAGATTCCGCCGGGACCCGTGATGATGTCAGCGGGGCGAGCATCTACACGCTGTCTGATGCCGCCTCGAGCGAGGCAGCGGCGCGGTTCGCCGCGCGCGAGAATGATGCCGACCGCCTCAACGGCATTGCCATCGACGGGCAGAGCGAGGCGGTGAGCGCGATCCTTGTCGAATTGTCGCAGCAGCGCACGCAGGAAGATGCGCTCGAGTTTTCCGGCCTGGTGCTGCGTGAAGGCGGCGAGCGGCTCGCCTTCCATCCCCAGCCGCGCCGATCGGCCGCACTGGCGGTGCTGCGCGCGCCCGATGTGCCCTCGGTGCTGTTCGAGAGCGGCTTTGTCACCAACCAGCTTGATCGCACGCGGCTGACCACGCCCGAGGGGCAGGGGCAATATGCCGCCGTGCTGGCGCGCGCGATCCGGGTCTATTTCGCCCGCCGCTCCGATGCGACCGCGAGCGGGGAATAGGGCCGAAAACCGGCTAGCCTTGGCCAAGCCGGGCGTGCTAGTTGCCCCCCGTCCATGACCGAGCTGACCCCCGCCACCCCTCAGGATACTGGCCCACAGTCCACCTGGGCCTATCTGCGCTACCGCGTGAACCGCGATGTCGGCATGGCGCTGACGTGGTTTCGCGGCAAGTGGCGTGACAGCCGTGTGTTCCGCATCCTCGCCAGCCTGTTCGGCGCGGGGCTTGTGTTGTGGATCGCGATCTTCGTGTGGCTGGCCAGCGATCTGCCCGAGGCCGAGGCGCTGCTCACCTATGAAACCCCGCTTCCGACGGTGGTGCGCGGCTATGATGGCGAGATCGTCCATTCCTATGCCCGCGAGCGGCGGGTGCAGCTGCAATATGCCGATTTCCCGCAGCAGCTGATCGAGGCCTATCTTGCGGCCGAGGACAAGACCTTCTTCAGTCACGGCGGCGTGGATTTCCTCGGCACGGCCAATGCGGTGTTCGACTATGCCCGCAAGCTGGGTTCGGGCGAGCGCGCGGTCGGCGGTTCCACCATCACCCAGCAGGTCGCCAAGAACCTGCTTCTGGGGGACGAATATTCGGTCACCCGCAAGCTCAAGGAAATGATCCTCGCCGGACGCATCGAGCAGGTGCTGACCAAGCAGGAAATTCTTGAACTTTATCTCAACGAGATCCCGCTCGGGCGTCGCTCCTTCGGGGTGCAGGCGGCATCGCGCGCCTATTTCGACAAGGATGTCGATAATCTCGAGCTTCACGAGATGGCGTTTCTGGCGATCCTGCCCAAGGCACCCGAACGCTATGGCCGCAAGGGGCAGGAACAGGCGGCGCTTGAACGGCGCAACTTTGTGCTCAGCCAGATGGAGGCAAACGGCTTCATCTCCGGTTCCGATCGGCGCGCGGCGGCATCCAAGCCTTTGGGCCTCGTCACCCAGCGCACCCAGCGCAGCGTTGATGCCGGCTACTTCCTCGAAGAAGTCCGCCGCGAGCTGATCGACCGCTTTGGCGAGACTGCCGAGGAAGGGGCGAATTCGGTTTATGCCGGCGGCCTGTGGGTGCGCACCTCGCTCGATCCGCAGATGCAGTTGGCCGCGCGCGACGCCCTGCGCGAGGGCCTGCTGCGCTACCACGGCGGGCGCGCATGGAGCGGCCCGATTGCGACCATCGATGTGAGCGCGGGCAACTGGGCCAGCCAGCTGCAAGGCTCGCCGCTCGGCATCAATTACCGCAACTGGAAGATCGGCGTGGTCACCAGCCGCAGCGGTGCGTCTGCGCGGATCGGATTTTCCGATGGCACCGAAGCGCCGCTCGGCAATCTGCCCGAACGGCTCAAGGCCGGCGACGTGATCGCCGCAAGCCCAGCGGGCAATGGCTGGAATGTCCGCACCATCCCCGAAGCGCAGGGCGCGCTGGTCGTGCAGAACGCGCAATATGGCCGGGTGCTGGCGATGCAGGGCGGGTTCGATCACCGCCTGTCCGATTTCAACCGCGCCACGCAGGCGATGCGCCAGCCGGGCTCGACCATCAAGCCGTTCGTCTATGCCACCGGGCTCGACAATGGCATGACGCCCTCGACCCAGATCGATAATTCGCGCTTCTGCTACTATCAGGGCGCCAATCTCGGCGAGAAGTGCATTCGCGGCGGCCCGGGCGGCGGTGGGCAACACCCGATGCGCTACGGGCTCGAGCAGTCGCAGAACATTATGACGGTGCAGATCGGCATGACCGCAGGGATGCGCAATGTCGTCAAGACGGTCGACAAGCTCGGCATCGGCAAGTTCGATCCCTATCCCTCGACTGCGCTCGGCGCCGGCGAGACGACCCTGACCAAGATGGTCGCAGCCTACGCGGCGCTCGCCAATCATGGCCGGCTCAATCCGCCCACGGTGGTCGACTATGTGCAGGACCGGCGCGGCAAGGTGCTGTGGCGCGCCGATATGCGTGATTGCCGCGGCTGCCGCATGGCAAAATGGGATGGCAAGCCGATGCCGCGCTTTGGCATCAAGGGCACCCAGGCGATGGATGCGCGCACCGCCTTCCAGGTCATGCATATGCTGCGCGGCGCTGTCAGCCGCGGCACCGCAACCGTGCTCAATCCGCTGAACCTGCCGCTGTTCGGCAAGACCGGCACCACCACCGGCCCCAAGGACGTGTGGTTCATCGGCGGCACCCAGCAAATGATTGCGGGCGCCTATGTCGGGTTTGACCAGCCGCGCAACATGGGCGGCTATGCCTATGGCGGAACGATCTCTGCGCCGATCATCAAGAGCCTGATCGAGAAGACCCGCAAGAAATGGTCGGATCTGCCGCCGGTCGCGCCGCAGGGCGTGCGAATGGTGCGGATTGACCGGCGCTCGGGCAAGCGCGTGCTCGATGGCTGGCCCACCGAGAATCCCAGATCGGCGATCATCTGGGAGGCCTTCAAGCCCGATACCGAGCCTGCGCGCTTCACGCGTCAGGACGAAATTGCGGCCCGTCGCAACGAAATCCTTCAGCTGATCCGCGCTGGTCGCCAGAACGCGGACGGAGCGGTGGTGGACGTCCTGCCCGATCAGACGGAAGCACGCCCTGAAGAACAGGGCGCCACCGACTGACGCCTGCCTTCGTATCGCCGGGGAACTGGCACGCACCCTGAGGATTACGCCTGTATGACCAGAACCTTCGCATCACTCGCCGCCACCGCCGCGCTCGCGCTCGCTGGCCTTGCCACCTCCGCCTCGGCTGAATTGCCCGTGGGTGAAAAGGCGCCGGCCTTCACCACCAAGGCCGCGTTGGCGGGTAAGGAGTTCGGCTTCTCGCTCGCAGCCGCGCTGGCGAAAGGCCCGGTGGTGCTCTATTTCTACCCCAAGGCCTTCACGCAGGGCTGCACGCTCGAAGCCAATGCCTTTGCCGAGGCGATGCCGAAGTTCAAGGCGGCCGGGGCAAGTGTGATCGGCATGTCGAACGACGACATCGCCACCCTCAAGCGGTTCAGCCGCGAAGAGTGCCGCGATGCCTTCCCGGTCGGCGTTGCCGGGCCCAAGGTGATCGGCGCCTATGATGTGGCGATGGGGTCGTCGGGCCTCACCACCCGCACGTCCTACGTCATCGCTCCGGGTGGGCGGATTGTCGCGGTTCATTCGAACAGCGACTATCGCGGCCATGTCGAAAAGACCCTCGCTGCGGTGCGCGCGCTCAAGAAGTAGCGGGGTAGCGCCGCCAGCGCGCGGCTTTACAATCGCGCCGCCCGCGCTAAGCGGTGGCGGCTTTTTCGCGTCCTTTGAGGCGGCGACTTTTGTGAAGGACTGACCATGCGGGCCGAGGCCCAGGCTTATATCAACCGGATCGAGGCGGCGCTGGCGCTGGTGCGCCTGTCGCTCGACTGGGAGCGGGCGCTGCGGCGGCTCGACGAACTCAATGCACGCGTGCAAGACCCGGCGCTGTGGGACAATCCCAAGCAGGCGCAGGCGATTAGCCGCGAGCAGAAGTCGCTCGAAAATGCGGTCAACACCGTCAACGAAATCTCGGCCGAGATGGCCGATGCGGTGGAATTCATCACCATGGGCGAGGCCGAGGGCGAGGAAAGCATCGTCGATGATGGCCTTGCCACGCTCCAGCGCCTTGCCGAACGTGCCGATGCCGACAAGGTGCAGGCGCTGCTCTCGGGCGAGGCTGACGGCAACGACACCTATCTCGAAATCCACGCGGGCGCGGGCGGCACCGAAAGCCAGGACTGGGCCGAAATGCTGCTGCGGATGTATGCACGCTGGGCCGAAAGACGCGGGTTCAAGGTCGATACGGTCGAGTATCAGGCCGGCGAACAGGCGGGCATCAAGTCGGCCACACTGCTGATCAAGGGCGACAACGCCTATGGCTATGCCAAGACCGAGAGCGGGGTCCACCGGCTCGTCCGCATCAGCCCCTATGACAGTTCGGCGCGGCGCCACACCAGCTTTTCGAGCGTGTGGGTCTATCCGGTGATCGACGACACCTTCGAGATCGACATCAATCCGGCCGATCTCAAGATCGATACCTACCGTGCCTCTGGCGCAGGCGGTCAGCACGTCAACACCACCGATTCGGCGGTGCGCATCACTCACCAGCCGAGCGGTATTGTCGTCGCCAGCCAGCAGGACCGCAGCCAGCACAAGAACCGCGACATTGCGATGAACATGCTGAAGGCGCGGCTCTACGAGGCGGAGATGCGCTCGCGCGAGGAAGCGGCAAGTGCCGAACACGCCTCCAAGAGCGACATTGGCTGGGGTCACCAGATCCGTTCCTACGTTTTGCAGCCCTACCAGATGGTCAAGGATCTGCGCACGGGCGTGGTCTCGACTTCGCCTGACGCGGTGCTCGACGGGGCGATCGATCCGTTCATCTCGGCCGCGCTGGCGCAGCGTGTGACCGGCGAGACGGTCGAAATCGAGGACGTCGAATAGCCATGCGTGCGGCACGCAGGCTCGCAGCCGCAGCGGTGCTGACAGGCGCGCTGGCGCTGGCCGGGTGCGAGCAGCTTATGCCGGTCAGCCCCGGGCAGCCGGAGGGCGCGCTCGAATTTCCCAAGCCCGATCGCCCGGTCGCCAAGGTCGTCTCGACCCAGTTCGCCAACGAGGACGCCCGCGAAGAGCGTAACGAGGCGCAGGTGGTGATGGACCTCGCTGACATCCGTCCCGGCATGACTGTCGCCGATATTGGTGCGGGCGAGGGCTATTACACCGTCCGCCTTGCCGAACGGGTCGGGGCTGACGGGCGCGTGCTGGCGCAGGACATCAGCCGCGACGCGTTGGAGCGGCTCGGCCGGCGAGTCGAAAAGGAGCGGCTCGAGAATATCTCGATCAAGCTGGGCGAAGTGGCCGATCCGCAGCTTCCCGCCGACAGTTTCGACCGCATTTTCATGGTCCATATGTATCATGAAGTGACCGATCCTTACGCTTTCCTGTGGCGCATGTGGCCGGCGCTCAACGCCGAAGGCCAGATCATCGTTGTGGAAAGCGAAACCCCGGTCGGGCGCCACGGTCTGCCGCACACGCTGCTGTTCTGCGAGTTCGAGGCGGTCGGCTATGTGCTGGTCGAATATATCGAGCGGCCTGACATCAAAGGCTATTTTGCCCGCTTTGCCAGAGGCAAGGCGCGCACCGAGGCAGACGCCATCCAACCCTGCAATATGGGATAGGAGCAGGGCGGCCCTCAGAGATTGCGGCACGCGCCGCTCGGCACTATGTGACCACAACGTAATGCGCGCCAGGGGACGGCGTGAAGAGGAGTTTTCATTGTTCAAGGGATTGAGCCCGATCGTCTATGGCGGGCGCGAGGTTTGGCCGCTGGTTGAAGGCGGCAAGGGTGTTTCGGCGACCAATCACGCCAGCTCGGGCGCATGGGCCGCGGCCGGCGGGATCGGCACGGTCAGCGCGGTCAATGCCGACGCTTATGACGAAGATGGCAACCCGATTCCGCAGGTCTATCACGGCCGCACGCGCGAGGAACGCCATCAGGAACTGATCCGCTACGCCATCGACGGCGCCACCACGCAGGTCAAAAAGGCCTACGAGATTGCCGGCGGCAAGGGCGCGATCAACATCAACGTGCTGTGGGAAATGGGCGGGGCGCAAGCCGTGCTCGAAGGCGTGCTGGAAAACACCCGCGGTATGGTGACCGGCGTCACCTGCGGCGCAGGGATGCCTTACAAGCTGGCGGAAATCGCCGAGCGGTTCAACGTCTGCTACCTGCCGATTGTCAGCTCCGGCCGCGCTTTCCGGGCGCTGTGGAAGCGCTCCTATCACAAGGTTCCGCATCTGATGGCGGCGGTGGTCTATGAAGATCCGTGGCTGGCGGGCGGTCATAATGGCCTGTCCAACGCGGAAGACCCGACCAAGCCCGAAGACCCCTATCCGCGCGTCAAGACCTTGCGCGACATGATGCGCGCTGAAGGTGTGGCCGATACCGTGCCGATCGTGATGGCGGGCGGGGTGTGGTGCCTGCGCGAATGGAACGACTGGATCGACAATCCCGAGCTTGGGACGATCGCCTTCCAGTTCGGCACGCGGCCCTTGCTGACGCAGGAAAGCCCGATCCCGCAGATCTGGAAGGATATGCTGCGCACCGTCGAGCCCGGCGATGTGCTGCTGCACAAGTTCTCGCCCACGGGCTTCTATTCGAGCGCGGTGAAGACCCCGTTCCTCTATGATCTGATGCACCGCTCGGAACGCCAGATCGCCTATTTCAAGCGCGGCGCCGAAGACGGCACGGTGCAGTTGGGCGAAGACGGCAAGGCTCGCAGCTTCTGGGTGCGCCCCGAAGACAAGGCCAAGGCCGAAATGTGGATGCGCGCCGGCCATAGCGAACCGCTCAAGACGCCCGACGACACCATCGTCTTCGTCACGCCCGAGGCGCGCGATATTATCCGCAAGGACCAGCAGGATTGCATGGGCTGCCTGTCGCACTGCGCCTTTTCGAGCTGGAAGGATCACGACGACTTTACCACCGGGCGTCTGGCCGATCCGCGCAGCTTCTGCATCCAGAAGACGCTGCAGGATATCGCCCATGATGGCGATCCCGACAACAACCTCGCCTTTGCGGGCCACGCGGCCTACCGCTTCAAGCAGGATCCGTTCTATTCGAACGGCTACACGCCGAGCGTGGGCGAACTGGTCGAGCGGATTTTGACAGGGGATTGAGGATGCGCGATTGGTGCGCGGGGTGATTTACCCGCGCACCAGCGCCGTCAGCACCTGATCGGGCGGCCTGTGCCCGTCGGCCCACATCCGGATGTTCGCGATTACCTTGTGGCCCGAATCCTCGCGGCCCTCGGCGGTCGCGCTGCCGATGTGGGGGAGGGTCATCACGTTGGGGTGCTCGATCAGGCGGCGATCGACATGGGGTTCGTCAGGATAGACGTCGAGCCCGGCGCCTGCGAGGTGCCCCGATTGCAACGCGGCAATCAGCGCTTCCTGATCGATCAACTCGCCGCGCGCGGTGTTGATGATGCTGCTGCCGGGCTTCATCAAGGCAATCCGCCGCGCATCGACGAGGTGGCGGGTGTCCTCGGTCAGCGGGCAGTGCAGGGTGAGGATGTCCGCCTCGGCCATCAACGCATCGACATCGCCGACATAGCGGGCGCCCAGCATCCGCTCGAGCGCTTCGGGCAGGGGCTTGCGGTTGAAATAGGCGATCTCCAGCCCGAAGGCGCGGGCTCGGTGGGCGACAGCCTGGCCGATGCGGCCCATGCCGATAATGCCGAGCACCTTGCCCGCCAGCTTGCGCCCGAGCAGGCCCGAGGGCGTCCAGCCGGTCCATTCGCCGCGCCGCACCAGCGCTGTGCCTTCGCGCACCCGGCGCGGCACGCCGATGATCATCGCCATCGCAAGGTCGGCGGTATCGTCGGTGAACACGCCCGGCGTGTTGGTGACGAGGATCTTCCGCGCGGCAGCGGCGGCCAGATCGAGATGCTCGGTGCCAGCGCCGAAATTGGCGATCAGCCCGAGCCGGGGGCTGGCGCTGGCAATCAGCTCGGCATCGATCCTGTCAGTCACGGTCGGCACCAGCACGTCGCAATCCTGCATCGCGGCGGCGAGCTGCTCGCGCGTGAGCGGCACATCGCCTTCGTTCAGCACCACGTCGAACAATTCGCGCATCCGCGCCTCGACTTCGGGCACCAGATGGCGGGTGACGATGACGCGCGGGCGTTCGAGCGGGGTGCGGGTTTCTGGCATGGCCATCGGCTAATGCCAGTGGGCCTCGGTGGTCAAGCAGGGAAGCGGTAAGCAGGCCTTGAAAGGCCCGTGCGGATGGCGCTATCGCTCCGCCCCATGATGGGATTGCGTCTTTTCAGTCTACTCGGTCTTGCTGCGGCTCTGCTCGCCGTGCCCGCCCATGCGCAGGAGCGCGAGGTGCCCTATTGGGCGAGCCTGCGTTACGACGAGGTGCGCATGCGCGTCGGCCCGAGCGAGGAATATCCGATCGAATGGGTCTACAAGCGCAAGGGCCTGCCGGTGAAGGTGGTGCGGGTGCGCGAAGGCTGGCGCTTCGTCGAAGACCCTGAGGGCGACCGCGGGTGGATTGCCCGCAGCCAGCTCGATCCCGAGCGCGGCGCTTTGGTCACCGGCAAGGGGCTTGCCGATCTGCGCGCCGAGCCGAGTGCGTCGGCGGCGCTGCGCTGGCGGGCCGAGCCGGGCGTGGTCGCCAAGCTGGGCACGTGCCGCGAAGGCTGGTGTGATGTCGATATTGCTGGCCGCAAGGGCTGGATCCAGCAGGCGCGGCTGTGGGGAACCGAGGCTTTGCCGGGCGACGAATAGTCCCCGCCCGGCGCGTTTTCCTCAGATCAGTTCGACGGCAATCGCGGTGGCTTCACCGCCGCCGATGCACAGGCTGGCCACGCCCTTGGTCTTGCCCTGCGCCTTGAGCGCGCCCAGCAGCGTGACGATGATCCGCGTGCCGCTGGCACCGATCGGGTGCCCCAAAGCCGTGCCGCCGCCGTTGACGTTGATTTTGTCGTGCGGGATGCCGAGATCGCGCATCGCGAACATCGCGACGCAGGCGAAGGCTTCGTTGACTTCGAACAGATCGACATCATCGACGCTCCAACCGGCGCGCTCCAGCACCTTCTGGATTGCGGGAATCGGGGCGGTGGTGAAATCGGCCGGGGCCTGGGCGTGGGCCGCCGTGGCGACCACGCGGGCGACCGGCGCAAGGCCCTTGGCTGCGGCCACACTTGCGCGGGTTAGCACCACAGCGGCGGCACCATCCGAAATCGAGCTCGAGGTGGCAGCGGTGATCGTCCCGTCCTTGGCAAAGGCGGGCTTCAGCTGCGGGATTTTGTCGGGGCGGCCCTTGGAGGGGGCTTCGTCATGTTCGACAACCACGTCGCCCGCACGGGTCGATACAGTCACGGCCACCACTTCATCGTCGAAAGCGCCGCTAGCAATCGCGCGGTTGGCGCGGGCGAGCGATTCGATCGCGTAGGCGTCCATGTCCTCGCGCGTCATCTGATAGGCGTTGGCGGTATCCTGCGCGAAGGTGCCCATGGCGCGGCCCGGCTCGTAGGCATCTTCCAGCCCGTCGAGGAACATATGGTCATAGGCGGTATCATGCCCGAGCCGCGCGCCCGAGCGGTGCTTCTTGAGCAGGTAGGGCGCGTTGGTCATGCTCTCCATGCCGCCGGCGACCACCAGATCGATCGTGCCGCTGGCGAGCGCTTCGGCGCCCATGATCACCGTCTGCATCCCCGAGCCGCAGACCTTGTTCACCGTTGTCGCCTGCACCGAGAGCGGCAGGCCAGCCTTGATCGCGGCCTGACGGGCAGGCGCCTGGCCAAGCCCTGCGGGCAGCACGCAGCCGATATAGGCGCGGTCGATGTCCGCGCCGGCAACGCCTGCACGTTCCACGGCCGCCTTGACCGCCACAGCGCCAAGATCGGTCGCCGAGACTTCGGCCAGCGCGCCCTGCATCGCGCCCATCGGGGTGCGGGCATAGGACAGGATCACGATCGGATCGGCGGGGGAGAGCTGGCTCATGGCGGGTATCCTTCCAACGGGGCAGAATGTCTGGGGCAGGCTCTAATGCTGCGATGCGGCAATGGCAATCGCGCGCCGCCACTTGCAAGAACCTTGTCAGGCTTGCTGCTTTGCGCAAAGACGGTCGCAAATCAAAACGCATCCCCCAGGATGCACCTATGTCCGAACGGGAGAACGACATGGCCGACGATCGCCGCGAAGAACTCGAAGCCCTGCTTGCGCGCCAGCGCGCCGCCTTCATCGCCTCGCGTCCCGAGCCGATGAGCGAGCGCAAGGACCGCATCCGCCGCGCCATCGCCCTGGTGAAGGAACATGGCGAGGAGTTCGCCAAGGCGATGAGCGCCGATTTCGGCAACCGCTCTTACGCGCAGTCGATGCTGACCGATATCGCCGCCACCGTGGGCGCGGGCAATCATGCATTGAAGCACATGGACCAGTGGGCCAAGACCGAGAAGCGCAAGGTGCAGTTCCCGCTCGGGCTGCTGGGGGCGAGGGCCGAACTGCGTTATGAACCCAAGGGCGTGATCGGCATCCTGTCGCCGTGGAACTTCCCCATCCAGCTGGCTTTCGGCCCGCTGATGCAGGTGCTGGCGGCGGGCAACCGCGCCATGATCAAGCCGAGCGAATTCACCGAGCGCACCAGCGAATTGATGGCCAAGCTGACGGCGGAGTATTTCGCGCCCGAGGAAGTGGCCGTTGTGACCGGCAGTCCCGAAGTCGCTGCTGCATTCTCGTCACTGCCCTTCGATCACCTCGTCTTCACCGGCTCGACCGCGACCGGTCGCCGGGTGATGCAGGCGGCTGCGGCGAACCTCGTGCCGGTCACGCTGGAACTCGGCGGCAAGTCGCCGGTGGTGCTTGGGCGGAGCGCCGATTTCGCCAAGGCGGGCGAGCGCATCGCGATCGGCAAGATGATGAACGCGGGCCAGATCTGCCTTGCGCCCGATTACCTGATGGTGCCCGAGGACAAGCAGGACGAGGCCGTAGCTGGTGTCGTCGGCGCGGCGAGCGCAATGTATCCGCGCCTGCTCGACAATGATGACTATGCCTCGATCGTGTCCGACCGGCATTTCGAGCGCCTGCAAGGGCTCGTCGCCGATGCGCGCGACAAGGGCGCAGAGGTGATCGAGGTCAATCCGGCCGGCGAGGACTTCGCCAATGCCAACCAGCGCAAGATGCCGCTCACGATCCTCAAGAACGTGAACGACGGCATGGCGGCGATGCAGGAGGAAATCTTCGGCCCCGTGCTGCCGGTGATGACTTACAAGTCGGTCGATCAGGCGGTGGATTACATCAACGAGCACGACCGCCCGCTCGGCCTCTATTACTTCGGCGAGGACAAGGGCGAGCAGGAGCGCGTGCTGACCCGCACGATCTCGGGCGGGGTGACCACCAATGACGTGGTGTTCCACGTCTCGATGGAAGACCTGCCGTTCGGCGGGGTCGGACCTTCGGGGATGGGAAGCTATCACGCGATCGAGGGCTTCCGCGAATTCAGCCACGCCCGCGCGGTCTATCACCAGCCCAAGATCGACATTGCCAAGTTGGGCGGGCTGAAGCCGCCTTATGGCAAGACGACCGAGCAGGCTGCGGCGCGCATGATGAAATGAGGGGGATTGCCGCCGCGCTGGTGCTGGCCCTTGCCGCGCCGCTCGGCGCGCAAGGCCAGCCAGCGTGGCGTGCGGTGGATGCAGCGACGGGACAGATCGCAGACGTGGCTGGACTCGAACAGCTCGCACGCGATTTTCCCGATAGCGCCAGCGTGCGGCTGCGGTTGTTCAATGCGCAACTTGCAGCGGGCGATGGGGAAGGGGCGCTCGCCAGTCTCGAATGGCTCAAGGTGCGCGGCCATGTGTTCAGCACAAGGGCACAGGCGCAAATTCCCGATCTGATCGGTGCACCGCACGCCGAAGCGGCGCGGGGACTGTTAATCGCGCAAGCGCCGGTGATCACGGCCAGCACCGTGTTTGATGACGTCTCGGCAGACGCCGGGCTGGTAGAAAGCGTCTTTGTATCGCCCAGCGGTCAGGAGGCGATTGCAACCTCGGTCTCGCGGCGCGCGCTTTACGTCCACGGCCCGGATGGCGATTGGGTTGAACTTCCCATCGCCGGTCTCAACGCGCTGTCCGGCATCGTCTCGGCGGCGGACGGGCGCATAGGCTGGGTTGCCTCGGCCAATATTGACGGCTCTCCGGATGATCCCGCCCGCTTCACGGGGCTGATCGGGCTCACAGGCGATTCCGACGTGCCGCTCCGGATCGCTGCGCCGCCGGGCGCGGCCGTGTCAGACCTCGCGATCGGGCCGGATGGCACAGTCTATGCCAGTGATCCGGTCGGCGGCGGCGTTTACCGCGCCCGCCCGGATGCTCCGGCTATGTCCGTGCTGGTCGCACCCGGCACGCTGCGCTCGCCGCAGGGGCTGGCGGTGAGTGCCGACGGGCAGCGGCTTTATGTCAGCGATTATCGCTATGGTCTTGCCATGATCGACCTTGAGAGCGGATCCGTCGTGCGGCTTGCGAGCGACGTTGCCATCGCGCTCGACGGGATCGACGGGCTATGGCGGCTCGATGACGAGCTGATCGCCGTGCAAAACGGCACCAGCCCGATGCGGATCATCGCGCTGCGCCTGTCCGAGGATGGCATCCGGATCATCGGCCACCGCGTGCTCGAGCGAGCGCATCCGGATTGGACCGAACCGCTCGGGGGAAGCATCGCGGCCGGATCGCTCTATTACGTGGGCAACGGCCAGTGGGACCGCTTCGACAAGGGCGTGCCCAAGCCCGGCCTGCCGCCAATCGCCACGCAGATCCGGCGGTTGCGGCTGCGGCCCTGACGCGCAGGGGAGTTTCCCCCGCGCTATCCTTGCGCAACGACTGTTCGATTTCATGCAACATCTCTAAGGGCTTTTGCCCGAGTCGCAGGCTTGCGCGGTGCGCGCGACAGGCTTAGGGCGACCGACGGGATTAATAGCTTGGACATCGCCGTGATCGACCTCAGCCAGTATCTGCCGATACTGTTGTTCATTCTCATCGCCTTCGGATTGTCGATGCTGTTCGTGGTCGCGCCGATGGCGGTGTCGCGGCTGACCGGTGCGCACAACCCCAATGCCGAAAAGCTTTCCGAATATGAGTGCGGCTTCCCCGCTTTCGAGGACGCGCGCAGCCAGTTCGATGTGCGCTTCTATCTCGTGGCGATCAGCTTCATCGTGTTCGATCTTGAAGCCGCATTCCTGTTCCCCTGGGCTGTCAGCCTGGGTGAGACGGGCTGGGTGGGCTGGGGCGGCATGATGGTGTTCCTGTTCATCCTCGCCGTGGGCCTTGCCTACGAGTGGAAGAAGGGGGCTCTGGATTGGGAATGAGCACTGTGACCAACACCTCATCATTGCTTCCGGCAGCGGCACAGGGCGGTGAATTGCGCCATCCCGACGCGGATTTCTTCAAGTCGCTGCAGAACGAAGTTGATGACAAGGGCTTCCTCGTCACCTCGACCGAGGAGTTGTTCCAATGGGCCCGCACCGGCTCGCTGTGGTGGATGACCTTCGGGCTCGCCTGCTGCGCGGTCGAGATGATCCATGTGAATATGCCGCGCTACGATATGGAGCGCTTCGGCATCGCGCCGCGCGCCTCGCCGCGCCAGTCGGACGTGATGATCGTCGCCGGCACGCTGTGCAACAAGATGGCCCCGGCGCTGCGCAAGGTCTACGACCAGATGTCTGATCCGAAATATGTGATCAGCATGGGCAGCTGCGCCAATGGCGGCGGCTATTACCACTACAGCTATTCGGTGGTGCGCGGGTGTGATCGGATCGTGCCGGTCGACATCTACGTTCCCGGTTGCCCCCCGACCGCCGAGGCGTTGCTCTACGGCGTCATGCAGTTGCAGCGGAAGATCCGCCGCGTCGGCACCATCGAGAGGTAAGGGCAAGGATCATGGCCGTTCTCCATTCCGCCCCGAAGTATGCTTCCAACGAGGGTGTGATCGACGCCATCAGCGAGACGATCTCTGTCTGGCTGATCGATGCTGCTGAAGCGCATGGCGAGGTGATTTTCCGCGTCCAGCGCGACGATGCTGCGCGCGTGCTGCAAACCCTGCGCGATGATCACCAGTACCAGCAGCTGATGGAAATCGCCGGCGCTGATTATCCGGATCGCGCCGAGCGGTTCGAAGTCGTCTATATGCTCCAGAGCCTGACCAAGAACCACCGCGTGATGGTCAAGTGCAGCGCTGACGAGAACACGCCCGTGCCGACCGTCACTACGCTGTGGCCCAACGCGGGCTGGCTCGAGCGCGAGGTGTTCGACATGTACGGCGTCACCTTCGCGGGCAATGCCGATCTGCGCCGGATCCTCACCGATTACGGTTTTGAAGGCCACCCCTTCCGCAAGGACTTCCCGCTCACCGGCTACACCGAACTGCGCTATTCCGAGGAGGAAAAGCGGGTGGTGTATGAACCCGTCGAACTGGCGCAGGAAATGCGCAGCTTCGATTTCCTCTCGCCGTGGGAAGGCGCGGATTACGAGCTTCCGGGTGACGAGAAATCGCGCGGCGCGCCGACGGTGAATGCAGTCAAGACGACCGAACGCGCCAGCCAGACCGGCGCCGGGGTTGCCGCCAATGCCGAAGCTGTGAAGCGCACCACGGCCAAGCAGAAGGCCAGCGACCAGGATGCGCCCGGCGCGCCTGATCCCACCTCGAAGGAGGGCGGCCAATGAGCATGCAACGCGAAGAATCGCTCACCACCACCGGCGAGGTGATCAGCAACTACACGATCAATTTCGGCCCCCAGCACCCCGCGGCGCACGGCGTTTTGCGCATGGTGATGGAGCTGGACGGCGAAGTGATCGAGCGGATCGATCCCCATGTCGGCCTGCTCCACCGCGGCACCGAAAAGCTGATCGAGCACAAGACCTATCTGCAGGCGCTGCCGTATTTCGACCGGCTCGATTACTGCTCGCCGCTGTGCATGGAGCACAGCTACGTGCTGGCGATCGAGAAGCTGCTCAATCTCGAAGTGCCCGAGCGTGCGCAATATCTGCGCGTGCTGTTCGCCGAGCTGACCCGCATCTGCAACCACATGCTCAACATCGGCGCGCATGTGATGGACGTGGGCGCGATGACGCCGAACCTGTGGGTGTTCGAACTGCGCGAGGATTGCCTCAACTTCTTCGAGCGGGCGAGCGGCGCGCGGATGCACTCGGCGTGGTTCCGTCCGGGCGGCGTGCATCAGGACGTGCCGGAAAAGCTGCTGGTGGATATCGGCGACTGGCTCGACAACCGCTTCTTCCAGCTGTTCGAAGACGCGATGAGCCTCGTGATCGACAACCGCATCTTCAAGCAGCGCAATGTCGATATCGCCATCGTCAGCCGCGATGATGCGGTGGCGTGGGGCTTTAGCGGCCCGATGATCCGCGCGGCGGGCATTCCGTGGGATCTGCGCAAGAGCCAGCCTTACGACGTCTATGACCGCATGGAGTTCGACATTCCGGTGGGCACCAATTCGGACTGCTACGACCGGTTCATGGTGCGTGTGAAGGAAGTTTACGAGAGCGCCAAGATCATCAAGCAGTGCCTGCGCGATATGCCGCAGGGGCCGATTGCCTCGACCGACGGCAAGGTCTCCCCGCCCAAGCGCGGCGAGATGAAGCAGTCGATGGAAAGCCTGATCCACCACTTCAAGCTCTACACCGAAGGCTTCCACGTGCCCGCGGGCGAGGTCTATGTGGCGACCGAGAGCCCCAAGGGCGAATTCGGCGTCTATCTCGTCAGCGACGGCACCAACAAGCCCTACCGCTGCAAGATCCGCCCCACGGCCTTCTCGCACCTTCAGGCGATGGACTTCATGTCCAAGGGCCACATGCTCCCCGACGCGACCGCCATTCTGGGCGCGATCGACGTGGTGTTCGGGGAGTGTGACCGGTGAACGTCAGGTCAACTCGATACATTGCAATCATGGCAGCAACCACATTGGGGTTGGGCCTGTTTCTTTTTCTGGCTTTTGATTTCGTGGCCGATCTGATTGGTTTGGGCAAAGGTGCAGAACTCATGTGGGCATTTGCGTTGCTCCTTTTGGCTGCAGTCCTGGCAGTTGGTGTCTTGATTGATAGCGTAGTTCTGATCGGCTCTCGCGTTCTGAATATGAGAAAAGCCGATGGCTGACCGCACCCCCGCACCCGACACCCCCGAACTGCGCGCGCGCTGGAGCGCTTTCGCGTGGACGCCTCAGAACAAGAAAACCGCAGATTGGCACATTGCCAAGTATCCCGAAGGGCGTCAGCGCTCGGCGGTGATGCCGCTGCTCGATCTCGCCCAGCGGCAGGTCGGCGCGGAGACCGATACGCAGGGCTGGCTGCCGCTGCCGGTGATCGAATATGTCGCCGAGTATCTCGGGATGCCGGTGATCCGCGTGCTCGAAGTCGCCAGCTTCTACTTCATGTATAACCTCAAGCCCGTGGGCAAATTCCACGTGCAGGTGTGCGGCACCACGCCCTGTATGCTGCGCGGCAGCGACGACATCATCGCCGCCTGCAAGAAACGCGGGATGGAGAAGGGCCACGTTTCGGCGGATGGCCTCTGGACCCTCACGGAAGTCGAATGCATGGGCAATTGCGCCACCGCGCCGATGGTCCAGATCAACGACGACAATTACGAAGACCTGACGCCCGAACGCCTCGACGCGGTGCTCGATGCGCTGGCCGCAGGCGAAACCCCCAAGGCGGGCACGCAGGAGCCGGGGCGTCACACATCCGAGCCTTCGGGCGGGCCGACCACGCTCAAGGACATGGTCAGCGCCAACCGTGATTATCGGGGCGAGTGGTAGAGTGACCGCCATCGCCTCCCTCCTCGGCGCGGCTGTGCTGGCGTTCATCGCCTACAAGCTGCTGATGGGCATGATGCGCGTCGGCGTCATCCTGATCATCATCGGCGTGCTCTACGCGCTCCACAGCCAAGGGGTAATCGGATGAACCCGTTGACGCTCGCTCTGGCGATCCTCGGGCTGACGGGCTTTGCGCTCGGCGCGGTCTTGAGTGCGACCGGCCAGCTTGAAATGGGCGTGATCCTGATGGGTCTGGGCCTTGTGTTCCAGGTGGTTTCGCTGGTGCGCCTGAAGCGCGCCAAGGCAACGGCCAATAACGAAGGAAGCAGTGATGCTCGCGGATAAGGACCGCATCTTCACCAACGTCTATGGCTTTCAGGACTGGGGCCTGAAGGCAGCGCAGGCGCGCGGCGATTGGGACGGCACCAAGGCGCTGCTGGCGCGCGGCCCCGAGACGATCATCGAAGAGATGAAGGCATCGGGCCTGCGCGGGCGGGGCGGGGCAGGGTTCCCGACTGGCTTGAAGTGGAGCTTCATGCCCAAGGAATCGCGCGACGGTCGCCCCAGCTTCCTCGTCATCAACGCCGACGAATCCGAACCCGGCAGCTGCAAGGACCGCGAGATCCTGCGCCACGATCCGCACAAGTTGATCGAAGGCGCGCTGGTCGCCGGCTTCGCGATGCGGGCGCGGGCCGCCTATATCTATGTGCGCGGCGAATATATCCGCGAGGCCGAGACGCTGCAGAAGGCGATCGACGAGGCCTATGCGGCGGGCCTGATCGGCAAGAACGCTTGCAAGTCGGGCTATGATTTCGACGTCTTCATGCACCGCGGCGCGGGCGCTTACATTTGCGGCGAAGAAACCGCGATGATCGAGAGCCTCGAGGGCAAGAAGGGCCAGCCGCGCCTCAAGCCCCCGTTCCCGGCGGGCGCGGGCCTCTATGGCTGCCCGACCACGGTCAACAATGTCGAGAGCATCGCGGTCGCCCCGACGATTCTGCGGCGCGGCGCGGCGTGGTTCTCCAGCTTTGGGCGCGAGAACAACAAGGGCACCAAGCTGTTCCAGATCAGCGGCCACGTGAACAAGCCCTGCGTTGTCGAGGAATCGATGAGCATTCCCTTCGAGGAGCTGATCGAAAAGCACTGCGGCGGCATTCGCGGCGGGTGGGACAATCTGCTTGCCGTTATTCCGGGCGGTTCGTCCGTCCCGCTGGTCCCCGCTGCGCAGATCCGCTCGGCGCCGATGGATTTTGACGGGCTCAAGGAACTGGGCTCGGGCCTCGGCACGGCAGCGGTGATCGTCATGGATAAGTCCACCGACATCGTCCGCGCGATCAGCCGCCTGTCCTACTTCTACAAGCACGAAAGCTGCGGCCAGTGCACCCCCTGCCGCGAAGGCACGGGCTGGATGTGGCGCATGATGGAGCGCCTGCGCACCGGCGATGCCGCGATCGAGGAAATCGATATGCTGCAGGAAGTCACCAAGCAGGTCGAAGGCCACACCATCTGCGCGCTGGGCGATGCGGCGGCATGGCCGATTCAGGGCCTGATCCGCCACTTCCGCCCCGAGCTGGAGCGGCGGATCAACGAGCACAACGCGCAATTCCAAGAGGCAGCCGAGTAATGCCTAAAGTCACCGTAGACGGTCAGGAAATCGAGGTCCCCGCAGGCGCGACTGTCCTTCAGGCGTGCGAGCTGGCGGGCAAGGAAATCCCGCGCTTCTGCTATCACGAGCGCCTCAGCATCGCGGGCAATTGCCGCATGTGTCTGGTCGAGGTGAAGCCCGGGCCGCCCAAGCCGCAGGCCAGCTGCGCGCTGCCTGCCAGCGAAGGCCAGGAAATCCGCACCGACAGCCCGATGGTCAAGAAGGCGCGCGAAGGGGTGATGGAGTTCCTGCTTATCAACCACCCGCTCGATTGCCCGATCTGCGATCAGGGCGGCGAGTGCGACTTGCAGGATCAGGCGGTGGCCTATGGCCGCGGCGGCTCGCGCTATCACGAGAACAAGCGCGCGGTGACCGAGAAATACATGGGCCCGCTGATCAAGACGATCATGACCCGCTGCATCCACTGCACCCGCTGCGTGCGCTTCTCAGAAGAGATCGCTGGCGTGGACGAGATCGGCGCGCTGTATCGCGGCGAGGATATGCAGATCACCACCTATCTGGAACAGGCGGCGGCGCATGAACTCAGCGCCAATGTGATCGACCTGTGCCCGGTCGGCGCGCTCACCTCGCGGCCCTATGCCTTCGAAGCGCGGCCGTGGGAGCTGAAGAAGACGCTCAGCATCGATGTGTCGGACGCCGTGGGCGCCAACATCACGCTCCATTCCAAGGGCCGCGAAGTCATGCGCGCGCTGCCGCGCATCAATGACGACGTCAACGAGGAGTGGCTGTCGGACAAGGGCCGCTATCAGGTCGACGGCCTCACCAAGCGCCGGCTCGACCGCGTGTGGGTGCGCCGTGACGGCAAGCTCCAGCCTGCGGAATGGACCGAAGCCTTCGGCATGATTTCCGGCGCGCTTGGCAAGACCAAGAAGAGCATCGCGGCGGTGGCGGGCGATCTGCTCGATGCCGAGACGATGTTTGCGGCCAAGGCGCTCGTCAACGCCTGCGGATCGGACCTCACCGAGGCGCGCCAGACCGGCATGACCTATGACGTGTCGAACCTCGCGGCGGTGAACTTCAACACCACCTTTGCGGGCATCGAGACGGCTGATGTGATCCTGATCGTTGGCAGCAATGTCCGCTGGGAAGCCGCGCTGCTCAACGTTCGCCTGCGCAAAGCGGTGAAGGCGGGGGCCAAGGTGTTCATCGTCGGCCCGGAATGGGATCCGACTTACCCGGCAACCTTCCTCGGCAATGACCTCAAGCTGCTGAACCGCATCCCCAAGGCTCTGGGTGACGCGATGAAGGCGGCCAAGCGGCCTGCGGTGATCCTCGGCGCGGCGGCGCTCGCCAAGGGTGCGTTGCCTGCCGCGCTCAAGCTGGTCGACAAGTTCGGGCTGGTGCGCGACGATTGGAACGGCTTCAATGTGCTCCACATCTCGGCGGCGCGGATGGCTTCGCTGATGCTCGGCTTCACGCTTCCGGGCGGGATGGGCGATATTGCTGCGGCCAAGCCCAAGGTGCTGGTCAGCCTCGGCGCGGACGAGATGGACTACGCGCCTTACGCCAAGAGCCTCAAGGTCTATATCGGCCACCACGGCGACAAGGGCGCGCATCACGCCGACATCATCCTGCCGGGCGCATCCTATGCCGAAAAGGACGGGACTTACGTCAACGCTGAAGGCCGCGTGCAGTTCGCCGAGAAAGCGGTCTACGCCCCCGGCGATGCGCGCGAGGACTGGACGATTTTACGCGCGCTCGCCGATGCGCTGGGCGTCACCGTCGGCTTCGACAGCTTCGAGGCGTTGCAGGCCAAGATGATCACCGCCGTGCCTGCGTTGGGCGAAGAGGGCCTCGCCGATTACGGCGCGCTGCCCAAGGCGGATAGCGGAGCGAAGTTCGAAGGCGAGATCGCGGGCTACCCGGTCAAGGACTTTTACCTCACCAACGCCATCGCCCGCGCCAGCGACGTGATGCAGCAGTGTTCGGACGAATTGCTCCACGGCGCTGATGTGAAGGAGGCTGCGGAATGACCGCCTTCTTCCAATCGCTCGGCCTGCCTTACGAATGGGCATGGACTGTCGCTACGGTGCTGGCGATCGTGATCGTCTCGCTGCTCGTGATGTTCAGCGTTGCGATGGTGATCTATGTCGACCGCAAGGTGCTGGGCGCGATCATGATGCGGCGCGGGCCGAACGTGGTCGGGCCGTTCGGCTTGCTCCAGTCCTTCGCGGACGGTCTCAAGGTGTTCCTGCAGGAAACCATCATCCCCTCGGCTGCGAACAAGGGCATCTTCCTGCTTGCGCCGATTATCACCTTCACAGTGGCGCTTGCGGCCTGGGCGGTGATCCCGTTCTGGGATGGCGGGGTGATTGCCGACATCAATGTCGGCCTGCTCTACATCCTCGCGATCTCCTCGATGGGTGTTTACGGCGTGGTGATGAGCGGGTGGGCGTCGAACTCCAAATACCCGTTCTTCTCGGCCATGCGCGCCTCGGCGCAGATGATCTCCTATGAAGTCTCGATCGGCTTCGTGCTGGTCTGCGTGGTGCTGTTTGCCGGCACCTTCAACCTGTCGGGCATCGTCACCGCGCAGCAGGGCTTCGGGCTCGGGCTGGTCAACGCCTATGCGGTGCACCCGCTGCTGTTCCCGATGTGGGTGGTGTTCTTCATCTCCTCGCTGGCCGAAACCGCACGCGCGCCGTTTGACCTGACGGAAGCGGAAAGCGAGCTCGTTGCGGGCTACCAGACCGAATATTCTTCGATGAGCTTCGCGCTGTTCTGGCTCGGCGAGTATGCCAACATCCTGCTGATGTGTTCACTCAACACGCTATTGTTCTGGGGCGGGTGGCTGCCGCCGCTCGACATTCCGGTGCTCTATATGGTGCCGGGGATCATCTGGTTCCTGCTGAAGACCTTCCTGTTCTTCTTCATGTTCAGCTGGATCTGGGGGACCGTGCCGCGTTACCGCTATGACCAGCTGATGCGCCTCGGCTGGAAGGTCTTCCTGCCGATGAGCCTGCTGTTCGTCGCTGTGACCAGCGGCTACCTGATGGCGACAGGGCATTTCGGATGATCGAACTTGTCTTTCTCGCACAAGCCATGATGGAGACGCTCGATACGCGGCCGCAGCCAGCGGTGCCTGCCACGGCGTTCCGTTGCAGCTTCGTTGGTGCTGCTAAGGATGGAACAGCGGACTCGCGGTTTGATCTGTTCGGAACGATTCCCGTTGCCCCCCGAGGACACCAGCTCAACGATTCTTTCCCCTTGATGCTGGGAAGCGCAGACGGTTCGCCTCTGGCCGGCCGTGCGAACGCAAACCCCATGTATTCCTCGGGCTGGTTCCGCGATTATCAGATCATGCGAAGCGTCGGCTCGGCAAACTATGTGATCAACCTCAAGCTGCGAAGTGAGGGGCAATCGGTTGCTTACATCACCGCCTACGACGGCGGGTGGGGCGAGGAGCCTTTTCGTTACGACGCTGTCGGTCTTTGCGCAGCCGATTTTGCACCCAAGACGGAAGCTGGACAATGAGTACCGTTACCCACCTCATCAAGAGCTTCACCCTCTGGGAATTCCTCAAGGCCCACGCCTTGACGCTGAAGTATTTCTTCAAGCCCAAGGTGACGATCAACTACCCCTTCGAGAAGTCGCCGCTCAGCCCGCGCTTCCGCGGGGAACACGCGCTGCGGCGCTATCCCAATGGCGAGGAACGCTGCATCGCGTGCAAGCTGTGCGAGGCCGTGTGCCCGGCGCAGGCGATCACCATCGAGAGCGAGCCGCGTGAAGACGGCAGCCGCCGCACCACCCGCTACGATATCGACATGACGAAGTGCATCTATTGCGGGTTCTGTCAGGAAGCCTGCCCGGTCGATGCGATCGTCGAGGGGCCGAATTTCGAATACGCCACCGAAACCCGCGCCGAGCTGCTCTACGACAAGGCCAAGCTGCTTTCGAATGGTGACAAGTGGGAACGGGCCATCGCGGCCAATCTTGAAGCCGACGCACCCTACCGCTAGGGCGCGCCGGACGAGGGACACGGGGTCAATTGAATTTGTGGTCGCGGCGCTCTGCTGCGGCCAATCTTGGACTAGGGATCACATTGCCGCTTTCTGGGCTCCGGCGTCTCGCCGGGGTGACGGATCGGCGGAGTAACATCATGATACAGGCCATCGCCTTTTATTTCTTCGCGACCATCGTGGTCGGCGCCGCTGTGATGGTGATCATGGCGCGCAACCCTGTGCACTCGGTGCTGTGGCTGATCATGGCGTTCTTCAACGCTGCCGGCCTCATGGTGCTGGTGGGCGCGGAGTTCATCGCGATGCTGCTGGTCATCGTCTATGTTGGCGCGGTCGCGGTGCTGTTCCTGTTCGTGGTGATGATGCTCGACATTGATTTTGCCGCGATGCGTGCAGGTTTCAGCCGCAACGCGCCGCTGGGTCTGGCCGTCGCCGCCGTGCTGCTGGCCGAACTGTTGCTGGCGGTGGGCGCCTATAATGCCGGCGGTCTGACGCTCGGCACACCCAATGGCGCTGCGATGCAGGCGGCCGAGACGAGCAATATCGAGGCGCTCGGCGCGCTACTCTACGGGCGCTACATCGCGCTGTTCGAAATCGCGGGCATCATCCTGCTGGTGGCGATGATCGGCGCGATTGTGCTGACCTTCCAGCCGCCCAAGCCCGGCGCGCGCGCACGGCAGGATGTCGGCAAGCAGGTCCGCCGCCGTCCGGAAGATGCAACCGTCATGAAGAACCCGGAAGTCGGGCAGGGGGTCGAACTATGATCAGTGCAGGTGGGATCGGCATCGAACATTACCTCACCGTGGGCGCGATCCTGTTCGTGCTCGGCGTGCTGGGGATCTTCCTCAACCGCAAGAACGTGATCGTCATTCTGATGGCGGTCGAACTGATCCTGCTGGCGGTGAACCTCAACCTCGTCGCCTTCAGCGCCTTCATGCAGGATCTGGTCGGCCAGATCTTCGCCATGCTGGTGCTGACCGTGGCAGCGGCGGAGGCGGCCATCGGGCTGGCGATCCTGGTGATCTACTTCCGTGGCCACGGTTCGATCGCGGTTGACGATATCAACCAGATGAAGGGGTAAGCGGGACGTGCATACCATCCTCATCATCGTTTTTGCGCCCTTGCTGGCGGCACTGGTGGCCGGGCTTGGCAACCGCATGATCGGCAATGTGGCGGCCAAATCGGTCACCACCGGCGCGCTGTTCCTTTCGGCAGGCCTGAGCTGGCCGATCTTCCTCGGCTACATCGGCGGGACCGAGACTGCCGAAGTGGTGCAGGTGCTCAAGTGGGTCGAGAGCGGCACGCTGACCTTCGACTGGGCGCTGCGCGTCGATACGCTCACCGCGATCATGCTGGTGGTGATCAACTCGGTCTCGGCGCTCGTGCACCTCTATTCGTGGGGCTACATGGAGGAAGACCCGGATCAGCCGCGGTTCTTCGCCTACCTCTCGCTGTTCACCTTCGCGATGCTGATGCTGGTAACGGCCGATAACCTCGTGCAGATGTTCTTTGGCTGGGAAGGCGTGGGCCTTGCCTCCTATCTGCTGATCGGTTTCTGGTTCAAGAAGCCGAGCGCGGGCGCGGCAGCGATCAAGGCCTTTGTGGTCAACCGCGTGGGTGACCTGGGCTTCATGCTCGGCATCTTCGGCACCTATCTGGTGTTCCAGACCACCTCGATCACTGAAATCCTGGCCGCAGCTCCGGGGATGAGCGGTTCGACCATCACCTTCGTCGGCATGCGTCTCTACACCATGGATATCCTGTGTATCCTGCTGTTCATCGGCGCGATGGGCAAGTCGGCGCAGCTGGGCCTGCACACCTGGCTGCCTGACGCCATGGAGGGCCCGACGCCGGTCTCCGCACTGATCCACGCTGCCACCATGGTGACGGCGGGCGTGTTCATGCTGTGCCGCCTCTCGCCGATGTTCGAGACCGCGCCGACCGCGCTGACCATCGTCACCATCGTGGGCGCCGCCACCTGCTTCTTTGCCGCCACAATCGGCACGACGCAGTGGGACATCAAGCGGGTGATCGCCTATTCGACCTGCTCGCAGCTGGGCTATATGTTCTTCGCTGCTGGCGTCGGCGCTTATGGCGCGGCGATGTTCCACCTGTTCACCCACGCCTTCTTCAAGGCGCTGCTGTTCCTCGGTGCAGGCTCGGTGATCCACGCGATGCACCACGAACAGGATATGCGCTATTACGGCGGCCTGCGGAAAGCGATCCCCTTCACCTTCTACGCGATGCTGGCGGGCACGCTGGCGATCACGGGGCTGGGGGTCTATCACCTCGGTGTCGGCTTTGCGGGCTTCTGGTCGAAGGACGCGATCCTCGAAGTCGCCTTTGCGCGCGGGACGCAGGTGTCCACCACCGCCTTCTGGCTCGGCGTTGGTGCGGCGCTGCTGACCAGTTTCTATTCCTGGCGCCTGCTGTTCCTGACCTTCTGGGGCAAGCCGCGCTGGATCGAGAGCGAGCACATCCAGCACGCCGTCCACAAGACCCCCGAACAGGCGGGCGAGGACACCACCGGCGGCTATCACCCGCATGAAAGCCCGGTGTCGATGCTGATCCCGCTGGGCGTGCTGACCATCGGTGCGGTGGCCGCGGGGCAGGTGTTCGCGCCCAAGTTCCTCGATGATGCCGCGTTCTGGGCGGGCTCGATCTTCTACAACGAACCGCTGATCCACGCGATGCACGCCGTGCCCTACTGGGTGAAGTATTCGGCCTTCATCGTGATGCTGCTCGGCTTCACCGGCGCTTATGTCGCCTATATCGCCAAGCCCGATATTCCGGCGAAGTTCGTTGCGACCTTCGGGGCGCTGCACAACTTCGTCTATCGCAAGTGGTATTTCGACGAGCTCTATGACGCGATCTTCGTGAAGCCCGCGTTCTGGCTGGGGCGCAAGTTCTGGCAGCTTGGCGACATCGGCACGATCGACCGCTTCGGCCCCAACGGCATTGCCTGGGTGGTTGAGCGCAGCGCGGTTGCCGCCAAGTCGGTCCAGTCGGGCTACGTCTACACCTATGCGTTGATCATGCTGCTCGGGCTGGTCGCCGCTATCACCTACGTTCTGCTTTAGGAGCGCGCTTCGCTCATGGAAGGCCTTCCCATCCTGTCGCTGATGATGCTCGTGCCGCTGGCCGGCGCGGCGGCGTGCCTGTTTGCAGGCGCCAATGCTGCGCGCTGGATCGCGCTGGGGGCGACGCTTGTCACCTTCGTGCTCGGCATCGCGCTGTGGTCGAACTACCAGATCGGCGGGCCGCAGTGGCAGTTCACCGAAAAGGCCGCGCTGTTCGCAGGCTTCTCGTGGGCCTTGGGGATCGACGGGATCGCGCTGATGCTGACCATGCTCAGCGTGTTCCTGATGCCGATCTGCATTCTGGCGAGCTGGCAATCCGTGCAAAAGCGCGTCGGCGAATACATGGCGGCGTTCCTGTTCATGGAAGTGCTGATGATCGGCACCTTTGCGGCGCAGGACCTGTTCCTGTTCTACGTCTTCTTCGAGGCCGGCCTCATTCCGATGTATCTGATCATCGGGGTGTGGGGCGGGGACAACCGCATTTACGCCAGCTACAAGTTCTTCCTCTACACGCTGCTTGGCTCGGTGCTGATGCTGATCGCGATGTTCTGGATGGTGGCTGAGGCGGGCACCTCCGACATCCCGACTCTGATGCAATACGGCTTCCCGGCAGGGGCGCAGACTTGGCTGTGGCTGGCCTTCTTCGCAAGTTTCGCGGTGAAGGTGCCGATGTGGCCGATGCACACCTGGCTTCCCGATGCCCACGTGCAGGCGCCAACCGCAGGTTCGGTGATCCTGGCGGGCGTGCTGCTGAAGCTGGGCGGCTATGGCTTCATCCGTTTCAGCCTGCCGATGTTCCCGGAAGCCTCGGCGCAGTTCGCGTGGCTGGTTTTCATCCTGTCGATGATCGCGGTGGTCTACACGTCGCTGGTCGCGCTGGTGCAGTCCGACATGAAGAAGCTGATCGCCTATTCCTCGGTCGCGCACATGGCGATTGTTACGGTCGGCCTGTTCGCCTTCAACGTGCAGGGGCTGGAAGGCGCGATGATCGTGATGCTCAGTCATGGTCTCGTATCGGGGGCATTGTTCCTTTGTGTGGGGGTCATCTACGACCGGTTGCACACCCGTGAGATCGCGCGTTACGGCGGGCTGGCGATCAACATGCCCTATTACGCGCTGTTCTTCCTGCTGTTCACCATGGCCAGCATCGGCCTGCCGGGGACGAGCGGTTTTGTCGGCGAATTCCTGTCGCTGGCGGGGATCTACCAGACCTCGAGCCTCGTCGCGCTGATTTCGACCACCGGGATCATCCTTGGCGCGGCCTATATGCTCTACCTCTATCGCCGTGTGGCGTTCGGCGGGCAGACCAACGAGGACGCCGCCGCCATGCCGGATATTTCGGCGCGCGAGTGGGTGATGATGGCGCCGATTGCGGCCGTGGTGCTGTGGATGGGCGTCTATCCCGAAAGCTTCCTTGCGCCGATGCGCGCCGATATTGCTGTGCTGGATGCGCGGCTTGCCGCGGCCGCTCCGGCATCTGATGCGCAGCTTGCCCCGGGCGCCCCGCGTGCGGCTGCTGCCAATGCGCTTCCCCATCACGAGACCGGCGAACACGCCAGCGGCTCCCATGACAGCGCCAAGGAGGGCGCGCACTGATGGATTTCGCTCCTTCCTTCGCGCTGGTTGCGCCTGAATTGCTGCTGATCGGCGCCGGACTGGCGCTGTTGCTGGTGGCGGCGTGGGCTGGCGACAAGGCCGCGCGCGGCATCGCGATTGCAGCCGCTGCCGCGCTGTTCGGCGCCGGGATCATGCTGGTTCCGGGCCTGCATTTCGGCACCGACGGCCCGGCAACACTGGCCTTTGGCGGTCTCTTCAAGGTCGATGCCTTTGCGATGTTCGCCAAGGCTCTGATCTATCTCGCCGCAATCGGTGCGCTGATGGTGGCGCCGTCCTTCTTCACCAGCGCCGCTGCCGGAAGCGAGCGCGTGATGCGCGCCGAATATCCGGTGCTGGTGCTGTTCGCGGCCGTGGGCATGAGCATCATGGTTTCGGCCAATGATTTTATGACGCTTTATCTCGGGCTCGAGCTGAACAGCCTGTCGGCCTATGTGCTGGCAGCGATCCTGCGGCGCGATGTGCGCTCGGGCGAGGCGGGGCTGAAGTATTTCGTGCTCGGCGCGCTCGCCTCGGGCATTCTGCTTTACGGCATCAGCCTGCTTTACGGTTTTACCGGCGGCACCGGATTTGCCGCCGTGCGGGCCGGCCTGACCGGCGAAATGGGCACCGGCGCGCTGTTTGGTGTGATCTTCGTGCTCTCGGGCCTCGCCTTCAAGATCAGCGCGGTGCCGTTCCATATGTGGACGCCGGACGTCTACGAAGGCGCGCCGACACCGGTGACCGCCTTCTTCGCCACCGCGCCCAAGGTCGCCGCTGTCGCGCTCACCGCGCGTGTCACCTTCGAGGTGTTCGGCGCGCAGGTCGCCGCCTGGCAGCAGATCGTGATGTTCACCGCGTTTGCTTCGATCATCTTCGGCGCGCTGGGTGCGATCGGGCAGGAAAACCTCAAGCGCCTGCTGGCCTATTCCTCGATCAACAATATCGGCTTCATCCTGCTCGGCCTCGCCGTCGCCAATCAGGACGGGGCGAGCGCCATGCTGGTCTACCTGTTCATCTATGTCGCGATGAGCCTTGGCAGCTTTGTCGCGCTGCTGATGCTCCGCGACGAGGACGGCGCACTGTTCGAGACCTTCGCCGATATCCGCGGGCTCTCGGTCACCCGTCCGGCAATCGCTTGGGCGCTGCTGTTGTTCATGTTCAGCCTTGCGGGCATTCCGCCGCTGCTCGGTTTCTACAGCAAGTTCGTGGTGTTTCAGGCGACGGTCGAGGCCGGGTTGATCGCGTTCGGCGCGATTGCCATTGCTGCAAGCGTGATCGGGGCATTCTATTACATCAAGTTCGTCAAGGTGATGTTCTTCGATGAGCCCGCAGGTGTTGTCACCGGCAAGAGCCCCGCGGGGCACTGGGCGCTGCTGGGCCTGACCGCGCTCATCATCTCGCCGCTGGGCTACCTGCTGACCCCGTCGCTGACCGATCTGGCCGACAAGGCCGCAGCCTCGTTGTTCCTCGCGGTTTGAGCCTGACGCCCGTCATCACGCTGGTCGAGGAGACCGGTTCGACCAACGCCGATCTGGCCGCAGCCATTCGTGCAGGCGAGGGCTTGCCTGAGGGCCATTGGCGCGTAGCCCGCCGCCAGAGCGCGGGGCGCGGCCGCCAGGGTCGCGAATGGTTCGATGGGGCGGGCAATTTCATGGGCTCCACCGCGGTGATGCTCGGCGAGGGCGGGCCGCCGCCTGCCAGCCTCAGCTTTGTTGCCGCGCTGGCTGTGCGCGATGCTGTGGCCGAGGTGCTGGGCGAGGGCGCAAGCCTCACGCTCAAATGGCCCAATGATGTGCTGCTGGACGGCGGTAAGCTTTCCGGCATCCTGCTCGAGATGGTGCGCGGGGCCATCGTCGTCGGGATCGGGGTGAACCTCGCGCGCGCGCCGCAATTGCCCGATCGCAAGACCGCCGCACTTGCCGATGTCGCACCGCCGCCAGCACTGGAGGATTTTGCCCGCGGCCTCGCGTCGCACTTCGCCCACCGGCTCGCAAGCTGGCGCCGCGACGGGTTGGGGGCGACCTTGCAGGCCTTTCTAGCCGTCTCGATCCACGCGCAGGGATCGGCCCTCACCGTGCACGATACGGACGGTTCGCGGCTGTCGGGCACCTTTGCCGGGCTCGAGGAAAGCGACGGGGCCTTGCGGCTACGCTTGGCGGATGGCAGCGAACGTGTCATTCGCGCCGGGGATATTTCCTAGACAGGAGTGCATGAGATGCTGCTCGCCGCAGATGTCGGTAACACCAATGTCGTCTTTGCGCTGTTCTCCTATGAGGAGGACGGGACGCACACTATCCGTGCACGCTGGCGGATCGCCACCGATCCGCGCCGCACGGGCGATGAATACGCGGTGTGGCTGCTGCAATTGCTCACCATCGAGGGTGTGGCGCGTGACGCGATCAAGCAGATCATCGTTGCCTCGGTGGTGCCGCGCGCGGATCACAACCTCACCGTTTTGTGCGAGAAATATTTCGGCATCACGCCGATGTTTGCAGGCCAAGGTAAAGCGGCTTGGCGCTTCGAGATTGATGTTGACCAGCCTTCCTCGCTCGGGGCGGACCGCGCCCTCAACATCCTGGCTGCGCATCACAAGTATGGCGGCGATCTCATCATTGTCGATTTCGGCACAGCAACCAAGTTCGAGGCGGTCGACTTCACCGGCGCCTACAAGGGCGGCTCGATTGCGCCGGGGATCAACCTTTCGCTCGACGCGCTGGTGGGCAAGACCGCCAAGCTGCCGCGCATCGCCATCCGCGCGCCCGAGAGCCGCAGCGTCATCGGCCGCAACACCGAAGACCAGATGCTGATCGGTGTGTTCTGGGGCTATGTCGCAATGATGGAAGGCATGGTCGCCCGGATGCAGACCGAAATCGGCCGTCCCGCAAAGGTTGTAGCCACCGGCGGGCTCGCCATATTGTTCGACGACGCCACCGAAATCTTCGACCATGTCGATGCCGACCTGACGCTGGATGGCCTCGCGATCCTGGCCCGTCAGGCCGAGACCGCCTGAACACTCCCGCGCCCCTCCTGACAGAACCGGAAACCCCTTGAAGAACGATTTCACCCCCGAAGACGAATTGCTGTTCCTTGCGCTTGGCGGGTCGGGCGAGATTGGCATGAACGTCAATCTCTATGGCTGCCAGGGCAAGTGGATCATGGTCGATCTCGGCATGACTTTCTCTGGCACCGAATATCCGGGCGTCGATCTGGTGTTTGCCGATCTCGACTTCATCGAAGAGCGTGCCAAGGACCTGCTTGCGATCGTGCTGACCCATGCGCACGAGGACCATATCGGCGCTGTGCCCTATTTCGCGGGCGAACTCGGCGTTCCGCTGTATGCCACCCCGTTCACCGCCGATCTGGTGGCTCGCAAGCTTGAGGAAGCAGGCCTGCTCGGCAAGGTCGAGATCAACATCATCGAGGACGATCACGGCGAGATCGACATTGGCCCGTTCACCATCAGCTACCTGCCGCTCGCGCACTCGATTGCGGAAGGCAACGCGCTGCTGATCGACACGCCTTACGGGACGGTGTTCCACACCGGCGACTGGAAGCTCGACGATGAACCGATCATCGGCGAGCCGACCACTGAGGCTGAACTGCGCGAAATCGGCGATGAAGGCGTGCTGGCGCTGGTGTGCGATTCGACCAATGTGTTCAATCCCAAGCCTTCGGGCAGCGAAGGCGCGGTGCATCATGCGCTGATGGAGGAAGTCGCCCGCCATGCGGGCAAGCGTGTCGTCGTTACTACCTTCGCCAGCAATGTCGCACGGCTCCAGACCCTTGGCGAGGTCGCCCGCGAGACCGGGCGACAGATCTGTGTCGCCGGCCGCTCGCTCGACCGGATCATCGAGGTGGCGCAGGACAATGGCTATCTTGAGGATTTCCCGACGCCGGTGAGTTTCGACACCGCGATGGGGCTGCCGCGCGGCGAGGTGCTGATCATCGCCACAGGCGGGCAGGGCGAGCCGCGGGCCGCGCTCGCCCGGATGGCCGAGAAGAACCATCCGATCGAGCTGACCGCAGGCGACGTGGTGCTGTTCTCCTCGCGCCAGATCCCCGGCAACGAGATCCCGATCGGCAAGATCCAGAACCAGCTGGCCGCGCGCGGGATCACCATGGTGACCGATCGTCAGGCCTTTATCCACGTCTCTGGCCACCCGGGCCGACCGGAGCTCGAAGCGCTTTACGAATGGCTGCGTCCCGAAATCCTCGTGCCGGTGCACGGTGAAATCCGTCACATGGCGGAGCAAGCACGGGTCGGCAAAGCCAGCGGCATCCCGTCGCAGGTGGTGCAGAAGAACGGCGACATCGTCCGCCTTGCGCCGGGCAAGCCGGGCAAGTTGGCCGAAGTGCGCGCCGGACGTCTGGTGCTTGATGGTGACATTATCTCACCGGCCAATGGCGAGGCGATCACCATGCGCCGCCGGATCGCCATCGACGGCGTGATGGTGGTGGTGCTGGTCCGCGGGCAAAAGCCGTTGATCGAAGCGATCGGCCTGCCGCTTGATGAAGACCTGCCAGCCTTCCTCGAGGAAGCGTCTGGCGATGTGCTGACCGCAATCAGCCGCCTCAAGGGCAAGGACGCCCGCGATCCGGCTGCGGTGCATGAAGCTGCGCGGCTTGCTGCACGGCGGGCGGCGCAGCGCTGGTCGGGCAAGAAGCCGCAGGTGCGGGTGGTGATGCCGGGGGCTCCGGCCTGATGCAGATCACTTCGATTGCGGCGATCTATTTCCTGTTCTGGGTGATGAGCGCTTTCATCATGCTGCCCTTCGGTGTGCGTACCGCCGAAGAAGCAGGCATCGAGACAGTGCCGGGGCAGGCCGAAAGCGCCCCGGCCAACTTCCGCCCCGGCAAGCTGATGGTGCGCGCGACCATCATCGCGGCGCTGTGCACCGCGCTGTTCGTGGCCAATTACGAATATGGGTGGCTGACAGTCGCCGATGTCGACATCCTGCCCAAGCCCCCCGCCGCTGCTGAAGGTTAGGTGCGGAAGCGCTGTATCGCCTGCGCCAGCACCACATAGAGCTTGCCCATATCCGAACCCAGCATGGTCACGCTCAGCACGTGACCATCGCGGGTCGAGAGCGTCGAGCGCAGCATCGCCTCGAAATCGTGGATGTAGCGGGTCACGTTGGCCTTGAAGGTCTCGTCGCGCTGGTAAAGCTCGGCGATGTCGCGCGCGCCGCCATTGTCGATCAGGCGCACCGCGCGGCGGGTGAAGATGCCGCGATCTCCCTTGAGATAGGCGTCCCACGCAGTGTCCGCGACTTCGGTCGAGAGCGCACCGCTGATGTCGATGGCCGCCGAATTGAGGCTGTCGGTGATCAGCGCCATGCGCCGCGCGAAGTCGTTATTGACCTGCTCTTCGGCGAGATCGCGGGCGCGTGAGACGCGCTGCTCGAGATTGCCGGTGAGTTCGTTGACCCGCACCAATTGGTCGCGCAGCTGGATCACCACCTCGCGCCCGACGCCCGATGCGTGCGCGGCTGCCTGTTCGATCTTGCCGACGGTGGCCGCAGCCTCGTTGCGCAAGGTGCGTTCGAGCACGTCGATCGCCTCGCCGCCAAGGCTTTCTGCCAGGGCTGCGGTTTTGGTGCGCGCGCCTTCATCCAGCGTGGCAAAGGCCTGTGCGATCGCCGCTTCAAGCGCACCCAGCGCAGTGCGCAGCTGTTCCTGCGTCTCGCCTGCAAACGCGCCGCTTTCCTCGGCCAGCCGGGCAAAACCGCCGCGCAGACCTTGCAGTTTGGCGAGGGCTTCGTCCGATTGTTCGGCCAGCCGCGCGCGGAAACCGGCAATCGCTTGGTCGGCTGCGTCGATCTCGCTGCGGGTCTTGATCAGATAATCCGACAGGTCGTTGCCGCTTGCGCTGGTTGTCAGCATCAGTTGGCTGACTTCGCCCGCGCGGGCCTCAACACTGGCGAGGCTTTCGCTGGCCCCCGAAATCGCCTGCTGCAAATCCTCGCGGCTCGTGCGCGCGCCCGACTGGATGATCTCGAGCAACCGCACACCGCTTTCGGTGAGCTGTGCCAACCGCGCCTCGGTTTCAGCAAGTGCGATACGTTTGGCCGACAGCTTCTCGCCAAGCTCATCGAGCCCGGCGGTCAGGCTTGTGCGCGCGGCAGTGCCCTGATCGCCCACTTCGCTCAGCAAGGAGCCAAAGCGGTCGAGCTGCGTGGCTATCGCTTCGCCATGCGCAACCAGTTTTGCGGTGTCGGCCACCTGCGCCTCGCGCCGCTGGACCAGCGCATCGTCGAGTGCGGCGAGCCGCTGTGCGAGCACTTCGCTGGCCTGCGCCTCGCGGGTGTCGAACGCGGCCTGACGCTGTTCCATCGCCTCGGTAAAGCGCAGGTCGCGCTCGGCAAGGCGGGCTTCGATACGGTCCGCCTCTTCGGTGATCGCGGCAATCCGCGCGCGGGCATCGGCAAGTGCGTTGGCTTCGGCGGCTGCAACCAGCTTGAGGCGGCTTGCGGCTTCGGCTTCGAGCGCATCGACTTCGCCGCGGAGCTGCTGGCGCGCCACCTCGTCGGATTCGCGCAGCCGATCGGCGGCCGCGGCGATATCGTTTTCAAGCTGCCCGGTCTGCGCCCGCAGCGAGTCCATCGCGGCGGCTTCCAGCGCCTCGATTCGTTCGCGGAAGGCAGCGGCCTGGCCTTGCAGGCTGGTGAAGCGATCCGCCACCAGCGTCTCGATCCGCGCGACCTGTGCCTCAAAGCCGGAAAGCGTCTCGCCCACGGTGACGCTAAGGCCCTGGACCCGCACCTCGCTGGCGCTGCCAAGCTGGCCCAGGCGTTCGAAGCCAGTCGTCAGCTGGTCAAGCTGTTCATGGGCATTGCGCCCGGCGCCGCCGATCTGGTTGGCAACATCGCGGGCGGCATTGGCGATCACCGGCAGATCATCGCGCAGCCGGTTCATGTTGCCCAGCGCAGTCTCGCTCGCCGATCCGATGGCATCGACCTGCGCGCCATTGGTGGTGATCAGCTGCTGCAAGTCGTTGGCGTGGGTCGAAATCCGTTCTGCGGCGATGCGGCCCAGCGCTTCGAGATCGCGCGACTGGGCGGCGAGAAATTCTCGGGCGAGGTTGAGTTCGCGGTTGACCACCTTGAGGCGCGCCTCAAGCTCGGCGCTTTCGCGGCTGAGCAGGGCGGCGCTGGCAGCGAAGCGGTTGGACTCGGCGCGCGACGAGCGCATCGCCAGCAGCCAGCCAATCCCGAGCAGCGCGATCGGCACCGACCATTGCACGACCCACCCGCTCCATGCCGAAGGGGGAGCGCCAGCGATAACATCAGCGCTGATCGTCCAGCCGAAGAACCCGGTCCATCCGGCCATCAACAGCAGCGCAGCAGCCGGAGCAAGCCAGCCGAAGCGTGCAGGCGAGGGGGCGGCCAAGTCCGGCTGCTCCCAGGCTTCCTCCAGCAGCATGGCATCATTATCCGAGGCATCGGACTGGCCGTTCTCCTCGGTGATTGCGGTGCCTGCCGCGTCATCCGCGCCGCCCTTGCGCCCCAAAGCGCGCATCTGATGCCGTCCTGCCATGGCTGGCACCATAACACAGCCGGACTCCGGATAAACCCCGCTTTAACCAAGGGCCTGCTACGCCTACTGCCATGGCTTATGACAACGGTGCTCTTGATGCGACTCTTGCGGCTGCGGCCGGCGATAACGCCGCGCTTATGCAAGAGCTGCGGGGTGCGTTCCTTGAAAGCGCCGCGCGCCAACTCGATCTGCTCAAGCGTGCGCGCTGCGATGGCAACTGGAATGTCGCGGCGATGCGGCTGAAGGGGCTAGCGGCCAGTTTTCACGCCGACGAACTGCTTGCGGCTGCTGAACACGCGCTCAATTCTGCGCCCGGCGAGCCCCATGCGATCCGCGAGATCGAGGCGGTGCTGGCGCGTTTCAACCGCGCAGGCCGGCGATGATCGGGCAAAGCCCGGCGCGAATTCGGGCAAAGCGGCCTGGCACGGCTTGAACCGCGCGCGCTAAATCGCCAATCCCACTGCATCAGTCCCCTTGGCGAAAGGGCGGAGGATGCGCACGGCGCTGATTGCGGCCATCAAACGAACTGACAGTGGTGCCTTGCGCGCCGGATTGCCGCTTGCCGGGCGCAGTGTGCTGGCGCGGCAGGTCGATCTGCTGCGGATGCTCGGGTGCGAGCGTATCCTGTGCCTGTGCGAGAGCGCCGATGCCGAGGTGTTGCGTGCGCAGCAGGCGGTCGAGGCGGCAGGCGGCACATTTCAGGCCTTGCGCGGTTTTCTCCATCTGCCCGCGCTGGTGCGCGCGGAAGACGAGTTGGTGATCCTGGCTGATGGCTTGCTGCCCGATCCGGCGCTGGTTCAGCAGATGTTTGCCGACACCCCGGCGAGCAGTCCGCGCTTTGTCGCATCGCTGCCGTCCGATAGCCCGCTGGTGGCGCAGCATCCTGAGGATTTCGAGCGGATTGATGCCGCCCGCCATTGGGCCGGGCTGCTGGTGATGCGCGGCGCTTCGGTGCAACATCTCGCCGATTTTCCGCCCGACGCAGATGCGATTTCCCTGCTGCTGCGACTGGCCTTGCAGGCCGGAACTCCGTGCCGCGAGGTGTCCGGCGGCTCGCCCGCGGCCGAGGCATGGTTGCTGGCGAGCGACGAGACCGCTTTGGCGGCGCAAGGACAGGCGCTTATCTTCCGTGCGGCCGGAGCGATGGACTGGCGCAAGCCCTCCGCCGCACTGGCAGGCTTGGCGGCACGCGCGCTCGCCCCGCGCGGCCTCGCCAATGGCCCGCTGCTGGCGATGCTCGGTGCGGCCGTGTTCGGGCTGGGCGGGATGGCGGCGGCGTCATGGGGCTGGGCTGCATCCGGGCTGGCATTTGCCGCAATCGGCGCCCTGGCGGCAGCTTTCGTCGGAGCGCTGGGCGCGATCAAACGCGAATTGCTGGGCGAGGGGCTGCCGCTGGCGCAGTTTGCGCGCCTTCGCCTTGCGGTGGACACGTCTGCGGCTGCGACCTTGCTGCTGGCGTTGTCTCCAGCCGGATCGATTGCGCCGCTGGCGGCGCTCGGCCCGGTGGCGCTCGGCCTTGCGCGCCTGACCCCGCCTGCCTCACCGCTCGCGATGCTGACCGACCGCGGGCTGCTGCTTGCCCTGCTTGCCCTTGCCGCCGCATTCGCTCTGTTGTCCCATGCTACGGCGCTGGTTTCGCTCGTTCTGCTCGGTGGATTGCTGCTCCCCCAAGACAAAAATCGGGGCTAACGCGGATTTAACTATGCACGCGTTATGCGGGCAGGATGGGCGAAGACACGATGGACCTGGCTGACGGCGCAATGGTCGAGGCGATCCTGCGGGAGGAACTCGCGCGCGAGACCCGTGCGTTCGGCACGGTCGTGCCGGTGCTGCGCCATCTGCTCGCCAGCGATGGCCAGCGGTTGGTGAGCGATGCCGTCCTCGCCCGGGTGCGCGGGATGCTGTCTGACCTTGCCGCGCAGCTGATGGCCGCTGCAGCCGGACGCGATCCGGCGCTGCGTCTGCCTGCCGATATGGACCCGCAGGCGCATGATACGCTGGCCGAGGCGCTGGCGGGTGATGCCGCTTTGCTGGCCCATTGCCATGCGCTGGCGGCAGAGAGCCAGCTTGCCGAACGCCTCCACCAGCACCGCGCCATCGATCCGGTGCTGAGCCCGCTGCTGCAGGAGCTAATCGCCTCCGATACGCCGGTAATCGCCGAGCTCGCGATGAACACCCTCGCTGCGCAATCGCGCTTCATCCAGAGCCAGCGCCGGATGGAGCTGCCCTTGGGCGAGCTGCCTGCCGAACTGTTCCATACGATTACGGCTGCCCATGTGCCTGGGGCCGATGCCGCCCGGCGCCTCAACGCCGCCTATGACGAGGCCGTCAGCCGCCTCGGGCTGCTCGCTCGGCTTGTTTCGGCGATGCGGCGCGGGGCGATTGCTGCGCTTGCGCTCGATCATGCCGGGCCGGCGCTGTTCGCCAGCGCGCTCGCCGTCTTGTCGCGCGCGTCGCGGGAGCAGGCGGTGTTGGCCTCGCAGGAAGGGCAGGGCGCACGCCTTGCCCTGATGCTGCGCAGCACCGGGTTGGGCTCCGAGGCCATCGCACGGCAGTTCCTGCTGATCGATCCTGCCGCGCGCCCACTCCGCGATCTCGACGCCATCTCGCCCGAGCGGGCGCGGCTGCTGCTGGGCGCGGGCTGAATGAACACGATGGACCGCCGCGACACTCTGCTTGGCGCCCGCGGGCTGACCGACGCGCGCGACTGGCTGCTCAACGCTGACGAGCCGCTGGCCGAGCTGCAGGCGCGCTGCGGTGGACGGGTGCCGGGGCCGCTGGCGATCCCCGAATTGCTCGATCTCGTCCGGCAGGGCCGCCGCATGGGCCTCCGGATCGCGCGCGAATTTTCCGCCTTTGATGGTGAGGCACTGGTCTCCGGCTTTGCCCGCATTCACCCGGCTGCGGCAGACGAGGACAGTCGCGTAAGTGGCGGGTGCGAGGTGCTGGTCGAAAACTGGCAGCGCAGCATCCCGCCAGCACCTGACAGCCGCGCCTTTGCCGAACGGCTCGACGCGATTGACCGCGCCACCGCCGAAGTCAGCGCAAGGCTCGATGCCCGCCAGCGGGTGCAGGTGCTGAGTGCGCTTGCGCCTGACGCGATGTCGCTCCAGCAGGCGAGCTACGCCTCACCGGGGCAGGTGTGGAGCGATATGGTGAGCTTGCAGGGTATTGCCCACCACCAGCCGCTGCACTGGCGCCTGCTCGACGGGGCGGCCTGTCGCCTCGCCGGATCGCAGCGTCACTGGCGGGTGCGGCTGATCCCGCTCGGCGCCGATCCGCAGGCACCTGCGGGGTTTGAGCTGCTGCTGATTGCCGACGAGCCGCTGACTGCTGACGTGGCAGGCGCGGGTATCGGCGATAGCGAAGAGGCCACGCCCACCCGTCTGATCGGCAGCGCGCTCACCCCGGTGCTGCGCCAGCCGGTGGCGCGCATCATCGCCAATGCTGAGACGATCCGCGCGCGCCTCGCCGGGCCCTTGCGCGACGAATATAGTGATTATGCCGGCACCATCGCCAGCGCCGGACAGCACCTTGCCGCCATGCTCGATGATCTGGCGGATCTCGAAGTGGTCGAAACCCCCGGCTTTGCCACCGCTCACGAGCCGGTTGATCTGGCCGATGCCGCTCGCCGTGCGGCGGGCATCCTTGGCGTGCGCGCGCAGAACCGCGACATCCGCCTGATCGTCAACGGCGAGCACGGCACGGTGGTGGCAATAGCCGAGTTCCGGCGGGTGCTGCAGATCCTGATCAACCTGATCGGCAATGCCATCGCCTATTCGCCCGGCGGCAGCACGGTCACCATTGCTGCCGAAACCGCCAGCACGGGCGAAGTCGCGGTCAGTGTCGCCGATGTAGGCCCCGGTGTCACGCCGGAACAGGCCCTGCGCATCTTCGAGAAGTTCGAACGCCTGGGCCGCGACAGCGACGGCGGCAAGGACAAGGGTTCGGGCCTCGGTCTCTACATCTCGCGCCGCTTGGCAGAAGCCATGCAGGGCAGCCTCAGTGTCGAAGCAGCACCCGGGGGCGGGGCCCTGTTCAGGCTACAATTGCCCGCCGCCTGATTTTCGGATCAACGGCGGCGACGCCACTCGGCGATCAACAGCAATACTGCCCCCAGCATCGCGGTAAGCGCGCCGTAGAGCACCCATTGGCTCTGCGCGATCATGAAGCTGTTGGCCGGCCAGTTGAGCAGGCCGAGCCCCTGCAAGGTCCAGATCAAACCCATCAGGCACAGGAACGCGCCTGCCCCTCTGAGCATGACCATGGGCCTTGCTGCCCCGGCTTAGCGCTGGGTGAGGGGGATGTAATCCCGCTCGGTCGGGCCGGTGTAGAGCTGGCGCGGACGGCCGATCTTCTGGCCGGGATCGCTGATCATTTCGTTCCACTGTGCCACCCACCCGACAGTGCGGGCGAGCGCGAACAGCGCGGTGAACATGGTCGTCGGGAAGCCGATCGCCGAAAGGATGATGCCCGAGTAGAAATCGACGTTCGGGAACAGCTTCTTCTCGATGAAGTAGGGATCGCTGAGCGCGATCTCCTCGAGCCGCAGCGCGGTTTCGAACAGCGGATCGGTGACCTTGAGCGAGTCGAATACCTCGCGCACGGTCTGCTGCATCACCGTCGCCCGCGGATCGTAGTTCTTGTAGACGCGGTGGCCGAAGCCCATCAGGCGGAACGGATCGTTCTTGTCCTTGGCGCGCTCGATATAGTGCGGAATCTTGTCGGGCGTGCCGATTTCGCGGAGCATATTTAGCGCCGCTTCGTTCGCGCCGCCATGCGCCGGGCCCCACAGGCAGGCGATGCCAGCCGCGATGCAGGCAAACGGGTTCGCGCCAGAGGAACCGGCGAGCCGCACGGTCGAGGTCGAGGCGTTCTGTTCGTGATCGGCGTGGAGGATGAAAATCCGGTCCAGCGCGCGTTCCACCACAGGGTTCACCACATAGGGCTCTGCCGGCACGCCGAAGGTCATGCGCAGGAAGTTGCCAGTGTAGCTCAGCGAGTTGTCGGGATAGACGAAGGGCTGGCCGACCGAATACTTGTAGGCCATCGCCGCGATCGTCGGCATCTTGGCGATCAGGCGGTGCGAGCTGATCGTGCGGTGCGTGGGATCGGAGATGTCGGTGCTGTCGTGATAGAACGCCGACAGCGCGCCGACGACGCCGCACATGATCGCCATCGGGTGCGCATCGCGGCGGAACCCGCGGTAGAAGGTCATCAGCTGCTCGTGCAGCATGGTGTGACGGGTGATGGTGTAGCTGAAGTCGTCGAGCTCGTCCTTGCTCGGCAGTTCGCCGTTGAGCAGCAGGTAGCTGACTTCCATGAAGCTCGAATGCTCGGCCAGCTGGCCGATCGGATAGCCGCGGTGCAGCAGCACGCCTTCATCGCCGTCGATGTAAGTCAGCGCACTTTCGCAGCTGGCAGTCGAGGTGAAACCGGGGTCAAACGTGAAGGCACCCGTCTGCGCATAAAGCTTGCGGATGTCGATCACGTCGGGGCCGGTGCTGCCTTCGAGCACGGAATACTCGAAGGTCTTCCCGCCCAGTTCGAGTTTCGCCTGCTTGTCTGCCAAGGTATGTCTCCTGTCCAATTACCCTGCCTGATCCGGCTCTCACGCAGCTTGCGCGTCGAGCCGGGCCAGAGCTTCTTCCCGTCCCAGAAGGACCAGAACATCGAAAATACCGGGTGATGTCGTCGTCCCGGTCAGCGCCGCGCGCATTGGCTGCGCCAGCTTGCCGAGGCCCAATCCCTGCTCCTCCGCAAGCGCCTTCGTAGTGGCTTCGAGCGCTTCGCTTGTCCAGTCGTTTTGCGCTGCCAGTTGGTCGCAAATCTTTCGCAAAAGCGTGCGGGCGTCGCCTTCGAGCAATTGGGCAGCCTTCTCCGACATAACCAGTGGACGCTTGGCAAACAGGAAGGCAGCACCTTCAACAACTTCGTTAAGATTCTTCGCACGAACTTTAAGCACAGGCATGGCGCGCGCGAGCAGTTCATCGTCTGCCGTTCCGCCGATCCGCGCCGCCACCAATGCAGCGAGCCGCGCATCCTCGGCTTCGCGGAGGTAATGCCCGTTGAGGTTCTCGAGCTTTTTCAGATCGAAGCGCGAGGGGCTTTTGCCCACGCCGTCGAGATCGAACAGCTGGACGGCTTCCTCGCGGGTGATTTCCTCGCGGTCGCCGTGGCCCCAGCCCAGACGCAGCAGATAGTTGAACAGAGCCTCGGGCAGGATCCCGAATTCGTCGCGATAGGCCTCGACGCCCAGCGCGCCGTGGCGCTTGGACAGCTTGGCCCCGTCCGAACCGTGGATCAGCGGGATGTGGGCATAGACCGGATCGGGCCAGTTACCCTCGATCGCGTTCATCGCGCGGATGATCGGCAGCTGGCGGAAGGCGTTGTTCAAGTGATCATCGCCGCGGATTACGTGGGTTACGCCCATATCGTGATCATCGACCACCACTGCGAGCATATAGGTCGGCGTGCCGTCGGCGCGCAGGATGATGTAGTCGTCGAGCTCCTCGTTCTTCACCGTCACTGCGCCCTGCACGCGGTCTTGGATCGTGGTCTCGCCATCATTCGGGGTCTTGAGGCGGATGGTGAAGGGCGCGCCTTCGGGAGCTTCAGCCGGGTCGCGGTCGCGCCAGCGTCCGTCATAGCGCAGCGGCTTCTTGTTGGCGCGCTGGTCCTCGCGCATAGCTTCGAGCTCTTCGGGGGTGGCAAAGCACTTGTAGGCGTGCCCGGCTTCGAGCAATTGCCAAGCGACGGCGGCATGGCGTTCGGCCTGGTCGGACTGGAACAGCGGCGGGGCGTCATAGTCGAGCCCCATCCAGTCGAGCCCCTCGATGATTGCGTCGATCGCCTCCTGGGTGGAGCGCTTGCGATCGGTGTCTTCGATGCGCAGCAGCGTGCGGCCGCCGTGGTGGCGGGCATAGAGCCAGTTGAACAGCGCGGTGCGCGCGCCGCCGATATGCAGGAAGCCGGTGGGCGAGGGGGCGAAGCGGGTGACCACCTCGCTGTTGGCCTGATCCGCGGTGCCGCTGGATTCGCTTGCCATGGACTGTCAATTCCTGTTCACTTTGAGCGGCTTGGGCGTTGGCTCTTTGTGGAGCCCGGCCAGCCGGGGGGCGAGCCGATGCGCGATGTGCCGATCATTCCGATGGGAGACGCCTCCGGCAGCATGCCTGACGGGAGCGGAGTTCCCGCGCGCCCTTGGCAAAGCGGCAGCGGAAAGTCCAGCACCGGAGCAGGTGGAGGCGCAGGGATCGGCGCGGCGCTGGCGGCACGGGCGGAGGGTTTTCTGGCCGCCGCCGGGTTCGATCGTGCGCCGTGGCTGACCGTGCTGTTCATGGCGGGAATCCTGACGTGGTTCGTGCTGCCCGGACCGCTGTTTTGGCTTGCTGCGCTTCTGGTCGCTGGCAGCCTCGCGCTGGCGGCGCGCTGGATGTGGCCGCCGGCGATCCAGGCGGGCGACGCGCGCGTCCATCTGCGCCAAGCACTACTGGCAGGGGGGCTGGTGTTTGCAGCAGGAATTGCGGTGGTTTGGGCGCGGTCGGAAGTGGTTGGCGCGCCGGCGATTGCGGCGCCCGGCGTGGCGTTGCTGCATGGCGCGGTGCTTGAACGCGAGGACGAGCCGGCCGAGGGGCGCATCCGCCTCACACTGGCGGTGCGCCTCATCGGCGAGGGTGCCGCCGCGCCACCTGCGCAAAAGGTGCGGGTAAACGTGCCGCTTGAGGCGTTGACGGGCGCAGCCGCGACCCCCGCGCTGGCCGAAGGTGCTGTGGTGCGGCTGCGGGCGCGGCTGATGCCGCCAGCGCCGCCGATGCTGCCGGGTGCCTATAACTTTGCCCGCGCAGCCTGGTTCAGAGGGTTGGCGGCAACCGGCAGCGCGATCGGCTCGGTGGAGATCATTCGTCCGGCGCCAACAGGGGCCGGGATTGCCACCATTCAACGTGCGCTCGCCGCCCATGTCCGCGCCCGGGTCGATGGCTCGGCGGGCACCATCGCGGCGGCCTTTGCGAGCGGCGATCGCGGCAGCATCAGCGAGGCGGACGAGATCGCGATGCGCGATTCGGGGCTCACCCACCTGCTCTCGATCAGCGGCTTGCACGTGAGCGCGGTGATCGCGGCGGCCTATTTCGCGGTGCTCAAGCTCCTCGCCCTCTGGCCTGCGCTGGCCTTGCGCGTGCGCCTGCCGGTGGTGGCGGCGAGTGCGGGGGCGCTGTCGGGGATCGGCTACACCTTGCTGACCGGCGCCGAGGTGCCGACGGTGCGCAGCTGTGTCGCCTCACTGCTCGTGCTGGGCGCGCTGGCGCTGGGGCGCGATGCGTTGTCGCTGCGGATGGTGGCGGTGGCGGGCGGCTTTGTGCTGCTCCTCTGGCCCGAAAGCGCGATCGGGCCGAGCTTCCAGATGAGCTTTGCCGCGGTGCTGGCGATCATTGCCCTCTCAACCAGTGCACCGGTGCGCGCCTTTCTCGCCGCACGCGAGGAACCGTGGTGGACACCCACGCTGCGCCGTGTGGTAGTCCTGTTTGCGACCGGCGTGGTGATCGAACTGGCGCTGATGCCGATCGTGATGTTCCATTTCCACCGCGCGGGGCTCTATGGCGCGCTCGCCAATGTCGTCGCGATCCCGTTGGTGACCTTCGTGTCGATGCCGCTTATCGCGCTGGGGCTGGTGTTCGATCTGGTGGGAGCCGGCGCGCCGTTGTGGTGGGCGGTGGAGCGATCGCTCGATCTGTTGCTGGCCATCGCCCACCTCACCGCAGATCAGCCTGGCGCTGTCCGCCTGATGCCGCAGATCGGCGGCGGCGCGATCGCGCTGTTTGCCGGTGGCGGGCTGTGGCTGGCGCTCTGGAGCGGGCGTGCGCGGTTGTGGGGCTTTGCGCCTGTTGCGCTCGCAAGTGGGCTGACGCTGCTCACCCCGGTGCCTGACCTGCTGATCTCGGGTGACGGGCGGCAGGTCGGCATCACCATGACCGGCGCGGATGGCGAGCGGCGGCTGCTGTCATTGCGCGACGGACGCTCAAGCTATGCGCGCGACAACCTGATTGAACTGGCCGGGGTGAAGGCCGATCCTGTGCCACTAGCCGAATGGCAGGGTGCGAATTGCTCGCCGGCCTTTTGCACGCTGGTGATCACGCGCGGCGGGCGGGACTGGGCGATCCTGATGGCGCGCACCCGCGACCGGGTGGAAGAGCGCGCGCTCGCCAGCGCCTGCGCCCGGGCCGACATTGTCATTGCTGACCGCTATCTGCCGTTTTCGTGCCGCCCGCGCTGGCTCAAGGCAGACGCCAAGATGCTGGATCGCACCGGAGGGCTGTCGCTTCACCTCGCCAACAAGCGGATCGACACTGTCGCCGCGCGCGAGGGGGACCATGGCTGGTGGCGCGGAGCGGGAGAACCAGCCCCGCGTCCGCGCCAGCCTGTCACGCAATAGCGACGCTCAGTGATAGCGCCGCAGCAGGCCGGCAAGCTTGCCCTGCACCTGCACTTCATCGGGCCGGTAGATCTGCGCTTCGTAAGCAGCGTTGGCCGGATCGAGCCGCACCAATCCGCCGTCCTTGCGCAGAAACTTCAGCGTGGCTTCCTCGCCGCGCACCAGCGCCACCACAATCTCACCATCGCGGGCGGTATCGGTGCGACGCACGAGCGCGAAATCACCGTCGAAAATCCCCGCCTCGATCATCGAATCGCCCGAGACTTCGAGCGCGTAATGCTCGCCCGGGCCGAGCAGGGCTGCGGGCACCGGGAGGGTGCTCTGGCCTTCAAGCGCCTCGATCGGAGCACCCGCAGCGATCCGGCCGTGGAGCGGCAGTTCGATCACGTCGTTGGCAGGTTCAGACGCAGCGGCGCGCGGTGTCGGCATTGCCACGACATTGCCCGAGCCGCGCGAAGGCGTCACATCCTCGGGCTGGCGCACCACTTCCAGCGCGCGCGCGCGGTTGGGCAGGCGGCGCAAAAACCCGCGTTCCTCGAGCGCGGAAATCAGCCGGTGCACGCCCGACTTGCTCTTGAGATCGAGCGCTTCCTTCATTTCCTCGAAACTCGGCGAGATCCCGGTTTCCTCCAGACGCTGCTGGATGAAACGGATCAGCTCGTGCTGCTTGGCTGTCAGCATTGATCAAAACTCCTGTGGTCGCACCCACACCCGCCCTGATGGGCCAAGCGTGACAATCCCTTGTATGCGCCAAGAGGCACCAGCCTGATGCGGCTTGCGGTGCGTTGCCTGCACGTTCCTGCCAAAACGACAGAAGTTCGCCATTAAGGTGAACGAACGAGGAACAATTAGGCAACCCAAAGCGCCGAGTCAAGCGCACTCCACAGCAAACCCGCGCAATTCAGCCATTCTGGAGCGGGAACACCCGCACCGGCTCGCCCGCAGCCACAGCCGGTGTATGCGCCGGCCGGTCGATCAGACAATTGGCGGCGGCTAATGCTGACAAAGCGGAGGAGTCCTGCGATCCAGCCAGGCGCACCGTGGCACCGTCGCTCACCCCGCGCAGGAATTCGCGGCGCTTTTCAGTCGCGGGCAGAACCTCGCCCGCGATCATCGTAACGCTGCGCGGTAGCGGATCGGCCGCGCCCATCGCTGCGCGCACCAGCGGCAGGGCAAACAGGAAGGCGGTCACGAAGCTCGACACCGGATTGCCCGGCAGGCCGAGGATTACCTGCGTGCCTCTGGTGGCGACCATCAGCGGCTTGCCCGGCTTGATCGCCACCTTCCAGAAGTCGATTTGCGCCCCCCAGTCCTTCAGTGCCTGCTGGATCAGGTCATGATCGCCCACTGACGCGCCGCCCGAGGTGATGAGGATGTCGCAATCCTCGGAGCGCTTCAACGCCGCGGCCAGCGCCGCCGGATCATCGGCGACCGGCCCGAGGTATTCGTCGACCAGCCCGATGTGGGGCGCGAGCATCCAGCTCAGCATCACGCCGTTGCTGGCGGGGATTTGGTGCGCGGCGAGTGGATTGCCCACCGGCACCAGCTCGTCACCGCTGTCGAGCACCGCCACCGATGGACGCATCACGAGTGGAACGCTGCTGTGCCCGGCGGAAATGGCCAGCGCCACAGTCGCGGGGCCGAGCCGCATACCCTTGCGCAGTACCGTGTCGCCCTTGCGGAAGTCGAAGCCGGCCTTGCGGATGTGGCGGCCGGGTGGTGGGCGTTCCTCGCCTGTCGCCAGCGCGACGGTGGCCCCGTCAACCACTGCGTTTTCCTGGATCAGGATGCTGTCCCCGCTTGGGGGCACGATCGCTCCGGTCGAGATGCGCACGCATTGCCCGGCAGCGAGCGCGCCGCCGAAGGGCGCGCCAGCGCGGCTTTCGCCCACCCGCTGCCACGGACCAGTGCCGCAGATCGCATAGCCGTCCATTGCCGAAAGGTCGGCGGCAGGCTGGCTGCGCAGCGCCGCAAGGTCTTTCGCGAGGTAGTCCGGCATGGCCACCTGCGAGAGGCCGGCGGTGTAAGTGGAGGTTTTCGGCGCGAGGGCCAGCAAGCGTTGCTGCGCTTCTTCGAGCGTCAGCAGCGCGCTCATGCGCTCTGGGCCTTCCAGTCGCCCGACTTGCCGCCGGTCTTTTCGATCAGGCGGACTTCGGAAATCACCATGCCCTTGTCGATCGCCTTGGCCATGTCATAAATTGTGAGGAGCGCAATGGAAGCGGCTGTCATTGCTTCCATTTCGACGCCTGTCCGGCCTGTCAGGGAGGCCGTAGCCATGACGCGGATCGCAGCTTCCTCATAAGCGAAATCGACGCTGACAGCTTCCAGCCCGAGCGGGTGGCACAGCGGGATCAGCTCTCCGGTGCGCTTGGCCGCCATGATCCCGGCGACGCGCGCCGTGCCCAGCACATCGCCCTTGGGGGCATTGCCGGCACGGATCGCGGCGAGCGCCTCGGGGCTCATGCGGATCACCCCCGATGCGACCGCGCGGCGCGGCGTGGCGGGCTTGCCGCCGACATCGACCATGCGCGCGGCGCCTTCGTCATCGAGATGGGTGAGTTTGCTCATGCGCCTGCTTGTGGCCCGAGCAGCGCACGCGTGGCACTCGCAATATCGTCAGCGCGCATCAGGCTTTCGCCGACGAGGAAGGTGCGCACGCCGGCCGCTTCGAGCCGCTGGCAATCCGCATGGGTGTTGATCCCGCTTTCGCCGACCAGCAACGTGCCCTCGGGCGCGAGCGGGGCGAGACGTTCGGTCACCGCGAGACTGGTGGTAAAGGTTTTGAGATCGCGGTTATTGACCCCGATCAGGCGCGATTGCAGCACGCGCGCGGCGCGCTCCATCTCGGCTTCGTCATGCACTTCCACCAGCACATCCATGCCGAGTTCGCGCGCGGCGGCTTCGATTTCGGCCATGGCGGCGTCTTCCAGCGCGGCGACGATGATCAGGATCGCGTCCGCCCCGATGGCGCGCGCCTCGAGGCATTGCCACGGATCGACCATGAAGTCCTTGCGCAGCACCGGCAGGGGGCAGGCAGCGCGCGCCTGCACGAGATAGTCCTCATGCCCCTGGAAATAGGGCGCATCGGTCAGCACCGAAAGGCACGTTGCTCCGCCTGCTTCGTAAGCGGCGGCGTGGCCAGCGGGATGAAAATCGGCGCGGATCAGGCCTTTGGAGGGGCTCGCTTTCTTGATCTCGGCGATCAGGGCATATCCTGTGGCGGCCCGCTGGCGCAACGCGGCCTCGAAGCCGCGCGGGGTCGTCTGAGCGCGGGCAGCGTCAGCCAATTGCGCTGCGCTGGTCGCCAGCTTTCGGGCGGCGACTTCCTCGCGCTTGGTGGCGCAGATTTCCTCGAGCTTGTTCAATTCAAATACACCGTTCGTGCTGAGCCTGTCGAAGCACTGCTTTTCTTCGAGCGGCAGATAAGAGGAAGTACAGCCCTTCGACAAGCTCAGGGCGAACGGGTGGGGCTACTTTGCCATGTCGATCCAGCGTTCGAGCAGCGCCTTGGCCCGGCCCGAATCCAGCGCCTCGGCAGCCATCGCTGCGCGGTCGCGCCAGCCTGCGCCGCGCCCCGCCACCAGCAATGCGCCCGCCGCATTGAACAGCACCGCGTCGCGATAGGGACCGGGGGCGCCCATCAACAACGCCTTCAGGGCGGCAGCATTGTGCTTGGCATCATCGCCGCGAATGGCTTCGATCGGCGCGTGCGGCAGGCCGGCCGCGCTCGCTTCGACCCGCTCCATGGTGAAGGCGTGATCGGTGACCACCGCGATCTCGTTGCCACCCGCCAGGCTCAACTCGTCGAGGCCTTCGTCGCCCGAGACAATCAGCGAGCGCCCTGTACCGAGCCGCGCCAGCGCACCGGCATAGATCGGCACATAGGCGGGGCGCGCGATGCCGATCAGCTGGCTGGTGACCTTGGCGGGGTTCGACAGCGGGCCCATCAGGTTAAAGATCGTGCGCTGCCCGATCCGCACCCGAATGGGCTGGATCCGCGCCATGGCCGGGTGGTGGTTCTTGGCGAAGAGGAAGCAGATACCAATCTCGGCAAGGGTCTTTTGCGCGGTGCGCCCGGCGGCGTCCATGTCGAGCCCGAGCGCTTCCAGCGTATCCGCTGCGCCCGCTTTCGATGATGCCGCGCGGTTGCCATGCTTGGCGACCGGCACGCCGCAGGCCGCGACCACGAGGCTCACGGCGGTCGAGACATTGAGCGTGTGGTGCCCGTCACCCCCCGTGCCGCACACGTCGATGGCACCTTCGGGGGCGCTGATCGGGATCAGCCGCGCGCGTAACGCCCGGGCGGCACCTGCGATTTCATCCGCTGTCTCGCCGCGTGCCGAGAGAGCGACGAGAAAGGCGGCGATCTCGTCTTCGGACGGCGCTCCGTCGAGCAGCACGCCAAAGGCTGCTTCGGCCTCGGCTTCGGAGAGCGGCGCGCTGATATCGGGCAGGGCGCTCACGGGACAAGCCTTGCGGGCAGCACCGGCTCCAGCCCGCACAGGCGCACGAAATTGGCGAGTAGGGCGTGGCCGTGTTCGGTGGCGATGCTTTCCGGGTGGAACTGCACCGAATGGATCGGCAGATCGGCGTGACGGAAGCCCATCACCGAGGGATGATCCGCGCCCGGCGTTTCGGCATGGGCATTGGCGACCAGTTCAGCGGGCACATTCACCACCTCGAGGCTGTGATAGCGCGTGGCGATGAAGGGCGAGGGCAGGCCGGCGAACACGCCCGTTCCGTCATGCGTCACCGCTGAGGTCTTGCCATGCATCAAGCCACCGCGTTGCACGGTGCCGCCGAAATGCTGGCCGATCGCCTGGTGGCCCAAGCACACACCCATCAAGGGCTTGCCCGCATCGGCACAGGCGGCGACCAGATCGAGGCTGATGCCCGCTTCGTTGGGGGTGCAGGGACCGGGCGAAATCAGAAAGCCCGCGGCGTTGGTGCGCAGCGCCTCGCTTGCGGTGAGCGCATCATTGCGCTCCACGCGGACATCCGCCCCCAACTCCATCAGGTAATGGACGAGGTTGAAGGTGAAGCTGTCGTAATTGTCGATGACGAGGATCATTCGCCTTGCTCCCCGCGCTTGCTGACCACGATGATCGGGCCAACGCGGCCCTTGTCCTGCCGGGCCGAGGCGGGATCCCACAGCGAGGACACCTGCCCGTCGAGGTAGAGGGCATTGGCCACTTTCAGCTCGTCCCGGAAGAACCGCGCCAACTGCCCGAAGCTGACTGGCGCGTCCGAAATCACGAAATGCGCCTTGCCCGCGCCGTCGACACCGACCGCGTTGCGGATCGCTTTTGAGGGGCCATTGTCCTGAATTTCGGGGTGCAGCTTGCCGTCCACCAGCAGCATCGGGCCGGACTGGGTGCCGAATTGCGGGCGGTCACCCACGGTTTCGAAGAAGGTGTTGCTCCCCAACACCTTCCACGCGCCGCCGCTGCCGAAGAACACGCCGTTGGGCTTCATGTAGAAATTGCCCGAGCCGTCCCCGCGATCGAGTTCCTTGAGGCGCTCACCGTTCTCGACGTAGTAGCCGACGGGTTTCAGATCATCGCCATACATCCCGCCATTGACGGCAAAGGCGATGGCGCTGGCATCAAGGCTTGCTGCAAGCCCCGGGAGCGAGGCGAAGGGCTGCTTGTCTGCGCCCAGATTCGCCATGCCAATCCGGTGTTTGGCCGGATCGGCGGTGCACACCGTGAGCGGCACGCTCTCGAATGTCATCGCTCGGCAGGCGGAATCGGCTGCGATGGTGGGGGTGGGCGAGGGGCCCGCCTTGGCTTCCGGCGGGTTTGATCCATCGAGCGCGGCGCGCACCAGCGGCTCGCCTGCAGGCGGCTCGGAACAGCCAGCCAAGGCAAGAACAGCCCCTGCAAAAACGGCGATAAGGCGCGTCATTGTCCGTATCCCGGCTCGCCAGCTACGCGCACAGCCTCGCGCGCGGCAGCGATCAAGGCGCCGGCCTTGGCGCGGCATTCGGCAAGTTCGTAATCAGGCTCGGAATCCGCGACGATCCCGGCACCGGCCTGCACATGCATCACCCCGTCCTTCACCACCGCGGTGCGCAAGACGATGCACGAATCGAGGCTGCCATCGGGCGCGAAATAACCGACCCCGCCAGCATAGGCCCCGCGGGTTTCGGGTTCGAGGCTCGCGATGATCTCGCACGCGCGGATCTTGGGTGCGCCCGAGACCGTGCCCGCCGGAAAGCCCGCAAACAGCGCATCGAGCGCGTCTTTGGAAGCATCAAGTTCGCCCACCACATTGCTGACGATGTGCATCACGTGGCTGTAGCGTTCGATGGTGAAGCTGTCGGTCACCGTCACGCTGCCCGCTGTCGCCACCCGGCCGACATCATTGCGCCCCAGATCGAGCAGCATCAGGTGCTCGGCGCGCTCCTTGGGATCGGCGAGCAGGATGGCTTCGTTGGCAATGTCCTCATCACGCGTTGCGCCGCGCGGGCGGGTGCCGGCGATCGGACGGATGGTGACTTCCGCCTTCCCGTTCGAATCGGGACGCACCCGCACCAGAATCTCGGGACTCGATCCCACCAGCGCAAAGCCGGGAAGATCGAGGAAATAGAGGAACGGCGAAGGGTTCACCCGGCGCAGCGCACGGTAGAGCGAGAGCGGCGGCAGCGGGAAAGGGCAGGTGAAGCGCTGGGCCAACACCACCTGGAAGATGTCGCCGGCAAGGATGTAGTCCTTCGCCTTCAATGCCATCGCCTTGTAATCCTCGGGCGCGATCACCGGGGCGAGATCGGGCAGGGTATCGGGCAGCGCGGCATGATCGGCGGCAGGTGCAGGCTGGCCAAGCTGGCTGAGTGCCGCATCGATCCGCTCGCCCGCGCGCTCGACAGCGGCGGCCGGATCAGCCGCCTCCCAGATCGGCGCAATCGCGAACAGCGCATTGGTGAGCCCGTCGAACACAAGGATCACCGTCGGCCGCACAAACAGCATATCGGGCAGATCGAGCGGGCTATCGGCCGCGCGCGGCAGGCGCTCGACCAGGCCGATGGTTTCATAGCCGAGATAGCCGACCAGGCACGCCAGCGCGGGCGGCAGGCCTTCGGGCATCGGATCGATCCGGCAGGTCGCCGCCAATTCGCGCAGCGCGGTCAGCGCGTCGCTGCCGCAGGGCGCAAAGGCGTCTCGGTTCTGCCGCCATTCGCGGTTGATCTCGGCCTGCGTGCCGCGCGCGCGGAATACCAAATCGGGATCGAGGCCGAGCAGGCTGTAGCGACCGCGCACCTCGCCGCCTTCGACCGATTCAAGCAGGAAATCGCCGCGCCCGGGCACGATCAGCCGCCGCGCCGCGCCCACCGGCGTGTCGCTATCGGCAATGATCCGCCGCCACACCAGCGCAGGCCGGCCTTGGGCCAGCAGAGCGGTTGCAGCGGCAGCGTTTTCGGGCAGACCGGCGGCAGACAGGGTCACGAGGCGATCACGCGCACTTATTGTTCGCCCGAAAGCTGCTTGCGCACGGCGGCAATCGCCGCATCATTGCGGGTGGTGCCGAGTTCCTTGCGCATCGCGGCGGCAGCCATGCGGCGATATTCTTCGGTCAGCGTCGGGGCGAGCTGGGCTCGGGTCTGCTGCAGCAGGCCGGGCTCCTTGTCGATCGGATTGGTGCTGATGTCGTCGAGGCTGACGACATACCAGCCGATATTGCGCGGCCCTTCCAGCAGCTTGACCGAGCCTTCGGCCATGCTGAACATCAGCACCAGCGGCGGCGGGATGTTGGCGCCGCGCTGGCTCAGTAGCGCGCGGCGCTCCAGATCGATCGGTTCGCGTTCGAATGGCTTGCCCTCTGCTGCAAGCGCAGCGGACAGATCGGTCTTGCCGCGGGTCTTGGCGATGATCCGCTCGGCGGCGGCGCGGGCCAGCTTGGCCCCCTGCGCGCGGCGCCAGCCATCCTCGGCCTGCGCCTTGATTTCGGCGAGCGGCGGGGCGGCCGCTTCATCAACGCGGGCGACTTCGAAGATCACGAATTGCTGGCCGGCCACGACTTCTGCCAGCTGCGGTTCGCTTTCCTCCATCTGGAAGGCGGTGGTCAGCACCGGCACCAATTGCGGCACGATCTGCACTTCGGGGCGACCGAAGGCCTGACCATTGGCGAGCAGCGCAGGCGTTGTTTCGACCTTGAGGCCGTATGCCTTGGCGACTTCGGCCATCGCTGTGCCGCTGTCGATCTCGCCTTCGATTTCGGCGATCAGATCGGCGGTGGCGGCGCTGCGCTTCTCGCCCGTGAGCTGTTCGGCAATGCTGCCGCGCACATCGGCAAGGCTGCGCGCCGGTGTGCGCTCGATTGTATCGACCCGCGCGACATACCAGCCAAGCGTGCCCTTGGCCGGATCGACAATCCCGCCCTGGCTCGCCTTGAACGCCTTTTCGGCAAAGGCGAAGCTGGTGGCGCCCGACATTTCCTCGCGCGTGCGCAGCGGTGCCTGCGAGGCGCTGAACCCGGCCGCTGCTGCTGCGGCTTCAAGCGAGGTTCCGCCGCGCACCTTGGCAACCAGCGCCTTGGCGGCATCTTCGGTGGGGACGACAAAGGCCGTCACCGAACGGCGCTCGCTCGCTTGATATTGCGCGGCATCGCGCTTGTAACGGGCGGCGATTTCCGCCTCGGTCGGGGTTGCATTGACCTTGAGCGACCGCTCGCCGAACACCGCAAAGCGCAGCGTGCGGCGTTCCGGGCGGATGAACTGCGCGCGGTTGGCGGCATACCATTCGGTCAGCTGCGCCGTGGTCGGCGCGGTGGTGGGGGCGTAGGCGGCGCTGGGGATCAGCGCGATTTCGCCGCGCCGCCGCTCCAGCACCAGCGAGGCATATTGGCGTGCGATTTTCTCGGGCATCTGCGGCGCGATCAGGGCGGGGCGCAGCAGCTGGTCCTCCAGCAGGCCGTTGGCGAGATCCTTGCGGAACACCGCGTCGGTCAGCCCGCGCTGGCGCAGCGCGGCGAGATAGGTTTTCTCGTCAAACTCGCCAGCGAGCGAACGGAAGGCCTGGATTTGCAGGATTTCGCTGTTGATCAGGTTCTCGCCCGCGCGCAGGCCATAGGCGTTGGCATAGCTGCCCACCGCATAGCGATCGATCAGCTGGCGCACGACTTCATCAAGCGCTCCTGCCTCGATGAACTCGGGCATGGTCAGCACCGGGTTCTGCGCGCGCACCTGATCGAGCGCGTTGTTGGCTGCGGTCACCAGTTCGGAATTGGGGATCGGCTCGTCGCCCACCACCGCGACATTCTCGCTGCCCGAGACCCCGCCGACGCTGGTGCCCGAAATGTCCGCCGCGACAAAGGCCAGCGCCATCAGCACCAGAAAGCCGAGGAAAATCGGCAGGCCGATCTTGGACTGGAAGAAACGGCGGAAGAAGGTGAGCATTGCTGGCGAAACCCCGGCGGAAAAAACGATCTGCAGGCAAGGGCATGGCTTGCCCTGACCACGCCCGAGCAAATCCGGCGCGAGCGCGCTTTATCGGCCCTGAGACCGCGCGGCAACAGGTCTGCGGGGCTTTTGTTGATTGTTGCGTGGCGCTTTTGACTGTGCGGGCTTCCTCGGCTAGCGGACGCGGCCCCGCAGGCCTAAAGCCGTCGGGGAATCGCCTTTCCCTCTCTCAAGGTGCAGGACAAACCCATGGCTCGCCGGCCCTACATCGTCGGAAACTGGAAGATGCACGGCACACGCGCGATGCTTTCCGAAGCGCGCGCGATTGACCGTGCTGCCCAGCGGCACATGAAAGTCGAGGTCGCACTCGCGCCGCCCTTCACGCTGATCCACCCGATTCACCGCGAGGCCGAGCAGATCTCGGTCGGTGCGCAGGATTGTCACCACGCCGATGGCGGCGCGCATACCGGCGACATTTCCGCCGCGATGGTGGCTGATGCCGGGGCCAAGTTCGTGATCCTCGGCCATTCGGAACGCCGCACCGGGCATGGCGAAAGCGATGCGCTGGTGCGCGCCAAGGCGGCAGCGGCGCTGGCGGCCGGTCTGCGCATTATCATGTGCTGCGGCGAAAGCGGGGAAACCCGCGAATCGGGCCGCGCGGTCGCCTTCATCAAGAAGCAGCTCAAGGCCTCGCTGCCCGCGCCCGCCGATGCGCCGGCAGATCTCGCCGAGCGCATCACGGTCGCTTACGAGCCGATCTGGGCGATCGGCACCGGCACCGCAGCCACCACCGCCGATATCGGCGAGATGCACGGGGTGATCCGCCAGTTGCTGGTCGAACTCTATGGCGAGGAACAGGGCCGCGAGGTGCGGATCATCTATGGCGGCTCGGTCAAGCCTGACAACGCTGCTGAAATCTTCGCCGTGCCCGAAGTGAGCGGGGCGCTGGTGGGCGGGGCGAGCCTGACGGCGGACAGCTTCATGGGCATCGCGCTCGCGGCGGGCGAACCGTCCGACCACTAACCCAGCGCGTCCGGGCAGGCCCCCGGCGCACTTGCCGATTCCCACCGGGAAGCCTACATGGCGCCCACGTTACAAGCCGGGCGGGTTTCGCCCTTCGCAAGAGATTCGTTCATGTCGCTGTTCATCTTCCTTTCCGTGATTCAGGCTCTGGTGGCCGCAGCGCTGGTTGGCGTGGTGCTGATGCAGCGCTCCGAAGGCGGTGGTCTGGGCATCGGCGGCAGCCCGTCGGGCGCGTTCGGTGCGCGCGGGGCGGCGGACTTCCTGACCCGCGCGACCAAGTGGCTGGCGATTGCCTTCGTCTCGCTCTCGATCGTGCTGGCGGCACTCGCCGTGCGCGAAAGCCGGGTGGGCGATGTGACATCGACGCTCGAACGCGCCAACGGTTCGCCGGCCGCGCCCGCGCCCGATCTGCTGGCCGAGCCGGCCGCCCCTGCCGCTGCCGCTCCGGCTGAAGCGGCTCCGGCTGCTCCCGCCCCTGCGCAAGAGGCGCCCGCCGAGTAAGCCTGTCGCGGCCGCACCCCGGCCGCGCATTAATTTGCCACAGGTCTGTGGATGGTCGCGCAATGGCGCGCGCAATTCGCTTGCCCCGAATCCCTCTCGCTGCTTAAGGCCCGACTCCCATGGCGCGGTTCATTTTCATCACCGGCGGCGTGGTCTCCTCGCTCGGCAAAGGTCTCATGGCAGCCTCCTTGGCGAGCCTGTTGCAGGCGCGCGGCTACAAGGTCCGCATCCGCAAGTTCGATCCCTATCTCAACGTCGATCCGGGCACGATGAGCCCCTATCAGCACGGCGAGGTCTATGTGACCGACGACGGCGCCGAGACCGACCTTGATCTGGGGCATTACGAACGCTTCACCGGCGTCTCGGCGCGTCAGAGCGACAACATCACCTCGGGCCGGGTTTACCGCGACATCATCACCCGCGAACGCCGCGGCGATTATCTCGGCGCGACGGTGCAGGTGATTCCGCACGTTACCGACGCGATCAAGGAATTCGCGCTCGCCGATCAGGATGGCCATGATTTCATCCTGTGCGAAATCGGCGGCACGGTCGGCGACATCGAATCGCTGCCCTTCATGGAAGCGATCCGCCAGCTGCGGAACGAACTCGAACCGATGCAGACCCTCAGCGTCCACGTGACGCTGGTGCCGTATATCAAGGCCGCAGGCGAGCTGAAGACCAAGCCGACCCAGCACTCGGTGCGCGAGCTTGCCAGCCTCGGGATCAAGCCCGATCTGCTGCTCTGCCGCGCCGAGCATCCGATCCCCGAGAGCGACCGCCGCAAGATCGCGCAGTTCTGCAATGTGCGCCCCGAAGCGGTGATCCCCGCGCTGGATGCGCCCTCGATTTACTCGGTGCCGCTGCAATATCACGCCGAAGGGCTCGATCGCGAAGTGCTGCGCGGCTTCGGCATCACCGATGCGCCCGAACCCGATCTCAGTTCCTGGCGCGATGTGACGGACCGCTATTTCAACCCCGAAGGCGAAGTCACCATCGCGGTGGTGGGCAAGTATGTCGGCCTGCCGGACGCTTACAAGAGCCTCAACGAGGCGCTGGTGCACGGCGGGCTCGCCAACCGGGTCAAGGTCAACATCAAGTGGATCGACGCCGAGATTTTCGAGGGCGATGATCCCTCGCAGATTGTCGCTGCGCTCGAACCGATGCACGGCATTCTCGTGCCCGGCGGCTTCGGCACGCGCGGCAGCGAGGGCAAGATTTCCGCGGTAACCTTTGCACGCACGCGCAACGTGCCGTTCTTCGGCATCTGCCTCGGGATGCAGATGGCTTGCATCGAAGGCGCCCGCGCAGCCGGCTTTACCGAAGCCTCCTCAACCGAATTCGGCGAAACCAATACGCCAGTGGTGGGGATCATCACCGAATGGATGACCAAGGAAGGCATCCAGCAACGCGAGGCGGGCGGGGATCTGGGCGGCACGATGCGTCTGGGCGCCTATCCGGCCAAGCTCAGCGCCAACAGCCACACCTCGCGCATCTATGGCGGGGCCGAGCTGATTTCGGAACGTCACCGTCACCGTTACGAGGTCAACAGCGCCTTCATCGAGCCGCTCGAACAGCAGGGCCTGATCTTCGCGGGCATGTCGCCTGACGGTTTGCTGCCCGAAATCGTCGAGCGGCCCGATCATCCGTGGTTTGTTGGCGTCCAGTTCCACCCGGAGCTGAAATCGCGGCCCTTCGATCCGCACCCGCTGTTCGCCGGCTTCATCGCCGCAGCGCTGGAACAGTCGCGACTCGTCTAGGATTTTTGCAGCAGGCCGGTGCCGCCAGTGCGCAGGCAGGGGAAGGTTTTTCCGCGTCCCCAAGCGACCTGCACCGTTTTGTTACAAACGTTTGCTTGGCGTTGTCGCGTCCTTACAAGTTTGTAAGTTAGCGCTTGCACGGCATTGCAGTTCCGCATTAGACCCAAGGTCGAAGAGAGGACTTCGGAAGGATCGCAAGGCGTAAGAGCCAGCGTTCCGGAATGTCGTCAAGGCAAGCCGGGCCCTTCTGAAGGTCTTCGTAAGGTCACAAGCTTGCTGCGTTTTGTCCGTCTTCTGCGACCCGGACGGATAGGATAAGGCAAGGCGGCGTAAGCCGCGGGGGCGGATTGCAAAATCCGCCCCCACTAACTCCCCCATAACGTCGGCTAAAATCAGGCCGCGCTGGCAGCCTTGTCATCGCCGTCGCCTTCAATCGGCACAGCGGTAAGGCGCGCGGCGCCGTTGATCGCGATCTTCTTGGGCTTCATCGCTTCGGGCACTTCGCGCACCAGATCGATGGTCAGCAGCCCATCAGCCAGATCGGCGTTCTCGACCCGCACGAAATCGGCCAGTTCAAAGCGGCGCTCGAACCCGCGATTGGCGATGCCGACATGGATCAGTTCCGAGCCATCGGCGAATTCCTCGCGCTTGCGGCCCTGCACCACCAGCAGGTTCTGCTGCGCGGTGATGTCGATATCCTGCGGGCGGAAACCGGCCACTGCGAGCGTTATGCGGTAATTGTCTTCACCGCTGCGGGAGATGTTGAAGGGGGGATAATTGTCGCCGGCGTTGAGGCGCGCCTGGTTTTCGAGCAGGTCGAACAGGCGATCAAAACCCACAGTGCTGCGGCGATAGGGGGTGAAATCGAAACGTGACATAGTCGCAAATCCTCACATTGGAGCAATCTGGTTCGGATGCAGGCCTGCCGGATGCAGCACCTGCCTGTTGCCATCGCGCTCCCCGAGACTGGCGGAACGCGGCAACAGGCTCTATCTGGTTTGTGTCACCACGGTTTCAAGAGGATCGCAATGGCTCAGCCGCAGATCGATATTTACACCAAGTTCGCCTGCCCGTTCTGCGTGCGCGCCAAGCGGCTGCTGGCGGAAAAGGGCGCGTCCTTCACCGAATATGACATCACCATGGGCGGGGCCAAGCGCGACGAGATGCTGGCGCGCGCACCCAACGCGATGACCGTGCCGCAGATATTCATCGGCGAGACCCATGTGGGCGGATCGGACGATCTGGCCGCGCTTGAACGGGCGGGCAAGCTCGACGCCTTGCTGGCCGGCTGATGCCGAGAATTGCGGTCCTCCAGATGTGTTCGGGAATCGATCCCGCAGCGAACCTTCGGGTCATAGAGGATGCTGCAAAGCGCGCGGCGAAAGAAGGCGCGCTGGTGCTGTTCACACCCGAAATGTCGCTGCTGCTCGATCGCAACCGCGAACGCGCTGGAGCATGGATCTCGTCAGACGGGCCGCAGGAGGTGTGCGAGGAATTGTCAGTTATCGCCGCCAAACAGCACCTCGATATTGCTGTCGGATCAATGCCGGTGGTGAGCCAAAGCGGCAAATGGGCTAATCGTGCGCATTACTTCCGGCCTGACCTCGGACCACCGGTCACTTACGACAAGATGCATATGTTCGACGTCGATCTGGCAAGCGGCGAGAGTTGGCGCGAGAGCAACGCTTATGAGGCAGGCCGCGACGTGGTGACGGTGGAGGATACACCGCTCGGCCGCCTGGGCCTGACGATCTGCTACGATCTGCGCTTCCCGGCGCTGTTCGGCGAACTCGGCAACCGGCGCTGCGACGTGATCGCGGTGCCCGCAGCCTTCACCAAGCCCACCGGCGCGGCGCATTGGCACATCATGCTGCGCGCCCGCGCAATCGAGGCGAGCGCCTTCGTGGTCGCCGCTGCGCAAGTCGGCACGCATGAAGACGGGCGCACAACCTTTGGACACAGCCTCGTGGTCGATCCGTGGGGCGAAGTGCTGCTCGACATGGGCGAAGAAGAACCCGGGCTGGCGTTCTGCGAGATTGATCTGGCGCGGATTGCCGAAGTGCGCGCGCAGGTTCCGGCTCTTGCCAACCGCCGCCCGATTCCCACATCGTGATGTAGCATGATCGTATTTGACCTTGCGTGCCACCACGGCCACCGTTTTGAAGGCTGGTTCGGCTCCTCGGCCGACTATGCCGATCAGCACGCACGCGGGCTGTTGGTGTGTCCTGTGTGCGGCTCGGCCGAGGTGAGCAAGGCGCCGATGGCGCCTGCGGTGCCGGCCAAGGGCAACACGCGGCAAGAGGTGCTGCCGCCTGAAGCGCCCAAGCAACTCGCCAACACGCCAATGCCGCCGCAGGTGCAAAAGGTGCTCGCCGCGCTTGCCAAGGCGCAGGCCGAGGCGCTGAAGAACAGCACCTGGGTGGGCGACAAATTCGCCGATGAAACCCGCAAGATGCATTATGGCGAACGCGACGAAGCGCCGATCCACGGGCAGGCGACCCTAGCAGAGGCCAAGGCACTGATCGAGGAAGGCGTGCCGGTCGCCCCGCTGCCATTCCCGGTCGCGCCGCCGGACAAACTCAATTGAATGGTAAGTGTCTGTCGTTCCGCACGCCCTCCGGCGTGCGAAATCCTCCCTCATGCGACCTGAAGGTCGCGTCGCTGCGGGCGGCCGTTCGGCCTTGCGGCCCTTTGGCCCGTTATTGCGCCAGGCGGTGGTGATGCTATGTGGGCAGCGGGACCCCGTAGCTCAGCCGGATAGAGCATCAGATTCCTAATCTGGGGGCCGCGCGTTCGAATCGCGCCGGGGTCACCATTTTTTCGCAGATCGGGAAAAGGCAAAAGGCGCTCGGCCCAACCGGAGTGACGAAGCTTCGCATCGTCATTCGGTATCTGGCCGTAGCGCCTTTCGAAACTCCGTTTACACTTTCAATGCTTAACAAATCGTAAAGCCTGACACTTTTCCTGTCAGACTGCCGTGACAGGGGCATTTTTGCGCCAGCGCCGCTCGGCGATGATGGCGAGGACCAGCACGCTGCACGACATCGCCAGCAGCAGCGCGCAGGTCGCCGCCCAGCCGCCCGCATCATAGACCGCCGTGCCCAGCGCGCTGCCAATCGCCCCGCCGACGAACATCGTCACGATGTAGGAGGTGGTCAGCCGTGTGCGGATTTCGGGGGCGAGGGTGAACAGCGTCATGCGCCCGGTCACATCCACCGTCGGCCCGACCATGTTGACCAGCAGCAGCGGCACTAACACCGTCCAGATGTTGAAACCGAGAGGATAGAACAGCGCGATGCCCGCAAGTTGCACCACCGCTGCCGCGCGCCGGGCCTTGCGCGGGCCGACCTTGTCTGCCCAGCGCCCGAGCCGCGGGGTGGTGAAAATGCTGATCGCGGCAACGCCTGCCAGATAGCCGACATCATCGGTGCCGTATCCCATCGCGGGGCTGGTAAGGTGCAGCGCCAGCGCCAGCCAGCTTGCGGTGAAGATCGCAAAGTTCAGCCCCTGCATCGCGGCTGACAGCCTCATGTCAGGGTGCCTTGCCGCCAGCGTGAAGACCGAGGCGATCAGCGCGCCGTAGCCAGCTTGCGGCTGCTTGGCCGGAGCAACCTCGCTGCGCATCGCAAAGGGCAGGAAGGCGCTCACCGCCGCCATCAGCACGAAAGCGCCGACATAGACCGTGTGCCAGTCGGTATGTGCCGCGATGACCTCTGCGCCCATGCGCGCCACCAGAATGCCGAAGATCACCCCTGCGGTCAGTTGCGCGGTGACCTGTCCGAGGCGCTCGGGCGCGACCCGTTTGGATGCGAAGGCCGGGATCAGGTAGGGCGCGATGGTGAAGAAGCCGAGCAGCGTTGAGGCGGCGGTGAACAGCGCAAAATCCCGCGCCAGCACCATCCCGCCAAGGCACAGCGTCTGGCCTGCAACAAAGATCAGGCACAGCCGCCGGTTCGAGTAGAAATCGCCCAGCGGCAGCAGCAGCAGGATGCCCAGTGCCAGCGCCAACTGGTTGAGCGCCGGCACCAGCCCGATCTCGGCCTCGCCCACGCCGAACCCGCGGGCCACCTCGCCGATGATCGGGTGGATGTAATAGGCATTGGCCGTGACCACCGCGACCGTCACCGCCAGCGCGCGTTCCTGCGTGCGGGTGAGAGTGGCGGGGGAGGGCGTGGTCATAAGGGCGGCTTGTTCTTTTCGCTTTGCCCCCGAGCCCTATCGGATCGTCGCCCACCTGTCAGCGCGCAAGTTTCTCAGGGGCTGGCATGTTGGGCAGGTGGACAAGCGCAAGGAGGGCGGGCTAGCAGCCTGAGCCTATTCGAGGAGAGATCGCCAACCATGCCTGCCCACGAGCCCGAGGAACTCGCCGAAATCCGCCGCGCGGTCGCCAGCCTGTGTGACGGTTTTCCGGGCGAATATTGGCGCGCCAAGGATGCGGTTCGCGAATACCCGGCGGAGTTTGTCAACGCGCTGACGCAGGCCGGCTTCCTCGCCGCGCTGATCCCGGCTGAACACGGCGGCAGCGGCCTCAGCCTGGAGGCGGCCTGCGTGATCATGGAGGAGATCCAAGCGAGCGGATGCAACGGATCATCCGCTCACGCGCAAATGTACATCATGAACACGCTGCTGCGTTACGGGAGCGAGGCGCAGAAGGCGCAATATCTCCCCCGCATCGCCAGCGGGGAGCTGCGCTTGCAGGCCTTCGGCGTGTCCGAGCCCACCAGCGGCACCGATACGCTCTCCTTGAAGACCCGCGCGGTTCGTGATGGCGACGAATATATCATCACTGGCCAGAAGATCTGGACCAGCCGCGCCGAATATTCCGATCTGATGCTGCTGCTCGCCCGCACCACCCCACGCGAGGAAGCGGCGAGCAAGACCGAGGGCCTCTCGATCTTCCTGGTCGATATGCAGGCAGCGCTCCAGAATGGTATGACCGTAAAGCCGATCCGCACGATGATGAACCACTCCAGCTGCGAGGTGTTCTTTGATGATCTGCGCATCCCGGCATCCGCGCTGGTGGGCGAGGAGGGCAAGGGCTTCCGTTACATCCTGTCGGGCATGAATGCCGAGCGCATCCTGATTGCGGCGGAATGCATCGGGGATGCCAAGTGGTTCATCGCCAAAGCGACCGCCTATGCCAAGGATCGTTCTGTGTTCGCCCGGCCGATCGGGCAGAACCAGGGCGTGCAGTTCCCGATCGCGCGTGCCTATGCCCAGATGCGCGCGGCCGAGCTGATGGTGCAGCACGCGGCGCGGGTTTACGACGAAGGCGGCAATCCGGGCGAGGAAGCCAACATGGCCAAACTGCTCGCGTCCGAAGCCAGCTGGGCTGCGGCCGATATGTGCGTGCAGACCTTCGGCGGCTTCGGCTTTGCCGAGGAATATGATGTCGAGCGCAAGTTCCGCGAGGCGCGGCTCTACACGGTCGCGCCGATCTCGACCAACCTCATCCTGTCCTATCTGGCGGAACACGTGCTCGGCCTGCCGCGCAGCTATTGATCCGCTATCCGCAGGGAATATGGCGTTGCGGCGATGATGGTGCTTGCGATGCAGGGCCAAGTGTGATTCTGTCTTAACCATCGGCAAAGGGGCAAAAGGCGGTCATGCGCAAGGCGAGTTCAGGCGACAGGATGAAGCCGATGTTGGCTTTGGTGGCGCTGCTGGCACTGGCCGGCATCGCGGTCGCCGGACCGACGGGGCTGCTCGCGTGGAGCGAGAACGTCACCGCGCTCGAACAGCGCGAGGCCGAGATTGCCAAGCTTTCGGCGCAGCGCGATGCGTTGCGCAACCGGGTGCAACTGCTCGATCCCGAAGCGGCCGACCCTGATCTCGCCAGCGAGCTTGTGCGCGAGCAGCTGGGCGTGATCCACGAGGATGATGTTGTCATCACGCTCGAGGACGAGGCACCCTAAGCCACCTTTCCCGACGGGCTGATTTCGTATGCGGGCACGCGCCGCGACGCGGCTTGACGTTGCGTCGCGGGCAAATCCCCGCCTATAGGAATATTGCGCGCATCTCCTCCCCTGACGCGCGCCTGGGAGAGGACATAGATCTTGGCAAAGCAGCCTGCAAAGCCGCCTGTCGCGGCGAAGAAATCCGCTTCAGCCGCGGACGAATCCGACTTCATCCTGCATTCGCTGCAGGCGGCCTTCGAAGCGAAGAAGCGCTACGCCGCGTCAGATGCGGAGATGATGGAATTCTACCGCCAGATGCTGCTGATCCGGCGCTTCGAGGAGAAAGCCGGCCAGCTGTACGGGCTCGGGCTGATCGGCGGCTTCTGCCACCTTTATATCGGGCAGGAAGCGGTCGCGATCGGATTGCAGAGCGCGCTGGATAACGAGCGCGACAGCGTCATCACCGGCTACCGCGATCACGGCCATATGCTGGCCTACGGGATCGATCCCAAGGTGATCATGGCCGAGCTGACGGGCCGCGAAGCCGGGATTTCCAAGGGCAAGGGCGGCTCGATGCACATGTTCAGCACCGAGCACAAATTCTACGGCGGCCACGGCATCGTGGGGGCGCAGGTGGCGCTCGGCGGCGGTTTGGCGCTGGCGCACCAGTACAATAATGATGGCGGGCTGTGCCTCGCTTACTTTGGCGACGGCGCTGCCAACCAGGGGCAAGTCTACGAAACCTTCAACATGGCTGCCCTGTGGAATCTGCCGATCGTGTTCGTGGTCGAGGACAACCAATATGCGATGGGCACTGCCAGCTCGCGTTCCTCGGCCGAAACCCGGTTCCACCGCCGCGGCACCGCGTTCCGCATTCCGGGGATGGAAGTGAACGGCATGGACGTGCTCGAAGTGCGCGCCGCAGCCGAAGTCGCCTTCGCCCATGTCCGCGCCGGCAAGGGTCCGGTGCTGATGGAGTGCAACACCTATCGCTATCGCGGGCACTCGATGTCCGATCCGGCCAAGTATCGCACCCGCGAGGAAGTGCAGGAACAGCGCGAACATCACGATCCGATCGAGGGCCTGAAAAAGACCCTGATCGAGAACGGCAAGACCGAGGACGAATTGAAAGCCATCGACAAGGCGATCCGGGCCGAAGTGGCGGCATCGGCTGATTTTGCCGAAAGCTCGCCCGAGCCCGGCGCGGCTGAACTCTACACCGATGTGCTGGTGGGGGAGTATTGAGCCATGGCGATTGAACTGAAGATGCCGGCCCTTTCGCCGACGATGGAGCAGGGCACGCTCGCCAAGTGGCTCAAGGCCGAGGGCGACCGGATCGAGCCGGGCGACATCATCGCCGAGATCGAAACCGACAAGGCAACGATGGAATTCGAAGCCATCGATGAAGGCGTGCTGGAAAAGATTCTCGTGCCCGCCGGGACCGAAGATGTCGCCGTGGGCGCGGTGATCGCGCTGATCGCCGGGGAAGGGGAGGCCGCAGCACCTGCCGCCGCTCCCGTCGCGGCACCCGCACCCGCACCTGCACCTGCGCCAGTTCCAGCTCCGAAGGCGGAAAAGCCCGTGTCGGCACCCGCCGCGCAAGACCCGGCGATTCCTTCCGGGACGAACCTTGTCAGCACCACCGTGCGGGAAGCCTTGCGCGATGCCATGGCTGAGGAAATGCGCCGCGATCCGCGCGTGTTCGTGATGGGTGAGGAAGTCGCCGAATATCAGGGCGCCTACAAGGTCACCCAGGGCCTGCTCGCCGAATTCGGCCCCAAGCGCGTGATCGACACGCCCATCACCGAATATGGCTTTGCCGGGATCGGTGCGGGCGCAGCGATGGGCGGCCTGCGCCCGATCGTCGAATTCATGACCTTCAACTTCGCGATGCAGGCGATTGACCATATCATCAATTCGGCCGCGAAAACCAACTACATGAGCGGCGGGCAAATGCGCTGCCCGATCGTGTTCCGCGGTCCCAACGGCGCGGCCTCACGCGTCGGCGCGCAGCACTCGCAGAACTACGGGCCGTGGTATGCCAGCGTCCCGGGGCTGATCGTGATTGCGCCCTATGACGCCGCCGATGCCAAGGGGCTGATGAAGGCCGCGATCCGCTCGGATGATCCGGTGGTCTTCCTCGAAAACGAGCTGGTCTACGGTCGCACCTATGATGTTCCGGACATGGACGACTATGTCCTGCCGATCGGCAAGGCGCGGATCATGCGCGAGGGCAAGGACGTCACCATCGTCAGCTACTCCATCGGCGTCGGCATGGCGCTGGAGGCGGCTGCGACGCTTGCGGGCGAGGGGATCGAGGCTGAAGTGATCGACCTTCGCACCCTCAGGCCGCTCGACAAGCAGGCGGTGCTCACTAGCCTGGCCAAGACCAACCGGCTTGTCGTTGCCGAAGAAGGCTGGCCGACCTGCTCGATCGCCAGCGAGATCATCGCGATCTGCATGGAGGAAGGTTTCGATCACCTCGATGCGCCCGTGATGCGGGTCTGCAACGAGGACGTGCCGCTGCCCTATGCGGCGAACCTAGAAAAGCTCGCGCTGATCGATGCGGCACGGATTGCCGAGGCCGCGCGCAAGGTGTGTTACCGGTAGGTAAGCGCTTGCCGCCCGGCGATTGCTCGGATGGTTTTATTATCGACGGTTGTTGCGGTGGTGATCTTACTCGATCACCACCCAAACCGACCGCGAATATTCGATCACGCTCAGCGGAAGCTCTACCCCGGGGATGAATTCCGACAATTCATAGCGCACTTCAACGTCGATTTCGGTCGCGCCCGCAATGCGGCTCGTTCCGGTGCTGTCGACTGTGATGTTCAGCCGGTTGGTATCCAGCAGGTAGGGCGAATTGGTCGCTTGCCCGAGGATGACCGAACGGATTTGTTCATCGGTCAGCTCGTTGCTCTTCTGGTATTCCACCATCACGTAACGCGCGGAATCAGACGCAAGCGATTGCACTGCGTTGAAATTCTGCAGGTAGATCCCGACCTGGAACATGCCGAACAGGAGCATCAGGAACAACGGCCCCAACAGCGCGAATTCAACGACAGCCGCGCCGCTTTGCGAGACCACAAGCTTGCGAGCCAGCGCCGCACTGTAGTGTTTGAGTTTCTAGAACATCATGACACCTGAACTCGGCGTTCCACCGAAAATGTGATCGGGGTCCCGATCCCCAGGTAAGTCCATGTCGGGTTGTATTCTTCCGTGATGTCGAGAATGACATAGGAAGAGATCACATCATCCTCATCGCATGATGCGACCGCGTCCACCAAGGTATCGTCGGCGTTGCAACGGTACATTTGTGTCAGCGAAACATCGTTGCCTGTGAGGCCAACCGATTCCTGGACGATCTGCTTGATGCCGTCCACGTCCGTCTCAGCGCCCTGGTTGGTGGCGAGAATGATGATCTCGCTTTCGTTGGCAACGCTTTGCAGCTCGTGCTGCCGCGCCACCACGGTGCCAACCTCCACGATGCCGAGCGTCATGAGGATCAACACCGGCACGACGAATGCGGTTTCAATCGCGAACGACCCGCTACAGTCGCGCAGCAGCCGGGTGAGGGAACTCCGCATGATCATGCGACCAGTCGCACACGTGCGACAGCAGTGCCGGCACTGGTCGTGTCTTCGATCGGGCACAGCGTTTCAAGGAACGCGCCGCCGAGGATGTCGATCGTGTAAGCCGAGATCTGCAGACACTGGGCGGCAACGTTGGCCGTGCCGTTGATCCGCAGGTCACCATCGGGGAGATAGATCAGGCCTTCGATCAGCGAGTTGGAATTGCCGTTGAAAATGTGGCTTTGCGTGGCGTTGTTCTCGCGGTCCTCGAAAATGAGGATACCGGCGTAGTCATTCGCCTGCGCCGCATACGGCGTTCCAGAGAAGTTGGCTGCGGTCATCGGCGTGAGGTTGATGGCGTTGGCGTTGCCCATGCCGCCCAGCTTGACGGTCGCCCCGTTTTTGAGAACGAACATCACCCCGGTCCCGGTGACGGTCGAGTTGTGCGTGAGATCAAGTACACCGCCGTCAATCACGTAAATGCCGCTCGCCAAGGTGGTGTTGCAGGAAACGACAAGGCCGCGATAGGTGCCCGGCAGCAATGAAGCCTGCTGGTTCTGGCCGCGACCAGTGCAACGGTAAGTACGCGGCGTGTCGTTCGTGGGGGGAACGAGAGAAGCATACTGATCCTGCAGGCCTCTGACGTTCTCGGCAATGATGTCCTCGTGCTCGGGATCGGTCGAATTGACTGTCCCGCAGGTCGCGATCGAGTCCGTGTCCACGTCGGCCGAACCGTCGATCACGATGGCATCGTCATCGCAAGACAAGGCCGCGAGGCCGCACTGCGCACGAATGGTCGCGTTACCGCCAATGTCGGTCCCCGTGCCGTCTTCTCGCAGAGAGATCAGACAGGCATTGTAGCTTGCGCCAGCCTCGAATGTGGCTTGGGCGCGGGCGCGCACCGTTGCGGATTCGCCGGTCAGGAAGCTGGAGAACGGAAGCCGGCGCGTTGCGCTTGCGATGACGACAACACTGTTGTCGTTGCCGCCGGCATAATCGGCGAGGCTGATCGAAGGGTCGGACGCGAAATCGCGAATGATGGAGACATTCCCATCGAATTCCTGCTGTGCCCGGAGGGTGTAGGTGTCCTCGCTATCAGGGTTCGACAGCGCCCAGGCGCCGGAATAGGCCGCCTGGTCGACGGCATACTGCAATTCCCGCTTCCACATATACCATTGGGCAGTGTCGACAGCGAAGCCTGCCCCGCCGATCAACGCCGGCATACCCGCTGCCATGATGAGCATGGCGTTGCCGCTGGTGCAGTCTTTCAGTCTAGCAATAAAGCCCCGAAACGGTGTCATCTCTATGCCTCCTGCATTGACATCAAACATCTTTCACATCGAATTTCGCAATCCGAGACGATATGTATCCCTATGAAAATTCGTTCCATTTTTCTCAAGCAAGGATACGAAACTCACGTAAGGCAAAGAAGCTGTCAGTCATTTTGCGGGAAACGATCCCGCTGGTGGTGATGGGGCCAAAGCGTGGTCGGCTCTGGGATTTGTGATGGCTGTAGAACAGTCTGGTAAGCAGATTGCCAAAGAGCGTGGTTAACCGATCCCTAATGCGCTCCCTCGGGTTCCTTTCAGGGTTTGCGTGCCCGAATGGGACACCCGGCTTGCCAAGCGTGTAGGTGCGCCGCTAGGCCCCCGTCCGGTGACCGCAGAAAGCTCCGATATTCTCCCGCCCGAAGCGGATCTGGCGCTGGCATGGAGCCCGCCAAAGGTTCGCGCACCGTTAAGCATAGCCTTTCAACTTGATCGTCGGCTTGCACGCATCGTCGCCCGCACAAGCGAGCCGATGCTGGGCCAGATGCGGCTTGCCTGGTGGCGCGATGCGTTAGGGACGCCGATCGCTGATCGCCCGCGCGGTGATGCCGTGCTTGATGCAATCGGCACGCATTGGGCAGGGCGCGAGCCGGCGCTGGTGGCGCTGGTGGATGGATGGGAGGTGCTGGTGAGCGCCGAACGCCTCGGGCGCACCGAGATCGACGCTTTCGGCACCCAGCGCAGCACATTTTTTGGCGCGCTGGACGATACTGCGGGGCAGACAAGCGCAGCGCGCATTGCTGCGGCCGGGTTCCACTGGGCCATGGCCGATGCGGCGGCGGCTGTTTCCGACGCCGATGAGCGCGCGGCGCTGATCGCGGCGGGTCTGGAACGAATCGCTCCGGCAGGGACGATGCCGCGGGCGCTGCGCGGTTTGGCGGTGCTCGATGCGCTGGCGCTGCGGGCGCTGCGCGGCGGCGGGCGTCCGCTGATGGAAGGGCGAGGCGCGCCACTGGCCGCACTCAGGGCGGCTATCTTTCTGAGCTAACTAGGTATATTCCCCTAGCTCACCAGCAAGGGGGCGCAGACCGTTGCGACAGGCAGTATTGGGCGTTTTCGCAGGCCTCGCGCTGGCCGGGGTCGGGGTGTTCTGGTGGCAAGGCCGCGCGGCAGTCGAAAACAGTGCCCCGCCGCCGCCCGCATCCGGTGCGCCCACACCCGGCCCCGAGACGCTTCCGGTCAGCAATCCGGGCAGCCTCAAAGGCCCGGCGCCGCCCGAAGTGAGCGAACTGACCCGCGAAGAACAGCGTTTCTTTCGCTATGATCGCAACCGCGACCGGCTGATCACCCGCAACGAAATGCTCTCGACCCGCGCGGATGCGTTCCGCGCGCTGGACGATGATGGCAACAACCTGCTGACCTTTGAGGAGTGGGCCGTGACTACGGTTGAGCGGTTCGAGAGCGCCGACGGGGATGGCGACGGGCGGCTTACGCCGCGCGAATTCGCCACCACCGCGCCAAAACCTGCTGCGAAGAAACCCGCCTGCAAGTGCTGAAGCGTCAGGCTGGCACGGCCTCGCGCGTTTCGGCAATCCAGCGCGCCAGATCGGACTTGGCGCGCCCGGTATAGGCTTCCTTGCGCACCTTCTTGCCGACATCGTGCAAGGGCGGGAACAGGCCGAAATTGACATTCATGGGCTGGAAGGTCTCGGCCTGGGCATCGCCGGTGATGTGGCTGAGCAGCGCGCCCATCGCTGTGGTGGCGGGCAGCGCCTGCCATTCGCGACCGGCCAGTTCGGCTGCGGTCATCATGCCGGCCACCAGCCCGATTGCCGCGCTTTCGACATAGCCCTCGCACCCCGTCACCTGTCCGGCAAAGCGGATATGCGGCGCAGCGCGCAGACGCAGCTGGCGATCGAGCACCTGCGGGGAATTGAGGAAGGTGTTGCGGTGCAGCCCGCCGAGCCGTGCGAACTCGGCATTCTCCAACCCCGGAATGGTGCGGAACAGTTCGATCTGCGCGCCATATTTGAGCTTGGTCTGGAACCCGACCATGTTCCACAGCGTGCCCAGCTTGTTGTCCTGCCGCAGCTGCACTACGGCATAGGGCCAGCGCCCCTGCGGAAATTCGGGCGTGGTGTCGAAGGGATTGTCGAGCCCCACGCCCTTCATCGGGCCGTAGCGCAGCGTCTCGACGCCCCGTTCCGCCATCACCTCGATCGGCATGCAGCCGTCGAAATAGGGCGTGTCCTTTTCCCACTGCTTGAACTCGGACTTCTCGCCCTCGATCAGCCCTCGGTGGAAGGCGAGATATTGCTCCTGCGACATCGGGCAGTTGATGTAATCACCGCCCTCGTTGGAAGCCTCGTTGCGCTTGTTCCAGCGCGACTGGATCCAGCATTTCGACATATCAATGCTGTCGTGATGGATGATCGGCGCAATCGCATCAAAGAAGGCGAGCCGCTCGCTCCCCGTCGCCTGGACAATGCTGGCCGCGAGTGCCTCGGCCGTGAGCGGACCGGTCGCGACGATCGTGAGGCCAGCGGCGGGCAGGGTGTCGACCCGCTCGCGCACCACGGTGACATTGGGGTGGGCCTGAAGCGCCTTTTCGACTTCGGCGGAGAACACGTCCCGGTCGACCGCCATGGCGCTGCCCGCCGGCACCCGTGCAACTTCGCCCGCGCGCATGATCAGACTGTCGAGCATCCGCATTTCGTGATGCAGCAGGCCGACCGCGTTCTTGGTATCGTCATCCGAGCGGAAGGAATTGGAACAAACCATTTCCGCCAGACTGTCGGTCTGGTGCGCCGGGGTCATGGTGCCGCTTCCGCGCATCTCCGACAGGCGCACCTTCACGCCGCGCTGGGCCAGCTGCCACGCCGCCTCGCTCCCGGCGAGGCCGCCGCCGATAATGTGGACATCGTGCATAGTGGTGGTGCCAATCATGGTGAGCCGCGTAAATGCGTGATAGCCCGCCTGCAAGTCCTTCGCGAAGGTAAGGCGGGCCAAAGGGAACGGGCAGGGATGGCAAAACAGGCGCTGATCGAGCAACGACCGTGGCTGCTGGCGAGCATTGTCGCAGCGACAGCCTATTTCTTCCTCAAGGATAATCCCATCGGTGAAGGCACTTGGGGCATCCTGCTGAAGGGCGCAGGAGTCGCGCTGCTGGCGCTCTACGCGCTGCTGCGGGTGCCGCATGACCGGCGCGGGATCGACGGCGGGCTGCTGGTGCTGGCGCTGGTGCTGGCTGCGCTCGGCGATATGGCGATCGAGCTTTACTTCGGCATCGGCGGCGCATTTTTTGCCGCTGCGCATTGCGTTTCGGTGGCGCTCTACCTGCGCAACCGCCGCGCCCGCCCTTCGCCGAGCCAGCGGATGCTGGGCCTCGCGCTTCTGATCGGCACCCCGCTGATCAGCTATCTCCTGAGCCAGCAAATCGAGATCGCGGTCTACGCCGCCTTCCTTGGCGCGATGGCTTCGGCCGCTTGGATGAGCCGCTATCCGCGCTACCGCGTCGGCACGGGAGCGGTGTTGTTTGTGATCAGCGACTGGCTGATTTTCTCGCGCGGCGGCCCGGTTGATCTGGGCGTTCTGCCCGATCTGCTGATCTGGCCGCTCTACTACGCAGGGCAGGTTATGATCGCGACCGGCATCGTGCAATGCCTGCGCGGCGAGCAGCCCGTGCGGTAACGGCTGCGCGTTTTTTGGGCACAAAGAAAAAGGGGCAAGCGGTGCGATCACCGCCTGCCCCTTTTTTCATCACACAGCAGCGCTGCCCGTCAGGTGACCGGCGGTTCGCCCGCGCCGGACATTTCTGCCGCAATCGCTTCTTCGGCCGGGTTTTCCGGCGCGTCGGTCTCGTCGATCAAGGCCGCGCCGACGATATGTTCGTCCTTGGCGACATCAAAGATGCGCACCCCTGACGAACCCCGACCGGAGATCGAGAATCCCTTGAGGTTCTCGAATCCACCATCGACAAGGTGGCGCAGATCAATGCCGAGGCGGATCAGCTTGGCCTGATCGGTCACCAGCATCAGCTGCGATCCGTGCTTGACCGGGAAGCTGGCCACCACCGGGCCATTGCGATCCGGATTGCTCTCGGGCGTGCCGATATTGGTGATCCCCTGGCCGCCGCGCGAGGTGGTGCGATATTCATAGGCCGAGGAAATCTTGCCATAGCCATTGGCGGTGATGGTAAGGATGAACTCCTCGCCCTCGGCCATTGCTGCCACTTGGTCAGCGGGCAGGGTGGGGGCAGTGTCGTTGTTCTTCCACGCGGCGGCCCGCAGATAGGCCTCGCGCGTTTCCATATCAGCGGTGAGCGGATCGAGCACCGCCATGCTTACAACCTTGCCGCCCTTCTTCAGGCTCATCCCGCGCACGCCGATGCCGGTGCGGCTCTTGGTTTCACGCGCGTCGGTGGCGGAGAAGCGGATCGCCTTGCCGGTATCGCTGGCGAGGAAGATCTGCTGGTCTTCGGTGAGCAGTTGCACCCCGATCAAGCGGTCGCCGGAACCTTCGACAAAGCCCATTGCATATTTGCCCGCAGTGGGGATGTTGGCGAAGGCGTCCATCGAATTGCGCCGCACCATGCCCTGCTCGGTCGCGAACACGATGTTGAGATTGGCCCAGGTGCTTTCGTCCTCGGGCAGGGGCAGCACATTGGTGACACGCTCCTCTGCGCCTAGCGGCAGCAGGTTGACCATCGGGCGGCCCTTGGTGGTTGGTCCGCCTTCGGGCAGCTTCCACACCTTCATCCGGTAAACGCGGCCCGTGTTGGTGAAGAACAGCACGGGATTGTGGGTGCTGGTGACGAACAGCTCGACCACCGCGTCCTCGTCCTTGGTCGCCATGCCCGAGCGGCCCTTGCCGCCGCGAGCCTGCGCGCGGAAGGTGTTGAGAGCTGTGCGCTTGATATAGCCATCATGGGTGACGGTGACGACCATGTCCTCGCGCTCGATCAGGTCTTCGTCTTCGAGGCCGTCCCATGCGGGCGCGATTTCGGAGAGGCGCGGGGTGGCGTAGGTGGCGCGGATTTCCTCCAGCTCGCCGCGCATCACGGCGTAGAGCTTCACACGGTCAGCAAGGATCGCAAGGTAACCCTCGATTGCGGTGGCCAAGCCTTTGAGCTCGTCACCGATCTCGTCGCGGCCAAGCGCGGTGAGGCGGTGGAGGCGCAGCTCAAGGATGGCCCGCACCTGCAGTTCGGACAGACGATAGGTGCCGCCTTCCTGATCCGCGCTCGGTTCGATCGCTTCGATCAGCTGGATATATTGCGCGATATCGCCGATCGGCCATTCCTTGGCCATCAACCGCGCGCGGGCTTCCGCCGGATTTGGCGCGCTGCGGATCATCGCCACCACCTCGTCGAGGTTGGACACCGCGACCACCAGCCCCAGCAAGATGTGCGCCCGTGCGCGCGCCTTGGCGAGTTCGAACTTGGTGCGGCGGGTGATTACTTCCTCGCGGAAGGTGATGAAGGCCTGGATGAAATCGCGCAGACGCAGCGTTTCCGGCCGTCCGCCGCGGATCGCCAGCATATTGGCGGGGAACGACGACTGCGCCGGCGTGTGACGCCAGATCTGGTTGAGCACCACATCGGCGGTGGCATCGCGCTTGAGATCGACCACAACCCGCACGCCTTCGCGTGAGGATTCGTCGCGGATGTCGGAGATGCCTTCGATCCGCTTGTCCTTGGCGGCCTCGGCGATCTTCTCGACCAGGTTCGACTTGCCGACCTGATAGGGGATCGAGGTGAAGACGATGCTCTGCCGGTCGTTGCGGCCGGTTTCGACCTCATGGCGGCAGCGCATCAGGATCGACCCGCGTCCGGTGGTGTAGGCCTGCCGCGCGCCATGCGTGCCGAGGATCAGCGGCGCGGTTGGGAAATCGGGGCCGGGGATGTATTCGATCAGTTCTTCGGAAGTTATCGCCGGATTGTCCATATAGGCAAAGCAGGCGTCGATCACTTCGCCGAGATTGTGCGGCGGCACGTTGGTCGCCATGCCGACCGCGATCCCGCCTGCGCCGTTGACGAGCAGATTGGGGAAGCGCGCGGGCAGCACCGTCGGCTCCTGCCGGCTGCCGTCGTAGTTCTCGGTGAAGTCGACCGTGTCCTTGTCGAGATCATCGAGCAGGCTGTTGGCGACCCGCGCCAGGCGCGCTTCGGTGTAACGCATCGAGGCCGGCGGATCGGGATCCATCGAGCCGAAGTTGCCCTGACCATCGATCAGCGGCACGCGCATCGACCACGGCTGCGTCATGCGGGCGAGCGCGTCGTAAATCGCGCTGTCGCCGTGCGGGTGGTAGTTACCCATCACGTCGCCGACGATCTTGGCGCTCTTGCGATAGGGGCGCCCGGCGACAAAGCCGCCTTCCTGGCTGGCGAACAGGATGCGGCGGTGCACCGGCTTCAACCCGTCGCGCACATCGGGCAGCGCGCGGCTGACGATCACGCTCATCGCATAGTCGAGATAGCTCGACTTCATCTCGTCGACGATGTCGATGCGTTCAAAACCGCCCATCGGTGCGGGCGGGGTGGAATCGAGAATGTCGCTGTCGTCGCTCAAGGGTGGGGCCGTTTCTGTTTGTGTTTGTCGAGCCGCTGCGGCGCCTCGGGCCTCGCGTGAGGCCGGTGCTTGGCCCTATATGTAGGCCCCCGCTGCCGGTTGCGCCACCTTGGCGCACGAACACAGGGCGAACAGGGCGCGTTTTTCCACATTTGCAACTACGTGAACGCACAGCCCAACCATCATTCAAAAGCCGTTCAGCCCGCTCAGCCTAGCGGGAATTGCAAATTGCTTTCCAGCCGTCCAAAGGCGAGGCAATATCTGACCCGATTGCGGGGCGCTGGCCCGGCATTCGAGCGACACCTGGAGGATGAATTGAACAAGCTGTCTTCGACCCATCGGCGCACCGCCGGCTTTGCGCGGCACTTTGCTCTGGCTCTGGCGCTGGCAAGCGGCACCGCGATTCTGGCTGTCCCCGGCTTCACCGGCGCTGCGCACGCGCAGAAGAAGGACAAGAAGAAGGAAGAGCCCAAGGCTCAGTATTCCAAGGAATTCGTCGCGGCCTATCAGCCGCTCAACACGGCGCTCGCCACCGAGGGGACTGACGTCAACGCGCTGCGTCCGCAGATCGACGCGCTGCTGCCGCTGGCGGTTGCGCCCGACGAACAGCTCGCCACCGGCGGGCTCGTCTATAACGCGGGCAACAAGCTGTCCGATCGCGCGCTCCAGCTCAAGGGCATGGAAATGATGCTGGGCAGCGGCAAGCTGACCCCGGCAGATTCGGCGCGCTACAACTTCGTCGCCTACCAGCTCGCCAACGCTCTGCAGCAGTATCCCAAGTCACGCGGTTACTTGCAGAAGGCGATCGACGCCGGTTTTGCGACCGAGACTTTCACCACTGCCGATCTCGAAATCACGATGGCCGAAAGCTATTTCTCGGCGAGCGAATTCGCGCCCGGCCTCGACTACCTCGACAAGGCGATCAAGGCACGCAAGGCCGCTGGCCAGACGGTTGATGCGCAGTGGTATCGCCGCGGGATTACCGTTGCCTACAACAACCAGATCACGCCGCAGGTCTATGACTTCGTGATCGCATGGCTCGCCGATTATCCGAGCAGCGAGAACTGGCGCGACGCGATCAACCTGACCCGCAATCTCAACGATTACGAAGGTCCGGAGGTTCTCGATCTGCTGCGCCTGTCGCGCAAGGCCGGTGTGCTCGCCGACAAGCAGGATTATCTCTACTATATCGAAGCCGCCGACGCGCGCCGCCTTCCCAAGGAAGTGAAGGACGTGATCGACGAGGCCTACGCCAAGAACGCGGTGAGCAAGGACGATATCTTCGTCACCGATTCGCTTGCGACTGCCACGGGCCGTATCAAGACCGACCAGGCCGAACTGCCGGCGCTGGAGCGCGATGCAAATGCGGCGGCTGCCGGTGTGCGCACGGTGTTTGCCGCAGGTGACGCGTTCCTCAGCTACGGCCAGTATGCCAAGGCCGTGGGCTTCTACGAAAAGAGCCTCGCGATGGCCGGGGTTGATCGCAACACCGCGCTGACCCGTCTGGGCATCGCGCAGGTGGGCGTGGGCGATTACGCCGCTGCGCAAACCACCTTCGCCAAGGTCGACGGCACACGCGCGCCGCTCGCCCGGCTGTGGATGGCCTATGCCGCACAGTCCGCCAGCGGCACCACCACCATGGCCCCCGCGGCCGACTAAGACAGCGCACCAGCGCAAGGAGCGGGGCGGCAGGCGCGAGTCTGCCGCCCTTTTTCGTGGCGCGTTTGCCTATCGAACTGGCGAGGCCGCGCACGCTTGCGGGACGGGGTTTGCGTGCCTAAATGGCACCCATGAACGACCTCGCCAGCACGCCGCCTGCAGACCCGCCTTCGGAGCGTCCCGCCCGCCAGCGCAAGCCGGACTGGATCCGTGTGCGCGCGCCGGTGAGCGAAGGTTATCACGAGACGCGCCGGCTGATGCGCGAGCTCAATCTCAACACCGTGTGCGAGGAAGCCGCTTGCCCGAACATCGGCGAGTGCTGGACGAAGAAGCACGCCACGGTGATGATCCTTGGCGATGTCTGCACGCGGGCCTGCGCCTTCTGCAACGTCAAGACCGGGATGCCGCGCGCGGTTGATCCGATGGAGCCGGAAAACACCGCCATTGCGGCCGCCAAGATGGGGCTCGAACACATCGTCATCACCTCGGTGGATCGAGACGATCTGCCCGATGGCGGCGCGATGCAATTCGTCAAGGTGATCGAGGCGCTGCGCCGCACCACGCCCAAGACCACGATCGAAATCCTCACCCCCGATTTCCGCGGCAAGATGCGCCGCGCAGTCGAGATGATCTGCGAGGCCGGGCCGGACGTCTATAACCACAATCTCGAAACCGTGCCGCGTCTCTATCCCACCATCCGTCCGGGTGCGCGTTACTACGCCTCGCTCCGGCTGCTGGAGGAAGTGAAAGCGCATAATCCGCTGATCTTCACCAAATCGGGGATCATGCTGGGCCTCGGCGAACAGCGCCTCGAAGTGCATCAGGTGATGGACGACATGCGCACGGCCGAAGTCGATTTCATCACCATGGGGCAATATCTCCAGCCCACGCCCAAGCACGCCGCGGTGGAAGAATTCGTCACACCCAAGGCCTTCACGGCTTACGGTGCGATTGCGCGGGCCAAGGGCTTCCTTCAGGTCGCGGCAACCCCGCTGACCCGTTCCAGCTATCATGCGGGCGATGACTTTGCGAAGATGCGCGCCGCGCGGGAGGACAAGCTGGCCAAGGCGCGGGAGCGGGCAGCGCTGTAATGCCGGGAATCCGTGAAACCCGGCGGCTGCCCTACAGTGCCGAGCAGATGTTCGATCTTGTCGCCGATGTTGGCCGCTATGGCGAGTTCCTGCCTTGGGTGATCGCCACCCGCGTGCGTTCTGACAGCGAGACCGAAATGGTCGCCGACATGGTGGTGGGCTTCAAGAGCTTGCGCGAAAGCTTCACCTCGCGCGTCACCAAGGACCGGGCGCGCATGATCGACGTGCATTACGTCGACGGGCCGCTCTCTGATCTCGACAATGTCTGGACCTTCCGTGCGGTGGATGATCACACCTGCGAGATCGATTTCCTGGTCGAATTCACCTTCAAGAACCGCCTGTTCGAAAAGATCGCCGGGCAATATTTCGACAAGGCCTTCCGCAAGATGGTGGAAGCCTTCGAGGCCCGCGCGGCGCAGCTTTACGGCAGCAGCAATTCGAGCGCGCAAAGCGTCGCCTGACGGCGGATTTCGGCGCGGCCATCGGGGCCTTCGCCGCCTTCGAAGAACTTGAGTTCGCCCTCGGGCTCTCCGCTGGCATTACGGACAACCCGTGCGAACACCACTGTGCCAACCGGCTTGAGCGCCGTTCCGCCGCCGGGGCCGGCTACGCCGCTGATCGCCACGGCAACATCGGCGCCCGAACGATCAAGCGCGCCCTTGGCCATCGCCCAGGCGCAGGCAATCGAGACCGCGCCAAAGGTTTCGATGATATCCTGCGCGACACCCAGCATCTGCATCTTGGCTTCGTTCGAATAGGTCACGAACCCGCGATCGAGGACAGCGGAAGACCCGGCAATCTCGGTCAACGCTCCGGCCACCAGCCCGCCGGTGCAGCTTTCGGCCGTTACGACCGTGCGTCCGGCGGCGATGTTTTCGGCTACCACGCGCGCGGCAAGGCTGGTGATGTCGTCAGGCAGAAGCATGGCAGACCCTACTTGGCCGCTGCGGGCGGATTGGCGGGGCAGACTGCCGGGCTCTTGAGATCCGCGAGTTCTGCGACGAAGGCGAACAGCCCGGCAAGGTTATCCGCGGGCAGGGGCGCGAGCAATTCCATCCCGCGCTCGATCTTGCCGCAACTGTCGGGCTTGATCTCCTCGGCGATCATCTGGCCGACCAGCCCGTCGACGAAGGGACGCAGCGATTCCTCGGGCAGCGCAGCGATCATCGCGGTCATATCGGCATCGCTGCTGCCAGCCTCGCCGCCTTCCTGCGCCATAAAGGTCTTGATCAGGCGGAAAGCGCCGGGCCACGCCGCGTCCTGCTTGGCGCGGAACCGTTCGACGAAGCCTGCGCCGTCGCGAGCCATGAAGCCGTCGGCTTTGAGCTGACGGGCGCAGCTGGTGCCCACCGCATCATAGGCGATCGGCATGGCATAGAGCACCGCATCGCCCAGATCGGCGGCGTTGACGCAGGCCTGCTGCTGGGCCTGCGCGGTGGTGGTGGTGGCGGTGGCGAGGGCTGCGAGCGCGAGGGCTGGGGCAATGATACGCTTCGTCATGGAACGTGATCCTCTCATGCAAGGGCAAGGGCGACGATGGCCTGCGCAGCAATCCCTTCGCCGCGGCCGGTAAAGCCAAGTTTTTCGGTGGTGGTCGCCTTGATGCTGACGGCGCTTTCGGTGGTGCCCATGATCTGGGCAACCGCGCTGCGCATGGCGGGGCGATGGGGGCCGATCTTTGGCGCTTCGCAGATCAGTGTGAGATCGACATTGCCTATTTCGTAACCAGCCTCGCGCGCCAGCTTGACGGCGTGAGCCAGAAACTGGGCAGAGCGCGCACCGCGCCATTGCGGGTCGCTGGGCGGGAAGTGGGTGCCGATATCGCCCGCGCCGATCGCGCCGAGCACCGCATCGGTGATGGCGTGGAGCGCAACGTCGGCATCCGAATGGCCCGAAAGCCCCTTGTCATGCGGGATCTGCAACCCGCACAGCCAGAGCTCCTCGCCAACCTCAAGTCGGTGGACGTCATAGCCTTGGCCAATGCGGAAGGCGGGCGCTTTGATGGTGTCCACAAGATCCTCCGCAAAGGTGATTTTCTTCAGGCATTCATCGCCATCGACCAGAGCAACTGAACCGGAGCTTGCCACCAGCACCTGTGCATCGTCGCCTGCAAGGGTTGCGCCTTGCCAGGCCCGATGCGCGGCGAGGATCGCGGCGAAGCGGAAGGCCTGCGGGGTCTGGACACGGCGCAGGCTTTCGCGTTGCGCCGTTCCGGCCATGATGTTGCCCTGTCCGGCCATCGCGAGGCTGTCGACCACAGGCAGCACCGGAATGGCGCCAGGCTGGCGTTCCAGCGCTTCGAGCAGCCGTTCGATTACGGGAAGCGGCAGATCGGGCCGCGCGGCATCGTGGATCAGCACCCGCTCGGGTGCATCGTCTGCAAGCGCTTCAAGGCCGTTGCGGACCGAATCCTGCCGGCTTGCCCCGCCGGTGACGAAGCGGACGCTGTCCAGCCCGGAGAGCGCGGCCTCGGCATCATCGCGGGCATCGGCGCCGATAACCACCACCAACGGCTGCGCGCCAGCGGCCAGCAAGGCCTCGACCGAGTGGCGCACCAGCGGACGCCCACGCCAGTGGCGGAACTGCTTGGGCACATCGCCGCCCACGCGCAGGCCCTTGCCCGCGGCCACTACAATCGCGGCAAATGGGGGGAGGGAGGAGAGGCTAGCCATGCGGGGGAGCGCTTAAGGTCTGGACGGGCTTTCGGCAATCCACTATGCGCCTGCCCAATTATTAGGCACACCCTCGACATGACCACGCTTCCCCCTCCGCCGGCCCTGAAGCCGATCGCCATCGGCCCTGTCACGGTTGCCGAGCCGGTGGTGCTCGCGCCGATGACGGGGGTCACCGATATGCCGTTCCGCACGCTGGTGCGACGCTATGGCTCGGGGCTCAACGTCACGGAGATGGTTGCGAGCGAAGCCGCGATCCGCGAGACCCGCGTCAGCACGCAGAAGACCGCATGGGACCGGATCGAGGAGCCGGTGTCGATGCAGCTGGTCGGCTGCGATCCCGCCAGCATGGCCGAGGCGGCGAAGATCCAGGAAGGCAACGGCGCGGCGATCATTGACATCAATTTCGGCTGTCCGGTGCGCAAGGTCGTTGGCCAGTTTGCAGGCTCCGCGCTGATGCGCGAGGTGCCGCTCGCGGTGCGCCTGATGGAGGCAACGGTGAAGGCGGTGAAGGTGCCGGTCACCGTCAAGATGCGGATGGGTTGGGATCATGACTGCCTCAACGCGCCTGAACTTTCGCGCATCGCCGAAGATCTCGGCGTGCAGATGATCACCGTCCACGGCCGCACCCGCAACCAGATGTACAAGGGCAGCGCCGACTGGGCCTTCGTACGCAAGGTCAAGGACGCGGTGAACATCCCCGTCATCGTCAATGGTGACATCTGCACCATCGCTGATGCTGCCAAGGCGCTGGAACAATCGGGCGCGGACGGCCTGATGATCGGGCGCGGCGCCTATGGCAAACCGTGGCTGCTGGGGCAGGTGATGCACTGGTGGCGCACCGGCGAGGCGTTGCCGACGCCCGCGCTGGCCGAGCAATATGCCGTGTTGGTGGAGCACTATCACCGGATGCTGGATCACTACGGGCGCGAGACGGGTGTCAAGATGGCCCGCAAGCACCTGGGCTGGTACACCAAGGGCCTGCACGGCTCGGCCGAGTTCCGCAACCGTGCCAATTTCATCGATGATCCCGATCAGGTGCTGGGCGAGATCGAGCGGTTCTACGCGCCTGTCCTGCTGCAGCAGGCGGCCTGAGGCATGAAAGCACCCGGCAAGCCGCGCGCCGCAGGGGCGAATGCTTCCGGCGCGGTGCCCGATGCTCGCTCGCAGATTACCGGGATGATCTTCGCGGTCTTGCTGATCGATGAAGATGGCGTGATTACCGAGGTCAATCATGCCGCCGAAAACCTGCTCGGCACCAGTGCCAGCCGGTTGATCGGCACGCGGCTGATCGACCGGATCGGCCCGCTTGATGCCCGGGTCGAAGCACGGCTGCGGGAGGGCGACGAGGCGCTGGTGGCGCGCGATCTGGCGATCACCACCGGCACCAGCGAGGCGCGCATCAATCTCACCGTCTCGCCGCTCGGCAGCTATCCGGGGTGGCGGGTGGTGACCATCTCCGAAATCGGACACGAGGTTCCCGTCCGCCAGCAGGGCGGCGAAGCGATGCTCGGCGCGCCCGCGGTGCTGGCGCACGAGATCAAGAACCCGCTCGCCGCGATCCGCGGGGCCGGGCAGTTGATTGCTCGCAAACTGCCCGATGCCGACAAGAAACTGGCGCGGATGATCACCGATGAGGTCGATCGCATCGCCCGCCTGATCGACCGGATGCAGCAACTTGGCAGCACCCGCACCGGCGCGGTCGAACCGTGCAACCCGCACGAAGCGATCCGCTCTGCCATTGCCACCATGCGCGCGGCGAGTTCGGAACTGGGTGAAGTCGTTATTCACGAGGAATTCGATCCCTCTCTGCCCCCGGTGCTGGCCAATCGCGATGCGCTGGAACAGGTGCTGATCAACCTCGTCTCCAATGCCCGCGATGCCGCGATTGGCGGGGGCGGGCCGGCGGAGATCGTGGTGCAGACCCGGTTTGTCAGCGGCCTTGCCTTCAGCGCCATCCGGCAGGGACGCGCGGTGCCCTTGCCGATCGAGATTACTGTCAGCGACAATGGGCCGGGGATCGAGCCGGCCTTGCGCGATCACGTGTTCGAGCCTTTCGTTTCGTCCAAGCCTTCGGGGCAGGGCCTCGGCCTGTCGCTGGTGCGCAAGCTGGTGCGCGACATGAGCGGCAACATCAGTCACGAGCGCGACACCCGCGCCGGGCTCACCCATTTCCGCCTGCATCTGCCGCAGGCTGCGAGGCAGAACTAGTCCATGCCCAAGAGCCCCCCCAAGCCGATCCTGCTGGTCGAGGATGACGCGGCGATTGCCACCGTCATCATCGCCGCGCTCGAGGACGAGGGCTTTGCGATCTCGCATTGCACCAGCATCTCGGCGCGCGATCGGTTGCTGGCAGGCGGACAATTCGCGGTGATGCTGACCGACGTGATCCTCGAAGATGGTGACGGCCTCGCCAGCCTTGCCGCTGTGCGCGGCAGCGCGCCCGATATGCCGGTGATCGTGCTCTCGGCCCAGAACACACTCGATACGGCCGTGCGGGCGAGCGAGAGTGACGCCTTCGAATATTTCCCCAAGCCGTTCGATCTCGATGAACTGGTCCACGCCGTGCGGCAGGCGGCCGGGCAGCGCACCGCCAGCACCGAGGATGTGGAGGCACGCGGCGAGGGCGAGAGCGATGGCGCGCGGATGCCGCTCGTCGGCCGCAGCCCGGCGATGCAGACGGTCTACCGCATGATCACCCGCGTGCTGCGCAATGATCTCACCGTGCTGATTACCGGCGAAAGCGGCACGGGCAAGGAGCTGGTGGCCGAAGCGATCCATGAGCTTGGCAGCCGCCGCACCGGGCCGTTCGTGGCGGTCAACACCGCCGCGATCCCCGCCGATCTGGTGGAAAGCGAGCTGTTCGGGCACGAAAAGGGCGCGTTTACCGGCGCCATTGCGCAGGCGATCGGCAAGTTCGAACAGGCCAATGGCGGCACGCTGTTCCTCGACGAAATCGGCGATATGCCCGCCGAAGCCCAGACCCGCCTGCTGCGGGCGCTGCAATCGGGACGCATCCGGCGGGTGGGCGGGCGGCAGGAAATTGCGGTGAATGTCCGCATTGTCGCGGCCACCAACCGCGATCTGGCACCAATGATTGCCGCCGGGACATTCCGCGAAGACCTGTTTTACCGCCTCAACGTGGTGCCGATCGAATTGCCGCCCTTGCGCGAGCGGCGCGAGGATATTGGCGCGCTGTCGCAGCATTTCCTGGTGCTCGCCGCCGAAGACGGCCTGCCGCGACGCTATCTCACGCCTGATGCCATCGCCCGGCTTGAACAGCGCAGCTGGCGCGGCAATGTCCGCGAGCTGCGCAATGTCGTCTACCGCCTTGCCCTGATGGCGCGCGAGGAGCGGATCGATGCCGATACACTGGTCGATCTGATCGGCGAGGAAGTGCTGCCGAGCGGTCAGGCACCGCGCGAGGCTGGCGAGGGCTTTGCTACGGCGCTGGCAGCATGGCTGGCCAGCGAGGTGCCGCCGTCCGGCACGGTCTATCACCGCGCGCTGGCGGCCTTTGAAAAGCCGCTGATCGAGCACGCGCTGGGTCGCACCGGGGGCAACCAGCTGCGCGCCGCGCAACTGCTCGGCATCAACCGCAACACGCTGCGCAAGCGGATCGGCGAGCTCGGACTTGAGCCTGATCGCTTTTCCGGGCCGTCCTGACGCAGGCGCGGGCAAAGCGGCATAGTTTCGGCTTGCATATTTGCCACACCATTGTTGTAAAGGGGCAACGATGGACGCCCCCCAGTCTCGCATCCTCAGCCTGACCCCTCGGCAGCCGCCGCGCTGGTGGCGTTCGTTCATCATCGCCTCGCGCCGGGCGAACATCTTCCGCTGGCTTGAAATACTCTCTGCGGTTTCGCTGCTTCTGGCTGTCGGGGTAACCTGGCTGACCTATTCGCGCGCCACCGCGCCCGATACGCTGCTGCCGACGATGCAGGTCTCGGTGCTGCTGATGGCAACATTGGTGCCGGCGATGGCGCTACTGGTGCTGGTCGGGCGGCGGGTCGCGCTGCGTCGGGCAGCGGGCAGCACCGCACGCCTGCACGTGCGCTTGGTGTTCTTCTTCTCGATGGTCGCCGCATTGCCGACGCTGCTGGTGGCAGGCTTTGCCGCCTTCCTGTTCCAGACCGGCGTGGATTTCTGGTTCTCCGACGACTCCCGCGGGCTGATGGAGAACGCCAACGCGCTGGCGCAGAATTACTACGACGCCAACCAGCGCGATGTGCAGCAGGAAACGCTGGCGATGGCGAGCGACATGCGGTTCATCCTAGAGCGCGTGGCCATTACCGACGGGGACTTCCCCGATTTCTACGCCTTGCAGGCACAGGGCCGGAAGATTTCCGAGAGCGCGATCCTCCAGCGGATGCCCGACGGATCCTTGCGCACTGCTGCGATCCTCAACCTCACCGAGGATAACAGCCCGCTCGATTTCAGTGCCAAGGCGCTCCCGCGGCTTGAGCAGGGCGAGTTCGTGGTGGTGGTCGGCAGCCCCGAGCGGATCGAGGCCTTGTCGCCCATCGATCCGGACAGTGGGATATTCCTCTACAACGCCCGCACCACCGAAGAGACGATGTTCAACTCCTGGTCGCGTGCGCAGTCGATTGTGTCGGCCTATGACCGTCTGACCGGCAGCGCGCGGATGCTGCAATTGCGCTTCAACATTGCGCTGGTGGCGGTGAGCCTGCTGCTGGTGGGGGTAGCGATCTGGTTTGCCCTGCGCTTTGCCGACCGGCAGGTGAAGCCGCTCACCGATCTGGTCGGCGCGGCGCGCAAGGTGGGGCAAGGCAATTTCGCGCTGCGGCTCGAAGGGCGCACCGGTGCTGACGAGATCGGCCTGCTCAATCGTGCTTTCAACCGCATGACCGCGCAGCTCGAAAAGCAGACGCAGGCCCTCGTCAGCGCCAACCGCCAGATCGATGATCGCCGCGCCTTTACCGAGGCGGTGCTCGAATCCGTCACCGCCGGGGTGATCTCCGTCAACGCCGATGCACGGGTGACGCTGATGAACTCTTCGGCGCAGACCCTGCTTGCGCCCGAGGGTGAGGCGAGCATGATCGGTCAACCGCTCGAAGCGCTCTCGCCCGAACTCCTGCGCATGATCGCTGAGGGCAAGGAGCGCGCGGTTATCACCCACGCCAAGGGCACCGAGTTGCTGACCCTCGCGGTGAAGGTCGCGCCGGGCACCAGCGGCCATGTGATCACCTTCGAGGACATCACCCGCCAGCTGCTCGACCAGCGGCAGGCGGCATGGTCGGACGTGGCGCGGCGGATCGCGCACGAGATCAAGAATCCGCTCACCCCGATCCAGCTGGCGACCGAGCGTCTCAAGCGGCGTTACCGCACCCAGGTGGAGGATGACGAGCGCGACCTGTTCGATGATCTCACCAGCACTATCGTGCGTCAGGTGGGTGATCTGCGGAAAATGGTCGACGAGTTCTCCTCCTTCGCGCGCCTGCCCAAGCCGGTGTTCCGCGACGAGGATGCGCTCGATCTGGTGCGCCAGGCGGTGTTCCTGCAGGAAGTCGCCCATTCCGGCATCGCCTTCAGCGTCGCTTCAGCCGGGCTGCTCGATCGCGAGGTGCGCTGTGATCGCCACCAGTTCGGACAAGCCATGACCAATGTGCTCAAGAACGCTGTCGAAGCGGTCGAGGCACGCGCAGCCGAAGGGCGGGGCGAATATGCCGGCGAGATCGCGGTCACCATCGCGGATGCGGGCGAGGCTATTTCCGTCACCATCGAGGACAACGGCATTGGCCTTCCGGCTGACCGCGAGCGCCTCACCGAACCCTATGTCACCACCCGCGAGAAAGGTACCGGCCTTGGCCTTGCGATCGTCAACAAGATCGTCGACGAGCATGGCGGCGATATGAGCTTTGCCAGCACATCCAGCGGGGGAACGCGCGTTACCTTGCGGTTTGCCCGCAATCCGCACGTTGTCGAAGGCAGCCCCGCATGATGGCTTGCCCGATGCCTTGTCCACGACACCACGAACCGCTCACCGAGGAATTCTGACGATGGCGCTCGAAATCCTGATCGTCGACGATGAACGCGATATTCGCGAGCTCGTCGCCGGCGTGCTTGGCGATGAAGGCTATGTGTGCCGAACCGCGGCGGACAGCACCGGCGCGCTCGCCGCGATCGACGAACGCCGGCCCAGCCTCGTGCTGCTCGATGTGTGGCTCCACGGCAGCCAGATGGACGGGCTCGAACTGCTCGATGCGATCAAGGCGCGCGAGCCGGGACTGCCGGTGATCATCTTCTCGGGCCATGGCAATATCGACACCGCGGTGGCCGCCGTGAGCCGCGGGGCGATGGACTTCATCGAAAAGCCGTTCGAGGCCGAGCGGCTACTGCTGCTGGTCGAACGCGCGACCGAGACTGAACGTCTGCGGCGTGAGAACAGCCGCTTGCGCGAGGGAAGCTGGGGCAGCGCCGAGTTCACCGGCAATTCCCCCACCATCAACGGCGTGCGCGCCACGCTGAAGCGGGTTGCCAATACCGGCAGCCGGGTACTGATCTCCGGGCCTCCGGGCGCAGGCAAGGAGGTTGCTGCGCGCTTGCTGCATGCGTGGAGCAGCCGTGCCACTGGCGCTTTCGTGCTGGTCAATTCGGCGCGGATTACACCCGAACGCTTCGAGCAGGAGCTGTTCGGCGAGGAGGTCAATGGCAAGCAGGTGCGTCCGGGCTTGCTTGAACTGGCCGATGGCGGCACGCTTTATCTCGACGAGATCGCCGATATGCCACTCTCGACCCAGGCGCGGATCCTGCGCGTGCTGACCGATCAGAGCTTTGTTCGCGTTGGCGGGACGCGGCAGATCGGGGTGGACGTGCGGGTTGTCTCCTCCACCACCCGCGATCTCACCGTCGAAATGGCGGAAAAGCGGTTCCGCGAGGATCTGTTCTACCGCCTCAATGTGGTGCCGGTGGCGATCCCCTCGCTCGCCCAGCGGCGCGAGGATATCCCGGTTCTGGCCGAACATTTCTTCACCCGCTATTCCAACGATCAGGGGCTGATGCCGCCAGAAATCTCGTCGGAAGCTATGGCTGCGCTGCAGGCCTATGACTGGCCGGGCAATGTCCGCCAGCTGCGCAATGTGGTCGAACGCACGATCATCATGACCCCGCGCGAAAAGCTCACCAATGTCGAGCCCGATATGCTGCCGCCCGAAATCACCGGCGGGCAGATCGGGATGACAGGCGAGAATCTCTCGGCGATCATGGGCGTGCCGCTGCGTGAGGCGCGCGAGAGCTTTGAACGCGAATATCTGGCGATCCAGATCCGGCGCTTCTCTGGCAACATCTCCAAGACCGCGAGCTTCATCGGGATGGAGCGCTCGGCCTTGCACCGCAAACTGAAGCTGCTCGGCATGGCAGACCGGCGCGAGGACGGCGAGGGCGAGTAACTCTCCCGAACACCTGACAATCTCGGCAAATCAAGCCTTGTCCCCAAGGCTGGCAATTGCCATTATGCACTAGTGGGCCTCCGCTGCATCCCCGTGCAGCTTGGGGTACCGATCTGCGGACCGCAAAACCGGCCGCCAAAAAAAGGAGCCACGACCATGCCAAACGGGCGAACGCTCTCTCCCCGTCCGATTGCGCGCAGCGCCGCACCGGCCGAACAGCGCAGCAACGACACTGCTGGCGCATCGAGCAAGCAGGGCAATCTTCAGGACGCCTTCCTCAACCTGCTGCGCAAGAATAAGATTCCGGTGACCATGTTCCTCGTGAAGGGCGTGAAGTTGCAGGGAATCGTGACCTGGTTCGATAATTTCTCGATCCTGCTGCGCCGCGATGGCCAATCGCAGCTGGTTTACAAGCACGCGATCTCCACGATCATGCCGGGCCAACCGCTCGATCCCGAGCAGTTCCAGAGCCGACCGGGAGGCAAGAAGCAGAAACTGTTGCAGGACGTGTTCCTCAGCCGTGTCACCGAAGCCGAGGTGCAGGTGACAATGTTCCTCGTTAACGGCGTGATGCTGCAAGGCCGCCTCGCAGCGTATGATTTGTTCTGCATGTTGCTCGAACGCGATGGCGCCGTGCAGCTTGCCTACAAGCACGCCGTCTCCACCATCCAGCCCGCCGGGCCGGTCGATCTCAGCGTCGGCGATGATGACGGCGAAGGCGAGTTCGATGATGACGGGACCGGCGACTGAGCTTCGAGAGCGAATTTGATGACGAGGTAACCCGCGGTGCGCGGGCCCTTGTGCTGTGCCCCGATATTAAGGCGCTGCGCTATGATCTCGACGCGCGCGAACGCCTCGCTGAAGCGGAGGGGCTGGCGCTCGCGATCGGGATTGTGGTCGGCCATTCGGCGGTGCTGCCGGTTCGCAAGATGCAGCCCAACACCCTGTTCGGTTCGGGCCAGGTGCAGAACATCGCGGTGTGGTGCGAGCAATACGAAGCCGAGCTGGTGATCGTCGACGGGGCGCTTACCCCGATCCAGCAGCGCAATCTCGAAGACCGGCTGAAGCGCAAGGTGATCGATCGCACCGGTCTGATCCTCGAAATCTTCGGTGAACGTGCGGCGACGGCGGAAGGTCGCTTGCAGGTCGAACTGGCGCATCTCGATTACCAGCAGAGCCGCTTGGTGCGCAGCTGGACTCACCTTGAACGCCAGCGCGGCGGCTTCGGCTTCCTTGGCGGGCCGGGCGAAACCCAGATCGAGGCGGACCGGCGGATGATCCGCCAGCGCATGGGCCGCTTGCGGCGCGAGCTTGAGCAGGTGCGCAAAACCCGCACGCTCCACCGCGAACGCCGCGGCCGCGCGCCGTGGCCGGTGATCGCGTTGGTGGGCTATACCAATGCCGGAAAATCCACCTTGTTCAATCGTTTGACCGGCGCCGAGGTGATGGCGGAGGATCTGCTGTTCGCCACGCTCGATCCGACCATGCGGGCCATCCGGCTGCCGGGAGTGGAAAAGGCGATCCTGTCGGACACGGTGGGTTTCATCTCCGATCTGCCGACGCAGCTGGTTGCAGCCTTCCGGGCAACGCTTGAGGAAGTGACCGGGGCTGACCTCATCTGCCACGTGCGCGATATGGCCAACCCAAGCCATGCCGCACAGAAAAAGCAGGTGATCGACGTGCTCGGCGATCTCGGTGTGGTCGCCAAGGATACCGGCGACAGTTCCATCCCGATCCTTGAAGTGTGGAACAAGTGCGACCTGCTAGACGCTGAAATGCTTGCTGATTTGCGGGAAACCGCCGGGGCGAGGGAGGCTGTGATCCTGTCCGCCGTAACGGGCGAGGGCGTGGCCGCGCTTGAAGAGCGCATCGCCGGGATGCTGACGGGCACCGCGAAAGAAGTGAGCTTCATCCTGCCGCTCACCGACGGGCGGCGGATGGCCTGGTTGCACGCGCATGGCGAGGTGCTGGCCGAGGAAGACGCCGGTGTCGGGGATCGCGGCCCGCAGCGGCGGGTGACAGTGCGACTGAACCCCAAGGAGCTGGGGCAATTCGCGACGCTTGGTTTGTGATTACATCGTTCTATTCGGCTTTCTTGACACGTTGCCACAAGGCCTCCTGAGCCTCAAGCGACAGGCGCGCGAAGTCTTCTCCGGCGAGTGCTTCCATCCCGCGGAAACGGCGCTCGAACTTGGCATTGGCGCTGCGCAAGGCATCTTCGGCGCTGATACCGTGGGCGCGGACAAAATTGACTGCCGCAAACAACAGGTCGCCGGCTTCTTCCAACCTGTCCTGCTCCGATGTGGCGGACTTAAGTTCCTCGATTTCTTCGGCAATCTTGGCTTCGGAGCCTGATGGATCGGGCCAGTCAAATCCGGTTCTGGCAGCGCGTTTCTGGAGTTTCTGGGCGCGCATTAGTGCGGGTAGCGCCAGGGCCACGCCGTCGAGCGCGCTGGTCACGCCTTTGGCTTCGCGTTCGCCGGCCTTGAGATCTTCCCAACGCGCTTCATCCATTGTTCCGCCGGCTGCCGCAAAGATATGCGGGTGGCGTGCCTCCATCTTGTCGCTGATGGCGGCGGCAACATCGGCAAATGCAAACAAGCCGGCTTCTTCGGCCATGCGGGCGTGGAAGACGACTTGAAGCAGAAGATCGCCGAGTTCGTCGCGCAGGTCAGCCATGTCGTCGCGGGCAATCGCGTCGGCGACTTCGTAGGCTTCTTCGATCGTGTAGGGCGCGATGGTGGCGAAGTCCTGCGCCAGATCCCATTCGCAGCCGCGTTCAGGATCGCGCAGCCTCGCCATGATAGCCAGCAATCGTTCGATAGGGGGCTGCATTGGGGTCTGGCTCATCCCGATCCTCAAGATGGATAATATATATTATGTAAAATCTATAGTAGCGCGCTTGCGGTGTTCTGGACCGTCAGGAACCACTCCACCGCCACATAGAGACCGACAAAGATTGCGAGCCACACCAGCGCCATCTTCGCCATCTGGCTCCAATGGAGCCGATAGGACGCCAGCGCTGCGCCGCATAGAACCAGCCAACCGATACTACTGATAATCGGGATCAGCATATCGGGTGTCATGCAACAACCTCCAGCCCGTCATATCCGACAATCACGAAATCCGGCACTTCAGAACACAGGCTGCGGTAATCCATGCTCTTGTCGAGATGGCTCAGCACCACGCGGCCGGCACCGCAGCGTTCGCCAAGCTCGATCGCCATGGCGAGATGCGCATGGGTTGGATGCGGCTCGCGGCGCAGGCAGTCGCTCACAAGGATTTCGACGCCATCAAATAGGTCGACCATTTCATCGGAAATTGCACTGAAATCGGTGGCATAGCCAATGGACTTGCTATCCGCTTCGAAGCGATAGGCGGTTGTCTCACCGGTGCCATGCGCCATCTGGCACCATTCGACCCCGAAGCCGGCAATCATCCGCAGCCGGTCGAGCGTCTCGAGCGTGCAAATCGTGGGATAGCCGTCCTGTCCGGCAAAGACATAGCCAAAGCGCTGGCGCAGACGCCGCACGGTCTCGGTCTCGGCAAAGCCCGGGATTGGTCCTGCGCGGCCATAGCGAAGCACGCGAAGATCATCGATGCCGTGGCAGTGATCGGCGTGATCATGGGTCCAGAACACTGCGTCGAGGCTGTCCACCCGGTTGGCGAGCAGCTGTGCGCGGCAATCGGATGAGGTATCGACCAGCAGCCGCCGGCCTTCATCGCTCTCGACCATGATAGAAACCCGCGTGCGGCGGTTGCGCGGCTCCTCGGGGTCGCAATCACCCCAGTCGCCCGCGCCGTCCGGCCCGCCCAGCCGCGGCACCCCGGTTGAAGTGCCCGAGCCAAGCATCACCACCTTCACGGGCGCGCCTTGCTGAAAAGGTTGAAGAAATTAGCCGTCGTTTGCGCGGTCAGCTGTACCACATCTGTTCCGCGCAAGCCTGCGACGAAGGCCGCCGTATCCGCTACATAGGCCGGCTCGCACACCCGCCCGCGATGCGGCACCGGCGCAAGGAACGGGCTGTCGGTCTCGACCAGCAGGCGATCATCAGGAATGATCTTCGCAACCTCCTGCAAGTCCTTGGCATTCTTGAATGTCACAATGCCGGACAGCGAGATTGTCAGGCCCAGTTCCAGCACCTTACCGGCAAAATCGGCCGAGGCGGTGAAGCAGTGGATCAGCGCAGGATAGGCCCCCTTCCCCATCTCCTCGGCAAGGATCGTGTAGGTATCGTCCTCGGCATCGCGGGTGTGGATGATGAGCGGCAACTGCGTCTCGCGCGCGACGTCAATATGCATTCGGAACAGCGACTTTTGTGCCTCTCTGTCCGACTTGTCATAGAAGTAGTCGAGCCCGGTCTCACCGATCGCGATCACTTTGGGATGTTGCGTTGCCTCAAGCAGCACAGAACGACCCAGATCCTGATGCGCGTCGGCCTCGTGCGGGTGGATGCCGACACTGGCGAACACATCCGGCTCGCGCGCGGCAGTGCCGACCACCTGCGCCCATTCGCTCTGCCGGGTCGAAATGTTGAGGAATGCGCCAACACCAGCCTCCCGCGCACGGGCGAGCACACCGGCCTGATCCTCGGCCAGGCCTTTGTATTCGAGGTGGCAGTGGCTATCGACCAGCATCAGGCAGCCGGCTCCTCTTCGGCGGGCAGTTCAAGCCGCGGGAACAGCGGCGCAGGCGCGATGATCTGGTAATCGCTTTCGGCGAGCGGCGAATACCAGTGGCTGCGAATGCCCGAAAGGTTGCGCAATTCCGGCGGAATACCCAGCGTATCGAGCAGCTTGGCGCTGCTTCCCGGGATCACGGGCGAAATCGCCACCGCCAGCTGCGCGATGCAGATATAGAGCGTGGCGAGCACGGTCTCCATCCGCTCGGGATCGGTCTTGCGCAAGGTCCAGGGTGCCTGCGCATCGATATAGGCGTTGCAAGCGAACACCGCCTGAAGCCAGACTTCAACTGCCTGCTGCAAGGCAAGGCTTTCAAACGCTTCGGGAATGTCGACAGTAATCGCCCGGTTCACTGCTTCAAACAGGGCGGCATCTGCGGGATCATGGCCGCGGATTGCGGGAAGGTAGCCTTCGAGGTTCTTGGCGATGAAGCCCAAGGTGCGCTGCGCAAGGTTGCCGAAGGCGTTGCCAAGCTCGCCATTGGCTCTTTGAACAATGGCTTCGGGTGAATAGCTGCCATCCTGTCCGAACGCGACTTCGCGCATCAGAAAGTAACGCAAGGCGTCCACCCCGAAGCGTTCCGCCAGCTCAAGCGGATCGGTGACATTGCCGAGCGACTTGGATTCCTTCTGCCCGCGATTGAGAAGGAAGCCGTGGCCGAACACCTTTTGCGGCACCGGCAGGTTCGCGCTCATCAGGAAGGCGGGCCAGTAGATGGTGTGGAAGCGCACGATATCCTTGCCGATCAGGTGCAGGCTGGCGGGCCAGAAATCACCCATATCGTCAGGATAACCAAGGCCGGTCAGATAGTTGGTGAGCGCATCGACCCACACATACATCACATGGCCGTCGCTCCCGGGCACCTTAACGCCCCAGTCGAACGAGGTGCGGCTGACCGACAGATCGCGCAGGCCCTGTTCGACAAAGGCGATCATCTCGTTGCGGCGGCTTGCCGGTTCCAGGAAGCCCGGCGTGCGCAGCAGTTCGAGCAGCTTGTCCTGATACTTCGACAGGCGGAAGAACCAGCTCTCTTCCACGGTCCATTCGACCGGCGTGCCTTGCGGGGAGAGCTTCTCGCCCCCTTCCCCCTCCACCAGCTCGCTGGCGTCGTAGTAAGCCTCGTCGCGGACCGAATACCAGCCTTCGTAGCGATCGAGATAGAGGTCGCCCGCCGCCTCCATTGCCAGCCAGATCGCCTGGCTGGCGCGGTGGTGATCGGGCTCGGATGTGCGGATGAAACGATCATACGACACATTCAAAGCATCGCACATCTCACGGAAATATCCGGACATTTCATCCGCCAGATCGCTCGGACTGCGGCCCTGCTCCTCGGCCTTGCGCGCCATCTTCAAGCCGTGCTCGTCGGTGCCGGTCTGGAAGCGGACTTTGCGGCCCTGAAGGCGCTGGAAGCGGGCGATCACATCCGCCGCAATCGCCTCATAGGCATGGCCGATATGGGGCCGCCCGTTGGGATAGGAGATCGCGGTGGTGATGTAGAAGGGGGTCTCAGCCATGGGCCGGTTCGCTAGCGGGGGCAGCCGCGACAAGCAAGCTGCCGATCTCGAACGGCAGCATCCCGGGATCGAAATTCGCGGTGGGCGCCTCGGCGGCGAGACTGACCAGCGCGCTATGCGTATCAACCATCCGCGCGCGCTGGCGGGGATCGTCACTCGCCCGCGCAGCGCGGGCAACGAGCGATTGCGCAAGATCGAGCACGGCCTGGATACGCTCGCGATCGGCGCGCGGGCCGATCAACCGCGCGAGTTCGCCGCGCCCGGTAAAGCCATCGTCGCCGCCGCTAATCAGCGCGCTGATGACCCGCGCGACGGGGGCGAGATCCTGCGCGGCAAAACGCAGCGCTGCGCCGAACGAGCCTTCCGCAGCCGCAATTGCAGCCGGATCGGGCGGCAGGCCAGCCTCGCCAAGCATGGCTGCCAGTTGGCTGTCAGCGAGCGCCGGGAAACGCAGCGTCCGGCAGCGCGAGCGGATCGTTGGCAGCAGGCGCGCGGGGCGGTGAGTCACCAGCAGAAAGAAGGTGCCAACCGGTGGCTCCTCCAGGCTCTTGAGCAACGCGTTGGCGGCGGCTTTTTCCATATCGTCCGCCGGATCGATAATGATCGCGCGGCGGCTCCCCAGCGTCGGTCGGGTGATCAGGCGGCGCTGCATCGCGCGGATCTGCTTGATCCGGATGCTGCGCGCACGCTCGAACGGCTTGCCGTCGGCTTGCGCCTTTTCAGCCTTGTCGTCCTTCGGGCCATAGGTGAGGACGAGGATATCGGGGTGTTCGCCTGCGGGCTGCGGCACGCCCGCCTCGGCCACCAATTCTCGCGCAGCGGCCAAGGCAAAGTCACGCTTGCCGAGCCCCGCCTTGCCCGCCAGCAGCCAGCCGTGATGAATCCGCTCCCCGTCCAGCGCGTCGCGCCATTGGCGCCATGCTTCGGCATGATTGGGCCAATCGGTCATGCGCCCGCTCCGCCGAGCAGGGGGCCGAGTGCGGCAAGGATGCGGGCGTGGACATCAGCCGGCGAACCGGTGGCATTGATCCGGACAATCCCGGCAGGATCATCCGCCGCAATGGCGCCGAAGGCCTCGGCAACAGCGCGGTGATAGCTTGCCGGACGGCTTTCAATCGCATCGGCCGCCTCACCGCGGGAGGCCAGGCGCGCAGCCAATGCCGCCTCGTCCGCTTCGAGCAGGATTACCATGTCGGGCCGCTGGCCATCGCTGCCGAAGGCGTGGAGCGCACGGATCGCATCGTCTCCCAAACCGCCGGCACCGCCCTGATAGGCGCGGCTTGAATCGACGAAACGGTCGCAGACCACCCACTCCCCGCGGGCGAGCGCCGGACGGATCAGGTGCGCAAGATGATCGGCGCGGGCGGCGGCGAACAGCAGTGCTTCAGCCTGCGGCGGCCAGCCAGCTCCCGGAGGATCGAGCAGCAGCGCGCGGATCGCCTCGGCCCCCGGCGTGCCGCCCGGCTCGCGGGTGGTAACCACTGTGAGACCGGATGCCCGCAGCGCCTCGGCCAGCAGTCCGGCCTGGGTGGACTTGCCCGCCCCCTCCCCGCCCTCGAAAGCGATGAACCGGCCAGGTGCGCCGCTCACGAAAACAGACCCGCAACCGCGTTGATGACCCGGTCAAAGGGCCCGGCAACCGCCACCGCTTCGGCGGCGTAGAGCGGGATGCGGGCGGGCGCGACGCCGGGCGCGGTGACTTCGAGCACAGCCACCTCCTGCCCTTTGGCAATCGGGGCGCGCAGCGGGCCTTCGTAACGCAATGTGGCCACCAGCTTTCCGTTGCTGCCGCGCGGCAGGTTGACCGCCACTGCGCCCTTGCCGACCAGCGCCACGCTGCGCGCAGCGCCGTTCTGCACCCGCGCCTCGCCCACGGTCTGGCCGGGCGCGAACAGCGGACGGCGCTCGAATGCGGCAAAGCCCCATTCCATATAGGCCCGCGCCAGTCGCGCGCGCAGGCGGCCATTCTCGACACCAGCGAGCACCAGCACCAGTCGCTGGCCGTTGCGCCGCGCGGTGCCAAGGTATGAGAAGCCCGATTCGTTTGTGAAGCCGGTCTTGATCCCGTCAGCGCCCGCCACCCGGCCAATCAGCGGATCGTGATTGACCTGCGCGATGCCTTTGTAATCGAAACCGGCGCGGCCGATATAATAGCCGAACTTGTCGGGGTGCCGGGTTACCATCGCGCGCGCCAGCCGCACCAGATCATTGGCGGTGGTGAAGGTGCGCCCTTCATCGGGAAACCCGTTCGGCGTGCCGAAATGGCTGCCGCTCATGCCGATCCCGCGTGCAGCCTGGTTCATCGCCTGCGTCCAAGCGGCGACCGATCCGGCCTGCCCCTCGCCCAGCACTGCTGCTCCATCATTGGCCGAAACATTGGCGATGCCGAGCAGCAGATCATCGACCCGCACCCGTTCGCCGGCATTGAGGAACATGGTTGAACCCTTGCGCCGCCACTCGCGCGCCACCTGCGGGCTCATGGTGAACACCTGCGCCGGATCGAGCCTGCCCTGCTCGATCAGTTCGAAGGCGAGATAGAGCGTCATCACCTTGGTGACCGAGGCGGGCATGAAGCGCCGGTCGGGATTGCGTGCGTGGAGCACCTGTCCGCTGGTGATATCGATCAGCATCGCAACCGGCGCCTCGTCAGCGCGGGGGACGGCCGGCGGCACCCGTTCGCCCAGTCGCTGCGCATGGGCAGGCAAGCCCAGCGCGCCAAGCAGGATCAGGAACAGTGCGAAGCGTTGAAACAGAGCCATGGTCACAGGTGCCGCTATAGAACTACACCGGCCGCTTGGCGAGGCGCGCACCCTGCTCAGTTCACGATTTCGTCAGCCAGAAGGCCCACGCTCATCGCGTAGTAATTCGAGCAATTATACTCGAGGATCGCGCGGTAATTGCCGGTCACCAGCCACGCCGGTGCGCCCGGGCCATCGGGTTGGAACAGCGAGACCATCACCTCATCCCCGACGCCGCGTTGCGCCACGACGCCCAGCATCCGCCATTCGGCGACGGTCTTCCACACGCTCAGGCGCTCATGCACACGCGGGCACAGCGGCGCAGCGAGACGGGTCTTGTAGGCCGCGACGTTGAAGCCCTCCGGCACCGCGGCACGCACGCCCCAGGGCTGACCCTCGCGCCATCCGGCATCGCGGAAATAATTGGCGATCGAGGCGAAGGTATCAGCGCGGTTGGCAAAGATATCCGCGCGCCCGTCGCCATCGCCATCTTTCGCAAGGCGCAGATAGACGCTGGGGAGGAATTGCGGATTGCCGAAAGCGCCAGCGTAGCTGCCCACCAGCTGTTCGCGTGCAAAGCCGCGATCGGCGATCTTCATCAGCGCGACGAATTCGCTGGCAAACAGCTCGCGCCGCCGCCCTTCCCACGCGAGGGTGGCAAGGCTGCGGGCGAGATCAAAATCGCCTTTGACCCGTCCGTAACTGGTCTCGTGGCCAAAGATCGCGACAATGATCGCGCCGGGCACCCCGGTCTCGCGCTCGATCCGGGCGAGCTGGTCGCGGTGCTGGGCGTAAACGCTGCGACCGCCACCGATCCGCGCCGCATCGACATGGGTGGCGATATAAGGCGCGAGCGGTGGATAGCCGCGCACCGTCGCGCTGCCGGGCTGGTTGCGATCCAGCCGGATCACCGCCGCATTGGGGGTGAGGCCTGCCGTCATCCGCTCGACTGTGGCCGCGCTGACGCCCTCGGCGCGCGCGCGGGCCTTGAGCACTTCGAGATAGGTCTCGAACGCGATCCCGTCGCTCGCGGAAACCTGCGCCGTGGCCGGCTGCGCACCATTGGGCGCGCCGCCCAGCGCAAGGGCAGCAAGGGCAAGGATAGCGGCGGGAAGGATGCGGGGAATCATCACCTGCAAGGGATGTCACACCTTGCCTGAATTCCCAACAACCGAACTGGGGATGACTTGCGCGCAAAGTCTGGCTAGGGGGCGGTTCACGGACAGGTGGCCGAGTGGTTTAAGGCAGCGGTCTTGAAAACCGCCGTAGGTGCAAGCCTACCGTGGGTTCGAATCCCACCCTGTCCGCCA
>JAMNXO010000030.1 GCA_023653115.1 Erythrobacter sp.
CGTAATGGTGACGGACTGGATGTTGAGATCCGGGGTCCCGCCGTCGAGCGCGAACATGTTCACGGGGCCGTTGATCGCGGAGGTGTACTCCCCGACATAGCCGCGATCAAACGTGATCGAGGGCGTGCCAGCTGACGCGGCCGTGGCTGAGAGTGCAGCCCAAAACGCCACAAGGACGGCAATCAGGTTCTTCAGGAGCTTTAGGGAAATCATTGCGCGGCTTTCATAAACCGCTCGGCAGGACTCAGAGCCAGCGGATGGGCAAAGGCGACAACGCTTAAATGTTGGGCGCCAGAATACAGTGGCGGGCGCCGCTAATGAACATTAGAATGAAGATAAATATACCCGTTCGGGCGTATTGCCCGGTGCCTTTTGGGCGTTTGCGCGCTGCGGGTACGTGTACAATTCTAGCGCGCTTGAGCAGTCCATGGAACTGCTCCAGACATCCGAAAGTGACCCTAAAATATTGGTGCCGGCTACAAGATTCGAACTCGTGACCCCCTGATTACAAATCAGGTGCTCTACCAACTGAGCTAAGCCGGCTTTCCACCCGTGCCATAATCTCAGAACGCGCCGAAAGTCCAGCCTTCGGTGCGGGCGACATCGGGCGTCAGACTGGGTGGGTGCCACAGATCGCGCTGGCTGTGGACGTGCCGCAGCCAGGCGGCGGTCAGCAGCGCGTCGGAGGAGTGATCGTCGATCGCCCCGTTGCCTGTAACCGGCGGCGAGCCGAGTGCGTCCAGCACATCGTTCAGCACCTCGATGCTGCGCACTTTGGTCGCCGCGCCGGTTATGCCGCCCAATCGCGCTGCGACGGAGGTGTAGATTTCGGTCACCACCGAGCCGCTCTCCGGCAGGGGATCAATCGGCCACACCGGCACTTTTCCGCCGAGGCGGTGGAGCATCCGCATCCCCGTCAGGCTCGACTTGCCGACCTGCGCTGCGCCGACGAGATTGAAGTTGCTCACTGGCCGCACGCCCTGGCTGCGCTGGGCGGTTTCGGCGACGCGGAAACGACCTTCGCGGCTTGGCGCATCGGGGAGCAGGAAGCGGTCGCCGGTCGCGTCCTTGCCGTGACGGAAATAGCGCGCGGCCTCGGGATGGGTGACAAATCCGCCCGATTCAAGATGCGGATAACCTACGCACAACCCGTCGATGAGTGCCCAAAGACTGCGCGCATCGGCAGGCGAGGCATCCCAGCCCGGAAAGAACGCGCCCGCATCGGCAAACGGCAGGCCGATCCCGAGATCGAGCCCGACCAGCGTTGCCCCCGGCAGATCCAGCAGCACAGCTAGCACCTCGCTACGCGCCCAGCCTTTGGGATCGGGCGGGGGGAGCAGCACCGGCGCGCCGCCCGCGGCCTTCGCCAGCGCCAGCGCAATCCCCTTCTGCCGCGCGCCCTTCGCGCCTGACCAGTCGACCGCAAGGAAGTGAGTGAAGCGGCTCACCCCCGCTCGTTCCGCAGCTTGTCCCAATACTCGAGGCGCTTCTTCACCTCGCGCTCAAACCCGCGTTCGACGGGGGTGTAGAACTGCTCGGGCGCCATTTCGTCCGGCCAGTAATTGTCGCCCGAAAAGCCCTCGGGCGTGTCGTGATCATGGGTGTAGCCCTTGCCGTAGCCGAGGCTCTCCATCAGCCCGGTCGCGGGGTTCACGATGTTCATCGGCGGCATCAGGCTGCCGGTGTCCTTGGCGCTTTTCCATGCGGCTTTCTGCGCCAGATAGACCGCGTTCGATTTGGGCGCGGTGGCGAGATAGAGGCAGGCCTGCGCCAGCGCCAATTCGCCCTCCGGGCTGCCGAGGAAACGGTAGGCCTCCATCGCGGCCATGCATTGCGGGAGCGCATGGGGATCGGCGAGGCCGATGTCCTCCACCGCCATTCGCACCAGCCGCCGGGCGAGGAACAGCGGTTCTTCGCCCGCGGTCAGCATCCGCGCCAGCCAGTAGAGCGCGGCCTGCGGATCGCTCCCGCGCACCGCTTTGTGGAGCGCGGAGATGAGATTGTAATGCCCGTCGCGGTCCTTGTCATACACCGCCACGCGGCGTTGCAGGAAGCTGCCCAGCATCGCTGGGTCGAGCGGTTCAGCAAGGCCCGCAGCATAGAGCGTCTCCGCCTGTCCGAGCAGGAACCGCCCGTCGCCATCGGCCTGCGCGATCAGCGCGGCGCGCGCATCGGGGGTGAGGGGGAGGGGGCCTTCAAGGCTCTCCGCCTTCGCCAGCAGTTCCGCCAGCGCCTCTTCGCCCAGCCGGTTCAGCACCAGCACCTGCGCGCGGCTGAGCAGCGCGGCGTTGAGGGCAAAGCTGGGGTTCTCGGTGGTTGCGCCCACCAGCGTCACCACCCCGCGCTCGATATAGGGGAGGAAGCCGTCCTGCTGCGCGCGGTTGAAGCGGTGGATCTCGTCCAAGAACAACAGCGTCTTGCGCCCTGCACCGGCCATTTTCTCGGCCTCGGCAAAGGCCTTCTTCAGGTCCGCCACGCCCGAGAACACCGCGCTGATCGCGACGTAGCGCATCCCCACGGCATCGGCGAGCAGGCGGGCGATGCTGGTCTTGCCGGTGCCGGGCGGCCCCCACAGGATCATGCTGGCGAGCTTGCCCGCCGCCACCATCCGCCCGATCGCGCCTTCGGGGCCGGTCAGGTGTTCCTGCCCGACCACCTCGGCCAGCGAGGCTGGGCGCAGCCGGTCAGCCAGCGGCGCGTCAGCTGCGGGCGCGCCGGGCGAAGGCGGTGATGCATCTTGTCCGAACAGATCAGTCATTCATCGGGCGTGATAGGCCTGTCGGCGGAAATTGGAAACTTCCGCAGGCACACCCCTTGCGAAGATAGGTCTAAGATATATCTTGGATGTATCACAACGCATGAAGGAAATGCGATGAGCTGGAACAGATATGGACGCGGCAACGGCTGGGACAAGCTGGCCGAGGCGATGGCGACGATGGCGATGAACGGCAATGTCAACTTTGGCGGCCCCGCCTGGAAGATGCGCGGGCGCTTTACCGAAGACGGCCCGTTTGGCGGAGAAGACGCCGATGAGGGCAAGGGCGAAGGCGGCGATGACATGCGCGGCGCCGGCCGCCGTGGTCGCCGCGGGCGGATGTTCGGCCAGGGCGAGCTGCGCCTCGCGCTGCTGGCGCTGATCGACGAAAATCCCAGCCACGGTTACGAGCTGATCAAGGCGATCGAGGAAATGACCGGCGGCGCCTATGCGCCGAGCCCCGGTGCGGTTTACCCGACGCTGCAACTGCTCGAGGATGAAGGCGCGATTGCCGAGGCCGAGGCCGAAGGGGCCAAGAAGCCCTTTGCCGCTACCGATCAAGGCCGCGCCGAACTCGCGACCCGCAAGGACGAGGTCGAAGCCCTGTTGCGCCGCCTTGGCCGCCACGGCGAGCGCACTTCGACCGTCCGTTCGCATGACGTGTTCCGCGCGATGGGCAATCTCGGTTCTGTGCTCAAGAACCGCGCTCGTGCGGGCAAGCTCGACGAGCGCACCATCAACGAGATCGTCGATATGATCGACGAAATGGCCAAGCGCATCGAGCGGCTGTGACACCCGCCGATTGCGGCTGACGCGGCAAAGACGTATTCCCTCTCCATCCGGGTCGCAGCGGATGGGGAGGAACGCCGCGTGAGTAACATCCTGAACCCGCGCCCGAAGACACCGTGGCATCTCTGGGTGGCCGGCATCCTGACATTGCTGTTCAATGCGATGGGCGTGCTGAGTTATGTGATGACGGTGACGGGCAAGCTTGCCGATCTCGGCATGACGCCCTCACAAATCACCTTCATGGAAAGCTACCCGCCCGGCGCGATCGCGTTCTGGGCGCTGGGCGTGTGGGGCGCGCTGGCGGGCTCTGTGCTGTTGCTGCTGCGCTCGCGGCTGGCGTTTCCGGCGATGGTGATCGCCACCATCGGGCTGATCGGCACCACCGCTTATAACTACGTGGTGATTGAGGTTCCGGCGGACATGAAGTCGCCCGGGCTCGATGTGGCCATCTGGGTGGTGACCTTTTTCCTGCTCTTCTACTCGCAGCGCATGGTGAAAGCGGGCGTGCTGCGTTAGCGCGGCGTCAGGCCGCTCTAACAGCCTCGGCAGGCTGGACCGCTCCCCGCGCTTCGACCAGCCGGACATAGGTGTCAGCCACCACCGCGTTGATCGCTTCCCAGCTGTATTCGCAGGCGCGCGTCTCGCCCGCCGCCCCGTGTGCCGCGCGCAGGGCGGGATCGAGGCAATAGGGCGCAAGCGCTTCGGCAAAGGCGTTGGCGTCGGCGGCCTTGCTGGTCGGCACCACCAGCCGTCCGGTCACGCCTTCGGCAACGAGGCTGGCGCTGCCGGTTGCTCCTGCTGCCACCACCGGCAACCCGCTGGCCATGGCTTCCAACGTGACATTGCCGAAGGTTTCGGTGACGCTCGGGTTGAAGAAGATGTCGCCGCTGGCGAGCGCCTGGCCCAGCCCTTCGCCGGTCTTGAACCCGGCAAAGATGCCGCCGGGCAGGTTCGCCTCGAACCATCCGCGCGCCGGACCGTCACCGATCACCAGCACCTTGTGCGGCACATTGCGTGCCCGCAGCTGGACGATGGTTTCGGCAAAGACGTCGAGGCCCTTTTCCATCACCAGCCGGCCGAGGAATACGATGGCGACATCATCATCCGCCAGCCCGATCGCGCGCCGCCATTCGGGATCGCGCCGGCCGGAGGAGAACACCGTGCGATCCACTCCGCGGCTCCACAGCCCGATGTCCGCGTGCATCTCCATCGCCAGCAGCTCGTCGATCATCGACTTCGACGGGGCGACCAGCGCGTCGCAGCGGTTGTAGAAGCGCCGCAGCAGGCGGATGATCAGCGGCTCGAGGAAGGCCATCTTGTAATAGCGCGGATAGGTTTCGAACCGGGTGTGGACGCTGGCCAGCACCGGAATGTCGTGATCCTGCGCCCAGCGCAGCGCGGCATGGCCCGAAGGATCGGGCGAGGAGACATGGATGATATTGGGCCGGAATTCCTCCAGATCACGCTTCACCGCCGCGCCCAGACCGGTTGGCAGGCGATATTCGCCGCGGCCCTTCACCGGCATCGGCACATTCGGCAGGCCGACGAGATCGCCCGTCGGCGGGAAATCGGGATTGGCGACCTTGGGCGAATAAACGCGCACCTTCGCGCCCTTGGCCAGCAGCGAGCCCACCAGACGGTTCAGCGCCTGATTGGCCCCGTCGCGGGTGTAGTTGTAGTTGCCGCTGAACAGGGCAATGCGAAGATCGGAAATGTTCATGGAGCGGTCTGATTAGTCACATTCGCGCCGCTTGGCGAGGGGCGATGCAGCGCAATTCCGATATCCGATCCTTTCTTCATTGACTTGTCACCATGCGTCTCTAGAGCGGCCAGCGGGCCACGCGGTCCCAACGCCGCGCGAGCTCTCTGCAAGGAGAGAATACATGACTGAGTACGCACGCGGGCTCCAGCACGAGCCGACGCTGAAGCCTGAACGCCCGTTCTTTTCCTCGGGCCCCACGGCAAAATTCCCCGGCTGGTCGCTGGATAAGCTCAAAACCGAATCGCTTGGCCGCTCGCACCGTTCTGCGCTGGGCAAGGCGCGTCTCAAGTACGCGATTGATCTGAGCCGCGAACTGCTCGGCATTCCCGACGATTACCTGATCGGCATCATGCCCGCATCCGACACCGGCGCGATCGAAGCCGCGATGTGGGCGATGCTCGATCCGGCGCGCCCGGTCACGGTCGCCGCCTGGGAGAGCTTCGGCAATATCTGGATCCAGGACGCGGTGAAGCAGCTCAAGCTGCCCAACCTGCAGGTCCTCACCGCCGATTATGGCGAGATCCCCGATCTCACCACCATCCCGCAGCGCAATGACGTGGTGTTCACCTGGAACGGCACCACCAGCGGCGCGATGATCCCCAACACCGACTGGCTTGAGCCGGGCCGCGAGGGCATCACCATCAACGACGCCACCAGCGCGATCTTCGCGCAGGAAATGGACTGGTCGAAGCTCGATGCCACCACTTACTCGTGGCAGAAGGTCATGGGTTCGGAAGCGCAGCACGGGATGCTGATCCTGAGCCCCAAGGCGGTCGCGCGCATCGAAAGCTACGATCCGCCGTGGCCGATGCCCAAGCTGTTCCGCATGAAGAAGGGCAACAAGCTCAACCTCGGCATCTTTGCGGGCGAGACGATCAATACGCCCTCGATGCTGGCGACCGAAGATTACATCGCGGCGCTGGAATGGGCCAAGTCGATCGGCGGGCGCAAGGCGCTGGTCGAGCGGGCAAATGCCAATGCCAAGATCGTCAAGGATTGGATCGAGGCCACCCCGTGGCTGCGCAACATGGCGTCCGATCCGGCCCAGCAGACCAATACCGGCGTCTGTATGGTGTTCCAGGGCGACTGGTACGACAGCCTCTCGGATGACGACAAGGCGGGCGTGCCCAAGAAGATCGTCAAGCTGCTCGAAGAACGCAACGTCGGCTTCGACTTCAACGGCTACCGCGATGCGCCGCCGAGCTTGCGCATCTGGTGCGGTTCGACCGTCGAGCAGGAGGACGTCAATCGCCTGCTGCCGTGGATCGAATGGGCCTACGAAAAGGTCAAGAACGGCTGATTTTGCCGTTAGTGTTTGCGTCGCCCCGGCCTGCGAGCCGGGGCCGCTCTCCCCTATTCCCTAGCGCGTGTCGCGCACGATCCCGGATCAAGTCCGGGATGACGACTGGAAGGAATTTCCCATGACCCGTCCCAGAGTTCTCATTTCCGACAAGATGGACCCCAACGCCGCCCGCATTTTCGAAGAGCGCGGCTGCGA
>JAMNXO010000016.1 GCA_023653115.1 Erythrobacter sp.
AAAACACTCAATACCGCCTTGCACAGCAGGGTGAGGATGAAGGGCAGGCCGATCGCCAGCAACCAAAGCCCGATGACGTCGCGGCGGAAGGCGGAAGCATAGGCTTCGTCGGCGGCCTGATCGTCGTCCAGCGCGGCCCAGCGGCGCTCGAACCAGCGCAGCGCCGGGATGATCCCTGCGACCAGCACGATCAGGGCGAGATAGGGCAGCAGGCCCGAGGTGCCTTCGCTCAGTGCCTTGACGGTGACGAAAATCTGCAAGCCCGTGTAGACGAGCAAGCCATAGGCGACATGATCGCTCATTGCCCTGCGCCAGTCGCGCACCCGCGTTCTGGCTGCTGCGTGTGCCTGCTTTTGCCCGGTCGCTTTCACCATCGTGCCGCTCCCCAACGGTTAAGTGTGCTCGCGGTGAGTATCGCAAAGCCTTCACAGACTTGCAACATGGCGTGGAAATTCGCCCCATTGTTGCACACCGCGCATCGGCCGCCCTGCAAGCAGCGGGAATCGCGCGCAGTTTGCTGTGCGAGTCCACAACGCCACAGCGACTAAGCAAAAATCCCGCCAAACACCTTCGAGGTCTTTCCTAGGGCTTCAGGGGTGCTAAAGACCGCGAGTGATGACCGAGTCCACGCTCTCCGAACGGGCCACCGATGCCTCCGCCGCAGCCCAGCCGCTGGGCAGCGGGCTCGAGGTGATCTCGATCGCCAAGAGCTATGACAAGCGCGCGGTGCTCACCGATATCTCGTTGACGGTGGCCAAGGGCGAAGTGCTCGGCCTGCTCGGCCCCAACGGCGCGGGCAAGACCACCTGCTTCTATTCGATCATGGGGCTGGTGAAGCCGGATTCGGGCCGCATCCTGATGGACGGCGAGGATGTGACCAAGTTGCCGATGTATCGCCGCGCGATCCTCGGCCTTGGCTATCTGCCGCAGGAAACCAGCATCTTCCGCGGCATGACGGTGGAACAGAACATCACCTGCGTGCTCGAACTGGTCGAGCCGGACGCGGCCACCCGTGCGGGCGAGCTGGAGCGGTTGCTGGATGAATTCGGCCTCGCACGCTTGCGCGAATCCCCCGCGATGGCGCTGTCGGGCGGCGAGCGGCGGCGCTGCGAGATTGCCCGCGCCCTGGCGGCCAAGCCTTCGATCATGCTGCTCGACGAGCCGTTTGCGGGGATCGATCCGCTTTCGATCAGCGACATCCGCGAGCTGGTGCGCGACCTCAAGGCCCGCGGTATCGGCGTGCTGATCACCGATCACAACGTGCGCGAAACGCTCGACATCGTCGACCGCGCCTGCATCATCTATGGCGGGCAGGTGCTGTTCGCCGGCAGCCCGCAGGAACTGGTCGCGGACGAGAACGTGCGGCGGCTCTATCTCGGCGAGAGCTTCACGCTCTAGCGTTACGCGATGGCATTAGGCCCCCGCCTTGATCTCAGGCAGACACAATCGCTGGTAATGACGCCGCAACTGCAGCAGGCGATCAAGCTGCTGGCGGCTTCCAATCTCGAGATCGAAACCTTCATTGCCGAGGCGATGGAAGCCAATCCGCTGCTTGATACAGCCGCGCCGGCCGAGGCGGAGCCCGAGCGCGGCGAGGCGCTTGAGCCGCTGCCGGAGGGTGCTTCTGCTGATGAGCTGATGCTGCGCGGCGGCGGGGAGGGCGATGCGCCGCTGGATCTGGCCTCGGTCGATCGCGATTGGGACACCGGCGACGGCGAGGCACGCAATGCCCGTGACGCCGAATGGGGCGCGGCTGCGGCAGGCTCCGGCGGCGACTTCGCCGAGATGCCCGATTGGGAGCAGCTGCGCGCTGCCGAGCTGACGCTGGTCGAGCACCTCGAAGCGCAGATCGGCGCGGTCGCTCCTGATCCGCAAATGGCCCATATCGCGCGTCATATCATCGGCCTGCTCGATGATGCAGGCTACCTGCCCACGCCGCTGGACGAGGTGGCGGACGATCTCGGCGTCGATGTGTTCGATGCCAAGGCCGCGCTCCGGCTGGTGCAGTCGCTCGATCCCTCCGGCGTGGGGGCGCGCAATCTGGCCGAATGCATCGCGATCCAGGCGCGCGAGGCGGATCGTTACGACCCTTGCATGAAGGCGCTGATCGACAATCTCGATCTGGTGGCGCGCGGCGAGGTCGAGCGGCTGAAGCGCCTGTGCCGCGTGGATGACGAGGATTTTGCCGATATGCTGCGCGAACTGCGCAGCTATAATCCGCGCCCCGGCCTTGCGTTCGCGCCGTCTGCCACCAGCACGGTGGTGCCCGATATTCTCCTTACCGATAATGGCAAAGGCGGCTGGGACATCACCCTCAACGAGGAGACGCTGCCCAAGCTGATCGTCAACCGCGACTATTTCCTCGAACTCAACGCCGGCGCGGCCAACAAGGAATCGCAGGGCTGGCTGAAGGAAAAGCTGGCGGATGCGCACTGGCTGATCCGCGCGCTCGACCAGCGCCAGAAGACGATCCTCAAGACGGCTGCCGAGATTGTGCGCCAGCAGGACGGGTTCTTCCGCCGCGGGGTTTCCGACCTGCGCCCGCTCACCTTGCGGGAAGTGGCCGAGAAGATCGAGATGCACGAAAGCACCGTCAGCCGGGTGACGAGCAACAAGTATCTGTGGTGCGAACGCGGGACGTTCGAACTGAAATACTTCTTCACCAGCGGGGTCGCCTCGGCTGATGGTGAGGGGGCATCCTCCGCTGCGATCAAGGCGCGGATAAAGGCGCTGATCGATGCCGAGACCGCGAAGAACATCCTGTCCGACCAGCAGTTGGCCGAAATGCTCCAGAAAGAAGGCTTCGATCTGGCCCGCCGCACCGTCGCCAAATATCGCGAGGCGATCGGGCTGGGATCCTCTGCCGAGCGGCGCAGGGCTAAAAAGCTCGCGAGCGCATCTTAGGGATTTCCCGAAGGCGACGCGGGCTGTTTAAGGTTCTATCCGCCAGCGAACGGGGTCTCGCCGAGTGTGACTCGAAAGACTCACTTCAAAACGTTAACGCCTTAAACGTCTTATTAACCTTTTTTGGTGAGAAGCGTCGTGGTTAATTCACGGCAACCTCTCCTAAGCGGGGGTTACCAGGGGCAAACAGGGGACCAGCCATGCGTGTGCTGCTGATCGAAGACGAACCGACCACTGCCAAGGCGATCGAGCTTATGCTCACGACCGAAGGCTTCAATGTCTATTCGACCGACCTGGGCGAAGAAGGCTTGGATCTGGGCAAGCTGTATGATTACGACATCATCCTGCTCGACCTCAACCTGCCTGATATGCATGGCTACGACGTGCTCAAGAAGCTGCGCGTCGCCAAGGTGCAGACCCCGGTGCTGATCCTTTCGGGTATCAGCGAAATGGACTCCAAGGTGCGCAGCTTCGGCTTCGGCGCCGATGATTACGTGACCAAGCCGTTCCACCGGGAAGAACTGGTCGCCCGTATCCACGCCGTGGTGCGCCGTTCGAAGGGCCACTCGCAGTCGGTCATCCGCACCGGCAAGCTCGCCGTGAACCTCGACGCCAAGACGGTCGAAGTCGATGGTGCCCGCGTGCACCTGACCGGCAAGGAATATGCGATGCTCGAGCTGCTGAGCCTGCGCAAGGGCACGACGCTGACCAAGGAAATGTTCCTCAACCACCTCTACGGCGGGATGGACGAGCCGGAACTCAAGATCATCGACGTGTTCATCTGCAAGCTGCGCAAGAAGCTTTCGCTGGCGTGCGGCGGCGAGAACTACATCGAGACCGTGTGGGGCCGCGGCTATGTGCTGCGCGACCCGAACGAGGAAATGGAAGCGGCGTAATTCGCTTTTCGAGCGCGCCTCCGCGCGCTCGTCCTCGGTGCTGATCCCTCAGCTGCGCTTCGGGGCACCTGCGGGCAGCCTCATCATCGAATTCGGACGCCCGGGGTGGAAACACTCCGGGCGTTCGCGTTTCAGCCGACCCGATTGAAGGTGGTCGTTACAATGTCCGGCATTCCTTCGGCGGCCCAGACGATCGTCTCGGTCATGGTCTTGCCGTTGTCCGCGACGGTGTAGACCCGGGTCGAGACCCGCTTGCCGTCCTTGCCGAGGGTCATCACCAGCGTATTCGCTTCCGGCTGGCGCAGCGAGACCGCATTGATGAAGCCCATCGATCCGGAGACCGGCACCGCCACCCCGTCGAGCGCCGCGGTCGATTCCGCCTGCTGGAGGGCGCCGTCGGGGGCCTCGATCGTCACCACCGTGTGCCAGCCTCCGCTTGCTACGGGCTCGAAGATGATCGTCACCGCGCGCGGGCGCTCCTCCTCCGGAATGCGCGCCACATCAAGCGACCACCGCCCGGCGAGCGGCGATGGCGCCTCTGCGTTGGCAACGGCGGCCTGCGTGGTGACGGCGGGCTGCGGCATGACCGTGGCTGCAGACAGGGCAAGACCCAGCGCGGCAGCGGGAAGTGAGATGAGCATGGCAATTCGTCCTTTCGTCCATTCGAACCCCTGTGTGTGGGGAACGGACGCATGGTCGCCGGGACAATCGCGCTGCGACAGATCGATATTCTTGTCCCAGATTTTCTGGGCATCGAGCAGCCGCGCCAGCTCCCGGCTGCTGCCAATGCCGGTCTTGCGCCGCGCCTCGCGCAGCCGCTCATTGATCGACGCCTCCGACCGACCAAGCCCCGCCGCGATTGATTTCACCGTGTGCCCGCCCGCGAGCAGGCGCAGAATCTCCAGTTCCTTTCCGGTGAGCGCTGCAGGGGAAACGGGCGGCTGGCTAGGCATGAGCCCTAATCACCAAAGCGCGCGCTGACGTCCATCACGATTTTCTTGTGCCGCGGCAGACCGCGTGCCAACGCCTGCGCCCATGACAGCGTTCAAGGAAGGCGATCCGACCACCATTGCGCGGCTCTATGGCCGTTCGGTCGGCAAGAAATTGCGCAAGCACCAGCAATCGCTGGTCGATAACCTGTTGCCGAAGATCAGCGTGCCGGCTGAGGGGCCGGTGACATCTGAAGTATTGTTCGGCGAATCCCGCCCGCTGCATTTCGAGATCGGCTTCGGCGGGGGTGAACACCTCGCCTATCGCGCCGATCTGCTGCCCGATCACGGCTTCATCGGCGCGGAACCCTTCGTCAACGGGGTCGCCCAGGCGCTCACCCATGTCGAGGACCAGCGCCTCGCCAATATCCGCCTGCATCATGGTGACGCGCTGGAGGTGCTCGCGCGCATCCCCGATGGCGCGTTGACGATGCTCTATCTGCTCCACCCCGATCCCTGGCCCAAGGCGCGCCATGCCAAGCGGCGGATGATGAACGACGGGCCGGTGAAGCTGATCGCCGACAAGCTCAAGCCCGGCGGCGAGTTCCGCTTCGGCACCGATCACGATGTCTACCTGCGCCACGCCCTGATGGTGATGCAGCGCCACACCGACCTGTTCGAGTGGGTGGTCGAGAAACCCGCCGACTGGCAGGTGCGCCCCTCCGGCTGGCCCGAGACCCGCTACGAGCACAAGGCCCGCACGGTCTATGGCCATGAGGTCTGGTATTTCCGCTTCCGGCGACGCTAGGCGGGCAGCAGGACGATGGGGCCCAAGGGCGTGTTTGGCGGGTTGTTTCTGCTCATCGGCGGGTTCTTCTTCTGCGTCGGGGGTTACGCGCTGGTCGATGCCAACCTGATTGCCATGAACGGGGTGCGCACCACCGGGCAGATCGCGGGCTACGACACCATCGGCAACCGGCGCAAACTGGCCTTCACCTTCACCGCACGCACGGGAGAGACGTTCCGAGGCCATTTCAGCCGGGCGTGGACCAAAACGGGCCCGCTGCGGCTCAAACGCCTCGAAGCCGAGCTCGATGTCGGGCGGCCCGTCCCCGTGATCTATGATCCCGCCGACCCCCAGCGCTCGGTCGCCGACACCTTCATGGGCCGCTTTGGCGCGCTGCTGCACATGCTGGTGGTGCTGCCATTCATGCTGATGGGCGCTTACTTCCTCCGCAGCGACCGCCGCGAGCAGATCGAAGATGGTTGGGTGCAGCGACGGTTCTGAACTAGCCCCGCGCCCGCCACCACGGCATCAGCGCGAAGACCACCTGACCCGCCAATCCAAGCAGCGCGTGCGGCTGGCGCAGTCCGGCGAGCCATTGGGCCGGCGATTGCCCGGTCAGGACCGAAGCGAGCGCGCATTCCGCCGCCATCAGCATGGCAAAGGCGAGTCCGCCCACGGCCAGCGCGTCCAAGGGGCGCGCAATCCGAAACCGGCGCAGCACCCAACCAGCCGCCAACCAGCTTCCCGTGAGGATTAGCGGCAGCTCGATCAGCGTCGCCGGCGTCAGCCCGACCAGCGGGATGAGCCATGTAACCCGGATCGTGCCAAGCACAAATCCCAGCGCAAACACCGCCGCCCAGTAGACGGCGGCGGCGCGCAGGATGGTCACCCCACCACGCCCGCGCCGGCCAGCACCGCCAGCGTCAGCACATCGGGCACGGTCGCCGTCATCGGCACGATCTGCACCGGCTTTTCCATACCGATCAGCATCGGGCCGATGGTGGCGTTGCTGCCCAATTCGCGCAGCAGCTTGGCCGAAAGGTTGGCCGATTGCAGCCCCGGCATGATCAGCACATTGGCCGGGCCGGACAGGCGGCTGAACGGATAGAGCGCCATCACCTTGGGGTTGAGCGCGGCATCGGGCGCCATTTCGCCTTCATATTCTAAGCCCGGCTCCTCGCGGTCAAGGATCGCCACCGCCTCGCGGATGCTCCCGAGCCATTGGCCCGAGGGATTGCCAAAGGTCGAATAGCTGAGGAACGCGACGCGCGGTTCGTGGCCCATGCGGCGGGCGACCGCAGCGGTCTCCTTGGCGATATGGGCGAGTTCGTCGGCGTTGGGACGCTCGTTGATGGTGGTGTCGGCGAGGAAGGTGGTGTGGTTCTTGCCGATCATCATGTGGATGCCGAACGGCAGCGCGCCCTGCTTGTGATCAAGCACCAGATTCACCTCGCGCACGGTCTGGGCAAAGGTGCGGGTCATGCCGGTGATGATACCGTCGCCGTGCCCCAGCGCTACCAGCAGCGAGGCGAAGACGTTGCGATCCTGGTTCACCATCCGCCGCACATCGCGCATGGTGTAGCCGCGCCGCTGCAGCCGCTTGTAGAGATAGTCGACCATCGCGGGCACGTGCTCGCTATCGGCCGAGTTCTGGATTTCGAAGCTGGCCGGATCGCTCACCGAAAGCTGGTGCAGCTTGTCGAGCACTGCCTTGGTGCGGCCCACCAGAATGGGCGTGCCATAGCCGAAATCGCGGAACTGGATTGCGGCGCGCAGCACCACTTCCTCTTCCGCTTCGGCAAACACCATCCGCTTGGGGTTCGCGGCGGCGCTTTCATACACGCCGGTCAGCACCGAGGTGGTGGGATTGAGGCGCGAGCGCAGCGCCACGCGGTAGGCATCGAAATCCTCGATCCCCGCCTTGGCCACGCCCGAATCCATCGCCGCCTTGGCGACCGCCGAAGAGACGACCTCGATCAGGCGCGGATCGAACGGGGCAGGGATGATGTAATTGGTGCCGAACTTGTGGTTCTTGCCATAGGCCGAGGCGACTTCTTCTGGCACCTGACGCCGCGCCAGCTCGGCGATGGCGTGCGCGGCGGCGACCTTCATTTCTTCATTGATCGTGGTCGCCTGCACATCCAGCGCGCCGCGGAAGATGAAGGGGAAGCCCAACACGTTGTTGACCTGGTTCGGGAAATCGCTGCGCCCGGTGGCGATGATCGCATCGGGGCGCACCGCCTTGGCTTCGTCGGGCATGATTTCCGGAACCGGATTGGCCATCGCAAAGATGATCGGCTTGTCGGCCATCTTCTTGACCCACTCGGGCTTCAATGCGCCCGCTGCCGAAAGGCCGAGGAAGATGTCCGCGCCCACCAGCGCCTCTTCCAGGCTGGTGGCCGTGGTGGCGACCGCATGGGCGCTCTTCCACTGGTCGACGCCTTCGCGCCCCGGAGTGATCGGGCCGGAACGGTCGCACATGATGACGTTTTCGTGCCGCACGCCCATCGCCTTGATCAGCGCGGTGCAGGCAATCGCCGCTGCGCCTGCGCCATTGACCACCACCTTCACGTCTTTGAATTCGCGCCCGGTAATGTGGCAGGCGTTGAGCAGGCCGGCAGCCGTGATGATCGCGGTGCCGTGCTGGTCGTCATGCATCACCGGTATCTTCATGCGCTCGCGCAGCGCGGCTTCGATGATGAAGCATTCCGGCGCCTTGATATCCTCAAGGTTGATGCCGCCAAAAGTCGGCTCCATCAGCGCGACCGCATTGATGAAGGCTTCGGGATCTTCGGTGTCGAGTTCGATGTCGATGGAATCGACGTCGGCGAAGCGCTTGAACAGCACCGCCTTGCCTTCCATCACCGGCTTGGACGCGAGCGCACCAAGATTGCCGAGGCCGAGGATCGCGGTGCCGTTGCTGATCACCGCCACCAGATTGGCCTTGGCGGTGTAACGCGCGGCGAGCGCCGGATCGGCCGCAATCGCCTCCACCGGAACCGCCACGCCGGGCGAATAGGCAAGGCTGAGGTCACGCTGCGAGGTCATCGGCTTGGTCGCGACGATCTCCAGCTTACCCGGCCGGATCGTCTCGTGATAGAACAGCGCCTCGCGTGCGGTGAAGCCGCCCTTGTTCTCTTCGGCCATGATGCTCGATCCCCTTGCTGACGCGCCGTTTGTCCCGGGCCACTCATTAACCGCGCGGAGCGGCAAGCGATAGGGCCGAAATCGCCCGAGTTCGGGGGAAAGCGCAAGCGCCGGACATTCCGAATCGCGGCGCGCAGGGCTAGGCCCGCAGGATGGCCGCGCTCCCCGATTCCAAGCCCACACCGATGATGGCGCAATACCTCGCGCTGCGGGAAGAGGCGGGTGATGCGCTGCTGTTCTACCGGATGGGCGATTTCTTCGAGCTGTTCTTCGAAGACGCGCGAACAGCCGCCGCTATTCTCGACATCGCGCTGACGACGCGGGGCGAGCATCAAGGTGCGCCAATCCCTATGTGCGGGGTGCCGGTGCACTCGGCGGAAGGCTATCTGGCGCGGCTGATCAAGGCCGGTTGCCGGGTCGCGATTGCCGAACAGGTCGAAACGCCCGACGAGGCCAAGGCGCGGGCCAAGCGCGAAGGCACGCCTTCGTCCAAGGCGCTGGTGGGCCGGGCGATCGTGCGGCTGGTGACGGCGGGCACGCTGACCGAGGAAGCCCTGCTCGAACCGCGCCGCGCCAATGTGCTGGCCGCGCTGGCGGAGCTGCGCGGTGTGATAGGGATTGCGGCGTGTGACGTCTCGACCGGCGCCATGGTGCTTGAGGACTGCGCGCCCGACATGCTCGGCGCGGCGCTCGCGCGAATGTCCCCGAGCGAGGTGGTGGTGCCCGAGGACTGGGCGCATGGCCCTGATGACGCGATTTTCCGCCCCCGCAGCACCTTTGCCAGTGATGCCGGGGCCGACCGGCTCAAAGCGCTCCATGGGGTGGCCACGCTCGATGCCTTTGGTGCCTTCACCCGCGCGATGCTGGGCGCAGCGGGCGGGCTGATCGCCTATCTCGATCACGTCGGACGCGGCAAACTGCCGCTGCTGTTGCCCCCGGTGGCGCGCGCGGCCGCGGCTGGCATGGCGATGGACGAGGCCACAAGGGCAAGCCTCGAAATCCTCGAAAGCACCACGGGAGGCCGCGCGGGCAGCCTGATCGGCGCGGTGGATCGCTGCGTTACGGGCGCGGGCTCGCGGTTGCTTGCCGAAGACCTGTCGGCGCCGCTGCTTGATGTCCAAGCGATCGAAGCGCGGCTCGCACTGGTGCAGTTCTGGCGTGATCGCCCGATTGAACGGGCGCAGCTGCGCGATAGCCTGCGCGCCATCCCCGATCTGGGCCGCGCGCTCGGGCGGGTGGTGGCGGGCCGGGGATCCCCGCGCGATCTCGGCCAGCTGCGCGACGGCTTAAGCGAAGCGGCGCGGCTGCATCACTGGTTGAGCGGCGCACCGGATCGCCCTGCGCTGCTGGACGATGTGCTCGCCCGGCTCACCGGCCACGGCGCGTTGACCGACTGGCTGGCGCGCGCGCTGGTGCCGACCCCGCCGACCGAGCGCGGTAATGGCGGCTTCATCGCCGATGGCTATGACGCGGCGCTCGATGAATTGCGCGCCACGTCGGGCGATGCGCGCCGCGCGATTGCCGTGATGGAGGCGCGCTACCGCGACGAGACCGGCATCGCGACATTGAAAATCCGCCACAACGGCGTGCTTGGCTATTTCATCGAGGTCGCCGCGCGCCATGCCGATGCGCTGATGGCGCCGGACAGCGGCTTCACCCACCGCCAGACGATGGCAGGCGCGGTGCGCTTCAACTCGCTGAAGCTGCACGAGGAGGCTGCGCGGATTGCCGAGGCGGGCGGCCACGCGCTGGCGGCTGAGGAGGCGCACTTCGAAGAGCTGGTCACCGAAGTCGTCGCCGTGCGCGAAGCCATCGCCGCCACCGCCGCCGCGCTCGCCCGGATCGATGTCGCTGCCGGGATTGCCGAACGAGCGGCGGAGGGCGACTGGTGCCGCCCCGCAATCGCAGAAGACGCCGGGCTCGCCATCACCGGCGGGCGTCATCCGGTGGTCGAAGCCGCGCTCGCCAAGGCGGGTGAGCGCTTTGTCGCCAATGACTGCGTGCTGGCAAGCGACAACCGCTTGTGGCTGATCGGCGGCCCAAACATGGGCGGCAAATCGACCTTCCTGCGCCAGAACGCGCTGATCGTTCTGCTGGCGCAGGCGGGCTGCTTTGTCCCCGCCAGCGCGGCGCGGATCGGGCTGGTCGACCGCCTTTTCAGCCGCGTCGGCGCGGCGGACAATCTGGCGCGCGGCCGCTCCACCTTCATGGTCGAGATGGTCGAGACCGCTGCCATCCTCGCGCAGGCGACGGGCCGCAGCTTCGTGATCCTTGATGAAGTCGGGCGCGGCACGTCGACCTATGACGGGCTGGCGCTCGCCTGGGCGGTGGCCGAGGCGGTGCATTCGCAGATCCGCTGCCGTTGCCTGTTCGCCACCCACTACCACGAACTCGCGCGGCTGGCCGAGACCTGCGAGGCATTGTCGCTGCATCATGTGCGCGCGCGCGAATGGCAGGGCGATCTGGTGCTGCTGCACGAACTGGCGCAGGGCCCGGCGGATCGCTCCTACGGCCTTGCTGTGGCGCGGCTGGCAGGCGTGCCGGGGCCGGTGGTGGAGCGTGCCAAGGCGGTGCTCGAAAAGCTCGAAGCCACCCGCGAGGCAACCGGCGGGATCGCCGCTGGACTGGGCGATCTGCCGCTATTCGCCGCCCTGCGCGCCGAACCGCAGCCCGCCTCTCCCGAACAGCAACTCGCCGAAGCCTTGCGCGATGCCGATCTCGACGCGCTGACCCCGCGCGAGGCGCTCGATCTGCTTTACGAATGGAAGCGTGCCCTGCCGCAGGCGCGGGGCTGACATCCACCATAGCTTAACCGAACCCGCGCTAGGCTGCGGCGCATGTCGAAAAGCCTTCTTACAAATCCCAAGGCCGCGCTCATGTTCGCCGGGATGACCATCCTCGGTGCGGTTGTGATTGTTGGCCCGCAGGGCGGCGGCGGCGTGCTTGATCAAGCGGTCGGCACAGTCGATCAGAAACGCGGCGCGGTTACCGAAAAAGCGCGCATCCGCCCGAAAGAACGCAGCGAAGAGATCGAGCCGCTCGATCCTGCCGCAGGCTGGGGCGGCACCGGGGATCCGGTGTTCGGCGATTTTACCGAAGAACCGGTCGCCGAGACGCCCGAGAGCGAGGCCGGCGACACGGCCCCCGGGCCGGAGGAGGCCGAGCCGCGCGCCTTAGAGGAAGACGAAGCGGAGGTCTCCTCGCCCAAGCTCGGCATTCAGCCGCAATAAGTGGCGCGTGCCGCCTCAGCGGGTGGGAACGGGAAACTCGCCAGTATAGTCGTAGAACCCGCGCCCGGTCTTGCGGCCAAGCCAGCCGGCTTCGACATACTTCACCAGCAGCGGGGCCGGGCGATACTTGCTGTCGCGGGTGGTCTTGTAGAGCACCTTGATGATGTCGAGGCAGGTATCCAGCCCGACGAAATCGGCCAGTTGCAGCGGCCCCATCGGGTGGTTGAGGCCCAGACGGCAGCCCTTGTCGATATCCTCGATGCCCGCGGTCGACTGGCCGAGTACGAACACGGCCTCGTTGATCATGGGGAGCAGGATGCGGTTGACCACGAAGCCCGGCTCGTCCTGGCTCAGCACCACTTCCTTGCCGAGCCCGCGCGCAAAGGCGGTGACGCGGTCAGTCGTCGCGGGCGAGGTGGCAAGGCCGGGGATGACTTCGATCAGCCCCATCACCGGCACCGGATTGAAGAAGTGCAGCCCGATGAAGCGCGCCGGATCGGGCGAGAAATTGGCCATGCGGGTGATCGGAATCGACGATGTGTTCGACGCCATGATCGCACCGGCCGAAAGCACCTTGCCGGCCGCCTCGAAGATCGCGTTCTTGACGGCCTCGCGCTCGGTCGCGGCTTCGATGATGAGATCAGCCTCGCTCATCGGCGCGTAATCGGCGACCGGGGTGATCCGTGCCAGCAGCGCCTCGGCCTCGGCGGCCTCGATCTTGCCGCGGCCCATCAGCTTGACCATCGCCTTCTCGACATTGGCCTTGCCCGCCTCGGCATGGGCCAGATCGACGTCTGACAGCAGGACTGTCATGCCATTGGCGGCGACAGTCTGGGCGATACCGGTCCCCATCTGGCCGGCGCCGATAACGGCAATGTTGCGCATGGTGTGTTCCTTCGCAGGTGCAGCAATTGCCCGCGCTGTTAGCGAGGGGTTCCTGCAAAAGCTAGCGATTAGCGCGCTACCTGTTTTTCCCGGGCACCCACTTCACATCCGCGCGGCCATCATCATTGGTGGCGCGGGCAAGGACAAACAGCAGGTCGGACAGGCGATTGATATAGGCGAGCGCCGCCGGATTGACCGGAACTTCGGCAGACAGCGCCACCATCGCCCGTTCCGCCGCGCGCGTGGTGGCCCGCGCAACATGGACGCGCGCCGCTGCCTCGCTCCCGCCCGGCAGCACGAAGCTGGTCAAAGGTTCCAGCCGTTCGTTGAGCGCATCAATCTGCTGCTCCAGCCATTCGGGCTGCGATGCGACGATCCGCAGCACCATGTCGGACGGGCTGAAATCGTCATTCTCCGCCGGGGTGGCAAGGTCTGCGCCGAGATCGAACAGATCGTTCTGCACGCGGGTGAGCGAGGCGCGTTGGGCGGCATCGGTCAGCGCGCAGATTGCCAGGCCGATTGCACTATTGGCCTCGTCCACCAGCCCCATTGCTTTGATCCGGGCGGAGAACTTCGGGCAGCGCGAGCCATCGACCAGGCCTGTCGTCCCGTCATCCCCGGTGCGGGTGTAGATCCGGTTGAGCTTGACCATAGAGGCGCCGTCAGGAGTTGCCGGCGGCCAGCAGACCTAGAATTATGACCACCCCGATCGCCATGGCCTGATACTTCACGCGCGCGAACATCGCCTTGTTCTGGGCGAGCTGCATATCGGTCGCGGTCGAGCCTTCGCCGGTTTCGAGGTCGATCTTGGTCGTCTTGAGGAAGGCGACGATCCCTCGGATCAGCGAAAACGCGACGAGCCCCATCAGGACAAGCAGCACGGGTATGAGGACATAGTTCATGGAGGCTACAATGGACGCTTGGCGCTCAGGTTCCAAGCCGCAAATGCTGCAAGCGCAGTTGCTGCGCAAGCACGCGGCCGTCCTCGCCCGCCTGACGCCGTTCGGCGAGCGCCGGCGAACCGCGCCGCTTGGCGAGTTTCTGGCCGGTATCGTCGGTCAGCAGGCCGTGGTGGTGCCAGCGCGGCACCGGCAGTCCCAACAGGGCCTGCAAGGTGCGGTGGACATGGGAGGCTGCCAGCAGATCCGCCCCGCGCGTCACCAGCGTCACGTCGTCGGCCGCATCATCGAGCGTCACCGCGAGGTGGTAGCTGGCGGGCAAGTCCTTGCGCACCAGCACCACATCGCCGAGGCCTGACAGGTCGACGCTCCGCGGCCCGGCCAGGTCGTCTTCCCACACCAGCGGGCCGGTGTCCGCCAGCGCCTTTGCCGCATCGAGCCGCCAGGCCGCAGGGAGCGCCGGATCGGGCGGGGCGTGCCGGCAGGTGCCAGGATAGATCAGGCCATCGCAGCCCTCGACAGCGCCCGCCTCCTCGATCTGCTTGCGGGTGCAGGTGCAGGGATAGATCAATCCGCGCGCTTTCAGTCGCTTTGCCGCCGCGGCATAGCTGGCAAGGCGGGTCGACTGCGCGGGCACCTCGTCCCATTCCAGCCCCAGCCATTCCAGATCGCGGCGGAATTCGTCGGCCAGTTCCGGGCGCGAGCGGGGCCCGTCAATATCCTCGATCCTGAGCAGAAACCGCCCGCCGCTCGCCTTTGCCAGATCATGCGCGACAATCGCCGAAAGGGCATGGCCAAGATGCAGTGGCCCGTTGGGACTGGGCGCGAACCGGGTTACAAGAGGAGCGCAATTGGGCATCGGCAATGCCCATGCCACAGGACATATCCTTGCGCTATCCACAGGCATTGCACAGGCTGTCCGCAGATTGACCCTGTGGATAGCCACCCTGTCACGGGTTTGACTCTTTGGTTTGCGAAGGCAGGATGCAGTCAATCAGGGAGGAACGCTCACCGTGTTCAACGCCGAACTGATCGAGAAAGCGGCCCGTTTTCGCGGCCTCGATGAAGACCCGACGCGCAATCTTTCGGCCTGTCCGGCGCTGGTGCTGAACGCCGATTATACGCCGCTGTCCTACTATCCCCTGAGCCTGTGGCCATGGCAGACCGCGATCAAGGCGGTGTTCCTTGACCGGGTCGACATTGTCGCCAGCTACGACCGCGAGGTCCATTCGCCCAGCCTCGACATGAAGATCCCGAGCGTCATCGCGCTCCGGCAATATGTGAAGCAGAGCGAGTTTCCCGCCTTCACCCGCTTCAACCTGTTCCTGCGCGATCGCTTCCAGTGCCAGTATTGCGGCAGCCACGATCACCTGACCTTCGATCACGTCATCCCGCGCCGGCTCGGCGGGCGGACGACATGGGAGAACATCATCACCGCCTGCGCGCCGTGCAACATGAAGAAGGGCGGACGCACCCCGAAACAGGCAGGGATGCCGGTGCATCAGGCCCCGATCCGCCCGACCAGCTGGCAATTGCAGCAACACGGCAAGCTGTTCCCGCCGGGCTACCTCCACGAAACCTGGCGCGACTGGCTCTATTGGGACATCGAACTGGAGGCTTGAGGCGCGGGCGACGCGCTCAGGCGCGGTAACCCTGCGCTCTGGCTCCGGACTGCCGAACTTGCAGGCCTGCGCGCTTCAGCCCGAGCAGGGGCCGAAGCCAATCGATCCTTCGCGCCAATTCATAGGTTAGCGCGCAGCCAAAGATGGTCGTCAGCAGGATGACCATGAACGCCAGCTCGTTTCCAGCTTCAGTCTGCTTCAACCAGAACCCGGCCGCGACAATGATCGTCTGGTGCGCGATGTAATAGGGGAAAATCGCCTCGGTCAGATAGCGACGCACCGGGCCATCATGGTGCAGGTGGGTCTGGGCAAAGCCGATCAGCCCGAGGATTGCGCTCCACGCCAACACCGCACGCACCAGCGGCCGGGCGGTTTCCCACGGTGCCGAATTGTCGCTCAGACCGTGCACGGCGAGCAGCGCGCCGCATGACAAAGCGGCCAAGCCAAGCAGGCTTCGCCAGTTCGCCATGATCGTGTTCCACGTTGCAGCCGAGCGTACCAATGCGACACCGAAGAAAAAGGCAAAGCCGTAGATCGCATGGGCATAGGGATCATCGAGCAGCGCATGGGTCTCGCCAAACACCGGATGCAGTGTCAGTCGCACCAACGCCAGCCATGCGATGGGCAGCGCCGCCAGTCGCCAGCCTGAAAACAGCGCGTCGAATGCCCGCTGCAACCACGCTCTCAACGTCGCAGGAAGCGCCGCTAGCGCCGCCAGCACCATCGTGTAGGCCCAGAGATAGGCGACAAACCACAAATGGTTCCAGGTCGGCAAAGGGGTGCCGCGGCTGCCGCCGAACTCGAAGTAGTCGTTGAGCCAGAAATGCATGAGGCCCGCGTGATAGAGCCCTTGATCGCGGAGTTCGAACCACGGCTGCGGCGCGACGAAGATCACCATTCCGGCCAGCAAGGGCACCAGCAATCGGGTCGAGCGACCGATGGCAAACGCCCCCGGGGCGGCAAGCTTGGCCAGCAGCGTGCGCGAGACGACGCCTGAAATCACAAACAGCAACATGAGCCGCCACGGATTGATCGCGAGCATGGGCCATACCGCCCACTCCACCGGCTCCGCGGATTTGACGTGCCAACCCCAAGGCACAAAAAACATCCCGACATGATAAAGAATTAGCAGCGCAAAAGCGCCAATCCTGAGCCAGTCGAGGCCGAATTGGCGGCCGTTCATCTCCATGTTGGCTTGCATGTCCTTGCTCCATCGCATCTAAGTCTGCTCACGGCGTATGGGAGGGGGGCTCCGGTTGCGCGGCGAATGTGATCGCTGGCGGAGCGGGAGGGACGGAAGGCTGATGGGCGCGTGACGAACGGTGGCAATCAAGGGACAAGCGGCAATCGGGGCGGTGCGCCAATGCTGCGGGATCCGCGCCACATCACAGCTCTGGCCTTTGCCGGGTTCGGTTTGCTCTACATGGTGGTCAATGCCGCCAGCATGATTGATCAGCGCCGCGCACTGGGCCAGCCGATTCCCGTTTGGCAGGCGTGGGTTCTGGAAGGCACAAGCTTTGTCGCATGGCTGGTGATGGTGCCGGTGATCGTCATGATCGCCGCGCGCCTCGCTCCGCGCCCGCCATGGATTGCCGCGCTGGGCCATGCGATCGGCTGCGGGGTGCTGTCGCTGGCCCACACCGCGATTATGGCCGGGTTGCGGATCACCGCCTTCGGGCTTGCCGGATTGGACTATGGGCCGGGCGGATCGTGGCTCGGGCAGGCAGTGTTCGAGGCACGCAAGGATGTGATCACCTATGTCTCGATCCTTGCAATTTACCTGCTGGCGCGGCGGCTGATCGCGGTTTCTGCGGCACGGCTCCCGGAGGTGGTCGGTGCCACGCCGCTGATCGAACTGCGCGATGGCAGCCGTCTGGTCATGCTGCGCCCGGATGAAATCGACTGGGTGAGCGCGGCGGGCAATTATGTCGAACTGCACGGCAGTTTCGGCAGCGAGCTGGCGCGGCGGACGATGGCCGATATCGAAGCAACGCTTGCCCCACACGGCTTTGTGCGGGTGCATCGTTCGCGCTTGGTGCGCCGCGCAGCGATTGCAGCGATCGAGACCCGGCAAAGCGGGGATTTCGACATGATGATGCGCTCTGGTGTGGCCATTTCGGGCAGTCGCAGGTTCCGGCACAACCTGCATGAAGGCTCGCAACCCTAAGTCCTGCGATCATGAGCGGGCAAATTTGCCCGATAACCCGCACAAGAAAAAACCCCGGCGGATTGCTCCGCCGGGGTTTTCTGTTCTGGTGCTTGGGCCGCCTCGGGCAAAGCCCGAGTCGTCAGACGGGGCGCGGGGCGCCCCGCTGGCCGGCCTTGGGCGAGGCGGAACCAGCTTTCGCTGGCTCGCGCCCGCCCTAGCGGCTCAGAAGCCCATGCCGCCCATGTCGGGCATCGGGGGCGATGCCGGCTTGTCTTCCGGACGCTCGACGATCGCCGCTTCGGTGGTGATCAGCAGACCAGCAACCGAGGCCGCATCCTGCAGCGCGGTGCGCACGACCTTGGTCGGGTCGATCACGCCGGCCTTGACCAGGTTTTCATAGACGTCGGTCGAGGCGTTGAAGCCCTGCGTTTCGTCATCTTCGCGCAGCAGGTTGCCTGCAACCACCGCGCCATCATGGCCGGCGTTCTGGGCGATCTGCTTGATCGGGGCGGTGATCGCCTTGCGGATGATGTCGATGCCGCGGGTCTGGTCTTCGTTCGCGCCCTTGAGGCCTTCGAGAGCCTTGGTGGCGTAGAGCAGAGCCGTGCCGCCGCCGGGGACGATGCCTTCTTCAACGGCAGCGCGGGTTGCGTGGAGAGCGTCGTCGACGCGATCCTTGCGCTCCTTCACTTCGACTTCGGTCGCGCCGCCAACCTTGATCACGGCCACGCCGCCAGCAAGCTTGGCAAGACGTTCCTGCAGCTTCTCGCGGTCGTAATCGCTGGTGGTGTTGTCGATCTGGGTGCGGATTTCCGCCACGCGCGCCTTGATGTCGTCGGCCGAGCCGGCGCCATCGACGATGGTGGTATTGTCCTTGTCGATCGAGACCTTCTTGGCCTGGCCGAGCATACCCACGGTGACGTTCTCGAGCTTGATGCCGAGGTCTTCGCTGATCATCTCGCCCTTGGTCAGGATCGCGATGTCCTGCAGCATCGCCTTGCGACGATCGCCGAAGCCCGGAGCCTTGACCGCTGCAACCTTGAGGCCGCCGCGCAGCTTGTTGACCACCAGGGTCGCAAGCGCTTCGCCTTCGATGTCTTCCGCGATGATGAGGAGCGGACGGCCCGACTGCACCACAGCTTCAAGGATCGGGAGCATCGCCTGCAGGTTCGACAGCTTCTTCTCGTGGATCAGGATGTAGGGGTTATCCAGTTCCACGGTCATCTTGTCGGGGTTGGTGATGAAGTAGGGCGACAGGTAACCGCGGTCGAACTGCATGCCTTCGACGACATCGAGTTCGAACTCGAGGCCCTTGGCTTCCTCGACGGTGATCACGCCTTCCTTGCCGACCTTGTCCATCGCTTCAGCGATCTTCTCGCCGACTTCGCGGTCGCCATTGGCCGAGATGATCCCGACCTGCGCGATTTCCGAGCTGTCCGAGACGGCCTTCGAGCGGCCCTTGAGGTTTTCGACCACAGCGAGCACGGCCTGATCGATCCCGCGCTTGAGATCCATCGGGTTCATGCCGGCGGCAACCGACTTCATGCCTTCGTTGACGATCGCCTGGGCGAGCACGGTGGCGGTGGTGGTGCCATCGCCGGCCGAGTCATTCGCCTTGCTGGCGACTTCGCGCAGCATCTGCGCGCCCATGTTCTCGAACTTGTCCTTGAGTTCGATTTCCTTGGCGACGGTGACGCCGTCCTTGGTGATGCGGGGCGCACCGAAGCTCTTGTCGATGACGACGTTGCGGCCCTTGGGGCCGAGCGTCACCTTGACGGCGTTGGCGAGAATGTCGACGCCGCGCAGAATGCCTTCGCGGGCTTCGCGGCCGAACTTGACGTCCTTGGCTGCCATGATTGTTTCTCCTGAGATTAGGTTATGGGTTGAAAGAAGCGTTAGCGATCAGGCGTTCAGCCCATGATCCCCATGATGTCGCTTTCCTTCATGATCAGCAGGTCTTCGCCGCCAATCTTGACTTCGGTGCCCGACCACTTGCCAAACAGCACGCGGTCGCCAACCTTGACGTCGAGCGTGATGCGCGCGCCGGAATCGTCGCGGGCGCCTTCGCCCACGGCGATGATTTCGCCTTCGCTCGGCTTTTCCTGAGCGCTATCGGGGATAATGATGCCGCCAGCGGTCTTCTGGTCGGCTTCGATGCGACGGACCACAACGCGGTCGTGCAGCGGACGAAATGCCATGATTATGACCTTTCCTTGAAATGATGAGGTGTCTTGGCACTCTCCTCTCGAGAGTGCCAACGAGGCGCATTTGGTCGTGGCGGCGGAATGAATCAACCCCTGTGACAGTAAAAAATTTCGCTGGCCGCGCGAATCCGCGCGCAGGGTGGTCAGCATTGGCGGGCTGCTTTATGGCGGCGTGCCCGCACCTTCCCGCCGCGTCGCTATTTCGTGGGCGCGTGGCCTGACACGGAGCCTCGAGCCCTCCATGAACATCAAGCCTCTTTCTGCCATCAAGACCGAGATCAAGGGCGAGCTCCATGCCGAGCTCGATGTCGCCGCGCGGGCGCTGGATTGGCTGCGCGACAACCTGCCTCATATTGCGGGCGCGGTGCTGGTGCTGTTTATCAGCGTGGTGCTGGCCCGGCTGCTGTCGCGCGCGGCTGACCGCGCCCTGACCCGTTCGGAGCGGATCGAGCCAACGGTCGCAAAGTTCCTCAGCAACATCATCAAATATGCGCTGTGGGTGGTGGTGGCGATCACCGTGCTGACCCAGTTCGGCGTGCAGACCACCAGCATCATCGCCGCGCTCGGCGGTCTGGCGCTGGCGGTCGGCCTCGCGCTGCAAGGCACGCTCAGCAATGTCGCAGCCGGGGTGATGATCCTGATCCAGCGTCCGTTCCGGGTGGGCGAGACGATCACCGCCGGCACCGTGAACGGCACGGTCGAAGCGATCGGCCTGTTCACCACCGAGGTGCATCAGCTTGACGGCCTCTATGTGATGGTCCCGAATAACGAGCTGTGGAACAAGCCGGTCGTCAACTTCTCGCGTATGCCGACCCGCCGGTTCGAATTGCTGGTGGGCATCACCTATCAAGACGATCTGCGGCTTGCCCACGCGGCGATGCTTGATCTGGCGGCGCGCGATCCGCGGGTGCTGTCCGAACCGGCGCCGGTCGCCTTCGTTGCCGCGCTGGCGGATAATGCCGTGCGGATCGGGCTCAGGGTATGGTGCACCAACGCGGATTACCTCGCGCTGTCATGGGCGCTGACCGAGGCGGTGAAGCTGCGGTTCGACGAGTTGGGCCTGACCATTCCGGTCCCTGCCACCCCTGCGACCATGCCGGGCCCAGTGCGCTAGGCGGCTGGAACCAGCCTGTCGCGCAGGCTCCAGCGCCACAGCAATCCGGCGGCAGCAAAGAATAGCCCGGTGGCCAGCCCGATCCACACCCCTGTCCCCTGGAGCGGGGTGTAGAAGCCTAGCCAGATCGCCATGCCAAAGCCCGGCACCCAGTAGCTGAAGATCGCGATCCACATCGGCACGCGGGTGTCCTGTAGCCCGCGCAGCGCGCCTGCCGCCACAGCCTGCACCCCGTCGGCCAGCTGGAAGATCGCCGCCCACATCAGATATTGCAGCGCAAAGGCCACCAGCGCCGCGTTGGCGGGCAAATCTGGGTCAGTGTAGATCCGCAGCAGCAGGGTCGGCACCAGCAGCATCGCCAGAGCTGTCGTGCTCATGAAGCCCGTGCCGATCGCAATCGCGACCCAGCCTGCGCGCCCGGCGGCAACCCGGTCGCCCGCGCCGTGGTGATAGCCCACCCTGATGGTTGCGGCCTGCGCCGTGCCGAACGGGATCTGGAACGCCAGTGCGGCCAGATTGAGCGCCAGCGTGTGCGCAGCCAGCTCGGTCTCGCCGATCCGCCCCATCAGCAGCGCCGCGCCGCTGAACAGCCCGGCTTCGGCCAGCACCGTCAGCGCGATCGGCGATCCGATCACCATGATCTGCTTCAATCGCGACCATTCGGGCCGCCACCAGCGCCCGAAGATGCGATACCGCCGCAAGGTGCGATCGCGCCCGATGACGAACACATAGGCAACCAGCATCGCCAGCGCGGTGATCACGCTCGACAGCGCCGAGCCCATCAGGCCGAGCGCAGGCATCCCGAGATTCCCGAACACCAGGGCCCAGTTGCCCAGCACATTGGTCCCCAGCGCGAGCAGGGTGATCGCGGTCGCATAGCCCGGCTTGCCGAGCGCCGCGACGAAGATGCGAAACACGCCGGCCAGAACCATCGGGATCATCGCCCACGACAGGGTCGCTAGAAACGCGCCGGCCAGTGCGGCAATGGCGGCATCCTGCCCGCTCGCCAGCAGCAGTGCTTCACCGGCGAAGCAGATGGCCATGCCGACCAGCCCGAAGGCGAGCGCCACCCACATCCCCATCCGCACCGTGCGGCGGATTTCGCGCACCGAATGCAGGCGGCGGCCGCGCTCGGCCGCGATCAGCGGCGCGCAGGCCCCCACCAGCCCGGTCATCGCCCAGACGGTGAGTCCGAAGATGGCGATAGCAAGGCTCGAGGCGGCCAAAGGCTGGTCGCCAAGCCGGGCAATGAAAATCACGTCGACCGCATGGATCAGCATCTGCAGCAGATTTGTGGCCGCGAGCGGCACAGCGAGGCCAAGCGTCGCGCGCAGTTCCTGCCCCCAGCCGGGCGTCGAGAGAGGTGTGTTGTGCTGCATGGTCGGTCCGTTGCCCGCCCGCAGGCAAGCCGGTCCCCATAGGGGCAGCGACGCGTGAGGGGAAGAGGGCTATGCCTCTGGCGCAAAGGCACCTGCGCACTTCTTGCGCGGGCGCTATCAATCGCGCTGCTGCTTGGCTGCGCCGGGCGACAAAAAAGGCGGCACCATCGCTGGCGCCGCCTTCCTGTTTCGTTCGGTCAAACAGACCGGCGAGCTTACTTGAGCTCGACGGTGCCGCCGGCTTCTTCGATCTTCTTCTTGATCTCTTCGGCTTCGGCCTTGTTCACGCCTTCCTTGACCGCCTTCGGGGTCGATTCGACGAGGGTCTTGGCTTCGGTCAGGCCCAGGCCGGTGATGGCGCGGACTTCCTTGATGACCTGGATCTTCTTCCCGCCGTCGCCGGTCAGGATGACGTCGAATTCGGTCTGCTCTTCGACAGCTTCAGCAACCGCGGCGGGGCCGGCGGCAACCGCAACAGCAGCAGCGGCGCTAACGCCCCATGCTTCTTCGAGCGCCTTGGCGAGTTCGGCCGCCTCGAGGACGGTCAGCTTCGAAAGTTCTTCAACAAGCTTGGCAATATCAGCCATGATGGTTCACTCCAAATTGTGGCGGGGCAAAACCGCCCCGAGATTGTGTCGTCTGACGAAAAACGTCTCTTAAGCTGCCTTGTCCGCGTAAGCGGCAAACACCCGTGCGACCTTCGCGGCGGGTGCGGTAACGACCTGGGCGATCTTCGTCGCAGGCGCGTTGACCAGACCGATGAGCTTGGCGCGCAGCTCGTCGAGGCTCGGCATCGAGGCAAGCGCCCTGATCCCGGCTTCGTCGAGCACGACCGAACCCATCGAACCGCCGACGATTTCGAGCTTGTCGTTCGTCTTGGCGAATTCGACAGCGGCCTTGGCGGCCGCGACCGGGTCAGTCGACCAGGCCAGCCCGACCGGGCCGGTGAGCATGTCATCCAGCCCGACATAGTCGGTGTTTTCAAGGGCGAGCTTGGCGAGGCGGTTCTTCGCAACCTTGTAGTTGGCACCAGCGCCGCGCATCTTGTTACGCAGGTCGGTGGACTGTGCCACCGTCATGCCGAGGTTGCGGGTGACAACCACCACACTGACCTCGTTAAAGACCGCATTGAGCTGGGCAACTGCGTCGGCTTTCTGCGAACGATCCATGCCATACTCCTTCACATTTGACCGAACGGGATGGCTCCCGCACGATCGGCTACGTTTTGTCCGCGCACAGAGCCGGCTGGCTCCGAACACGGGCGAGTCCGTCGAAAGGGAAGGAGGGTGTGTACCGCCATCATGGCAGACACGCGGGGCGGCTGCTTGCGCAGGACCGCCGGAATCTCGTTTCCCCGTCTAGGCTGGAAATTAAGACCGGCATATTCCGGTCACCAACTGTCTCGGACGGATGACCGGACAAAGAGCACGAGGCCCGCCGGTCGGGGCGGGCCTCTAGGGGGTTGGGCGGAAGAGTCAAGCAATTTGGGGCGGGCCGCGCCCTGATTACTCCCCTTCGTAGGCGAGCAGATCGCCCGGCTGGCACTCCAGTTCGCGGCAGATTGCGGCAAGGGTGGAGAAGCGGATCGCCTTGGCTTTGCCGGTCTTGAGGATCGACAGGTTGGCGAGTGTGAGGCCCACGCGCTCGGCCAGTTCGGTCAGCGTCATGCGGCGGGCGTAGAGCAGGTCGTCAAGCTTGACCATGATCCGGGTTCCTTCGAGGTCATCATTGATGGGGGGCATCACACGGTCCCTTCGAGGTCTTCGCGCATCGCGGCACCGTGGCGGAAGACGCGGGCGAGGATGAACAGGATGATGACCAGCAGGGTGCCGCTCAAATCGAACCCGCCGTCAATCTTGACGTCGGAATCCTCACCGAAGACCCGCACGAAATCGACGAGCTGGAGCGCGAAGGGAACCGCAGCCCAAACTAGCAGCTGAACCCCGAGCATCAGCCACGCCATCAGGCTCAGCCGCTCGGCATTGACGGGGACGAAGGGATCGCCCTCGCTCACCGTATTGATGATCGCGCGCAGTCTGCCGAAGAAGACAAACAGCGAGGCGACGATGGCGAGGCCGACCAACAGCACGCCGAACGAAGGAAATAGAGGCAGCACCAGATCGCTGCGACCGGTCTCGGCGATCAGTTGGTCTTGAATCGTGTCATGGCTGAACGCCATCGCGCCGATCACGAACACCAGCACGGCGGCGCCGAAGCCCATCGCGGCCTGTAGAATAAAGGTAACGACCTTGCCCGCAAGCAGCAGGAGGTCGTTGGATGTGGGGGACTTGGTCACGGGCGGTTCCTTTCGCGGACGGGTTCAGGCGATCACGGGCAGTTCGAGCGCCGCCGGTGCGGCAGCCTGCGCGGGAGGCACGGTGACGATCGCGCCGATCGAGCCGAGCGAGAGCGCCAGGGCGGCAAAAGCGGCAAGGGCGGTGTTGGCGAAGCGGGTCATATCGAGTTCCTTTCAGTGACGCATCGTAATTCGATAAATTACCCCTAATCCGATTCGCGGCATATCGTCAATAAATAATATTGAAAAACAATATTGGCGGTCTCGTTTTTCGGTAAATGGCGTACAGGTTCCCGGACAAAGCGGACACCCTGTCCGCTTCACTGGTCGCCCATTTAACCTTTATTTTCAGTTCCTTGGTTTTGGCGAACGCAGGCGGACGGACAGTGGGCGCGGCGCAAAACGCGCGCCGGGCTGGCGTGGGGGTGGACGATGCGAAAGAGCCGGCTCGCAGCCTGCCCCCAGAGAGCCGGGTAGGAAAGGGGCGCGGGCACGGGCCGCACTCCGGGTCGGCGCGGCATTGACAGCGTCGGGTACGGTTCCTAAATGCCCGCTTCGCGTTGGCTTCGAGCAAGACTGATTCATGCGCGGTGGATCGGTCCGGGAAGGAAGCAACGCCAGCCAGTTTCGCGACGCACAGAACAGAATGCTGCTGCCAGCACCGGCCGAACAGGCGGGGTTGGGCACGCGGTTTTTGTGCGTTGGCGGACGGCAGATTTTCGCGCGGCACGATGCAAAGTTTCCCCGTCCGCGCGGCATCCCCGCGTGGCCCAATTAAAGAGGCCTACTCCTCCATGGCAACCAAGGCGAAGCCGCCCGTCACCCGCAGCCGCAAGGCGCAGGGCACCGCTAAGAAGCGCATCCGCAAGATCTTCGGCGACATCCACGAAGTGGTGCAGATGCCGAACCTGATCGAGGTTCAGCGCGAAAGCTACGAGCAGTTCCTGCGTTCGGACAAGACCACGGGCTATGTCTCGGGCCTCGAGAAGACTCTGCGTTCGGTGTTCCCGATCCGCGATTTCGCCGGCACTGCCGAGCTTGATTTCGTGCATTACGAACTCGAAGAGCCGAAGTACGACACCACCGAGTGCCGTCAGCGCGGCATCACCTATGCCGCCCCGATGAAGGTGACGCTGCGCCTCATCGTGTTCGAGGTGGATCAGGAAACCGAAACCCGCTCGGTCCTCGATATCAAGGAGCAGGATGTCTACATGGGCGACATGCCGCTCATGACGGATAACGGCACCTTCATCATCAACGGCACCGAGCGTGTGATCGTCAGCCAGATGCACCGTTCGCCGGGCGTGCTGTTCGATCACGATCGCGGCAAGACCCACTCGTCGGGCAAGCTGCTGTTTGCGGCCCGCGTGATTCCCTACCGTGGTTCGTGGCTCGATTTCGAATACGACGCCAAGGACATCGTCAACGTCCGCATCGACCGCAAGCGCAAGCTGCCGGTGACCGCGCTGCTTTACGCGCTCGGGCTCGATGCCGAAGACATCCTGCACCACTTCTACGAAACCGTGACCTGGGAACGCGCCAAGGACGGGTGGAAGATTCCGTTCGTCGCCGAAGCATGGCGCAACGCCAAGCCGGCCTTCGCGCTGGTTGATGCCGCCACTGGCGAAGAAGTCTTCCCGGCCGGGACGAAGATTTCTCCGCGCGCTGCCAACAAGGCCGCAAAGGATGGCCTCGCTAATCTGCTGCTGCCGATCGAGGAAGTCGTCAGCCGCTACGCCGCGCGCGACATGATCGATGAAAGCACGGGCCGCATCTACATCGAAGCCGGTGACGAACTGACGCTCGAGCATGTCGAGGCCTTCGACAAGGCCGGCATCGACATCCTGCCGCTGCTCGACATCGACGAGATCAACACCGGTCCGTGGATCCGCAACACGCTGAAGGCCGACAAGGCCGAGAACCGTGATGAAGGTCTCGAGGCGATCTACAAGGTGATGCGTCCGGGCGAACCGCCGACGAAGGAAACCGCCGAGGCGCTGTTCGAAGGCCTGTTCTTCGATGCCGAGCGTTATGACCTCTCGGCCGTGGGCCGCGTGAAGCTCAACATGCGTCTGGGCCTCGACTGCGAGGACACCGTTACCACGCTGCGCAAGGAAGACATCCTCGCCGTGGTCAAGGAACTCGTCAGCCTCAAGGACGGCAAGGGCGAAGTCGATGACATCGACAACCTCGGCAACCGCCGTGTGCGTTCGGTCGGCGAGCTGCTGGAAAACCAGTACCGCGTCGGCCTGCTGCGCATGGAGCGCGCCGTGAAGGAGCGCATGAGCTCGGTCGATGTCAGCACGGTGATGCCGAACGATCTCATCAACGCCAAGCCCGCCGTGGCTGCAGTGCGCGAATTCTTCGGTTCCTCGCAGCTGTCGCAGTTCATGGACCAGACCAACCCGCTGTCGGAAGTCACCCACAAGCGCCGCGTTTCGGCATTGGGCCCGGGTGGTCTGACGCGTGAGCGCGCCGGCTTCGAAGTCCGCGACGTTCACCCCACGCACTATGGCCGCATCTGCCCGATTGAAACGCCGGAAGGCCCGAACATTGGCCTGATCAACAGCCTCGCGTCGTTCAGCCGCGTCAACAAGTACGGCTTCATCGAAACCCCGTACCGCAAGGTCATCGACGGCAAGGTGACCGCCGACGTGATCTATCTTTCCGCAATGGAAGAGCAGAAGCACACGGTGGCGCAGGCTTCGGCTGAGCTGAACGAAGACGGCTCGTTCGTCGAAGAGCTGGTCTCGGCGCGTCACAACGGCGACAACCTGATGGCGCTGCGTGAAAACGTGACGCTGATGGACGTCTCGCCGAAGCAGCTCGTTTCGGTTGCGGCCTCGCTGATCCCGTTCCTTGAAAACGATGACGCCAACCGCGCACTGATGGGCTCGAACATGCAGCGCCAGGCTGTGCCGCTTGTGAAGGCGGAAGCCCCGTGGGTCGGCACCGGTATGGAAGAAACCGTGGCGCGTGATAGCGGCGCGGCGATTGCAGCCAAGCGCGGCGGGATCGTCGATCAGGTCGACGCGACCCGCATCGTGATCCGCGCAATCGGTGATGTCGAACCCGGCCAGTCGGGCGTTGACATCTACACCCTCCAGAAGTTCCAGCGTTCGAACCAGAACACCTGCATCAACCAGCGTCCGCTGGTGAAGGTGGGCGATGTGATTGAACAGGGCGACATCATCGCTGATGGCCCCTCGACCGATCTGGGCGAACTGGCACTGGGCAAGAACAGCCTCGTCGCGTTCATGCCGTGGAATGGCTACAACTACGAAGACTCGATCCTGATCAGCGAACGCATCGTGAAGGATGACGTATTCACCTCGATCCACATCGAGGAGTTCGAAGTCATGGCGCGTGACACCAAGCTCGGGCCGGAAGACATCACCCGCGACATTCCCAACGTCGGCGAGGAAGCCCTGCGCAACCTCGACGAAGCGGGCATCGTCTACATCGGCGCCGAAGTGCACCCCGGTGACATCCTCGTCGGCAAGATCACGCCCAAGGGCGAATCCCCGATGACTCCGGAAGAAAAGCTGCTGCGCGCGATCTTCGGCGAAAAGGCGAGCGACGTGCGTGACACATCGCTGCGTCTGCCCCCGGGCGTTGCGGGCACCATCGTCGAAGTCCGGGTGTTCAACCGCCACGGGATCGAGATCGACGACCGTACCCGTGCGATCCAGAACGAGGAAATCGAACGCCTCCGCAAGGATGCGGCCGACGAACGCAACATCCTCAACCGTGCGACTTACAACCGTCTGCGTGACATGCTGATCGGCCAGACCGCTTCGGCTGCTCCCAAGGGCGCGAAGAAGGGCGTGGAAATCACTGCCGAGATGCTCGACGAACTCGAGCGCTTCGAATGGTTCAAGTTCGCGGTCGCGGATGACAGCCGTCAGGCGCAGATCGAAGCGGTGAAGACCCAGTACGACGAAGCCGTCGCTGTGATCGATGCCAAGTTCCATGACCGCAAGGAAAAGCTGGAACGCGGCGATGAACTCGCTCCGGGCGTGCTCAAGATGGTCAAGGTGTTCGTCGCGGTGAAGCGCAAGCTGCAGCCGGGCGACAAGATGGCCGGTCGCCACGGGAACAAGGGTGTGATCAGCCGCATCCTGCCGGCTGAGGACATGCCGTTCCTCGAAGACGGGACTCCGGTTGACCTCGTGCTCAACCCGCTGGGCGTGCCGTCGCGCATGAACGTCGGGCAGATTTTCGAAACGCACCTCGGCTTTGCGGCCCGTGCGCTCGGTCACGAGATCAAGGCCAAGCTGGATGACTGGCGCGCCCAGCATCCGAACGCGGCCGAAGATTTCGCGGGCATCGCTCCGCCGGCTGCCGTGGTTGATCGTCTCAAGGACATCTACGGCGACCAGTATTTCGAGGATCTCAACAGCCGCACCACCGCCGATATCGTCGAGCTGGCGGGCAACCTTTCGGCCGGTGTGCCGATGGGGACCCCGGTGTTCGACGGCGCGCGTGAGCCGGACGTGTCGGAAATGCTGATCAAGGCCGGGATCGACTCTTCGGGTCAGTCCACGCTCTATGACGGCCGCACCGGCGAGGCGTTCGACCGTAAGGTCACCGTGGGCATCATCTACATGCTCAAGCTGCACCACTTGGTCGATGACAAGATCCACGCGCGTTCGATCGGGCCGTACAGCCTCGTCACCCAGCAGCCGCTGGGCGGTAAGGCGCAGTTCGGCGGCCAGCGCTTCGGCGAAATGGAAGTCTGGGCGCTGCAGGCCTACGGCGCGGCCTACACCTTGCAGGAAATGCTGACGGTGAAGTCCGATGACGTGGTCGGCCGCACCAAGGTCTATGAAGCGATCGTCAAGGGTGACGATACCTTCGAGGCCGGCATTCCCGAGAGCTTCAACGTGCTCGTCAAGGAAATGCGCTCGCTGGGTCTCAACGTCGAACTCAAGTCGATCCTCGACGAGGACGACGCCGACCAGACCGACTACAGCGCGATTGCAGCGGAATAGGGGCGCGGGGCCAGGCGATTGCGCTCTGGCCCCCACCCGTCCCGCCTTCGAGTTTCATCCCCCTAAGGGAACCAAGTCATGAACGAACTCAGCAAATTCACCAATCAGCTGGCCAAGCCTGAAACCTTTGACCAGATCCAGATCGGCATCGCCTCGCCCGAGCGTATCCGCTCGTGGTCGTACGGCGAAATCAAGAAGCCCGAGACCATCAACTATCGCACGTTCAAGCCCGAACGTGACGGGTTGTTCTGCGCGCGCATCTTCGGCCCCGTGAAGGACTACGAGTGCCTGTGCGGCAAGTACAAGCGCATGAAGTACAAGGGCGTCGTCTGCGAAAAGTGCGGCGTTGAAGTCACCGTCACCAAGGTGCGCCGCGAGCGCATGGGCCACATCGAACTGGCCGCGCCGGTTGCGCACATCTGGTTCCTGAAGTCACTGCCGTCGCGCATCGGCCTGCTGCTCGATATGCAGCTCAAGCAGCTTGAGCGCATCCTCTACTTCGAAAGCTACGTCGTGATCGAGCCGGGCCTGACCCCGCTCGAGAAGTACCAGCTCTTGACCGAGGACGAACTGCTCGAAGCGCAGGACGAATATGGCGAAGACGCCTTCAGCGCCAGCATCGGCGCCGAAGCCGTGCAGACCATGCTCGCCGAACTCGATCTCGAAGCCGAGCGTGAAGCGCTGATGGACGAGCTGGCGACCACGAAGTCGGCGCTCAAGCCCAAGAAGATCATCAAGCGTCTCAAGGTCGTCGAAAGCTTCATCGATTCGGGCAACCGCCCGGAATGGATGATCCTCGAAGTGATCCCCGTGATCCCGCCCGAACTGCGCCCGCTGGTGCCGCTCGATGGCGGCCGCTTCGCGACCTCGGATCTCAACGATCTCTATCGCCGCGTGATCAACCGCAACAACCGTCTGAAGCGTCTGATCGAACTGCGCGCGCCTGACATCATCGTGCGCAACGAAAAGCGCATGCTGCAGGAAGCCGTTGATGCCCTGTTCGACAACGGCCGTCGTGGCCGTGTCATCACCGGCGCCAACAAGCGTCCGCTCAAGTCGCTGTCCGACATGCTCAAGGGCAAGCAGGGCCGCTTCCGTCAGAACCTGCTCGGCAAGCGCGTCGACTATTCGGGCCGTTCGGTGATCGTGACCGGTCCGGAATTGAAGCTGCACCAGTGCGGCCTGCCCAAGAAGATGGCGCTCGAGCTGTTCAAGCCGTTCATCTACGCCCGTCTGGACGCCAAGGGCCTTTCGATGACCTTGAAGCAGGCCAAGAAGTGGGTCGAGAAGGAGCGCAAGGAAGTCTGGGACATCCTCGACGAGGTGATCCGCGAACACCCGGTGCTGCTCAACCGCGCGCCGACGCTGCACCGCTTGGGCATCCAGGCGTTCGAGCCCGTGCTGATCGAAGGCAAGGCGATCCAGCTGCACCCGCTGGTCTGCTCGGCCTTCAACGCCGACTTCGATGGTGACCAGATGGCGGTCCACGTGCCGCTCAGCCTGGAAGCCCAGCTCGAAGCGCGCGTGCTGATGATGTCGACCAACAACATCCTCTCGCCCGCCAACGGCAAGCCGATCATCGTGCCTTCGCAGGACATGGTTCTGGGGATCTACTACCTCTCGATGGAGCGGCAGGAAAAGACCCCCGAATTCATCGAAGATGCTGATGGCACCAAGATCGAGCGTCTGCCGCGCTTCTCGGACATGGCCGAAGTGCACCAGGCACTCGAGGTGAAGGCAGTCACGCTGCACACCCGCATTATCGCCCGCGTTCCGCAGGCCGATGAAAGCGGCAAGGTGTCGATGAAGCGCTTTGTCACCACCCCGGGCCGGATGCTGATCGGCGAATGCCTGCCCAAGAACTACAAGGTTCCGTTCGACATCATCAACCGCCTGCTCACCAAGCGTGAGATCGGCGATGTGATCGATCAGGTCTATCGTCACACCGGCCAGAAGGACACGGTGCTGTTCGCTGACGCGATCATGGCGCTGGGCTTCCGTCACGCGTTCAAGGCGGGCATCAGCTTCGGCAAGGATGACATGATCATCCCTGACGCCAAGGAAAAGCTGGTCGACGAGACCAAGGAACTGGTTGCTGGCTATGAACAGCAGTATCAGGACGGTCTCATCACCCAGCAGGAAAAGTACAACAAGGTGATCGACGCCTGGTCGAAGTGCGGTGACATGGTCGCCGACGCGATGATGGCCGAGATCAAGGCCCAGCCGATCGATGCCGAGACGGGCAAGGAAGCCCAGATCAACTCGATCTACATGATGAGCCACTCCGGCGCGCGTGGTAGCCCGGCGCAGATGAAGCAGCTCGCCGGGATGCGCGGTCTGATGGCCAAGCCTTCGGGCGAAATCATCGAGACCCCGATCATCTCGAACTTCAAGGAAGGTCTGACCGTTCTTGAATACTTCAACTCGACCCACGGCGCCCGTAAGGGCCTCGCGGACACCGCGTTGAAGACCGCGAACTCGGGTTACCTGACCCGCCGTCTTGTCGACGTGTCGCAGGATTGCGTCATCGTCGAGGAGGATTGCGGCACGCAGAACGCGCTTGAAATGCGCGCGATCGTGCAGGGCGGTTCGGTGATTGCCTCGCTTGGCGAGCGTATTCTGGGCCGCACCGTGGCCGAGGACATCATCAACGCCGCCACTGGCGAGTTGATCGTTCCTGCGGGCACGCTGCTCGATGAAGCGATGGTGAAGGATATCGAAGCGGCTGAAGTTCAGTCGGCCCGGATCCGCTCGCCACTGATCTGCGAAGCCGAACAGGGCGTTTGTGCGACCTGCTATGGCCGTGACCTCGCCCGTGGTACCCCGGTGAACATCGGCGAAGCGGTCGGCGTTATCGCCGCCCAGTCGATCGGTGAGCCCGGCACCCAGCTGACGATGCGGACGTTCCACATTGGCGGCGCAGCGCAGCTCAACGAAACCTCGCACCTCGAAGCGATTTCGGACGGTAAGGTCGAATATCGCGAAATGCAGACCATCTCCGACAAGATGGGCCGCATCCTGAGCCTGTCGCGCAGCGGCGAGATCGCCGTGATCGACGCCGAAGGGCGCGAGCGCGAAATGCACAAGGTGCCTTACGGGACCGTGATCAAGTTCAAGGACGGCGATCACGTCAAGGTCGGCGATCGACTGGCCGAGTGGGATCCGTTCACTCTGCCGATCATCACCGAGCAGTCAGGCGTGGTGAAGTATCAGGATCTGATCGAGGGTATCACGCTCGAAGAACAGATGGATGATGCCACCGGCATTGCGCAGCGCGTGGTGACCGAGAACCGCGCCACCGGCCGCAAGAAGAAGGAAGATCTGCGTCCGCGTATGACCCTTCTGGCCGAGGGCAGCGGGGAAACCGAAGCAGCGCGTTACATGCTTGCGCCGGGCACTACCCTGTCGGTCGAGGATGGCCAGACGGTCGCAGTGGGCGACATTCTCGCCCGTGCGAGCCGCGAAGCCGCCAAGACCCGCGACATCACCGGCGGTCTGCCGCGGGTGGCCGAACTGTTCGAGGCGCGCATGCCCAAGGACGTCTCGGTTATCGCCAAGATTTCCGGCCGGATCGAATTCGTTCGCGAATACAAGGCGAAGCGCAAGATCGCGATCATCCCCGAGGAGGGTGAAGCCGTCGAGTACCTGATCCCCAAGACCAAGGTGATCGACGTGCAGGAAGGCGACTACGTGAAGAAGGGTGATACCCTGATTTCCGGCTCGCCCAACCCGCACGACATCCTCGAGGTTATGGGCGTCGAAGCGCTGGCCGAATATCTCGTCAACGAGATTCAGGAAGTCTATCGCTTGCAGGGCGTGAAGATCAACGACAAGCACATCGAGGTGATCGTTCGCCAGATGCTGCAGAAGGTCGAGATCGCCGATGGCGGGGACACCACCTTGCTGCCGGGCGAACAGGTTGATCTGGCGGAGATGCTGGAAATCAACGGCAAGCTGGCCAAGGGCAAGCAGGGCGCAGCGGGCAATCCGGTGCTGCTCGGCATCACCAAGGCGTCGCTGCAGACCCGCAGCTTCATCTCGGCCGCCTCGTTCCAGGAAACCACCCGCGTGCTGACGCAGGCGGCAGTTGAAGGGAAGAAGGACACGCTGATCGGCCTGAAGGAAAACGTGATCGTTGGCCGTCTCATCCCCGCCGGTACCGGTGCGGGCATGAACCGTCTGCGCGTCACCGCCAACAGCCGCGACGCAGCCCTCAAGGCCGCGTGGAAGAAGCAGCAGGACACGCTTGTGGCCGCAGGCCAGCGCGAAGTCGAACCGGCCGCTGACGCGATCGGTTCGGAAGAGGCGATGAAGGCGGCGATGGCAGCCATGGCGGCTGCGGCCCCCGCGGCTGACATCGAGGACGCCGGCGAAGAGTAATCTGCGCCCGGCTCCGCGCTGAAGCGGAACATCGAAAACCCCGCCGGAGTTTGCGCTCCGGCGGGGTTTTTCGTGCTTGGCCCTAATTAAACGCTATTGAAAGTCACTCGCAGTAAAGGTAGCCAGAGACTCACTCCGGCCCCAATACAAGCGAGGTTCCATGTCCCAGCACCGCACCCCTTCCGCTCCAGCGCAGGATGTCATCGCAGCGCTTGCTGTAACGCCCCGCCTCGATGTGCTGGGGCCGATTGCGGCGCGCTTCATCCATGCCTTGCGCCTGATCGCGCTGCATGAGCGGGCGGGGCGCGATCCGGTGCCTGAACTGGCGGTGCGGCTGGGCGGGGTCGAGATCGCGGCCAAGGCGCTGATCCTCTCCCATGCGATTGCGGCCAGCTGGCCGGAAAACATCCACGTCTCGCGTTTCTGCTGCCGCCTGCTGAGCCATGACGAGCTCACGATCGGTGCCTTCATCGATGCCGCTGCCCGCCGGGACCGTGCAGGCTTTGAAGCCGCGCTAACCGGCCTTGTCCGCGCAGAGCGGATGCACCGGTTGTGGGAAGGTGCGCTGTTGCTTGTGGCGGCCGAACTGCGGTCTGTGTGAGCCTGCTTGCGGGCGGGCTCAGAGGCCTCTACCGCTCCCTCGCATGAGCACCATCACCCGCTTCGCCCCTTCGCCGACCGGCCGGCTGCACGTCGGCAATATCCGCACCGCGCTCCATAACTGGATGCTCGCGAAACGGCATGGCGGTGCCTTCATCCTGCGGATCGACGACACCGACGCTGAACGCAGCCGAGAAGAATACGTCGAGGCGATCCGTGCCGATCTGGCCTGGCTTGGCCTTGATTGGGATCGGGAGGAACGCCAGTCGGCGCGGCTGACCCGCTACGAGGCCGCTTTCACTGCCTTGCGTGATGCTGGCCGGATCTACCCCTGCTACGAGAGCGCGCAGGAACTCGAGGTCAAGCGCAAGATCGCCTTGGGACGCGGGCTCCCGCCGATCTACGACCGCGCCTCGCTCAAGCTGACCGAGGCCGAGCGCGCCGCCAAGGAGGCCGAAGGCATCGCCCCCCACTGGCGCTTCCTGCTCGATCATGCCGAGCCGATCACGTGGGACGACGGTATCCGCGGCGCGCAGAAATTCGACGCCGCGCAGCTGTCCGATCCGGTGATCCGCCGTGCCGACGGTTCGTGGCTCTACATGATGCCGAGCGCGGTTGACGACATTGATATGGGCATCACGCAAGTGCTCCGCGGTGAGGATCATGTTTCGAACACAGCGGTTCAGATTCAGATCTTTACCGCACTTTATGCTGCAGATTTTGCTGCAGCACAAAACGCAGCAAAATTGCTCCCTGCGTTTGCGCATGAGGCGCTGCTGGTGGGGCGCGAGGGCAAGCTGTCTAAGCGCCTCGGCTCGCTGGGTTGCGATGCTTTTCGGGAGCGCGGGATCGAGCCCGAAGCGATCATTGCGCTGCTGGCGCGGCTTGGCACGTCGCAACCGGTCGAGCCGATTGCCGATCGCGCCGCGCTGATTGAAAGCTTCGATCTTGCCAGCTTCGGCCGCGCTCCGGCGAAGTTTGACGAGGAGGATCTCGAACGCCTCAACGCCGCCATCGTCCACCAGCTGCCGTTTGCCTCGGTGGAGGAACGGCTGCCGTCAGGGATGGACGAGGCCGGCTGGCACGCTATCCGCCCGAACCTGGCTCACGTTGCCGAAGCGGGTGAATGGTGGCGCTTGGTGACAGGGCCGATTGATCAACCCGAGTTCACAGCGGAAGACCGCGCCTACCTCGCTGAGGCCGCTGTCGCGCTGCAATGGAGCGAAGACCCGTGGGGTGCGCTCACCGGGTCGCTCAAGGAAAGCACGGGCCGCAAGGGGCGCGGACTGTTCCTGCCGCTGCGTCAGGCGCTCACCGGCATGGACCACGGCCCGGATATGGGCGAGCTGCTCCCTTTGATTGGCGAAGTTGAGGCCCGCGCCCGCTTGGGGCGCGCCGCAGCTTAGCGATAAGCCCGATAACACGTCCGGCGACTACAGGCGCTGGGAAGGTAGCCATCTCCGCTACACGCTGAGATTGGAAGCAACGCGCCCGGCCGTCCATCCGGAGTCTTACTTACCCCTCAATTAACCATGCATCGCGACGCTGTCTTAGGGTTCGATCTCTAATTCTCGTGGGATGCAGGAAACCGGCCAAGCATCCCGGAACAGATCGAGGCTACTCGCGTGGCTCGGATCCGCTTGCCTTTTGGCGGGCGTCAACCCGGCCCCTGCTCATGCCTATATTTCGTCTGCCGCTTATGGCGCCGTGT
>JAMNXO010000003.1 GCA_023653115.1 Erythrobacter sp.
GGCGGCACCGACACGGATCTGCTCGCGCTGCTCAAGCAGCACTTCACCACGGTCAAACACGCCAAGCCGCCCGCGAGCCGCAAGGATTCGTCCGAATGGTATGTGGTGGCGCAGAAATTCAAAGGGCGCGAGTAAACCCGCGCCCCTGACGTTTTCGGCTTATTCGGTGGCGGCGGCCGGATCGGTGCCGGCTTCTGCTGCGGCGACGGCTTCAGCCTCGCCCTCGGCTGCTGCCGCTTCGCCTTCGGCACCTGCGGCGGCCGCATCGGCCACGAAGGTCGGCACCGGCAGATTGGCGCCCTTGGAGTTGAGATACATTGCCAGCGCGGCGCGATCTTCAATCTTGGAGAGGCCGGCAAAGCTCATCTTGGTGCCCGAGACGTAAGCCTTGGGGTTTGTGAGCCACTGGTTCATCTTGTCCCAGTCCCAGGTGCCGCCCAGCGCCTTGAGTTCGGCGCTGTAGGCAAAGCCGCCCTTGGCAGCGACCGGACCGCCCATCACGCCCGCCAGATTGGGGCCGATGCCATTGGCGCCGCCCGGATCAATGGTATGGCAGCTCTGGCACTTGGAATAGGCCTTTTCGCCCGCGGCGATCAGTTCGGCGGCGGGCATCATGTTGAGCGCTTCGGCCATCGACATTTCCGCCGGGCCAGCGCCTTCCTCAACCACGCCTTCGATCACGTAGCCGAGCTTTTCCGGACGTTCCGGCTTGTCGCCATGGAAGAACTTGCCCGAGAGGATCGAAAGCCCCAGCCCGAGACCGGCCGCGAACAGCACCCAGCCAGCGGCAGTGTTGAACAGATCGCCACCACCGGTCTGGCCTGCGGCGTTATCCTGCGAAGAGTTGTCCTGTGTCATCCCGCCGGGCTCATAGTGTTGCCCAGCGGTGCGCGCAAGACTGATCGTGGCACGAATTCTTGCACCTTTTGCAAGCAGGCTTGCCGCGATGGCCGCCGCGCTCTAACAGCCTTGCCATCATGCGATCCTTCCCCGGCCCTGCTCTTGAAATCGTCGACCGGATGCGCGTTGCTGCCGCCACCGATCCGGCGCGGGCGATTGCCTTCCAGGGCTCGCCCGGCGCCAATTCGCACCGCGCCGCCACCGAGGCGCGCCCCGATTGCAACCCCTTGCCGTGCTTCAGTTTTGAAGACGCGCTGGAGGCGGTGAAGGATGGCCGCGCGGGCCAGGCGATCATCCCGATCGAGAATTCGCAGCACGGGCGGGTGGCCGATATCCACTTCCTGCTGCCCGAAAGCGGCCTGCACATTACCGGCGAATATTTCATGCCGATCCACCACGCGCTGATGGCGCTCGGCAGCGGGCCGTTCGAGGCGGCCTACAGCCACCCGCAGGCGCTGGGCCAGTCGCGCCACTATCTGCGCGCGCGGGGAATCGTGCCGCTGAGCCATGCCGATACCGCCGGCGCTGCAGCCTATGTGGCCGAGCGCGGCGATCCCAATGTGGCCGCGATTGCTCCGGCGCTCGCCGCCGAGCTGTATGGCCTCTCCATCATCGAGCACAATGTCGAGGACAGCCCCGACAACATGACGCGCTTCGTGATCCTCGCGCGCGAACCGCTCGCGGCCGGATCGCTGGCGGGCAAGCCGGTGATGACGACCTTCATCTTCGAGGTGAAGAACATTCCGGCCGCGCTCTACAAATCGCTTGGCGGGTTCGCCACCAACGGGGTCAACATGACCAAGCTGGAGAGCTATCAGCAGGGCACCAGCTTTGCCGCGACCACCTTTTACGCCGACATCATCGGCGCGCCGGGCGATCCCGGAGTTGATCGGGCGCTGGAAGAATGCGCGTTCCATTCCAAGGAATTGCGCATTCTGGGCACCTACGAACAGGCCCGCGCCAGAGGATAGGGCGCAGGGAAATAGGTTAACGCCCCGAGCCGCGCGGTTTCGCGGTTGCACCTGCGTGCGCGCCATGCCACCAACCGCGAGGCATGACCGCAGCGGCGCAGACCTTTCCGGACGAATCAGCAGAAGATTCAGGCGCATCCGCCGCCTTCGATGCGTTGGCGTGGGAACGGCTGCGCGATGATGGCGACATCCAGTTCGCCCCTGTCGATATCCCCGAAATCAAACCGCCTGAACCCAGCTGGTTTGAAAAGATGCTGGCCGAGCTGTTCCGCTTCCTCGGCGAATTGTTTGGGCCGTTAGGCCAGCTCCTCGGGGCCTCGTGGTGGTGGCTGCAATGGGTGCTGCTCGGCGCGGTCGTGCTGTTTGTGGTCATGATGCTGGTGCGCAATCTCGGCCTGTTCGGCGCCCGCAGCCGCAAAGCCGCCGCTGCGGGTGAGGACGAATGGCAGCCCGAACACGCCGCCACGCTGGCGCTGCTGGAAGATGCCGACCGGCTGGCGGCAGAAGGCCGGTTTGACGAGGCCACGCGCCTGCTGCTCCAGCGTAGTGTAGGCCAGATGGCGGCGGCGCGGCCCGACTGGGTCGAACCGTCGAGCACCGCGCGCGAATTGGCGGCCTTGCCCGCCCTGCCAGAAAGCGCCCGCACCGCCTTCCGCGTGATCGCCGAGCGGGTCGAGCGCAGCCTGTTCGCGCTGCGGGCACTGGAACGCAGCGACTGGGAAGCGGCGCGTGCGGCCTATGCCGACTTCGCGCTCGCCCGGCTCAATGTGCGCGGGCAGCTGACATGAGCCGCGGCGGCGGCGCTTTTTCACGCGGCGGCGTGCTGGCGCTGGTGGCGGGCGGGTTTGCCCTGTTCCTCGCACTGATCTGGCTGCTGGCAGCTGGCGAGGGCTTTGGCGGAAACGGCAATAATGGCCAAGCCCATGCCGCGGCCAAGGGTCTCAACGGCTATGCGGGCCTCGTGCGGCTGGCCGAAGCAGCGGATTTTGATGTGACCCGCTCGCGCAGTCCCATCGGGCTGGAGACCGAGGGCCTGCTGGTGGTGACCCCGCCGCCCGCGACCGATGCCGAAGAATTCGCCGAATTGCTGAAGAAGCGCGAGAACATCGGCCCGACGCTGGTGATCCTGCCCAAATGGAACGCGCTGCAACCCCCGCCTTTCCTGCCAAGCGAGGCGCGCGAGAAGTTCAAGACCGGCTGGGTGATTCTTGGCGATGCTGACCCGCTCGAATGGACGGCCAAACTGCCGCAGCCCTATGGCTTTACCAGCACGCTCGAACAGCTTGAGCCTGACGAGGCGCCCGATTGGGAAGGCTTTGGCCTCGCCGGCAGTCTGCCGACCCGCAGCATCCTCTACACCGAGGAAGACGCGCTGCACGAAGCGCTGATCACCGATGCCGCCGGGCACTGGCTGGCGCTGCGGGTGGTGGGCAAGGAGGGCACCGATTTCTACGAAAACGCCCACTGGACGGTGTTCGTCGCCGAGCCCGATCTGGTGAACAACTACGGCCTTGCCGACAAGGCACGCGCCGAAGCAGCGCTCGCTCTGCTCAGCGCGGCGGCCTATGATGGCGATATCAACGAAGTGACCTTCGATCTCACCCTCAACGGCTTTGGCGCGTCCGAGAACCTGCTGACGCTGGCCTTCCGCCCGCCCTTCCTGGCCGCGACGTTGTGCCTGCTGCTGGCGCTGCTGATCATTGCCTGGCGCGCCTTCAAGCGATTCGGCCCGGCAGCGGTTGGCGGGGAGCCGGGGATCGCTTTCGGCAAGCAGCGGCTGATTGCCAATGGCGCGGGCCTGATCGTGCGGGCGCGGCGGCTCCACCTGCTCGGTGCGCCCTATGCCGCGCTGACCGCGCGCCGCCTTGCTGACCGGCTCGGTCTCACCCGCACCGATGCCGACAGCATCGACGCCGCGCTCGCCCGCCGTCTGCCGGGCGAGGAACCCTTCTCGCGCCGCGCCGCGCGGCTCGAATCCGCCGATAGGCCCGCCGATATCCTGGGCGCCGCACAGGCGCTCGACGATCTGACCCGCAAGCTGTGACAGGGACGACGACACAATGACCATGAGCCTTACTGATGTGCGCGCACTCGCCGATGCCATCCGGGCCGAAATCGCCAAGGCGATCGTCGGTCAGGAGAGCATGGTCGATATGCTGCTGGTGGCGCTATTGTCCGAAGGGCATGTGCTGATGGAAGGCCCGCCGGGCACCGCCAAAACCTTCCTCGCCAATGCCTTTGCGACCGCGCTGGGGCTCGATTTCGGGCGCATCCAGTTCACGCCGGATCTGCTGCCGGGCGATATCCTCGGTTCGAACCTGTTCAACTTCCAGACCAGCCAGTTCACTCTCACCCGCGGGCCGATCTTCTGCGATCTGCTGCTGGCGGACGAAATCAACCGCACCCCGCCCAAGACCCAGGCCGCGTTGCTCGAAGCGATGCAGGAACGCCGTGTGACGCTGGACGGGGAGACGCACCTGCTGCCCGAACGCTTCATGGTGGTGGCGACCCAGAACCCGATCGAGAACCAGGGCGTCTATCCCCTGCCCGAAGCCCAGCTTGACCGCTTCCTGTTCAAGCTGCTGGTGCCCTACCCCGACGAGGCCGAAGAAGCGCGGATCGTGGCGACCTATGGCCAGCGTTCCGGCCCGCAGCGTCCGGCCGATCTGGGCGTGGCTGCGGTTACCAACGCGACCGGGATCGGTGCTGCTTGCGGCGCGCTGTCGCAGGTGACCGTGGCGGACGAGATCACCGCCTATGTCGTGCGGTTGGTGCGGGCGACGCGCGATCATAGCGAACTGGTTGTCGGTGCATCCCCGCGTGCTGCGGTGCTGCTGGCCGGCGCCGCCCGCGCCCGCGCCGCACTGGAGGGCCGCGATTACGTGATCCCCGACGATGTGAAAGCGCTCGCCGTGCCGGTGCTGCGCCACCGCCTGACGCTCAGCCCTGCGGCCGAAATCGAAGGGCGCGACATGGAGGCGCTGGTGGCCGAACTGGTCGAAAGCACGGAAGCACCGCGCTAATCCATGGCCGCGCCATACCGCCTGCTTGTGACGATCCTCACGCCGCTGATGCGGTTGCTGATCATCGTGCCGACCGAGCGCGCGGCATGGAGCATCGCCGCGCTCGCTCCGGTGGCGCTGGTGATCGCGGCGACCGCGCCCGGCGCATGGATCATCGCGCCGATTCTCGGCGGCGTGCTGCTCGCGTTGGTGGTGCTTGACGGGCTGCTATCGGGCCGCAACGCCGGATGGGCGATCCAGGCCCCGCCCGATGTCGAAGTCGGCCAGCCCGCCGCGCTCGCTGTCAGCGCGACCTTCCTGGGCGGGCGGCAGCGCAATGTCAGCGCGGCGCTCGCCTGCGATCCGCGGCTGGCCAGCGGTGGGCGGGTGACGATCGCGCTCACCCCCGAACGCGATGCCCCCGGCTGGCGCGGCGAGACCACCGTCACGCCCACGCGGCGCGGCACTGCGCCTGTTACCGAGGCCTGGCTGCGCTGGGAGGGGCCGCTGGGCCTCGGCGCGCGGCAGGTCAGCTACCCGCTGGAACAAGCCGTGCGGATCTGGCCCGATCTCTCGCCGGTCCGCTCCAAGGACTTGCAGACCTTCCTGCGCAACACCCAGACCGGCCTCATCGCGCGGCGCATCCGCGGCGAGGGCACGCAGTTCGAGGCATTGAGCGAATACGAAGCCGGGATGGACCGCCGCCGCATCGACTGGAAGGCGAGCGCGCGCCACACGCGGCTCTATGCCCGCGAAAACGAAAGCGAGCGCAACAACCAGATCGTGTTCGCCTTTGATTGCGGGCAGGCGATGTGCGAGCCGGTCGACGGGCTGCCGCGCATCGACCGTGCGGTCTCCGCCGCACTCACCTGCGCCTATGTTGCGCTGAAGGGCGGGGACAAATGCGCATTGTTCGGCTTTGCCCGCCGCCCGCAGCTGATGACCCCCTTCATCACCGAAAGCCGCGCCTTCCACCGCTTGCAGAGCGCCGCGGCCGGGCTCGATTACGAAGCCGCCGAGCCCAATTTCACCCTCGCGCTCGCCACGCTCACCGCCAAGCTAAAGCGCCGTTCGCTGGTGGTGGTGTTCTCCGATTTCACCGATCCCACCAGCGCCGAACTGATGGTCGAAAGCATGGGGCGACTGGCGAACAAGCATCTGGTGCTGTTCGTGACCATCGCGGATGCCGAAGTGGAGGCGTTGATCGCCGCGCCGCCGGCAGACATCGCCACGCTCGCCCGCGCGGTCACCGCCGATACCCTCGCCCAGCAACGCAAGCTGGTGCTCCAGCGCCTCAAGCGCATGGGGATCGATGTGATCGAGGCACCGTGGGCCAAGATCGGCCCGCAACTGATCGACCGCTATTTCCTGATCAAGAACAGCGAGGCGATTGGGTGAAAACGCCGGTTCTCTCCTCATGGTTCGGGCGCGGCGAGATTGCCGCGCCGCCCGATATCGCCAGCGCGACCTTGCGCTCGGACCGCTTCAGGCTCGAGCGTGAGGGCGAATGGCGGCGGCTGGAAGCCATCGTTGCGCAGATGGAAAAAGGCGGATTGCGACGCATCGCCGATGATGATCTCGTCGCGCTGCCCGCACTTTACCGCACTGCTGCATCAAGCCTCGCGGTGGCGCGCGAGACCTCGCTCGACAGCGCCACGCTGGCCTATCTCGAGGCGCTGGTGCAGCGCGCGTGGTTCCAGGTCTATGGCCCGCCGCGCGGGTTTGGCGGCTGGCTGCGCGACTTCGTGCTGGGCGGATGGAGCCGCGCGGTGCGCGCCATCTGGCTCGATATCTGCATCGCGCTGTTCGTGATGGTGGCGGGCGCGATCGTCGGCTGGCTGCTCGTGGCGCAGGACGAGGCGTGGTATTACCGGCTCGTGCCTTCCGGCCTCGCCGATACAAGGGTGCCGGGCGCCAGCCGCGAGGAATTGCTCGCCAGCCTCGCTACGGAAGAGAGCGCCGCGGGCCTGGCCAGCTTTGCAGCGCAACTGTTCAGCAACAATTCGGGGGTGTGCATCCTCGCCTTCGCGCTGGGCTTTGCCTTCGGCATCCCATCGCTGCTGCTGATGGTGCACAACATGGCGATGCTGGGCGCGATCCTGTGGCTGTTTTCGGGGCAAGGCCTGACTTTGGAGCTGGCCGCGTGGCTCTCTGTTCACGGCACGACCGAGATTTTCGGCATTCTGCTGTCGGGCGCGGCAGGTTTGCACATCGGGCGGTCGATGGCCTTCCCCGGCCAGCGCGCCGTGCTCACCGCCGCTTCGGAAGCAGGCCAGCGCGGCGCGGTGGTGATGGTGGGCGTGGTGATCATGATGATCGTCGCCGCGATCCTCGAGGCCTTCCCGCGCCAGCTGGTTGACGGCACCGGCCCGCGCTTCCTGATCGGCGGATCAATGCTGGCCTTCTGGCTCGCCTATTTCTTCCTCTACCGGCCCGTCCGCCTGCCCGAGGACAGCGCATGAGCGCCGCCGCCGCCGCCGAAAAACGCAGCCGCGTGATGATCACGCCCGAAGGGCTGGCGCTGCCTGTCACTCTCGCCTCGCGCGGGGGGCGGGCGGGCGCGCTGATGCTCGATGTGATGATCATCTTCGGCGGGCTGCTGGCCTTCAACCTGCTGCTGCTGTGGATTGCCGGCGGGCTGCTCGAAGGCACCGCCTTCGATCCTTCATCCGCCCCGAGAGGCGCGCAGGAATTCCTCCAGATCCTGATGGTGATCTCGGGGTTTGTGACCTGGTATGGCTATTTCCTGGTGCAGGAACTGGGCCCGCGCGGCGCGACGCTGGGCAAGCGCATGGTCGGCATCCGCATCGCTGCGCGCAGCGGCGGGCGGCTTGCGCCCGAAGCGGTGATCGCGCGCAATCTCATCCGCGATGTCGAGCTGTTCTATCCGCTGGTGCTGGTGCTTGTTCTGCTGGTGCTGAGTTCGGAGGGCGAGGACATCGGTCTGCTGGCCTGGGCGGCGACCGGCTGGTTCGCGCTGTTCCTGCTGTTCCCGTTCTTCAACCGCGATGCCCTGCGCGCAGGCGACATTGTCGCGGGCACCTGGGTGGTCGAGGCCCCGCGCACGAAGCTTGCCGCCACGCTGTCGACGCAAGGCGCCGCCGCCAACCGCGGCGCGAGCGAGGTCACCGGCGCGCGCTACGAATTCGGTGACAAGGAACTGGCGGTCTACGGCGAGAAGGAACTCCAGACGCTCGAGCGGATGCTGCGCGATGCCCAGCCCGAGGCGCTCGCCGCAGTCCACGCCACGATCTGCCGCAAGATCGGCTGGAACCCGGGCGCGGGCGACGAAAGGGCTTTTCTCGAAGCCTTCTATGCGCAATTGCGGGCGAAGCTCGAAGGCGACATGCGCTTCGGCAAGCGCAAGGCGGACAAGTTTTCATGATGATTGATCGGCGGTTATTCCTTGGCGGCACGCTGGCTTTGGGGGCTGGTGCCTGCATCCCGCCCGATCAGAGCCCGGTGGGCCGGCTGGCGGCGGAATTGCGGCTGATCGAGGCGGACGCAGGCGGCACGCTCGGGGTCGAGATCTTTGATCCGGCGAGCGGGTTGTCGCTCGGGCACAATCAGGATCGCCGCTTCGGCCATGCCTCGTCCTTCAAGTTCAGCCTCGCCGCGCTGCTGCTGCAACGCCATGCGGCAGGCCTGATCAATGCCGACACGCATGTAACGTGGACCGAGGCGGACATGATCAACCACGCCCCGTTCACCCGCGAGCGCATGGCAAGCGGTGCGACATTGCGCGAATTGGCGCGGGCGACGCAGACGACTTCAGACAATCCGGCGGCCAATATCCTGATGCGCAAGCTCGGCGGCCCGGCGGGGCTGACCGCGTTCTGGCGCAGCATCGGCGACGAAGTGAGCCGCGTGGATCGCTACGAGCCGGAAATGAACCTCGTCCCCACGGGCGAATTCCGCGACACCGCCACGCCTGCCGCGATGGCGCGCAATGTCGCGAAGATCATTTACGGCGATGTGCTTCCGCAAGCCGAACGTACCGAGCTGAAAAGCTGGATGATCGCCACCGAAACCGGCCTGCGCCGCGTGCGCGCCGGGCTGCCCGAAGGCTGGGTGGCAGGCGACAAGACCGGCACCAGCGGGCTGATCGGCGGGACGGAATACAACTATATCGACATCGGGTTCGCCGAAGGGCCGAAGGGCAAGCCGCCGCTCACCTTCGCCTGCTATTTCCGCGCCCGCCAGACCGAAGACGAAATGCTGCCGCGCGGCGAGCTGGCGCTGGCGCGGGTGGGCAAGGTGATCAAGGAATTCGCCGAGCCGGAAAAGGGCCTGCCGCTGGTGGGCAAGCTTTACTGATCAATGATCCGGCGTGGCCGAGGCCTTCTCCTCGCCACCGAAGATCGCCACTTCGCGCACCCCCGCGCTGGTCGCGCGGCCGCGATACATTCCGGTGGTGTTGAAGCTGAAGATCGCATGGCCTTCCGGCGTGACGAGGATCACCCCGCCATCGCCGCCGAGGCCCTTGACGTCGGCCATCACAGCGTCGGCGATATATTGCGCTTCTTCGGTGAGGACGCTGGCATCGATATCATCGGCATCGGCCATCACGGTCTTGAGTTCGTTCGCGGCCCGCAGGCGCGCGCAAATCTCGTGCGCCACGCCCACGCGCAGGAAATACTCCCCCCACCCGGTCGCCGACACCGCGCAGGCGCGGTTATCCGCATAGGTCCCCGCACCGATCACCGGCGCATCGCCCACGCGGCCCCAGCGCTTGCCGGTCATCCCGCCGGTCGAGGTGCCCGCCGCCATGTTGCCGTTCTGGTCGAGCGCCACTGCGCCGACCGTGCCGAACTTGTGATCGACGTCCAGCGCCGAAAGCTTTTCCGCCTTCAGCCGCTCCAGCGCCTCGCGCCGCGCAGGCGTGGCGAAATATTCGGGCGGGGTGACGGCAAAGCCTTTTTCCGCCGCGAAGGCTTCCGCGCCTGCGCCCATCAGGAACACGTGCTCGCTCTGGGTGCGCACGGTGTCCGCCAGCAGGATCGGGTTCTTGACCGTCTTCACTCCTGCCACCGCGCCCGCAGACCGATCGCGCCCGTCCATGATCGAGGCGTCGAGCTCGTTGGTGCCCTCCCAGGTGAACACCGCGCCCTTGCCGGCGTTGAACAGCGGCGAATCCTCCATCGGGATGATCGCGGCCTTCACCGCATCCATCGCGCTCCCGCCTTCGGCCAGCACCTTAGCCCCGGCATCGAGCGCCTGTTGCAGCGCGGCCTCATAGGCGGCGCGCCGCTCGGGCGTCATCGCCTTTGGATCAAGCGTGCCCGCCCCGCCGTGGATCGCCAGCGACCACTTGGGCGGCGGCGCGGCCTCCTCGGCAAGCGCGGCGGCGGGCATCAGGGTCAGGGCGAGCGCGGCGATGAGGTTCTTCATAGCCGCAAAGTGTAACGCGGTGCTGACCGTTTCGCCAGCTTGAGAGCAGCTTTTCCCCGCGCTAGGGCTCAGCCATGATCTATCGCCCCGCTACCATCGAGGATGCCCCCGCGCTTGCCGTGCTGGGCGCCGAGACTTTCATCGCCGCCTTCGGGCATCTTTACAGCAAGGCTGACCTCGAAGCATTCCTCGCACAGGTGCACAGCCCCGATGCCGTTGCTGGCGAAATTGCGGGCGAGGAATGCACGCACCGCCTCGTCGAGCACGAGGGCCAGCTCGTCGCCTTCTGCAAGCTGCGTTATCCCAGCCACTATGTGAGTTATTCGGACGCCGCCAACCCGATCGAGCTCGGTCAGCTTTACGCCCTGCCCGGCCACACTGGCGCAGGGATCGGTGCGCAGCTGATGGACTGGGCGCTGGGCGTAGCGCGGGAGCGCGGTCATGATGCCGTCTTGCTGTCGGTCTATTCGGAAAACTTCGGCGCGCAGCGGTTTTACCAGCGCTATGGCTTTGCCAAGATCGCCGACATCACCTTTCAGGTCGGCGATCACTTCGATCCCGAATTCCTGTATGAGCTGAAACTGTAACCGGGAGAGAGACAATGAGCGCAATCGGCTGGAGCAGCACCACCGATGAGGTGCTGGCGGGCGAAGACCTGTCGGGCCTCACTGTCTTCGTCACCGGCGCCAATTCCGGGCTGGGGCAGGAAACCGCCCGCGCCATGGCGGCCAAGGGCGCTCATGTGGTGATGGCGGGGCGCGATCAGGCCAAGCTGGATGAAGCTGTCGCCGCGATCCGCGCCTCGGTGACCGACGCACAGCTCGACACGATCACGCTTGATCTCGGTTCGCTCGAAAGCATCCGCGCGGCGACCTCGCGGGCGCGCCAGCGCTTCGCCAAGATCGACATCCTGATCAATAATGCGGGCGTGATGGCCTGTCCCTTCGGCCACACCGCCGACGGCTTCGAGATGCAAGTGGGCACCAACCACTTCGGCCACTTCGCGCTGACGGCCGAACTGCTGCCGCTGATCGAAGCGGGAACCAACAAGCGCATCGTCAACCTATCGAGCCGCGGGCACCACTTCGCGCCGTTCAATTTCGACGATCCGCATTTCGAGCGCCGCGCCTATGACCCTTGGGAAAGCTACGGCAATTCCAAGACCGCCAACATCCTGTTCACTGTCGGCCTCGAAGCGCGGCTCGCTGTGCTGGGCATCCACGCCTATGCGGTGCATCCGGGCGGGATCCAGACCAATCTCGGCCGCCACATGACCGAGGAAATGGTTGCGACCCTGATGGCGCGCGTCACCAGCAAGGACACCGGCTTTGCGTGGAAGACCATCCCGCAGGGCGCGGCGACCAGCTGCTGGGCCGCCACCGCACCCGAGCTGGAAGGCAAGGGCGGGGTCTATTGCGAGGACTGCCACGTGGCCGAAGTGGATGACGAATCCGCGACCGGCGGGGTGCGCTCCTATGCGGTCAACCCCAGCTATGCCGACCAGCTGTGGAAGCTGAGCGAGGAACTCACCGGAGCGGCATACCCGGTCTAGGCCGCGAGAAACTCCCGCAGCAGGGCGAACACGTCCTTCGCCTCGCGCGTCGGGGTGATCGCCATGAACACGTGCGGGGCGGCCTCGTATTCATAAAGCTTGGCGTCCACTCCGGCCGCGCGCAGGCGGCCCACGAATGTGCGCGAATCGACGATGAAGATGTCGTGCCGCCCGGTCCAGATGCGGGTCGGCGGGAGCTGCGCGAGTTCTTCGGTGGGGGTGTAAAGCGGGCTGACCTCGGCGCTGCCGGGATCGCGGCTGCCCGCCACCATCGCCCCGCAGGCGCGCAGGGTGCCGATCTTGAGCATCAGGTCATGCGGCTCCACTGCAGCGATCGCGGGATCGGCCAGCGTCAGATCGAGCCACGGGGCGAACAGCGCCAGCTTGCCGGGCACAGGCCCGCCCGAACGCACCAGCCTGAGCGCCAGCGCCAGTGCCATATGCGCGCCCGCACTATCGCCGTTGAGGATGATGCGCGCTGGATCATGGCTCGCGGCCAGTTCGGCAAACACCGCATCGGCCAGCGCATCCTGCTTCGCATGGGGCGCTTCGGGCACCACATCATACAGCGGCACGGTGACGCTGATTCCGCAGGCCTCGATCATCGATGCTACCAGCGGCCAATGCACCGTAAACATCGGCTGCACGAACCCGCCGCCGTGGAAATAGAGCATATGCCACGGGGCAGGCCCGGCTTTGGGGTGCAGCGTCACGACGTTCTGCCCCTGCACCACCCGCTCCTCGACCATGAAGCGCTTGCGGAAACCGCCCGGCATCGGCGCGTCCTCGGGCAGCGGGCGGCCGGTCATGCGGGCATGGAAGCCGGCCTCGTCATGCGGGAACACCGGAGTGCGCTTGGCCATCAGCCACTTGACGCCGCGCAGCAGCAGGCTGGGCGCGGGGCTGCGCAATTCGGCGGGGTTATCGGTCAGCATGGTCTCTCCCTGTTGACCGCCAGACTGCCGTGCGCTGGCCCCAAGTCAAGCGCCTGCCGCAAGTCATTGCCCCGTCATGCCCGCATCGCTATATGGCTCCCATGTCCAGTATCCGTCCGTGGCGCACGATCGAACGGCGCAAATGTCGCCAGATCATGGTGGGGAATGTCCCTGTAGGCGGTGATGCTCCCATCACCGTGCAGACCATGACCAACACTCCCACCGAAGACGTGAAAGCGACGCTCGACCAGATCCGCCGGTGTGAGGAAGTGGGGGCGGACATCATCCGCGTGTCCTGCCCGACCGAGGAATCCACCCGCGATTTCAAGAAGATCACGCGCGGTGCCCGCATTCCCATCGTCGCTGACATCCACTTCCACTACAAGCGCGCGCTGGAAGCGGCGGATGCGGGCGCGGCGTGCCTGCGCATCAACCCGGGCAATATCGGCTCGGCCCAGCGCGTCGCCGAAGTGGTGCGCGCCGCCAAGGCCAATGGCTGCGCAATCCGCATCGGGGTCAACGCCGGCAGCCTCGAGAAAGACCTGCTCGAAAAATATGGCGAGCCCTGCCCCGAAGCGCTGATCGAAAGCGCGCTTGATCACATCAAGCTGTTGCAGGATCACGATTTCCACGAATTCAAGGTGGCGGTGAAGGCCTCCGACGTTTTCCTCGCGGTCGCCGCCTACCATGGGCTGGCCGAAACCGTCGATTGCCCGCTGCACCTCGGCATTACCGAAGCCGGAGGCCTGATCGGCGGCACGGTGAAATCGAGCATCGGCATGGGCTCGCTCCTGTGGGCGGGCATCGGCGACACCATCCGCGTCTCGCTCTCGGCCGAGCCAGAGGAAGAGATCAAGGTCGGCTACCATATGCTCAAGGCCTTGGGCCTGCGCACCCGCGGGGTCCGCGTGGTGTCGTGCCCCTCGTGCTCGCGGCAGGGCTTCGATGTGATCCGCACGGTGGAAACCCTCGAAAAGCGGCTCGAACACATCAAGACGCCCATGAGCCTTTCGGTGCTGGGCTGCGTCGTCAACGGCCCGGGCGAAGCGCGCGAGACCGACATCGGCCTCACCGGCGGCGGCAATGGCAAGCACATGGTCTATCTGTCCGGCATGAAGGCCCACGCGATTGATGACGAGGCCATGCTCGATCACATCGTCCGGCTGGTCGAGGAAAAGGCCGCCGCGATCGAAGCGGGCGAAGCGACAGCCTTCGATCCCCACGCGCAAGCCTCCGAAGCCGCCGAGTGATCCGCGCAGGGCTTGCCGCAAGTCTGGCGCTGGCGCTGGCCGCCTGCGCGACAGTGCCCGACGCCGCTCCGCATCCCGAAGCGCGCTCTTATGCCGTTACCGCCGATGCCATGGGTGACGTCGACGCGGCGCTCGCCCGCGCCTCGGCGAACGGCAAGCGGGTGCTGGTGGTGCTGGGCGCCAACTGGTGCCACGATAGCCGTGCGCTCGCCGGCTGGCTGGAATCCCCGCGCTTCGCCGCTATCGCCGCCGAGCGCTACGAGACCGTCTTCGTCAATGTCGGGATGCCGCAGAACAGCGACGGGCATAATCTCGACGTCGCCCGGCGCTTCGGGTTGGCTGAAGTGCCGGGCACCCCTGCCCTGCTGGTGCTGACCGCCGAGGGCCGCGCGGTCAATCTCGATACCGCCGCCAGTTGGCGCAACGCCGCCAGCCGCAGCGAGGACGCGATTCTGGCCGAACTCACCGCGCTGGCCGAGACGCCGCTCCCGCCCGCCCCATGATCGAAGCCCTGCTGCTCGCGCTCGCGCTGGCGATGGACGCATTTGCGGTCGCGCTGACCCAAGGCGCGCGCTTTAGGCCCGGCAACCGCGGCGGGCTGGCGATTGCGGCAACCTTTGGGCTGTTTCAGACGCTGATGCCGCTCGCCGGATGGGTGATCGGGGCAGTAGCGCTGATCTATGTCGAGGCGGTGGATCACTGGATCGCCTTTGGCCTGCTCGCCTTCCTCGGCGTGCGGATGCTCGGCGGCCATGTCGGCGAGGAGGAAGCGGCGCAATCGCTCACCGGCAAAGCGCTGCTGCTGGCAGGGGTTGCGACCAGCATCGATGCGCTGGCGGCGGGGATTACGCTCCCGGCGCTCGATGTGGCTCCGCTGGTCGCCGCTGCGCTGATCGGGCTCGTGACCTTCGCCATGAGCGGCGCGGGCGTTTGGCTGGGACGGATCGCGGGGGATCGCTGGGGCGAATGGGCCGAACGCGCAGGCGGCGTGATCCTGATCGGCCTCGGCGCTAAGATCCTGGCCGAGCACACCGGATACCTCTGAGCAGGCAATGCTGCACGTCGTCCACCACGCCGACTATATGGCGCCCCGCCCCGAACGCGGCACCTTCAAGTTCGACAAATATTACCTCGTGATGGAGGAACTGCGCGCCAGCGGTGCGCCGATGACCGAACACGCGCCCGAGCCGATGCCGCGCGAATGGCTCGAAGCGGTGCACTGCCCCGACTATGTCGATGAGGTGTTTCGCGCCGAAGTCCCGCGCGACAAGGAGCGGCGGATTGGCTTTCCCGTCACCCCCGCGATCACCAGCCGCGTGCGCCACACCAATGGCGGCACCTGGCTCGCCGCGCAGCTTGCCCGCACACATGGCTATGCCGCCAACTCCGCTGCTGGCAGCCACCATGCGCTGCACGATACCGGCGCGGGCTACTGCGTGTTCAACGATCTCGCCGTCACTGCCAATCGCTTGATTGCCGAGGGCGATGCGCGCCGGGTGCTGATTGTCGACCTTGATGTGCATCAGGGCGACGGCACCGCCAGCCTCACAGCGGGCCGCGAAGACATCTTCACCCTCTCGCTCCATGCCGAGAAGAACTTCCCGGTCAGGAAGGCCCGCTCCAGCCGCGATGTCGGCCTGCCCGACGGGGTGGATGATAATGGCTATATGGAGGCCCTTGCCCGCCACCTGCCCGAAGTCATGGCCGAGTTCGCCCCCGATTTCGTGCTCTATCAAGCGGGCGTCGATCCGCACGTCGATGACAAGCTCGGGCGGCTCGCGCTGACCGACGCGGGGCTCGATATGCGCGATCGCTTTGTGGTGCGCGCAGCACGCGGGGTTGGCCTTCCGATCGCCTCGGCGCTCGGCGGGGGATACGGCGATGATGCCCGCCAAGTCGCCACCCGCCATGCCGCCTCGATGCTGGCAATGGCGGCGGAAAATGCACGGGCGGTGCCGGCGGCTTGATGCTATAGCCTTGGGACGAGCTTCCGGGGGGAACAGCATGGCCGATCACACAACCGATTATCTCATCATCGGTGCAGGCGCGGTGGGCCTCGCCTTTGCCGATACGCTGCTGGATGAAGATCCGGATTGCCACATCACCTTCGTCGACAAGCACGCCAAGCCCGGCGGGCATTGGAACGATGCCTATTCCTTCGTCGCGCTGCACCAGCCCTCGGCCTTCTACGGCGTCAATTCGATGGCTTTTCCGGGCGAGCAGATCGACACTCACGGCCCCAATCAAGGGCTCTACGCCCTCGCCAGCGGGACCGAGGTTTCGGCCTATTTCGAAAAGGTGATGAACCTGCGCCTGCTGCCCAGCGGACGGGTCGCCTACCACCGGCTGAGCGAATTCAAGGGCCGCGACGATACCGGCACGGCGCGGATTGCGGGGGTGCTGTCGGGCACGGAGCAGACCATCGCAGTGCGCCGCAAGCTGGTCGATGCGACCTTCTACCAGACTTCGGTGCCCAGCACCCACAAGCGCGGCTTCGCGGTGGACGAAGGCGTGCGCGTCGCCGCTTCGGGCGAGCTGCCCGAGCTGTGGAAAGCGCCCGCCAGCATCCCCGAACATTTCGTCATCCTCGGCGGCGGCAAGACCGCGATGGACGCGGGCGTGTGGCTGATCGAGGGCGGGGTCGATCCCGACCGCATCCACTGGGTGCGCCCGCGCGACAGCTGGCTCAACAACCGCAAGTTCATCCAGCCGGGCGAGGACTTCATCGAAGCGACCATCGCCAACCAGATCGCCCACCTCGAAGCCTTCCGGCAGTCGCAATCGGGCGAGGAGGTGTTCGAACACCTCGAACGCGGCGGTCATATGCTGCGGATCGATCCTGATGTGACACCCGAGATGTATCACTATGCCGTGATCTCCGAAGGCGAGATCGCGCTGCTGCGGCAGATCCGCCAAGTGATCCGCATGGGCCGGGTGACAAGCATCACGCCGGGCGCGCTGCATTTCGGCGAGCAGAGCCACGCGGTGCCCCAAAACACGCTGTTCATCGATTGCACCGCCCGCGCCGTGCCCTTCACCGCCGCGGCGAACAGCGGCCCGCAGTTCCGCGGTGACACCATCGTGCTGCAACCGGTCCACGTTCCGCTGGTGACCTTCAGCGCCGCGCTCACCGCATTCCTCGAAGTGCATTACCCCGACGATGCGACCCGTAACCAGATCGCCCGCACCGGTGCGCTGACCGATACGCCGGCCACCTTCCCCTATGCCTTCATGATGAACCTGATGAACCGCGGCACCTGGTCGCAAACGCCCGAGATCGCAGCATGGCTGGCCAAGTCGCGGCTCGATCCGACAGGGCCGACGGTGGCGCGGATGATAGCGGCAGGCGATCCGCGGCTGTCGGCGCTGGGCGGGTTCCGCAAGGCGGTGATGGAGGCCATGCCCGACGTGATCCGGCTCGGCATGGCGGCCAAGGCGCTGCACGAAGCGGGCCTCCAAACGGGGGCGCGTCCCACGAACTGACGCAGAACTGCGACGAAATGGGCGAATAGGGCATTTGCGTTATTGGGAACGCAAGCCTTGCACGGTAAGTTACAGCAATATGAAGCGGCGCGACCTTTTGAAGGGCACTCTGATTGCTGGGGCGGCATTGACGCTTCCGGGCCGTCTTGCCGCGTCGGTCGCGCCGGGCACACCGCGTGATCGCATCCTGTTCGATATCGCCAAGCGCGAGCTGGTGCGTGCGGGCAATGCGATCTGGAAGCACGACATTGTCGGCATCGCCGATTACGGCCTCCATTCGGCGAAGCCGCGGTTCCACTTCGTCAATCTCGATCGCGGCGAAGTGCAGTCCTATCATGTCAGCCACGGGCAGGGCTCGGACCCGCAGCACGACGGTTGGCTCAAGCAGTTCTCGAACACCGAAGGCTCGAACGCGACCAGCCGCGGGGCCTATGTGACATGGGAATGGTATCAGGGCCGCTACGGCACCTCGGTGCGGCTCGGCGGGCTTGACCAGAGCAACGAGGCGGCGCTGCGCCGCTACATCGTGATGCACCGCGCCGATTATGCCGAGCCTGATCATCTCGAACGCTATGGCCGGTTGGGCCGCTCCAACGGCTGCTTCGCCATGGGCGAGGAACAGTTCCGCATCGCGCTGATGCACCTGTCGGGCGGACGGCTGCTGTTCGCGGACTCGCTGGGCCTTGAGGAAGACGGCTCGATCCAGCCGGTGCCCGAACTGGCGATGATCGACCGCCAGCCGCTCGACTTCGGCCCGGGCGCTGCTGCCAGCGCGTATTGATCTCCGCCGTCCGGCGGCGCACGCCAGATGAATTGGCGCTCGCGCTGCTTTGGGCGATAGCCGGGGGCGGGCTGATTGGCGGATTGTTCGTAACCGTTCAATCGATGACGATCCTCGAAAAGCCATGGCTTCTCATCCTCGGCCCGGCAGGGATAGCCGCGCTCAGTATGTTTGTCGTGTTACCTTGCACGCTGGCCTTCGGGTTGCCGAGCGTCATGCTGATCCATCATCTGAACCTTGGCCGCTGGTCGGCACTGGCTGTGTGCGTCATCGCCGCCACCGCAACCCAGATTGCCTGCGTCTGGCTGGTGTTCTGGGACGAATATTCCGAAGTGAGCCAATTCCTGTTCACCACGCCCTTCGCGATGGGCGCAGCTACCGTGCTCTGGTGGCGGATAACCCGTCCCTAGCTGTCCTGCAGATCGTCCTCGATCACGATCACCTCGTCATCCACCACATTGCTGCGGTTGCGCACGCGCGGCTTGTCGAGGCTGGCGAGCACCGGGGCATCGCGGTTGTAGATGTCCGCGAAGGTCAGCATCTCGCCGTTAATGTCGGACGCCATGGTGAAATAGGTGATGTAGGCCGGAAACTGCTTGGTCAGCGGCACCTTGGTGTATTTCCCCGAGGTCGAGATCGCCAGCGCCTCTTCCTTGGTCGCGCCCTTGCCGAGGATCGCCATGGTGATCGCCAGCTCCAGCGCCCGCTCGGTGCGCACGCAGCCGTGGCTGAGCGCGCGGGCATCACTGGCGAACAGGTGGCGCGAGGGCGTGTCGTGGAAGAAGATCGCGTGCTCGTTGGGCATTTCGAGCTTCATCTGGCCGAGTGAATTGCCCGGCCCCGGCTGCTGCACCACGGTGATGTAGCCATTGGCGCCGCGGGTCGCGACATAGCCGTTGCGCTTGGCCCAGGCGGGGTTCGACAGCGCACGCGCGCCGAGGCCTTCGCCCTTCACGATCGACTGCGGCACCGTCCAGGTCGGGTTGAACACCACGCCTTCGACCATCTCGGCCAGCTGCGGTGTCGCCGTGCGCCCGGGCTTGCCGACGATCGTGCGATAGGTGCTGATGATGCGGTCCTTGACCGTCAGGCGCAGCTGGAACTCGGGCACATTGGTGATGAGATATTGCGGGCCGAGATCGCGCGCGAGCCAGCGCCAGCGGTCCATATTGGCGCGGATCAGTTTGCGCTTGGTCGCGGCGCCGGGGGCCGTCTTGGCGAGTTCGGCCTTGAGCCGTGCATAATCGGGGTGGGTCGGCGCGAGCTTGGCGAGTGTGCCGGCGATATCGCCGCTCCCCACCGCCTCGGCCAGCAGATCGCCGGTGCGGAAGGTGTCACGGTCGGGATCGACCACAAACCACTGCTCGCGCGCATCCATCGGCGTGCGCCCGTCGCGCAGATCCTCGACCAGCCACACAAAGCTCTGCGAGGCCATCGCATCGAGCTCGGCGGAGGCTCCGCCCGCGATCGCGACCTTGAGCGGCCCGAGATCATAATCCTTGGGATCGAGCCCTTCTGCGCCGATACCCTCGATCACCGCGACCAGTTTGGTGGCATTGGTCACCGTCCACGGCTGCACCAGCGGGGCAAGCTTTTCCATGCCCGCCTGCACCACCGGCTCGGACACGGTCTGCGGGAAGGCGGACTTGAAGGCGTCGCTGATGGCAGGGGTGGGCGCGGGGGTGGGCGTCGGCGCCGGAACCTTGGCTGGCTGCGGGCCACCCTGCTGCTGGCCGCCGGGGATCATGCTCGCACGGCTGCCCTGCGTCTGGGCAAGAGCCGAGCCCGCCAGCAGCGCGGCGGCCGCAATGCCGCATGCAAATTTGCCCGTGAAGCGCGTCATAGAAATCCGTTCCAACCCCGCGAGCTGCCCTGCGCAGCCCAATCATCGCGGCGCGCATCATACCCGCGCCGCAACCCGTCTATCAACCGCCTTGGCTTGCGCACAGGTGAATAACGCGCAAAGCAGCGCATCCCATGCCCGCCCGAACCCATCCCATGCTGCCCTTTGCCGCCGCGCTGGCAGGCGTGGGCTTCCTGTCGCTGATGGACGCCTTCATGAAAGAGGCCGCGCTGCTGATCGGCGCCTATACCGCCACGGTGCTGCGCGCGGGCGTCGGCACCGTGCTGATCGCGCCCGTTTGGCTGGCGCGCGGCCCTGCCATGCCGACCCGCGCCGTGTTGAAGCTGCATCTTACCCGCGGGGTGGTGTCAGCCTTCATGGCGTTGACCTTCTTCTTTGCGCTCACCCGCCTGCCGCTGGCCGAGGCGATTGCGCTGAGTTTCATCGCGCCGCTGATCGCGCTCTATCTGGCTAGCGTGCTGCTGGGCGAGGTAATCAGTCGCAACGCGATCGGGGCAAGCCTGCTCGGCTTTGCCGGCACGCTGGTGATCGTCGGCGGGCGCATCGGGCAGGGCCAGTTCGATGAAGGTGCCGCGCTGGGAGTCGCCGCGCTGTTCATCTCGGCGCTGCTTTATGCCTATAACTTCATTGTCATCCGGCGGCAGGCACAGGTCGCTGACCCGCTGGAGATCACCACCTTTCACAGCGGCATCGGCGGCCTGGTGCTGCTCACGCTCGCGCCGTTCCTGTGGGAGACGCCGAGCAGCGCAGCCCTGCTCCCGCTGCTGGCGGCGGGCGCGCTGACAGTCGCCGGATCGCTGTCGATCGCCTGGGCCTATGCCCGCGCCGAGGCCAATGTGCTGGTGCCGACGGAGTATTCCGGATTCGTCTGGGCCGCGGCCTTCGGCTGGCTGTTCTTTCGCGAAGGGGTGAGCCTGCCGACGCTGGCCGGCACCGCGCTGATCATCGCCGGGTGCTGGCTGGCGACGCGCGCTGCGCCCGCCAGCAAAAACGCACATTCCTAGCGCCTTTCCCAAGGGGAACCCCCCTTGACCTCGCGCCCGCGAAAGCGCAGGTGCGCCCTCGAAAACCGCGCCTTCTGGATCGGGGTGCGGGGACAACCTAACAGGATGGAAACGCCCCCATGACCGACATCGGCAAGGATACGCTTGGAACCCGTCAGACCCTCTCGGTTGGCGGCAAGGAATACGCCTATTATTCGCTCGCCAAGGCGGCCGAACAACTGGGCGACGTGTCCCGCCTGCCGATTTCGATGAAGGTGCTGCTGGAAAACCTGCTGCGCTTTGAAGACGATGGCTTCACCGTCGCGCGCTCGCACATTCAGGCGCTGGTCGACTGGCAGGACAACCCCACCACCGGCGAGGAAATCCAGTACCGCCCCGCGCGCGTGCTGCTGCAGGATTTCACCGGCGTGCCTTGCGTGGTCGATCTGGCCGCGATGCGCGATGCGATCAAGAAGCTCGGCGGCGATACCGCCAAGATCAACCCGCTGGTGCCGGTCAACCTCGTGATCGATCACTCGGTGATGGTTGACGAATTCGGCCACCCCAAGGCGATGGAAGCCAACATGGCGCTCGAATACGAGCGCAATGCCGAACGCTATGACTTCCTCAAGTGGGGCTCCAAGAGCTTCAAGAACTTCACCGCCGTGCCGCCGGGCACCGGCATCTGTCACCAGGTGAACCTTGAACATCTGGCGCAGGCCGTGTGGTCCTCCGAAGGCCCCGACGGCATGATGGTCGCCTATCCCGACACTTGCGTCGGCACCGATAGCCACACCACCATGATCAACGGCCTGGGCGTGCTGGGCTGGGGCGTCGGCGGGATTGAAGCCGAGGCCGCAATGCTTGGCCAGCCGGTCTCGATGCTGATCCCCGAAGTGGTCGGCTTCTATCTCGAAGGCCGCATGGCCGAAGGCGTGACCGCGACCGATCTGGTGCTGACCTGCGTGCAGATGCTGCGCGAAGTCGGCGTGGTGGGGCGGTTCGTGGAGTTCTACGGCCCGGGCGTCGCCAACCTCACCCTCGCCGACCGCGCCACCATCGCCAACATGGCGCCCGAATATGGTGCGACCTGCGGCTTCTTCGGCATCGATGACAAGACCATCGAATATCTGCGCCTCACCGGCCGCAGCGAAGAGAACATCGCGCTGGTGGAAGCCTATGCCAAGGCGCAGGGAATGTGGTTCGATCCCGCCAATGTGCCGGTGTTCACCAACACGCTCAGCCTCGATATGGGCACCGTCGTCCCCAGCCTCGCTGGCCCCAAGCGCCCGCAGGACAAGGTGATCCTGCAAGAGGTGGACGATCTGTTCAACGCCGATCTTTCGAAGGTTTACGGCAAGTCGGCCGCCGCGCGCGTCAGCGTTGAAGGCGCCGAGCACGACATCGGCGATGGCGACGTGGTGATCGCCGCGATCACCAGCTGCACCAACACTTCCAACCCCGATGTGCTGATTGCCGCGGGTCTGGTCGCCAAGAAGGCCAACGAGCGCGGGCTGAAGCCCAAGCCGTGGGTCAAAACCTCGCTCGCCCCCGGATCGCAGGTGGTCACCGATTACCTCGTCAAGTCGGGCCTGCAGGAACACCTCGATGCGGTCGGCTTCGATCTCGTCGGCTATGGCTGCACCACCTGCATCGGCAACTCCGGCCCGCTCGCCGCGCCGATTTCGGCCGCGATCAACGGCAATGATATTGTCGCTGCCTCGGTGCTCTCGGGTAACCGCAACTTCGAGGGCCGCGTGTCGCCCGATGTGCGCGCCAACTTCCTCGCCTCGCCGCCGCTGGTGGTGGCCTATGCGCTGAAGGGCACTGTCACTGAAGACATCACCACCACCCCGATCGGGCAGGACCAGAACGGCAATGACGTGATGCTCGCCGATCTGTGGCCGACCAACGCCGAAATCGCCGCCAACCGCGCCGCCAATATCGACCGCGATATGTTCGTGAAGCGCTATGCCAACGTCTTTAACGGCGACGAACATTGGCAGGCGATCACGGTCACCCCGTCGGACACCTACCAGTGGCGCGCCGGCAGCACCTATGTCGCCAACCCGCCCTATTTCGAGGGCATGACCATGACGCCCGCGCCGGTGACCGACATCATCGATGCCAAGCCGCTCGCGATCCTCGGCGATTCGGTGACCACCGACCACATCTCGCCGGCCGGTTCGATCAAGGAAGACAGCCCGGGCGGCAAGTTCCTGATGGCCAATCAGGTCGCCAAGAAGGACTTCAACTCCTACGGCTCACGCCGCGGCCACCACGAAGTGATGATGCGCGGCACCTTCGCCAACATCCGCATCAAGAACGAGATGGTGCCGGGCGTCGAAGGTGGCTTTTCGACCTATGGCGGCGAGACCATGGCGATTTACGACGCGGCGATGCGCCACAAGGACGACGGCACCCCGCTGGTGGTGATCGGCGGCAAGGAATACGGCACCGGCTCGTCGCGCGACTGGGCCGCCAAGGGCACGATCCTGCTGGGCGTGCGGATGGTGATCGTTGAAAGCTTCGAGCGTATCCACCGCTCCAACCTCGTCGGGATGGGCGTGCTGCCCTTGCAGTTCAAGGACGGCGACACCCGCGCGACGCTCGGCCTGTCGGCGGATGACACCTTCTCGATCCGCGGTTTGGCCGACCTTGTTCCGGGGCAAGACGTCACTGTCGAGGTCACCCGCGCCGACGGCAGCAGCTTCAGCTTCACCGCGCTGTGTCGCATAGATACCGCAAATGAAATGGAATATTACCGCCACGGCGGGATTCTCCATTACGTTCTGCGCAAGCTTGCGGCATAAGGAGAGGCATGACGCCAACCCGCATCATCCTGCTGCTCTCTCCCGCGCTGCTGCTGGCAGCCTGCGGGGAGACGCAGGACGCGGGCGGAAGCCGCTCAGGGCCTTCAGCCCCGATGGGCTTCGAACTGGCGATGGCAGGGGCTGCTGCGGCGGCGGCAACGGGTGACGAGGCAGCGCCCGCCACGCCTACCGCATCGCCGCTTGTCGACCTGACGCCCGAGCAGCTCGCCGCGCGGATCAAGGCGGGCAATATCCGCCTGATCGACGTGCGCACCGCCGAAGAAGTCGCCCAAGGCACGATTCCTGGCGCTGAACACATCCCGCTCGATCAGTTCGACCCGGCCAAGCTGGGCGCCGATGACGGGCGCGAAGTGGTGCTCTATTGCCGATCGGGCCGCCGCTCGGCGATCGCGGCCGAGAAACTTGCTGCTGCTACCGGCGAACCGGTGGAACACCTCGCCGGCGGCACGCTGGCATGGGAAGCCGCAGGCCTCTCGCTCGAACCGCGCTAACGCGCCCACGCCAGGCCTGATGAAAAAGGGCGGCTCCCCCCGGAACCGCCCTCTCAAATATTACCGCATCAGCGAAGCGTAGGAGGCGTTCAGGCGTCCTTGCCGGGGCGCAGCTTGCGCCGGGTGAGGATCGCCGCTGCCGCCAGACCGAACAGAGCCATCATCGGCGGCGCGGGCACATCGTGGCCGCCGCTCGAGCCCGACGAGGACGAAGACGACGAGCTACTGCTCGACGAGCTCGACGAGGACGAGGAACTGCTGGTGCTGCCCGTCGAGCCGGTCGACGTGCCGGTCGAGCTCGACGACGAGGACGAACTCGACGAGGAGCTGGTGCTGCTGGTCATGTCGCCCGAAGTCGTGCCGGAGTGGCCGCTCGATCCGGTGCTGGTCGCCCCGCCCGACGAACTCGAGGAGGACGAGGACGAACTCGAGGAGCTCGACGAGGAGGACGAGGACGAACTGGAAGAGCTCGACACCGCGCCGGTCGAGGAGCTGACATTGCCCGAGGAGCTCGACACGTTGCCCGAGGAACTCGAGACGTTGCCGGATGAGCTCGACACGTTGCCCGACGAGCTGGAAACCGCCCCTGTGGAGCTCGAGACTGCGCCGGTGGAGCTCGAAACCGCACCCGTGCTGGAAGACACCGCGCCGGTCGACGAGGAGACGTTGCCCGAAGTGCTGGTGCTCGACACCGCACCCGTCGAGGAAGACACCGCACCGGTCGAGGTCGAAGTCGACACCGCGCCGGTCGAAGAACTGATCTGACCCGAGGAAGACGTGGTCGAAGACGTGATCGTGCCCGATGACGAGGTTGTCGTGGTCGAATTGTCGATGTTGATGTCGATCACGATGCCGTTGGTGCCGCTGGTGCCGCTCGAGGTCGCGCCCGAAGTGGTCGTAGTTGGCGGGGGCGCTGGCGGAGGCCCCGGATTGCCCGAAGTCGTGCCGCTGGTGCCGCCGCCGGTTGTGGTGGTGCTGACCACGGAGACATCGCCCGAGGACGAACCGCCACCGCCGAAGAAGCCGCCGAAGAAGCCACCGCCAAAGCCGCCGCCGCCGCCGAAACCGCCACCAAAGCCGCCGCTGCCGCCAAAGCCGCCGCCGCCGGAAACCGGCGGGAGCGGGGGCAAGGGCGCGGGCATATAGGCCACCTGCGCCAGCGGCGGGCACTCGTTGGGGTCGATATAGGTCTGCACCACGCCGGCAGGCATCGCAGTGGCAGTCGGCATCACCGGCGCACATTCGATGGTGCGCTCGACAATCCGGCGGCGGCGCTGTTCGGGAATGATGCGCGTCGCACCCTTGATGTAGCGCACGCCGGTTTCCGGATCGACCGCGATCAGCTTGCCGTCGATATTGGTGGAATACTCGGGCGCGGCAGTGTTCATCGGCTCGGCCACACGCACCGCGCCGCCCTGCAACAGCGCCACCCCCGCAGCAGCGGCGGACAGCTTCGCAATGGCCAGTTTGAACGACATAGTCGGTAACCCTGTTTGCCTGTCGGCGACCCGCAGCAGCCAATCCGCCGGCGTCACCTACACCAGCGTTCTCTTGATGAGATTAGCTGCGCAGGGGCAATCGGGTTAACCAGTGTCTCGGGCGGCGGAGCGGCGGAATCATCGGGAATCCGCGGGATTTGAAGGGCGCTGTCCCGATCTGGCACCGAAACGGAAGGCCGGTTAGCCTAAAGGTTAACGATCATCCTCGAACAGTCCGGCCTGGCGCGGGAGAGAATCACCCGGCCCGTCTGTGGGCGGGGTCATCTCCAGATGCGTCCACCCGGCATCATTGAGCATCCGCCCGCGCGCAGTCCGCGCCACCAGGCCGAGCTGGATGAGGTAAGGCTCGACTACGTCCTCGATCGTGTCGCGCGGCTCGGCAAGGCCCGCCGCCAGCGTCTCGATGCCGACCGGCCCGCCCTTGTAGGTGGTGGCGATCATCGCGAGGTAGCGGCGGTCCATCAGATCAAGGCCGAGCCGGTCGATCTCGAGCCGGGTAAGCGCCTCGTCCGCCACGTGGCGGGTGACAGCCGGGCTGCCCGCGACATCGGCAAAATCGCGCACGCGGCGCAGCAGGCGGCCTGCCACACGCGGCGTGCCGCGGCTGCGGCGGGCAATTTCATGCGCGCCGTCCGGGACGATGGCGAGCCCGAGCAGCCCGGCGGCGCGGGTGACGACGCGCTCCAGCTCCTCGTGCGTGTAGAAGTTGAGCCGCACCGGGATGCCGAAGCGATCACGCAGCGGCGTGGTCAACAGGCCCTGCCGCGTGGTCGCACCGATCAGGGTGAAGGGCGGCAGGTCAATCCGCACCGAGCGAGCGCTTGGCCCCTCACCGATAATCAGATCGAGCGCGCGGTCCTCCATCGCGGGGTAGAGCACCTCCTCGACCACGGGGGAGAGGCGGTGGATCTCGTCGATGAACAGCACATCGTGGGGTTCAAGATTGGTGAGCAGCGCGGCCAAGTCGCCCGCCTTGGCGATAACGGGGCCGCTGGTGGCGCGGAAGCCGACGCCGAGTTCGCCCGCGATGATCTGCGCCAGCGTGGTCTTGCCGAGGCCGGGCGGGCCAAAGAACAGCGTATGATCCATCGCCTCGCCGCGTGCCCGCGCGGCCGCGATGAAGACGGCAAGGTTCCCCTTGGCGGCTTCCTGCCCGACGAACTCGGCGAGACGGCGCGGGCGCAGGGCCGCGTCGGGGTCGCCGGGTTGGCGGGTGGGGGTGTGGAGGGGGTCAGTCATATATTCCGTCATGCTGAACTTGTTTCAGCATAGCCAGATGGGGCCTGATCGCCGACGCAGGCCTCATCGCTCTTTCTCGATAAAATGCGCGCCGAAAAGGACGACAAAGCATCCTAAACCCGCTGCACAGTATTGATAGAACATCACGATCATCAGTCCGATGGGATCACCATCGTTTAGATCATAAAGCAGAACGCCCAAGCCAATGACGAGCAGTGCGAGTATTCCCATCGCATCGCGGTGCAGAGGAACAAGGCACAAGAAAGCTATCGGCGCGAGCGCGAACACCACGATAAGGCTGGTGAAGGACAAGACCTTGATCCCGCCAAAGGGTGCGCTGATTGTCGCCCACTCCCACATCAGAAGGCCAGCGTAGCCCAGCAAGGCCAAGAGCCGCCACTTACCACCCATCACCCCGCCGCCTTCTTCAGCGCCACGCGGATCAGGTCGCCCTCGCTCGCACCCTCGCCCAGTTCCTCCAGAGCGCGCGCCACGGCCTGCGATGCTACGGCAGGCTTGAACCCGAGGTTCTCCAAAGCGCTCGCCGCATCCGCGCCCTTGCTCCCCGCAGGCGCCGGCGCCGCAACCGCAAACCCACCGCTTCCACCCGGCATCGCGCCCGCCTTGTCCTTGAGCTCGTTGACGATCCGGCCCGCCAGCTTCGGCCCCACGCCTTGCGCGCGGGCGACCATCGCCGCGTCGCCCTTGCCGCAGGCGTCGCGCAGCTCTCCGGTCGAGAGCGCGGAGAGGATTGCCAGGCCGACCTTGCTCCCCACCCCCTGCACGCCGGTGAGCAGCCGGAACCAGTCGCGCTCGGCCTGCTCGGCGAACCCGAGGAGGCGCATATCGTTCTCGCTCACCTGCAATTCGGTGTGGACGGTGCACCCCCCCCCCACCTCGCCCAGCGCAGCGAGCGTGCGGCTGGAACAGTGGACCAAGTAGCCCACGCCGCCAACGTCGACGATCGCCCAGTCCTCGCCGGTCGCATCAAGCCTGCCTGAGAGCTTTGCAATCATGTTTTGTTCCTGCCGGAAGGCCAGCCAAGCGTCCAGCCTTTATGGACAGATGCCCACACTTGCGCCAGATGGCGTGGCATGAGCTGGAACACCTTCGGGCGCGTGCTGCGCTTTACCACTTGGGGAGAGAGCCACGGGCCTGCACTGGGCGCGGTCGTTGACGGGTGCCCACCGGGGCTCGCCATCTCCGAGGATTTCATCCAGCCTTTCATGGACGCGCGCAAGCCCGGTACCAGTCGCTTCACCACCCAGCGGCGCGAGGATGACATCGTGCGCATCCTCTCCGGCACCTTTGAGGGCAAGACCACCGGCACGCCGATCAGCCTGATGATCGAGAACACCGATCAGCGCTCCAAAGACTACAGCGAGATCGCCCAAAGCTATCGCCCGGGCCATGCCGATTACGCCTATGACGCCAAATACGGCATCCGCGACTATCGCGGCGGCGGGCGGTCATCGGCGCGCGAGACGGCAGCGCGCGTGGCAGCGGGCGCGGTGGCGCGGCTGGTGATCCCCGAGGTCACCATCACCGCCTATGTCTGCGAGCTGGGCGGCGACAAGATCGATCCGGCGAACATCGACTACGCCGAGATCGCCAAGAACCCGTTCTTCTGCCCCGACGCCAAGGCCGCCAAGCGGTGGGAGGCCAAGGTGGATGAGGCGCGCAAGGCCGGATCGTCACTCGGCGCGGTGGTTGAATGTGTCGCCACGGGTGTCCCCGCAGGCTGGGGCGCGCCGATCTATGCCAAGCTCGACAGCGATCTGGCGAGCGCGATGATGAGCATCAATGCTGTGAAGGGCGTCGAAATCGGCGACGGCTTCGAAGCCGCGCGGCTCTCCGGCGAGCAGAACGCCGACCGGATGCGCCCGGGCCCGGACGGCACGCCGCTCTACGCCAGCAACCACGCGGGCGGCACGGCGGGCGGCATTTCGACCGGGCAGCCGGTGGTGTGCCGCGTGGCCTTCAAGCCGACCTCCTCGATCCTCACCCCGGTGGAGTCGATCAACTCTGCGGGCGAAGCGGTGGAGGTGGTCACCAAAGGCCGTCACGACCCCTGCGTCGGCATCCGCGGCACGCCCGTGGTCGAGGCGATGATGGCGCTGGTGCTGGCGGACCACAAACTGCTGCACCGCGGGCAGGTAGGTTAGCGCTTTTTCGCAACCTTACTTCGTCGCCCCGGACTTGATCCGGGGTTAGGCTTTCTTTCTCTCGCACCGAAGTAAGCCAAGCCCCGCATCAAGTGCGGGACGACGTGGTTTGACACTGGGTCAAATGCCAAATCCGATTGGTTCCCGCCTCTACGATTGGAAAAAGCGATTTGTGCAATCGCAACAATCAACTTTTGTGCAGCGCAAAAATTCCTATTTGGGCAGGACAAGTTTCAACCCTCTCTCCCAACCCAACATAAGGACAAACTCCCATGGGTATCATCGGTTCGACTCTCCAGCCGTTCACCGCCACCGCCTTCCAGGCTGGCAAGGACTTCTTCACCGTCACCGACGCCGATCTCGCCGGCAAGTGGTCGGTGTTCTTCTTCTACCCGGCCGACTGGACCTTCGTCTGCCCGACCGAGCTGGAAGACATGGGCGAAAAGTACGCCACGCTTCAGGCGATGGGCGTTGAAGTCTATGCCGTCAGCACCGACACGCACTTCAGCCACAAGGCCTGGCACGATTTCTCGGACAAGATCAGCAAGCTGACCTTCCCGTTCCTCGGCGACCAGAACCACGTGCTGTCGAACAACTTCGGCGTGCTGCGCGAAGGCGTTGGCCTGGCTGACCGTGCGACCTTCGTGGTCGATCCGGACGGCGTGATCCAGATCATGGAAATCACCTGCGAAGGCGTGGGCCGCAATGCCAACGAACTGACCCGCAAGATCAAGGCGGCCCAGTATGTGCGTGCCAACCCCGGTCAGGTCTGCCCGGCCGCGTGGGAAGAAGGCAGCGACACGCTGGCCCCCTCGCTCGATCTCGTCGGCAAGATCTAAGCCGATACCCCAACCGGCCGGCGCGGGGCTCTCCCCCCTCCCCCACAGCCTCGCGCTGGCCGTAAAATCCCGAGAGCATTAAGCCCTCGGGTCGTAGCCGGGACCGGATGTGCCCGCCCCTTCCCCCCTTTTGGGGCAGAGCAATCCGGTCCCGTGTTGCCCGAACACTGATCACACCAATTCTCGCGCGATCATCCGCGCCCGGAGGAAACACCCATGCTCGACGCCGCCATGCAGGCCCAGCTCAAGACCTATCTCGGCAACCTGCGCGAGGGCATCGAACTGATCGCCTCGCTCGATGACAGCGAGAAGTCGCGTCAAACCCGCACGCTGATCGAGCAGATCGCGGCCCAGCATGATCTCGTCACCGCCCGGTTTGACGGCACTGATGATCGCAAGCCCAGCTTCATCATCCGCCGCGCCAGCGACGCCAACAAATGGGTGCGCTTTGCCGGCCTGCCGATGGGGCATGAATTCACCAGCCTTGTGCTCGCGCTGCTGTGGGCCGGCGGCCACCCGCCCAAGGTTGACGCCGACCTGATCGAACAGGTGCGCGCGCTGGAAGGCGACTATAATTTCGAGATGTTCTTCTCGCTCTCGTGCCACAACTGCCCCGATGTGGTGCAGGCGCTGACGCTGATGGCGCTGGAGAACCCGCGCATCCACGCCACGCTGATCGAGGGCGGCACCTTCCAGGACGAAGTCGAGCGCCGCGACATCATGGCCGTGCCCGCCACCTTCCTCAACGGCGAGCCGTTCTACAACGGCAAGATGGAGCTGGCCGAAATCCTGTCGAAGCTCGACAAAAACGCCGATGCCAAGCAGGCGGAAAAGCTGGCCGCCAAGGACGCGTTTGAAGTGCTGGTGGTCGGCGGCGGCCCCGCTGGCGCGGCGGCGGCGGTTTACACCGCACGCAAGGGTTTCCGCACCGGGATCGCGGCCGAACGTTTCGGCGGGCAGCTGATGGACACGCTCGGGATCGAGAACCTCCCCGGCACCCCCTACACCGAAGGTCCGAAGCTGACCGACAGCCTCAAGAAGCATGTCGGCGAATATGACATCGACCTGATGGATCTGGCCCGCGCGGTGGAACTCAAGCCGGCGGCGGAACTCGGCGGCTATCACGAAGTGGTGATGGCCAACGGCGCGAGCCTCAAGGCGCGCTCGCTGGTGCTCTCCACCGGCGCACGCTGGCGCAATCTCGGCGTGCCGGGCGAGGCGGAATATCGCAACAAGGGCGTGGCCTATTGCCCGCACTGCGACGGCCCGCTGTTCAAGGGCAAGCGCATCGCGGTGATCGGTGGCGGCAACTCCGGCGTAGAAGCCGCGATCGACCTCGCCAAGATCGTCGGCCACGTCACGCTGATCGAATTCGACACCAAGCTGCGCGCCGACGAGGTGCTCCAGCGCAAGCTGCGCTCGATGCCCAACGTGGAAATCATCACCAACGGCCAGACCACCGAGGTGCTGGGTGACGGCACGCGGGTGAACGGGCTGGTGGTCAAGAACCGGGCTGACGGGGCCGAACGGCGGATCGCATTGGAAGGCGTATTCGTGCAGATCGGCCTCGTCCCCAACACCGAATGGCTGCGGGACGTCGGCATGGAATTGTCGAAGTTCGGCGAGATCATCATCGATGATCACGGCGCGACCTCGATCCCCGGCATCTATGCCGCGGGCGACTGCACCACCGTGCCGCACAAGCAGATTGTGGTGGCGATGGGCGAAGGCGCGAAGGCCGGTCTGGGAGCGTTCGACTTCCTTATTCGCAACGAACCGGTCGCCGAGGTCGCGCAGGCGGCCTGAGCACCTGCGACGCAACAAATCGAAGGGCGGGCTCTCCACACGGGGGCCCGCCCTTTTTCATTCGTCATTGCGAGCCGCAGGCGGAAGCGAAGCTGGCCAGCGGCCACCCAATCCATGACCGGCCGTCGCGGCTGGTTCGGCGGGCCGTCCATGGATTGCTTCGTCGCCTCCGGCTCCTCGCAATGACGAGCAGCCACTAATCGCCTCACTCAATCAAAAATCGCGCATTAATCGATTGGACGCGCCATCCTGAAAGCGTAATCTTCTCGGCATAGCCTCCCCTGACAGGGCGAGTCTGACGCAATCACACGCGAGGAGAGAACAATCATGGATGCCAAGACCGGAGAAATGAGCGGCGGATGCCCGTTCCACGGATCGAGCGAAATGCGCAGCCTGCTGGGCCGCACCAACCGCGACTGGTGGCCCGAGGCGCTGCAACTCGACATTCTGACCGAGCAGGGCAAGAGCGCCAACCCCTACGGCGAGGATTTTGACTACGCCGAGGCGTTCAATACGCTCGATTACGCCGCCTTGAAGGCCGATCTCACTGCGCTGATGACCGATAGCCAGCCCTGGTGGCCCGCCGATTACGGCCACTACGGCCCGTTCTTCATCCGCATGGCCTGGCACGCGGCGGGCACCTATCGCACCGGTGATGGGCGCGGCGGTGCGAACTCCGGCCAGCAGCGGTTCGCCCCGCTCAATTCCTGGCCCGATAACGGCAACCTCGACAAGGCGCGGCGCCTGCTGTGGCCGATCAAGCAGAAGTACGGGAAGAACATCAGCTGGGCAGACCTGTTCATCCTCGCCGGCAATGTCGCGATCGAATCGATGGGCGGCCCGGTGTTCGGCTTTGGCGGCGGCCGCGCCGACGTCTACGAGCCTGAGTCGGTCTACTGGGGCACCGAGGAGCAGTGGGTCAACGAAGGCGTTGCCACCCGCATCCGCCCTGCGGACAAGGCCGCGCTCGAAAACCCGCTCGCCGCGATCCAAATGGGGCTGATCTACGTCAACCCCGAAGGGCCGCAGGGCAACCCGCATGACCCGGAAGGCATGGCCCGCGACATGCGCGAAACCTTCGCCCGCATGGCGATGAACGACGAGGAAACCGTCGCGCTCACCGCTGGCGGCCACGCTTTCGGCAAGGCGCATGGCGCGGCCCCGTCCGACACCTTCGGCGGCGCGCCGGAGAGCGAGGATCTGCACCTGCAGGGCTTCGGCTGGCTCAATGACGAGGCAGAGATCACCCGCGGTAACATCACCACCTCGGGCATCGAAGGCAGCTGGTCGAACAATCCGACCGCGTGGAGCCACGACTACTTCCGCCTGCTGTTCAAGTACGAGTTCGAGCTGGTGAAGTCGCCCGCCGGTGCGCACCAGTGGACCCCGATCAACCCCGATCCGGAAGATCTCGCCCCCGATGCGCGCGACCCGAGCAAGCGCGTGCCGACGATGATGACCACGGCCGACATGGCGCTCAAGAACGATCCGGAATATCGCAAGATTTCCGAGCGTTTCCTTGCCCATCCGGAGCAGCTCGACGATGCCTTTGCGCGTGCATGGTTCAAACTGTGCCACCGCGATATGGGGCCGAAGGTCCGCTACATGGGCCCCGAAGTTCCGGCGGAAACGCTGATCTGGCAGGATCCGGTCCCCGACGGCACCACCCCCTCGGACGCGGACGTTGCGGCCTTCAAGGCAGCGATCCTCGGCTCGGGCCTGACGGTTTCCGAGCTGGTCAAGGCAGCGTGGGCCTCGGCCTCGACCTACCGCAATTCGGACCACCGCGGCGGCGCCAATGGCGCGCGTGTGCGGCTGGCTCCGCAGAGCGGCTGGGCGGCGAACGATCCGGCAGAGCTTGCCAAGGTGCTCGGCACGATCGACGCGCATCGCGGCAACCTCAGCATGGCCGATGCGATTGTGGCCGCAGGCTCGGCCGCGGTCGAGAAGGCTGCCAAGGATGCGGGCTTCGATGTGACGGTGCCGTTCCTGGGCGGGCGCGGCGATGCCACCGATGCGCACACCGATGCGGCAAGCTTCGAGCCGATGGAGCCGTTCGCCGACGGCTTCCGCAACTACCTCAAGACCAAGTCGATTGTCCGCACCGAGGAAATGCTGATCGACAAGGCGCACCTGCTCGGCCTGTCGATCCCCGAGATGGCGGTGCTGGTGGCCGGCCTGCGCGTGCTCGGCGCCAACAGCGGCAACCGTAAGCACGGGGTGTTCACCGACCGCGTCGGCGCGCTCACCCCGGACTTCTTCCGCAACCTGCTCGACATGGGCACCAAGTGGACGCCGGTCGAAGGCTCGGGTGACGAGGAATATGTCGGCACCTGCCGCGCGACGGGGGCGGAGAAGTACCGCGCCACCCGCGCTGACCTCGTGTTCGGATCGAACTCGATGCTGCGCGCCCAGGCCGAGGTCTATGCCGAGGCCGGGAACGAGGGCAAGTTCGTGTGCGACTTCATCTCGGCCTGGAACAAGGTGATGAACGCGGACCGCTTCGATGTGAGCTACGCCAAGTATCAGTGAGCCAAGCGGGTATGATACGAAAGGGGGCCTCCGGTAGCGATACCGGGGGCCTTTTTCGTGCTACCGGCTGGCAAGGAAGGACAGTGCGGCAATGACCAGCGAACGCGAACACCACTGGCGCAAAGTCTATACCGACAAGCAGCCCGAGGATGTGAGCTGGTATCAGGCCACGCCCGAACAATCGCTGCTGGCGCTGGACCGGTTTGGCGCGGTGCCATCGCAATCGCTGATCGATATTGGCGGCGGCGCTTCAACGTTGGTCGATGTCCTGCTGGCGCGCGGGTGGCACGATCTGACGGTGCTCGACATTGCCGCCCCTGCGCTCGCAGCCGCACAGGCACGCTTGGGCGAGGCGGGCGCGGCGGTGATGTGGGCGGTTGCCGATATCACCGACTGGCAGCCCCCGCGCCGCTACGACATCTGGCACGACCGCGCGGTGTTCCATTTCCTCACCCAGCCTGCCCAGCGCACTGCTTACATCCGTGCGTTGACCAACGGACTGGCCGAAGGCGGGTTCGCCATCATCGCCACCTTTGCGCTCGACGGGCCGGAAAAGTGCAGCGGGCTGGTGGTGGAACGCTACGACGCAGAGAAATTGGCGCAAACACTGGGCTCAGGGTTCCGGCTGGACGCGAGCTGGCGCGACGTGCACCTGACCCCGTGGGGCGCATCGCAGGCCTTTACCTGGTGCGTGTTTCGCCGCCTGGCCTAGAGCGCGTCAGATCCAGCGTGCGTCGCGCAAGGTTGCCACGTTGGCGCGGGCGACAGGGGCTTCGAGCCCGCGCGGCAGCTTGAGGCGGATGTTGCGCCCCTCGCGCGCCACATCCTCAACCGCGCCGCGCGCGACCCACCAGCTGCGATGCACCTGCATCCCCTCCAGATCACCCACCAGCGCCACCGCATCGCGCAGCCGCATCAGCACCAGCGCCGATCCCAGAACCGTGTGGACGCGGACATAGTGGTCCTCCATCTCGAGCGCGATGATCGCGCTGCCGAGTTCGGCGGGAAGCTGATCGAACAGCGGATTGGACGGCGGCGGGGCGGCAGGCGCGGCTTCGGCCACAGGCGCTGGCGGCACAGGCGCGGCGGCCGCGACGGGCATCGCCGGGCGCGGGCCGGACTGCACCAGATTGAACAACACCGTCACCGCCCCGCCGATCACCAGCACCGAGAAATAGGTCGCCATCGCCGTATCGAGGCCGGGCCAGCGCAAGCTGCCGAGCGGCGTGCTGTTGATGGCCAGCACCGCGACCGTCATCGGCACAGTGCCCACCAGAACCGCCGCCGCCAGCATCCCCCAGCGCGGCAGAGCCAGCGTGCGCTCGCCCCATGAAGCGACGGTCTGCATCGGCCGGTAGCAGGCATAGCCGAGCCAGCCGAAGCCGATCCATGTGATCAGCCGTTCGGGCAGCGGGGCTGCGATGCTGCCAAACGGCCCGATGATGGCGAGGAACACCCCGATCACCGTCATCACCGCCAGATCAATGATGATGCGGCGGGCGAGCGCGTGGCGCGGGGAAGCCGGTTGGGTCTGCATGGGGCATACCTGACTGCCCGTTCGCGCTTCGTAAAGTGGCAAAGCACGGGTTCCAGCGGACATTTCGCGCAGGGCCAGCGCAATTGGCGCAGGCGCGATTGCCCGCGAACGGGGCTGGGCCAGTGAGGGGCCAAGCAAACCGCCAACCCCGCACCGGAGACCCGCCATGAATACCATCACTCTTGCCGCCGCCGCCCAGCGCCCCGCCAAGCCGGCGAGCTTCGACATCGGTCCGGTGGCTCGCATAGCAGTCAGCCTCGCCACCTTCACCATGAGCTTTGCGGTGATCGTGGCGCTTGGAAAGGCGGCCCTCGGGATGGTCGATAATCTGCACCTCTATGCCAAGCTCCCGATCATCCTCCATGTCGCCGCAGTGCTGCCGACCATTCCGCTGGGTGGCTGGCTGCTGCTGGCCCGCAAGGGCACCGCGCTGCACAAGCAGCTCGGCAAGGTGTGGCTGGTGCTGATGCTGATCACCGCCACCACCGCGATCTTCATCCAGACGAGCGGCAGCTTCAGTCCCATCCACCTGTTCGTGCCGCTGACCTTCCATGCGGCCTGGAAGGTGGTGGCAACGGCGCGGCGCGGGGATATCCGGGCACACAAGCGTCACCTGGTCTTCACCTACATGACCGCGCTGCTGATCCCCGGGATTGTCGCCTTCGCGGTCCCCGGCCGGCTGATGAACGTGATGCTGCTGGGCTGACGCTGGACGTCATGCGGGCCTGCCGAAACCGCTTGACGAGTCTCCAGGCTGATATAAATATGATATCATAATTATGTGGACTTACGGAGATTCGTCATGAGTGCTGCTGATACCCCCGCCCTCAATCGCAGCCGGGAAATCCCGGCCAGCACGCAGAGCGGCTATGTGATGTTGCTGGTGAGCCTCGCTCTGGTGGGTGCTTCGGTGTGGATGTTCATTGGCGCGGCCGCTCAGGATCAGCAGAACGCGATGGTGATCATTGCCTCGCTGGTCATCGGTGTGATCGGCCTGATGATCCTGACCGGCTTCTACATGATCAACCCCAACGAAGCCGCCGCAATCCAGCTGTTCGGCGCCTGCAAGGGGACCGACCGCAACGAGGGGCTGCGCTGGGTGCTGCCGTGGCTGGGCCGCAAGAAGATCGCGGTGCGCGCCAACAATGTCATCTCGCAAACCATCAAGGTCAATGATGCGCGCGGCAACCCGATCGAGATGGGTGCGCAGGTCGTCTGGCGTGTGACGGACACGGCGCAGGCGCTGTTCGACGTCGATGACTACCGCGAATTCGTCAACGCCCAGATCGAGGCGGCGGTGCGCGCGATCGGTTCGCGCTATCCCTATGACGATATCGAGCACCTCGAAATCACGCTGCGCGGCAATCACGATGAAGTGGGTGTGGAACTGCGCGCGGCGCTGATCGAGCGGCTGTCGGTGGCGGGCATTACGGTGGACGAATGCGGGCTCACGCACCTCGCCTATGCCCCCGAGATTGCCGGCGCGATGCTGCGCCGCCAGCAGGCCGAAGCGGTGATCTCGGCACGCAAGAAGCTGGTCGAGGGCGCGGTGACGATGGTCGAGATGGCGCTCGCACAGCTCAGCGAACGGGGGGTTGTCGATCTTGATGACGAACGCAAGGCGGCGATGGTGTCGAACCTGATGGTGGTGCTTTGCGGCGAGCGCGACACCCAGCCGGTGGTCAATGCAGGGTCGCTCTACTGACGATCTGGTGATGACTGCGAAGAAAGCCTTCCCCCTGCGCCTCGATCCGGCGCTGCACGATGCGGTCCAGCGGCTCGCGGATGCCGAGTTGCGCAGCGTGAATGCCGAGATCGAGGTGCTTCTGCGCGAGGCGCTCGCCCGGCGCGGGGTGAAGGTGGGCCGTAGCGAAGCGGCCAAACGCGGACGGCCTGCTGGCAAGGCAAATGGAGGACAGGATAATGCGTGACGAAGACAAGCCCTTCGTGATGTACCGCAGGGGCCTAATGAACTTCACCATCGTGCCGCGCGGGGTGAAGGGCTGGACGCAGTTTGCGGTGTGGATGGCACTCCTGGTGCCCCTGTTGCTGTGGTTTGCCGACTATGCTGCCAAGCATGGCGAGGAACCGGATTTTTACATCGGGCTCGCACTCTATCTTGGCGGGATGCTGGCCTGGACGGTCGGCGGGGTCTGGTGGATGAAGGCCCGCGCCGAGGTGGTTGACCTGCAGGACCTGCTCAAGCTCAAACGCGAACTAGCTCGCAAGAAGCGGGGCGGGCGCTAGAATGGTTGTTGCAGCAACGCCGGCGCGTTAAGTCAAAAGCCCAAGGTTTCAAGGAATTGCCCGATGCTGGCGCGTCTGCTTGTCGCGATTGCCCTTTTTGCCGTGCTGCTGCCAGCCGCCCCGGCGCAGGCCACGCAAACATCGCCGTCACCCTCGGTCCTTCCTGAAGAACTGGTGCTGAGCGGTGACAACATCATCACCGTGTGGCTGGGCGGCGTGCCGATGCGGCTGGAAGTCAGCAGCGATTCGTTAGGCCCGCCCGTGATCAACTCGGAATTTGCAGTGCAGCTGCAACTGGTCGCTGAAACGCCGCGCGGCTGGCGCTTTGGCCCCAAAGTGGTGAATGGCGTCAGCGCGCTGCAATCACTCGATTTTGGCGATGGTGTGCCGGTTGCCATGACAGTGAGCTGGGCCGAACGCTTCGCCTCGCGCAAGGCCGAAGGCGTCATCGGCGTGCACAATCTGCCCTACGCCCGTGTGACCTTTATCCTCGGCCCTGCAAGCGAAGGCGAGATCCTCCACCGCTTCCCGATGAAGCGCAGCGGCGGCGAATATGACACCCGGCTCGGCACCGAAGTCCCCGTCGGCAAGCGCCAGCTGATGATGGTCTTCGCGCCCGGGCGGGCCGAAAACCTCATCACCGCGCCCACCGCCAATTTCATCGCGACCCACCACGAAGGCGGTTTCGAGCCGGGATCGGACGGCATTGCCGTGATGAATTTCGGGGTCGAGCGACCAACCCGGATGATGCGCATCGCCCAGCCGATCGAACTGGGCGACCTGCTGGTCGATCGCTTTGCCGTGCGGATCGAGGATTACGGCGATCCCAAGCGCGTCGGCGAGATTGGCGAAAATGATCCGCGCTTCGAAAAGGGCCAGATTCTCGTCAGTCGCCGCAAGGGGCGCGGATCACCTGACCTGCTGACCCGGCTGGGACGCGACCAGATCAAGCATTGTTCGTCGCTGACTTATGATCTGGCGGGCGCGGAAATCCGCCTGAGTTGCAGCGCACAAGGCGAATAGCAGAGCGCCTAGGATTCCCCCGCGTGTTCGGCGCGGGCGAGTTCGTGCAGCCAGTCGGCGTGGCGCGGGGCGGTTTTGGTCTGCGACCATTCCTCCAGCATCACCGGCGCGACGCGGGCGAGTTCGGCATATTGCTCAGGCGTGCCGATATCGGCGGCCAGTTCCACGCGGTGGCCGTTGGGGTCGAAGAAGTAGATCGACTTGAAGATGCCGTGATGCGTCGGGCCGAGCACGTCGATCCCCTCAGCCTCGATATGCGCCTTCGCGGCGAGTAGCGCGGCTTCATCCGGCACCCGCAGCGCGAGGTGCTGCACCCAGGCCGGTGTGTTGGGGTCTTTGCCCATCTCGGGCTGGTTCGGCAGCTCGAAGAAGGCGAGGATGTTGCCGTTCCCCGCATCGAGGAAGATGTGCATGTAGGGATCATATTCGCCCGTGGAGGGCACGTGATCCTCGGCAAAGGCGGTGGTGTAGGTCATGCCGAGCACGCGGGCATACCATTCCACGGTCTCCTTGGCGTCCTTGCAGCGATAGGCGGCGTGGTGGATGCCGCCGAGGTGAACCGGGTGATTGGTCATGCTCTCATTCCTCTCCACTCGTCATTGCGAGCCGAAGGCGAAGCAATCCATGGACAGGTGTCGCGACTTGCGCAACGTCAGGTCATGGATTGCTTCGCCTGCGGCTCCTCGCAATGACGAAGCAAATTACTCCGCCGGTTCCTCGGCATTGAGCACACCGCGGATGATCTGGTCGCGCTCCATGCTTTCAAACAGCGCCTTGAAGTTGCCCTCGCCAAAGCCGTCGTCGCCCTTGCGCTGGATGAATTCGAAGAACACCGGCCCGACCTGCGCCTGCGCGAAGATCTGCAGCAGCAGGCGGGGGGAGCCGCCTTCTGTCGTGCCGTCCAAAAGGATGCCGCGCATCTTCAGCGCGTCGACATCCTCGCCGTGGCCGGGCAGGCGACCTTCGAGCATTTCGTAATAGGTGGCGGGCGGCGCGGTCATGAAGGGGACGCCGAGCTTTTGCAGGCGATCCCAGCAGGCCAGCAGATCGTCGCAGATCAACGCGATGTGCTGGATGCCCTCGCCGTTGAAGGCGCGCAGGAACTCCTCGATCTGGCCCTTGCCGCCCTCGCCTTCTTCATTGAGCGGGATGCGGATCTTGCCGTCGGGCGCGGTCAGCGCCTTGGAGGTGAGGCCGGTATATTCGCCCTTGATGTCGAAGAAGCGGATCTCGCGGAAGTTGAACAGCGTCTCGTAATAGTCCGCCCAATACTTCATCCGACCGGTGTAGACGTTGTGGGTGAGGTGATCGATCGTGTGGAAGCCGGCACCTTCGGGATAGGGATCGACGCCGGGCAGGTATTCGAAATCGATGTCGTAGATGGTCAGGCTCTTGCCGCCCTGTGCGCCTGCATAGCGGTCGACCAGATACAGGATCGCCCCGCCGATGCCGCGGATTGCGGGGATGCGCAGCTCCATCGGGCCGGGGTCATTGGCGACTGGCTCGGCGCCCTTCTCCAGCAGGTGGGCATAGGCCTTGGCCGCATCACGCACCCGGAACGCCATCCCGCAGGCCGAGGCACCATGTTCGCGCGCGAAGTACCACGCGGCGCTGCGCGGTTCGTAATTGGCGATCAGGTTGATGCCGCCCTGCCGCCAAAGGTGCACGTCCTTCGAGCGGTGCTGCGCAACGCGGGTGAAGCCCATCGCTTCGAACACCGGCTCGAGCATGCCTTTCTCGGGCGCGCAGAATTCGACGAATTCGAACCCGTCCAGGCCGGCGGGATTGTCGAACAGGTCTTTCGCCCCGTCGTTCTTCATCGGTGCATTCACGGCGCTGATCCCCTCGGCGTCAGGATAGTTTCAATTGAAACCAATTACCCGAAATCGCCGATTCGCGCAAGGGCGCGCTGGCTAAGCCGCGCGCCCCACGTTGCGCCCCCGCTCATCCTGCGTCAGCGCCAGCCGCAGTCCGAAAGGCTCGCCGCCTTCGAAGGCGGAGGCGGTGGCAGGATCGGTGAGATCGGCATTGGCAATCACCCGCTCGCCCGCATCCGAGCGGCCAATCACCACCGCCTCGGCGCCCTTGGGCCCGCGGTTGATGGTGTAGGTTTCAACCGTCAGCGCATCCACTGGCGCCTTGGCCGCTGGCACCTTGTCGGTCGCCTTGGGCAGTATGGTGAAGCGGTCATTGCCACTCCATTCTGCGGCCGTTGTCGAGTAGATGCCGGTCGCATACTTGCTCATCCAGCCGCCATTGGCACCCACCAGCGCGAAGCTGCCGCGATTCTCCCGCACACGCTGCACGGCCTCGGCAATGGCATGGGCCGAGTAGTTGTTCCCCGCCCCGCCGAAGAAGGGCAGGCCGCCGGTAAGCGTCAGCCCTCGCGGGTCATCGACGCTAAGGCCGAAATGGTCGCACTGGTTGAACACGGGGATCGCGAAGCACGAATAGAAGTCGATATAGGCCATATCCGCCATGCCCTTGCCCGCCCGCGCCAGCGCCGCATCGACGGATGCCAGCGAGGCAGGGTTGGCCGACAGGTCAGGCCGCTGCGACAGCTTCAGTTCCGTAGCAGCGGTGACGGCGTGGATATGCACCCACTTGTCCTCGGGCACGCCGAGTTTGCGCGCCAGCCCCGCCGAGGCAACGATGATCGCCGCCGCCTGATTCACCTGATCGCGGGCGACCGTCATGCGCGGATAAGGTTCCGCGACGATGCGGTTGCGGTCGGTGACAGTGGCGAGCTCCACCGCCGTGCGCTCGACCGGCGCCGCCGAGTGCGGGTTGGCGGCAGCAACGCGGGTGAAGGGCGCAAACAACTTGCCGATTTCGAGCCGGTAGTCCTCCAGCCCCAAGCCCAGCTTATGCCGCCGGGCATTTTCGGCCAGCGCATAAAGCGGGATCGCCCCGCTCGCGCCGTGGGCAAACAGCACTGGCTCCATCAGTTCGTCGACCCCGAAGCCCTGATCCTCGAAGTCGCCTTCGATCTCCTCCGACCAATCGGGGATCTCGCCCTTGGCGCTCAAGGCCAGCACGGTCGAGATCGCTTCGGAACCAACGATCACTGCGCACTGGCTGTCACCCGCCGCAATGGCAGTGGCAAACTCGCCCACCAGCTGCTGGTTGGTCTGCCCGCCGGTGGTGGTGAGGATTGCGCAGGCCGGATTGGCACCAACCCGCTTGGCAATTGCGCGCGGCACGTTGTTCGCGGCACCGAAGGGCGGCTTGCGATCCGGGCGCGACATTTCGAAAGCGCGGATCGCGGCGAGGGTGTCGATGGCACCTGCCACATCACCGCTCGCGCCGCTGTCAGCAATCGCCGCTGCCAGCGCCTTGCCGCCCAAGTCCATATAGGAGAGGGCGGCATAGCCAGGCTCGCCCACCCTCTCCGAATATTGGCCCACCCCGATGATGACCGGGGTGTTGTCCGGAACCTCAGTCGACAAAGCCGTCAACCCGCTCGACGATGATCGCCGGCGCCATGCCGCCCGCTGCGCACATGGTGACGAGGCCATAGCGACCGCCGCGGCGTTCCAGTTCGTCGATCACGGTGCCGATCAGGATCGAACCGGTCGCACCGATCGGGTGGCCGAGCGCGATCGAACCGCCGTTGACGTTGACCTTATCCCAATCGAGCCCAAGATCGCGCACGAACTTGGCGGCGACGACAGCGAAGGCCTCATTGATTTCGTAAAGGTCGATGTCGTCGGTGGTGAGCCCCGCCTTCGCCAGCACCTTTTTGGCGGCCGGCACCGGCGCGTTGAGCATCAGCGTCGGATCATCGCCCATGTTGCAGGTAGCAACGATCCGTGCGCGCGGCTTCAGCCCGTGCTTCTCGGCATAGGCCTTGGAGGTGATCAGCACGGCCGCCGCACCATCGACCACACCCGAGGAATTGCCCGCGTGGTGGAAGTGCTGGATGTCCAGATCGGGATACTTCTGGTTGATCAGCTTGCGGAAGGTGGTGCCGTTGGCGTCCAGCGGCACGTCGGCGATCTTGGGGAATGCCGGCTCCAGCTTGGCAAGGTCTTCCATCGTGGTTTGCGGGCGCGGATATTCGTCATGGTCGAGCAGCACCGTGCCGTCATCGGCCACCACCGGCACCACCGACTTGGCAAAGCGGCCCTCGGCCATCGCCTCGGCGGCGCGCTGCTGCGAACGGTAGCCGACCGCGTCGAGATCCTCGCGGGTGAAGCCTTCCATGCTGGCAATCGCATCGCCGCAGATGCCCTGGTGCGACTGCGGGTGCACAGCCTGAAGGCGCTCGTTGTAGCTGCCCATCATCGGCGGCTTGATCCCGGCGCGCATCTTTTCCTGCGACATGGCGGCGGTGAGGCTCATCATCTCGGTGCCGCCCGCAACGACGCAGTCTTCCATCCCGCTCATCACCTGCGCGGCCGCCAGCGACACGCTGGTAATCCCGCCGCCGCAGAAACGGTCAAGCGTGGTGCCGCTCGACGTAATGTCATAGCCCGCATCGAGCGACGCCATGCGGCCCATATCGCCCGCCTGCATCCCGTCCTGGGTGCTGACCGACCAGATCACATCATCGACCGTGCCGGTGTCGAGGTGATTGCGGTCCTTGATGGCCTTGAGCACGGTCGCGGCCAGATGCTGCGGGTGCTCGGCGGCCAGCGCGCCCTTGCCCTGCTTGCCGATGCCGCGCGGGGTGCGCACTGCGTCGATGATGTATGCTTCGGCCATGATGATCCTCTCCCGATGTAGCGAAAATGCGGTTGACGCGTCCGTAAACCCACTGCACCAGTCGCACAAGAATTGCGTTTCAAATCGCAATCACATTTTCGATAGGAGAGAGCCTGTGAGCGAGACCGCTGCCCCCGAAGTGCTGACCGAAGTTGTCGATGGCGTCCTCATCGTCACTATCAACCGCCCCGAAGCCAAGAACGCCATGACCAAGGCCGCGGCCGAGGGAATCGCGGCGGCGATGGACCGTCTGGACGCGGAAGACGATCTGCGCGTCGGCATCATCACCGGCGCGGGCGGGACGTTCTGCTCGGGCATGGACCTCAAGGGCTTCCTGCGCGGCGAGACTCCCTCGGTTGAAGGCCGGGGCTTTGGCGGCGTGGTGCAGGCCCCGCCGGCCAAGCCGCTGATCGCCGCAGTGGAAGGCTACGCGCTCGCCGGGGGCCTCGAACTGATGATCGCCTGCGATCTCGTGGTGGCGCACAAGGATGCCAAGTTCGGCATCCCCGAAGTGAAGCGCGGCCTTGTGGCGGCGGCCGGCGGCGTGATGATGCTGCCCGACCAGATCCCCGAGCGCATCGCGCTGGAACTCGCACTGACGGGTGACTTCATCGGCGCAGAGCGCGCCTACCAACTGGGCCTGATCAATGAAGTGACCGAAGGCTCGGCGCTGGAGGGTGCCATGGCGCTGGCGGCGAAGATCGCAGCCAACGGCCCGCTGGCGGTGAAGGTGTCCAAGGCGGTGATGAAGCAATCGCGCGGCTGGGCAATGGAGGATCGCTACGCCAATCAGGGCAAGCTGATCGGCCCCGTGTTCGTCAGCCACGACGCCCGCGAAGGCGCCGCCGCCTTTGCCGAGAAGCGCAAGCCCAACTGGACGGGCAAGTAAGAATTCGGGTGCGGCGCGCCATCAGCGCGCGCCGCCGCCTTGGGATCAAGAGGAGAGAGAAATGCCCGTCATCGATGTGCCGCAGCCGGCCTTCATGGAAGAAGAAGAAATCGCCATTTTCGCCGACGCGGTCGGCAAGTTCTACGCCCAGCACGCGCCGCAAAAGCGGGTCGAGAAGTGGCGCGAGGACGGGATGGTCGAGCGTGACTTCTGGCGCGAAGCGGGGGCCGCAGGGCTGCTCGGCGTGTCGGTGCCGACCGAATATGGCGGCCACGGCGGCGATTTCCGGCACGACATGGTGGTGATCGACCAGCAGGGCAAGCACGGGGTCGACGGCTTCGGCGCCTCGCTCCACAACACCATCATCCTGCCCTATCTGGTGCGCCACGGCACCGAAGAGCAGAAGCTGAAGTATCTCCCCCGCCTCGTTGCCGGCGATCTCGTCAGCGCGATTGCGATGAGCGAGCCTGATGCCGGCTCCGACCTCCAGTCGATCAAGACCACCGCGCTCAAGGACGGCAACGGCTACCGCCTCAACGGCTCCAAGACCTGGATCTCGAACGGGCAGCTCGCTGACTTCATCATCGTCGTCGCCAAGACCGATCCGGCGGAAGGGGCCAAGGGCATTTCGCTGCTGCTGCTCGAAACCGACGGCGCGGAAGGCTTCCAGCGCGGCAAGAAGCTCGACAAGATCGGCCTCGATGCGCAGGACACCTCCGAGCTGTTCTTCGACAATGTGTTCATCCCGGCCGACAACCTGCTCGGCGGCGTCGAGGGCCGCGGGTTCTACCAGCTGATGGGCGAACTGCCGCAGGAGCGCCTGGTGATCGCGATGAACGCGATTGCGGGCATCGAAAAGGCGCTCGATGTGACGGTCGATTACGTCAAGAACCGCAAGGCCTTCGGCAAGACGATCTGGGACTTCCAGAACACGCAGTTCGTGCTGGCCGACCTCAAGGCGCGCGGCACGGCGGCGCGGGTGTTCGTGAACGACTGCATCGCCAAGCTGCTCGAAGGCAAGCTCGACGTGGCGACCGCCAGCATGGCGAAGTACTGGGTCACCGAGCTGCAGAGCGAAGTGGTCGACAAGTGCCTGCAGTTCCACGGCGGCGCGGGCTACATCAATGATTACGCCATCGCCCGCATGTACCGCGACACCCGCATCGCGCGGATCTACGGCGGATCGAACGAGATCATGAAGATGCTGATCGCAAGGAGTATGTGATTTCGCAGCCCCGTCCGGGGCTGCGTCCTCGGCGCTGTTCCCGTTGCTGACGCAACGGGGCGCCTGCGGGGCGGCCGCGTGGCCTTGCGGTCGCTAACGCGACCGTTCCGGCGCGATGATCGAAACATGAGAAGGCGGCTCCATAACGGGCCGCCTTTTTCGTGCCAGCCACCACGACGCTAAGTCGCGCTGTAACGACGCTGCAAGCGTCGCAAGGGCGACCGCCCGCCCGCAGCGGGTCCGCAGCAAAGCGGAGGACGCCTAGCGAGGACGCACCCGCGGAGGCGGGTGCGCCATACAAAAAAGGCGGCCCGGTTTCCCGAGCCGCCCTTTTTCTGGCCTAAGCCGCTTCGCGCTTAGAACTTGGCGCGCAGCGTCACGCCGTATTGGCGCGGCGGCAGTGTGAAGGCCGAGCGCGAGTTGGTCGCGCCCGAGCCACGCAGCGTGGTGTTGAAGGTCACCCCGCGCACCACTTCGTCGGTCAGGTTGTTGACCCAGCCTTCGATCGCATAGGCGCCATCGGCGAACTTCAGACCGGCACGCAGGTTCACGAAGGCCTTGCCGTCCTGAATGTCGGCGATGATCGGCGGGGCCGCATCGATCGCCTGCTGGAGGCCGCCATTGGCCGCGATTTCGGCTGCACCCGGCAGGATGATGGCCTGGGTCGAGGTGCGCTGATCATCTTCCATGCGGACCTGGCCCGACAGGAAGAACTCGGTCGAGTCGTTGATCGGCTTTTCCCACAGCGCGCCGATGAGACCGACGAGCTGCGGCGCGTTGGTCAGATCATTGCCGCACAGCGACAGCACCTGCACCGAAGTCTGGGTGCCGGCGCAATCATCCGGGTAGCTCGCTTCAAGTACCGTCAGGCCGAGGTTGATGGTCAGCTCGTCGCTCGGACGGATCAGACCTTCAAGCTCGATCCCCTTGGTTTCGGCGACCGGAACGTTGAAGGTGGCAAACGCCGTCCCGGTGAATTCGAGCACCTGGAAGTTGCTGAACTCTTCATAGAAGGCCGCAACGTTGACCGTCACCGAGCCATCAGCCGTCCGCGCCTTGATCCCGACTTCGTAGGCGTCGACCTCTTCCGACAGGAAGGTCGGATCGGCGCCCAGCACGGCCGCGGTGGTATCAAGGTTGATACCGCCCGATTTGTAGCCGTGGGTGAAGCTGGCATAGGAATTGACCGAGGGGCTGAATTCATAGCCGAGCTTGACAGTGTAGATCAGCTCTTCGTCGTCGAAGTCCGACTGGAAGGTGCGCACCAGCGGCAGGACCGCAGCTTGCGGCAGATCGGCAGGGGCGGTGAAGCCGAAGCAGCCGAGCGCCACAAAGGTGGGACGCAGCGCGGCCGGCACGACCGCCGGGGTGGTGCCTGCGCCAATGGCCGTCAACGTGGCCGGGCAGATCTGGTTGTTGGTGGCGGTCTGGGTGTAGCCACCCGACTTTTCTTCCCACGAATAACGCAGGCCAACGGTCAGTTCGAGCCCGTCGGTGATCTCCAGCGAGTTGTGCGTGAAGATCGCGTAGCTCTTGGCATCCTGCTGGAACCGGTTGGTGGTGCGGGTGCCAGCCGGATCGCGGCCGGTGAACACCGTCAGCGGGTTGGGGCCGAGCGCCCCGCCCGTCGGCACGAACAGCAGCGCTCCGACATTCTCGCCATAGTCCGCACCAAGCGCGAAGGTCTGCGACTGGTCAATCTGCTCGTCCGAATAGAACCCGCCGATCATGTAGTTGAGCGCGCCGCCCATACCTTCGCCCTGAAGCCGCAGTTCAGCGGTCCAGGTATCGATCTCGAGATTCAGGCCATCGACATTGAAGATGTCGAGCCCGGTGAAATCGGAGTCGTAGTTCTCGAAGCTCTGGTACTTGCGGTACGACCCGATGAAAATCAGGTCGGCATTATCGGACAGCGGGAATTCCAGTTCGCCGGTGACCCCGTAGTTGTCGATATCGGCGCGCGGCGCGAAGTTGGCCGAGACCACGCGGTTGTCGAGTGCCTCCTCAAAAGCGCCCTGATCATCGCGTCCGGTCGCAACCGAAGGCTGGCCGTTGCCACCATTGGCACCCAGGCCGACAGCCGCATAGGCCCCGCCGGTCACCAGCGGCGACTGGTAGAGCTCGATTGCGCCGCAGCAGCTCGACTTGCTCTTGGAATAGTCGGCGATGATACGGCCGCGCAGGCCGCTATCGGTATCCCAGCCCAGCTGGCCGCGCACCAGCCACTGATCGACATCATTGGTCTCGCCGACCTTGGCGCCGGTGCGGTCAACCACATCGAGGAAGCCATCGCGCTGGCGATAGGCACCGGTGACGCGCAGCGCGAGGTTATCCTGCACGATCGGCACGTTGACCGCGCCCTGCACGCTGATCTCGTTGAAGTTGCCGTAGCCTGCGTTCACGAAGCCACCGAACTCGGTCACATCGGGGCGGACATTGGTGATGTTGAGCGCACCGGCCGAGGTGTTGCGGCCGAACAGCGTGCCCTGCGGGCCGCGCAGAACTTCCACGCGTTCGATGTCGACAAACTCGCTCAGAGCCACGCCCGGGCGCGACTGGTAAGCGCCGTCAACGAAAATGCCGACCGCGCTTTCAAAGCCGATGTTGTTGGAAGTCGTCCCGACCCCCCGCACCCGCAGCACCACCGAGCCCGAGGCAAGCTGGGCCTGCGAGCTGCTGAAGCTGGGCGCGAGCGCAGTGACCTGCTGGATGTTCACCACACCCTGATTGTCGAGCTGCTGCGGCGAGATCGCCGTCACGGCCAGCGGAATGTCCTGCACGTCCTGCGCGCGGCGGGTGGCGGTCACGATGATGACGCTGTCTTCCCGTGCGACCGGAGCATCGCTCTCGGCATCCTGGGCATAGGCGGGGGCGGTAAGCGCGCTGCAGGCCATCAGGCCGCAGGCATAAGCTGCAAACTTGCGATTCATGTTTCCCTCTCTCCACAATCCAGCCGACTTCTCGCCGATCTAGATGTTGCGAGTGGTAACCTATCAGGGTCACGCGGCCTAACAAGAGTCATAGGGAAAGAACTGCAAACCCGTAGCAAATATGCAACATACTGTGTTGCGGCGCAGCATGAGTGCTTTGCAACACTCGCAGGCGCAATAATCTTTCACGCAGATGAGGAAATGTCAGAAGCCGTAGCGTAACCCGAGCCAGAACGTGCGCGGGACGCCCAGATCGATCGATCCGCCCTGATTGCGGGTGACGATTTCCTCGCCCGTCAGATTTTCACCCCGCACCACAACAGACAGCTTTCCTGCGAGCGGCGCAGCGATAAATGCGTCGATTGTGGTCGCAGCGCCGAGCGAATCAGTCTCGAGATCATCCTCGAACTGCGCCGATACGTGCCGCAGCGTGCCCGCCACCTGCCAGCCTTCCGCCGGTCGCCAGCCGAGCGTCAGCGTGCCTGCGAAAGAAGGGGTCTGGGCCGGACGCTTGCCATCAAGGGAGGAACCCTCGGCCTGCACCTCGGCATCGGTCCACGCCAGCGCGCCCTCAAGGCTGACCGTGCCGAGTTTGGCCGCCACGCTCGCCTCGATCCCCCGCGCCTCGATCGCGGGCAGGTTCTGGCGGCGGCGCAGGTTGGGGCCGATGGTGACATTGGCGATGGCGTTCTCGACCGCGTTGTCGAACGCAGTGACCGAGACCACCAGTGCGTTGACCGGCTGCCAGTCAAACCCGACTTCGAAGCCTTCGAGGCGTTCGTCTTCGAGCGCGGCATTGGCCTCGGTCACCACCGGGAACACCACGAAGGGGCGGTAGAGTTCATTGAGGGTCGGCAGGCGCAGCCCGGTATAGGCCGCCGCGCGCAGATCGAGCCGCCGGGTGGCGTTGAAGGATGCGCCGGCGCGCCAGTTCAGCGCCCAGTCGCTGCGATCAGGCGCGACGATATTGCTGACGACCACACCTGCAGGGGTGACAGCATTGTAAAAGCCGCCGGTGATGCTGGAGCGATCAGCGCGCAGCCCGCCGTTGATCACCAGCGGGCCGATTTGCCAGTCATCTTCGATAAATAGGCCGAGATTGGCGGTCGCCCCGCCCGCGCGCCGCCGCTCGGTGATCGCGCCGCTGATGGCGCTGATCGCCTCTTCCTGCAACTCGCCGTCGGCGCGGCGATAATCGGCGCCGATGCGCAGATCATGGCCCTCGGCAATCGGCGGACGCAGCTCGAACTTGCCGCCGACCCCGGTCGAGGGCGTGCGGCGCTGGTCAAGCGTGGGGGTAAAGCGGGTCGCGGAGATGACGATATTGGAGAAATCGCGGGTCTGGACATAGGCCAGCGCATCGAACTGCCACGCGCCCCGCCCGACAATGCGGATCGAGGCGTCCTCGCCCTCGCTGGTCGAATCCGCGCCTTCGAACCTGAGCGTGCGGGCATCGCGGAAGGCGCCGATGCGCGCCTGCACTTCTATGTCGTTGGTGAGCGGCGCGACCGCGCGCACATTTGCGCTCCAGCTATCGAAGGCAGCGCGCGCGCTGGCAGGGACGCGCTGCGCCTCGGGCGTGGTGAAGAACCCTTGCCCGCGATCCCACCGCCCGCTGGCAACCGCAAAGCCGCGCCCCAATCGCTGGGTCAGCACCCCGCTCGCTTCAGTCTCGGCCCGCGAATTGATCGCGGCGCTGCCGAGGAATGCGCCCGCTGCCGAAGGATCGGCGCTTTCCAGCTCGATCGTGCCGGCCAGCGCGCCTGCGCCGAACGGGCCCGAGCCGCCCCCGCGGGTCACCCGGATCTGCCCGAGCGTTTCAGGGGCAATCGCTGACAAGGGGATATAACCAAAGAACGGGTCAGCCAGCGGCACCCCGTCGAGCAGCACCAGCGCGCGGCTGGTCGCATTGCCGCCCAGCGCGCGCAGCGTCACACCCTGTGCGCTCGGGTTCGACGAGCGGCTGTCCGAGCGGCGGAACTGCTGGAAGCCCGCGACACCCCGCAGCACATCCTCGATCCGGCCCGAGGGGCTGGCGACAATCGCCTCGCGCTCCAGCGTGGTGGTGGCATAAATCCCGTTGGAGAGCGCCGGTTCAAGGCCGCGCCCGGTGACGATGATTTCCTGGGTGAGCGCCTCTTCGCCCACCGCCTCGCCTGCGTCCTGCGCGGCCAGGGGCGCGCCCATCACAATGGCAATCACACAGGCGGACAGGCGCAGCATCTTTCTCATAGGCGCCGCGCCTAGCGGCTCTGCGCCAGCGCGTCACCCCCCGGCCTGCCTTGTTCAAAGTCAGTTGCAGTTTGCTATTCAAGACTCGCTTTTGCGCGGCGGCTGTGATTACATCGCTGTCAACAAGGGAGAGAGAGACCCATCATGCTTGCCACTGCGCCAGATTTCGACGTGCTGATCGTGGGTGCCGGGATTTCCGGCATCGGCATGGCCGCGCACATGGAGATGAAGGCCCCGCACCACTCCTATGCCATTGTGGAACGCCGGGACAATCTGGGCGGGACGTGGGATCTGTTCCGCTATCCGGGCATCCGCTCGGACAGCGATATGCACACGCTCGGCTTCGATTTCGAACCGTGGCGGCATGAAAAATCGATCGCTGATGCGCCCGCGATCCTCGATTACCTCGACCGGATCGTCGATGAGCGCGGCATCCGCCAGCACATCCGTTTCGGCCACAAGGTGGTGAGCGCCGATTTCCGCCATGATGAAGCGCGCTGGCATGTCGAGATGGAGCTGGCCGACGGCACGCGCACCCGCATGACCGCGAACTTCATCTATCTCGGCTCGGGCTATTACGATTACGACGAGCCCTATGATCCCGGCTTCGATTTCGGCGAATTCGAAGGCCAGGTGCTGCACCCGCAATTCTGGCCCGAGAACCTCGATTACGCCGGCAAGAACGTGGTGGTGATCGGTTCGGGGGCGACCGCCGTCACCATCGTGCCGTCGATGGCCAAGCAGGCCGCCCACGTCACCATGCTCCAGCGCACGCCGACCTGGATGTTCTCGCGCCCGGCCAAGGATGCGATTGCCAACTTCCTGCGCAAGATCCTGCCCGAGAAACTGGCCTACCGGCTGACCCGGTTCAAGAACATCAAGATGCAGGACTTCAGCTTCAAACTGGCGCGCGACAATCCTCAAAAGGTGAAGGACGCGCTCTACAAGCAGATCGAGGAAGCGCTCGGCGCGGATTACGACAAGGCGAGTTTCACCCCGCCTTATAATCCGTGGGAGCAGCGCCTGTGCCTGGTGCCCGATCAGGATCTCTTCACGGCTATGAAGGCGGGTAAGGCGAGCGTTGTGACCGGCCATATCGCCAAGTTCGAAAAGGGCGGCGTGCGGCTGGCTGACGGCCAGTTCCTTCCCGCCGATATCGTGGTGACGGCCACCGGGCTGAAACTGGCGGTTGCTGGCAAGATCGCGATCAGCGTCGATGGCGAGCCCGTCGCGTTCAACGAGCGGTTCTATTACAAGGGCTGCATGTTCTCGAACCTGCCCAACCTCGCGGTGGTGTTCGGCTATCTCAATGCCAGCTGGACCCTGCGCGCCGACATCAATTCCGATTATGTCTGCCGCGTGCTCGAACATATGCGCAAGACCGGCGCGACGATTGCCACCCCGGTGCTTACGCCCGAGGGCGAAGCCGCAATTACCGAGGACGACGTGTTCGATTTCTCGAGCGGCTATATCCAGCGCGGCAAGCACATCATGCCGCGCAACTCGGTCGCCTATCCGTGGCGGCTCAATCAGGAATATCTGGTCGATCGCAAGCGCATGAAGGACGATCCGCTGACCGACAGCATCCTCACCTTCACGCGGGCGGGCGCCAATGCCACGCGCGGTGAAGAGCAATTGGAAGCGGCTGAATGATTTGCGCAGCCCCTCCGGGCTGCGATTTCCTCGCTCACGCGACCTGAAGGTCGCATCGCTGCGGGCGGGCGGTCGCCCTTGCGGTCGCTACGCGTCCGATCGATATATATGCGGCAAGGACACCAAGGACGCTTGAGGCAATTTGCCGAAAGCCCTAACCTTACCCCATGACCTCTCCCGAAAAAATCTGGACCGCCGGGCTCATCGTCATCGGCGATGAAATCCTCTCCGGCCGCACGCAGGACAAGAACATCGCGCAGGTGGCGAGCTGGCTGCAGGTGCAGGGCATCCGCCTTGCCGAAGTGCGCGTGGTGCCCGATGTCGAGGCGCGCATCATCGAGGCGGTGAACGCGCTGGGCGCAGCCTATGATTACCTCTTCACCACCGGCGGGATCGGCCCGACGCATGACGATATCACTGTCGATGCAGTCGCCGCCGCGCTCGGCGTGCCGGTGGTGATCCACCCCGAAGCGCGCGCCTTGCTTGAACGCTATTACGAAACCCGCGGCGGCCTCAACGAAGGCCGGCTGCGTATGGCGCGCGTGCCCGAAGGCTCCGAGCTGATCCCCAATCGCATGTCGGGCGCGCCCGGCATCCGGCGCGGCAACCTGTTCCTGATGGCGGGCGTGCCGCATATCACCGCCGGAATGCTGGACGCGCTCACCGGCCAGCTTGAAGGCGGTGCGCCGCTGCTCTCGGAAACGCTCGGCTGCTGGGTCGCCGAAAGCGAGGTCGCCGAATTGCTGCGGCAGGTCGAGAACGCGCACGAAACCTGCCAGATCGGCTCCTATCCGTTCTTCCGCGAAGGCCGGGTGGGCGCCAACTTCGTGGTCCGCTCGGTCAGCGCCGAGGATCTGGCGCGCTGCTGCACCAGCCTGACCGATGGCCTGGCAGGACAGGGCCACATGGTCACGCCCGGCGGAATCTGACCCCTCTCAAGCCCCGGGATACATCATCACGCGGCCTTAACCCTTTGCCTCTATGGCCAAAGGCATCATGACCCGCGTGTTCATCACGATCGACACCGAGTATTCCTCGGGGCTGTATACGGGGCCGGGCGCGGCTGACCGGGCGATGAACTATTCCCAGTCGGTCGCCTGCGTCACGCCGGAAGGCCCGGCCGGGATCACCCACAAGCTCGAATTGCTGCAAGCCCACGGACAGAAGGCGGTGTTCTTCGTAGATCCGATGCCGGCGCTGGTCTGGGGCGTAGCCGCGATCGAGGACATTGTCGGCCCGATCCTCGCCGCCGGACAGGACGTGCAATTGCATTGCCATACCGAATGGCTCGCCCATGCAGGCAGCGCCAATCCGCTACCCTCGCAACGCACCGGCCTCTTCCTCGCCGATTTCCCGTTCGAGGAACAATGCGCGATCCTCGACTATGCCCGCACCACGCTGATGGCGGCGGGCGCGCCGGCTCCGGTGGCCTTCCGCGCAGGCAATTACGGCGCCAATGACGATACGCTGCAGGCGCTCGCCGCGCTCGGAATCGGCTATGATTCGAGCCACTGCCCGGCGCTGGTGGGAGGCTATTGCAAGATCAGTCTCGGCCCGGACGACCGCGATCCCCTGTGGCACCATGGCGTGATCGAAGTGCCCGCAGGCACCATCGGCACGCTCAGCGGGGGTCAGCGGCACGCACAGATCACCGCGCTGACGCTGGCGGAAATGCTCGCCGCGATCACCCACGCGCGCGACAACGGGCGCGACAGCTTCACGCTGGTCAGCCACTCCTTCGAACTCATCAACCGCCGCAAGTTGGCGGTGAACAAGATCGTGCGGCGCCGCTTTACCAAGCTGGTAGAGACGCTCGCGACCATGCCGGGGGTCGAGACCGGCTGCTATGCCGATAGCCCCCCGCCGCTCTCTTGCCCCACGCGCCCGAGCGCACCGCTGCCCGCCAGCGCCATGCGGACAGGCCAGCGGCTTGCCGAGCAATTCGTCTCGAACACACTCTACGGCGCGCGTTAAGAGTATCGCCCGGATGGCCACCGCCGCGATCGACTTCACCCTCGGCTCGCGCCGCCTGCTGAGCGTGCCCCGAACACTGGCGACCTGGAGCTTCAGCCTCGACGAGGTCGTGTCAGGCACACTGCCCGCCTCGCCCGCCCCCGGTGCCGACGGCGTGCGGGTGCTCTCCGCGCCAGCCGCCCAATTGGCCGAGATCGTCGCGCACTATCCCGGCTTTGTCGCGGGCGGGCGGCAGGATTACCGGCGGCACTATATCGACATGGGGCAAAGCTTCGACGCCTATCTTTCGCGGTTTTCGGGCAAGACCCGGTCGACCTTGCGGCGCAAGGCCAAAAAGCTGGCCGAGGAGTGCGGCGGCTACAGCATCACCGAACACCGTACCCCGGCCGAGATCGAAGCCTTCCTCGCCGCCGCCTTGCCGCTGTCGGCCCGCACCTATCAGGCGCGCCTGCTGGATGCCGGCCTGCCCGATAGCCCCGAAGCGCGCCGTGCCATGCTGGAGGCGAGCGAGGCTGACCGGATGCGGGCCTTCCTGCTCCACGCTGCCGGGCAGCCCATCGCCTATCTGTCGCTGCCGGTCGCCGGGCCCAAGGCGAAGGCCACGCTGGTTTACGCCCATCTCGGCTATGATCCCGATCACGCGCGCCTGTCGCCCGGCACGGTGTTGCAGATGGAAGCGCTTGAGCGGCTCTTCGCCGAAGCGCGCTATCGCTGGTTCGATTTCACCGAGGGCGAGGGTGCGCACAAGGCGATGTTCGGCACCCACAGTGCGCTGTGTTCAAGCCTCGTGCTGCTGCGGCCGACGCTCGCCAACCGGACGCTGCTCGGCGCGCGCGGTGCGTTTGATGCAGGCGTGGCAGGGGCCAAGGCGCTGGCCCAGCGATCCGGCGCGCTGGCGCGGATCCGCGCGGGCTTACGCGCCTGAGCCCTTGTCCTTGTCGGCGGCAGCCTTGCTGCGATTGCTGAGTTGCAGACGGAACCGGCCAAGCAGCTCGCGGCGATGGGTCGGGCGGTCATCACCGACGAGACCGTAGCGCAGCGCGAAATAGAGCCACAGCGCGGCAAAGGTGCCCAGCACCGCGCCTGCCGCAAGGCCAAGGCGCAGATCGTAATTGACGATGAGCGCCAGCGCGATGAGCGCGAAGCCGATCACGAACCATTTGGGAGCAAACAGCATCCCGTCGTCGGGGGAAACGGGCATCGCCGGTCCTTCTGTTATCAAAGGCGCGCAGGAGAGGAGGAGAGGGTGCGCAACCTTCGGTTCAAAATGGCGATACAGCGCTGAAAATCAAGGGAGTGAACAACGCATAGCAATGCAAAGGGGCCGGATCGCCCCACGGCAATCCGGCCCCTTTGTCATGTCTCTAGGCAGTAGGAAAGCGCCAGAACGCCCCTGCTTCCATCCACCGGCCTGAAAGGCCGCAAGGCCGAACGGCCGCCCGCAGCGACGCTGCCGCAAGGCAGCGTGAGCGAGGAAGCGAAGCCGCGCAGGCGGCTTCGCTCCAGCCAATTACGCGCCTTCGACCTCGGAAAGGTCAACCTTGAGGCCCGGGCCCATCGACGAGGTCATGGTGACCTTGCGGACATACTTGCCCTTGGCACCCGACGGCTTCGACTTCACCACAGCTTCGGTCAACGCCTTGAAGTTGGCCTTCAGTGCGTCATCCGAGAAGCTGAGCTTGCCGATGCCGGAGTGGATGATGCCCTGCTTTTCAACGCGGAATTCAACCTGACCGGCCTTGGCGTCGGTCACGGCCTGCGCCACGTTCGGGGTCACGGTGCCGAGCTTGGGGTTCGGCATCAGGCCCTTGGGGCCAAGGATCTTGCCGAGACGGCCGACCACACCCATCATGTCGGGCGAGGCGATCACGCGGTCATAGTCGAGGTTGCCGGCCATCATGTCTTCCATGAGGTCTTCAGCGCCAACCTTGTCGGCACCGGCAGCCAGCGCCTTTTCGGCGTTGTCGCCGCGGGCGAACACAGCGACGCGGACGTCCTTGCCGGTGCCCGAGGGCAGCGACACCATGCCGCGCACCATCTGGTCAGCGTGACGCGGATCGACGCCGAGGTTCATGGCGACTTCGACGGTTTCGTCGAACTTGCCCTTGAACTGGCGCAGCGTGGCCAGGGCTTCATCAACCGAATAGAGCTTCTCGCGATCGAGCGCCGAAAGCACCTTGGTCTTCTTGGTCATCTTCATCGGATCAGCCCTCCACCACTTCGAGGCCCATCGAACGGGCGCTGCCGGCGATGATCTTCATTGCCTGATCAACGTCGTTCGCATTGAGATCGGCCATCTTGGCCTCGGCGATTTCCTTGATCTGGCTGGTGGTCACCGAACCAGCGACGACCTTGCCCGGCTCCTTAGAGCCCGACGTCAGCTTGGCAGCCTTCTTGAGGAAGTAGCTCGCCGGCGGGGTCTTGGTCACGAATGTGAACGAGCGGTCCGCGTAAACGGTGATCACGGTCGGAATCGGCATGGCCTTTTCCATTTCCTGCGTGGCGGCGTTGAACGCCTTGCAGAATTCCATGATGTTCACGCCGCGCTGACCGAGCGCCGGGCCGATCGGCGGCGAGGGCGTGGCAGAGCCCGCGGGCACCTGCAGCTTGATATAGCCTTCAATTTTCTTGGCCATGGGGCCATACTCCTATCGCACTGTTGCCGCGTTCTTTCGAACACGGCTCATGTTGAGCGGTCAAACGCCGGGGCTGCGTGCACAGCATCGGCTCCCGCATGGAATCACCAGCCCGAGAGCCAGCGAAGGCGCGCGCATAGTCCGGTGAGGGGCAAAAAGCAACCCGCCGCGCAAACGCGGCACGCATAGCCGGACAAAGCGGACACCCTGTCCGCTTGTCGCCCCAGCCTTAAACTCATGATGCAGTATCATAAATTGCCCTGCCTCAAGACCGGACGGACATGGTGTGCGCGCGCAAAAACCGCGCATCTCCCCGCCAATCCGTTGCACAAAGGGTTATCCGTGCCTGGGGCCGAGTAGGAAAGGCGCCTCAGCCCTCGACCGCTGCCCCGGCTGGCGGGCGCAGACCTTTGGTGCGGCTGGTGAGGTGGAACTGGCGGCACAGTGCGCACTTGTAGGTGCGCAAGGGAACGTCAGCCTGCAAGGCAACCGCATCGGCCTCCACGCGGGTGGCATAGCGCCGCTTGCGCTCGCAGATGCCGAGGCGGGTTTTCATCGAACCTGCCCGGAACACATGGGGAAACACTGGAACGGCCTCGGCAGAGGCCGCAAGGCCGATCGGCCGCCCGCAGGCGCCCGTAGGAGCGCAGCGACGAAGGAACAGCGCCGAGGACGCTCGCCCGGAGGGGCGAGCGAAAAACTCACTTCGCCAGTTCGACCTGTTCGAAATCGAGCTCGACCGGAGTCGCGCGGCCGAAGATCGACACGCTGACCTTGACCTTGGCCTTGTCGAAATCGAGCTCTTCCACGATCCCGTTGAAGCTGGCGAACGGGCCGTCCAGCACCTTGACCGAATCGCCGATCTCGTAATCGACGCTGATGTCGCGCTTGGGTGTCGCCTGGGCTTCGGCCACGCCGCCGAAATAGCGCGCGGCTTCTTTTTCGGAAATCGGCTGCGGCTTGTTGCCCGAGCCGAGGAAGCCGGTCACCTTGGGGGTGTTCTTGACGAGGTGGTAGACATCGTCGGTCATGTTCAGCTTGGCCAGCACGTAGCCGGGCATGAACTTGCGTTCGACCTGCACCTTCTTGCCGCGCTTCACTTCGGTGATGGTTTCGGTGGGAACCTGAACTTCCTCGACGCCTTCCGACAGGCCGAGACGCTCGGCCTCGGAAATGATCGCGTCACGGACCTTGTTCTCGAAACCCGAATAAGCGTGGATGATGTACCAGCGAGCCATGGAATGTCCTTGGAAAAGTCGTCTGAGGGCAGCCCTGCGTCACGCAGGGCCGGGCCTTATTGCAAGAGGCCGATCGCGGCGCGCACCACCATGCCGAAGGCGCTGTCGATGCCGAGGAAGAACAGCGAGAGAATCAGCATGAAGATGAACACGAAGATCGCCGTTCGCACGGTCTCCTCACGCGTCGGCCAGACGATCTTGCCGGTTTCGGCGCGCACCTGATTGACGAATTCGCCGACCAAGGTCTTGCGCTTCTTTTCTTCTGCGACTTGCTTCTGTTCGGCCATGATAGCCCGTTCCTTCGCGTAGTGCCTGTGGTCTTTCCCCGACGGCTTTCAGGTAGGGGGCCGCGCCGCCCGGGACAAGGTCGCCGGAGGGGCTTGGAAGATTACCGATGTCAGGAAAGACGTCGCAGCCCTTACGCCCGCAAGGGGGCGAATGCAAGAGGGGCCCGGAGGCAAGGGGGCGGGGCAGCACCGATGCTGCCCCGCCCCCCGAATTGCAGGCCGTTGTGGCCGTGCAGGCTTAAAGCCCGATGATGCCGCCATCCTGACGGGTCACCGCGACCACGCTCGAACGCGGACGCACGCCCGGCGCAGCGGCGTTCTGGTTGGCCGGCCAGTTGCTCGTCGGCGCATTGGGATCGGTCGCATCTTCACCGGGGTGCTGGATCCCGACGAAGACGGTGCGTCCGTCCGGCGTGGTGTCCACCCCGGTAATCTCGCATTCGAGCGGGCCGACGAGGAAGCGCCGCAAGCTGGCAGAGGTCGCCGCCGCACCGACCAGCGTCGTCTGCGTCGAGGTGGCACCATTGGCGGCGGTGTTGGTGATGGTCTTGCTTCCACCATCGCCGACCCGGCCCGGCAGTGCGGCCAGCATCATGCAGTTGCAGCGATCGGTGAAGGCCCCGTCGTCGGTCTGGATCCACAGCAGCGGACGCCCGACCCCCGAGGGGTTCTGCGGACGGGCGAACCACAGGCCGTCCGGGCTCGAGAAGTCATTCTCGGCTGTCAGGCCCGACAGGTTGACGTTCGCGGCATTGGCATCGGTCGAATCCGCCCCGAACAGGTAGATGTCCCAACGGAAGGTGGTCGCCGACACCCGGTCATTGGTTTCGCGGATGCGGATGATGTGACCATTGGGGTTGCCCGAGGTCGAACCCGTGCCGACCGGCTCGACATAGTGGCGCGGGTTGGCGGCGTCGGTGCCGGTCACCGGACGCAGGGCGGCGTTGTTGTTGGTGAGGGTCAGGTAGACCTCGCCGTTCGCCGGGTTGACTGCGGTCCATTCCGGACGGTCCATCGGGGTCGCACCCACCGCATCGGCGGCGAGACGGGTGTTGACCAGAATGTCGGCCTGGCTCTCGAACACATAGGCCGGTTCGGTGCCCACCGCCGGACGGGTCGGCACCTGGCCGAACACCAGCGGCAGCCACGAACCGGTGCCGTCGGCGTTGAAGCGGGCGACATACAGCGTGCCGCTGTCGAGATACTTGTCGCCCACCGCCAGACGATCGGAGCGGTTGCGGTCAGCTTCGGTCCAGTTCGCGTTCGAGACATACTTGTAGAAGTATTCCCGGCGCGAATCGCAGCCCATGTAGAAGGCGACAGGCTGGCCTTCGATCAGGTTGCCGGCCCATGCGCCTTCGTGGGCAAAGCGGCCCAGTGCGGTGCGCTTGCGCGGGGTGCTGGCGGGGTTGAACGGATCGATCTCGACCACCCAGCCAAAGGTGTTGGGCTCGTTGCGGTAGTCGGTGGTCGGCGCGCCGGTGCCGGCCCGCGCATCCCAGCGGCGGTAGATCGGGTCGGTGGTCGACACCGTGGACCAGCCATAGTTGCCCGAGGTGCTGTTCACGCCGTAGCGACGCAGCGAGGTGAGTTCGCGCGCGGTGCGGTTGGCGGTGTCGGCCCCGGCGCCGCTGTTGTCACGGCGGAAGTAGCCGGCCCAGTTTTCCTCGCAGGTGAGGTTGGTGCCCCATTCGGCATAACCATTGGCGCAGTTGTTGATCGTGCCGCGGCAGGTGGTGCCATCGGGCGAAGCCACGGTCTTGAAGAAATCGCTGCCGCGCGCCGGACCATTGATCTGCATCGGGGTGTTGGGCGTGATGCGGCGATTGAGCGCGCTGTTGTTGATCACCACCCAGTTGCGGTTGCCGGTGTCCTGAACCTCGGTAACCGACACGCCGTGCGCTTCGATTTCCTTGATCGCCTCGGCTGCAGGCCGGACGCCGTTGGTGCTGGTCGGGCCGTTGGGGTGCAAATAGCGGACGCTGAGGTTTTCGTGGTTCTGTACGATCAGCCCGCGGATCGAGCTGTTGTCGTCACGCATACCGGCAGCCGAGAGGCCGTAATAATACAGCGCGTCGCCGTGATCGCCGATGCGGCCGGCATAGTTGGTGTCGGTGCCGTTGTTCTGGAACGCCGGAACGCCCGGCAGGATCGGATCGCCCAGCTTGGTCAGCACGGTCACGTTGTGGCCTGCGGGCACGGTCACCTTGTCAGCGACAGTGCGCGCCACCGAGGCAAAGCCGAGTTCGGCCGGATTGACGGTGATGTTCACGTCGTCGATCTGGTTGTTGGCGTTAACGCGGAAGGTCAGCGTGGTCGGCGCGGCAACGCCCGGGGCGAAGAAGGTGCGGTTTGCACCCGTGCCCGACAGGGTAACCGCCGGACCGGCGACCTGGGTGACCGTGAAGGTGCCCGAATTGGCGACCGTCGGTGCGATGGTGACCAGACGACCAGCCGAAATGGTGGCGTCCGTGCCGGCATTGACCAGCGCGGTCGGCGCGCCGATCACTTCGTCGCCGCTACAGGCGGCCAGCACCGAAGTGCCGAGGAAGGCGGTGGCCGAAGCCTTGAGCCCGCCGACGATCGTCTGGCGCCGCGAAAAGCGCTCGTCGGCGATTTCGTTCAGCGTGCGCAGGTTGGTGAAATTGGTATCGACGTCACCGTCTGAATAACCGTTGAAAGCAATGATTTCTGACATGGCCTGAATGTCCCCCGCCGGGGCGAATCCCCGGACGGAACACCGATGGTGAACAGTGGTGACAGGCAGGCGACGAGCCTATGATGCTTGTCCGACAGCAATCTGACAATCTCGCAACATTCCGGCGGCACTGATGCAACACGCGCAAGACAGCCGTCAAAACGGGCTGCCGAGGTTGCAGGAAACGACATTTCGGGAGGCCGCGCGTCAGGAATTGGCGGCTGAGCGCTTGGCAGGGGTGTGCGGACTCGAACCGCAGGCCCTCGGTTTTGGAGACCGATGCTCTACCAACTGAGCTACACCCCTGCAGCGCGTTGGAGCGGTGCCTTTATCGAAGGCGCCGGGGATAGGCAATCCCCTCTGCCGCCTGTATTGTGCAGCGCAACCATGCACGCCCCGCACCACCCTCCGATTCCGGTCGAGACGCTGTTGCTCGCCTATCGCAGCGGGATTTTCCCGATGGCGGACCGGCGCGAGGACAGCGAGGTGTTCTGGGTCGAACCGCGCGAGCGGGCGATTCTGCCGCTGGGTGGCCTGCATATCTCCAAATCCTTGCGCAAGGTGCTGCGCGCGGACCGCTTCACCGTAACGCTCGATCGCGCGTTCGAGCCCGTGATCCGCGCCTGCGCCGAGCCGCGCGAGGATCATCCCGAAACCTGGATTTCCGAACGCATCGTGCAAAGCTACATCGCGCTGCACCGCGCTGGCCACGCGCACTCGGTCGAATGCTGGGAGGAGGTCGCGGGCGGCGAGCGGGTGCTGATCGGCGGGCTCTACGGCGTCTCGTTTGACCGGGTGTTCTGCGGCGAGAGTATGTTCAGCCGCGCGCCCAATGCCAGCAAGGTCGCGCTGGCGTGGCTGGTGGCGTTGCTCAAGCGCGCGGGCTTTGCGCTGCTCGACTGCCAGTTCATGACCGAGCATCTGCGTTCGATGGGTGCGGTGGAGCTGCCGCAGCGCGACTACCGGCGGCTGGTCGATCAAGCCCATGGCCGCCCGCGCACCAGCCTTGGCACGGCATGGCGGGCGTTTAATGATGGCGCGGATTACGCCTCGGGCGTGGCGGCAGGGGCCGGAGCGGGCGCAGGGGCTGGCGCGGCAGAAGGTGTGGCCGAGGGTGCCGGAGCCGGCGAACCGGAGGGTTTGGGCGCAGGATTGGCCGAATCCGCCTCGCCCGGCCAGCGCATCGCGCAATTCTTGACCCAGACATCATAGACCGGGTGCTCGACCACATTGAGGCTGGGCGATTCGCGGAACAGCCAGCCGGAGAACACGCGGCGGTGCTGATCGGCCCCGCGCTCGCGGATATCGACCTGCACGAAGGCGCCGGTTTCCTGCGGCAGTTCCCACGGCGCGGTGCGCTCGCAGGCGGACAGACGAATAATCACCGGGCCGATCGCGCGCGCCTCGCCCGGCTTCAGGGTGATGTCTTGCGAGACATTGTTCCGCTTGTTGAGCAGGCCGATCGTGGCCACCCGCTGCGCCATCGGGGTCGCGCCATTGGCGCTGGCGGCATCCGGCCCGGGCGCGGTGGCTGCCGTCGCCGCAGGCGCGGGACTATCGAGCGGAACGCCCGCCGTTTCGGGCTCGCCAGCGCTGTCGCAGGCAGCAAGGCCCGAGGCGCACAGCAGCAGCGCGGCAAGGCGGGAAAGCCGCATCGTGCAGGTCAGCCTTCGGGGCTTCCCGGCGTCCAGGCCTCGTAATCGCCCACCGCGCGGGCGCGCTTGCCGCCGCGCTCCAACGCGCCTTGCGGGAAATAGGCCTGCGCCGTGCCGGTGGCGTTGGGGGTGTAATCCACTTCCCAGATCTTGGCCGGAGGCAGATGGCTTTCGGGCACATCATCATAGGTGCCGTGCAGCCAGCCGTGCCATTCGGACGGCACGCGGCTGGCATCATTGGGGCCGTTATAGATCACCCAGCGCTTTTCACGCTGCGTATAGGAGCCGGTGTTCGGCCCGCCGGTGCCCTTGGCGCGGTAATACTGGTTGCCCGCACCATCGGTGCCGACATGCTCGGCGCCCACACGGCCGGCCCAGAGGTGGGTGCCGATGGTCGCACCGTCCCACCAGGTGAAGATCTTTGCGAGGATTCCCATGGGCGCTGCGCCTAGCGGATTAGAGCCAGCGCGCCAAGGGGTGAGGTTGTGTTTGAGCGCGTGGATTCTTGTTTGCGCGTCCGCCTCCGCGGACGCGTCCTCGGTGCGTTTCCGTCGCTACGCGCCGGAGCACCTGCGGGCGGCCAGTCGGCCTTGCGGCCCATCCTGCGGCGTGCCGGGTCAGATCGCAAGCGTGATTGTAGCGATGCACCGGGCGCGCCAGCGACCGCAAGGGCGAATGCCCGCCCGCAGCGATGCGGCCTTCAGGCCGCGTGAGCGAGGATTTCGCATCGCGGAGGCGATGCGGAACAAAAACGCCGCGGAGGCGGGTGCGCAATCAAGGCAATTCATATGTCACTAGATCACCCGCCACGATCCCCAGCTCCTTGGCCCGGCCTGCGCGCAGTTCGAGCACCCCGCTCGCCGGGCCCTTCGAAGTCACCGAATCCAGCGAATAGGGAACCGTGTTGGCCTCGACATTGGCGATCCGCCCGTCCGGGCCGATGAAGATGATGTCGAGCGAGAGGGGCGTGTTCTTCATCCAGAAGCTGCGCGGTTCGGGCACGGCGGAAGGGAAGATCATCCCCTCGTTATCGCCCAGCTCGGTGCGGAACATCAGTCCGCGCGCCTGCGCTTCGGGACTGGCGGCGAGTTCGACCTTGAAGGGCAGCTTCTTTGTGCCGCGCATCACCACCAGATCGATCACTTCGAGCCCGGAGACCGGATGGCGCGCGCTCGCAGCCGCCTGCGCGGCCGGAGCCTGCGCGCGCGCTGTCGCGCCTTCGCCGGGCGAGCACGCCGCCAGCATTGCAACGCCTGCCATGCCGGCCACCAGCCAGTTTTTCACCACGATCCGTCCGTTCCTTCTTCATCTGCGGCCTCGTCCAGCCATTCCTCGATGGCCGCTTCGTTGGGGGCGGCGAGGATGAAGCGGACGTGTTCGTAATCGTGGCCTGCGCGCAGCATTGCTGCAACGGCTTTTTCGTGGGCCTTGCGCCGCGCCAGAGGATCGGCGCTGTCCTCGCGCCCGTTGCCGAACAGGCCAAGCCGCCGTTTCTGCGCCAGCAGCACAGCGGCGCGGCGGCGCGACCGTTCGCCGGGCGCGGTATCGGCGCGGATGCCCTCGTTCACGCCGGCTGCCCACAGCGCCTGCTCGACCCGCCGCGCGCCGTAGCCGCGCGCACCCAGATCGCGCGCCCGCATCCGGGCGTAGGTGGCATCATCAACATAGCCCAGTTCCACCAGCCGGGCGACCAGCGCGGGAATGTCGATAGCTTCTGTGCGGCCATCCGCATCCTCGGCCACCCCGCGCTCGCGCATCTTGCGCGCCAGATAGGCTTCGAGCCGCGCGCCGGTGCTGGCAAATCGGGCCGCATAGGACAGCGCCAGATCGCGCAAGGCAGCCTCGCTCAGCGGCGGTTTCACCCGCTTTTCGCCCCGCTTGTAACGGGGTTCCTTGCGGCCGCTTTCACTACCGGAGGATGACGAATTCGCTGGACCTGAAACCATTTCGCCTTATTCGTGCCACTTTCCTTATCAATGCGGAAAGCTGGACTGAGCCGGATTATGCCCGGTGCAACGGGGTTTTGCCAGTGCGCGCCAGATGACGTTCGTCAAGCGCGCCGCAACTTACGGGTATCGCTAGATAATATGACCGACGCCGTTTTGACGCCGACGCCGAATGATTGCAACCTGCCACGAGTCCGTGCGCAGTTTGCCACATTCAACGACGCGATCGACTACGCTGCGCAGAGCCGCAAGGGGCTTAATTTTCACGATATGCGCGGCGAGCTCGCGCGGGTGTATCCCTACTCGGAAATGCGTGAAGACGCGCTGGTGATGGCCCGCCGGCTGATCGCGGCCGGGATCGGCAAGGAAGACCGGGTTGCGTTGATCGCGGAAACCGGCGCCGATTTCGCCGCCTTGTTCTGTGCCTGCGTCTATGTCGGCGCCTGGCCGGTGCCGCTGCCGCTGCCGACCACCTTTGGCGGCAAGGACAATTTCATCGACCAGCTGGCGATCCAGCTGATGAGCTCGGACCCCAAGATCCTGCTCTATCCCGAAGAAATCACCGAGATGGCCGCAGCCGCAGCGGCGCGGCAGGGCTGCGATGCGGAAAGCTGGCAGGATTTCAGCCAGCGCCCCGCCCCCGATTGCGCGCTGCCCGAGGCCTCGCCCGACGATATCTGCTATCTGCAATATTCCTCCGGCTCGACCCGCTTCCCCACCGGGGTGGCGGTGACGCACCGCGCGCTGCTGCATAACCTTTACGGCCATTCGACCACCATGAACCTCGGCGAGAATGATCGCTGTGTCAGCTGGCTGCCGTGGTATCACGATATGGGGCTGGTCGGCTGCCTGCTCTCGCTGATCGCCAATCAGGTTTCGGGCGATTATCTCAAGCCCGATGCCTTTGCGCGCCGCCCGCTGGCGTGGCTCGACATGATCAGCCGCAATCCGGGCAACACGCTCTCCTATTCGCCGACCTTCGGCTATGACATCTGCGCGCGCCGCATTTCGAGCCAGAGCAATGTCGCCGAGCGGTTCGATCTGTCGCGCTGGCGCATCGCTGGCAATGGCGCGGACATGATCCGCCCCGACGTGATGCAGAACTTCGTCAACGCCTTTGCCGAAGCGGGCTTCAAGGCTTCCAGCTTCACCCCGTCCTATGGCCTCGCTGAAGCGGTGCTGGCGGTTACGGTGATGCCGCCGGGCGAAGGTATCCGGGTGGAACTGGTCGAGGAAGAGCGCCTGTCGGGCGCGCCGCGTGATCTGTCGCGCCCCGCCCGCTACCGCGCGATCGTCAATTGCGGCAAGGCGCTGCCCGATATGGAGGTTGCGATCCTCGGCGAGGACGGCAAGCCCCGCGCCGATCACAAGATCGGCAAGGTTTGGTGCCGCGGGCCGAGCGTGATGCACTCCTACTTCCGCAACCCGGAAGCGACCGCCGACTGTCTCGTGGACGGCTGGCTCGACACCGGCGACATGGGCTACACCGCCAAGGGCTATCTGTTCATCGTCGGCCGGGCGAAGGACATGATCATCATCAACGGCAAGAACCACTGGCCGCAGGATATCGAATGGGCGGTGGAACAGCTGCCCGGCTTCAACCACGGCGATATCGCCGCCTTCGCGATCGAGATGGAGAACGGCGAGGAAGCGCCCGCGGTGCTGGTCCATTGCAAGGTCTCCGACCCTGACGAGCGGGTGAAGCTGCGCGACCAGATTGCCGACAAGGTGCGCTCGGTCACCGGCATGAGCTGCATCGTCGAACTCGTCCCCCCGCGCACCCTGCCGCGCACAAGCTCGGGCAAACTGAGCCGCGCCAAGGCGAAGAAGCTGTATCTGGCGGGCGAGATCGTGCCGATCCAGTTGGCGGCTTAGGCCCGCGCAGTCGCGGCGCACGTCCTGACCACCATTAGCCCACGTGCGTCCGCTTCAGGGTAGCCAGCCCGGATCGCTGATGGCGGGAATTGGGTGGAGAGCCGAATGGCGGCTTTCACAGGGCGAGCGTCGGAGAACGTCTCTTTGGCCTTATTGTGCCGCCACCGGTCGCTTGAAGTAATGAAATGGCGGCCAGCTCGACACATAGGTCCAACCAGCATTTCTCATTTCTGCCCGCATCTCGTCGGCTATCCAAACTCCTCCGATCCGCCGCTTGTATTCCCACTGCTGGTCGGTCTTGCGAAAGATGAGTTTGAGCAAACCGGCATCAATCAACTCATGACCGCTCTCGCCTTCTTGCCCGAGAATGCGCATCTCGTTGAAGGCGTGCGCTCCGAGCCTAACCACCTTTTCGCCTTCAGCTTGAGTAGTGTCACCGTCGTCCATTTCGAGCTTGAAGCGCTGCTGTGCCGCTTGTTTCGATATACCAAGCGCATCTCCGATGTCTGCCCAGCTTAGCCCTGATCGCCGGGCGGCATCGACCCAGCGCTGTAAATCAAGCCGTCCTTCATCGGCCACCAAGTGCGCTGCCGTGATAGCGTCTCTGAATTCGTCGGCGTTCTCCCCTGTGAAGGGCGGTTGGCGGTTGTTTGCCCACTCAACCATTACCGCTGCCGTGCTTTTTCTGATGGCTTGTTGCTCTGCGAGATTCACGCCGACCTCCGTCAATGAGTTCCTGACGACTCGTCAATATGAAATTGACGATAATCCGTCAATAGGTTGTTGACGAAAGTGCCAGGAGCAAATGCAGGTGCGCTGCGATGGAGCGTCGGAAACGGGGTCGCTAGCCGAATCGCACCCTTTGGCTGTCGCGACCCCAAAGCAGAAGCGGCTATTCACCCTGCTCCGCCCAGCCGGCGCGCAGCGGGCCGGAGCCGGGGCGGACGCTGACGCGGACTCCCTCTTCGCGCAGCAGCACCGCGGCGGCTTCGGCTTCGTCGGCGGGGCCGCTCAGCACCACGCCGCGATCCAGCCGCGCGGCGGCCCAGCCGATGACCGCCACTGTCTGCGTTCCGGCTGCATCGGGCGCGCCATCGGCGAAGGGGATGGCGGCGGGCAAGGCAGCAGCTGGCGGGATCAGTTCGATGGTCCAGTCCGGCTCGCTCGCCGCGATCCGCGCTTCGAGCGCGCGGTAGGTTGCCATGCTCGCGCCCTCCAGCCGCTTGGCCCGCACCAGCGCGCGGCGGCGGGCGAGGTCGATCAGCACCTCGTCCTCGGCCACACCTGCCGCCAGCGCCAGCCGCAGCGCCAGCGCCTCGGCGCGGCGTGATGTGCCCTGCTCCTCGCGCGCCGAGGCCGCGGAGAGCTGGGCGCGTTCGGCTGCGGTGGCGCTGGTGCCGACCTCGTATTGCACCAGATCGAGCGCCACCGGCTCGCCCAGCCGCTCGGCCAGCGCGCGTTCGGCCGCGGTCGTGGCATCGGGTTGCAGCCCCGGGGTGAACACCACCGCGCTCACCGCCACCGGCACGGCGGCAAAATCGATTGTCAGCTCGTCAATCTGCGAGCCATTGTCGAACACGTCGCGCAGCTCGCTGCGCACGATCCGCTGGGCATTGGTCTCCCACGCGATCCGCTGCAGCGAAAAGCCGAGCGGAATGGCGAGCGCGACAAACACCAGCGCGACAAAGACATTCTGCGCGGTCGATTGCCCCTTAGTCAGATTGGCGCGGAAACCGTAAAGCTTCGCCATCGCAAAGGCGGTGAGCGCAATGGTGATGAAGTTGGTGACGAACAGCAGCAGCGCGCCCGAAAACACCGTCCAGTTCCAGGTGGCGAGGCAAAAGCCGACCACAGCCAGCGGCGGCATCAGCGCGGTGGCGATGGCGACCCCGACAATCGTGCCCTCGCGCCCGCGGATCACCGCATAGGCGCCGGCCAGCGCGGAAAACAGCGCCACGAACAGATCGAACAGATTGGGCCGGGTGCGCGCCGCGATCTCGGAGGTGATGGTCTGGATCGGCGAGAGGAACACGAGGACCGCGCACAGCAGCACCGCCATCACACTGCCCAGCAGCAGCGTGCGGCCCGATTGCTTGAGCCACGCCCAGTCGCCGATCGCCAGCGCGAAGCCCAACCCCATGATCGGGCCCATCAGCGGCGACAGCAGCATCGCCCCGATCACCACCGCCGGCGAGGACAGCAGCAGACCGAGGATCGCGATTGCCGCTGCCATTGCGGTCATGAACAAAAAGCGTTCGGACATGGCGCTATCCTCGCGCCGCGCCTCGATCACCTCGGCCTGATCGACCTGCCCGATGACGTGGACCCTCCACCATTCGCGCAGATCGGCCAGCACGCCGCCGAGCGAGGCGGTGCCAGAGGGGGCCGGGGCGTTCGGGGTTTCGTTCATCGTGCAGCCTTCCGGAAAAATCACAGGGTCGTTCCGATGGATAGCCTTGCGCGCGCAGGCTTGCCAAGCGATCCTCGCCCCGATGCGCGACACAATGGACGCGCAGGGGCATTCCGGCGTAGTCTGCACGGAAACTTGAACAACGTGTTTTAGATCACTAATACAGTCGGGATGGCCCTGATGCTGCGGCGCGGGGGACTTGAGGGAGCACGAGAGCTGGCATGAGCACCGAGACGCAAACCGTTACCGCCACGGAATTCACCCTCACACCGCCCGATCCGGTGCCCACTGTCACGCCCGAGCAGGCTGCAGGGCTGGTGCCGGTCACCACCGAGCAGAAGTCGAAGCTCGACACCAAGGTCGATGCCTTTGTGAATGATCTGGTGACGGCCGATGCCAATTCGCCCCAGTTCGGCGAGAAGGTCGATCAGATCACCCGCATGGGCCAGGAACAGATCCGCGCGGCGGCCGCCATGTCGAACCGCTTCCTCGATCGCCCGGTGCGCGCGATGGATGCCGATGGCAGCGTCGGCAAGGATCTGGCTGAATTGCGCCGCACGGTCGAAGACCTCGATCCCGGCCGCAAGGGCAAGCTGTCCGCCCCGCGCAAGATCTTGGGCATCATCCCCTTTGGCAACAAGCTGAAGAACTACTTCGACAGCTACACCAGCGCGCAGGGACATATCTCATCGATCCTGCAGCGGCTCGAAAGCGGCAAAAAGGAACTCCACCTCGATAATGCCGCGATCGATACCGAGCGCCAGAAGCTGTGGGCGGCGATGGGCGAACTGGAGCAGATGATCCACATCGCCAAGACGCTCGACGAACGGCTCGAAGCCAAGGCGCTCGAACTCGACAGCTCCGATCCGGCCAAGGCCAAGGCGCTGCGCGAATCGGCGCTGTTCTATGTCCGCCAGCGCACGCAGGATCTGCTCACCCAGATGGCGGTGAGCGTGCAGGGCTATCTCGCGCTGGACCTTGTGAAGAAGAACAACGTCGAACTGGTCAAGGGCGTGGACCGCGCTTCGACGACCACCGTCGGCGCGCTGCGCACCGCGGTGACCGTGGCGCAGGCGATGACCAACCAGCGCCTTGTGCTCGGCCAGATCACCGCGCTCAACAAGACCACCAGCGACATCATCGATTCGACCAGCACGCTCCTTCGGGAACAGACCGCGCAGATCCACGAACAGGCCGCCGCCAGCACGATCCCGCTGGAGACGCTGCAACGCGCTTTCCAGAACATCTATGACACGATGGACGAGGTCGACGCCTTCAAGGTGCGCGCGCTCGATTCGATGAAGCAGACCGTCAACGTGCTGACCAGCGAGGTCGAAAAGTCGAAGGGCTATATCGCCCGGGCTGAAGGCCAGGCGCAGGCGCAGGCCAAGGTCGCCTCGTCCGAACCGTCGCTGCTCTCGCTGGATAAGTGATGGGGGATCGCTGGTGCCGGACATGACCCGCGAGAGTGACCGCATCCTGCGCGAGGCGAAAACCAGCCTCGCGGTGCAGCGCGAGGGCGGCACCCACCGGCCCGGGCAAGGCATTGGGCGGGGCAGCATCGGCAAGGGTTCGGCTGCGGCCAAGCGCAAGCTGTGGCTGACGCGGCTGCGCAATCTCGCGATTGCCGTGGCCACGATCTGGATCGGCGCGGGGATTGCCGGCGCGATGTTCAGCGGGATCGGCTTCTGGGGCCTGATGGCGGTGATCGTCACCACGGCGATCGCGGTGGGGCTGTTCTCCAGCTTCCCCAAGATCAAGGTGCCCCAGCGCGCCGAACTGACGCAGGGCAATCCTAAGCAGATGGTCGCGCGCACCGAGCTGTGGCTCGAAGCCCAGCGCCCCGCCCTGCCCCCGCCCGCGCAGACCATCGTCGATCAGCTCGGCGTGCAATTGGATGCGCTCGGGCTGCAATTGCAGGGATTGGACGGCGCGCACCCGGCGATGGCCGAAGTGCGCGAACTGGTGGGCGAATATATTCCCGAGACGATCGACAATTACCGCAAGATCCCTGCCCATCTGCGCAAGGAAGAGCATGCCGGCAAGACCGCCGACCAGCGCCTGACCGAGAGCCTCGGCAAGCTGTCGGGCGAGGTAGACCGCGTCACACGGCGGCTGGCCGAAGGCGCGCTCGATGATCTGGCGATCAAGAGCCGCTATCTCGAATACCGCTATGGCGGGGCCGAGGCGCTGGAGGATCTGACAGCCGGTGGAACGATTCCGGACACCGGCGCGCCGCTGCCCGATCTGTCCGCCACGCCCACCCGGCAGGGCCGCTGAACCATGCGTGTGAAGCTCCCCCACGATCTCCCGCGCGAGGAAGTGCGCCGCCGAATGCGCGCGCATTCGGACGAGATCGCCAGCTTCTTTCCCGCCGGCCTCGCCAAGGTCACCACCAGCTGGAGCAGCGATGACCGGATGGACATCACCGCCGAAGTGATCGGCTACACCATCGCAGGTGGCGTCGATGTCGGCGAGCACGAGGTGGTGATCGAAATGGACTTGCCGCTGATCCTCGGAATGATGCGCGGTCCGCTGGAGGCTGCGGTCAAGAAGGAAGGCCAGCGCCTCCTCGCGCCCTAGGGCTAAAACCCTGGGCCAATCGCTCCGATCCGGCGCAATCCACGAAGGCTGCGTGCTTGCGCGCGATTGCCAAGCCTGTGCCGCTGTGTCATATTCTTTGGACACAGTTTATTGCCTAACTTGCCTTACGCCCACCCATTCACTCGGTAGCGTGCGGCAGATCGGCGCATAGGCCGATTCGGGCAGGAAGGGCGGGGCAGATGGCACCGGTCAAGGACACGGCGGAGGCGAGTAGCGATCTTCGCAGCCACCTGCGTGCAGCCACCATGGCCGCGCATGATCTGCTCGATGCCGCGATGCAGGCCGCCAGCGGCTGGCAGACCCGCGATGATTACGCCCGCTTTCTCGCATTGCAGCACGCCGCCCGCGCGCCGCTCGAAGATTGGCTTGCGGCCCATGCTCCGGCCGATCTCCACCCGCCGCGCCAGACTGCGCTGATCGCGCAGGATCTCGCCGCGCTCGGCCACCCGGTTCCGCCGCCCGCCGCTGCCTTTGCACTCGCACCCGGCGCACGCGGCGATATGCTCGGCGCGGCGTGGGTGCTGGCCGGATCGGCGCTCGGCAACCGCGCCATCGCCCGGCAGGTGCAACGCATCGGTGGCGGCGATTGGCCAGCCACCTTCCTCGATCACGGCGCGATGCTGGCCTTCTGGCAAGGCCTGCGCGAGCGGATCGAACACCGCGCCGACGCATCCGAAGCGCAAGGCGCCGCCCGCGCGGCTGCCGCAGTGTTTGCCCATTTCCTTGCCGTCGCAGAGCACGCGCCGCCGGTTCCGGCCCCCGCAGGTGCGGCGCTGTGAACCTCCATCAGCGACCAGACACGCTCACAGAATGCGACCGTGAACCCATTCACCACATCGCCGCGATCCAGCCGTTCGGCGGGCTGATCGCCGCGCGTGCTGACGGCACAATCGCCCACGCCTCGGCCAATTGCGCCGATCTGCTCGGGCTGGCCGCGCAGCCCGTGCCCGGCACGCCGCTTCACGCCATCTTCGCCGCTGAGGCCCTCGCGCAGGTCGAAGCGGCGCTGGCGAGCCTTGGTACCGACGATGTGCCCGAGCGCCGCTTCGGGCTCGATCTGGCCGGCACCGGCGCGCAGTTCGATTGCGCGGTGCATCGGAGCGGCAGCCTTTCGGTGATCGAATTCGAGCCCCACGCCCGCAACGACTTTGCCGATCACGTGGCGATGATCGTGCCGGTGATCGCGCGGCTCGAAGCGCTCGGCGATCCGCAGGCGCTGTGCACCACCGCGGCGCGGCTGGTGCGCCAGATGCTCGGCTATGACCGGGTGATGGTCTACCGCTTCCATCCGGACGAAAGCGGCGAAGTCGTGGCCGAGGAACTGGCCGAGGGGATGGAGCCCTATCTCGGCCTGCGCTATCCGGCCGCCGACATCCCGCAGCAGGCGCGCGAGCTGTTCCGCCGCAACCGGTTCCGCATGATCGCCGATATCAGCGCGCCCGCGGTGCCGATTATGCCTGCGCTGGGGCCGGACGAAACCCCGCTCGATCTGTCGATGTCCATGCTGCGCGCCCATTCGCCGATGCATCTGGCCTATATGCAGAACATGGGGGTGGGCGCCTCGCTCGCCATCGCGATTGTACGGCATGACCGGCTGTGGGGCATGATCGCCTGCCACCACCGCACACCGCGCCTGCCACCCTTCTCGCTGCGCACCGTGGCCGAACTGGTCAGCCAGACCTTCTCGCTGATGCTCGACCGTATTCTGGTCGCCCGCGCCGAAGAGCTGCGGGACCGCGCGCGCGAACTCAACGACCGGCTGTTGCTGCGGCTCGCCGGCGGGCTGGCGCTGGCGGACAGTCTGCCGCTGATCGAGGAGCTTCTGGCCGGCGCGATCCCGCATGACGGGGTCTCGCTGCTGGTCGATGACGAATATCGCGCCAGCGGCGCTGCGCCCGATGAAGCCGCCTTCCGCACCATTGCCCCGCTGCTGGGGAGCACGCTTGGCAGCGCGGTCCACGCCTCCACGCGCCTCGCCGACCAGATCGCGGAAGCCGGCGGCTTTGCCGATTACGCCGCCGGGGCGCTGGTGCTGCCACTCTCGCGCGCCGGGCGCGATTGTCTGGTGCTGTGGCGCCGCCCGCAGACAAGCACGATCACCTGGGCCGGTGATCCCGACAAGGCCCGCGCCGCGCCCGGCGAGATGCTCCAACCACGCGCCAGTTTTGCCGCATGGACCGAAACCGTGCGGGGCCGCAGCGCCGAGTGGGATGCGGAGCAATGCGAGATTGCCGCGCGCCTGCGCCGCACGCTGATCGAAGTCGTTCTGCGCATGAACGAGGACATGGCCCGCGAACGCGCCCGCGTGGCCGAGCAGCAGGATCTCGTGATCGCCGAACTCAATCACCGGGTGCGCAACATCCTCGGCCTGATCCGCGCGCTGGTATCGCAATCGCAGGCCGAGGCGCTGTCGGTGCCAGGCTTTGCCGCGATCCTCGGCGGGCGGATTGCCGCGCTCGCCGCCGCGCACGAGAACCTCACTCGCAAGAACTGGGGCCCGGCCTCGCTGCTCGGCCTGCTGGAGACCGAACTCGCGCCCTACTTCGGGGCCGACCGTGCGCGGCTGACGCTGGCGGGCGAGGATGTGCTGCTCGGCCCCGAGGCCTTCACCGTGCTGGCGCTGGTGGTGCACGAACTGGCGACCAATTCGGCCAAGTATGGCAGCCTTTCGGCGCGCGCGGGCACGCTCGATGTGCGGCTGGCGCGCACCGCTTTCGGCGATCTGTCGCTCGGCTGGCGCGAGGCGGGCGGCCCGCCGGTCAGCGCACCCTCGCGCCACGGTTTCGGCTCGACTATCATCCGCCGCTCGATCCCGCATGATCTGGGCGGCGAGGCCGATGTGCGCTTCCGGCTCGAAGGGCTCGAAGCCGATTTCCTCATCCCGCGCCGCCACCTCGCCGATGCCGACACCAGGCCTTCCGTGCCGCTGAGCGCAGCCCCGCTGGCCAGTCTGGCACCTGCAACCCCCGCCGTCCCGCGCCCCGGACGGGTGCTGGTGGTGGAAGACAGCATCATCATCGCGCTCGATACCGAGGAAAACCTCAAACGGCTCGGGATTGCCGAGGTGCGTGTGGAAAGCAGCGTCGCCGGAGCGCTCGCCGCGATTGCGGAAACCCCACCCGATTTCGCGTTGATCGACTTCAACCTCGGCGGCGAATCCTCCGAGCCGATTGCAGCCGCACTGCGCGAGGCGGGCGTGCGCTTCGTGCTGGCGACGGGCTATGCCGATGGCGCCGCCACGTTCGAGCGGCTGGGCGCGGCCGCAGTGCTGCGCAAGCCCTATGGCAAGGGCGAGATCGAGCGGCTGATCGGGGGTTAGGGCGTTTGTTGGCACAAACCACCCGCCCCGCCTCCCCGCCCGGCCACCAATAGTCCCACTATGTTATGGTGGCCGGGCGGGGAGGCGGGGCGGGTGGTCAGCGTCGCGCGCCGGCGCGACCGCTAAACAAACGCGCGGGTCAGCAGCGTCACCTTAGCGCGGCTGAAATCAAGGCTCGCAATCCCGTCGGCATAGAGACACTCCCCCGCTCCGGCCCTGGCGCTGCCATCGCGCGCGGCGACCTCGCCTGCCAAGGGCAAGGCCAGCAGAGCGCCGGCATAGGCCGTCGCAGTCGCCGCATCCGGCGTGCCTTCCACCCGGTCGAGCCGGAAATGCGGCCCGTCCACCAGCACCGGTCCGCTTGCAATCGAACGGCGGTGCGCTGCGGCATAGGGCTCCCCGCGTGCCACTGCGAGGCCGCGTTGCAGATGCAGCTCGCGCGGGCGGCCATAGTCATAAAGGCGGAAGGTGGTGTCGCTGGTCTGCTGCACCTCGACCAGCGCGAGGCCCGGGCCAATCGCGTGAACGGTGCCAGCGGGCAGATAGAACAGATCGCCCGCACGCGCCGTATGCCACGCCAGCAAGTGTTCGATCGTGCCATCCTGCGCGGCGGCGGCGATTTCCTCGGAGGTCACCGGCCGCGCAAAGCCGATCGCGAGCTGCGCATCGGGCGCAGCGTCGAGCACCAGCCAGCACTCCTCCTTGCCCGCCTCGCCCGGCAGGGCTTGCGCCTCGGACGGATGGACCTGCACCGAGAGCTTTTCCGAGGTGAACAGATATTTGACCAGCACCTGCGGCACTTCGGGCGGCGGTTCGAACCAGATCTCGCCAATCCGCTGGCCCGGCGGGGCGAGGAAGGGCGCAGGCAGGCTATCGCAGCCCCACACTTTCTCGACCATCCGGGTCGGCAACTGGCGGGCCACCATCACTGGTTGACCGCGCCCGGCAGCTTGCCGACGGCTTGCGCGCCCTCGCGCGTGGTCACCAGCACCTCGCCGCCCGCGACGATGATGCACACATCCGCAAGGCCCACCGCCGAGATGCGCGGGCCGTCGGTGATCGCCAGCACGCCGCTGCATCCGGCCAGATCGGCTGCGCCGCGCGTAACATTGCCGTGGGGATCGGCCTGATCCTCCAGCGCCTCGGCCAGCGCGGCCCAGGTGCCGATATCGGACCAGCCCATATCCGCCGGCACCATCGCTGCGGCGCTGGTGTTCTCCATCACGGCATAATCGATCGATTCGCCAGCAATGGCTTCGAACGGCGCAGACGCTGGGTGGAAACAGGCGCCCTCACTGTGCCCCTCGGGCACCGCGTGCCGCACAAGCGCCGCCATTTCAGGTCGGTGCGCGGCGAGTTCATCGAGCAGATGCCCCGCACGAAAGGCGAAGATCCCGCCGTTCCAGCTGAAATTGCCGCTGTCGAGATAGACCTGCGCGGTGGCCAGATCGGGCTTTTCGACAAACCGCCGGATTGCATAGCCGCCCGCCAGCGGCTCCCCGCGTTCGAGATAGCCGTAGCCGGTCTCGGGCCGCACAGCCGCGATTCCGAAAGACACGAGATAATCCTCGCGCGCCAGTGCCGCCGCGGCGAGCGCGGCGGCGCGGAAGGCGTCCGCATCAGCAATGTGATGATCGCTCGGGCAGACCAGCATCACCGCATTATCCGGCAGCAGTGCGGCCGCCAGCGCAATCGCGGGCGCGGTGTTGCGCGCCGCCGGCTCCACCACCAGCCGCGCGCCCGGCGTATCGCCCAGCTGGGCCATGATCAGATCGCGATGCGCAGCGCCTGCCACCACCATCGGCGCGGCAAAGCGATCATCCCCCGCCACCCGGCGCACCGCCTGTTCGAACAGGGTTTCGGTGCTCACCAGCGGCAGAAACGGCTTGGGCACCGCCTTGCGGCTGAGCGGCCAGAGCCGCGTGCCGCTACCGCCGCACAGGATCACCGGATGGATTTGCGTCACGGGTAGTGCCCTTCCTTGCTGTTTTCCGCAGCTATATCAGCCGGCTCCATCATGCCAGCCCGAAGGCACCCGAACCGCCCTCAGTTCGCCCCGGAACGGAGGCGTTAGAACCATCGCTGGCGCCAGTAAAACGGCGCAGCGACCGGATTGCCTTCGCTGTCCGTCGCGGGACGGAAGCCGAGACGGGTTTCGACCAGCTGGCAGGTGATCCGGTCGGCCTCGGCGTCGGGGCTGGGGCGGTAGATGGTGCAGCCCCGCGCGCGCCCGTCGGTGCCGACGGTGACGCGCACGAGCACCTCGGTGCCCTGCCGCGCGGTGCGGCCGCCGGGGGGCACGGGAAAGTCGCGGGCGTTGTCGATGCTGCCCGAGATATGCACCGGCTTGGTCACCGCCACCCCTCCGCGCCCGTTGCCGCTATTGCCGCTGCCGGTGCCCGTGCCGCTGCCTGCCGCCCCGGTGCCATCGCCCGCCTCGGCCGCGCCCGAGCGGGTTGCGGTGCCGGTTGATGAGGCTTGCGGGCGCTGCTCTTCCTCGCGCAGATTGCGGGGCGGTTTGGGCTGGGTGACAGCTTGAGCGACCGCCGTCTTGCCGGGATCGCCCTGGGCGGCTTCATCGGGCTCGGGCTGGTTCTCGGGCGGCGGCGGGAGCGGAGTCGTGACGGTGACCGTGAAGGCCGAAACCACCTGTTTCTGGACCGAAGCGGTGAGATCGGGCGCCAGCCCAAGGGCTAACCCGTAGAGCGCCGCGATATGCAGCAGAATAATCACGACAAGCAAAGGCAGGCTGGGCCGGCGGCGTTGCCTCTGGAAACCAGCAGAACCGTTCATGCAAGCTGCCTGTCAACCACGATTACCTCCGTTTCGGGCACGGTTCCGCTGGAAACCCGCGCCGACTTCCTATAGCACGGCGATGGATTTTGGCGATGGAGCGCAAGGATCGATCGCGCAGCTGACCTTGTTGTGGCCGCCGGGGATGCAAGCCCGGACGAGTGGAACGATCCCGCCGGCAGGGACGGTGCGCCCGTGCGCCTTCCGCTCGCGGGCGCAGGCAGCGGCGAGGCGGCGCCGGCCGCGCCGCCGCGCGGATCGCCCGCCACCCCGTCACCCGGCCGCTTCGCCCTTCTCGTCACCATCTTGCGCATCGCGTCAGGCCCGATTGACCGGCCCACGCTGATCGCCTCGCTGCTGGGCGGCGGCGGTTATCTGCTGTTTGCCTGCGCCAGCCTGCTGCTCGCCCGCGCAGGCGATACGGTGACCCCGGTGTGGCTGCCCAATGCACTGGCCGTGGTGCTGCTGCTGCGCGCGCGGCTGCGCAATGAATGCCTGTTTTTCGGCCTCGTCTTTCTCGCCAGCCTCGCCGCCAACGGGGTCGCGCAGCTGCCATGGCTGATGGCGCTCGCCTTCTCGCTTGCCAATGTGGCCGAGATCGCGGTCGTGCTGGCGCTCACCCGCAGCGCCGATAGCGGACAGGCCGATATGACGCGGCTGGCGCATCTGGCGCGGTTCGTATGGGCGGGCGGGCTGGTCGGCCCGCTGGTTTCGGGGCTGATGGTCGCGCCGCTGATGGGCAATGATCTTGCCTCGGTGCGCGAAGGCGTGGTCACCTGGTTCCTGACCGACAGCATGGCGATGCTGCTGATCGTGCCGGCGGGGCTGCTGATGATCGACCGGTTGCGCGGTGCGCGCTCGCCTGCTGCCGCGCGGCCGCTCGAAAGCACGGCGCTGCTGATCGGCGGGATGACTTGTGCGTTGCTGGTGTTCAGTCAGACCCAATATCCGCTGATCTTCCTGATCCAGCCGATCACGCTGCTCCACGCCTTCCGGCTCGGCAGTCTTGGCACGGCGGTGCACGTGACCGGAGTGGCGCTGGTGGCAGGCGCGATGAGCCTGGCGGGGATCGGCCCGATCGCGGCGGTCTCGGCCGAGGGGATCGCGCAATTGCACCTGCTGCAGGCCTTCATCGCCGCCAACTTCCTCACCGGACTGCCGGTGGCCGCGATCCTCGCCGGGCGCGACCGGATGATGACGCAGCTTGAAACGGCCAAGCGGCAGCTCGATCTGCTGGCTGACAACATCACCGATGCGGTGCTGCGCTATGATCTCGATGGCATCTGCACCTATGCCTCGACTTCGGTGCGCGAGGTGCTGGGCGTGCCGCCCGAGACGTTCATCGGCAAGCCGGTGACCGCGCGCCTGCACGCCGATGCGCGTGATCGGGCGGTGCTGGCGCTGCGACGCCTGCTCGATGGCACCTCCGACAAGGAACGCGTCACCTATCGCCGCTTTCAGGACAATCCCGATGGCACGCCGGTCTTCCTCGAAGCGGACTGCGCGATCATCCGCAATCCCGAGACAGGCCTGCGCGAAGGCGTGGTGGTGGCCGCGCGCGATGTGACCGAGCGGGTCGAGCTCGAATTGCTGCTCACCCGCGCGCGCCGCCATGCCGAAAACGCGGCGCGGGCCAAATCCGAATTCCTCGCCAATATGAGCCACGAGATCCGCACCCCCATGAACGGGGTGCTGGGCTTTGCCGAACTGCTGCTGCAGGGCGAGCTTGATCACCAGCAGCAGCGCTATGCCGAGATGATCGTGCAGTCCGGCCGCTCGATGATGATGCTGCTCAATGATGTGCTCGATTTGAGCAAGATCGAAAGCGGGCAGTTCAGCATTGATGATGCCCCGGTCGATCTCCACGCCACGCTGTCGGAATGCGCCGCGCTGCACCGGCTGGCGGCGGAGAAGAAGGGGCTGACGCTCACCTTCGCCTGCGAATGCGATGATGCGCCCGATTGCCGCCTCGATGACGAGCAGACCCGCCCCTGGGTGATGACCGATGGGCTGCGGCTGCGCCAGATCATGCTCAACCTGCTCGGCAATGCGGTCAAATTCACCGAGGCCGGCACCATCCGCCTGACATGGCGGGTGCGCGCGCAAGAGGTGCGGATCGTGGTCGAGGATACCGGCATCGGCATCAGCGCCGGGCGGCTCGATACGATCTTCCAGCCCTTCATCCAGGGCGAGAGCGATATTGCGCGGCGGTTCGGCGGCACCGGACTTGGTCTGTCGATCAGCCGCCAGCTGGCAGGCCTGCTCGGCGGGCGGATCGAGGTCGAGAGCACGCCCGGCGAAGGCTCGCGCTTCACGCTGCTGCTGCCCGCGCGGCTCGCCGCTCCGCTGGCTGAAGCGGCGGAGGAAGCCCCGGTCCAGCCCGCCGATCTTCCGCGCGCCTCGCGCATCCTGCTGGTCGAGGATCATGACATCAACCGCACGCTGGTAAGCGAAATGCTCGAACGCTGCGGGCAGGAGGTCGCCATCGCGCATGATGGCAACGAGGCGATCGCGATGGTGATCGATGCGACCATGCGCGGGCGCTTGTATGATCTGGTGCTGATGGATGTGCAGATGCCCGGCTGCGATGGCTATGCCGCGACCCGCGCGATCCGGGCCGAGGGGATCGGGCCGGATCTGCTGCCGGTGATCGCGCTGACCGCGAACGCCTATCCCGAGGATATTGCCGCCGCGCGCGCTGCGGGGATGCAGGGGCATCTCGCCAAGCCGATCGCGCTCGCCCAGCTGGTGCGGGCCTTGCAGCGCTGGTTGCCGACACGGATTGTCGAGGCCCCGCCCGCAATGTCCGGCCCGGTGGCGCTCGCGTCCGGGCCGGCAGGTGCGCCGCTTTCGCCGCGGCTGGTCGCGCGCTGGGAAGCGCGGCGGCACGAGGCGGTGGAAGCGGTGCGCGCCGCCCTGCGCGATGGCACGCTGGCCGCGCCGCGGGTCGCTACGGCGGCATCAGGCCCGGCTCCGGCTGAACAGGTGGCCTTGCTGCTCCACAAGCTGGCGGGCACCGCCGCGATGTTCGGCGAGGCCGATCTGGGCGACAGCGCGGCCGCGCTCGAACGGGCGCTGGCGATGGAGCATGGGGCGGAAACCTGCATAGCACTGGCGCGCGAATTGCTCGCGCTGGCCGATCGTCCCTCGAAAGCCGAACTGCGCAAGGTCGGCCGCGCGGCGGGCTGAGCATCGGCGCGCCCGCGCTGCACGACAGACCTGATCCCCCAAAGAAAAAGGGCGACCCGTTGCCGGGCCGCCCTCTCTTTATGTTGTCGCTGGTCGCTGGCGATCAGAACTTGACGCGGACACCAAAGCGCACGCCCCACAGCGAGCCGTTGATGTTGGTCGCCTCGTTCGGCGCACGGAAGCTCGAGTAGCTGTACTGTGCGCAAGGCTGGCTCGGGGTGGTGGCCGGTGCACCGCCCGGCGTTTGCAAGCAGGCCACGTTGACCAAGGTCGCGGTGTAGGGGAAGCCGACCTGACGCACCGTGCCCCAATCCTTGTTGATCAGGTTGAGCACGTTTTCGACGTCCGCCAGCAATTCCATCTTGCCACCGAAGGGCAGCGGCACTTCCTGACGCACGGAGAGGTCAAGCTTGTGCACCCAGGGGGTCTTGGCGATGTTCTTCGGAGCGATTTCGCCCTGATAATCGGCCAGTTCCGAGTTCTGGATGAAGTTCTGGAAGCCGATGAAGTCGAAGTTCGGCGCATAAACCACGTTCGGATCAGCCGTCGCGCTGCTGACGTCCGGGACGTAGAACAGGTTGCGGCCGCCGCGGCCAGTCACACCGAACACCGCCGAACGACCATTGGTCGGATCGTTGAAGGTGTAGCTGTAACGCTGGCCCGAACGCACGTTGTAGAACAGTTCGATACGGGTGTTGTTGTCGCCGAAGATTTCACCGTCGAAACCGGTGCCCAGACGGAACTGGTGGTCACGCTGGTAGTTCGAGATGCCGATCGCGGCAAAGTTCGGATCTTCGCCGACCGCGGTGTTGGTGTAGTTCGAGAACGCCACCGACGATGTGCCCGGGTTCTGGTCGTCAGCATTCTGATAGGTGTAGGCACCGTTCAGGAAGAAGCCGGCATCCCAGCTCTTGTTGAACCGGCCGACAATGTTCCAGCTGTCGCCTTCATCGGTGTTGGTCAGCAGGATGTCGGTGTTGACGCCGGTCTGGCCCGCAATGATGTTGTAGCGCGGGCGGCCATCCGGCGTGGTGGTGCCGGTGGGGACCGAGCGCAGGTCAGTCCACTCGAGACCGTCCTTCACCTTCGAGTAGATCACGTCGACGCCGAAGTTCCAGCCATCGCCCAGGAAGCCGAGGTTGGCTTCATAGTCGACCGAACCCGAGAAACGCCACTGCGAGGGCACATCGAAATTCGGATCGATCGCGTTGGTCGGCGAGGCCGCGGTGCCGGTGGTGCGGATCGCATCAACCAGCGACTGCGGAATGCCGGTGCCGCCGGTGACGTTGTTGAGCGTCGCCGCACCGATGGCGTTCTGCTGGGCTGCCGACAGGCCGGTGAGACCCGAGATGGTGAAGGTGTCCGGAGCACCAGCCACGCCGCGCACACGGCGCACCTGCACGCGGCCGAGCGTCGGGCCGGGGTTCGAATAGCTGTTCGAGATCCACACGTTCGGGCTGCCAGCGCCGAACAGACCGGCCGAACCGCGCACCTGGAGGCGATCGGTCGGCTGCCAGTTCAGGCCGAAGCGCGGCTGGAACAGGTCACGGCCGTTGAGGGTCGAGGTGTTGGCAAAGCCGAAGCGCGAGAGGAACGCCGTGTTGTTGAACGGGCGATCAGGCGTGTCGAACAGGTCGTAACGCATCCCGGCCACCACAGTCAGGGTGTCGGTCACGTCAATCGTGTCCATGATGCCGAAGGTCCAGCTGTTGTTCTGGAAGTCGGCGGTCACAGTTTCGATGCCGCCGAGAAGCGGGACAGCGATGTCGACTTCGTTGGCGCGCTGGCCCTGAAGGTCGGCGATGCTATCGAACAGCCAGGCACCCGAAACGCGCTGGGCGAACAGGTTGCGCACGTCCTGCTGACGACGCTCGGCAATGAACTTGACGTTGTGGTTGTTGAGCTTCAGCGCAGCCTGGAATTCGACCGCCAGCGATTGGGTTTCGAGCTCGTTGGCCTGACGGCTGATATCCGGGCCGAACTGCAGGCGCTCTTGACCGGGCGAGCACACACGCTCGGCAGCACCGACGCCGGTAGCGGGGTTCACCGGATCAAGGCAGACCTGGAACTGACCGAATTCGCGGTTGCCGCCAACCGGAACCTGCAGACGGGTGTAATCGGCATAGGACACGCGCAGCTGGGTCGAGAAGCTGTCCGACCACTGGTTGTTCGACTGGATGATGCCGAAGTGGTTGACCGCACCCTGCGTGTAGTTGTTCGAGAGCAGGTTGTAGGTCGGGTTGCCGTTGCCGACGTTGGCGATTTCGCCGACGCCAGTCTGGCCGGCCAGCAGCGCACTGTCGTTCCAGATATAGGTCGCGGTCAGGCGGTGACCGTCAGCGACGTTCCAGTCGAGCTTGGTGACGAGCTTGTCGTCCTTTTCGACGATGTCGCTGGCAACACCGAGCGTGTCGAAATCGTACACGTTTTGCGCGATGTCGCTGATCTGGCTGATGTCGGCTTCGGTGATGCCAAGCTGGCTCGGATCGACGTCGGCCGGGACGGTGTCACGCGTGCGCTCGTAGGTGACCGCGAAGAACAGCTTGTCCTTGATGATCGGGCCGGTGACTTGCGCGGTGTAGACCTTCGAGTCGAACGAGCCGACGCGGGTCAGGTTGCGCGCACGCTTGCCGCGCAGATTATCGTCCTGATAGTAGAAGCCGCCGAGGAAGGTGAAGTTGTTGCCACCCGACTTGAGCTGGGTGTTGATCGCACCGCCCTGGAAGAAGCCCTGCTGGATGTCGACCGGTGCGACTTCGACCGAGAATTCGCCGATGGCATCAAGCGGCACCGGGCCGCGCGAGGACACCAGGCCGCCGGATTCGAGGCCGAAGGGGTCACCGAATGCGACACCGTCAACCGAGAAGCGGTTGAAGCGGTTGTTCTGGCCAAGAATGCTGATGGCGTTGCCGTTGGTGGCGTCGAGCGTCACCAGCGGGTCGCGCAAGGCGAGGTTGCGGATGTCGCGGTTGACGTTCGAGACGCCGGCGATGTCACGCGCGGTCAGCACGGTGGCAGCGCCGGTGCCGAGCGAGATCGACGAACGCTGACGCGCGCCCGAAACCACGATGGTCTTGCCCACATCGGCCAGCGCCACGCTGATGCGCTGCGCCTGGCCTGCGGTCAGGAAGCCGATTTCCTGTTCGGCAGTTTCAAACCCGTCGGCGGTCACGCTTACGGTGAAGGGGCCGCCCAGACGCAGGCCCGAGGCGTTGAAGCCGCCCGCGGCATCGGTGGTCTGGGTCGAGGTGGTGCCCGAAGGGGTGTGCGTGACAGTCACCGTCGCGCCCGCGATCGGGGTGCCGCTCTGATCGACGACTTCACCGCGCACCGACGAGGTGGTTTCCTGCGCGAAGGCCGGGGTGGCGACGAAAGTGCTGGTGGCAGCAAGGCTGACGACGCTCGCTGCAAGAAGATACTTAAGCTTCATGGATAGGCCCCTGATAGCAATGGAGAGGTAGACAATGGGCTCCCCTAAGCCCGCGTGACTGCGGAAAAGCGACTGTTCTGTGACAGTTTGATGAAACCCTACGCGCCCCTAACGCGTTTCCTCGCAAAGCGTGACCTCAGGCACACAATTTGCCCCGCGGATTTGCCGTTTCTGCGCGCGAGTGTGGCATTGCTGCAACGCAATATCTGCCCGAACAGCGCCGCGGCGCCCGCCTGACACAGGCAGCGCGAGCATTGGCGATCGTCCGCCGGTGCGACTCAGGCGAGGTTGATCTCGCGCAGACGCTGCATCAGGAAATCATGCGCCGTGATCGGCTCGGGCGGGGGCGCGGCGTCATCGGCGGTGATGCATTCGGGCAGGGCCTCGATCAGGAAATCGGGCCGGAAATGCAGGAAGAACGGCATCGAATAGCGCGAGCGCAGCGCCGCATCCCCCCGCGGGTTGACCACCCGGTGCGTGGTCGAGCGCAGCCGCCCGTTGGTCTGGCGTTCGAGCATATCGCCGACATTGATTACCAGCGCGCCCTCGGCCGCCGGAATGGGGAGCCATTCGCCCTGCTTGGTGAGCAGTTCGAGCCCGGCTTCCTCGGCCCCGAGCAGCAGCGTGATGGTGTTGATGTCGCCATGCGCCGCCGCGCGGATCGCCCCTTCTGGCGCGCCTGGGCCGAGCGGCGGGTAATGCAGCAGCCGCATCACCGAATTGCCATCCTCGACGCTGGCGGCGAAGAAATCGCGCGGGCGGCCAAGGTGCAGCGCGATCGCTTCGAGCACCCGCCCGCCGGCGGCTTCGAACGCCGAGAACAGCGCGCTCATCGTTGTGCGGAAGCCTTCGACCTCGTCGGGCCAGATGTTGGGGGCCATGAATTCGGCGAGCGGATGGCCGGGCGGCAGGCTGCGGCCGACGTGCCAGAACTCCTTGAGATCGAACACCTCGGCGTCCTTGGCCTTTTCGGTGCCGAACGGCGTGTAGCCGCGCGCGCCGCCGCCGCCTTCGATCTTGTAGGCGCGCTTGACGCTGTCGGGCAGCGCGAAGAACGCCTTGGAGACCGCTTCGGCCTCGTCAATCAGGCTCTGCGGAATGCCGTGATCGCGCACCACGGCAAAGCCGAATTCGGCGAAGCTGCGGCCCAGTTCATCGGCGATGGTCTCGAGCGGCTGGGCGAGCGAAACGGAAGCAATGTCAGTCATGGGCAGCGCCTTACACCTGCGCTTACGCCTCTGCCAAGCGTTTCAAAGCGGCAGGAACAGGCTCGCCAGCGCCGCGCTCATCAGGTTGGCGAGGCTCCCGGCGGCCAGCGCTTTCAGCCCCAGCTTTGCGATCACCGGGCGCTGGTTGGGCGCGAGCCCGCCCGTCACCGCCATCTGGATCGCGATCGAGGAGAAATTGGCAAAGCCGCACAGCGCAAAGGTGATGATCGCCCGGCTGCGTTCCGTCAGTTCGCCCGCCTGCATCGCGCCGAGATCGATAAAGGCGACAAATTCGTTGAGCACGATCTTGGTGCCGAACAATCCGCCCGCAATCTGCGCCTGCTGCCAATCGGAAATGCCGATCAGGAACATCACCGGCGCAAACACATAGCCGAGCAGCTTCTGGAAGCTGAGGCTGGCAAACCATGCGGCGGTCGCGGGCGAAAGCGGCGCGCCGATATTGGCGGCAAGCCCCACCACGCCGCTGCCGAGCCCGGCCAGCATCCCGTTGGCGAGCGCCACCAGCGCCACAAACACCATCACCATCGCGCCCACAGCCACCGCCAGCTTCACGCCGGTCTGGGTGCCTTGGGCTGCGGCTTCGATGATATTGGCGGGGCGCTGGCCTTCCTCGAAGGTTTCCGCCGCGCTCACTTCATCAGCCTTGGCGCCGCCTTCGACCAGCGAGGCCGGGCCGACCGCGCTGATGCGCGCCTGCGGCAATTCGATCTGCTGCCCGTTCTCGTCATACATCACCACGCGGGTCGCTTCGGCGACCATGTTGGCCTTGCCGCGCGCGCGCTGCACTGCGGCTGCGGCGATCCCGTCATCGCGGCCCAGGGGCGGGACAAAGGTTTCGTCGTCGGGCATGATGATCTTGGCCATCAGGATCCCGCCCGGCGCAGACATGAAGGCGGCTGCCAGCAGGAACGGCACGGCCTCGGTGCCGATGAAGCTGGCATAGGCGGCGAGGATCGTGCCCGCCACGCCCGCCATGCCAACCGTCATCAAGGTGAACAAACCGGCCGGGCTGAGCGCCGCCAGATAAGGGCGCACCACCAGCGGGCTTTCCGACTGGCCGACGAAGATATTGGCAGCCGCGCCCAGCGCCTCGACCTTGCTGATGCCGGTGACGAAACCGATCGCCCCGCCCACCCAGCGCACCAGCCGCTGCATGATGCCAAGGTGATAGAGGATCGAGACGATCGCAGCGAAGAACACGATCACCGGCAGCGCGGCGATCACGAAGGTGTTGGCGAAGGGATTGCTCTCCATCGGCCCGAACACGCTGGTGATGCCCACCTTGGAGAAATCGAGCAGCGCGATCACCCCGCCCGAAAGCCCGCCGATCACCGCCACACCGACATCGGTGCGCAGCACGATCAGTGCGGTGAAAGCCTGCAAGGCGAAGGCCGAGCCGACCACGCGCAGATTGATCCTGCTCCGCGCCGAAGACAGCGCGAACGCGATGGCGAGAATGGCGAGCACCCCTGCAAGGCTCAGCAGGATAGGCGTGATACCTGAGTTCACGGCGGCTAATGGCCCTTCGTCTGTTCGGAAGCTTATGTGTGACCCCGTATGCCCGCCGGACGCTTGCCCGCCGTGCAACGACGTTCGGGGTGGCAGTTTGCGCGGTCAGTTGCAAGCATGGATGCGCCGCGCGCGCCCACACATCGGCGCAAATCCGCGCAAAAGCTCCGGTGACAGCTGCGCGCGGGCCGCTTTTCTTTTGCCCGCGCGCTGGCTAGCCTCGGGCGATGGATCAAACAGCACCCGACGCCTCCCCCGCCGCCCCGCCGCCTGCTGCTGTGATCAGTGTGCCCCTGGGGATGTTCGTCTTCACGCTGCTCTATGGCGGGATGACGGTGCTGGCCGGCGTGCTGGCATTCAAACAGGTGCAGCTGTGGCCAACCAGTCTGTCGGTCGAAAGCGGGATTTTCCCGTTCCTGCTGCTGGTGGTGATCTCGAGCACGCTATCGCAGCTTTACGGGCGCGACGCGGCCAAGCGGATCGTGTGGTGGGGGTTCTTCCCGCTCGGGTTGTCGGCGCTGCTGATGCAGCTGGTGCTGGGCCTGCCCGCCTCGGGCGAGATGATCGCCTTCCGCCCTGACGACCTTGCCGCGTTCGAGCGGGTGCACCAGTCGACTTGGCGGGTGTGGATGGCGGGGCCAGCGTCCTACATCACCTCGCTGCTGCTCAATATCTGGATCTTCGATCGCCTGCGCGGCAGCGGAGAGGGGGAAAGCACCATCGGCCTGATGATCCGCGGTGCGATTGCCTCGGCGCTCAGTCAGGCGGTGGATTCGGTGATCTTCATCACGCTGGCCTTCTACGGCGAGTTCGACATCACCGATCTGATGATCGGGCAGGTGCTGGCCAAGGTGGTGCTTTCGCTGGTGCTGGTGCCGTTCCTGATCACCTTCGGCGTGCGCGCCGCCCGGCGGCTGGACGCACGCGCCGGCTGATTTTGCCCGCTTTGCCGGCAACCCATGATGGGTTATCTTCCCGCTGTGATTGTGGGAGGAACAGCATGAAAGTCGGAATTCTGGCACTGGCAGCAGGCGCGCTCGCGCTGGCGGGATGCGACACCGTGGGCGGCCCGGGCGTGAGCAGCTATTATGATTGCGGCAATGGCACCCGCCTGAAGGTCGATTACCTCTCGGGCGACCGGGTGATGGTGAAGATGAACGACAACCCGCCCGTCACCATCCCCGCCGACAGATCAGCCTCGGGCGCGAAATACATGAGCCCCACCCACCAGTTCTGGAGCAAGGGCGACGAAGCCATGTGGACCGTCGGCCGGATGATGCCGATGACCTGCAGGCAGGTCGCCGTGCCGCGCGGGATGTGAGGCGGCGGGGGCCAATCTTGATCTGACAGAGCCGGGCCGGTCGCACAGCGACCGCAAGGCCGAACGGCCGCCCGCAGCGATGCGACCTTCAGGTCGCATGAGCGAGGATTTCGCGCGCCGGAGGGCGCGCGGAACAAATATTGGTGAGCCCGACAGGATTCGAACCTGTGACCCGCTGATTAAAAGTCAGCTGCTCTACCTACTGAGCTACGGGCCCACACATGTCCCGCAAAGTGGCGGGCGGCGCGCTCACCTAGGCAGGGGGCGCGGGCGGGTCAAGCGGGCATGGAGTTGTGCCACACTGAGGCCGCTTGCCGGATCGCGCCAGTCGCGGGCAATCGCTGCCGCCGGACCGAGCACGAAGGCGCGGCGGCGGTATTGCGGGTGGGGGATGGCAAGGCCCGGGCTCGTCCAGCGCCCGCCGCTCCACAGCACGATATCGACATCGAGCACCCGGTCGCCCCAGCGCTGGCCGCGCCGCCGTCCGAATTCGCGCTCCATCCGCTTGGCAGCGGCCAGCAGCGCGGGCGGGGTGAGCTCGCTTTCCAGCACCAGCGCGGCATTGGCAAAGCGCCGCTGCGCCGCACCCATCGGTGCGCTCGCAATCACCGGCGCGCGGGCACTCACGGTGCCGAGCGCCGCGATCTCCTCCAGCGCCGCGCACACGACATCCTCGGGGCGGCCATAGAGGCCGTGGCGCCGGTTGCTGCCCAGCGCGACCAGATAGAGGCTGCTCAAGCTATGTTCTCTGGCGCTCAGATGTCTTGCGCGATGCGGCCATAAAGCTGCGGGCGGCGATCGCGGAAGAAGCCCATGCCGGCGCGGTGGATGGCGGCGCGGCCCAGATCGAGCCGCGCGCTCAGCACGCCGGTTTCGCCCGCGCCATATTCGGCTACCAGATCGCCCCATTCGTCGCTGATAAAGGAATGGCCGTAGAAATTCTGCGCAGCGCCCTCCGGCCCCTCGGCACCGATGCGGTTTGCCGCCACCACCGGCATACAGTTCGACACCGCGTGCCCGATCATCGCGCGCCGCCACATCCGGCTGGTGTCGAGCGCGGCGTCATAGGGTTCCGAGCCGATTGCGGTGGGATACATCAGCAGTTCGGCGCCCTCGAGCGCCATCACCCGTGCACATTCGGGATACCACTGGTCCCAGCAGATGCCGATGCCGACGCGGACAATCGCGCCGCCCTCGCCCGGCACGTCCCACACCTTGAAGCCGTCATTGCCGGGGCGGAAATAGTATTTTTCCTCGTAGCCCGGCCCATCGGGGATGTGGCTCTTGCGATAGGTGCCCATGATCTGCCCATCGGGGCCGATCATCGCCAGCGTGTTGTAATAGTGGTGGCCGTCACGCTCGAAAAAGCTGGTGGGGATGGTCACCTTCAGCCGGGCGGCAAGCGCCTGCATCGCGATCACGCTGGGGTGCTCGGCGGCGGGGCGGGCGAGCGCGAACAGCGCCTCGTCTTCCTCGCGGCAGAAATAGGGGCAGGAGAACAGCTCGGGCGGCAGGATCAGCTGCGCGCCCTTGGCGGCGGCCTGCTCCACCAGCGCGCTGACAGCGGCGATGTTGGCGGCCTCGTCCGAAGAACCGAGGGCAAGCTGAAGGGCGGCGACAGTGATTGCAGTCATGCCGCCGCCCCTAGCTTATTACTTGGCCTTCTTGAACAACAGAGTCATGCGGTCGCTTTCGCCCAGACCCTTCAGGTCTTCGCGCTTGGTTGCGAGCACGGGGGGCATTTCCCATACGCCTTCCTTGTGATCGGCGGTGTCCTTGGGATTGGCGAGGATTTCGCTGGTGCCCACCAGTTCAAAGCCGTTGACGCGCATGAAATCGATCACGTCCTGCTGGCGCAGATAGCCCTTGGTGCCATTGGCATAGGACCACGGCGCATCCGCCTTGGCGCGGTGCTGTTCGATGCCGAGCAGGCCGTCATCCTTGAGCAGTTCGCGCATGGCGCGCAGTTCGGTATCGGCGGTGCCGGAGCGCAGCAGGTTGTGCATCGCGCGCATCACGAGAATGCGATCGAAGGTGCCCTTCTGGTCGGCCGGAATGGCTTCCAGCGTCATGCCGGCGAACTTTTCTGCCGGCAGCCCGGTATAGCCTGCGACTTCGGCGGGGAAGCCGGCTGCGGTGTCACGGATGCGCTGCTGGCGCGCCGGATCGGCGGTGGCGGTGAGCGGGTTGGCGTAAAGGCCGACCAGCTTGCCCTCGCCGCCCAGATAATGCCCGAGCAGGCGCGAATACCAGCCGCCGCCGGGCGCATATTCGCCAACCTTCATGTGCGGGCCGACGTGGAAGAAGGCGAGCGTTTCGGCAGGCTTTCGGAACTGGTCACGCGCCTTGTCTTCGGCGCGGGTGGGGTGATTGATCGCCGCCGACACCTGCTCGCCATGCATCTTCATGAACATCGCGGTGTCTTTCACATGGGCGTCTCCCTGATCCGCGTGCGCGGCGTGGGCGGCGTGGTCCATATGCTGGGCCATCAGCGGGGCGGCGAAGGCAAACCCGCTCGCGGCGGCGGCAAGGATCAGCTTGTTCATGACGATGTCTCTCCGGGAATTGTAAACGAAGGCAGATGCCAGAGTGGCAATTGCGCTTTGCTAGCCTATCTCTGCCATAAACCAACGGAGAATTCGATGAGCAACTTGGAAACGGCAGTCGTCGCAGGCGGATGCTTCTGGTGCACCGAAGCGGTGTTCCGCGATGTGGTTGGCGTGAGCATGGTCGAGAGCGGCTATATCGGCGGCACCAAAGCGAGCCCGACCTACAAGGAGGTCTGCACCGGCACCACCGGCCATGCCGAGGCGATCCGCGTGACGTTTGATCCCCACGCGATCAGCCTGGCCGAAATCTATGACGTGTTCCTCGGCACCCATGATCCGACGCAGCTGAACCGGCAGGGCGGCGACATCGGCACCCAGTATCGCAGCGCGATTTTCCCGCTGTCAGATGCTCAGGGCGCCGAGGCCGAAGCCGCGATTGCCCGCTGGAATGCCGATAATGGCAAGGTGGCCGTCACCACCATCGAAGGCCTCGCAGGCGGCACGCAGACGGCGGAATGGTATCCGGCCGAGGACTATCATCAGGAATACTGGGACGGCGAAGGCCAGCGCAATCCCTACTGCCTCGCGGTGATCCCGCCCAAGCTGATGAAGCTGCGCAAGAGCTTCCAGAAGTATGTGAAGGATTAGGGCACGGGCGCGCCGATCGCGCGCTTTAGGACCGGTGCGGCCACGCGGACCATGCCGGTTCGCGTGGCCACAGGGTAACCGGTGTGCTCCAGATAGAAGCAGACGTCCTGTGTGTTCCTTGCGAGGTCAAACGTCCCGATGACGGGCGTTCTTCCATCCTTCCCCAAATCGCCCCAAGCTTCGCCCGTCACGGGGATATAGACCAGGTATCGCGATACGGGCGCGGGGTCGCCGCGCAGGGGTAATTCCTTAGGGACGGCAGCGTCCGTGAAGGGGCCGAAGGCGGTCATCCTGCCCGCGTCGGCGCCGTTGCACGCCCCAGCATTGGCATAGAGCGCATTGATGTTCTCGTCGTTGAGGTCGGCGTTCGTGCTGAATGTCAGGACTACGTATCCCGGATCGTTCCGCGAATGGCGGACTTCCGCAGGTAGTTCGCTGGCATTGCGGGCCGACACCAGTTGATGCGTGCCAAGGTCCGGCCCGCAGGAGGCAAGCAGGATCGCGAAGCTGGCGACGATGAAACGCATCGCTTGTTACTAAAGCGATTTTTTCCAGCGGCCTACGAAAAACCCGTCGAGCCCGCCCTGCTCGGCCAGCATCCCCGGATGGGTGCGCAGCCAGCCTTCGGGTGTGGGGGCAAGGCCGGCGGGAAGCTCATCGGGTGTGATCGGCATCGGCGCGAGGCCCAGTTCGGCGTTGATCCACGCGGCCTGCTCCTCGCCCTCTTCGGCCTCCAGCGAGCACACGGCGTAAACCAGCACGCCGCCGGGGTTGAGCCAATCAGCCGCCTTGGCCGCCAGCGCGCGCTGCAACTCGACCATCTCGGGAATCTGCCGCGCGCCGATCCGGTGCAGCACATCGGGGTGGCGGCGGCAGGTGCCGGTCGCGGTGCAGGGCGCGTCGATCAGGATCGCGTCGAAGCGGTGCTTGGGCTCCCATTGGAGCGCATCGGCGCGCACGGGGGAGGCCTTGAGGCCGGTGCGCTTCAAATTGTCCTTGAGCAGTTCGAGCCGCCGCTTGGAGCTGTCGAGCGCGGTGACGTTCCACCCTGCCGCCGCCAATTGCATCGTCTTGCCGCCCGGCGCGGCACACAGATCGAGCGCGTTCTTGCCCGCTCCGTGCCCCAGCAGGCGGGCAGGCAACGAGGCGGCGAGATCCTGCACCCACCAATCGCCGGCCTTGTAATCCGCAAGGCTCTCCACCGCCGCGCCGCGCGGCAGGCGGACATGGCCGGGGGCGAAGGTCACACCGCCCATTGCCACGGCGCGGGTCTCGGTTTCGGCGGCGTCTTTCAGCGCAAGGTCTAACTCGGGCGGGAAGGCGAGGCCCGGCGCAATCGCAGTGGCCTTCTCGGCGCCCCAGCGCGCCTGCACCGCTTCGGGCAAGGTCGGAACGTCGGGCAGCACGCCCACACCCGGCTTCACCAGCGCGGAGAACACGCCATGCGCCAGCCGCCGCGGCCCGCCGGCCAGCAGCGGCAGGCCGGTCGCAATCACGGCGTGGGGCGGGGTATCGAGCCGCAGCGCTTGGGCAAGCATGATCCGCAGCACCATCCGCGCCTTGGCATCGCCGGGCAGTTGTTGCTTCGTTGCACTGTCAATCAGGGCATCGAGATCGGTCAGCCAGCGCAGCGTCTCGCCCGCAATCGCCTTGGCCAGCGCGCGGTCAGGCGCCTTGCGGATATCGCCAAGCGCGCCGCCTTCGGCCTGTTCGAGCGTCTCGCCCCGCCGGAATACGGCATCAAGCAGACGAAGCGCGGCGCGGCGCACGGGAAGACCGGGGGTAGCTGACATTCGTGGCCTCTAGAGCATCGCGCGAAAAAGTGGGAACCGGTTTTTCGCTCCCCGGCGATGCGGGCCTGAAAACGCGCCGAACCTTGCTTGAAACAAAGCGCCAGCATGGGCATTTGCATCACATGACCAAAGAGAAGTCCGAAGCCGCCAAGGCCTTCAAGAAGCCCGCCCACTGGACCAATGATCCGGTGCCTGCCCCCAAGGTGGTCAAAAACGACGAAAAGCTCTCCCCCACCCGCTACGGCGACTGGGAGCGGGGCGACGGAATCGCGGTGGATTTCTAGGTTACCTCGTCATTGCGAGGAGCCGAAGGCGACGACGCAATCCATGGATGGACGAAGCGTTAGCCGCAAGGTCAGGCCATGGATTGCTTCGCCTGCGGCTCGCAATGACGAAAAAAGAACGCCAGATCGATTCTTGGTGAAACCAATCAGAGCGGCTTGAAGCTTACCTTCAGCCCGTCCTTGGGCTGCGGAATGGGCCAGTCCTGCCATTCGGGGTTGTAGCCCGCGGGTGCCTCGATCCGGTAGCGCTGGAGCAGCTGCGCGAGCAGGATCTTCACCTGCATATAGGCAAAGTGCAGCCCCAGGCACATATGCGCGCCGCCGCCGAACGGCACCCAGGCATATTTGTGGCGCGCCTTCACCTGTTCAGGCGTGAAGCGCAGCGGATCGAAGGTGAAGGGCTTGTCCCAATATTCTTCCGAATGGTGGGTCCAGTAGATGTTGATCCCCACCATCGCGCCCGCCGGAATGCGGTAGCCGCCATATTCGAACGCCTTGAGCGCGCGGCGCGGCATCGAAGGCACCGGCGGGATCATCCGCAGCGATTCCTTGAACGCCATTTCGGTGAGATCGAGCTTGGCCAGATCATCGTAATCGAGCGGGCGGGGGTTGCCGTCGCCATCGGGCCCGCCGGTCACTGCGAAGATTTCCTCGCGCAGCTTCTCCTGCCACGCCGGATTGGTGGCGAGGTGGTAGATCAGCGAGGTGGCAGAGGACGTGATGGTGTCGTGCGCCGCCATCATCAGGAAGTTCATGTGATCGACCACTTCGTCGACCGGCAGCAGGCTCCCGTCCTCGCGGGTGGCGGTGGCGAACTGGCTGAACATATCCTGCCCGCCGCCTTCCGCGCGGCGGCGCAGCGTTTCCTTGGTGAAATATTCGACCAGGAAGGCGCGGCCATCGACGCCCTTCTTCATCTTGGTGAAGGGCAGCGGTTTGCGCACCGGCGCGACCGAGGCCTGCACCATGTCCACGAAAGCCTCGTTGATCTTGTCGGCTTCCGGCCCCCACGGCAGACCGATGAAGCTGTCCGCGGCCAGATCGAGCGTGAGCTTCTTGATTGCGGGATAGAACTCTTTCGGCCCCGCCCAGCTGGCGACTTCGCGGGCGATGCCGCGATTGAGCGCGCCCGAATAGTGCCGCATCGGTTCCGGCTTGAAGGCAATCGACAGCGCGCGGCGGTCAATGCGGTGATGGTCGAAATCCATCAACATCAGCCCGCGCGGGAACAGCTGATCGAGCACCGGCCCCCAGCCCTGTTCGCTGGAGAAGATCTTGTCCTTGTTGAACAACAGCAGCTCGTTGGCCTCCGCGCCGATCAGCGCGATCTGCCAGCCGCCAAAGGCGCGGTTCTTGTAGACCTTGCCATGGGCGCTGATCATCCGATCGGCAAAGGCGTGCGGATCGGCGAGCATGGTGAAGGTGTTGCCGACCAGCGGCCAGCCGGCATCGCCCGGAATATGGGCCAGATCGGCCTCGCTCAGGCGCAGCTCGCTCCAGTGGCGCGGTGCGCCTGCGAACTCGGTTTCAGTGTCACGCGGGGCTTCGGCAAGGGTGGCCATTATGTCTCGATGCTCCGTACAGGTTCGGATTAGCAACTGACCTTGGTGTAAATAATCCGCGCGGTCAAATCCACCCCGAAAGCTCGCGCCGCAGGATCGCATCGATCATGGTGAGGCCGTGATCCGAGGTGTTGAGGCAATCGAGCACCGCGTAATCCTCGCCGCCCGCCTCGATGAATTCGTCGCGGCCTTCGAGCGCCAGTTCCTCCAGCGTCTCGACACAATCGGCGGCAAAGCCGGGGGCAGCGACAACAAGGCGCTTGGTGCCCTTCTTGCCCTCTTCGATCAGCGTCGTATCGGTCGAGGGTTCGAGCCAGCGCGCCGGGCCAAAGCGCGACTGGAAGGTGGTTTCGAACCGCACACCGGCACATTCGGGACGCTGCGCCAGTTCCTCGCGCAGCAGCCGCGCGGTCTTGGAGCAATGGCAGAAATAGGGATCGCCCTTTTCGAGCGTCTGCATCGGCATCCCGTGGAAGCTCAGCAGCATCACCTCGGGCGTAAAGGCGAGACCGCGCAGCTGCGCCGTCAGATCATCCGCCAGCGCGGCGATGTAGTTCGGATCGTCGTGATAGGGCGGCACAAAGCGCAAGGCCGGCTGCCAGCGCATCGCGCCCAGCACACGCGCGACCTCGTCGAACACCGTCGCGGTCGTGGCGGCGCAATATTGCGGATACATCGGTGCGATCAGGATGCGGTCGCAGCCCTGCGCCATCATCGCGGTCAGGCGGCTTTCGATCGAGGGATTGCCGTAACGCATCGCGTAATCGACTGTGACCTTCTCGCCGAAGCGGCCCACCATCGCCTCGGCCTGGCGCGCGGTGATATCGGCCAGCGGCGAGCCGCGCTCGGTCCAGATCTTGGTATAGGCCTTCGAGCTTTTCTGCGGGCGGGTGTTGAGGATGATCCCGCGCAGGATCAGCTGCCAGACGATCGGCGGGATCTCGACCACGCGCTTGTCCGACAGGAACTGCTTGAGGTAGCGCCGCACCGAATCCGGGTCCGGCCCGTCGGGCGTGCCGAGGTTGACGAGCAGCACACCGATCTGGCCGCTCGATACAGGAGGATGATCGCCCGGAAGGCGCTGGGTCTGCCAGGTCATAGCCCGCCCAACGATTGGCAGGCGTTTCGTTTCCGGGCGACCTTATTGGCCCTGACCGGGGATGGCGAAAATGTCCGGGTCATATGCCGTCCGAAAGTAGGGGCAGTCGGCGCAGGCGCAAGCCCGTGGCCGAAAACAATGCATTGGCAATCGCCGGCGGGGCGACCACCGCGCCCAGCTCGCCGGGATCAGCCGGCGGGGCTTCGCTGGGAATAAACTCGATCCGCATCTCGGGGCAATCCGCCAGCGTCGGCAGGCCGAGCGCCTCGTAATCGGTCACTTCGGGCACGCCGCTACGCAGCTTGACCACGTTGCCGAGCGCGATGCCGATGCCGAACACCAGCCCGCCCTCGATCTGCTGCCGGGCGATATCGTGATTGACGATCCGCCCGATATCGACCGCCGCGGCCAGCTGGGTGACGCGCACGCCGCCTTCGCCCTGCCGCGCGGTGGCGACGCAGGCGATGCGCGCGGCTTCCGGCCCTTCGCCGATGCGCGCGACCGCAAGCCCCTGACCGCTCTGGTCGACCCCGCCGTCCCACCCGGCCAGCTGCGCTGCGCGTTGCAGGCAGGCAGCCAGCCGCACATCATTGCCCAGCATCGCGATGCGGAAGGTCAGCGGCTCGCGCTTGAACTTGGCGGCGATCTCGTCAACGAAGCTTTCGATCGCGAAAATGGTCGGCCCATGCGAATTGCCGCGCACCCGGCCGACCGGCAGGCCGATCTCGACCGGGATATGCTCCACCATCACGGCCGGCAGGGCATAGGGCGGCACCGCGCCTTCGCAGGCCATCGGATCGGGCTCGCCTGCGGTTTCGCGGATCGCGGCCATGCTGGTGAGATTTCCGAACAGGCGCTGGCCGAATTCGCGCGCGGCCGGCGGCGTGGCGATCCGCATCCGGAAAGCGTCGATCGCGCCGTCATCATTCTTTGAAAGTTGCGCGCCGAGCAGCAGCCAGGCCGGCGCACGCGGGCGCGAACGGATCAGTTCGTCACGGCGCGGCCAGGTGAGCTGCACCGGGCGGCCAAGTTCCTTGGCGATCAGGGCGATTTCGATGGCGTGGTCATGCTCCAGCCGCGCATCGAAGCTGCCACCGGCGGGCATGGGGTAGAGCGCGACATCCTCGGTGGAGATGCCGATGGCGCGGGCGGCGGCGATGCGCGCCTGTTCGGGCGCCTGGCTGGCCATCCACAGATCGAGCCGCCCGTCTTCAAAGCGTGCGGCGGCGCAGGCGGTCTCGAGCGGCGCGGCATAGGCCGCCTCGACCTCGTAGCGCCGCCCGATATCGACCCGCTGCAAGGCAGCCCCGCCGAACCCGGTTTCGGCAATGGTGTAGGCATCGCCGCCATCGAGCAGCGTATCGAGCTTGGCGGCGATCTCGTTGCTGCTGACCGGCGCGCTGGTGGCCCATTTGGGCTTCATCGCGTCGAGCGCGCTTTCCGCGCTCCACCACGTATCGGCAGCGACGGCGAGCCAACGCTTGCTTTCGACGATCCCCGCCAGCCCGCGGATGCCGGCCGCACCATTGCGGTTGAATCCGGCCAGTTCGGAGCCGTCGGCAGGCCCGTGGCGGATCGAGGCGAACACCATGCCGGGCAGCCGCACATCGCCGGCAAAGCGGTGCGAGCCATCGACCTTGGAAGGCAGATCGAGCCGCGGGAAAGCCGGAGTCTCCTCGGAATCGGCACTCAGCGGCTTTTCGCGCGGCGGCTCGGGGCGCAGCGGGGGGGGATCAGGGGGCGTGTAACCGGCCGCCGCCTCGGCCAGTTCGCCAAAGCTGGCGCGGTTGGTGCCGTGGGTGACAAACCCGCCCTCGACCTCGCATTCTTCCCAGGTCACGCCCCAGCGCGATGCGGCTTCCTGCGCCAGCATCGCGCGCGCGGCGGCGGCGGCCTCGCGGCAGGGCAGTTCATAGGCGGCAAGCGCGGTGCCATCGGCGGTGGCGTTGAACCGCTGGGCGCCAGCAAACCGCTCGGCCATCAGCGTATCGGTGCTGGGCGAGAGCCCGGCAAAGCTCGGATCCCACAGCGCGATCCACTTCTTTGCCAGCGGAACATTGGCATAAGCGCCCGACACCGGCGCGGGCTCGACCGCGATCTGCCGCCAGTCCGCACCCAGTTCATAAGCGACGATCTGCGGCAGCATCGTGGTGATGCCCTGCCCCATCTCGAGCTGCGGGACAGCCACCGTCACCACACCGTCAGCCGCAATCTTGAGCCAGGCGCCGAACACGTGCTCCCCGCTCGCGGCGACCAGCGGGGTGCGATAGGAGCGCGGCATCAGCCACCACGCCACCAGCAGCCCCCCGCCCACGGCCGCCCCGGCCAGCAACCCGCGCCGCGAAACCTGCATCGCTAGATTGTCCCTGTGTCGAGCCAGTGGTCGATCCGCGCCGCAATCGCGGTGAAGGGCAAGGCTTCCGGTCCGTCGCCTGCGGCCGGCGGCGTGCCGGCATCGCCGCTGGTGCGGGTGGTGATGGTGAGCGGGATGCGCCCGAGGAACGGCAGCTCCAGAGCAGCGGCGAACCGCTCGACCCCGCCCTGCCCGAAGGGATCGCTGACCTCGCCGCAATGCGGACATTCATAGCCGGCCATGTTCTCCACGAGGCCGATGATCGGGACATTGCCCTGCTCGAACATCTGCCCGGCGCGCGCGGCATCGATCAGCGCGAGATCCTGCGGGGTCGAAACCAGCACCACGCCGTCGGGGCGGTGGTCCGAGATCATCGACAGCTGCACATCGCCGGTGCCGGGCGGCAGGTCGATTAGCAGAATCTCGGTATCGTCCCACGCCGCATCGATCAGCTGCGAGAGCGCCTTGCCTGTCATCGGCCCGCGCCACGCCAGCGCCTTGCCGGGGGCAACAATGTGACCGATCGACAGCACCTTGACCCCGTGGCGGCTGACCAGCGGCACCAGCTTATCGCCCTCCACCATCGGCTTGAGCCCTTCAGTGGCGAGCAGTTTGGGCTGCGAGGGGCCGTAAATGTCGCCGTCGACCACGCCGACCTTGCGCCCCATCCGCGCCAGCGCGACCGCGAGATTGGTGGTAACGGTCGATTTGCCGACCCCGCCCTTGCCCGATCCCACCGCGATCAGGCGGATGCGGCGCCGTTCGCCGGTAAGGGCGATGCGGATATCACTGACGCCTTCGAGCCCCGCAAGCGCGGCCTTGAATTCGGCTTCCAGCGCGGGGCGATCAGCGGTGGCGACATCGCCCGCTTCGGCCACGATCACCACCCGGCCGGAGATAATCCGCGCCGATTGCACCCGGGCGTCGAGCGCCTCTGGCAAGTGCCGGCGAATGAGCTCGGCCTGTCGCGCGCGTTCTGCGGCGCGCTGTTCCGGATCGCTTGTCATGCTTCCTCGTTCTGGCCGGGCTTGGCGGCGCCAAAGGTGCCCTCAGCCGTGCCCGCCATCCCTAGCCATGAAATTAGCGAAGCCAACCCCTGTTTTTCCCGCCAAGCCGTGCTTATAACGGGACTATGCAGAGATTGGACGGTTGGAAAAAACGTCTTGGCCTGGCCTCACAAGGCTTCGCCATGGCTGGCAAGAACCCCTGGGGCAACACCGGCAAGGGTGACGAGCCGGGAGACGATGGCGCAGGCGATAGCCCTGACGGCGAGCGCGGGCTCGGCGGCGGCGGTGAGAGTGGTGGCGACGGTGGCAAAGGCTCCGGCGGCGGCCCACGCAATCCGTGGCTGCCCGGCGGCGGCGAACCCGGCAAGCGGCGCTCGGCCAGCATCGAGGACATCTTCAAGAGCCGCGGCCCCGAAGGCCCGCGCCGCGCAGGCGGCGGTGGCGGTTCGGGCGGCCCGACCTTTCGTCTGCCTGAACGTCCTGGCGGCAAGAGCTGGGTGCCGGTGATCATCGGCGGCGCCGCGCTCGTCTGGGTGGCGGTTACCAGCGTGCACTTCGTCCAGCCGGGCGAGCAGGCGGTGGTCACCTGGCTTGGCGGCAAATATTCGCATTCGCTCGATTCCGGCACCAACTTCACCGCGCCCTGGCCGTTGCAGATGGTCGAGAAGGAAAACGTCACGCAGGTGCGGCTGGAAGAGGTGCCCGGCACCAACACCGAAAAGCTGATCCTGACGGGCGACCAGAACCTCGTTGATCTGAGCTACCTGATCCGCTGGAACATCTCGGATCTGGCACTCTACAAGTATCAGCTCGGCGATCCGCGCAACGCGCTGCTCGAAATCGGCGAGGCGGCGATGCGCGCCGCGGTGGCCAAGCAGAAGCTCGATGAAGTGCTGACCGGCGAAGGCCGGGCCGAAGTCGAACAGGACGTGCGCGCCGCGATGCAGGCGCGGCTCGATGCCTATCGCTCCGGGATTTCCGTGCAGGGGATCGAAATCAACAAGGTCGATCCGCCGAGCCGTGTGGAGGAAGCCTTCAAGGACGTTTCGTCCGCGCAGCAGGATGCCGATGCCGCAATCAACCGCGCCCGCGCGGTGGCCCAGCAGCTGCTCGCCCGCGCACAGGGTGATGCATCCGAATTCAACGACATCTACGAGGAATACAAGCTCGCGCCCGAGGTTACCCGGCGCCGGCTCTATTACGAGACCATGGAGCAAATCCTGTCCAAGACCGACAAGACCATCGTCGAATCCGGCAATGTGATGCCATACCTGCCGCTGCCCGAAATCAAGCAGCGCGCCAAGGCGCAGCCTGCCCGGCCGCAGGGGGAGTAAGGCCATGAACAGCGTGATCCAGAACTACAAAACGATCATCATCGCCGTTATCGGCCTGGTGGTGGTGCTGCTCGCCAGCGTGGTGATCGTGCCGGAAACCCATCAGGCGGTGGTGATCCGCACGGGCCAGCCGGTGCGCATCTTCAATATGTTCCGCCCCGATCAGCCTTACGGCCAGACCGGTGCGGGCCTGCAGCTGCGCATTCCTTTTGTCGAACAGGTGCAGATGATCGACCGCCGGGTGCTCGATCTCGATATGGAGCGCACGCAGGTGCTCTCCAATGATCAGCAGCGCCTGCAGGTGGATGCCTATGCGCGCTATCGCATCATCGATCCGGTGAAGCTGGTGGAGCGGGCGGGCAATGAACGCCAGCTGGAAAGCCAGCTGCTGCCGATCCTCACCTCGGTGGTGCGGCAGGAGTTGGGGCGGCGGCCGTTCTCGGCGCTGATCAATGCCGAGCGCGGGACGGCGATGGCCAACATCACCCGCACGCTGGATCGTCAGGCGCGCAATTACGGCGCGCAGGTGCTCGACGTGCGGATCAAGGCGGCGGATTTGCCCGAAGGCCGCCCGCTCGATGCCGCCTTCACCCGGATGGAGACTGACCGGCAGGAAGAAGCCGCCACGATCCGTGCGGCCGGCCAGCGCGACGCGCAGATCATCCAGGCCTCGGCCTCGGCTGAAGCCGCGCGCATCTATGCCGATGCCTATGGCAAGGATCCGGAGTTCTACGATTTTTACCGCGCCATGCAGTCCTATCGCCAGACCTTCCTGACGGGCGAGGGGCAGAGCACCATGGTTTTGTCGGAAGACAGCGAATACTTCCGCCAGTTCAAGGGCAAACGCTGAGGGCACGACGATCCGGCGTTCGACCAGCGGCCAACCACGCCCGCCGAACGCCGCACACGTTCAATTGGCGTTCAGGGCCGGAACGCTCAATCTGGCGTTCATCCGGAGCCTGCCGGGCGATGACAACACAGGGTTCAAGGAACGCGGCGGGGCTCTCACGCATTCCTAGCTCGAAGACAAGGATCAAGAGGACGTGAACAAAGTGCGCTATGTGTATGGACTCTCGAGCGCGCTGCTGGTCGGCGGCGCGGCAGCCTCACTGATCACCGGTACGCCGCTCGGCGCGCAGGTCGCCCAGAATGATGGCGCGGTGATGGACCGGGTGGTCCCGGTCGCCGGCGCGCCCGCCAGCTTCGCCGATCTGACCGAACAGCTCGCTCCGGCCGTGGTCAACATCGCCACCCGCCAGCGGGTCGAGGTGCAGAACAACCCCTTCGCCGGCACGCCCTTTGCCGAGCTGTTCAACCGCCGTCAGGGCGGCGGCGAAGCGCAGCCCCAGACCCGTGAGGCGCAATCGCTGGGTTCGGGCTTCATCATTTCGGCTGATGGCTATGTGGTCACCAACAACCACGTGATCTCGCCCCCCGATACCCGCGCCAAGCTGGAATCGATCACCGTCACCCTGCCCGATGGCACCGAATACGAGGCCGATCTGGTCGGCGCGGACGCCGCGTCCGATCTGGCGGTGCTCAAGATCCGCTCCAACACCACCTTCCCCTTCGTCAAGTTCGGGGATTCGAGCGCAGCGCGCGTGGGCGACTGGGTGGTGGCGATCGGCAACCCCTTCGGTCTTGGCGGCACGGTCACCAGCGGGATCATCTCGGCAGTCTATCGCAACACCGGCCAGGGCGGCGCCTATGACCGCTATCTCCAGACCGACGCCAGCATCAACCGCGGCAATTCCGGCGGCCCGCTGTTCGACATGCGCGGCAATGTGATCGGCATCAACAACGCGATTTTCTCGCCTTCGGGCGGCAGCGTCGGCATCGGCTTTGCGATCCCGGCGGAAATCGCCGCGCCGATCGTGGAACAGCTGCGCGCCGGCCGCGAGATCGAGCGCGGCTATCTCGGCGTCGGGCTCGCCCCGATCAACGAGGACATCGCCGCCTCATTGGGCATCGAAAAGCGCCGCGGCGAATTCGTGCAGACCGTGCAGGACGATAGCCCGGCGGGGCGTGCAGGCGTCAAGCCCGGCGACATCATCACCAAGGTCAACGGCAAGGACGTCACCGCCGACCAGACCGTGTCCTATCTCGTCGCCAATCTGGAACCCGGCGCGCAGGTGCCGGTGGAATTGCTGCGCGGGGGCAAGAAGCTGGCCCTCACCGTCACGCTGGGCAAGCGCCCGACCGAGGCGGAGTTGCAGCAGCAGACCCAGACCTTCGACCCCGATTCCGAAGAACCGATGGCGCCCGGCACTTCGGACGGCACGATCGAGGAAAAGCTCGGGATGCAGGTGATGCCGATGTCGGCCGCGATTGCCCGCTCGCTCGGCATCCCCGCCGATACCAAGGGCGTGGTGATCGGCGCGGTTGATCCCAACTCGGATGCGGCGCGCAAGGGCCTGCGCCGCGGCGACATCATCCTGTCGGCCAACTACCAGGAGGTCGCCAGCGTCGAAGCGCTGCTGGCCCAGGTCAATGCTGCCGTGACCGAGAAGCGCGAGGCGATCCTGCTGCGCATCCAGCGTCGCACCCAGCCGCCGGCCTTCATCCCCATCCGCCTGCGCTAAGCCGCGCGGCCAACCACAAAAAAGGGCGCCGGGAGCTGATCCCGGCGCCCTTTTTGTATGGCGGCCTGCCTATTCGTCCGGCGGCGGGCGTGTCGCCTGCGGCTGCGGCGGGCGGCGCGGTTCGCGCTGGGGGCGCGGAATCTGGCCGCCGGTGGCCTGTTCGAGAAACTCGTCGCTTGCCGCTGCAGGATCATTCGGATCGGTGCCGAACGGCCCGTCGGACGGCTCGCGCCGCGCCGGTTCGACCAGATTGCCCTGCTCGTCGATGAAGTAGTAGTCCTCGGGCTCGCCGAACATTGCTTCTTCGTCGGGCTCCAGCTGCCATTCGGGCAGTTCCACAGTCGTCTCGAATTCCTCGACCGGGCGGTCCTTCACCGCATAGCGCATATAGGCGGCAAAGGCCTGCGCCGGTGCGCGCCCGCCCTGCAGGCCCGGCACTGCCTTGGCATCATCGCGGCCCATCCACACGCCGGTCGTCACGCCCGAGGAAAAGCCGATGAACCAGCCATCCTTGTTCGATGATGTGGTGCCGGTCTTGCCGGCCACTGGCCGTCCGATCTGCGCGGCACGGCCGGTGCCGGTCTGCACGGCGGCCTGAAGCAGATCCGTCATCCCGGCGACGACATAATCGGGCACCACGGTCCGATCGCGCTTGTCCTGGTGGCGGTAAAGCAGCTCGCCGCCCGCCGTGGTCACCTTGGCAATGCCATAGGGTTCCACGCCCACGCCCTTGGCCGAGATCGCGGCGAAGGCCTGCGTCATCTCGATCAGGCGCACTTCGGAAGAGCCCAGCACCATCGAGGGGAAGGTCGAAACCTCCGAGGTGATCCCGAACCGCTTGGCCATCGATGCCACCGTGCCGAAGCCGACTTCGTTGCCGAGCTGGGCTGCGACCGTGTTGATCGAATAGGCAAAGGCGGTGCGCAGATCGGTTTCCCCGACATTGCGCCCGGTGGAATTGCGCGGGCTCCAGCCGTCGATCGTCACCGGCTCGTCCTTGACCATGTCCTCGGGCGTGTAGCCCGCTTCCAGCGCGGCGAGATAGACGAACAGCTTCCACGAGGAACCGGGCTGGCGCATCGCGGTGGTGGCGCGGTTGAAGTTGCTGGCGACGTAATCGGTGCCGCCCACCAGCGCGAGGATCGCTCCGTCACGATCAAGGCTGACCAGCGCGCCCTGCGCATTGCCCGGCGTGTTGGCCTCGATCGCGGCCGTGGCGGCGCGCTGCATCCCGATATCGAGCGTGGTCCACACCTCGATCGGCTCGAAGGTTTCGGGCAGGATGATGTCGAGCTGCGGCAGCACCCAGTCGGTGAAATAGCGCACCGAGTTCTGGCCAGCCTGCTCCTTCAGCTGCACTTCGCTGATATCGACATTGGCCTGATCGGCGGTGATATAGCCCTGCTCGCGCATCAGCCGCAGCACCACCTGCGCGCGGTCGACCGCGGCCTGCGTGTCGGCGGTGGGGGAATAGCGGCTCGGCGCTTTCACCAGGCCTGCGATAATCGCCGCCTCGCCGACGCTGAGTTCGTTGGCCGGGTGGCTGAAGAACTTCCGGCTCGCGCTGTCGATCCCGTAGGCGCCGCCGCCGAAATAGACCTTGTTGAGATAGAGCTCGAGGATTTCCTCCTTGGAGAACTTCCATTCGAGCGCCAGCGCCAGCACTGCCTCGCGCGCCTTGCGATCGAGCGAGCGGTTGTTGTTGAGGAACAGGTTGCGCGCCAGCTGCTGGGTGATGGTGGAGGTGCCGCCGATCCGGTCGTCGCCGGTGAAGCCCTCGACGATCGCGCCGGTCAGGCGGATCGGATCGACGCCCAGGTGCGAATGGAAGCGCTTGTCCTCCACCGCGACCATGGCGCTCTTCATGTTGTCCGGGATTTCGTCGTAGTCGAGCCACTCGCCGAAGCTCGGGCCAAGTTCGACCAGTTCGCGCCCGTCGCGCGCGCGCACCACAATGGTCTGGCCCGGCTGGGTGGCCTGCAATGCGCCGTAGCTGGGGATCGAACTGGCCGCAAAACCGACCGCAAAGCCGAGGAAGATCAGGCCCAGCAGCGCCAGCGCCCCGCCCCACACGAAGGCGCGTTTGATCCACTTGCGCAAGGCCGAGGGCGGCTTGCCGTCCCCGCTGCCCTTGCCGTCGCGGCTCAGCTTGGTGCGCACCGCCGGCGCGTCTGCGCGCTGCGCTGCCGCCCGGCGACTGCCGCGCGCGCCTTTGTTCTGCAACCGGTCACCCCTTCTGGACATGGCCTTGTCGTTCAATCCGTTCCGATCAGGCGCCCGCAGCGCCGCTTGCGCCCCGGTGCATAGGCGAGTTGTAACCGCGGGTGAACCGCCGATGTGCAGCGCGCCTCCACGCTGCGATCTGCACTAGTCTTCGGCCGGGGTGAACACCAGCGCGGCCGAGTTGATGCAATAGCGCAGCCCCCCCTGCTCGGGCGGGCCATCGGGAAAGACATGGCCCAGATGCCCGCCGCACTTGCCGCAGCGCACTTCGGTACGGACCATGCCGTAGCTGACATCGCGGTGTTCCTCGATCACTTCATCGGTCGAAGGCTTGGTGAAGGCCGGCCATCCGCAGCCCGAATTGTATTTCGCGGTCGAGTAGAACAGCTGCGTGCCGCAAGCGGCGCAGTGATATTCGCCCTCGTCGTAGAACTTGTCGTATTCGCCGGTGAAGGCGCGCTCGGTGCCGGCCTCGCGCAGGACATGATACTGCATCGGGTCCAGTTTCGCGCGCCATTCGGCGTCCGTCAGGCTGCGGGGATCGTCGGTCATAAGTCACCTCTCTCTGTGGGCGCTGATATCGGATGGTCGCAGACAATCCGCAAGGCCGACTGGCCGCCCGCAGCGACCGGAGGGAGCGAGGATACCGCACGCCGGAAGGCGTGCGAAAACAAATCACCCATCAACCAACGCATAGTGCGCAGGCGGCTGGATGGTCTCCATCCGCTCGGTCAGCAGCGGACGGAAGCTCGGGCGGCTCTTGAACACGGCATACCAGCCGCGCGATTGCTCGTGTCCCGCCCAGTCGATCCCGCCGAGATAATCCGCGACCGAGATCTGCGCCGCAGCAGCGAGATCCGCGAGGCTCATGGTGGAACCCGCCACCCACGGGCGGTTGTCGATCAACCAGTCGAGATAATCGAGATGCCCGTGCGCCAGCTTCATCGCGTTGCGCAGCGCACCGCTATCGGGCGGCTGGCGCAGGATGCGCTTTTTCATGCGTTCGGACAGCAAGGGCGCGGTGACATCGGCGTAGAAATTCTCGTCAAACAGCGCCACCAGCCGGCGGATTTCGGCACGCTGCGCGGCAGTGCCGTTGATCATCGGCGCGCGCTCGACTGTCTCTTCGAAATATTCCGCGATCGCCCGGCTATCGGGCAGGGTGACGCCCTTTTCCTGATTGACGATCACCGGCGTGCGCCCGGCCGGATTGAGATTGAAGAACATATCGGACGCAGCCCACGGGTCTTCGCGCACCAGCTCGAAGGGGATGTTCTTTTCGCTCAGCAGCAGCCGGATCTTGCGGCTGAAGGGGCAGAGGGGGAATTGATAAAGGAGCCACATGATGCAGCTACCCTTGCCTTACTTGGCGCGGCGAATCCATGGCCTTGCCGCAGGCTAACGCGAATTATCAGACGCCCGAGGCTTCCAGCATCAAAAGGCATGATGGCATCACCTTGTCGGTCTCGCCGCTGTCCTGCAACGCCTTGGCCTCGAACCCGGCCAGCCAGGCGATCCCGTCACGATCAAGCCCGGTCTGATCCATCAATTGCGCCAGCGACCGCACGAAGAATTCGCGCCCGCGAACTTCCAGCGACGGCCAGCGCAGCGCCACCGGATCGCCATTGGCCTGCCGGCGGGAGACAATCGCAAAGGCCGCAGAACAGCGCAGGATCGCGCGGTTTTCCTGGGACAGGGCGGGAGGGGCGGCGGGCGCGGCCTGAAGCGCCAGAGCGGCGGCGAGAAACGGAGTGAGCATGGCGCTATCTATCCCTCGAAAGATGAACCTTTGGCTACCGGAATCCGCATTGCCGCGCGCAAAAATCCGTCCTAATCCGCAACCCGTCCTATGAGAGGAGACGCAGTTCCATGTTCAGTCACATCATGATCGGCACCAATGATTTCGATCGTGCCAAGGCGTTCTATGACGCCGTGCTCGCCACGCTCGGTGCAGCCCCCGGCAACATCAACGAAGCCGCTACCGGCCACAAGCGCGCGTTCTGGTTCCACAATGGCGGCATCTTCGCGATCAGCCAGCCGATCAACGACGCGCCCGCTTGCGTCGCCAACGGTTCAACCATCGGCTTTGCCTGCGACAGCCTCGAGCAGGTGCAGGCGTTCCATGATGCAGCCGTGGCTGCGGGTGGCAAGTCGATCGAAGACGCCCCCGGCCCGCGCACCGGCGCGATGGGCACCCTGAACCTCGGCTATGTGCTCGATCTGGACGGCCACAAGCTGTGCATGCTGCATAGGGCCTGATGTGAAGGGGTGAGGCGGGTGGTCTGCGCCGCGCGATAGCGTGGCCGCAAACAAACACCTACCTACTCAATTCAAATACCGCGAATTCGGCGCGCCAGTTAGCGGCTGGCGCGCCGATTTCGATTTCATTGGCGAAGAACCAAGCGCGCTCGATGGTCGCGCCCTTCATCCGCGCCAGATCGCGGAAATCTTCGACCGTGACGTGGTGGATGTTCTGCGTTTCATACCAGCTCACCGGCAGCGCGCGGGTGACAGGCATCCGCCCGCCGAACATCAGCGCCGCCCGCGTGCGCCAATGCGCAAAGTTGGGGAACGAGACAAACGCCCGCCGCCCCACCCGCAGCAGCTCGTCAAGGATCAGATCGGGCCGCGTCGCGGTTTGCAGCGTCTGGCTGAGGATCGCGTAATCGAACGCCTTGTCAGGATAGTTGGCAAGATCGAGATTGGCATCGCCCTGCACCACGCTGAGGCCGCGCGACACGCAGCGTTCGACCAGCGCACCGTCCAATTCCATCCCACGCGCATCGCAACCGCTCGCGCTTTCAAGCTCCGCCATCAGCGCCCCGTCACCGCAGCCGATATCCAACACCCGGCTACCGGGCGTGACATGGGCGGCGATGGCGGCAAGGTCGGGACGCAGGGTCATTCAACAAACCCCTTCACCACCCGGTCAAGCTGGTCGTGCTCGAGCAGGAAAGAGTCATGCCCGTGCGGCGCGCTCAGTTCGACAAAACTCACCTTGGCGCCCGCCGCATTCAGCGCGTGGACGATGTGGCGGCTTTCGGCGGTGGGATAAAGCCAGTCGGTATCAAAGCTGACGAGGCAGAACCGCGCCTGCGTCCCCGCAAAGGCATTGGCGAGCTTGCCGCCGTGTTCTTCCGCGATGTCGAAATAATCCATCGCGCGGGTGATGTAGAGGTAGCTGTTCGCATCGAACCGGCGGGTGAAGCCGCTGCCCTGATAGCGCAGATAGCTTTCGACCTGGAACTCTGCGTCGAAACCGAAGCCCTTGGCCTCGCGGTCCTGCAAGCGCCGCCCGAACTTCTCGGTCAGCCCCGCTTCGGACAGGTAGGTGATATGCGCCGCCATCCGCGCCACGGCGAGGCCGTTGTCGGGCTTGGCTTCGCTCTCGTAGTAATCGCCTTCCGCCCATGCGGGATCGGCCATGATCGCCTGCCGGCCGACTTCGTGGAAGGCGATGTTCTGCGCCGAGTGCCGCGCGGTGGACGCAATCACCAGCACCCGCGCGGCGCGTGTCGGCCAGTTGGCGGCGAGACTCAGCGCCTGCATCCCGCCCATCGATCCGCCGACCACCGCGTGCAGTTGTTCAATGCCGAGCCCGTCGAGCAAAGCCACCAACCCGCGCACCATGTCGCGGATGGTGATCACCGGAAAACGCATCGCATAGGGCTGACCGTCCGGCGCAAGGCTGGCAGGCCCGCTCGATCCCATGCAGCTGCCGATGACATTGGCGCAGATCACGAAGTGGCGATTGGTGTCGATCGGCAGACCCGGCCCGACCATCCGCTCCCACCACCCCGGCTTGCCGGTGATCGGGTGCTGGCTGGCGAGATATTGGTCGCCCGTCAGCGCATGGCACACCAGCACCGCGTTGGACGCATCCGGCGCAAGCGTGCCGTAGGTCTCGTAGGCGATCTCGCACGCCTCCAGCACCTGTCCGCTGTCGAGCGGCAGGGGGTGGGGGATGCGATAGACCGTGGAGGCGGGGGCGGTGTTCATTCGCGGTGCGAATTGGGGGAGCCCCCCGCCCATGTCAATCGCCACCCTGCGGCTGCGCGTTTTCACGTTGTATTCGCGGCCGCAAACTGGTTACACGCGCCTCTCCCATGACCAAGCCTCAACCGAAACCCTGGATCGCGCAGATCCACGCTTATGTGCCGGGCAAGTCCAAGTCGGCGAGCGGCCAGCCGCTGACCAAGCTTTCGGCCAATGAAAACCCGCTGGGCAGCAGTCCGGCGGCGCTGGCGGCTTTGGCTGAGGCCCATAATCCGGCCGACTATCCCGATCCCGATGCACGCGCGCTGCGCGAGACAATCGCGGCGGTGCATGGGCTTAATCCTGACCGGGTCGTGTGCGGCACGGGCTCGGGCGAGCTGTTGCACTGCATCGTGCAGGCATTGGCCGGGCCGGGGGACGAGGTGCTGGCCTCGCGCTATTCCTTCTCGCTCTATCCGCTGCTGGCGCACAAGGTCGGGGCGACGGCCGTGCTGGCCGAGGATGCCGATTACGCCGCCAGCGTCGACAATCTGCTCGCCGCGGTGACCGAGCGGACCAAGGTGGTGCTGCTCGACAATCCGAATAATCCGGTCGGCAGCTTCCTGCCCCCGTCCGAAGTGGCACGGCTGCACGCAGGGCTTCCCGCCGATGTGCTGCTGGTGGTCGACGAGGCTTACGGCGAATATGTCGATCCGGCGCTGCAACAGGCGGCGTTTGACCTCGCCGCGCGGCATGAGAACGTGCTGGTCAGCCGCACCTTCTCCAAGGCCTATGGTCTTGCTTCCGAGCGGGTCGGCTGGGTGACCGGTGCGCCGCATCTGATTGATCTCGTCAACCGGCTGCGGGGCGCGTTCAACGTCTCGGTCAGCGGGCAGAAGGCGGCGCTGGCGGCATTGGGCGATCAGGCCTTCGTCGCCGCGAGCCGCGAACATAACGCTGCCGAACGCGCGCGCTTTGCCGCTGCGATTGCGGCGCTGGGCAACCACGGCCTCAGCGCCAGCCCCAGCGAAGCCAACTTCCTGCTGGTGCATTTTGACGGCGCGGTGAGCGCGGCGCAGGCGCTCGAGGCGCTGTCGGACGCCGGATACGCCGTACGGCACCTCCCCTCGCAAGGCCTGCCGAACAGCCTGCGCATCACCATCGGCAAAACCGAGGACATGACCCGCGTGATCGCCGCGCTGCGGACCCTGTGCGGGGAAGCGGCATGAGCGTGCGCTCCGTCGCGATCATCGGGCTTGGCCTGCTGGGCGGCTCGATCGGGCTCGCAGTGAAAGCACGCGGGCTTCCGGTCACCACCACCGGCTGGGACCGTGACGCGGGCGTGCGCGAGCGCGCAGCGGCGCGCGGGCTGGTCGATCAGGTGTGCGAGCGTGCCGAGGACGCGGTGGCCGCCGCCGATCTCGTCATCCTGTGCGTCCCCGTCGGCGCGATGGGCGAGGCGGCGCGGGCGATTGCCCCGGGCCTGGCGCCCCATGCGATCATCAGCGATGTGGGTTCTTCCAAGGCCGCCGTGGCCGAGGCGCTCGCCGCCGCGCTGCCCGGCGCCTGCATCATCCCCGCGCACCCGGTCGCGGGCACCGAGCAGAGCGGGCCAGAGGCCGGCTTTGCCACGCTGTTTGCGGGCCGCTGGTGCATCATTACTCCGCCCGAGGGCGTGGACCCTGCGGCGCTCGAAGCGCTGTCGGAGTTCTGGACGCAGCTGGGCTCCAAGGTCGAGCTGATGGACGCGGCGCACCACGATCTGGTGCTCGCGGTGACCAGCCACATCCCGCACCTCATCGCCTATACGATTGTGGGCACGGCCAGCGATCTCGAGGACGTCACCCAGAGCGAGGTGATCAAATACTCCGCCGGGGGCTTCCGCGATTTCACCCGCATCGCCGCGTCCGATCCGGTGATGTGGCGCGATGTGTTCCTGACCAACCGGGGCGCCGTGCTGGAGATGCTCGGGCGCTTTTCCGAGGATCTCACCGCGCTGCAACGCGCAATCCGGTCAGGCGACGGGGACACCCTGTTCGACCTCTTCACCCGCACCCGCGCAATCCGCCGGCAGGTGATCGAACAAGGCCAGGACGACGAGCGGCCCGATTTCGGCCGCGGGCACGGCGAGTGATCGCGCGTCTGATTTAGGGGTGATGCGGACAAAAGCGGCTGTTCGGGGGCGACCCCGAAGCGATCGCTAGTTCAGGCGCCAATCCGGCCATGAACGCTAATGTCAGGCTTGGGCCAGCTGCCGTCCAAGGCGAACGTCAGCGTATTTCTTGATCTTTTTCGCTGCAATCAGCGGCACGATCACCGACAGCGCAATGCCGCCAAGCGAACACAAACCAAGCCAAATGACCGTCGCCGTTCCGCCGGACTGATAGATGCCGTAAAACACGGGAGCAGCCATGATCAGTCCCCGAATCTCGTTCAGGGCGACAAGACCGACACCTGCCTTGAGCAGGAAGCTGACAAGAAGGGAAAGGCGCTCGTTCATGCCCTTTAAGTGCACGAGAAACCTTATCGATTGGTTGATATCGAGCTAGCGGATCGGCGCGCGCTTACAATTGGTCGCTGAAAGCCGCATTTTTCGCTGCCGATTGTGGCGGGAGGCTCAGGGTCACCTTCGGCCCGGCAATTCTACCCGTTCAGCACATTGATCGCCGCGTGCACCTTGGCCTCGACCTCCTTGCGCGGGAGGCCCGCTGGGATCGTTGCGCCGACCTTGTAGGTGATCCGCCCCCTCCGCTTGATCACATGGTGGTAGGCCTGCCCGCTATCCACCGCGATCGGCACCACCGGCAGCTTGAGCAGCTTGTAGAGACCCGCAAACCCCGCCTGCAGCGGCGGCTGTGTGCCCACCATCACGCGCGTGCCTTCGGGGAAGATCACCAAGGGGCGGCCCTCGTCCAGCCGCTGCTTGGCCAGCGACAGCATTTCGCGCAAGGTCTTCGCGCCCTTTTCGCGCGCCACCGGGATCAGGCCATAGGTCAGCGCCGAATAGCCCCAGCCCGGAATGCTGAACAACTCCTGCTTGGCGAACACCGCCGGGTGGGTGAACAGTCGCGGGGTGTCGATTGCCTCGAAAAAGCTTTCGTGCTTCACCGCGATCAGCACCGGCCCTTCGGGCAGCACGCCATCAAGCACGACCTCGATGCCCAGCACATTCTGGGTGCACCACAAGTGCCAGCCGCCCCATTTCGCCACCACCGGCGCCAACCACACCTTGCGCGCAATGATCGCCACCACCGAGGCCGAGACCAGAAACACGCTGCCGCCATAGAACAGGGCGTAGAATGCAAGGCTGCGCAGGGCCGCGATGAGCGTTTTCAAAGGTCCGCCAGCCCTGCTGCACGGCTTGCGAGCAGCTTGTGATATTCGAGGAACAGCGTGCCGAGGTCGGGCCGCGAAGACACCGCATCGCGGATCACGGTGACATGATCGGGCAGCGTTCGGTCAAGCTCGCCCGCGGCGCGGCGCATATGCCAGTCGGTCGTCACCAGTCGCAGCGAACGCACCTCGTTCTGCGCCACCCACTTGGCGGTTTCGGCGGCATTGGAGCGCGTGTCGACAGCGGAAAAGCCCAAGGTGACGCAGCATTCCATCGCTTCGGGCGAGACTCCGAATTCAGCGGCGAACTCGCCGGGCTTCACCTCGGGATCGACCCCGCTGACCAGCATCTTTGCCGCCAGCCGCTTGTCCAGCACCTCCAGCCCGCGCGCGATCCGCCCCGCGCCGCCGGTGGGGACAATCACCGCGTCGGTGGTCACAGCCGTTTCCGCCGGACGCGGCAGCGCGACCACGAACCACAGGAAGCCGATCGCCCAGGCCAGAAACATCAGGGAAAGCACACGCCGGATCATGACTACCCCTAGAGCATGTCCTTGAGCGCCAGCGCAATGGTCATGCGCGCGGTGGCGAGCGCCAGCAGCACGCCGATCACCGGCACAGCGGCGATCACCAGCCAATCGGCCATGCCCAGCCCGCCGCCGCCCGCCATGCCGCTATCAAGCGCGGCGAATTGCTGGCCCAGCAGCCACACCGCCGCCAGCCCCAGACCCGTGCCGACCGCCGCGCCGAAGGACGCCTCGCGCAGCACCGTGCCGAGGAAGATGCGGGTAATCTGGCGGTCTGTCCCGCCCAGCAGGTGCAGAATCTCGACCGTCTCGCGCGCCTGGCCCAGCGCATTGCGCGACGCCAGCCACACCGCCGCCGCGGTCGCCAGCGCGACAAGGCCGATCAGGCCCAGCGCCAGCCATTGCAACGCCGCGAGCGCGCGGTAGACCGGCCGCAGCCAGTCGCTCTGCGCATCGACCCGTGCGCCGGGCACTGTGCCTTCGAGCGCGGCGGCCAGCTTGGCGATCTCAGCCGGCGATGCCCGGCGCACCAGCTCGACATCAACCAGCACCGGGATGGGCACATCGCCGCTCGTCGCCGCTGTGCCGAGCCAGGGTTCGAGCAGCGCGGCAAGCTCGCCTTCCGGCACCAGCCGCACCGCGCGCACCAGCGTCATGGCTTGCAGCACGGCGACCACCTCGGCCCCGCGCGCGGCGCGCAGATCGGGGTTGGGTTCGATCACCTGCACCGTTACCGCCGCAGCCAGATCGGCGCGGGCGTTATCGGCCAGATTGCGCAGCACGAGGCCGCCGGAAGCTGCAATCACCACCAGCGCGATCAGGATCGCGATCACCCACGGCATCAGCCCGCCCATCCGCGGCTGGGGCAGCAGGCGCGCGGCGCGTCTGGTTGCAGGCGCAGGAGCGGCGGCAGCCTCGTCCTCGGGCGCTTCGGGCAGCGGAGGGACGTTCATGCGCCGCCCTCCCCGCCGGACGAGGCCCCCGGAGCTGACGATGGGCGCGGCGGATAGCGCAGCGCGCCGGTGGGATCGGACAGCTGGCCCTTGTTGAGCCGCATGATCAGCGAATCAGGCACCTTCTTCAACAGGTGGACATCGTGGGTCGCCACCACCACCGTCGTGCCGACGCGGTTGTTGAGCGCCTCGAACAGACGCAGCAGCTTCAGCGCCATTTCGGGATCGACGTTGCCGGTCGGCTCGTCGGCGATCAGCATCTTGGGCCGCGCGATCACCGCGCGGGCGATGGCGACGCGCTGTTGCTCCCCGCCCGACAAGGTCGCCGGGATCGCCTGCGCGCGGTGCGCCAGGCCGACCCATTCGAGCATATCGGACACCGCCTTCACCACCCGTGCCTCGTCCGCGCCCGCCAACCGCAGCGGCAGCGCGACATTGTCGAAGGCGGTGAGGTGCGGCACCAGGCGGAAGTTCTGGAACACCACCCCCAGCCGCCGCCGCAGATCGGGCAGGCGGGTGCGCGGCATCGTCATCAGATCCTGCCCGAACATCCGGATCGCCCCGCGCGAAGGCCGCTGGGCAAGGTAGAGCAGCTTCAGCAGGCTGGTCTTGCCCGCGCCGCTGGCACCGGTGAGAAAATAGAAGCTGCCCGGATAAAGCGTGAAGGACAGGTTGCTCAGCACCTCGGCATCGGTGCCGTAGCGCAGCCCGACATTGTCGAACTTCACATGTCCATCGAGGCGATCATTCATCCCGCGCACCTAACAGCGCGGCCGGAAGGGGGAAAGCCGAACATCGCATCTGCGCCTATAGTTAACCCCCAATGTGGAAAAAAGCGCCGATTTGGCCCCGTTTGGGGCAGCTGCTCTTGTGCGGGCCGGTGCGAGGACTATTGCCAAGCCTGACATGATCATCGCCTGCCCAGCCTGCAGTACCCGCTACGCCGTGCCGGATTCTGCCATCGGCAGCGAAGGCCGCACTGTGCGCTGCGCGAAGTGCAAGCACAGCTGGTTCCAGGAACCGGCCGAGCTTGAGCTGCGCGACGCGCTTGAACAGGGCGCGCCCGAACCTGCGCCGACCCCGGCCCCGCCCGCTCCGCAGCCCACGCCGGAGCCCACGCCCGTGCCGGAGCCCCGGCCGACCGCAGCTGCCCCGCCGCCTGCGCCGCCGCCGTCCGCGCCGACGGACGGCCCCTCGATCAATCACTGGCGCACCGCCGAAGCCAGCGCCGCCGCCGGCAATCCGGACGAGCAGGCCACTATGGCCGTGCGCGCGCTGCGCATCGGCCTTGCGCAAAAGGGCCGCAGCGAAGAACCACCCGCCGCCGAAGCGCCCCCGCCGCTCATCGAAACTGCCGCGCCCGGGATGGACGAGCCCGAACCCCCGTTCGATGACGAGCCCGGCGAGGACGATGACCGCGCCTCGCAATTCGATTACCGCGCGCCTTTCACCCGGCGGCGCAACACGCTCAAGATGTGGACCATCGCGGCGGCGATCTTCGCCCTGCTGGCAACAGGCACTGTGGTTGCGGTCAATTATTCGGGCCTGCCCCTGCCCGACTGGCTGCCGCTGCAGCGCCCCACTTTCGGCATCGGCCAGCCCGGTCTCGAACTCAATTTCCCGCGCGAGGAACAGCGCAGCGAAACGCTCGAAAACGGCGAGAAGATCTTCCGCGTGCGCGGCACAATCAGCAACACCGCGCGCGAGACACTCAACGTGCCCAACCTGCTGGTGGTGTTCATCGACGCGCGCGAGCGCCCGGTGGGCGACTGGGTGGTCGTCCCGGCCAAGCGCGAGCTGGCCCCGGGCGAAAGCGTCAACGTGACCGAGGCAATCGCCAATATCCCGCCCGGCGCGGCGGTAGTCGATCTCGGCTGGGCACCCAACTGACGCCGCATCGCCGCGGGCGACTTTTTCCGCCGCGCAGCCTTCCTGTCGTCAAATGCGCTTGCACGGGCCCGAACCCCTTGCTAGGGGCGCGCTCCTACCGCGGGGCCAGCATCTGGTTGCCCCGAAAAACCCGAGTGCGGTCGTGGCGGAATTGGTAGACGCGCAACGTTGAGGTCGTTGTGGGCGAAAGCCCGTGGAAGTTCGAGTCTTCTCGACCGCACCAAACTCCCCCCATCCCCATCCGGCACCCCGATCAGGCCCCTTCGTGCCGATGGGCAGGGCCAGGGCGCAATGGCGCGATACATAGCTTCGGCCTTGCGAATTTTTAATCGTGACAGGGCCATCTGGCCGGCGTGAACGATCCCGACCGCCTTGATGTCATCCGCAATCTGGGCCTCGAAACGAGCGCCGACCGTGCGCTGTTTTCGCGCACCACCGTGCTCGCCAGCACCATACTCGGCTGCCCTATCGCGCTGCTTTCGATTGTGGAGGAGGCGCGCCAGTGGTTCCTCGGGCGCACCGGAGTCGATCTCCACGAAACCCCGCGCGATGCCTCGTTCTGCGCGGTCTGCATCACCGGCGAGGGGCCGCTGCTGGTGACCGATGCCCGCGCCGATCTGCGCTTCCGCGACAATCCGCTGGTTACCGGCGCCCCCTTCATCCGCTCCTATCTCGGCGTGCCGATCCGCGGCGAGGACGGCGTGCTGCTGGGCGCGCTGTGCGCCATCTCGCCCGAGCCCCACGCCTTCTGCAGCGATCAGATCGCCCCCTTGGCCATGCTCGCCGAACTGGCGGAGCAGAGCATCGCGCTCCACGTCCGCACGCGCGAATTGAGCCTTGCCAATGCCGCTCTGAAGCAGACCTCGCAGATCTTCCGCCAGGCCGAACGCGCCACCAATGTCGGCTCGTGGCGGGTCGATATCGCCTCGCAGCGCCTGTTCTGGTCGGATCAGGTCTATGCCATCACCGGACTTGAAACCGGGCGCTCGGTCAGTGTCGAACAGGCGGTGACGCTATACCAGCGCGACGATCAGGCGATGGTCAGTAGCGCGCTTGAAGAGACCATCGCGCTCGGCAAACCCTTCTCCTTTGAAACCAGCATCCGCCGCGGCGATGGCGAGCGCCGCCGCATCCGGGTGGTGGGCGAGCGGATCGATGTTGATGGCCAGCCCGACAGTGTCGCCGGGATCATCCATGATTGCACCGAGGAGCATCTGCGCAACGCCGCGTTGAAGCGCGCGGCCGAGCATGACCGGCTGACCGGCCTGTTCAACCGCGCCAGCTTCGACCGCAAGCTCGCCGCCGCGATGCGGATGGCCGACAGCGATCCGGTGATGGTCGCGCTGATCGATCTCGACGGGTTCAAGGACGTCAACGACACGCTCGGCCATCTGGTGGGCGACCGCGTGCTGGTGGCGATTGCCGAGCACCTCCACCAGCGCATCCGCCGCGGGATGTTTCTGGCGCGCTGGGGCGGCGACGAATTTGCGCTGCTGTTCCCGCCGGCGATGACGATCGAGGAAGCCAGCGAGTTCCTGCGCAATCTGGTGGAAGAGCTTGATGAGGTGGTGGCGCTCGGCAGCAGCGCGCTCATCATCGGCGCAACCTGCGGCCTGGCGCGGATCGAGCAGCCGGGCAGCGGCGAGGAGATCATGCGCCGCGCCGATCTTGCACTCTATCGCGGCAAGGAACAGGGCTGCGGCGGCGTGGTGTGCTGGGATGCGCAGATCGAGGCGCGGCAGACCGAACGCCAGCGTGCCATCGCCCGCCTGCGCGCGGCGCTTAATGGCGGGCGCGCGGTGGCGGCCTATCAACCCATCGTCGAGCTGGGCACCGGAAGGATCGTCTCGCTCGAGGCGCTGCTGCGCCTGCGTGACGAGGACGGCAGCCTGATCACCGCAAGCGAGATCTTTGCCGCCTTGCTCGATCCCGAACTGTCCCGCCGCGTCTCTCGCGCGATGCTCGATCAGGTGATGACCGACGGCCCGGCGATCCTCGCGCTGCTGGGGCCGGAAACCCGGATCGGGCTCAATCTGTCCGAGGCCGATCTGCGCAGGAACGATTTCGTGCGGCACCTGATCGAGGTGGTAGATGACAGCGCGCTTACCCCGGCCAATTTCACCATCGAGGTGACGGAAACCATGCTGCTCGATGCCGGAGGCCAGCTGCACGCCTCGCTGGCGATGCTTGATGCCTGCGGCTTTACCATCTGCCTCGATGATTTCGGCACCGGCTTTTCCTCGCTCACGCACCTGCGCCAGTTCCCGATCCACGAAGTCAAGATCGACCGCGACTTCATTGCCGGGATCGCCGAGGATCAGCAGTCGCGGCTGATCATCCAGGCGATCGTGCAGATGGGCCACGGGCTGGGCCTGCGGGTGGTGGTCGAAGGGGTCGAGACCGAAGAGCAGGAGGCCTTCCTGCGCACCATCGGCTGCGGCCATGTGCAGGGCTATCGCTATGGCCGCCCGGCGCTGATCCATGATCTGTGTGCGCAAATGGGCAGCGCGGCCCGGCGCCGCCGCGCCTGACCGGACACCGCGCTCAACTGGCGAGCAGCATGTCCTGTGCCGCGTCACCAGCAGTGAAGATCAGGGTCGTGACGCCGGCGCCGCTGCCGATATTCACGCGGTTTTCCTGAAGCGCCCAGACATCGGTGAGGATCTGCGAATTGATCCGGATCGGCGTGCCTGCGCGGGCTGCGGGGAGTTCCTGATAGACCCACAGGCTGCCGCCGGTGATCTCGCTGCCGACATAGGCGGGTACGGCAACCACGCCATCCACCGCCAGCACAAACCGCTGCGCGACGTAGCGAGCGAAGGCCTCGCGGCTCTCGGCGCTGCCGATGATATCGGGCGATTGGGCGCCCTGCACCCTGAGCGCGTGTTCGGCATCATGCACCGGCACCTGATGCATGATCTCGATTGCCCCGCTGCGGGGATTGATCGCAACCGTGCTGATCGCGCGCTTCTGCTGGTGGGCAAGCGCCGGTGCAGCAAGCACGGCGGCCAGCGCCGCCGCCCCTGCCAGCACCGCGCGGCGCGCGATCACTTGCGCTTGTCCGGCTCGGCCCCCGCTGCCTCGCCCATCAGGTCGCGGCTGACGCGGTCCATGCTGGCCTCGTCCTTGAAGGCTTCGATCCGGCTCGGGATGATCCGGCGCGGATAGTGGTTGTTCTCAAGGTCGGCATCGCCGGTTTCCCAATCGGGATCGACCACCACCTGCACCAGTTCCTTGCCCTTGGGGAACACCAGCAGCTTGGCCACATCGCGCGCGTTGCGGCGCCAGATTTCAGCCGGGATGTTCATCTTCTGGGTGGAGCCATCCTTGAAGGTGAGGCCGAGGATCACCGGCATCACCAGCCCGCCCTTGTTGCTGAAGTTGAGGACGTAGTAATTCGCGTCCTCCTTCACCGCGCGGTCGAACACCTGGCGCTCCCACGGGTCCAGTCCCTCAAGGAAGCTGGTATAGCCCTTGCGATCCTTGGGGGTGACGGTGAACTGGTCATTGGTGTCGTAGAAATCGCGCACGCCGGGGTTTTCCAGCACCCAGATCGGCAGGCCCTGCGCCTTGTTAAGGCCGATGCCGACCAGATCGGGCTCGGCCTCCTTCTCGGCGCGGCGGCGCGGCAGATCAATGTCGGGATCCTTGGTGTCGACCTTCAGGCGGTAGATCGAGTCGAGCGAAATATCGACATGATCGGTGGAGTAGAACCACCCGCGCCAGAACCAGTCGAGATCGGTGCCCGACGCTTCCTCCATGGTGCGGAAGAAATCGGCCGGGGTGGGCCGCTTGAACTTCCAGCGGCGGGCATATTCCTTCAGCGCGAAATCGAACCGCTCGCGCCCGATGATGGTGTCGCGCAGCAGGTGATAGGCGGCCGACGGCTTGCCATAGGCGTTGGAGCCCAGGTTGGTGACCGAATCCGACTGGGTCATGATCGGCTCCTGCTGGTTCGAGACCATGTAGCTCACCAGATCACGCGGCACGCTGCGGGTCCACGGCATATTCGGATCCCATTCGAAGCCCGCGACCGAATCGAGGAAGGAGTTGAGCCCTTCATCCATCCAGGTCCACTGGCGCTCGTCCGAGTTCACCGTCATCGGGAAGTAGATGTGCCCGATCTCGTGGATCACCACGCCGACCAGGAACATCTTTTCGGCCAGCGAATAGGTGCGCGTGCCGTCCTTGTTCAAGGTGGTGCGCGGGCCGTTGAAGGTGATCATCGGATATTCCATCCCGCCGACCGGCCCGTTGACGGACTGCGCGGTGGGATAGGGATAATCGAAGCTGAAGCGCGAATAGACCTTCAGCGTGTGGACCACGGCGGCGGTGGAATACTTCTTCCAAAGGTCGCCGCCTTCCTTGGGCCAGAAGCTCATGGCGAGCACGGTTTCGTTCTCAGCGCCGGGCTGCTTCACCCCTTGCGCGTCCCACATGAACTTGCGGCTGGAAGCCCAGGCGAAATCGCGCACATTGGTGGCGGCGAACTTCCAGGTCTTGGTGCCCTTGGGGTTGCCGGCTTCGGCAGCGGCGGCTTCCTGCGGGGTGACGATGAACATCGGTGCGGCGGCATCCTTGGCCGTCTCCAGCCGCTGACGCTGGGCGGCGGTGAGCACGGCGTCAGGGTTCTGGATCGTGCCGGTCGCAGCGATGATGTGGTCCGACGGCACCGTCAGATCGACCTCGTAATCGCCGAATTCGAGCGTGAATTCGCCGCGGCCAAGGAACTCCTTGTTGTGCCAGCCTTCGTAGTCCGAATAGACCACCATGCGCGGGAACCACTGGGCGAGCAGGAAGATATCGTTGCCGCCCTTGCGCGGATCATCGGGGAAGTGCTCGTAGCCCGAACGCGCGTTGATCGCGTCTTCCTCGACAATGTTGAACGCCCATTCGATCGCGAATTCGGTGGTCTCGCCCGGCGCGAGCGGCGCGGGCAGATCGACCCGCATCAGCGTGCCGACGATGGTGTGCGGCAGGGCCGCGCCGTCCATCAGCGTCACTGCGCTGATATCATAGCCATACTCGTTATCGGCCATCGCCTGCTGGCGGCGCAGTTCGTCCATCGACAGCTTGGTCGGCTCGGAGGCCGAACCGAGGCTCACCTTCGGCCCGCGCCGGCCAGGGCCGCCGAACGCATCGGTCAGCTCGGCCATCGAATCGCGCTTGAAGATGTTCTGATCGAGCTGGAGCCACAGCCACGGCAGCGCGTCGGGCGAATTGTTGGTGTAGCGGATTGTCGCCTTCGCAGTCAGGCGGCGCTTGGTCTCGTCGAGCGTGGCGGTGATCTTGTAATCGACTTTCTGCTGCCAGTATTCGTGGCCCGGCGCGCCGCTCGCATTGCGGGTGGTGCTGGGATCGGGCAGCACTTCATCAAGCTGGCGGAACTTGTCTTCAAAGCTCCCCTTGGTCTGCTGCACGCCCTGGGCAGAGGCGGGGATTGGCAAGCAGCAGCGCGGCGACAAACAGCAGGAAACGCAAGGGCGCTCTCCGGAAAGGGGGGATGTGACAGGTTGATGAACCTTGGTCACAGCCCAAAAGTTCCGGCCGCGCAAGGCGGAAATTGTCTTTGGCCCGTGCTCCGCCTATCGCCGCGCGATGACCGAGCCCGACTGGCACGCCCTGCACGAAGCCGCCTGCGCCCGCGGGCAAGCGACCTATCGCGATCCCGAGACCGGCTACACCGTGTTCACGCGCGTCGCGCACCTGAAGCGCGGCAAGTGCTGCGGATCGGCCTGCCGCCACTGCCCCTATGGTCACGAAGCTGTCCTGCCGCTGCGCTGAGACTTGCCAAGCTGCAAACCTGCGGGAATAGGCGTTTGCCCAAGGAGACCCGCCCATGAAGACCCGCGCCGCCGTTGCCTTTGCCGCCAAACAACCGCTCGAAATTGTCGAGCTTGATCTCGAAGGCCCCAAGGCCGGTGAAGTGCTGGTCGAAATCATGGCGACCGGCATCTGCCACACCGATGCCTACACGCTCGACGGGTTCGACAGCGAGGGCATCTTTCCCTCTGTGCTCGGCCACGAGGGCGCAGGCATCGTGCGCGAAGTGGGCGCGGGCGTGACGAGCGTGAAGCCCGGCGATCACGTGATCCCGCTCTACACCCCCGAATGCCGCCAGTGTAAGTCGTGCCTTTCGGGCAAGACCAACCTGTGCACCGCGATCCGCGCCACGCAGGGCAAGGGCCTGATGCCCGACGGCACCACGCGCTTCAGCTACAAGGGCCAGCCAATCTTCCACTACATGGGCTGCTCGACCTTCTCGAACTTCACCGTCCTGCCCGAAATCGCGGTCGCCAAGATCCGTGAGGACGCGCCGTTCCAGTCCGCCTGCTATATCGGCTGCGGGGTGACCACCGGGGTCGGCGCGGTCACCAACACCGCCAAGGTGCAGGTGGGCGACAATGTCGTGGTGTTCGGCCTCGGCGGGATTGGCCTCAACGTCATTCAGGGCGCGCGGCTGGCCGGCGCGAACCTCATCATCGGCGTCGACATCAATCCGGCGCGCGAGGAATGGGGCAAGCGCTTCGGCATGACCCACTTCCTCAACTCCAAGGGCCTGAGCCGCGAGGAGACGGTCGCCAAGATCGTCGAAATGACCGACGGGGGCGCGGATTACACCTTCGATGCCACCGGCAACACCGAGGTGATGCGCACCGCGCTGGAGGCCTGCCACCGCGGCTGGGGCACCTCGATCATCATCGGCGTGGCCGAAGCGGGTAAGGAAATCGCCACCCGCCCGTTCCAGCTGGTGACGGGGCGCAACTGGCGCGGCACGGCCTTCGGCGGGGCCAAGGGCCGTACCGATGTGCCCAAGATCGTCGATATGTACATGACCGGCAAGATCGAGATTGATCCGATGATCACCCACGTGATGGGTCTGGAAGAGATCAACACCGCTTTCAATCTGATGCACGAAGGCAAGTCGATCCGTTCCGTCGTGGTGTTCTGACCTTGCGCTCGCCGGTGGTTAACCGGCTGGTTACGCCGCAGGGCTAGGGGTTAGCCGCGCGCAAGCCGCGTGCGTCCAAGGTTAGCCATGTACCACAGCAGGATTGCAGCCGGCACGCCGACTGTCACAGCGATAGCGGGCTTCCCGCCCGAGATTGACGCGCTGGCGCAAGGCAACCTTGCGGGCCACGGCTTCCTGCGTGCGGCATGGTATCACGGCGCGGGCGAGGCGGCTGGCTGCACGCTGATCGTCCGGCGCGGCGCGGGCGACATGGGCGGCGCGCCGATCGCGGCGATCCCGACTGTCGGCTTCGGCCCGGCGCTGCTCCGCGCCCGCAAGGTTTCGGGCAGTTACTGGCCATTCCGCGCCCCCTTGCTGGCCCCCGATTGCAGCGCGCAAGAATTGGCCGAAGCGCTGCGCCATCCCGCCGCGGCGCGCAGCCTTGGCCCGCTTTGGCGGATCGGCCCGACGCGGCTTGATGACCCGGTCACCCTGCGCTTTGTCGAAGCGGCCCGTCTGGCGCGCTGGACAGTCTTGTCGCGTCCGGCCGGCACCAGCTGGGTGATCGATCTCGATCCTGCCGCGCCCAAGGGCAACACCCGCAGTTCGGTCGCGCGAAAGCTGCGTGCCGGATGGCGCAAGCTGGAGGCGCTGGGCACCCCGCACTGGCGCTATGTGCGCGGCGCACAGTGGAACGCGGACGTGCTGGCCGATCTTGCCCGGATCGAGGCCGACAGCTGGATCGCGCGCACCACCGATGGCAGCGGGGCAAAATTTCTTACCCCGCAAAAGCGCGCCCAATGGCTGGCCATGATCGCCGATCCGGTGCTGGCGCAAAGCCTGTCGGCAACGCTGCTGATGCTGGACGAACGGCCGATCGGCTTCAGCTTCGATTGCGACGATGGCCCAATCCGGTACGCGATCGCCGGAACCCATGTCGAGGATCTGAAGCACTGCTATATCGGCAAACATATCAATTACCGGGCAATGGATGATGCAACGGCAAATGGCCTGCGGCTGATGGATCTGGGCTCGGGGGACACTGGCTACAAGCGCGAAATGGGCGCGACGGCGGGCTATGCGCTGGCCGATCTGCTGTTCGTGCGCAATCCGCTTGCGGCGCGGGTGCTGGCGCGGATCTGGGGCGGGGCGCCGCCGCTGCCGCCGCAGGGTGCCGCGCATGGCTGAGGCCGACCGGCTTTCTCCCGCTGTCTCGCTCGCCGCGCAGGTCCGCACGGCGGTGCTGTGGCGCTCGGGCAGCCAGGTGTTCACGCAGATCGTGTCCTGGTGTTCCACGCTGATCGTGATCCGCCTGCTGGCGCCGCAGGATTACGGCCTGTTCGCGATGGCGCAGGTGATGCTGGTGCTGCTGAGCACGATGAACGGCTGGGGCCTCGCCTCGGCACTGATCCGCGAGGAGCACGTCAGCGAAGAACGCCTGCGCCAGACGCTGGGGATGCTGATCCTGCTCAATGCCGGCTTGGCGCTGGCGCAGTTCCTTGCCGCGCCGCTGGTCGCCATGTGGTTCGATCAGCCGCAGGTGGCAGAGCTGCTGCGGGTGCAATCGCTGCTCTATCTCGGCGTGCCGTTCTGCGCGCTGCCGCACGCGATGCTCAGCCGCAAAATGGATTTCCGCCGCCCCGCGCAGGTGCGCCTCGCTGCCGCGCTGGCGGGCGCGAGTGTGGCGCTCACCGGCGCGTTTTCGGGCTGGGGCGTGTGGACGCTGGTTGCCGCGCCCATGGCGATGCTGCTGACCGAGGCGACCGGCATGACCCTTGCCGCGCGCGCGCCGATCCGCCCGAGCTTCCGCTTTGCCGGCGCCGGCCATATCGCAGGCTTCGGCGGAGTGATGACGGCGACCCAATTGTTCTGGTTCGTGCAGAGCCAGGCGGATGTGATGATCGCGGGCCGCGTGCTCGATCCGCATGATCTCGGCGTCTACTCCACCGGTCTGTTTCTGGCGCAGCTGCTGGCCGCCAAGTTCGTGCCGCCGATCAACGAGATCGCCTATGCCGCCTATTCGCGCCAGCAGGTGACCGGGCCGGAGCCGCTCTACGCCACGATCCGGCTGGTGATGATGGTGGCGCTGCCCGCCTATGCCGGGCTCGCCGTGATCGCGCCGGTGCTGGTGCCGGTGCTGCTGGGCGAAAAGTGGCTGGAGATCGTCCCGCTACTGCCGATCCTCGCGGTCGCCATGAGTATGCTGACGCTGCAGATCCTGTTCGCGCCGGCCACCAATGCCCGCGGCGTGCCGCTCGCAGCGCTCAGGATCACGATGCTGGGCAGCGTGGTGATGCCTTGCGCCTTCCTGATCGGATCGCAGTGGGGGGTGACAGGCTTTGCCTGGGGCTGGGTTGGCGGGATGGCAGTGCTGGCCAGCGCGACGGTGACGCTGTCGGGCCGGATCATCGGGCTCAGCTGGAGCGGGCTGGCGCGCGCCGTCGCTCCGCCGCTTGGCGCTGCGCTGGTGATGGCGGCAGGCGTGGCGCTGGTGCTGGCGGTGATGCCGCCGCTGCTGCCGCTGGCGGTGCTGGCGAGCGCGGTGCTGCTCGGGATCACGCTCTATTGCGCTGCGCTCCGGCTGATCGCGCCGGACCGGATGGCCGAGGCGCTGCGCTTCCTGCGCGAACAGGGCGAAGCCCAGCCAGCGCCCGCTCCGGCCCAAGCTCCGGCCCAGGCTCCAGCAGAGTAACCCCTGCCAAAAGCGCGCGATTGACTTGGGCCAAGCGATCCGGTTGGGCGGTTGGCATGAGCGCACATCGTCCGGCCCCCGTCACCCGCCTTTACTCCGTCAACGGCATCGACCTTGCGGTGCACGAATGGCCCGCCGAGGGCAGCGCCGCCCCGTTGGTGTTCGCCCATGCCACCGGCTTTCACGGACGGGTGTGGGGCGCGATTGCCGATGCCTTCCCCGAACGTGCCGTCTACGCGATCGACCTGCGCGGCCACGGACAGTCGGGCGGCGGGCCGATCGACGACTGGCGGATCATGGCAAGCGATGTCGCGGGCTTCCTCGATCAGGCCGGGATTTCCGGCGCTGTCGGCATCGGCCATTCGATGGGGGCACACACCTTGTTGCAGGTGGCCGCCGACCATCCGGATGCCTTCAAGCGCTTGATATTGTTCGATCCGGTGATCCTCGCACCTGAATTCTACGCGCCGGGTGATCCGCTCTACACCGCCGACAATCCGCACCCCGCGATCCGCCGCAAGCGCGATTTCGCCTCGCCCGAAGCGATGATGGAGCGGTTCCGGACGCGCGATCCCTATGACCTGTTCGACGCCCGCGTGTTCGAGGATTACTGCCGCTTCGGCCTCGCCCCGGCGCTGGCGGGGGACGGCATGGAGCTGGCCTGTTCGCCCGAGATGGAGGCGAGCGTCTATGCCTCGAGCCGCAGCAATGGCGCGCTGCTGGATGCAGTAAAGCAGGTGGCGATCCCGGTGCTGGTGGTGCGCGCGCAGCACACCGATCTGCAGGATTTCAAGAGCTCGCCGACCTGGCCCGCGCTGGCCGAACACCTGCCGCAGGGCACCGATCTCTATCGCCCCGACATGACCCATTTCCACCCGTTCCAGGACCCGGAAGATGCCGCGCGGATCATTGCCGAGTGGGCGGGGTAAGGCGCAGACCGACCGCCCTGCCGCCCCGTCCGGCCGCCATACCGTGATGGTATGCTTGGTGGCCGGGCGGGGAGGCGGGGCGGTTGGTCTGCGTCGCGCGAAAGCGCGACACGCAAGCAAGAATGTTCTACAAATGTTTCACGTGAAACACTAACCTGCCGCCTCTAGCAAATCCCTGATATCATTTCTGATTCTGGCGATTTCTGCGGTATCGGCCTGTAGGAAATTGGCCGCGATCTGGCTCGCCAGGCCGCCATAAAAGGCCTTGAGACTGGCGTGCAAGGGATGCTCCGGTGCGACCGATCCGGCCAGCCACACCATGATCGTCTGCGCCCGCACCAGCGGCTCACGAACCGCCAACGACCCGCGTTCGGCTGCGGTATGCGCGTGCAACAGGGCGGCCATCGCCTCCTCAAGGCAGATACGCGTGAGATCGGCCGCGCTCGATGCCTCGATCCGTGCGTCAAGCTCGACCCGGCGATAGGCGGCCGCCGGATTGCGGGACAGCATCTGCATCGCGCGCACCCCTAGTTATCGTCGGTCGACCACGCTGCCACCTGCGCGCGCAGGAAGGTCAGCGTCGATTGCGAGGCGGCCACGCGGCGTTCGGAGGCGACGAATTCGCGGGTCAGCCGCTCGCGCAGCGCGTCCTGCTGCTCGCCAATCCGGGTCAGCCGTTCATCGCTATTGGCGATCTGGGTTTCGAACCGCTTGAGCGATCCGCCGAGCGAGCCGGGATCGGCGATCAGGCTGTTCTCGCGTGCGAAGCGGTCCACGGTGGCGAACACGCCGCTCGGACCGGTGGTGAACATCGCCGCGACCGCATCGGGGCTGGCTTCGAGCGCCCGGTTCAGCCGCGCGCTATCCAGCTGGAAGGTGCCATCGCGATTAAGCACCAGCCCGAGATCGGCGAGCGTGCGCGGCTCGCCATCGGCCGCGCCCGGCATCACGATCCGGCCCGCAAGGCCCGCCAGATCGCGGCGCAACTCGCGCGCGCCCGGATCATTGCCCAGCTCCCCGCCAATCGGGGCGGCCAGATCGTTCACCTGCGCCACGATATCGTTCAGCGCGGCAACGAAATCGCCCATCACGCTGGTGATCGCATCGGTGCTGTTGGCAAAGGTCAGGCTGGTGGGCGCGCCGATATTGGTGCCGGTGAGATCGAGGGTAAAGCCGCCCGGCAGGCCGGTGACGCGGTTGGTGGGGCTGGTCATCTCAACCGTGTCGAGCTTGAAGGTGGCATCGCGCGATGCAGCGCGCAGTTCGCCCGCGTCGGTGGCCGGGCCCCAGGCGAGATAGCTGAGATCGCCCGCCACAGCAGAAGGGCTGGCAGCGGCGCTGAAGGGTTCCAGCACGAAGCCGCTGGCCGCCCCTTCCGCGCCCTTCAGCACCAGCTGCGCGCCGGTGGTGCCGGTGGCGACATAGGCGCTCACCGCGCCGCCGCTCGATTGCGTGATCTTGGCCGCCAGCGTGGCGAGCGTATCATCGGCGGTGACGCTGATCGACAGCGCGCTGCGGGCGGTATCCGGGGCAAAGCTTGCGCCGTCCACTGTGCCGAAACGGATCGCCAGCGTGCCTTCGCCCACCAGCGCGTCGCGGCTGGCGTAGGTTTTGGAGACCAGCGTCTGGCCCTGCGCCTGCTGGGTCACCTCAAGCGAGAAACTGCCGCGCGGGCTGAGGCCGGCGGGCACGGTGACCCGCGCAACGCTGGCATTGGCAATCTGGGGCCGGGGCGCAAGATCGCCGGTGCGGATCCGCTCGCCCAGCGCGCTGGCGATGCCGGTCACGGCGTTGCGCAACTGCGCGGCGGCGGACACCTGCGCTTCGAGCGCGGTGCGGCGGGTCTCGGCCGACTGGCGCTGCACGGCAAAGCTCGCGGCGGCAATATCCGACGCGAGGCTGATGAAGTCGACGCCGCTGCCAGCGCCGAGGGCCGAAATGATCGAGGAGCCTGCGTTTTCCATGCCCGGAAGAACGGGCGTCAGGGGGCAGGTTTAAGCCGCGTTGCCCATCCTCCCCTTCAGGGGAGCGGATCAGGTTTCCACCTTGCCATCGCCATCAAACCGCAATTCGGGCGGCACCGCCACCGCCGGGCGGCGCGGGCGCTGGCCGCGTTTCAGCGCCATCACGAAGGCCACCAGTGAGGCAATCGCGACATAGAGCTCCTCGCGCACCATCTGGTTTTCGCGGGTGGTGAAATAGACCGCGCGGGCCAGCTGCGGATATTCGAGCAGCGGCAGGCCCTGCTCGCCCGCAATCTCGCGCATCGCCAGCGCGGTTTCGCCCCGCCCCTTGGCCAGTACGATCGGCGCAGGCGCGCGGGCGGGATCATAGGTGAGCGCGACAGAAAAGTGCAGCGGGTTGACGATCACGAACTGCGCGTCCTGCATCGCCTTTGCCACGCCGCCCCGCGCCAGATCGCGCTGGCGCTGGCGGCGGGCGGATTTCATCTCGGGCGAGCCTTCGGATTCCTTCTGCTCTTCGCGCATATCCTGCAGGCTCATCATCAGTCGCTTGTCGCGCTGGAACTTCTGCAAGGGGTAGTCGATGCCGGCGATCACCAGCAGCCCGGCGAGCAGCGCGCCGATCAGCCCGGTGATCGCATCCGTAGCGATGCCCACCTGCGCTTCGAGCGGGCTGCGCCCCAGCACCAGCAGCGCCGGCAGGTTGGCCGCCGCCCAATACCACGCGATCGCGCCCAGCAGCGCCAGCTTCAGCAGGCCCTTGCCCAGCTCGATCACCCCCTGCCAGCCGAGAATGCGCTTGAGGCCGCTCAAGGGATTGATGCGCGATCCCTTGAAGCCCGCATTGCCCGCGTTGAAGCGCCCCTCGCCCAGCAGCAATTGCGAGGCGATGGTGATCGCGGCCACGATCAGGCCCAGCGCCATGATCGGCGGCAGGATCGCCGCGGCGGCATCGGCCATCGCCGCGCCCGGCGCAAAGCCATCAAGCGCAGCGCGATCAAAGTGGAAGCCCGCGCGTGCGACCCGCGCCATGCTGTCATTCAGCCATGGCCCCAGCCCCAGCAGCGCGAGCGCGCCGCCGCCGGTCGCCGCCAAGGTCGCCACTTCCCTGGAGCGCAGCACATCGCCGCGCTTGGCGGCGTCGGCGCGGCGTTTGGCGGTGGGGGCGAAGGTCTTTTCGCCAGCGCTTTCCTCGGCCATCAGCGCGGGGCCTCTGCAAGCAGCAGCGCGGACTGATCGAGCGCGGTCTCGATCACGCCGGTGAACTGCTCCTCCATCACCGGCAGCGCGATGATCAACGCGGCGATGCCCGCCAGCACCCCTGCCGGCAGGCCCAAGGCGAAGAGATTGAGCGACGGGGCCGAGCGCGCGATCAGGCCGGTCACCACCTGCACCGAGAGCAACACCAGCACCACCGGCAGCGCAATCGCCGCCGCTGTGGCGAGGCCGTAGCCCATGAACATCACCACACTCTCGGCCCGCCACGCTCCGAAGGCGAACCCACCGGCGGGCAGCAGGCGGTAGCTTTCGATCAGCAGCTCAAACCACAAGAGATGCGCGCCGATGGCGTAGAACAGCAGGCTGAGCACGAGGCCGAAGAAGGTGCCGAGTGCGCCCGACTGCGCGCCGCTCGCCGGATCGATCGAGGTGGCGATGGCAAGGCCCATGGTGCCCGAAATCTGCTCGGCCGCGATCAGCGGAATGGCAAAGGCAAGCTGCAACACAAAGCCGAGCGCGACCCCGATCGCCGCCTCGTGCAGCACGGCGAGCACCGCTGCGAGGCTCAACATGGCGGGCGCGGGCGCAATCGGCACCCAGCTTGCCACAAAGAAGCCGAGCACCAGCCCGAGCAGGATGCGCACCGGCGCGGGCACGGCAGTGCCGCCCACCATCGGCGCGGCCATCAGCGCGGCGCCGCAGCGGACCGAGAGGAAGGATATCTGCCACAACTGCGCCTCAAGGCTGCCGAAGCCGAGATCGAGGGCGTTCACCGGACTACGCCGACAAGTCGGCGACCTGCGCCATGATCTCGCGGGTGAAATCGGCGAGCAAGCCCATCATCGCTGCGCCCAGCACAACGAACACCAGCGCCGTCACCGCCAGCTTGGGGATGAAGCTCAAGGTCTGTTCGTTGACCGATGTCGCCGCCTGAATGATCCCGACCACAAGGCCCACCACCAGCGTGGCGATCAGCACCGGCCCTGCGATCAGCGCGGTCACCCACAAGGTCTGGTCCGCCAGCGAAAGCAGCGCGGTATCTTCGGGCATCAGGCGAAACTCATGGCAAGCGAGCCCATCAAGAGCGCCCAGCCATCCACCAGCACGAACAACAGCAGCTTGAACGGCAGCGAGATGATCGTGGGGCTCAGCATCATCATGCCGAGGCTCATCAGCACGCTCGCCACCACCAGATCAATCACAAGGAAGGGCAGAAAGATCATGAAGCCGATCTGGAACGCGGTTTCGAGCTCGCTGGTGACGAAGGCGGGGAGCAGGATCGAGAAGGGCACGTCCTTGCCGCTGGCGAACATCCCACCTCCTGCAATGTCGGTGAACATCATCAGATTCGCCTCGCGGGTCTGGCGCAGCATGAAGGCGTGGAAGGCCTCGCCCGCCTGCGCAATCGCGGCGTCCGCGCCGATGCTTCCGGCGGCATAGGGCGCAATCGCCTGCGCGTTCACCAGTTCGAGCGTCGGCGCCATCACGAACAGGCTGAGGAACAGCGCCAATCCGGCCAGCACCTGTCCCGGCGGCGAGCCTTGCAGGCCCAGCGCCTGCCGCAAGATCGCCAGCACCACCAGGATGCGCAGGAAGCTTGTCATCATCAGCACCAGCGCGGGCAGGATGCTGAGCAGCCCCATCACCACCAGCAGCTGGAGCGAGAGGCTCAGCGGCGTATTATCGCCCGCGCCTTCGTCGCCGAGCGCGCGTTCGATTGCGGTCCCGACACCGGCCGTCACCGGATCGGGCGCCGCCGCTGGCGCAGGCGCGGCGGCGTGCGCCAGATCGGGCAGGCAAAACATGGTTAACGCGGCAAGGCACAGCAGCGCCGCCCGCCAGAACGCAGGGGTTTGCATCATTCGCTCTCCGCTGCGTTCGCCGGGGCCTCACCCAGCCTCACCATCCCGTGGCGCGACAGGCCGAGCAGGATCTCGCGCCCGTGAAAGCGCACCACCGCCAGTTTGACACCGGGCGCGATCAGGCTGGTTTCGACCAGTTGCAGGTGCCGCCCTGCACCGCCGCCCGGCGTTCCGGCGAGGCGCGTCTGCAACGTGCGGGTCAGCCACAGGCTCCCCCAGATCAGCCCCGCCAGCAGCGGCAGCAGCAGCGCGAGGCGCAGCAGATATTCAAGCATCGCCCGCCCCCGCCTCAGCCCGCATCCGCCGCGCTCACCGCCGGATCGGCGGGCGCAGCGGTAGTGGGTGCGGTGGGCGGCACATCCTGCCCGTCCTCGCCCACCAGATGGACGATGCGCAGGGCAAAGCGGCCCTTTTCCGCCACCACCTCGCCGCGCGCGATCACACGGCCATTGGCGGTGACATCGAGCAATTCGTCGGTCAGCCGGTCCAGCGCGACCGTGCTGCCTTCGCCCAGCATCAACACATCGCGCAGCGGCATCTCGGTGCGGCCCAACTCGACCGACAGGCGCACCGCGACCGCGCCGAAGCGGTGCAATTGCGCGGGCTGGAATTCGGTCATCATGCGACTCCCTGTGGTGTGGGGGATTGATCGGGGAAACGGGTGAGGCGGATCGCCATGCGGTCTTCAAAGGTGCCGATGCTGCCATGCGCGAGCAGCTTTTCGCCCAGCATCAGCGGCACCTGCCGGCCGAGCGCCAGCGGCAGGCAGTCGCCGGGGCCGAGGGTCTGGAGCCGCGCGAGCGAGAGATCGACTTCGGCCAGCACCACGTGAAGCGGCAGCGGGATCGCGGCGAATGGCGCAGCCAGGGCGCTGGCGGGCGGGCGTCTGGCCGCACCGCCGCGCGGCGATGGCCCGCGGCCGGGGGCAGGCAACAGCCGCTCCATCCGCTCTGCCGCGACCGCCAGCAGCGCGTGCCATTCGCAGCCCTGCCGGTTGGTGATGGTGAGCGCAAACAGCAGCGCCGCGCCATCGGCATCGAAGGGCTTCAGCCGGCCGGCGCTTTCGCTGCGGACGATCACTTCACCGGTCAGCGCGCTGCCTGCGGGCGGGGCGCCATCGCCAAAACTGGCGCGGGTGATGGTCTGGGCGATGGTCGCGGCAATCTCGTCCACCAGCAGCGCGGCCGAGCGCGGCAGCTGATCGGGCGCATTGGCCACCACCTTGCCATCGCCGCCGAAAGACCGCTCGGTCAGCGCAATCGCGGTGGAGAAATCAAACGCGATCAGTGCGGTCTCGCCGCTCGCCCCGCAGCGCAGGAGGCTGTTGGCGGCGACCGGCCCGATCCGGTCCAGCACCGCCTGTCCGGCCAGGCTTTCGGGCTCGCTCACGTGCACCTCCAGCCGGTCACCCGACAGCAGCGCGGACAATTCCTCGGCCATCAGCCGCGCCAGATCACGCCGCCATGCCGCCAGCAGCACCGCGCGTTCTTCCGGGCGGGGGCCGCGCAAGGTCAGTTCGCGGCAATGCTGCGCGGCGGCGCGGGCAGCGGCGAATTCATGCGCCATCCTCATTGGACCAGGAACCCCCGGAAATGCACCGCGTCGATCCCGCCGAAGCCCTCGTTCTCCTCGAGCACGGCGTTGACCGCCTTGGTCAGACGCTCGCCGAGGCGCTTCTTGCCCTCGACATCATAGACCTCGGCCTCGGTGGTGGCGGCCAGCTGCGCGAGGATGGCCGAACGGATCGCCAGCTCGTGGTTCTTGACCCATTGCAGCACGCGCCCGTCGCGGCGGGTGGAGACCGCCAGTTCGACCTGCACCAGCCCGGGCGAATCCGCGAGGTTGGAGGTGAAGCTCTCCTCGAAGCTGTAATAGACGGTGCGATACTTGCTGCCGCCCTCGCCATAGACGGGCGCGGCGGCGTCCTTTTCCTTTTCGGCGCCGGGCAGCGGATAGGGATCCTCGTCGCCTTTCTTCACCAGCTTGGGCTCATCGGGCTCCTCGTGCCCGCCGGCATCCCCGAACAGGCCCGCGGCATAGGCACCGTAGGCCCCGCCCGCGCCGACCCCGAGCAGCAGCACCGCGCCGAGGATGATCTTGATCATCCCGCCCTTACCGGACTTGCCGGAGCCTTCGTCCTTGTCGGATTTGTCCTTGCCCTTGGACATGAAACTTCAACTCCCTGTTGCCGTCAGGCCGGTTCAGGCGAACAGGCCGTGGTCGCGCGCGTCACCCGGGCCGGCATCACCGGCGGCGGCAGAGGCGGCCTCGTCAGCGCGGCGCTGCTGCTGGCGCTGGTGCTGCGAGGCGCCCTCGTCACGCGTCCCCGATTGCTCCAGGTATGGTTGAGACGAGCCTTGGCCCGACCCCTGGGAAAACCCGTAAGAGCGTTGATCCGGGCCTGATCCGGTGTGGCTGCCGGTGCCCAAACCCGTTGACGCGGTGTCGGCGGCAGCGGCCACCGCGCGCTCGGCCAGCGCGGCCTGCACGGCGGGGATGAAACCGGGATCGCGGCTCGCCAGCACCGCGCGCGGGTCTTGCGAGGCGGCAGCTTCGATGCGGAGCGACACCAGCCCGAATTCGGCGTGGCGCAAGGTCATCTCGGGCCGCACCGAACGCAGGGCCTCGCGGATTTCGCCGACCTGCGCGATGGTGCTTTCCTGATTGGCGACAAGCGCGCGCGGCTCGGGGCGCTCGGCGGGGACAGGCGGCGCGCTCGCAGCAGGGGCGAGCGCGGGCGCGGCGGCTTGCTGTGTTGGCGCGGCGGCCGAGAGCGCGGCTTCGGCCAGTTCGGGCAGCAGGCCCGATGGCGCGGCGGTGGCGCTGGCGGGGCTATCCTCGGCCACTGATGGTAGCTGCGGGACGGGCGACGGTGCGGGCGGCGCGGTGGGACTTGGCGTGCGCGGCGCAGCATGGGCGCGCCCAGCGAGCGGAGCCGCCGCGAGCTGCTGGCGCGGCGCAGGCACGGCGGGCGGCGGCGGGACAGGCTGGGCGAGCGGCAGCGGGGCCAAGGCGAGCTCCGGCGCGGCCAGCGGCAGCGGAGCGAGCACGGTTTCGGGCGCAGTCTGCGGCGCGGCGACAGGCGAGGCGGGGGCGTCTGCCTCGTCCTCGGCCATGTCAGCAGGCGCGCTGGCGGATGCAGGCGGGGCGGGCGGCAAGCTCGGCAGTGCGGCCGGCCGCGCGGCGGGAGCGGGCGGCTCGGCCAGCAGCAAGGCCTCGCCGGTCTCCGGCAGGATCGTGCCGCTTGCGGCGGGATCGCCGGCTGGCGGGGCGATCGTTCCGGCGGCCGGTTCGGCCAGCGCCAGCAGGCCCGGCGCGAGCGGCAGCAGCGGCACGTCGCCCGGCACGCCCGGCGGCGGCGCGGCGGGAGCCGAAGCGGGCAGCGCGGCCTCGGGCGCGGTCAGCGCCCCGGCGGGCAGGGCTGCATCGAGCAGCCCGGCGAAATCGAGCGGCACGCCTGCCGCCCGTCCGCCCGCACGCCCGCCCGCGTCAGCCTGCGCCGGCAGGGGCAGCGCGCCGCCCATCGGCCCAGCGGGAGAGGCGGGAAATTCGGGCAGGAAAGCAATCATCGCGTCATCCTCAGGCTTGGTCGGAGTGGGTGCCGGTCAGCGTTGCAACTTGCGTGCCAGCGGCAGCGAGCGGGCCTGTTCGCGCCGCTGCTTGAGCGTTTCGAGCGCGCTGCGCGCTTCGGCCTCGCGCTCGGCCAGGCGCTTGGCGCGGGTCTCGGCGGCAGCGAGGCTCTCGGCCTGCCAGGCGGACTGCCGCGCGGCATCGCCCGCAGCGGCGGCGGCGGTTCCGGCGAGCTGGGCCAGCCCTGCGGTAAAACCCGCGCGCGCCGCCAGCGCCGCGCCCACCGTGGCCCCCGGCTGCGGCGCGCTGCTGGCAACCAGCGCGCGGCTCCTTTCGGCGAGCGCGTGGCTGCGCGCCTCGGCCTCCAGCGCCTCGGCCAGCCCGCGCAGCGCCTGCCGCCGCGCCGCGCCCGCGATCAGCGCCTGCCGCTGGATCAAGGCGAGACGGCGCGCCTCACGCATCCGCCCGCTCCATCAGCGCGGCGAGCGCAGCATGGCTGAGCGCGAGCGGTTCGGCGCTCCCGCGCTCCTGCGTGAGGAAGGCATCAATCGCCCCGCTCAGCGCCAGTGCGGTATCGAGCAGCGGATCGGAGCCTGCGCGATAGGCGCCCATCAGCACCAGATCGCGGTTGGTCTCGCGCGCGGCGATCAGCGCACGCAGGCGGCGCGCGGCGCGGGCAATGTCGGGCGTGACCAGCTCGTCCATCACCCGGCTGAGGCTCGCGGGCACATCAATCGCGGGATAATGCCCGCGCTGCGCCAACTCGCGTGACAGCACGATGTGGCCGTCGAGAATGGCGCGCGCGGTATCGACCACCGGATCATTCCCGTCATCGCCATCGGCCAGCACGGTGTAGATCCCCGTCACTGCCCCGCCGCTGCGCGCCGAATTGCCCGCGCGCTCCACCAGCCGCGTGATCGCGGCGAGCGCGCTCGGCGGATAGCCCCGCGCTGCGCCCGGCTCCCCCAGCACCAGCGCGAGCTCGCGCGCGGCGTGGGCGACGCGGGTGAGGCTATCGAGGATCAGCAGCACGCGCTTGCCCTGCGCCCTGAAATATTCCGCAATGCAGCTGGCATATTGCGCCGCGCGCAGTCGCAGGTTGGGGGCGTGATCGGCGGGCACGGCAACCACCACGATCCCCCCGCGCCAGTGGCCTGCCATATGCCGGTTCACGAAGTCGGACACCTCGCGCGCGCGCTCGCCGATCAGCGCCACCACGGTGACATCGGCCACCGCGTGCCCGGCGATGGTATCGACCAGCACCGATTTGCCGACCCCCGATCCCGCCATGATCCCGAGCCGCTGGCCCACGCCCATCGCGCACAGCGCATTGATCGCGCGCACCCCGCAATCGAAGGGATGCTCCACACTGGCGCGCTCCAGCGCGCCCTCGCGCTGCCCCGCCAGCGGCCAGACCTGCGGCAGATCGAGACGGGGGCCGCCATCAATCGGATCGCCCAGCGCATCGACCGCGCGCCCCAGCAGCGCCTCGCCGACGCGGACCTCGCCCGGATTGCCGAGCGCGCGCACAGCCGCGCGCGGGCGCAGCAGCATGGTATCGCCGAGCAGCATCATCAGCGAATGGCCGGCGCGAAAGCCGATCACTTCGGCCAGACACTCGCTGCCAGCCTCGTTCTCGATCAGCCCCAAGGAGCCGACCGGCAGCGGCAGGCCGGCGACCTCGATCAGCCCGCCATCGCAGGCGACCACGCGCCCGGTGAGCACAGGGCCGCTTGCCACCTGCGCAGCGCGCATCCGCGCCAGATCAAGCTGGAGTTCGGCGATCATCCGCGCACCGCAGCGGCAATCGCGCGGCGCCAGTCCGCCGGACCATCGCGCACCGCACCGTCCGGCCCTTCGAGCAGCACGCCGCCCGGTTCGATCGCGCTATCGGCGATCACGGCCCAACCGGTGAGCGCCTCGGCACCGACGGCGTCGATGTCGGACGGGTGGAGATGCAAGCGCAGCGCCGAAGCCGCACCGCCGATCCGCGCGGCAGCGGCAACGCATCGGGCAAGCAAGGCGTCGCGGTCCGTCGCCCGGGCGCCCAACACCCCGTCGCACAGCGCGATCACCGTGTCAGCAAGATCGCTGGCGAGCACGTCGCGCGCGGCTTCATCAAGATTGCGGAAGGCGAGCCGCAGCGACCGCTGACGGGCGGCATCGCGCGCGGCTTCGGCCTCGGCAGCGGCGCGGCCCGCAGCCTCGCCATCGGCATAGGCCAGCGCCAGCGCATCCTCGGCAGCGGGCACAGGTTCGGGCGCGGGTTCGGGCGCGAGTGGCGGCGGCTCGGGCGGCGGAGCGGACGCACCAAACGGCAGTGTCTCGCGGAAAGCCGCCTCCTCGCCCAGCAGCGCCAGCCAGCCGGGGGCAGCACCGGGGGCTTCGGCGCACGCACCGAGCGCGCCCAGCCACTCAGACGAATTCGCCATTGCCGCTCCCGATCACGATCTCGCCCGCTTCGGCGAGGCTGCGTGCAATCTCGACAATCGCCTTCTGCGCCGCCGCGACATCGGCCTTGGACAGGCGGCCGCGCAGTTCGATCTCGTCCTTGACCCCGTCGGCCGCGCGGCTCGACATGGCGGCGAAGAACGGCGTGCGATCGGGCTCCTTGAGGCCCTTCAAGGCATCCACCAGCTTTTCCGAATCCACATCGCGCAGCAGGCGGCCCATCGACATCGGATCGAGCGCGAACAGCATTTCGAAGGTGAACAGCTCCTCCTCGATCCGCTCGGCCAGCGGGCCGTCGCGTTCGGCAATGGCGGGCAGCACGGTCTGGCGCAGATCGCCTGCCGCCAGGTTGATGAGATTCGCCGCCTCGCGCGGGCCGCCCAGCGCCAGCGCCGCCGCGCCAAACGTGGCGGTGATCCGCTGGGTCAGCAGCGTGTCGATGGTGGCAATCGCCGAGACGGAGATCGGCCCGCTGCGCGCCACGCGTTCCACCACCATGGTCTGGAGTTCGAGCGGCAGCGCGGCGAGCACCTCGGCGGCGGGCTCGGGTTCGATCAGCAGCAGCAGCGCGGCGATCACCTGCGGGTGTTCATCCTCGATCAGCCGCACCAGCACCGGCGGCACCAGCCAACGCGCCATCTCGACACTGCGCGGGCGCGCCTCGGGCTCGATCCGCTGCATCATGCTATCGGCGCGCGCCGGGCCGAGCGCCTTGTCGAGCAGCGCACGCACCCGATCAGTGCGGCCGCGCTGGGGCAGCAGTTCGCGCGCGGCTTCGGTGGCGAAATCGGCCAGCGCCTCGGCCATGCGCGGCTGGTCGATCTCGCCCAGCGCCATCATGGCGGCGCCCAGCCGTTCCAGCTCGGCAGGCGAAAGGCGGCCGAGAATGCCGCTCGCCTCGTCATCGCCGAGCAGCATCAGGAACACCGCGGCGCGGTCAATCCGGCTCAGCAGGTGATCGGGCGCGGGGGTGCTGTCGGTGTCGGTGAGGGCGATGTCGGCGTTCATGTCGCGCTGGCCTCCGCGTCCTTGTAATCGGGGGTATCATCGGGGGCGGCGAGCATCCGCTGCAACGCCTCGACCGCGCGTTCGGGCTGGCTCACCGCAAGCCGGCGCGCGAGCTCCACCTGGCGCGGCAGATCGCCGAGCGGGACGCCGCCCGCCGTGCCGGGCAGCACGGTGACGCTGTCAGCATCATCTTCTGCCGCGTCATCATCGCTGGCCGCAGCAAGCGCCGGAGCATCGGCGGCTGCCGGAGCTGCGGCAGGCTCGCCGCGCCCGCGCAGCTTGCCGATCAGCGGGCGCACCGCCAGCATCAGCACCAGCAGCACCGCGATCAGCGCCGTGCCGTATCGCACCAGCATCGCAAACCACGGTTCTTCATAGAAGGCGGGCGGTTCGAGATCGGCGGGCTCGAACTTGCTGGCCACCACTTCGACCATGTCGCCGCGCGCCGCATCCGCGCCCACCGCCGCGCTCACCAGCGCTTCCAATTGCGCGGCAGTCATCGGCGCGGCCTTCTTGAGCGCCGCATCGCTGACCGCAACCGCGACCGAAAGCTTGGTGAGCCCGCCCGGACGGGTGCTGGTGACAGCAACCTCGCGCCCCAATTCATAGCTGCGCTGCGAGGCGGTTTCGGTGTCCGTCGCCTGCGCCGTTGCGGGCGGGGCGGGCTGCGGCGGGCCATCCACCAGCGTGGCTTGCGGCGGCGGGGTATTGGCCGCCGCCCCCGGCACGCCGCCCGCCGGGCCAGCGCCGGTGCGCGTCGCATTGCGCTCGCTTTCGTTGCGAACCACGCCTTCCTTTTCATAGGTTTCGCGCGCGGTCGTCACCTCGTTCTGATCGAGGCTTGCCTGCACCTGCGCCGAATAATTGCCTTGGCCCAGCAAGGGCAGCAGCAGCGCGTCGATCTGGTCGGCGAGCTTGGCCTCAAGCTCGCGTTGGAGCAGCAGCGAATCCAGCGCCTCCTCGCGCGGGGAGGACAGCAGCCGGCCGTTCTGATCGACCACCCGCACCGCATCCGCGCTCATCCCCGGCACCGAGGCGGCGACGAGATTGACGATCGCCTCGACCTGGCTTTGCGAGAGGCTGCGCCCGCCCACCAGCCGCACCATCACCGAGGCCGAGGGCGCGGCGTTCTCGCGCACGAACACCGATCGTTCGGGCGTGGCCAAGTGGACGCGCACGTTCTCGATCCCGTCGATCTCGCGGATCGTCAGCATCAGCTCGCGTTCGCGCGCCAGCCGCAGGCGTTCGCCCTCCAGCGTGCGCGAGGTGCCCAGCGGCATCGCATCGAGCATCGCTGCGGCCCCTTCGGGCGCGGCAATCCCGGCATCGCTGGCGACCATCATCTTGGCGCGGTAAACATCGTCCTCGGCCACCGAGAGCGCGCCGGTCTGGTTGTCGATGGCATAGGCGATCCCGCCCGTTTCGAGCGTTTCGACCACCTTGGCGCGCTCGGCATCGGTGAGGCTGGTGTAGAGCACGCGGTCCGGCCCGGAGGCGAGCGTCATCCACAGCGCGCCCGCCGCCGCCAGCGCGCCTGCGCCCGCCAGCATCGGCAAGGCGCGCGACAGGGCAGGCTGCGCGATGAAGCCGGCGACCGGCTCGGGCAGCAGGGTGCGCCACGCAGCCGGTGGGGGCGCAGCGGGAAGGCCCGGCGCATCAGCGACGGCGGGAAGGCTTGCCTCGGCCATCTACTCAGCCCCCCATCCGCATGATATCCTGGTAGGCGGTGAGCAGCTTGTTGCGCACCTGCAAGGTCGCCTCGAAGGCGACGCCTGCTTCCTGCCGGGCCAGCATCACCTCGGCGATATCGGTCACAGCCCCGCGTTCATAGGCGACCTGCATATCGGACGAGCGCTGTTGCACCGCATTGACCTGTTGCAGCGCATTGCTGAGCGTATCGGCAAAGCCGGCGGCCGGGACATTGGCGCCCCCCTGCGCCTGCGGGGCATCGCTGGCGCTGCGCACGTCGCGCAAGGCGGCGCTGCGGGCAAACACCTGTTGGCGCAGCGCCATCACATCCTCGATTCCGAAACTGGGGCCGAACCCGGGGCGGATCGCGCTCATGCCGCGCCTCCTGCGCGTTTGGCGGCGACCAGACCGCTCGCCCGCATCGAGGCGAGGCGGTAGCGCAAGGTGCGCTCGGAAATGCCCAAGGCGCGCGCGGTGGCGCTGCGATTGCCGGCATGGCTGGCGAGCGCGGCGAGGATCGCCTGCGCTTCCGAGGCAAAGGCAACATCCGATAGCGTGCGCGCGCCCGCGGGCTGGGCGGCGGCGGGCGTGGCGGTTTCCGACACCGGCCGCACCGCGCTGTCGAACACGATGTGATCGGCCCCGATCGCCCGCGCCTCGCCGCTCAGCAGCAGCGCGCGGCGGATGACATTTTCGAGCTCGCGGACATTGCCCGGCCAGGGATGGCTTTCCAGCAGCGCCAGCGCGTCCGCGTCGATCCAGCCCGGCAGGCCCGTCGCCGCGCCGTGGCGCAGCAGCATCCCGAAGGCGAGCGGGGCGATATCGCCCGGCCGGTCACGCAAGGCCGGGATCCGCAAGGGGAAGACATTGAGGCGATACAGCAAATCCTCGCGGAACCGCCCGGCCTCGGCCTCCACGGCAAGATGCCGGTTGGTCGCCGCGATGATCCGCACATCGACGCTGATCGGGCGGGTCGCGCCCAGTGGCAGCACCTCGCCTTCCTGCAAGGCGCGCAGCAGCTTGGCCTGCAAGGCCAGCGGCAATTCGCCGATCTCGTCGAGCAGCAGCGTGCCCTTGTCCGCCGCGCGGAACAGCCCCTCGCCCGCCTCTGTCGCGCCGGTAAAGGCGCCCTTGCGGTGGCCGAACAGCAGGGCTTCGAGCATCGCTTCGGGCATGGCGGCGCAGTTCACCGCGACAAACGGCCCGGTGCTGCGGGGCGAGAGACGGTGGACGAAGCGCGCCAGCACTTCCTTGCCGGTGCCGGTCGGCCCTTCGAGCAGCACGGGGATATCGCTTGCCGAAATGCGTTCTGCCAGCGTCAACAACGCCATCGACTGGGTATCGCCGGCAATCGGCCAGCCGCCCTGCGCGGCGGCGGCCAGCAGCGCCGGGCGCGCGGCCTCGGGCGCGGCGGGATCATAGGCGAGCGTCACCCGCTGCGGCCCGGCCCCTGTCTTCTCCAGCGCCAGCGCGGGCTGCGCGGCATGGGCAAGATCGATCGCGGTCATCCCGCGTTGCGCGATTCCGGCGGCAAGCGCGGGGCGGATGCTTTCGCCCAGCACGATCCGTTCGCGCTGCCAGGCCACGCCCATCAGCGGCACGGTCATGCCGATCAGCGCATCGTGGCCGTGCATCGTTGCAGCCGGATGCGGATGGCGCGCGGCTTGCTCAATCGCCCGTGTCGACGCTGGAATGATCATGATTGCCCCTGTTTGCCTGGTGGCAACCAATTGCCGCGCGGACGTCGAAGATGATGCAAATTTAAGCCCCCGTAGCTTCCCTTACTAACGGCGCTGCCACGCGGCGGCGGGCGGCCTGAACCGCGCGCGCACGGGCGGCGAGGACTTGCCGGAAGGGCAGCGGGGCAGAGCGAGGGCAGCTAAAAAAGGGTGCTTAAACATCCCGCCGGGTGGCCGCTCTTAGGGCAGCAGCGACGGGCCTGTTCGTCCTGCCTGACCATTCAGGAGTTTCGACAATGAACGTGATCAACACCAATTCCTCGGCGCTGCGCGCCACCAATGCCAGCGTGATGGCGGGCAAGATGCTCGGCACCGCGATGGAGCGCCTCTCGACCGGTCGCCGCATCAACAGCGGCGCCGATGATGCCGCCGGCCTTGCGATTGCCAACTCGATGACCTCGCAGATCCGCGGGATGTCGCAGGGCATCCGCAACGCCAATGACGGCATTTCGCTGGCCCAGACCGCCGATGGCGCGCTCAACGAAGTCACCAACATGCTGCAGCGCGTCCGCGAACTGGCGGTGCAGGCCGGTTCTGACACCTATGGCGCGACCGACCGCGACAACATCCAGGCCGAAGTCGACCAGCTGACCGCCCAGATCGGCCAGGTCGTTTCCAACAGCGAGTTCAATGGCGTCAACCTGTTCGACGGTTCGACCGCGACCATCACGGTTCTCGCAGGGGCCAATGCGGCTGACACGGTCGCCCTGACCCTCGACAACCTTGCCACCGGCCTCACCGCTGGCGCAGGTACCGCCGGTTCGTTCGACGTGACGGGCACCGACGGCACCGCCGCGCGCACCGCGCTGACCGACATCGATGCCGATATCGCTTCGATCTCGACCACCCGTGCGACGCTGGGGGCCGGCCAGAACCGTCTGCAATCGGCGGTGAACAACCTCACCAACGTTTCGACCAACCTGACCGACGCGCGTTCGCGGATTCAGGACACCGACTACTCGGCCGAAACCACCGCGCTCGCCAAGGCCCAGATCCTCGGCCAGGCCTCCACCGCGATGCTGGCGCAGGCCAACCAGTCGCAGCAGAACGTGCTGTCGCTGCTGCGGTAAGACGTCCCCCCCCGCGTCGCCCCTTTCTCCCCTAGGGGGGCGAGCAGGCAAGCCCGGAGCCGCAAGGTTCCGGGCTTTTGCCGTGCGCTTCAGCCCGCTGTCATCGCCTCGAGCGCGGCGCCGGCGGCCAGCCACGCTTCTTCCGCCCCGGCCAGCGCATCGGCGGCCTTGGCGCGGGCAGTCAGCAAGTCCTGCAGCTTCGCGCCGCCTTGCCCGCCGCTGCTGGCGGTGAGGATTTGCGCATCAAGCCGCTCAACCTCGGCGGCGGCGCGGGCCAGCGTCTTTTCGGCCTTTTCCAGCTGCGATTGGGCATAGCGCGCCTCGGCCATGGTCTTGGGGCCGCCGGGCTTGCCGCCCGCGCCCGCGCTTTTGATCGCCTCGCCCTTCGGCTTCCGGCCGAGGATGAAGTCGATGTAATCATCCATGCTGCCGGCATATTCGCGCGCGGTGCCGCCATCGACCAGCACCAGCCGGTCGGCCGTCAGTTCGACCATGTGGCGATCGTGGCTGATCAGGATCACCGCGCCGGTATAGGCGTTGAGCGCCTGCACCAGCGCCTCGCGCGCATCGACATCGAGGTGGTTGGTCGGCTCGTCGAGGATCAGCAGATGCGGCGCATCGCGCGTGATCAGCGCCAGCGCAAGCCGCGCCCGCTCCCCGCCCGAAAGCTTCTCGACCCGCTGCTGCGCACGCGATCCCGAAAAGCCGAACCGCCCCAGTTGCGCGCGCACCGCGCCTTGCGACTGGCCCTCCATCGCGCGGTTCATCAGATCGAGCGGGGTTTCCTCGCCCGCCAGTTCCTCGACCTGATACTGGGTGAAATACCCGACCTTGAGCTTGCCCGGCGCATTCACCGCGCCTTCGGCCGGTTCCAGCTGCGAGGCGAGCAGGCGCGCCAGCGTGGTCTTACCATTGCCGTTGCGGCCCAGCAGCGCGATGCGATCATCGGCCTCGATCCGGAAATTCAATCGCTTGAGGATCGGCGGCGCCTTGCCATAGCCGACCGCGGCGTGCTCCAGCGTGATCATCGGCGATTTCATTTCGGCCGGATCGGGGAAGTCGAAGCTCAGCGTCGGGTCTTCCATCAGCGCGGCAATCGGCTGCATCTTGGCGAGCATCTTGGCGCGCGATTGCGCCTGCTTGGCGGTCGAGGCGCGGGCCGAGTTGCGGGCCACGTAATCCTGCAGCCGCGCCCGCTGCGCATCCTGCGAGGCCTTGGCCGAGGCGAGCTGCGCGGCGCGTTCGGCGCGCTGCTTTTCAAACGCATCATAGCCGCCCGGGTAGAGCGTCAGTTGGCCGCCCTGCAGGTGCAGGATATGATCGACCACCTTGTTGAGCAGATCGCGTTCGTGGCTGATCACCACCAGCGTGGCGGGGTAGGACTTGAGGAAGTTCTCCAGCCACAGCGTCGCTTCCAGATCCAGGTGGTTGCTGGGCTCGTCGAGCAGCAGGATGTCAGGCTCGGAAAACAGCAGCGCGCCCAGCGCAATGCGCATCTTCCACCCGCCCGAGAAACTATCGACCGGGCGCTGCTGCATTTCCTCGTCAAAGCCGAGGCCGTTGAGGATCTTGGCGGCGCGGGCCGGGGCGCTGTAGGCGTCGATCGCGAGCAGGCGTTCGTGCACATCGCCCATGCGGTCCATGTCGGTGCAGGTTTCCAGCTCCGCCAGCAGCGCGGCGCGTTCGGTGGCCGAGGCAAGCACCACTTGCTCCGGCGTCGTGCTTCCGCTGGGTGCTTCCTGCGCGATATAGCCGATCCGCGCGCGCGCCGGTTTGCTTATTTCGCCGTCATCCGGCTCGATCTCGCCGATCAGCGCCTTCATCAGCGTGGATTTGCCCGCGCCGTTGCGGCCGATCAGGCCGACGCGCGCGCCCACCGGCACCGTCGCGCTGGCGCGTTCGAGAATGGCCCGGCCGCCAAGCCGCACTGTGACACCGTCAATTGTAAGCATGGGCGCGCCCTTAACAGGCTATCTGCCCCTGCCCAACGGAAATCCCCGCGTTGTCGTATGATGCGAGGCTTCGTCAGCGCGCCGCGCTGGTTGCGGGCGGTTTGGGGGGCTTGGCATCGGCCTTGGCAGCCGGCGGCGCCCTGCCCGCCGGGCCTGCGCGTTCCGGTTTTGGCGCGCCGCGCCCGTCGAGCAGCAGCAGCGAGATGCGGCGGTTGCGCGGATCGGCGGGATCATCGACGACCAGCGGCTCGGTGTCGGCCACGCCCTCGATCCGGGCGATGCGCTTTTGCGCCACCCCGCCCAGCACCAGCGCCTGGCGCGTCGCCTCGGCGCGGCCGGTGGAAAGCGACCAGTTATTCGCGGTCACCCCGCCGCGCCACGGCAGCGAATCGGTGTGGCCGCGCAGGATCAACGGGGCGTTTTCCTCTTTCAGCGTCTCGGCCATCACCTCGAGCAGCCCGCGCGCTTCCCGGGTGAGGATGGTGGTGCCGAGTTCGAACATCGCGAAATCGGCATCGTCGACCAGATCGATGCGGATCCCCTCGGGCGCGCGCATCACCCGCACCTGCCGCGCAAGGTGCGAAAGCTGGCGGCGCTGGACGAGTTTCTTCTCGATCTTGTCGCGCAGTTCCTTCAGCTTTTCGGAGTCCATCTCGCCGCGCCCGCCGCCCTCCACCGGTCCGCCGGTGACGCCGCGCGGGATGGTGATTGACCGGGTGCCAGTTTGGCCCATAGCATTAGGATAATTATCCACATCGGTGATCGAACTGCCGCCCAGCAAGCCGTCCGATCCGGCGCTTTCCTGCCGCATTTTCACCAGCGTCGGGGCGAAGTAATCGGCGATTCCCTTGCGCTGCTTTTCTTCCGTCGCGCCGAGCAGCCACAGCAGCAGGAAGAACGCCATCATCGCCGTGACGAAGTCGGCATAGGCGACTTTCCACGCCCCGCCGTGGTGGCCGCCTTCGATGATGGTGACCTTCTTGACGATGATCGGCGCCGGGATCGCCGCCGCCGCGCCCTCGCCCGACTGGGTCGGATCGGAGAGCGCCATCTCAGCGCCCCCGCATCATGTCGAGCAGATCGGTGAGCTTGGGCCGGTGCGCGGGCGGCAGTCCGGAACGCGCGGCTTCCAGCACCAGCGGCTGCGGATAGCCGTGCAGGCTGGCGATGATCACCTGCTTGATGGTGTGGAAGATCTGCTGGTCGTGCAGGTTGATCTGCTTGAGCCGCGCGCCCAGCGGGCCGGCAAAGCCATAGGCCAGCAGCACGCCGAGGAACGTCCCCACCAACGCGGAACCGATCATCTTGCCGAGAATCTCGGGCGGTTCGTTGATCGCGCCCATCGTTTTGATGATGCCGAGCACCGCCGCCACGATCCCGAGCGCGGGCAGCGCATCGGCGAGGCTCTGAATCATGTGCTGCGGCTCGTCCATTTCGTGCAGCTGGGTCTTGATCGCATTGTCGATCACCTCCTCCACCGCATGGGTATCGAGCGTGCCCGAGGACACCACCATCAGCGTCAGCGGATCGCAGATCATCGCGGTGATCACCGGATCGGCCTGCAGGCGCGGATATTCGCTGAAGATGGTCGAGGAGCCGGGCTCGGTGACATGGCTTTCCAGCGCCACCGCGCCTTCGGAGCGCAGCAGCTTCATCAGCTTGGATGTCAGCGCGATCGCATCGATGTGGTCCTCGTCGGAATATTTCGGCCCCTTGAACACCTTGCCAAGCCCGCCGCCGAGCAGCTTGATTTCGTGCATCGAGTTGCCGATCAGCGTCGCGCCCACCGCAGCGCCGCCGATCATCATGAATTCCAGCGGCAGCGCCGCCAGCACCGGCCCCATGGCGCCGCCCGCGAGCATGAACCCGCCGAACACCATGGCCAGCAACACGACAATTCCGATGGCTACGAACACGTGAAACTACTCCGTTGCAGGCGCGCGGATCAGCGCAGCGCGTCGAACAGCGAAAGCGAGCTGACCCGCGCAAAGGCGGCCTGGCTTGCTTCCAGTGCGGTGAGCGATTGCTGGAGCCGTGCGATGGCCTCGGCCACATCGGTATCGCCCACGCGGCTGCGGCGCTCGGCGAGCGCGACGCCGCGATCGGCCTGCTGCTGCTGCACCTGTTCGGTCCACGCCATGCGCGTGCCGAAAATGGTCTGCGCGCGGCTCACCGTATCGAGCGCGGCGTCGATCCCTTCCAGCGATGCTGCCGCCGCCCCGGCCGGATCGGGCGAGCCGCCACTGAGCGCCGCCGCCAGCCCGCCCAGCACGGCAAAGGCGCTGGTCGGCGTGCCGCCAAGATCAAACTGGAAAACCTCGCTGCCCGGCAAGCCGCGCTCGATCGCGGTGCCCGGCGCCACCGGCACCGCGCCGCTGGCGGGCGTGCCGGTGTAGGTGACATTGCCGGCAGCATCGCGGACAAAGGCCGGATCGGACGACAGCCCGGCAAACAGCGGCTCGCCGGTCAGCGTGGTGCCATTGGCGCGGCTGAACAATTCCTCGGTCAGCTGTTCCAGTTCGAACGCGATCGCCTGCCGCCCGTCGGCGCCCGTGGGCGTGTTGGCTGCCTGCACCGCCAGTTCGCGTGCGCGCTGGAGCAGCGCGGTAACCGACTCCAGCTCGTCCGAGGCCGAGGCCAGATCCTGCCCGAGCCGCGCGGCATTATCACCTTCGACTGCGGCCAGCGCCTCGCGCCGCGCCACGCTGCGCAGCTGAGCCGCGGCGGCCGGATCATCCGAGCTGCGCTCGAACCGGAGGCCGGTGGCGATCTGGGTGCGGTGGCGCTCGATCTGGCCGCGCAGATCGGCCATCTGCGCAAGCGAGCGGTTGAAGAAGGATCCGGTCGAGGTGCTGACAAAGCTCATGGGTCGCGCTCCTGATTACCTGAGGCCAAGCAGCGTATCGAACAGCTCGGTGGCGACCTGGATCACCCGGCTGTTGGCTTCAAACGCCTGTTGCAGGCGCACCAGATTGGCCGCCTCGGTATCGAGATCGACGCCGGTTTCCCTGAGCAGCTCGGCCTCGGCGCTGGCGGCGACCACGCTCAGGCCCTCGCGCCGCGTATCGAGCGCGGCAACCTGGCTGGAGAGGCGGAGCAGCAGCGCATCGGCTTCGGCGCCCGGCCCGGTTTCGGCCCCCAGCACCCCCAGCAGCGCGGCAAGATTGGCGGTGTCGCGGCTGCCCGCAGGCGACCCGGCAGGCGCGGTGGCTAGCCCGGTGGCCGATGCCAGCGCCACGTCGATATCGCCCGCGCCGGTGCCGGAAAACAGCGGCTGGCCGGGATTGCCCGCCTCGTCCACGCCGGCGCCCTGCGCGGCATTGGCAATCGCGATCACCGATGCGGCGAGGCTGTCGATCTCGATCTGGAGGCCCGCCATCTGATCCAGCGCAGCGGCGCGTCCGGCCATCGCGCCGCTGGCCGGATCGAACGCCGTCCCGCCAACCGCGAAGGTGGCCGTGCCATCCGCCGCAAAGCTGACGCTGACGCTGGCTGCGGTGCCGCCGGTTACCAGCGCCACGGGCGGTGTGCCTTCGATGGTCACATCGGCGGTGCCGTCATCATTGATCACGGTGGCGATGCCGAACTGTTCGGCAAGGCCGCGCAGCGCCTTGTCGCGCGCATCAAGCAGCGCCGCGCGCCCCGCCGTGCCTTCGCGCGCGGCGACCAGATCGCGGTTCACCTCGGCCAGTTCGGTAGCGAGTTCGTTGACGCTCAGCACTTCGGCCGAGACCTCGTCCTGCACCAGGCTGCGGGCATTGCCGAGCGTGCCGTTGGCGATGCGGAAATTGCCCGCCATCTGGCGCGCGCTCTCCAGCGCCGAAAGCCGCAGGGCCGGTTCAAGCGGGTTGCCTTCGAGCCGGGTCAGCGCCGCTTCGAATTCGACAAGGCCGGTGAACAGCCCCGAGGTTTCGATCGCGCTTTCGGCCTCGCGCATGGCGAAGAACTCGGCTTCGGCTGCGGCCAGCCCCGAGGCGGTGTCGCGCGCCTGACGCTGCACCAGCGCGCTTTCAGCCCGCACCACCACCCCCGGACGGATGCCGCCCAAGGCGTCCGTGGAGGCACTGATGCCGATCGCGCCGGTCATCACCAGCTCGTTCTGGGTGAGCGTGCGGCGCGAATAATCGGGGTTGGCGGCATTGGCGATGTTCTGCGCTGTCAGCTCGAGACTGAGGCGCGACGCAGTGAGCCCGGTGCGGCCGATGGTGAAGATTGCAGAGGGCATCAGGGCTTCCCTATCGCAGGCAGGCGTTGCGCAAGCTGCGCTTCGATACTGCGGGCAAACCCGAAGGCGCCCGAAGACGCGGCCAGATCGGCAAAGTGTTCATCGCGCATGGTCTGGAACTGCTGCATCCCGCCGCCGGTGAGCGGGGTTTCCTCGGCAAAGCTGGCCGCGCGCGCGCTGGCGAGCATCTTGCGGACCATGATCGCCTCGAAGCCTTCGGCGGCCTTGCGCAGCGCGGCACGCTCGGGGGACAAGGCCTCCGGGCGTGCCGGGCTGCGCGCGGCCGGGCCAGAGGAGGGGATGGGCATAGGGCTGAGCGGGGAGGTGAGCGGCACCATCACAGCACCACCATTTCGGCTTGCAGGCTGCCTGCCTGCTTGAGGCTTTCGAGGATCACCACCAGATCGGAGGCCCCCACGCCGAGCAAATTGAGCGCATCGACAATCTCGGACAGCGATGCCGCGCCGGGCATATAGGCGACCCGGTCGGAGCGTTCCTCGACACTGATGTCGGTCGATTCCTCCACCGCGGTCTCGCCGCGGCTGAAGGGGGCGGGCTGCACCACGGCGGGGTTCTCCTCGATCCGGATCACCAGCTTGCCGTGGCTGACGGCAGCGGGCGAGAGGCGCACCGCATCATTGATCACCACCGTCCCGGTTCGGCTGTTGACGATCACGCGTGCGGCGACCGGTGCGGGCGTGACGGCGAGCATCTCGATCTCGGCCATCACCGCCGATCGCACATCATTGCCCTGTGGCAGGGCCAGCTCGATGCTCACCCCGTCAGCGATGGTCGCGATGCCGGGATAGCGCGCATTGATCGCATCGCGCACGCGCGCGGCGGTGAGGAAATCGGCCTCGTGGAGATTGAAGCGCAGGCTGGGCGACTGGTCGAAGCCGGTCGCCACCGCGCGTTCGACGCTGGCGCCATCGGCAATCCGGCCCACGGTGGCGACATTGACGGTCACCTGCGAGCCGTCGCGCCCGGTCACCCCCAGCCCGCCGACCGCGACATTGCCCTGCGCCATCGCGTAGATCTGCCCGTCCGCGCCATACAGCGGGGTCATGATCAGCGCCCCGCCCCGCAGGCTCAACGCTTGGCCGAGGGTGGAGACGGTGATATCGATCCGCTGGCCGGGCTTGGCAAAGGGCGGCAGTTCGGCGGTGACGATCACGGCCGCCGCATTGCGCAGGATCGGGCTGACACCGGGCGGCAATTGCAGCCCGAGCCGGCCCGAAACGCCGCGCATCGCCTCGGTGACATATTGCAGGTTGTTATCGCCGGTGCCTTGCAGGCCAACGACGACACCATAACCGGTCAGCTGGTTGGCGCGCAGGCCTTCGAACTGGCCGAGATCGCGGATCCGTTCAGCCGCGGCCGGTACGGGGGCGAAGGCTGCCATCAGGGCGAGCAGCAGCAGGAGAATGCGCATCATCATGGCTCTCCTCAGAACGGCGAAATGAAGTTGAAGAAGCGGCTCAGCCAGCCCGGACGGCTCGCCTGCTGCACCGCGCCCTTGCCCGAATAGATGATCCGGGCATTGGCCACGAGCGAGGAGGCGAGGCGGTTGTCGCTGTCGATATCGATCAGGCGGATGCGTCCGGCGAACTGCACCCATTCATCGCCCTGACTGAACATCATCTGCTTTTCTCCGACCACTTCGGCGGTGCCGTTGGGGTAAATCGCCGCAATGGTGACGGCGACCGCGCCGTTCAGGCGGCTTTGCTGCGCGGCATTGCCTCCACCAGTGAACGACCCTTCGGCCGCAGCTTTAAGGGCTTCGGGGTTGAGGAAATCGAGCGGGCCGGCGGCGGGCGGCGTGATGCCGAAGCTGCCTTCGCGGCTGGTGCGGCCCTGCGTGCTCTTGGTGGTGGTGGTGTTTTCGGTGAGGATGATCGTCACCATATCGCCCAGCGCGCGGGCGCGGGTGCCGGTGACAAGGCCCGAATAGCCGCTGCCCGCCTGAAAGATCGCGCCTGCCGTGGGCGCGGGCGTCATCGGCTGGAGCGGCGGGGCGAGCAGCGGATCGCAGACTGCCGCCGCCACCATCGCAGCGCCCGGTGGCGGCGGCGCGGCAAAGCCCGCCTGCGGACCCGCCCCGCCAAGCCCGCCGCACGCGGCCAGCAGCAGTGGCGCGGCGCCAATCAGGATACGACCCGTCATCATCGCCCGCCTCACAGCGTCTGGTTGGCGTTGCGCAGCATCTCGTCGACCGCGCTCACCATCTTGGAATTGATTTCGTAGGCGCGTTGGGCCTCGATCATCTCGACCAGCTCCTCGACCACGTTGACGTTGGACTGCTCCAGCATCCCCTGACGGATCTGCCCGCGCCCGTTCTCGCCTGCAAAGCCAAGCTCGGCGGGGCCGGAGGCAGCGGTTTCGACGAGGAAGTTGTCGCCGATCGCACGCAGGCCCGCCGGATTGACGAAGCTGGCCACCGTCAGCTGGCCGAGCAGGGTCGGCTCGGCATTGCCGGGGGTGAGCGCGCTCACGGTGCCATCGGGCGCGACGGTGATCGACTGCGCGCCCGCCGGCACCTGCAGCGGCGGCTGAAGCGCATAGCCCTGCGAGGTGATCAGCGTGCCATCATTCGACAGCGACAGATTGCCCGCGCGGGTGAACCCGATCTGGCCGCCCGGCGGCAGCTCGACCTGGAAATAGCCCGGGCCATCCAGCGCCAGATCGAGCGGGTTGGCGGTGCTGTTGAGCGTCCCCTGCGCCTCGATCCGGGTGGTGCCCTGGATCTGCACCCCGGTGCCGAGGTTGAGACCGACTGCAAAGGCGGTCTGCCCGGTCGAGGCCTGTCCCGCCACCCGCTGTTCCTGATAGGCGAGCGTGGCAAAATCCGCGCGGTCGCGCTTGAAGCCGGTGGTGCCGATATTGGCGAGGTTGTTGGCGATGACGCGCATCCGCGCATCCTGGGCCTCAAGGCCGGTGCGGGCGACGTGCAGGGCGGAAGTTGGCATGGGTCAGGTCTCCGTTTCGGGTCTCAGCGCAGCGCCATCAGGCCGCTGCCAGCTTCATCGAGCGTGCCGGCGGTGGCGATGATCTTGGCGCGCTGTTCAAAGGCGCGCTGGGCTTCGATCATCTGCACCAGCGTGTCGGCGGTCTCGACATTGGACATTTCGAGCGCGCCGGTGGTGAGGCGCGCCGCCGGATCGGGCGGCAAGACGCCCGTAGTGCCATTGGCGCCCGGCACCTTGAGGAAGCTGTCGATCCCCTTGGCGAGCGGGCTGCCTTGCGGGTTCACCAGCCGCAGCTTGTCGAGCGGTTCGGCCGGCGCATTGGGCGTGGCCGGATCACGCGCGAGGATCGTGCCGTCCGCCGCGATGGCGATGCTGAAGCCGGGCGGCACGGAAATCGGCGTCCCGCCCTCGCCCAGCACCGCCAGCCCCTCGCCATTCTCGATCACGCCCGAGGCCGAAACCTTCAGATCGCCGCGCCGGGAGTAAATCTCCCCCTGCCGGTCGGGCGCCTGAAAGGCGAGCAGCGCTGCGCCTTCCAAGGCCACGTCGAGCGGATTGCCGGTCGGCACTACGCGCGCTGCCGTCATGTCCGCGCCGCGCACATTGCCGCGCGCAGGTGCGCGGGCCTCGAGCGAGCCGTCCTTCAATGTGGCCGGGGTGACCGCGAAGATTTCCTGGCGAAAGCCCGGCGTGCTGGCGTTGGCGAGGTTGTTCGCCACCACCCGCTGCCGGTCCATCGCCGCGTTCATCGCGGTCATGGCGGTGTAGATCAGCCGGTCCACGGTTTACTGCTGACGCAGGTTGATGACGGTGGTGGAGATCTGCGTGGCGGTGTCGATCGCGCGGGCATTGGCCTGGAAATTGCGCTGCGCACTGAGCAGCGAGACCATTTCCTCGGCCAGATCGACGTTCGAGCGTTCCAGCGCGCCGCTGATCAGCTCGCCGTAATTGCCGATGCCCGGATTGCCGAAATTCGGCGGGCCGGAATCGCCCGAGGCCTGCCACTTGGTCTGGCCGATTGCGCGCAGGCCCGTGGGCGCGGCGAAGGTGGCGAGCGCAACCTGACCCACCGGAACGGCGCTGCCATCGGCATAGGCGGCATTGACGATCCCGCGGTTGTCGATCGTGAGGTTGGCGAGCGCCGATCCGGCCGCATTGGTCAGCGGCACCACCACGCCTGCCGGCACCGTCGAGGTCGCGTTGCCGGCGGCATCGACCGGGAAGGCCTGCAAGCGATTGCCCTGCGCGTCCTGAAGGTCGCCGCTGGCAAGCAGCTGGAAATTGCCGTTGCGCGAGAAGGTCAGATCGCCCGAGAACGGGTTTTCCAGCGCGAAGAACCCGTCGCCGTCAATCGCCAGATCAAGGCTGCGGCCGGTCTGTTCGAGCGGGCCGAGCGCGAAATCCTGCGTGATCGCGGACACCGTCGCCCCGATCCCGGCAGTGCGGCGCGGATCGGTGGCCGAGCCGCTGGCCACCAGATCGGCAAACTGCGCCGAGCTTTTCTTGAAGCCGACGGTTTCGGCATTGGCGATGTTGTGAGCGATGACGCTGAGATCGGTCTGGGCGTTGCGCATACCGCTGAGAGACGTGAAGAAAGACATGGCTGTGTGATCCTCTGCTTGGGGATGGGGGTCAGGGCTGGACGGGGGCGGGAGCCGGGGCCGGTTGCAGCGCGGCTTGCGTGGCGGCTTCCTGGGCGGCGATCAGGCGATCGAGCTTGGCCGCAATATCCTCGAGCGTGGCTCCGCTTTCGGTGGTCGCCGCGAGCGAGGAGAACTGCGCCATCTGCGCCAGCATCGCCTGATTGTCGGTCGGTTCGAGCGGATCCTGCAATGTCAGCTGGGTCGTCAGCAGCCGCAGGAAATCGCCGCCGTCGAGCGAGGACAGCCCGCCGCCGGTGAGGCGCGAGGGGGTGTTCAGCCGGTCAAGCGTGGCCTGCGCGCCGGGCGTGATCGTGCCAGAGTTGATGGTCGTATCGGGCATTTACTGGCTCCTCAGGGTTTCGAGCATCAGCTGCTTGGCGGTCTGGAGCGCCTGCACCAGGTTCTGGTACTGACGCGCGCTTTCCATGATCTCGACCATCTCGGCGGTCTCATCGACGGGGGCTTCGAACACATTGCCCTCGGCATCGGCGAGCGGGTGCGAGGGGTCGTAGCGTTTGGTCGGCGCGGTTTCGGCGCGCACCAGCCCGCTCGAGGTGACCCCGGCAAGGCCCGAGGCGCGATCAAGCTCGACCGCGAACACCGGGCGGATCGGGCGATAGGCGCCGTCCGCTGTGGTCGAGACCGATCCGGCATTGGCGAGGTTCGAGGTCGCCGCGTTCATCCGCACCATCTGCGCGCTCATCGCGCGGGTGGTCAGCGAGAACAGCGTCATGGGTTCGCGTTCGGGCATCTTTATTCGCCCTTCAGCGCGCGGGTGATGGTGTTGACCTTGCCAGTCACGAAGCTGAGCGTTGCCGAATAGGCCACGGCATTTTCCGCAAAGGCGACCTGTTCGCGGTTCAGTTCGACCGTGTTGCCATCGAGCGAGGGCATGGTCGGCGTGCGCCACACCTGACCGGCCTGCGCGCCTGTGGTGATATCGCCGCGCTGCTTGGCCAGACGGGCATCCAGCGCGGCGTTGAAATCGATATCGCGCGCCTTGTAGCCGGGGGTCGCGGCATTGGCGATGTTGGAGGCGATCACGCCCATGCGTTCGGAACGCAAGGTCAGCGCCGCGCCGTGGATGCCGAAAAGTCTCTCGTTCATGCGGGTCTCCCCTTGGTGGAGCAGCGGGCCGCAAACCGGCGCGCCTGCCTGTGCGGCAAGGGTTCAGCACGAAGCGTGCCAGTTTGCGCAAAGCCCGCGCGCAAGGCGGGGTGCTGGCAGGTGCAGAGGGCGGAGGGGCGCGCGGGCGGCAAGCGCTTGCCGCCGCCTCTGCCGCCCGGGCGGCAAAGCCCTGCCGAACAGGGCAGGCTTAAACCGCGCCGCCCGCGGCCGTTCTGCCCTGCGATGGCCCATGAATGCGTCAGGGCCTGCGAGGGGATCATCAATGCCGAACAATCTCAGCGCCCTGATCGATCCGGGTGCGTTTCTGATCGTGATGGCCGGCACCGTGCTGGCCTGCGTCGCGCGGTGCGGCTGGCACAATTTCGGCGCGGCGCTGCGCGAGGCGGGGGCCTTGCTCAGGCCCGACTTTGATGACGATGCCAACCGCAAGGCGCTGGCGCAAGCGATCACCGCGATCCAGCGCGATGGCGCGCACCGCGCCAATCCTGAGTTGCCGCCGGATCGCGCGCTGGGCCTGATGCTCGAAACCTATCTGCGTCACGGCTCGATCGAGGTGCTGCGCCGCACCCGCAGATCCGAGCGCGCGCTTGACGAAGCGCGGCGGGTTTCGGCCGCGCAGGTGTTTGTGTGGGCGGGCGAGCTTGCCCCGGTGTTCGGGCTGATCGGCACGCTCTACGGCTTTACCCAGCTGACGCCCGATGCCGCGGCGACCGCCACGACCACCATCATGGCCGCGATTTCGACCGCGGTGCTCACCTCGCTCTATGGCGCGCTGCTGGCCCATCTGCTGTGTTTTCCGCTGGCGAGCGCGATCGAGCGGCACGGGCTGGCGCGCGAGACAAGCCGCGAGGCGCTGGCCGAATGGTTTGCCGACCAGATCGCCGCCCCCGCCATTCCCCCGCGCGATGGCCGCCCGCACCTGCGGGGCGTGGCATGAACAGTCCGAGTATGGCGCTCAAGGCCGGCGGCCAGGGATGGCAGCTGATCCTTGCCGATCTGGCGCTGATCCTGTTTCTGCTGACGCTCTCCGCCCTGCCCGCCGCCGAGGCCGAAAGCGGGCGCAAGCTGGCGGAACGCGGCGCGCGCGGCGAGGAGGCCCGGGCTGTCCCCGCCCGCACCGAAATCGCCGCCGCACAGGCGCTGTTCCGGCCGGTGGCGGACGGGCCGAGCCTTTCCGAATGGCTCGCCAGCCAGCCGCGCGATCCGCGCGTGACGTTGACGGTGTTCGCCCGCTATCGCCCGGGCGGCGAGGCGGAAGCATGGGAAGCGGCACGCGGGCTTGCGGCAAGCGCGGCGGGCAGCGGCGTGCCGGTGCGCACCATCATCGCCGCCGGGGCCGAGACCGATCTCTACGCGAGCCTCGCCTATGACGAGCAACCTGTGCGGACGACGGCAGAATAGGGCCTTAGCCCACCATCACGCGATTGCGGCCCGCTTCCTTGGCGCGGTAGAGCGCCGCATCGGCGCGGCCCAGCGCGCTGCGGGTGTCGGCATCCTCGGTCACTTCGGCAACCCCGCCCGAGAAGGTCACCTTGCCGAACGGCTGGCCGGTGTCGCGGTTCATCAGCTGGCGGGCGGCCTGGACGCGGCGGATCGCATCGAGCTTGGCGCGCGCGGCCTCCTTGTCCATGCCGTAGAACAGCAGCACGAATTCCTCGCCCCCGTGACGCGCAACGAAGCAGGCGTCACCGGCGTTTTCATTGAGCGTGGCGGCAACCGCGCACAGGATCCGGTCGCCGGCCTCGTGGCCGTGGCGATCATTGATCAGCTTGAAGCGGTCAACATCGCAGAAGGCGATCGCCAGCTGCTCGTTCTTGGCCCGCGCCTCGAGCGAGGCCGAGACCAGCCGGCGTTCAAAGGCGCGGCGGTTGGGCAGGCCGGTGAGGTGATCGACATCGGCCTCCATCCGCGCCTTGGCGAGGTTTTCGCGCAGGCGCTCGGTCTCGTCCTGACTGCGCGCCATCGCGCTTTCGACCTGCTCGATCCGCGCCAGCATCGCGCGCGACAGATCGATCACCCGCGCCAGTTCTCCCGCCGCATCGGGGGCGAGTTCGGCTTCGGCCAGCGCTTCGATCTGCGCGCCCAAGGCGCCGCGGTGATCGCTGGTCTCGCTCTGGGCCGAACGTGCGGTCTGGGCAAAACGCATGAGCGAATATTCGAGCTTGTCCATCAGCGCCTCCAGCCCGGCGATGCGCAAATGGCCCTCGGGATCAAGCCGCGCCAGCGAATCGAGCCAGCGCTGGTCAATCGGCTCGCCGGCAATCTCGCGCGCGGTAAAGGCCTGCGCCAGTTCGGGGTGCGAGCCCGACAGCCCGCCGCAGATGGTGGCCAGATTGCTGGCGGTGACGGCCAGATCATGCCCCTCGACGAATTCCGCGATCCGCACCAGCAGCGCGCGGCGCGCCTCTTCGGCCCGGCTGCCGGAGGGCGACGCCTCCGTGGTAGCTTCGGCAAAGCGGGCGGGGCGGGGGAGGAAGCGGGAGGCAAACGACATGGAGAGACCCTGGAAGGCTGGTGGTTATGTTTGTCGCAGGCTCTAGCCGCGCTCATGCTTAAATCGCGCCGGGCCTCTCCCCCGCAAAACTCCCTAGGCTGGTGCGGCGGGCGCTTGGCATGGCCTTTGCTGGGTTGCCGCGTAACGGCGCGCGGGTTTGCGCGTCCCCGCAGGAGTTTTGTGTGATGGAGCTTTCCAACCCCTGGCCCGAAGGCTGGCGGCTCGCCCCGCTGGCGCTAACGATGCTGCTGCCGCTGTGTGACAGCTCGGCCAGCGCCAATGCCAGCGCCATCGCTAACGGATTTACCGATCCGGCCGCGATCGATCACGCGGTGGTGGCATTTACCGGCGCCGATGTCGGCGCGCCCGGCGGCCCGCGCCTGCCAGCCGACCGGCGGCTGCGGCTGGCCGCCTGCGCCGCGCCGCTGGCGGTGGGCTGGTATGGCACTGCGCGCACATCGGTGCAGGTCGAATGTCCCGGCCCGCACGGCTGGCGGATTTTCGTCGCGGTTGATGGCGCGGCAACCGCCGCAGGCCGGGCGGCCGCACCGGCGATCAAGCGCGGCGATGCGCTCACCATCATGGTGCGCGGGCGCGGCTTTTCGGTGCAGCAGACCGGCGAGGCGATGGAAAGCGGCGGCGTGGGCGACTGGATCTTCGTGCGCACCGCCCGCAAGGCCGAAGCCCTGCGCGCCCGGATCGAGCGCCCCGGCCTCGCGGTGATCCCGGCCGGCTGAGAAATTCCTTACAGCCCCCTTAAAGCCACCCCCGTGCCGCCGTTCTGCGTCTCAGAATACCCACCCAAGGATTGATGCCATGCCCTCTGTCGAACTGAGCAAATTGCAAGGGATTGCCGCGGCCCGCGCGGTTGCCACCAGCGAGCGCGCGCAGATCGAGACCCGCGCCGCCGCGCCGCGCGGTAGCGCTGCCCCCGCCCCGGGCGTCAGCGTCGAGATCGGCGAGGCCGCCAGCGCCGCCAGCGCGCCGGTCGATGCCGAGCGGGTGCAGCAAATCCGCGCCGCGCTGAAGGATGGTTCCTACCCGCTGGTGCCGACCAAGATCGTCGATGCCATGATCGCCGCGCAGGTCAGCTTCGCGCTGCCGCCCAAGGAGTAAGCTGATGGCCGCCCTTACCATGAGCGAAGCGCCGCTGGCTGCCAGCCTGCGGCAGATGATTGCCGTGCTGCAGGACGAGCGGCAAGCGCTTGCCGCGCTCGACGCCGACGGGCTGATCGGCTCGGCGCGCGACAAGGAAGCGCTGTGCGATGCGATTGCGGCGATCGGGCCGGACGCGCTCGACGGCGAGACCCGCGTGCTGGCTGAAACCGCGCGGCAATTAAACGAGGTCAACCGCCGCGTGCGCAATCTGCTCGCCGCCAATGTCGCAGCGCGGATCGAGGCACTGGGCGGGGGTCGGCGCGGTCTGGGCCATCTGCCGCGCGCCACCTATGCGCCGGCGCGAAGCTAGGCATTCATACCTAATCGCGCTGCGGCCACTCTGGCACGGCGTTTGCAAACCTTCCGCCTGAAAGCGTCGCACACCCCCGCGGCGCTGCCCGAACAGGCGGAGTTTGCGTGAGCCCATCGTCATCGTCCTTCCTGCCCACCGGCTCGATCCGCGCCGGGTTCGAGGCGGCCGCGCGCGCACACGCCGCCGAACGCGCCGGCGCCGGCGGCGCGGCCCGCCAGATCGCGGCCCCGCGCGCCGACACGCCGGTTGAGGCCGCCATCGCCCGCGCCGCCGAGGCGACCACGGTCGATTTCGGCTACCTGCTGGCGCAGGCCGAGGTCGAATCCGCCATGAACCCCGATGCCCGCGCCGGCACCTCGAGCGCGACGGGGCTCTACCAGTTCATCGAAAGCACCTGGCTCGATACGGTCAAGAAACACGGCGGCCGCTTCGGCATGGGCGTGCTGGCCGCGCAGATCGACATCACCGCCGCAGGCAACGCCTATGTCGCCGATCCCGCCCAGCGCGAGGCGATCCTTGCCTTGCGCTCCGATCCCGAGGTCGCCGCGCTGATGGCGGCGGGTCTGGCCGAAGATAACCGCGCGCATCTCGCCCCGATCCTCGGCCGCGAGCCCGATCATTCCGAGCTTTATCTTGCGCATTTCCTCGGTGCAGGCGGCGCAGGCCGGTTCCTGGCCGAAATGCAGGCAGACCCTTCGCAGAGCGCTGCTGCCCTGTTCGCGCGGCCAGCCGCCGCCAACCGCGCGATCTTCTACGCCCCCGATGGCAGCCCGCGCAGCCTTGCCGGGGTAATGGAGGTGCTTGAGAGCAAGCTCGAACGCGCGCTCGACCGTGCGGGGAACGGCCCGCCGGTGCGCTTTGCCCGCGCCGATTATGGCCCCGCTGTAACCCCGCGCGCGTCCTCACCTTATCTCATCGCCGATGAAGCCGTGTTCGGCCCCGGCCCCGCGCCTGCCTTCACCGCTGCGGCGGTTCCGGCCGCCTCGCCCCCGCCCCGCGTGCCGATGTCGCAGGTGCTGGGCGCGGCCTTCGGCAGCGAAGCCAGCGCCGCGCCCGCGCAGGTGCGCCGCGCCTATGACCAGCTGCGGGCGTTCGGCCTGTGAGCGCCGCCACTCTGAACGCGCTGCCGACACCGTTCCAGCGGCTGCTCGCCGTCCCTGCGGCGATGGCGCTGCCGGTCGGCATCTTTGCGCTGCTGGCGCTGATGGTGCTGCCGATCCCGGCGCTGCTGCTCGACATCTTCTTCGTGCTCAACATCGCGATCTCGATTGCGGTGCTGATGGTGGCGCTGAACGCAAGGCGGCCGCTCGACTTCTCGTCCTTCCCCTCTGTGCTGCTGTTTGCGACCCTGCTGCGGCTGGCACTCAACGTCGCCTCGACCCGCGTGGTGCTGGTTCACGGCCACGAAGGCGGGGCGGCCGCCGGCCACGTGATCGAAAGCTTTGCCGCCTTTCTGGTGGGCGGCAATTTCGCGGTCGGGTTGTTCGTCTTTGCGATCCTGATGATCATCAACATGATCGTGATCACCAAGGGCGCGGGCCGCGTCTCGGAAGTCTCGGCGCGCTTCGTGCTCGATGCCTTGCCGGGCAAGCAGATGGCGATCGACGCCGATATCGCCGCAGGGCTGATCACCGCCGACGACGCGCGCGAACGCCGCCGCGAGGTGACGGTCGAAGCCGATTTCTACGGCTCGATGGATGGTGCCTCCAAGTTCGTGAAGGGCGATGCGATTGCCGCGCTGTTGATCCTCGGGGTCAATATCGTCGCCGGTTTCGCGCTCGGGATGATCAGCCACGGGCTCACCGCCGCCGAGGCGGGCGAGGCCTATGTCACGCTGGCGGTCGGCGATGCGCTAGTGGCGCAGGTGCCCGCGCTGCTGCTCTCCATCGCTGCGGCCGCGATTGTCACCCGCGTCTCCGACCAGCGCGATCTCGCCGGACAGATCGGCGGCCAGTTCGCCGATCCGCGCGGGTGGTTGCCGGTGGCGCTGATCCTCGGCGCGGTGGGCATCGTCCCTGCCATGCCGCAAGCGATCTTCCTGCCCGCTGCCGCCATCGCCGGCGCGGTGTGGTGGCAATTGCGCCGCCATGCCGCCGCGCCGCCCCCGCCACCTGCCCCTGCCGCCGAGCCGGCGCCCGACGCGATTGCGCTCGCCGATGTGTCGGACCAGACGCTGGTGACTATCGAGCTGGGCTATGGCCTCGTCGGCCTGGTCGATGAAGCGCAGAACGCCCCGCTGATCACCCGCATCACCGGCATCCGCAAGCAATTGTCACGCGATCTGGGCTTTGTGCTGCCGCAGTTCCGGATCCGCGATTCGCTCGATCTGCCTGCGCAGGACTATGCCGTGCTGCTTGGCGGGGTAAGCGTCGCGCGCGGCTCGGTGCGGCCGGGCAAGCTGCTCGCGATTGATGCAGGCGAGGTGCGCGCCATGTCCCCCGGGGGTCACGGGTTGGCGGGCGAGGCGACCCGCGATCCCAGCTTCGATTGCCCCGCGCTGTGGATCGCGCCCTCGGCCCGCGATCACGCGATTGCCGAAGGCTTCCTGGTGGTCGATCCCGCCACCGTCATCGCCACCCACGCCAATCAGGCGCTGCTGGCCGAAGCCCACCAATTGCTCGGGCCAGACGAGGTGCGCGAATGGGTCGATGGTCTCAAGGCCCGCGCGCCGGCGCTGGTCGAGGCGGTGACCCCTGATCCGCTCACCCTGCCTGCGCTGACCCGCACCCTGCGCGCGCTGGTGGCCGACGGGATCGGGCTGGCGCACCCGCAGCCGCTGTTCACAAGCCTCGCGCTGGCGCTCCAGAAAACCGCCGATTTCGACGCGGTGATCGATGCCGTGCGGGCCGATCTTGGCGCGCGGCTGATCGCCCGCATCGCCGCGCCGGGCGAGCCGCTGAAGGTGGTAACGCTCGATGCGGGGCTCGAGAGCGCGATCCTTGGCGGGATGGTGGACCCTGCCAGTGGCCAGCCGCTGATCGAGCCGGATTGCGGCGGCATGATCGTGCGCGAGATCAACACCATCGCCGATGCGCAAGGCAGTGCGATCGCGCTGATCGTTCAGCCGCCCGCCCGCCGCGCGCTCGCCGCACTTCTGCGTTCGCGCGCGCCGCGGTGTCTGGTGCTTTCGATTGCCGAACTGCCGCCGACCCAGCCGATCACGGTGGTGGGCGTGGTGGGTGACGCGGGCCAGCCGCAACCGTCCGCGCCCGCACTCGCCGCGCCGCCCGCGCTGGAGCCTGCCTGATGAAGCACGATCACACCGCCTTTGCCGCTGCTGCACCCTATGCGCCGTCGCGCGCCGAGGTTGCCGATCGCGTGCGCCGCTTCCTGCCGCTGGTGCGCCGCGCCGCGTGGCATATCCACGGCAGCGGGCGAGAGGGGCTCGAAATCGAGGATCTGGTGCAGGCCGGTATTGTGGCGCTCACCGAATGCGCCCAGCGCCACACCGGACCGACCGAGGACGGCTTTGCCGCCTATGCCAAGATCCGGGTGCGCGGCGCGATGCTGGATGAAGTGCGCCGCACTGCGCACGACACCCGCACCATGCGCCGCAAACGCAGCGCCTATGAACGCGCCTGCGAGGCCCTGCGCGGCCAGTTGGGGCGCGAACCGAGCCGCGCCGAAGTCGCCCGCCTGATGGAGGTGGATGACGCCGAACTGCTCAGCATCGAAAGCGCCGGCGTTACGCTCACCCCGATTGCCGACGAGTATGACGAGACCTCGACCGCCTTTGCCAGCGATGATCCCGATCCCTTCGAGGCGCTGTGCGCCGCCGAAGATCGCGAGCGGCTGCTGCGCGCGATGATCCAGCTGCCCGACCGGCTCAAACTGGTGCTGCAGCTGTTCTTCGTCGAGGAACTGAACCTCACCGAAATCGCCGCCGTGCTCGAAGTTAGCGTGCCCCGCGTCCACCAGCTGCGCGCAAAAGCCCTGAAGGATTTGCGCGCGCTGATGGAGGGGGAATAACACCCGTCCGCCCTGAGCCTGTCGAAGGGCTGCACTTTTCTTCTAGCGGCAACACCACACATCGAAAGAAAGGCAGTCCTTCGACAGGCTCAGGACGAACGGATCTGGCTTAGGTATCCGCCAGCTTACCCCGCGTCGCCGTCGGCATGGCCCCGGCCTTCGGCGGTCGCCTCGGCCGAACCGCCAGCGCCCTTGCCGCCGTTCGCTTCCCACCAATAGGGCTGCCGCTTGGCATCGCCCGTGCCGACTTCGTTGAGCGTCTTGGCGTCATACAGCCGCCCGCCAATCATCACCTGTTCGATATTGTCAGAATTGGCGATGTCCTTGCTCGGATCGTCAGTCAGGATCACGAGATCGGCCAGTTTGCCCACCTCGATGCTGCCGATGTCCTTGGCCATGCCGAGCGACTCCGCCGAGGCGATGGTGCCCGCCTTCAGCGCTTCGACCGGGCTCATCCCGCCGCGCGCGAAGCTCCACAGCTCCCAATGCGCGCCGATGCCGGCCTGCTGGCCATGCGCCCCGATGCTGACCTTGACGCCGCGCTGGGCGAGCTTGCGCGCCTCGCGGGCGTTGTTGTCATCGACGAAGGCCCACTCGGGCGCCTTGGTGCGGCGCGCGGTTTCTGCGAGCAGCGCCTTGGGCGGGGTGTGAACCATCAGCGGGTGATCGAACACGTCCATCGCCTGCCGCCAGTACGGATCGCCGGCAAGCCCGCCATAGGTCACCACCAGCGTCGGCGTGTAGTTGGTGTTCCCCTGACTGAAGAATTGCAGCACATCCTCGTAGAACACATCGACCGGGACATTGTGCTCAAGCGTCGAGTTGCCGTCGGCGACAAGGTTCATGTCCATTCCGAACAGCGATCCGCCCTCGGCCACCACCAGCATATTCTCGGCCGCCGCAGCGCGCGCGACCATCTGGCGCTGTTCGCGCCGCGGCTGGTTGTAGTTCTTCACCGAAATGCCGCCCTGCGCCTTGATCCGGCGCACGTGGGCAAGCGCATCCTCATAGGTGTCGATCCGCGCATAGACGTCCGCCGCCTTGGCGCCGTAGATGATCTCCCCGGTGGAGAAGATGCGTGGGCCGAGGGTGAGGCCAGCGCGCTGGCGTTCGGCGGCCGCGAACACCGTGCTCGCCTGGCTTGAAGGGTTGTGGACCGTGGTCACCCCCATCGCCAGATCCTGCAGCAGCGACCAGTTCTGTTCGGGGATCAGATCGCCGATGCCATAGGCACCGTGGGCGTGGGCATCGACGAGGCCGGGCATGATGGTCTTGCCGCTGGCATCGATGAAGCGCGTGCCTTCGGCAAACTTGATACGCACGGTGGTGGCATCATGGACACCGGTAATCCGGTCGCCCTCGATCACGATCATGCCGTTTTCGATCACGCCGGCATCATCCGCGCCGAGGCCTGCGCGCATGGTCAGCACCCGCGCGCCGGTGATCACCGTGGTGCCGACAGGCTTGGCCTTCTCGGCCGTCACGCCCAGGGGAATGCCGGTGGTGGTCGGGGTGTAGGCGGCGGTCTTGTCGGCGTCCGCCTTGGGCGCGGCGGCGAAGAAATCGCTGACATTCGCGCTTTGGAGGCTCGGGCCGATCGACCAGAACAAAGTCGCGCCGCCGTTCGCCCAGCCGAGATAATCCGCGCCCCCGGTGCTGACCTTGGTAACGGGGAGCGAGCCGCCCTTTTCGCTGACATCGACCGGCTTGCCGCCCGGCACCACCGGCATGGCGAAGACTTCGTAATTCTGGCGGAAGGCGATGGTGCGGCCATCGGGCGCGATGCGCAGATCATTGGCGAGATCGCCCTTGGCGTGGACCCGCTTGGCCTCGCCATTGAGATCGGTCGAGACGAGCGCCAGCCCGCCGCCTTCGCGCCCCACCATGAACAGGCGGTCGGAGGACGCGCCCCATTGCGGGTTCGCCCCGTCGCGGGAGACGAGGCTGGGCTCGCCTCCGCCCAGCGACATCACGTAAATCCCGGCACCTTCCGAGTAATCGGCGGCGGTCAGGTATCCGCCCCCGCGCTTTTCGAAGGCGATCATGGTGCCATCGGGCGAGAAGGCGATATTGCCGAAATGGCCTGGCCCGGTCAGCACGCGGCGGTTCTGGCCGCTGGCATCGGCGATGATGATTTCGCCCAGCTTGGCGTCGCTCCAGCGCACATAGGCGAGCTGGCTGCCATCGCGGCTGAAGGCGGGGAAGGCTTCGATCGCGCCGTCCGCATCGCCTGTCAGCGGCGCGGGCGCATCCTTGCCGCGCGCGGACTTGGAATGAAGCTTGCCCAGCGTCTCGAACACCACGCGGGCCCCATCGGGCGACAGCGTGGCAAAGCGCGGCATGGTGGTGACAAAGCTGTCGGGCGCGACATCGATCACCGGATGCGGCGCGCTTGCCACCCCGCGGGTATCGTTGACGCTGAAGGGGATCACCGCATGGCCGCTGCCGTCGCGGTTCACGCGGTTCAATTTGCCGCCCCCCCAGAACACGATGCCGCTGCTATCGGGCAACCAGTCGATATTGGGATAGACCCCGGTGACCGCCCAGGTCTCCTGCACGTCGAGATCGAGCGCGCCGTAGATCATCTGCTCGCGCCCGTTGGCGAGGTCTTTCACCCACAGCTGGCTCTTGTCCTTGTCGCGGCGAACGAAAGCGAGCTGCTTGCCATCGGGCGAAGGCGCCGGCCGCACCGCGCCGCCATAGCCGGACACTGCGGTAGAGACTTCGCCGGTCGCCAGATCCTTGCGCTCGATCGCGAAGATCCCCGCATTGGAATCCTGCGCATATTCGAAGATCGGCCCCGAGGTGGTGTTGCGGGTGTAATAGATCGCGCTGCCATCGGGGGCGAACACCGGCTCGCCGAGCTCCTTTTGCAGACGTTCATTGGCGCGCTCGACCACCTGCACCCCGCCGCCGCCGCTGACATGGTAGAGCCAGATTTCGCCTGTCCCCGCGCTGCGTTCGGTGGTGAAGTGCTTCTTGGCGGCAATGAAGCGCCCGTCGGGCGACCATGTCGGCTGGTTGAGAAGACGGAAGTCCTCCTTGGTCACCTGCCGCTTGTCGCTGCCGTCGCGGTTCATCACCCAGATATTGTCCCCGCCGGCGCGGTCGGAGGTGAAGGCGATGCGCGTGCCATCGGGCGAGAAACGCGGCTGCACTTCCCAGGCCAGCCCCTCGGCAATTCGCTTGGGCGTGCCGCCAGTGATCGGCATGGTGTAGATATCGCCGAGCAGGGTGAAGGCGAGCGTCTGCCCATCGGGCGACACATCGACATCCATCCACGTGCCTTCATGAACCTTGATGGGCACCTGCTTGATCACCGCACCCTTGGGCGCCTCGACGCTCCAGCTTTCGTCTGCCTTGGCGGCTTTGCCCTTGGTCTGGGCCACAACCGGTGTGGCAATGCCAAAGGCAAGGGTCGTGGCCCCGGCGAACAGGGCGGCGGCGATATGGCGCATGAAAAGTCTCCCTCAGTTGGCGCGAGAGACTAGCGGGGCGAAACGATATTGCTAGGGGGCGAAACGTCGTTGGTCGATTACGGACAGCGGCTTGAGGGGATGGCACCGGATGCTGCGCACAATCACGAACAATTTCGCTTTGCTGACCGTGATCGGCGTCGCGTGCGCGTGGTTCTTCCCGCCTGCGTTTACCTGGATGACCGACGGGCGGATCGCGGTGGCGGGTCAGCCGCTGCTAAGCCTCGCGCTCGGCGTGATCATGCTGGCGATGGGGCTGACGCTGACCTTCGATGATTACCGTCAGCTCGCCGCCGCCCCGCGCGCGCTGATTGCCGGGGTGGCGCTGCAATTTGCGGTGATGCCGCTCGCGGGTTTTGTGATTGCGCGCGGGCTGGCGCTGGAGCCGGGGCTGGCGGTGGGGCTCATTCTGGTCGCCTGCTGTCCGGGCGGCACGGCATCGAACATCGTCACCTTTCTGGCGCGCGGGAACGTGGCGCTGTCGGTGGTGATGACGATGGCCTCGACGCTGGCCGCCGTGGTGCTGACCCCGCTGCTGACGGGCTGGCTGGCGGGGGCTTACGTGGAGATCGACCGGCTGAACCTGCTTGTCCAGATGGTCAGCGTGGTGCTGGTGCCGGTGGTGCTGGGGACGCTCCTCAACCGCCTGTTCCCGCGCGCCGCCGAGCGGGTGAGCGCGGTGCTGCCGCTGATCGCCATTGTGCTGGTGATCCTGATCGTCGGCGGGATTGTCGGCGGGGCAAAGGCGCAGATTGCCCAGCACGCAGGCGTGCTCTTGCTGGCGACCTTCCTGCTGCACGCGGCAGGCTTTGCGCTCGGCTATGTGCTGGCCCGCGCGCTCCGCCTCGGCGTGGTGGAGGCGCGGACGATTTCGATCGAGGTCGGGATGCAGAACTCCGGCCTCGGCTCAGGCCTCGCCAAAACCCCTGCGTTTGCGGCGCAATTCGCCGATATCACGCAAGCCGCCCTCGCCCCGGTTCCGGCAGCGATTTCGGCGGTGTGGCACGTGCTGATCGGGAGCCTGCTGGCGGGGTGGTGGCGGCGCAAGCCTTAGCCGTACATCCCCCGCTTCGGCCCGAGATAGCCGAACAGGTAGGCCCCCACTTTCCGCATCTGGATCTCCTCGCTGCCTTCCGTGATCCGGTAGCGGCGGTGGTGGCGGTAGATGTGCTCGAACGGCTTGTGGCGCGAATAGCCGATGCCGCCGTGGACCTGCATCGCGCGGTCCGCCGCCTCGCACACCAGCCGGTTCGCCCAGTAATTGCACATCGAGACCTTGTCGGAGATGGTGCGTTCAATCTCCTCGTGGGGCATATTGTCCATCTCCCACGCGGTCTTGAAGATCAGGAGGCGCAGCATTTCCGCCTGCGTCGCCAGCTCCACTAGCGGGAACTGGATGCCCTGATTGCGCGCCAGTTCCTCGCCGAAGGGCTTCCTCTCCCGCGCGTATTTGACGCTTTCATCGATGCAATAGAGCGCCGCGCCGCAGCTACTCGCCGCCTGCCGGATGCGGTTCTGGTGGACGAAGCTCTGCGCCAGCGCGAGGCCGCGGCCTTCCACGCCGAGGATCGCGCTATCGGGCACCCAGACGTTGGTGACGCTGAGGCGCGGGTGATCGGTGGGCATGTTGAAGGTCCACATCCACTCCTCGATTTTCAGGCCCTCGGTGGGATTGGGGACGAGGAAGCAGGTGATCCCGCTCGCATCCCCCGCCTTGCCCGAAGTGCGCGCGAACATGGCGCAGTGGGTGGCGACGTGCATCCCGGTGATCCACATCTTCTCGCCATCGATCCGCCAGCCGTCGACGCCGTCCCGCGTTTCGCGCACCGCGACCGTCTCCATGTGGGTGGCGTCCGATCCGTGGTGCGGTTCGGTGAGGCCAAAGGCGACGCGGCGGGTGCGTTCAAACCCGCCGGTGATGAATTCGTTCTTCTGCTCCTCGGTCCCCCACTGGTCGAACATGGCGACGAAGGGGAAGTTGCCGACGATGGAGTGTTCGTTCTGCAAGTCGTTGTGGAGGCCGAGGCCTTGGCGCGCGAAGTGCTCGCGGATCACCGCCATCCACAGGTTGCTGCCGTCCTTTCCGCCGTAGCGTTTGGGCGCGGAGAAGCGCCAATGGCCCGCCTTGTCCGAGCGACGGGTGGCTTCCTTGAGCAGTTCCTCCCACTCGTGCCGGGGCAAGCCGCCCGCCTCGAAGTCCGTCCGCGCATATTCGCGGCGGTGGTCGAAGAAGCGGATGTTGTCGTCCTGCTGCTCGAGCGGCTTGATCTCGGCGGCGATGAAGGCGTCGAGTTCGTCGAGATAGGCAGCCAAGTCGGCGGGGATGGCGAAGTCCATTATTTGAGGTCCAACTTTCTGTAAGTGTCCCAGTCACACAGGGACCAGTTTTTGGTGGCCCACTCAAGCGCAGGATATTTGGGTGAGTCCATTCTCACTTTGTCGAGAACGCGTCGGCGCAGCGTGGCAAGGTGCATATCTGCGATTTCGAACTCCCTTCGAAGAAGTGCGTCTGACTTCTTGGCGTTGAAATGAAGGTCCCACCCATCATCGAGCAGTTGGCGCTTTGCGATTCCAAGAGCATTCTTTGCTACGGCAAGTTGGAAGCGGTCGTGCCCTTCGACCTTCTCCTTCAAAGTTGAGAGCCATTCTGTCACCGCATCAAGGATTTCCCAGTCGATTGCTTCGCCTTGTCCGACTGTCTCGAAGATGGGAGAATCAACAACTGGAAAGGCGCGGGCGGCCTCCGGCCATTCTTCCTCCAGCAATAGCAGCAGATCGAGTTCCTGCTCGCTTGTCCGGCGCGAGATCACCACGCGTTCGAGCATCCGGTCCGCGCCCGAGCGCCATTGTGCGGCCATCTTGAGGCAGCCCATTGCCCACCACACGGTCCGATAAATCGTCCAGAACCGGAAGCGCAGCGGATCGATGGTGACGCCTGCCTCGGCCTCATAGGCGGCGAGGTAGTCTTCGATGCTCCCCAGCCCCAGCGCCGGGCGGTCGTAGCGGGCAAAGCGCCACACCGCCATGCAGCCGAAGGCCAAGTCCTCGTGGGGGTCGCCGAAATGGGCGATCTCCCAGTCGAGCACGCCGGTCAGCGCCGAGCCTTCGGCCAGCAGATTGCCCATCCGGTAATCGCCGTGGTTGAGCACCGGCTCGACTTCAGGCGGGCAATTGTCCTCCAGCCACCGGAGCCCCAACGCGATGATCGGCCGGTCGCCGCCGGCTTCTATGAACTGTTGCCTGAGGTCAGCGACGGCCGCGCGGTAATCCATCACCGGCACGCCGTCCGGCACGTCCGCCTGCCGCAGCGAATGGATGCGCGCCAGATCGCGCGCTGCCTGCCTGAGCAAGCCGTCGGGATCGTCGCACGCCAGAATAACCTTGGGATCCGCTGTCCCCGGCAGGGCGCGCATCACGAAGCCCGAGCCCAGCCCGTCGCCCTCCTCCAGCACCGCCACCACTTCCGGCGCGGTGACGCCCTTGGCGCGGGCCGCCTCGATCAGCGCCGCCTCGGTGGAATGCCCGTAAGGCCGCCCCTCCATGAAGGCGAGGCTCGGCGCGCGGCGCAGCACATAGGCGGAATCGCCAGCGGCAAACCGCCAGCTCTCCATCACCGCCCCGCCGGTCAGGCGCTGCGGTGCCAACGACAAAGCGCCGAGGCCGACGCGGGCACATACCCGCGCCAGCCCGGCGCTCAGTTCATCCGGTGACATTCCCACGCGCAGCTTACGCGGGGACGTTGTCCTTCTTCACGGTGATCACCTGCGAATAGGTGAACTCCTTGAGGCCTTCCTTGCCGTATTCGGCGCCGAAGCCCGACTGCTTGTGCCCGCCAAACGGCGCGAAGGGCGACAGGTGGAGGTATTCATTGACCCACACCGTGCCGGTTTCGAGCTGCTCGGCGATCTTCACGCCATTGTCCGGATTACCCGTCCACACCGCGCCGGCGAGCCCGTATTCCGAGTTGTTGGCGCGCGCGATGACTTCCTCTTCGGTCGAGAACTTCATCAGCGGCATGACCGGGCCGAACTGTTCTTCGGCCACGATCCGCGCATCTTCGGGCGGGTTGTCGAGGATGGTCAGCGGCACGAAGTAGCCGGTGCCAGAGGGATCGGCATTGCCACCCAGCAGGAACTTGTAGCCATTGTCCTTGGCGTCCTCGATCAGCTCGAGCACGCGTTCGTACTGCTTCTTGTTCTGGATCGGGCCGACGCCGGTGCCCTGCTGCGCGCCGTCACCCACGGTCACGGTCTTGGCGTATTCGACGATCGCCGCCGAAAGCTCATCATAGATATCCTCGTGGATATAGACGCGCTTGGCCGCGACGCAGATCTGGCCCGCGTTGGAGAAGCTCGACCAGAACAGCTGTTCGGCGACCTTCTTGGGATCGGCATCGGGCAGCACGATCGATGCGTCGTTGCCGCCCAGTTCGAGCGTGATGCGCTTGAGGTCAGCCGAGGCGCCTTCCATGATCTTCTTGCCGGTCGCGGTGGAGCCGGTGAAGGTGATCTTGTCGATATCGGGGTGCGAGGTCATCATCGGGCCGAGGTTGTCCTCGCCGGTGATGATGTTGACGACGCCGGCGGGCACCTTGTCGGCGATCAGCTCGGCGATGCGCAGCGTGGTCAGCGGGGTGAAGGGCGAGGGCTTCAGGACGATGGTGCAGCCCGAAAGCATCGCGGGCGCGATCTTCTGGATCGCCATCATCACCGGGAAGTTCCACGGCACGATGCCGGCAACCACGCCCACCGGCACGCGGCGGGTGCGGCTGAGGCGGGTTTCGCTGTCCTCGTTGATCTCGTCTTCGAGGCTGAGGGTGGACTGCGCCGCGCTCATGCCCGCAGCGCCGTAGATTTCGCCCTTGGCCTGATCATGCGGCTTGCCCTGCTCGCTGGTGAGCAGACGGTACAGTTCCTCGGCGTTCGCCTTGATCGCGCCCGAGATTGCCATGATCGCGGCGCGGCGTTCCTCGATCGGGGTATTCTTCCACGTCTTGAACGCGGCGCGTGCGGCGGCAACCGCCTTGTCGAGCTCGGCCTGGCCGCAGGCCGGCACCTGCCCGATCACCTGTTCGGTGGCCGGATTGACCACATCGAGCCAGCGGTCGGTCGCAATCATCTCGCCGCCGATAAGGTTCTTGTACTGGGTGACCATGCTTATTCCTCTCTCGTACCTGTGACTCCTGGGGGGGGAGTCGTGTCTCTCCCGCCCAAACTGGCGCGTTGCATTCAAAAACGCAATCGCTGCTGTGGCCAGCAGTGTAAGGGGAGCGCTAACCTTCATCGCCTAGCGATTGCGCTATTGGCACGCGGCCCTATGGAGGTGGCCACGACGCGTTTCGAGGAGTGCGAGCATGAGTGATTCCCGGTCCGATCTGGTCATCTACGGCAGCCCGGTCTCACCTTTCGTGCGCAAGGTGGCGGGCGTGTGCATCGCCAAGGGCGTGGATTACGAGATCGAGGCGGTGAACGTGTTCGATCCGCCGCCCGAGTTCCGCGCAATCTCGCCGATGAAGCGTATTCCGGTGCTGCGCGATCGCTCGGTGGCCGAAGAAGGCGTGGCCGGAACCATCCCCGATTCCAGCGCGATCTGCGCCTTCATCGAGAAGAAGCACCCCGCGCCTGCGCTCTATCCCGAAGATCCGATGGCGCTGGGCGAGGCGCTGTTCATCGAGGAATTTGCCGATACCTCGCTGGCGATGGCGGGCGGGCTGGGCATCTTCCGCCCGATCTTTTTCGCGGTGAGCAAGGGCGAGCAGCCCGATCTCGACAAGGCGCGGCATAGCTGGGCCAACCAGCTGCCGCCGGTGTTTGACGTGCTCGAAGCGCGGCTTGGCGGGCGCGCATTCTTTGCCGGCGGCGCGCTGTCGATTGCCGATATCACGGTGGCCTGCGTGCTGATGCAGGTCTCGCTCGTAGCCGAGACGCCGATGGACAAATGGCCCGGCCTCGCAGCGCATTTTGCCGCGATGCAATCGCGCGAGATTATCGCTACACCCTATGCGGCGGCGGAAAAGCTGGTGCGCAAGGCCTTGCCGACCCGCTTCGACCTGACCTAAGCCACCGGCACGCACGAACAAGGGCACAGGCAAAGGACAGGGCAACACGCATGGCCAGCGAATGGTGCATCGGGATTATCGGCGGATCGGGCCTCTATGCCATGGACGGCATCGAGGAAGCCCAGTGGATCGCGATCGACACGCCGTGGGGTGATCCCTCGGACGAAATCCTGTGCGGCCGCATCGGCGATGTGAAGGTGCGCTTTCTCCCGCGCCACGGCCGCGGCCACCCGGTCAGCCCGACGGAGCTCAATTCGCGCGCCAATATCGACGCGCTGAAGCGCGCAGGCTGCACCGATATTCTCGCGATTTCCGCCGTGGGCAGCTTGCGCGAGGAGCTGGAACCGGGACGCTTTGCGGTGGTCGAACAATTCATCGATCGCACCGTCCACCGCCCCAGCACTTTCTTCACCAGCGGCTTTGTCACCCATGTCTCGATGGCCGATCCGGTGTGCCCGCGCCTGTCGGACATGGCCGCCAAGGCCGTCGCCAAGGCCAAGGGCAAAGTCGCCGTCGGTGCGACCTACCTTGCGATGGAAGGCCCGCAATTTTCCACCCGCGCCGAAAGCCGGATGTATCGCCAATGGGGCGCGGACGTGATCGGCATGACGGCGATGCCCGAAGCCAAGCTCGCCCGTGAGGCGGAGCTTCCCTATGCGCTGGTCGGTATGGTCACCGATTACGACTGCTGGCGCGAAGGCGAAGCGGTCGATGTTGCGCAGGTGGTGGGCCAGATGCAGGCCAATGGCGCGCTCGCACGGGCGATGGTGGCCAATTTCATCGCGGCCCTGCCCAAGACCCGCGCCCCCTCCCTGATCGACACCGCGCTTGATGATGCGGTGATCACCGCGCCCGACGAACATGATCCGGCGGTAATGGCCAAGCTCGACGCGGTCGCCGGACGCTTGTTCGGATAATTCCCCCGCCGCGCTGAACGGCGCGCCCGTCAAGGCTATTTCAGGTTCGGGCGAGGGGATGATAGTCTCGCGCCGGATCAACGAGTCGCCGCAGGTGGCTTGCGAAATACGGGCTTGACTGGGGGGGAATAGAATGCAGTTCCATAAACTGAAGTGCGCAGCGGCATCGCTGGCGGTTGCGGCCATGGCAGCGGCGCCGATTGCGGCAAAGAAAGCCGAAAGCCTGCGCGATCTCATCGGCGTTTCGGGTGCGAGCGCGGAAACCCAGCTCGCCCAGCGCGGCTTTGAATACATCAGCGGCAACAAATACGACAACACCAGCGCCAGCTACTGGTGGGACCGCAGCGGCAATGATTGCGTGCTGGTCGAAGTCCGGCAGGGCCGGGTCGCGGCGATCAACAATGCCAAGGCCGAAGACTGCGGCAAGAAATCCGGCAATGACGGTGCGATTGCCGCGGCTGCCATCGGAGCCGTGGCGATCGGCGCGATCCTGCTGTCGCGCAAGGACAAGGACAAGCACCGCGACCAGTATAATCAGGATTGGCAGCGGGTGCAGGTGCACAACACCCAGTCGGGCAGCGCGCGCATCTTCCGCAGCCCCGACAAGAATTCGCGGGTGCGCGGCGAAGTGCGCGAAGGCGAGTTCATGCGCAACTTCGGCTGCGACAATTACAACGGCGAAAGCTGGTGCGAGGTCACCACGATGAACGGCCGCACCAAGGGCTGGGCGCGCGACCGCTATCTGCGCGTATCCTATGGCGATGGTTACCCCGATTACGGCTCGGGCGGCGGCTATCGCGGTGGCGGCTGGGGCGGCTCGGGCGGTTCGGGCGGTTCGGGCAATGGCAATTATGACTATCTCGCCGGCGCCCGCCCCGAACGGGCCGAGGACACGCTGCGGCAGCGCGGGTTCAGGAATGTCGACAGCTCCAACTCGGGCCGCAGCTATTACTCGATCTGGTACTCCGTCCGCACGCGCGAGTGCCTGCAGATGGCGGTGGCCGATAACCGCGTTTCCAGCGTGGTCGACATCCGCAACCATCCGCGCTGCCGGTAAGGCCGCCAGGCCGGGCGCACGAAAGCGGGTCACGCCGCGCGGATTGTGATATTCTTGGCCCACCTTGGGGAGGGAGAATCACTATGCGTCTGTCTGTGTCCGGTCTGATGCTGCTTGGCGGTGCGGGGGCCGCTGCGGCGCTCCTGTCTGCCACCGCCCTGTCGCAAAGCGCCGCGCCCGGCCCGGTGCGCTATGCGATGGACGCGGCCACCATGAGCGGGATGGGCGCGATGGCAGGCGGCGGCGGGTTTGGCGCGATGATGGGGATGATGCGCGGCGGCCCGCCCCAGGCGGTCAAGCTGCTGACGCTGCATCACGGCGCAGGCACCACCGCGCCCAAGGCCGAAGCCGTCCACGCCATGCCCAGGGCGGCAGGGCTCGGCGCTTCGGTCAAGCTGTTGCCGCCCACCCGCGGCGAGATTGGCGGCGAATCCGGCTTTGAACGCCCGACTGGCCGGCTGCTGCTATTCTGGGGCTGCGGCGAGCACGCGCCCAAAGGCCAGCCGGTGGTGATCGATTTCGCCAAGATCGCCGCAGGCCAGATGCCGCCGGGGCTGATGATGCAAGGGGTCGATCTGCCCGAGGACTGGCAGGTGACGGTCGGCAACAGCCGCACCTATACCACCTGGCCGCATGGCGATGACCGCAAGACCGTGCCAGCCAATGGCTCGCTGCTGGGCGCGCACAAGATTACCGCCAGTTACGCCAAGGAAATCGCCTTCACGCTGGCCGAGGACTTCATGCCCGCGCTGCAGGCCAGCACCAGCGATACTGCGGCAGGCGGCAGCAAGCTGGCATGGACGGGGCTCGACAAGGCGACCGGCTATTACGCCTGGGCGATCGGCGCGAAGGACACCGGCCGCGGCGGCGCGCCGACCGAGATGGTGTGGTGGGCCTCGTCCAAGAGCCAGGCCTTTGGCGGCCCGCTGTGGGACTGGATCTCGCCCGCCGGGGTGAGGAAGCTGATAGCGGCCGGCACCGTCATGCCGCCCGAACAGCGCGATTGCATCGTGCCCGCCGAAGTCATCAAGGCCAGCGGCGAGGCAATGATGGTCAACCTTCAGGCCTATGGCCCGCAGGCCGATTTCGCCTATCCCCCGCGCCCTGCCGACACCAAGAAGCCATGGAACCCCGAATGGATCGCGCGGGTGCGGTTCCGTTCCTCGACCATGCTGATCCCCGGCATGGAAGGCATGGAAGGCATGGGCGGCATGGGCGGCATGGGCAGCGACAATGCCCAATCGGCCGAGGAAACCAAGCCGCGCAAACCCAAGTGCAAGGGATTGAAGGGCCTCGCCGAACGCGCAGCGGGGCTGTGCGAGTAAGCGCTAGGCCCAATCACCCAGCAATGGGGTGAACTCGTCGACCCGGATCGACTGCCACACCCCGCCGGTCAGATAGGGGTCACCGGCGAGGATTTCGCGCGCCGCTGCCTCGTCTGCCGCCTTCACGATCAGCAATGATCCGATGATCAAGCCGTCGGCGCGTTTCAGCGGGCCGACGATCACGAAATGATCGGCATTGGCGTGGATGAAATCGAGATGTGCCGGGCGGTGAACCCCGCGCAGGCGTCCGCCGTCCTCTCCATCGCGGCAGTGGAAGCAGAACATGCGCATGAAAGAGATCCCCCGTGAGGCACGCAGGCTAACCGCCCCCCGCGTGCCAATCAAGGCGCACGCGCAGCGATGGTTGCAAACAGCGCGCTTGAAGCGCAGCCTCTTGCCGTTCAGAGGGCCGGACATTGCCCCGAATCGTTTCAGGTGAAACCAGATATGGCCGATAACGCTGCCGCCACCACTGCTCCGCTCATCGACCGTGCCGACCTGCGCCGCGCCTATCGGCAAGAGGAAGAGGCCTGCATTGCCGAGCGGCTTGAACAGGCAGCACCGGCGGCGCGTGTCCATGGGGCTGCGGCGGCGCTGGCGGTCGATCTGATCGAAGGCGCGCGCGGCAAGAAGGCGAGCGGGATCGACGCGTTCCTGCAGCAATACGGGCTCGATACCGAAGAAGGCATCGCGCTGATGTGCCTGGCCGAGGCGCTGCTGCGCGTGCCCGATGCCGCCACCGCCGACGCGCTGATCAAGGACAAGATCGGCAGCATCGACTGGGGCGAGCATCTGGGCGAAAGCACCTCGACCTTCGTCAACGCGGCGACCTTCTCGCTGATGCTGACGGGCGAAGTGCTCGATCCGCCCGAAGCGCATCAGCGCGGCATGGGCTCTGTGCTGAAGCGCGCGATGAACCGGCTGGGCGAGCCGGTGATCCGCACCGCGACCGGCCAGGCGATGAAGATCCTCGGCGGGCAATTCGTGTTCGGCCGCGACATCGACGAGGCGCTGAAGCGCGCCGCGCCCGAACGCGCGCGCGGCATCACCCACTCCTTCGATATGCTCGGCGAAGCGGCGATGACCTTTGCCGATGCCGAGAAATACCGGCTGGCCTATGAGGCGGCGCTGACGAGGCTGGCGCGCGAAGCGGGCGCAGGCGTGGCCGGATCGCCGGGCATTTCGGTCAAGCTGTCGGCGCTCTACCCGCAATATACCTACTTCCACGCCGAGGAAGCCAAGGCAGCGATGGTGCCGGTGATCCGCGCGCTTGCGATGAAGGCGCGCGATGCCGACATCCATTTCACCATCGACGCCGAGGAAGCCGAGCGGCTCGAACTCAGCCTCGACATCATCGAAACGTTGGTGGCCGACGACGACCTGTTCCGCCGTCCCGATGGCAGCCGCTGGGAAGGCTTCGGCCTCGCCATCCAGGCCTATCAGAAGCGCGGTGTGGCGGTGTGCGACTGGGCGGGGAAACTCGCCCGCAGGCATGGCCGCAAGCTGTTCGTGCGGCTGGTGAAGGGTGCCTATTGGGACAGCGAAGTGAAGCTCGCGCAGGTCGGCGGGTACAGCGACTACCCGGTTTTCACCCGCAAGGTGGCGACCGATGTCAGCTACCTCGCCTGCGCCGCCCGGCTGTTCGAGCACGCCGACGTGCTGCGCCCGGCCTTTGCCACCCACAACGCCTATACGATCGCCGCGATCAAGCATCTCGCCGAAGGACGGGCCTTCGAATTCCAGCGCCTCCACGGCATGGGCGAGGAAGTTTACGACGCGCTCCACGCGCTTGAAGGCAACCGGCGCACGCCTGTTCGCACCTATGCGCCCGTGGGCGGGCACAAGGAACTGCTCGCCTATCTGGTGCGCCGCCTGCTGGAGAACGGGGCCAACACCAGTTTCGTCAACCGCATGGGCGATGCCGGGATTCCGGCGACAGAGCTGGTCGGCGATCCGGTGGCCGAACTCGCCGCGCTCTCGCCCCGCCGCAATCCGGCGATCCCGCTGCCGACCGCGCTGTTTGCAGACCGCCAGAACAGCGCCGGGATCGACCTTTCCGATCCGCTGGTGCGCGAACCCTTGCTCGCCCGCTTGAAGCTGCTCGAAGGCGTCCACTGGCGCGCCGAGCCGACCTTCCCGGGCGCTACTGCGGGCGAGACGGCGTCGGTCACATCGCCGCACAATCCCGCCGCGATCATCGGCACCTGCCGCGATGCCACGCCGCAAGAGGTCGATGCCGCCTTCGCCCGCGCCGCCGCGATCCAGCCGGGCTGGGACGCGCTCGGCGGCGAAGCGCGCGCGCTGCTGCTCGAAGAGGCCGCCGATCTGTTCGAGCGTCACGCTGACGAATTCCTCAGCCTGTGCCAGCGCGAAGCGGGCAAGACGCTGATGGATTCTGTCCTCGAACTGCGCGAGGCGGTCGATTTCCTGCGTTACTACGCCCAAGGCGCGCGCCAGCAATTCGGCCAGCCGACGATCCTGCCCGGGCCGACGGGCGAGGAGAACTCATTGTCGCTTCACGGGCGCGGGGTGTTTGCCACGATCAGCCCGTGGAACTTCCCGCTGGCGATCTTCATCGGCATGGCGGCGGCCGCGCTGGCGGCGGGCAACAGCGTCATCGCCAAGCCTGCCGAACAGACCCCGCTGATCGCCGCGCTGGCGGTGAAGCTGTGCCATGAAGCGGGCATCCCGCCCGAGGCGTTCCAGCTGCTCCCCGGCGCGGGCGCTGTCGGGCAGCTGATCACGGCTGACCCGCGGCTTGCCGGCGTCGCCTTCACCGGTTCCACCGAGACCGCGCGCGCGATCAACCGCGCGCTCGCCAATCGCGACGGACCGATCGCCACGCTGATCGCCGAGACCGGCGGGCAGAACGCCATGATCGTCGATAGCTCCGCCCTGCCAGAACAGGTGGTGCGCGATGTGCTGGCGAGCGCCTTCCAGAGCGCCGGGCAACGCTGTTCGGCCTTGCGCGTGCTCTATCTGCAGGAAGACATCGCGGGCACCGTGCTCGACATGATCCACGGCGGGTTTGCCGCGCTCAAGCTGGGCGATCCGGCGGATCTGGCCACCGATGTCGGCCCGGTGATCGATGCCGAGGCCAAGGGGCTGCTGGAAGCCCATATCGCCGATTGCACCGCGCGCGGGTTTGCCGTCACCCGCCTGCCCGGCACCCCGGCCACCGGGCATTTCGTTGCCCCGACCATCATCGAGATCGGCAGCATCGGCGAACTCGCACGCGAAAACTTCGGCCCGGTGCTGCACGTCGCGCTGTTCAGCGCAGGCGAGCTTGAGCAGGTGGTCGATGCCATCAATGCTTGCCGTTATGGCCTCACTCTCGGCCTCCACAGCCGCATCGCGGAGACGCGGCGGCTGGTGCAGGCGCGTGCGCGGGTCGGCAACTTCTATGTCAACCGCAACCAGATCGGCGCGGTGGTGGAAAGCCAGCCCTTCGGCGGCGAGGGCCTGTCGGGCACCGGACCGAAAGCGGGCGGCCCGCACTATCTGGCGCGCTTTGCCACTGAGCGGGTGATGACGATCGACACCACCGCTGCGGGGGGCAACGCGAGCCTGCTGGCGGCGGGTTAGGCGCGGGAAAGGGGGATTAATCCGCCCCCGCCCTTGCCCCGGCGCGCGCCATGGGGAATCCCTTCGGCATGGCGATTCTCTCCGACAAATGGATCCGCGCCCAAGCGCAGCAGCACGGCATGATCGAGCCTTTCGTCGAGGCCCAGCGCCGCGACGGAGTGATCTCCTATGGGCTCTCGTCCTACGGCTATGACGCGCGGGTCGCGCCCGAGTTCAAGATCTTCACCAATGTCGACAGCTCGGTGGTCGATCCCAAGCAGTTCGATCCCAAGAGCTTCGTCGACCGCGAAACCGATGTCTGCATCATCCCGCCCAACAGCTTTGCGCTGGCCCGCACGGTCGAATATTTCCGCGTGCCGGAAGATGTGCTGGTGATCTGTCTCGGCAAGAGCACCTATGCGCGCTGCGGGATTATCGTGAACGTCACGCCGCTCGAGCCGGGCTGGGAAGGGCACGTGACGCTGGAATTCAGCAACACCACGCCGCTTCCTGCCAAAATCTACGCCAATGAAGGCGCGTGCCAGTTCCTGTTCCTCAAGGGCAACGAACGCTGCGAGACCAGCTACAAAGACCGCGCGGGCAAATATATGGCCCAGCGCGGGGTGACGCTGCCCCGGTTATAAGCCCTTGCGCCCGAAGCCCGTGGCACCCCGCAACGCCGGACGTATGACCGGCGCGGGCCGCGCGGCAACAGGGGGCGTGTAGACCGGCACCGGCGGAGGAGCCTCGACCTGCGCTGGCGGCGGTTCGGAAACCGGCGCATCCCCCTGCGCCGCAAGCGCGGCTAGCCCGCGTTGCAGGCGTTCCTCGAAAGTGCCCTGATCGGCCTTACGCTTGCGCCGAGGCTGGTCTTCCTCTTCGTCGTCGTCACCGCCGTCATAGGTGATCCAGCCGTCGGTCAAAAATTCCACTGCCGAGGAGATGGCCTCGTCCTTGGCTTCGTCTTTGACGAATTCGGTGAGGTTTTGGAGGAACGTCGGCTTGGGCTCGCGCTCGCGATCGTCGTTCTCGTCATCCTGCGCCTTGCGCGACGTCCAGAAATCCATCAGCCCGTGCTCCTGCGTGGCCTTTCGCTACGCGGCACGTTACAACCGAGAGGTTGCCAAGCCGCTAAACCGGCACCGGCCCGACGACCACGGAGAGACCGACCCCATGACCACATCCCGCGAATTCGACATCATCGTCTATGGCGCCACCGGCTACACCGGGCGGCTCGTGGCGGAGTATCTCGCCCACCATTATGGCAGCCGCGCGGATGGCCCCAAGTGGGCAATGGCGGGCCGCAGCCTCGCCAAGCTGGAGGAAGTGCGCGATGTGATCGGCGCGCCGGCCACCACGCCGCTGGTGGTCGCCAATGCCGATGACAGCGCCGATCTCGAAGCGATGTGCAAGCGCACCCGCGTGGTGCTGACCACCGTCGGCCCGTATCAGCTCTATGGCGACAAGCTGGTCGCCGCCTGCGTTGCCACCGGCACCGATTACGCCGACCTTTGCGGCGAGCCTGCATGGATGGCCGAGAAGATCGCCGAACATCAGGCGGCCGCCGAAGCCTCGGGCGCGCGCATCTGCTTCTCGTCGGGCTTCGATTCGATCCCCTTCGATCTCGGCGTGATGATGACGCAGAAGGCCTGCGTCGAACGCTTCGGCAAGCCGGCCCCACGCATCCGTGGCCGCGTGCGTGCGATGCAGGGCACCTTCTCGGGCGGCACCGCCGCCAGCCTTGGTGCGACGATGAAAGCGGCGGCGAAAAGCCCCTCGCTCATCAACGTGCTGCGCAATCCCTTCGCGCTCACCCCGGGCTTTGAAGGGCCGGATCAGCCTTCGGGCATGATCCCGAGCCATGAAGACGATCTGGGCAAGTGGTCCGCGCCTTTCGTGATGGCCCCGATCAACACCAAGAACGTCCACCGCACCAACTTCCTGCTCGGCCACCCCTACGGGACCGATTTCAAGTATGACGAGATGATGCTGACCAGCCCCGGCGAAGCGGGCAAGGCAGCGGCCAATGCGGCGCTCGAATTCATGAAGAACCCGTTCGGCGCCAAGCCGCCCAAGCCCGGCGAAGGCCCGACCAAGGAAGAACGCGAAAACGGCTTCTATGATGTCGTCTTCGTCGCCGACATGGCCGACGGGGGCCGCCTGCAATTCGGCGTGAAGGGCCGGTATGATCCGGGCTACGGCTCGACCTGCCGGATGCTCAGCGAAACCGGCATCGCGCTGCTGGCCTGCACCAAGCCGGGCGGGATCGGCACGCCGGGCAGCTTCCTTGGCGAAGATCTGGTCACGCGGCTCGAAGAGCACGCCGAACTGACCTTTGCGGTGGAGGATTAAGCGCAAGCAAAAAGGGGCAGCCGGACACCAGACGTATCTGGCCGGCTGCCCCTGATTGCGACCCTACCGGACGCGCAGCGCCTCAGAAGCTGAGACGCACACTCGCGCGGAAGTTGCGGCCCAGCAGCGGCACAAAGTCCTTGGTGAAGCTGGCGTGGCGGCGGCCGTTCACATCGAAGATGTTGTCCGCTGCCAGCTGCACGGTGACGTTCTGATTGTCCGCAAGCGGCCGCCACGCGACCAGCGCATTGACCAGCGTGAAGCTGTCCGTCGGCGTTTCGAAGGTCGTCACGCGGTCCTGCTCGGCAAACCACTGCACTTCGCCGCGCACATCGAAGGCGCCCGTCTGCGCTTCCAGTGCGCCGAGCAGGCTCAGCGGCGGAATGCGCGGCACGGCGGTGCCATCGGCCAGTTCGGCCTCGATATAGGAAGCGCGCAGATCGGTCAGCAGGCGGAACCCGTCGGCGTCAATCACCGGATAGGACAGCTCCGCCTCGACCCCGAAGAAATCGGCATCCTGCTGGAGATACTGGAACACCGGAAGATCATCTTCCTCGGCGCCGGTTTCTTCGAGGAAGATGTAATTGCCGAACCACTGCTTGAAGACTGCGAGGCTGAAGGTGCCGGCACCAAGGCTGCCGCGCGCATAGGCTTCAAGCCCCCAGGCGGTTTCGGTGTCGAGGTTCGGATCGCCGATCTCGAAGGCCTGCGTCGCGATATGCGGGCCGTTGGAGAACAGTTCTTCCGCGCTCGGCGCACGTTCCACGCGCGAACCGTTGATGCCCATGCGGACACCTTCGAGCCCTTCATAGACGAAGCCGAGCGCGCCCGAGACCGTGTCGTAGTCATTCTCGATGCCGAGCGTCTGGGCCTTCACCTTGGTGAATTCGGCGCGCGCGGCGGCTTCGATCTGGAACGGGCCGGTGCCGAATTCCTGCAGCGTGAAGATCGCCACCTGATCGGTCAGGTTCGGCGCGACATAGGCTTCAGCCCCGACAGCGAAGAAATCGCGGTGCGTGTATTGCAGGCCGGTCGAACCGCGCAGCGTGCCTTCGGCGTTCTGCACCAGTTCGGCGCGCGCTTCGACGCTGGTCGAATCGAAGGTGGTGCCGATCTCGTCGCCTTCAAATTCGGTGTGGGTGTAGTCCGAATAACCGACCCGCAGCTTGAGCCGCTCGAACGCGCCCTCGCCGAGGTAGATGTCGCCCTTGAAGTCGGCGCGCCACTGTTCGAGGCCGATGGTGACGAGTTCCTCGCCTTCCTCCTCGCCAGCGGCTTCGCCTTCGCCTTCCTCAGCAGGGTGGTGGCCTGCGCCCGGACGGGTCGGCACGCCGTAGTTCGAATCGTAATAGCCGATCGAGGCGCCGAAGGTGCTTTCGCCGAGGATCAGGCCGAGGCCGGCATTGATCGTCCAGCTTTCCGCCGCGCTATTGGGGACCGTGCCGCGCTGGCCGGCCGCCTCGCGCAGTTCTGCGGCTTCATCCAGCTCGCCTTCGGCCTCTTCCTCTGCCGCATCGGCCAGCAGATCGGCGCGCAGGGCGTCAGCCACCTGGAAGCCGCCGATTTCGATATCGTCGGACTGGCGCCACGAACCGTCGACGTGGAACACGAGGCTGGAGCCGATCCCGACATCCAGCGAGGCCGCGCCGGTGCGCATATTGCTGGCGCTATCGATGCCGCCAATCGCATCGAGGTGGAAGTTTTCTTCGGGCATCCGCACCGGAATGCGCTTGTCGATCACATTGACCGCGCCGCCGATTGCCTGGCTGCCATAAAGCAGCACTGCGGGGCCGCGCAGAACTTCGATGCGCTCCACCGTGATCGGCTCGATCGTGGTGGCATGATCGACCGAGGTGTTCGAAACGTCGGCCGTGCCCACGCCATCAACCAGCACGCGCACACGCTCGCCCTGCTGGCCGCGCAGCACGGGGCGCGAGGAGCCGGGGGCAAAGCTGGTGGCCGAAACGCCCGGCAGCTTGGTCAGCAGATCGCCGATCTGGCCGTTCACACCGTCGCGCTGGATGTCACGCGCTTCGAGCACACTGGTGCCGGCCAGCACGTCGAGTTCCTTGAGGCCCGAGGCGCTGACGATGATGTTGCCCTGATCGTCAGCCTGACGATTGTGCAGGTCATCTTCGACCGGGGCGGTTGCCTGCGGCGGCGTGGCATCCTGAGCCATCGCCGGGCTGGCTGTGACAGCGATGCCGAGCACCGTGGCAAGAGCAAGACGCGAGGGCGCGAGAGAGATCGTGCGACTGATCATGGGTTTTCCCGTTGCTTGTATGAGATAACGTATCGTCCAGCTAGCGCCGGATGCGGCAAATGCAAGGGGAAAAGCCGCAGGCCGCCGCGCGCGCGCCGCCGACTGCGGCAGAAATGCGACAACGCCCGCGCACGCGGAAACATGTGCCGGACAACAACGGTTTTGTGGTTTGGAAAATGGAGCGGGCGAAGGGATTCGAACCCTCGACCCCAACCTTGGCAA